>NZ_BIMB01000034.1 GCF_004000865.1 Paenibacillus elgii NBRC 100335 | reverse complement strand
GGAGCATGAAACAAGACGGTTTTTTATTTTGGCGGATGGAATACATTTTCGTACTAACGGGAATAATGTGGAAATAACGGATCGGTTTGCAAAAATGAAACGAAACTTCATCTTACAGCAAAGAACTGGTTGTGTTTCCCTTGGGTTTATGCTATGATATAAAACGTTGTGGAAATTTGCTTGAATACGGTGGTCCTCTGCGCGTGACATCGAAAGAACCGACATCTATTAGCAGCGGCATGAACACCTGTGTGGAAGGAGGGAGTCATCCATGAACTTGATCCAAGAGATTACGAAGGAACAACTGCGCAGCGACATTCCGAGCTTTCGTCCTGGCGACACTTTGAAAGTGTATGTTAAGGTTATCGAGGGTTCGCGCGAGCGTGTCCAGCTGTTCGAGGGCGTTGTTATTAAGCGCCGCGGCGGCGGAATCAGCGAAACGTTCACAGTAAGAAAAATTTCTTACGGTGTCGGCGTTGAGAGAACGTTCCCGATTCATACTCCGAAGATCGATAAGATTGAAGTGGCTCGCCGTGGTAAAGTCCGTCGCGCGAAGCTCTATTATCTTCGCGGTCTGCGCGGTAAGGCAGCAAGAATTCAAGAGATTCGATAACGAAAACAAAGGGGCTTGCACACCAAGTCCCTTTTCGTTTTTTACCCCACTCTGGCGAAAGGGCAGGAAAGCTAATGGAGCAGGATCAAACCGTAGAAAAAACGAATCCCGTCAAAAACGAAGCTTGGGAATGGATCAAAGCGCTGCTGATTGCGGCGGCCCTCGTGTTTTTTATACGCTGGCTCGTTTTCGCCCCGTTCATTGTGGAAGGGCCTTCCATGGAGCCGAATTTCTATACGGGAGAGCGGCTCATCGTCAATAAGTTTATTTACAAGTTCGGGAAGCCGGAGCACGGGGAAGTCGTCGTGTTTCATGCAACCAAAGACAAAGATTACATAAAACGCGTCATTGCCTTGCCGGGCCAAAAGGTTAAAGTTGAAGGCGACAAGGTGTATGTGGATAACCAATTGGTGGACGAAACCTATCTGAAGCCGGCGCTGGATAAAGCCGCCTCGGAAGGGAGACCCTATAACACAAGAAATTTCCCGGAGCAGACAGTCCCCGAGGGCAGCGTATTTGTGATGGGCGACAACCGTTCGAACAGCTCAGATAGCCGCGACCCGTCTGTAGGCTTTGTCAATTATGATAAAATTGTCGGACGTGCCGACTTGATCTTCTGGCCGTTCAATAAAATCAGCCTGGTTCATTTCAATAGTCCGAACCGGCAGTAGGTAAACAGATTGAGGTGACTCAGATGACGATCCAATGGTTTCCGGGTCACATGACACGGGCAAGGCGGCAAATCCAAGAGAAGTTGAAGCTGATTGATATGGCGATCGAGCTTTTGGATGCGCGGGTACCGTTATCCAGCCGAAACCCGATGATCGATGAAATTTTGCAAAATAAACCGCGCTTGGTTTTGCTGAACAAGCATGATTTGGCGGACCCGGAGGTTACCCGGCGGTGGATTGAGTATTTCGCGGAGCAAGGGTTGAAAGCGATCCCGATCGATTCCGTAGGCGGCAATCCGGTGAAAGAAATTATGCAGCGCAGCAAGGAGCTGCTGTCGGAAAAAATTCAGGCGCAGCTGCGCAAAGGGATGAATCCGAGAGCGATCCGCGCGCTGATTGTCGGAATTCCGAATGTCGGAAAATCGACTCTGATCAACCGGATGGCCGGGCGTAAAATCGCCGCAACCGGAGACAAGCCGGGGGTAACCAAAGGTCAGCAGTGGATTAAGGTCGGTACGGAGATGGAACTGCTCGATACTCCAGGAATTTTGTGGCCGAAGTTCGAAGATCAATCGGTTGGACTGCGGTTGGCAGCGACCGGAGCGATCAAGGAAGAGATTTTGCAGGTGGAGGAAGTTGCTCTGTTCGCCATGCGCTATTTGACGGAGCATTATGCGCAATCGGTCAAAGAACGCTTCAGCGTAGACGAGGTTCCGCAAGACCCGGCAGACACCGATGCCATTGTGGCTCTGATGGAAGCTGTAGGCCGCAAACGCGGCGCTCTGATGAGCGGGGGACGGGTGGATCTGGAGAAAGCCTCACTCGCCATTCTGCGTGAGCTGAGGGCAGGCAAGCTGGGACGCATTAGTCTCGAAGCGCCTGACGATGCTGCACTACCCGACCATTAATGAGTGATCATAAACGCCGCAATGCGCGCTAGGAGAGGTACGGCGCGCATTGGAAACGTTATAAAATGTATCCTGCAAGAGCGAATTCGTAAAGGAACGAATCGCTCTTTTTCGTTTGAAATTTAATCGAGCAAATAAACGGGTGCGTCAATGGTAACGGTTCCGGTCCGAATGACTCTGGCATATACTCCAAAGCAAGCATCCAGATGCTTGGCGATATGCTTTAGGAAGGTCGGATTGACGGTATTGTGGTCCGGATCTACGTTTACCATGCTGCATCGATGGCATTTCTTGTATATCTCCAGTTTCGTATCTCCGATTTGGACGGTTTTGCCGATCCAATCAAATTCCTCAAAGGGCTGCGGTTCGTCGTAACGAATGACGAAGTTGGGCCTGAACCTGCGTATGTCGGTTTCCACCCCAATGATTTTTTCCAGCTCGACCAAAGAAACATCCGTAGTAATCAAAATGCTTGCTTCATCCACCCCCAGCAGGTCGTCATGCTCAGGCGAATACTTCCGGGGAGAAATTTCCCGCGGAGAAACGACGGCCCGAATTTCATCAAAAAGTTCCTCATTCCATTGAAATATACGGCCGTCGGGTGCTGTTACCTGGATTGGTGGAAATTCGTTGTTGGATCGGTCTGCGACGTATTTGCTGGAGTAAGCGAGCAGTTTCGGAACAAATTTCGCGTTTAGCTTTTTGTTGGACCGGGAAGCATCGGTTGAACGCGTATGATCGATAAAAGCATACCCTCTGTCTCCGTATAATCCGTACCGCTCGATATCGACCGAGCTTAGGTGTTCCCCTTGAAAGGACTTAACGGGATACCGGTAAATGGCTTGGATGATACCAATGGATTTCAAAGCGAGCCCCTCCCTGAAATGAACGCTTATGAACGGATGCTTCTCCCTGACTAGGCAAAATCATGGGTCTCGTGATCAAACCAATCCCCGCCAAGCATGACACGCTTCACTTGCAGACCTTCCGGCTCCAGCACGACAAGGTCCGCATCGCACCCGGCTTTTAAAAGTCCCTTATTACGCAGTTTTACGATTCCCGCCGGAATCGAGGTCGCATGCTTTACCGCCTCCGGCAGCGATTTGCCGTGCTTCTGTACGAGATGTCGTACCGATTGCACCAAAGGAATGGTGCTTCCGGCGATCGTGCCGTCGGCGAAGCGGGCAGCCCCTTGCTTGACGTGCACCTCCAGTCCGGCCAAATGGTAGACGCCGTCCGTCATTCCCGCGGCGCGCATAGAATCCGTAATGACACAGACGCGGTCCTGCTTCAGTCTTAAAATCAATTCCACTGCCGCCGGATGCAGATGATACCCGTCTACATTGATTTCGGTGCTCAGCTCGTCGTGCAGAAGCACTGCCCCCACAACCCCCGGTTCGCGATGATGAAACGGGCGCATGGCGTTGCAGCAATGGACGGCATGGGAAATTCCCCAGCCGATGGCAGTCCGCACCTGATCGTAGGTAGCGTCGGAATGTCCGCAAGCGGCGATGATATTTTGCTCTAGCGCATAGGCAATGGCTTTTTCAGCTCCTTCCAGTTCGGGGGCGAGCGTCAGTATACGAATGAATCCGGGAAAACGGGCAGTCCATTCGCGAAGCCAGCCGGTCTGCGGATTGCAGATCCATTGCGGATGCTGGGCGCCCGGCCATTTGGGACTGAGGAAAGGCCCTTCAAGATGGACCCCTTGGATCACTTGGCCGATGCGTTCCGTTTGCTGCACGGAAAAAGCGGCGGCAAGCGCGCGATCAATGTCCGGCTTCGAGGCCGTCAAGGTGGTGGCGAGAATCGAGGTGGTGCCATGGGCGAGATAGTAGCGGAGCATCCGAATCAGGCTGTCGGCGCTGCCGTCCATGACATCCGCGCCGGCGCCCCCGTGAAGATGAATGTCGATCAAGCCGGGGGTTAGGTATGCATTGCCGAAATCAAGTACCTGTGCGTCGGTAGAATCAAGCTGAGACATAACTTCTGCAGGTGCTTCTGCTTCGGGAAACACGCTTGCGATCCTACCCTGCTCGACGGTGACATAACCGGTAAAAGGCTCTCTGCCGCTCCCGTCGAGGATCGTCCCTTTGAGCACCAGCCGGCCGACACTCCGTTCGCGCTTCATCATGTGCAACGCCTCCATTTGCTCTTGGTTTAGTCCTTCCTTTTTTGGCGCACCATGGTGTAGGTTTCTTCCAGCTGCATAACGGCGTCGGTAAAGTTACGGCTGATCATGGACATGTATAAAATATCGATCACATGGGTTTGCGCCAGGCGCGAACCGATGTCGCCCCGTTTCATCCCCGCTTCGGTCGCCGTGACCCAAAGTCCGATATCCGACATCTGATGAAGCGGATTGTTGCCGACCTGCGTGATGCTGATTACCGTGGCCCCGTGCTCCTTGGCCATCGCCGCCACTTCGAGCGTTTCCTTGGTTTTGCCGGAATAGGAGATAGCGACCAGCACATCCCCCGGCTGAAGCATGACGCCGGAAAGCAGCATGACTTGAGGATCGCTGTAAACAAAGCTCCACCGGTTCAGGCGAATCCACTTGAAAGAGGCGTCCATCGCGACGAAAGAAGAGCTGCCTACTCCGAAAAAAGCCGTTTTCGAAGCGTTCAGCAGTGCAGTAACGGCCCGGTCCACCTGTTCGGAAGAAAGAACCTGCGCGGTATCCTCGATGCATTTCTTCGCCCAACAAGTAAGCTGTTGGATCACTTGAGCGGATTCCATGCCGGGACGAATATCGTCAAAATGGTCGTCTTTCTCCGGAATGGCCGCCGTGGCGGAAAGCAGTGCGAACTTTAATTCGCGATATCCGCTGAAGCCGGCGCGCTGGGCAAGCCGGGCGACCGTCGCTACGCTCGTTTCTGTGTCCTCGGCGAGCTTCTGCACGGAAATTTGGCTAATTTGCTGTTGATGCTTAAGAATATACTCGGCTACCCGTTTTTCAGCCGGATGCAGCGTATCGAGCATGCTTTGCAGCAATACACCGGCATTGTTCATGACCTTCACCTGCTTGTGATTTATTCGTTGACGTAATATAATTCCTCACAATATAATAATATACGTAATAATGTTACATATCAATATTTTTTTGGTTCCATACCAGTTTGGAGGGATAAGCGATGAGAATAAAGTTTGAAGGGCAAACGGAAGAGCTGTCTGCCGGGATCGGGCTGTTGGCGGAGGAGCTGCGGTTTACGCTAGCGGATGACGGAATTCCGGTGCATGTGAAGCGGACGCCGAATGTGCTGGAGGTTCGACTGGAACAAGGGCAAGGAACGATCCGCTATGGAAAAAAGCACGAATTTTTTCGCGCTTTAGGGTTGTTTATTCAGCATTACGGCGAGAAAGAATCGTTCCATATCAAGGAGCATCCGCAGTTCGATGCGATCGGGCCGCAGTTCGACTTGTCCCGCAATGCGGTACTGACGGTAGACAGCTTTAAAGAATGGATCCGCAAGCTTGCGCTGATGGGGCTCAATTCGATGGTTCTTTACATGGAAGACGTGTATGAGCTGGAAGGCGAGCCTTATTTCGGCTACATGCGGGGGAGATATTCGTACGCCGAGTTGAAAGCGATTGATGACTACGCCGACATCTTTGGTATCGAAGCTTATCCCAGCATCCAGACTTACGCGCATCTGGAGGAGTTTTTAAAATGGGAGCAGGCGGCGCACTACCGGGACACGAGGGGCGTGCTGCTGTCCGATTACGAGCCGACGTACGAGCTGATTGAGAAAATGCTCGCAACCGCTACCGCTCCGTTTCGCAGTAAAAAAGTGAACATCGGCTTGGACGAAGCGGAGGAGCTGGGAAGGGGGAAATACCTGGACCGTTTCGGTTACCAGGACCGGTTCGACGTGATGATCCGGCACTTGTCCAAGGTGCGCGAAATTGCGCACAAGCTCGGCTTGGAGCCATGCATGTACGGAGATATGTTCTTGAAGATGGCCTCCAAGGCCCATGGCGATCATTACGTGTTCGTGAAAAACGTGGAGCTTCCCGAGGAAATGGTGAGCGTGATTCCGAATGACGTACGGTTAGTTTACTGGGACTTCTTCCATACGGAAGAAAAGGACTACTCATATCTGATCGATATTCATCGTCAATTGGGCCGGGGTCAAAATCCGATTTTCCTTGGCGGCATCTGGACGTGGAACTGCTTTGGCACGAACTACGGGCTTTCTTTGAGAACGTCTGACGCAGCCCTGAAAGCCTGCAAAAAAGAGGGCGTGAAGCAGGTGCATGCGGCCATGTGGGGCGACGATGGCATGGAAAATAACCACTTCAATGCGCTGCTCGGCATTCAGCTGTATGCGGAGCATGCTTACGCGGAGGAAGTAAGCACGGAACAATTGCATCAAAGAGTGAAGTTTTGTACGGGAATTGATGCGGAGGCGTTCCTCAACCTGAAATATTTGGATGAAACGCCGGGAAGCGTACCGGATAATACGGAGCAGAGCAATCCGTCCAAGTTTTTGCTGTGGCAGGATGTGCTGTTGGGGTTGTTCGACAAGCAGATCGAGGGTTTGGAGCTGTCGGAGCATTATGCGCAGCTGGAACAAGCGATTCATGAGCGACGCAATCCTGAGGCGGATCTTGATTATTTGTTCGAGGTACCGGAACAATTGTGCAGGGTGTTGGCGTTAAAGAGCCAGTTAGGCATCGAGCTGAAGCAGGCTTACGACAACGGTGAACTGGAAAAGCTTAAAGATGCGGCCCTGAATGTGCTTCCCGAGCTTTCCCGGCGCGTCAACGCACTGCGGATCGCCCATCGGAACCAATGGCATGTGATGTATAAGCCTTTTGGCTGGGAAGTGCTCGATATCCGGTATGGCGGCGTTTTGACGAGGCTGGAGAGCGCAAGCGCGCGACTGCTGGATTATGCGGAGGGCAGAGTCGATAAACTCGAAGAATTGGAACAGGAGCGGTTGGTGTTCGGCCAGCGCAATCGGTTTAACAACAAAGGCGCGGGCTGGAGCAGCTACTATTTTCGAATTGCTTCGCCGAATGTATTTTTCCATGTACTGCCGATTTTTTGACCGAAAGAAGCACGGTTTTCTTTTCAAGAGTCTGCCTCTGCGTGATGGCGCAAGAGGCTTTTCTAATTTTCAATTCTCGATGAACAACGGTTCTCTTCGTAAAAATTATACAATTTAAATGCATAAAAACCTATTGCTCCAATGGGAAATATCTGATAATATCCATTTAATAAATAGTGTTTACTATTTATTGGATTAGAAGAAAAAGTTTCCCTGATGGAGGTTAGGGGAAACCGGAGATGGAGAATAAACCATAAAAGGAGTGAGTGCTTAGCGGGAATACGAGAACTAGTGACGGCGATAAAGTTTCGCCGATCTCTGCAAAACAGTCGGCGAAAGGATGAACAGATATACGATAGGGAGAACCGGAATGAAAACAAAAAAGCTTTTTGGCTTTGAAAAAGCATTTTTCGTCAGTTTTATTGCGACGGCGATTCCTGTCATTATTCAGGTGCTTATGCTGTCGTCGCGGAATTTGTCGGATGTCCTTATGGTCGGGACGCTGGGACAAACCGAAGTGGCTGCGGTCGGTATTGTCAGCAAAGCGATGATGATTTCGATTGTGCTGCTCGTCGGCCTCAGCAGCGGTTGCGGCGTTCTGGCCGCCCAATATTGGGGAGCGAATGATCTTTCCGGCGTCAAAGGAGTTCTGGGTCTTAGTTTCGGAATGGCGTTTGCGCTTGTCGTGCTGCCGGTTCTGCTCTTCTTTACCGCCAATCCGGCGGTCATTATGGGGCTGGCCACATCCGATAGCCATCTTGCCAATATCGCATCGAAGTTTTTGGGCGTCATTTCGTTAAGCGTCATTTTTCTAGCGATTGTCAATGTGTTTGGCGTCGGTCTTCGAGCTATCGGACAAGCTTCCACAGCGATGTACTTCAGCATCGGAGGCGTCGCCTTGAATGTACTGCTCAACTACCTGCTTATTTTTGGAAAAGCCGGGTTTCCCCAGCTCGGCATCATGGGGGCTGCCTATGCTACGCTGATCAGCAGTGTGGCGGAGGCTTTGCTGCTCACCGCGATGATCTACTTCACAAAACACCCCTTGGCGTTCGTTCCGAACGATTTCATCCGTTATATCAGTAAAGATCGCTTAGTACAGTTTGTCCGAATATCCGTGCTGGCTACCGTTAACGGCTTCATTTGGTCTACGGGTATCTTCTTGTATCATGTCATTTACGGAAAGATCGGCACCGAAGCGTTGGCTGTTATGTCGATGATGGCGACCGTCGATTCGTTCAGTGCCGCTTTTGAACAAGGATGCGCAACGGCGACAGCCGTGCTTCTGGGGCATACTCTTGGACAACAGCGCTTTAACGCGGTAATTGAGCAAGCTAAAGGGATGCTCATCATCAGTCTCTTGCTGTCGTTGGCGCTGGGTTCGGTGCTGCTGTTGTTTTACCGCCCGATTATCGGGTTGTACGGGGCGATCGACGACTCGTTAATCGATACGGCGTTCCAAGTGTATATGATCATGGCGCTCACGTTTTGGTTGAAAACGATCAATGCCGTCGGGATCAGCGGGGTGTTGCGCAGCGGAGGAGATTTGCAGGCGGGATTGGTGATTGATTTTACCGGACAATGGCTGATCGGCATTCCGCTTGCTTTAGTGGGCGCATTCGTCTTGAAGTGGAGCTTGCCGCAAATTTTTATTCTGGTCATCATGGAAGATCTTGTGAAGGCGTGCATGACGCTTTACCGCATCCGGCAAGGCAAATGGGTCCGGAACCTTGTTACGGTTGAGACGCGCGAGCAGACATATTCGGCGATGTAATATTGAATATCATTTTGAGGTGAAGCGATCGTGGAAATGATGGACAGATTAGTGAAGCTTTATGAGCTGCCTCCGTTGGAGGATTATAATAACGCACTGCGCGAGAAGGGCATCCTGGTACGCCGGCCGAGAGCTTATGAAAAAAATCAGGTGCTGGAATGGGTGCAAGCCAATTTCAGCAAAGGCTGGATGAGCGAGTGCGACGTCACGTTCTCCAATTCTCCGGTCAGCAGCTTTATCGCCACTAGGGACGGCGAAATTATCGGGTTTGCTTGCTACGAAGCGACATACAAAAATTTTTTCGGTCCGATCGGGGTGGGCGAAGCTTACCGGGGCGGACAGGTGGGCAAAGCGCTGCTGCTCCATTGCTTACATGCGATGGCGGATATGGGCTACGCCTACGCCATTATCGGCGGTCCGAAGGAGGCGGCTCCGTTCTATGCGCGGGTCGTGGGCGCTATTGATATCGAAGGATCGAATCCGGGAATTTATATCGACAGATTGCGTGGTAAAGATAGTTAGAAAAGGAGCGGGAGAGAAGCGATGATTAACTTTAATCATGCCGATTTGATTGTCGCCGGCGGAGGCTTGTCGGGAAGCCGTGTGGTCATTCAGATATTGAACCGATTGCTGGAAGCAGGCAAGGAAGCGGGAGAAAAGCCGATCGAAATCTTGATCATTGACCGTTTCGGCGAATTCGGGCGCGGTATTCCTTACGGGAAACAAAGCCCGTCCGGATTTTTGCTGATTGAACCGGCTGACCAATCGACGCCGAAAGAGTTTCGGGACTGGCTGTCGCTGCATTATAAGGAGCTGGTCCATGAAGGCGTGCATCATGAGGATCGATTGCTGCAGGCTTGGATATTTCGCTATAAGGAACAGCTGGAAAGCGGACAGGTAGACGAGCTTTATGTGCCCCGGAAGCTGTTCGGCTTCTACGTCGAGCGCTTGCTTAGCCAAACGGTGCAGCTGGCGGAAGCGCGGAATTTGGCCAAGGTCGGGCTCATTACAGGAGAGGTAACGGATGTTGAGCCGGAGGATTCCGGCTTTACGATCCGGCTGGCTGACGACTCAAGCTTTCATAGCCGGGCGTTCGTGCTGGCAACAGGATGCATACCGCGCAGCAACAGCTCCGGCTTGAGCGTGGACGAGGGGTACATCCACGATTTGTACGAGGATGCCTATGCCGGTCTGGAACAGGAGGTTGCCAGGCGTGCCAAAACGTTCGGCCGGAAGCTGGACATCTTGATCGCAGGCTCGAACGCTTCGGCAATCGAAGCGATCTATTTTCTGTCGAACCGTTCGGAGCTGCTCTCTGTCGTGCGCAGCATCAATGTCGTTTCCTCAAGCGGATATTTGCCGGGCGGCGTCTTCGAAGGGGAAGAGAACGAAGCTCTGACATCAGGCGGCCAGCGTCCGTCGGCGCGCGAGTATACCGAGATCGCTGCCCGGTTTGTAGCGGAAGGGCTTGTCACCGCCACGCAGGCAAAAATTGAACAAATCGACAGCCGGGCGGACCGGCGGTTGTATATTGAAGCGGACGGACTTGAAGGGAAAATCGAACTGACGGCGGACATCGTGGTGAATTGCACCGGAGCGGGACGTGTGAACCGGACGGATTCCCCGTTGATTAGCAATTTGCGGGCGCGCGAAAATCATTTTAAAACGAACGCTTCCTTGCGGGGGTTCCAATTGAGGCCGAATTCTTACGAGCTTGAGGGAGTAGATAACGGCTTTGTCATCGGCCCTTTATTGAACCAGGATGCCCTTGAAACCCACGTGGAAAGTATACTGGCCGTGTACCGGGTAGCGGAGGAGCTAGGCAACGCCTTGTACCAACGATTATCCGAGACGGCGATGGCATCGAAGCGTTAACGGTTGAAATAAAGGCTCCGACCCGAGGACCTCGTGCTTTCGGAGAGGAAGCGAACGCCTCTCCTTGTTATTTTCCTTTTGGAAGGGAGAGTTCCGATGATCATCTATCAATTGCCTTCGCGGGAACGGCAGCTCGCACTCACGTTCGATGACGGCCCGAATCCGGTCTATACTCCGCAAATTTTGGATTTGTTTAAGAAGCACCAAGCTTATGCCACTTTTTTCGTTATCGGCTCTTATGCCAAGCAATACCCGGATCTCCTTCGCCGTATTGTTGAAGAAGGGCATGAAATAGGGAACCATACGTACAGCCATCCGGTTTTGCCCGAACGCGAAAGGCAGGATGTTTACAACGAGCTGGAAATGACGAACGGGATTATTCGAGAAATTGCAGGAGTTGAGCCTTCCTTGTTTCGCCCTCCTTATGGCGAATTCAATAAGCATACCGTTGAGGCGGCCGATCGGCTCGGACTCCATACGGTAATATGGCCGGATCATCAAAACACGAAGGACTGGAGTCTCCCGGGCGCGAACACCATTGTGGAGCGGGTGCTGGAGACGCTGCAAACGGGCGATATTATTTTATTTCACGACGGCAGCGGAGACGATCCGGACGAGGACCGCAGCCAGACCGTACAAGCTATCGAAATGCTGCTTCCGCATTTGATTGGCAATAACTACAAGTTGGTAACGGTGTCCCGGATGATGCGCACTTATAATGAAGCGATGATTTTGTACGTCTAGGAGTTTTTGTATCAATAAATGTATATTTATACAAAAATATGTATTTATATTATCGACTTCTGATCCCTCTCTTGCAGCGGAGCTCGGTAATTCGTAGCATCGTTCATGGACTTGATTATGGTACTCCATAATCGGGTCCTTTTGTTTTTTTGGGGCAGTCGCAGTCGTAGTGGACAGACCCTTGAAAATTTTTGGTTGGGGACAAGAAACAAAACGGTTGGGTGCGACGTCCTGTATTTATAGATAGAGCTGCTGAAAGGCGTGAGAAAATGAACGGAATGAACGAGTGGAAAATACGGATGCGGATGGCCGTTGCCGCCGCTTTATTCGGCATCGGATTGCTCAGTGCTTGCAATCATGAGGCGGGAAGAGACATGGTTGTCGGAAAACGGACTTGGGGCCAGCCGCATCATATTCGGGCGGAAGATATTGCGAGCCTGATCATTACCGATTCGTCGGGCAATACAGGTTCGATCGTTTCCCGGAATGCGATCGGACAGTTTCTCGAAGCGATACAGGTAGCATCTGCGGAGACGGCCAAATTGGACATTCGGCCCCCCGACATGTCGATCGCTCTAAGCTTGAAGGATGGCAGAGAGAATCTGTTGTACTTTTGGCTTGCTCATAATAACGACCGTTTGTTCGTGGATCTGGGTCGTTCCACAGAGTACTATACGTTGACGGCAGAAGGGAAAAGCTTGATTTTACATTTATTGGACGAGACGAGAAAAAGCTTGAATTCGCGGTTTTATGCGTAAGGGGATAGGCAGCTCCCGAATCCTGCGGTATAATGGAACATCATGGCGAAAGACTAGGTCGAATTTTGGCGCAGGAAATGCGGGTGAGGAAATGCTGGAATACGAACAAGAGCTCTGGGGTCGGGGAAGGACGCTCGTGGCCGGAGTTGACGAGGTCGGACGTGGCTGCTTATTCGGCGATGTGGTGGCTGCTGCGGTTATTTTGCCAAAAGGTCTGGTGCTCGAAGGCGTCGACGATTCGAAGAAATTAAGCGAGAAGAAGCGGGAAGCGTTATATGATGTGATCCGGCAGGAGGCGCTGTCCATCGGCATCGGGGTGGCGGACGTCGATACGATCGAACGGATCAATATTAAGCAGGCGGCGCGGCTCGCGATGAAACGTGCGGTCGAACAGCTGGACCCCGTTCCCGATTCGCTGCTTGTCGATGCCGAGAAAGTCGATGTGGACGTGGAGCAGCTTGCCGTTATACACGGCGATGCTTTAAGCCAGTCGATCGCAGCCGCTTCCATTATTGCGAAAGTGACAAGGGACCGCATGTGCTTGCAATGGGATATGGAATTTCCGGAGTACGGCATTGCGATACATAAAGGATATGCGACAAAAATGCATCGAGAGCGTCTGGCGGAATATGGCCCGTCGGCGATGCATCGAAAAACGTTTCTAAGAAACATCGTTTACGAACAGCAGGTGCTGTTCTAGTTGATGCAAGTCTGCGCTGAAAAAAGCCCGGCGGTTAGCCGATATATACAGTGAACCGGAAATGCAGCCGGCAGGGAGACGTACAAGCGGTGCCCAGGCCGGCTTTATTTGTATAGATGGAAGGAGCGGCAGCGATGAATATCAGCGGATTGATCCGGGGATTGACGGGCGACGCGCAGGCGGCGGAACCGAAAGCTTTGGAGCTCAAGGTCGGGCAAGTGGTGAAGGGCATGGTGCTTCAGGTTGGACCGGAGCAAGAGGCTCTGGTTAATATCGGCGGGGTGCAGGTGCGGGCACAACTCGAAGCGCCGTTGAAGCCGGGGGAAGTGACGATGCTTCAAGTCCAACCGGAATCGTCGGGCGGACAGGTGGTCCTTAAGCCGCTGCAGTCGAACGTGCAAATATCGGACGGATCGCTTGCGGATATCGTGAAAACGATGGGACTTTCTGATTCTCCGGCAAACCGGCAGTTGGTGCAGCTTCTGAATCAGGCCGGAGTTGCGTTGACGAAGGAGAATGTACAGGCGTTTGCGAAGCTGCAGGCTCAAATGCCTCCGAATATGCCGCAAGAAGCATGGCTTTCTTCGGCGGTCATCGCGTTTCAAAAAGGACTGCCGCTGACTCCGGAGACGGTCGCATCGGTGCGGCAGGCGGTGCAGGGTCCGCCGTTTCATGAGGTTTTGGATCAGCTTGGACAGCTTGCAGGACGCGAGCTGGAAGGGAACGGTTCGCTGTCGCCGCAAAGCCGAGAACTGCTGCAAAACGTGCGGCAGCTTGTTCAACAGCTTCGCGATACGGCGAGCTTGCTGATCGGGGCGAAACCCGACGGTGGAGAGGGGACGCCAGTTGGGGCGCAGCCGGGAGCGGGCGCAAGCGCGGGAGCGCAGGCAGCGGCGCAGCCGGGAGCGGGCGCAGGCGCGGGAGCGCAAGCAGCGGCGCAGCCGATGCAAGCGCCGCAAGAGGGCGGCAACTTGATCGGGCGCCTTATGAAAACGCTTGGCATCGAGCATGAGCATCAAGCGATGAAGCTGCTGGAGCGGACCATGCCGGATGCTCCGCAGCCGGGATTGGCTCACGCATCAGCCGGTGCGCAAGCTGACTTTGCCAAATCCGCAGACACGCTCAAAAGCCTGCTGATGCAGCTGTCGCAGGCTTCCGATGCTCCGCAAGGCTTGAAGGACGCGGCCCAGCAGGCGGTGCAGCAAATTACCGGACAGCAGCTCATGTTAAGCGCCGACCGGAATGCGATGCTTTCTCATCTCACGCTGTTTGTGCCGATTATGCATGCCGGCGGCGAACAGACGGCTGCGGTCCATATTCAATCGCGCAAAGGCAAAAACGGCAGCCTGGACGCCAGCAACTGTCGGCTTGTGTTCGATCTGCGCATGAAAATGCTTGGAGATACCATGGTTGACGTGCAGGTCGTAAATAACATTGTCAGCCTGCATGTTCATAACGATTCGCCTTTTACGCAGGAGCTGCTGGAAGCGCACAAAGAGGAGATTTCGGCCGGACTTGCGTCCATCGGCTATCAATTTATATCGATGAAATACAGTCCGTACCCGACAAAAGCCGTTCAAGAGGGCAACGAGGCCATTTCGGCTTTTGCCGAGACTATTAACCATCCCGGAGCCGGCCGGCTGCCGAACACATACTCGCAAAAACCGTATAAGGGAATGGACATTCGGATATGAAGGAGAAACCAGTCGGGTTAAAAAAAGCGGTGGCCCTAAAGTATGCCCCCGAAATGTCGGATGCCCCGAAGGTAATCGCCAAAGGGAAGGGCAGAGTCGCCGAGCAAATTATGGAGAAAGCCAAGGAAAGCGGCGTTCCGATTCAGGAAGACGCCTCCCTTGTCGAAGTATTGTCCAAGCTGGACTTGGATCAAGAAATACCGCCGGAGCTCTATAAACTGGTCGCCGAGGTGCTCAGTTATATTTACCGTTCGGATCAACGAGCCAAGGAATGGAGGAGCGATGGCCGATGAAGGAAACCCGGCTTAGCCGCAAGGAGCTCGGAGCCCTCGGCGAAGCGGCGGCGGCCGATCATTTGCGGGGGCAAGGATTGAAGCTTCGGGCCCGAAACTGGCGCTGCCGGACGGGCGAAATCGACTTGATTGCCGAGGACCGCGAGATTTTGGTTTTTATCGAGGTACGGACCCGCAGCGCAGGCGGGACCTTCGGCACGCCGCAGGAGTCGGTCAACGCGCGCAAGCAGCGGCAGGTAATGGAGACCGCTCAAGTATATATGCACATGCAGCGGCTTCAGGACAAGCAGGTCCGTTTTGACGTAATCTCGATCCAAACGGACCCGACGGGTGCCGTCCGGGAGCTTGAGCATATCCGCAACGCTTTTTAACCGAAAAGCGTATGCGGATTTATTTTTTTATCGAGCACCCGATACTGCAGCGCCTCGGCCACATGATCTCCCCGGATCTCGGACTGCCCTTCCAGATCGGCGATCGTGCGCGCGATTTTCAGAATCCGGTCATGCGCGCGCACGCTTAAACCGAGCGCTGAAAACGACCGCTCCAGCAGCTGCGCGGAAGGAGGGTCCAGCTTCACATGCTCCCGCAGCTTTTTGCCGTTTAGCTCGCTGTTAAACAGAATGCCCGCCTCAGCGTATCGGTGCTTTTGGATGTCATGCGCCAGCTCCACGGCAGCGCGCATTTCGGCAGACGACAAAGGCTGCTGCGGCCCGCGTAAGTCTTTATACTCGATTCTCGGCACTTCGACGTGCAGATCGATCCGGTCCAAGAGCGGCCCGGAAATTTTCGCGCGATAATGCGATATTTTAAGCGGACTGCATACGCAGCTCTGCTGATCGCTCGCCGCCCCCCAGTACCCGCAGGGGCACGGATTCATCGAGGTCGCGAGCAAGAAGTGCGCTGGAAAGCGATAAACGGCCCGCGCGCGGCCGATGGTCACGAACCGGTCTTCCATCGGTTGGCGCAGCACTTCCAGGGCGACGCGGGAAAACTCCGGGAGCTCATCCAGAAAAAGTACGCCGCGATGTGCCAAGCTTACTTCTCCGGGCTTGGGAATTCCCCCGCCTCCCACAAGTCCTCCGGCGGAAATCGTATGGTGGGGCATCCGAAACGGTCGCTCACGGATAAGCTGCCTCCGGTCGGCGAATTTTCCAGAAGCGCTGTAAATTTTCGTGACGTCCAGCGACTCTGAATCGCTCATGGGCGGCAAAATGGTAGGGAGTCTTTTGGCCAGCATCGTCTTGCCGGTCCCCGGAGGACCGATAAGGATGAAATTGTGCATGCCGGCCGCACTGATCATGAGCGCCCGCTTGACGTGGAGCTGACCGCTGACGTCCGCATAATCCTCCTCCGCTTTACTCATTTCCCGAGACACATCAGTTTTAGAACCGGACAATAACCCGTTTCCTGCCAGAGAACCCGTTGGCCCGGCATTCAATTCCTCGGCTCCGCTGGCAACAGCCGTATCCACATTCCCCTCGGACCGTCGAAACTGACTCAGATGTTGTACGCAGCGAATGTCGCACCCTCTGATCCAAGCGGCTTCCTCCGCATTTTCCGCCGGCACGATCACACGCGCTATTCCGTGCTCACGGGCCGTTGCGATCATCGATAGGACGCCGGGGACCGACCGAACGGAACCGTCCAGCGCAAGCTCCCCGATAATCAACGTATCGTTTAGCTCTTCGTCCGGCAGTTGCCCGCTCGTCATGAGAATGCCGAGGGCGATGGCCAAATCGAAGGCAGAGCCTTCTTTGCGCAGATCCGCCGGCGCCAGATTCACCGTGATCCGCTGCAAAGGAAACGTAAACCCGCAATTTTTGATCGCGGCCCGGACGCGCTCCATCGATTCTTTGATGGCCACATCGGGCAGCCCGACGATCATCATTTGCGGCAAACCGTTGCTCAGATCCACCTCGACTTCGACCAACTTTCCGTCCACGCCATGCAGACAAGCGCTTACTACTTTTCCGTACATAAATAAATACACCTCTCCCATGTCGATTCATGGCGAAAGGTGCTTCCTTATCTGCCGTATTCACTTACTTGTATTGTAATATGTCCCCTTGCCCAGTGCAACCGAATCGTACCGGTCCAGGACGTTTCCGGATAAAAAATCAACAAATGGCAAAAATACTCGATGAGGTGATCATGAGATGCAGGAAAAACCTTACTTTTGTCCGAACTGCCGTTCCAACCGGGTCAAATTCAGTATGATCTCAAGCTTTTCCCAATCTTTTCTGAAGGACGCGATTTCCGGAACCGTCCAAGAGGTGACCGAACCGCAGCGCATCGACGAAACCGAACCGACTATTCAATGCATGGTGTGCAGCTTTACCGGAAACGAAATGCGTTTTGTAAAACAAGCGGAGCGGGAGCCCCGGGCGGGGACGCCAGCCAACCCGGCTTATTATTAACAGGATTTGCGCGCGGCGCATCTATTTTGGTACGTAGAGTATCGGGTAGATGCGCTTTTTACATATTTCGCGGCCGCGCATGGTTAATTTTCCAAATAACTATTCTTTTCGACGCTTATAAAAAAGATGTATCAAATATTTAACACAAAATATAAGGAAACCGCTCGAAAAAAGTGTTACAATGATAAAGGTTTGCCGTTTAGGACATGCTAATGTTTGGCAACCGGACTTTATTAGCGAGTGGACTCGTCCCGAGCTTGGGAAGGGTCGATTCCATATAGTAAGTCATTACTGATAGGAGGATTTTGCTAAATGAATATCCATGAGTATCAAGGCAAAGCAGTGCTGAAACAGTACGGGGTTGCCGTACCGGAAGGAAAAGTGGCTTTCACGGTAGACGAAGCGGTGGAAGCGGCGAAATCGCTGGGTACTCCCGTAGTTGTCGTCAAAGCGCAAATTCACGCCGGCGGCCGCGGTAAAGCGGGCGGCGTCAAAGTTGCCAAGAACCTCGACGAAGTTCGTACATACGCACAGGAAATCCTGGGTAAAGTCCTCGTTACGCATCAAACCGGTCCGGAAGGCAAAGAAGTGAAGCGCCTCCTGATCGAGCAAGGCTGCGACATTAAGAAAGAATATTACATCGGTCTCGTAGTCGACCGCGCTACGGGCCGCGTCGTCATGATGGCTTCCGAAGAAGGCGGAACGGAGATCGAAGAAGTAGCCGCCCACACTCCGGAGAAAATCTTCAAAGAAGTAATCGATCCGGCTGTCGGTCTGCAAGCGTTTCAAGCGCGCAAGCTGGCTTATGCCATCAATATTCCGGGCGAGCTCGTAAGCAAAGCCGTTAAATTCATGACCGCTTTGTATACTGCTTTCGTCGAAAAAGATTGCTCCATCGCCGAAATCAACCCGCTCGTCGTTACGGGTGACGGCAACGTTATGGCGCTTGACGCGAAGCTGAACTTCGACTCCAACGCGCTGTTCCGTCATAAAGACATCCTTGAGCTGCGCGACTTGGACGAAGAGGATGCAAAAGAAATCGAAGCTTCCAAATTCGACCTGAGCTACATCGCGCTCGACGGCAATATCGGCTGCATGGTTAACGGTGCAGGTCTGGCTATGGCGACGATGGATATCATCAAATACTATGGCGGCGAACCGGCCAACTTCCTCGATGTAGGGGGCGGCGCTACGAAAGAGAAAGTAACCGAAGCGTTCAAAATCATCCTGTCCGACGAGAATGTAAAAGGAATTTTCGTTAACATTTTCGGCGGCATCATGAAGTGCGACATTATCGCTGAAGGCGTTGTAGCTGCAGCGAAGGAACTGGGTCTGGACCGTCCGCTTGTCGTACGTCTGGAAGGCACGAACGTGGATCTCGGCAAAAAGATTTTGAACGAATCCGGTTTGAACATCGTAGCAGCCGATTCGATGGCCGACGGCGCGCAAAAAATCGTTGCGCTGGTGAAGTAATTTCTCTTTCCGAAGCAGCACCTTTCTTCTTCCATACTATTAGAGGATGTGAATTTTAACCATGTCTATTTTGGTTGATAAAAATACAAAGGTCATCACTCAGAACATGACAGGTAAGACAGGCATGTTCCATACGCTGGGTGGCCTGGAATACGGCACGCAAATGGTAGCCGGCGCGGTTCCGGGCAAAGGCGGCACGAATGTTGATTTCACGCTGGAAAACGGTACGACTGTAACTCTTCCGGTATACAACACCGTACTGGAAGCAAAAAATGCGACCGGCGCTACCGCTTCGGTTATCTACGTTCCGCCGGCTTTCGCTGCGGATTCGATCATGGAAGCCGTTGACGCTGAGCTCGATCTCGTTATCTGCATCACGGAAGGCATTCCGGTGTTGGATATGGTCAAAGTCAGCCGTTACATGGAAGGTAAAAAGACCCGTTTGATTGGGCCGAACTGCCCAGGCGTCATCACTCCGGGCGAATGCAAAATCGGCATCATGCCGGGCTACATCCATACGCCGGGTCATGTTGGCGTCGTATCCCGAAGCGGAACGCTGACTTACGAAGCGGTACATCAGCTGACGACTCGCGGCATCGGCCAATCGTCTGCCGTAGGTATCGGCGGCGACCCGGTAAAAGGCTCCGAGTTTATCGATATCTTGAAGCTGTTTAACGAAGACCCGGATACTTATGCCGTCATCATGATCGGTGAAATCGGCGGTTCCGCGGAAGAAGAAGCGGCAGAGTGGATCGCAGCGAACATGACGAAGCCGGTTGTCGGCTTCATCGGCGGTCAAACGGCGCCTCCAGGAAAACGGATGGGCCACGCGGGCGCCATCATTTCCGGCGGCAAAGGAACGGCAGCGGAGAAAGTCGCAACGATGGAACGCTGCGGTATCAAAGTAGCGCCGACACCTTCCGAAATGGGCTCCACTCTGGTGAGCGTATTGGAAGAAAAAGGCCTGCTCGAAAAGTGCATCACCAAGAAGTAAGACGCCTTTCGCATCAATGATGAGATGGCAAGCAGCCTCTCAAATCCGTATGGAGTACGGGTTTGAGAGGCTTTTTTGTTTTTTGGCTATACCTTACAAATGAAGAAAGTTGTTTCTGACTAAAGGAGTGAGCTATACTATATGGACAACCGAAGCATGCTATTTGCCTTGCATCATATGGAAGGTGTCGGTTCCAGGACGATTGGCCGGCTGGTGCGGCAGTTTCCGCAGTTATGCGATATCATTTCGCTCAGCTATGCCGATTGGCTTGAATTTGGCCTGACCCCGGTCCGGGCCGAACAAATGGTTAGAGGACTCGGCCAGTTAACCGAAGCTCAATTGGCCGCCAAGCGATCCCGTTACGAGGAGCTTCATATCGAGTGGGTGGTCCTTGGGGATGACCGTTATCCGGAAATGCTCTTGGAGACGGCCGACCCGCCTTGGATTTTGTATTACCGGGGGCAACTGGATATCGTAAACCGCCCGTGCATTGCCATGGTCGGCACGCGCACTCCGACCGCTTACGGAAAAATGACGGCCGAGCGTCTGGCCGAATCGTTATCCGCAGCAGGCGTATGCGTGGTAAGCGGGCTCGCCCGGGGCATTGACAGCGCAGCCCACGAAGGAGCTTTGCGCAGTCACGGAAGCACAGCAGCCGTGCTGGGCTGCAGTATCGAGACGGTGTATCCGCCCGAAAACAAAGCTTTATACCGTAAAATTTCCGAATGCGGGCTGCTTCTTTCCGAATATCCGCTCGGCACCAGGCCGCATCCCGGCTTGTTTCCGCAGCGCAACCGCATTATTGCCGGCCTTAGCCTCGGAGTTGTCGTGGTTGAAGCGGCGCTGAGAAGCGGCTCCCTGATTACGGTGGACCAAGCGCTGGAAGCTTCGCGCGACGTGTTTGCCGTTCCCGGCCCGATCTCCTCTCCCAAGAGCGAAGGCACGCTATCCCTGCTGAAGCAGGGCGCCAAGCTGATCACCGGAGCGGCAGACATCTTGGAGGAATACGCAGGCCGGATATCCTTGGAGCAAAAGGCATACATTATGAATACAACGGAAGCAAAGCCTGTCCTGTCTGAAGACGAGCAAAAAATAGTTGACATGCTTCAGTTCCGTCCGCTTACGATCGACGAATTGCTTACGCAAAGCCAATTTACCTTTGGACATTTGCATTCAGTTCTGATAAATTTACTAATGACGCGCAGGATCGTCGAACTACCGGGTTCGGTATACGCCGTACCTTGATGGTCATACATATTTCCATTGTCGAAGGGGGCAAGACCCTATGGCCGATTCGTTAGTCATTGTGGAGTCACCCGCAAAAGCCAAAACGATCAGCAAATATTTAGGAAGCAAATATATTGTAAAAGCATCGATGGGGCACATTCGGGATTTGCCGAAAAGCCAGATCGGAGTCGAAGTCAAGAAAAACTTTGAACCGAAATATATTACGATCCGGGGCAAAGGCTCCGTACTCAAAGAGCTTAAAGACGCAAGCAAGCGCGTAAAAAAAGTATATCTCGCAGCGGACCCTGATCGCGAAGGCGAGGCGATTGCCTGGCATTTGGCTCATTATCTTGAGCTCTCCGATCAGGACGCGTGCCGCGTCGTATTTAACGAGATCACGAAACAGGCGGTCAAGGATGCTTTTAAGACCCCTCGCAAAATCAATCAGGATCTGGTCAACGCGCAGCAGGCCCGGCGCATATTAGACCGGCTGGTAGGCTACAAAATCAGCCCGCTGCTCTGGAAGAAGGTCAAGAAAGGGCTATCCGCCGGCCGGGTGCAATCCGTGGCTGTAAAGCTGATCTATGACCGCGAGAATGAGATAAAAGCGTTCGTCCCTGAAGAGTATTGGACCATCACGGCCAAGCTGTCCTCGGGAAAAGCGGATTTTGAAGCGAAGTTTTACAGCGTAGACGGCGAAAAGAAAGAGCTGAAGAACGAAGCGGAAGTGAACGAGGTCCTGGCTGCGCTTCAGAAGGCCGAATTTATTGTAAGCGAAGTCAAGGAAAAGGAACGTCTCCGCAATCCGTCCCCTCCGTTCATTACGAGCTCGCTTCAGCAGGAGGCGGCCCGGAAATTAAACTTTCGTGCGGCCAAGACGATGTCCGTTGCACAGCAATTATATGAAGGAATCGATCTGGGCAGCGAAGGCACGGTCGGCTTGATCACGTATATGCGTACCGATTCGACCCGGATTTCCCCTGTAGCTCAGGAAGAAGCGAAAGACTATATCGTGCAAAAATTCGGGGAGTCCTTTTATCCCGAGACGCCGCGCGTTTATGTGAAGAAGAATTCGAACGCGCAGGATGCGCACGAAGCGATTCGTCCGAGCTCGGTGCTGCGCGAGCCGGATCAGATCAAGGAGCACTTGAGCCGCGATCAATTTCGCCTCTACAAGCTCGTTTGGGAGCGCTTCGTTGCGAGCCAGATGGCTTCCGCGGTACTGGATACGATGACTGTCGATTTAACGGCCGCCAGCACGATTTTCCGGGCCGTCGGTTCGAAGGTGAAGTTCCACGGCTTTATGAAGGTATATGTGGAAGGGAACGACGATGCTGCGGCAGATACAGGGGATGACGATAAGCTGCTCCCGCCTCTGAAAGAAGGGGACAAGGTAAAAAAGCAGCAGATCGATCCGAAGCAGCATTTTACGCAGCCTCCGCCGCGTTTTACGGAAGCGCGTCTGGTTAAAGCGTTGGAAGAGATGGGCATTGGACGTCCGAGCACCTACGCTCCGACCCTCGAAACGATCCAAAAGCGCGGTTATGTGGCGATTGAGGAAAAGAAATTTGTGCCGACCGAGCTTGGCGAGCTGGTTATACAGCTGATGATCGAATTTTTTCCGGAAATTCTGGACGTCGATTTCACCGCCCACATGGAAGAGGGACTGGACCACATCGAGGAAGGGAAAGAAGATTGGGTCCGCGTGCTGAGCGAGTTTTACGAGTCGTTCGAGAAACGGCTTGAAGTGGCTGAGGAAGAGATGGAGAAAGTCGAGATTCAGGACGAGGTTTCCGATGAGATTTGCGAGAAATGCGGCCGTCACTTCGTCTATAAGATGGGACGCTTCGGCAAGTTTCTGGCCTGCTCCGGTTTCCCGGATTGTCGCAATACGAAGCCGATTGTCAAAGATACCGGCGTCACCTGTCCGAATTGTCACGAAGGGAAAATCATCGAACGGCGAAGCAAAAAAGGGCGCATCTTCTATGGATGCGACCGCTATCCGGAATGCGATTTCGTCTCGTGGGATAAACCTGTGGGGCATCCGTGTCCGAAGTGCGGCGCAATGCTCGTCGAAAAGCGTAACAAATCAGGAACGTTCACCCAATGCGTATCCTGCGACTTTAGAGAAGAAGCGAAAGAAGAGCAAGATCAGGACTAACTTGTCATCTGGCTTCATATAGGAGGAACGGAAGTTGACTGTTTTACCGAAAGTGACTGTCATCGGCGCGGGCTTGGCTGGCAGCGAAGCTGCGTGGCAAATCGCAAGCCAAGGCGTGCCGGTTGTTTTATATGAAATGCGTCCCGTGAAAAAAACGCCGGCGCACATTTCCGATCAATTTGCCGAGCTTGTTTGCAGCAATTCGCTGCGGGCGAACGGATTGACGAATGCAGTAGGCGTATTAAAGGAAGAAATGCGCATCCTGAACTCGTTAATATTGCGCGCAGCCGACAAGCATGCCGTTCCGGCCGGCGGGGCGCTTGCCGTCGACCGGGACGGCTTCTCGGGCGAAGTGACGTCCCTGCTGCGCAACCATCCGCTGATCGAGGTGCGCAACGAGGAGCTGGAGTCGCTTCCCGAAGGAATTGTCGTCGTTGCGACCGGACCGCTGACTTCGCCTGCGCTTTCCAAGCATTTGCAGGAGCTGACGGGCGAGGAGTACCTATACTTCTATGATGCGGCAGCGCCGATTGTGGAAAAAGAATCGATCGATATGAGCAAGGTTTACCTTGCCTCCCGTTATGATAAGGGGGAGGCGGCCTATTTGAACTGTCCGATGACCGAAGAGGAATTCACGACGTTCTATGAGGCCCTAATCTCTGCGGAAACGGCGCCGATGAAGGAGTTCGAGAAAGAGATTTATTTCGAAGGCTGCATGCCGATCGAAGTGATGGTGAAGCGCGGCCGGCAAACCGTTTTATTCGGTCCGATGAAGCCGGTTGGTCTAATCAATCCGCATACCGGCGAATTGCCTTATGCAGTCGTTCAGCTGCGTCAGGATAACGCGGCGGGCACGCTTTATAATTTAGTAGGCTTTCAGACCCACTTGAAGTGGGGCGAACAGAAGCGGGTCTTTTCCCTTATTCCCGGATTGGAAAACGCGGAGTTTGTCCGGTACGGGGTTATGCACCGCAATACGTTCATCAATTCGCCGAGGCTGCTGCGCCCTACGTACCAGTTCAGAGACCGGGACAGCCTGTTCTTTGCGGGACAGATGACCGGCGTCGAAGGATACGTCGAATCGGCCGCTTCGGGCCTCCTTGCAGGGATAAACGCGGCGCGTTACGCCAAAGGCGAAGAATTGGTCGTACTGCCACCGGATACCGCGCTCGGCAGCATGGCGCAATACATCACGACGGCCGATTTCAAGCATTTTCAGCCGATGAACGCCAATTTCGGGCTGTTTGCGCCGCTTGATGAGAAGATCAAGAACAAGAAGCTCAAATACGAAAAAATCGCTATGCGAGCAATTGAGAAAATTCAGAATTTTTCACAAAACCTATACAATTCGCCTTGTAAATAAAACATGTACTGTGTTACGATAGATCACGAATATAATCTTGCTCCGTCACAGCGCGGAGCCTTCGCCAAACTAAGCTTGAAACAGCTTAGTTTTCGTCTTGTTGACAACTAATTTATGCAGCATCTGCGAAGTTCCGGAAGCCCGCAGCAAGTGCTATTGTGGGCGGAAAAGCGCTTAATCCGAAGCTTTTCTTTACAATGAGGAGGATATCGGGCCCATGGAGCAATTTCACGCCACGACGATTTTTGCCGTCCGCCATCAAGGCAAGGGTGCTATTGCGGGGGACGGACAAGTGACCTTCGGCAACAGCATGGTCATGAAAAGTCAAGCCAAAAAAGTGAGAAGATTGTATCGCGGCAATGTCATAGCCGGGTTTGCCGGTTCAGTCGCCGATGCGATTACATTATTCGAGAAGTTCGAGGCGAAGCTGGAAGAGCATCATGGCAATTTGCAGCGGTCTGCCGTCGAACTGACCAAAGATTGGCGCCAGGATCGCGTGCTGCGCAGACTGGAAGCGATGATGATCGTGATGGACCGAAGCGGTCTGCTGCTTTTATCCGGTAACGGGGAAATCATCGAGCCGGATGACGGCATCCTGGCGATCGGTTCCGGGGGCAGCTTTGCGCTCGCCGCCGGCCGGGCGTTGCACCGTTATGCGCCGCAGATGAGTGCGAAGGAAATCGCCCATGCCGCGCTTACGATGGCGGCCGAGATTTGCGTGTTTACGAATCATAATATCATTGTTGAAGAAATCGAATGATCCAGGAGGTTATGACGTTGAAGCAAATAGCCTTAACCCCCAGAGAAATCGTAGCCGAATTGGATAAGTATATCGTCGGACAGAAGCAGGCCAAGAAGTCCGTCGCTGTCGCGCTGCGCAACCGGTACCGCCGAAGCCTGCTTGAAGAATCGCTCCGCGACGAGATCGCGCCGAAGAACCTGTTAATGATCGGGCCAACTGGCGTCGGCAAAACGGAAATCGCGCGCCGCATGGCTAAGCTGGTCAATGCGCCGTTTATCAAAGTCGAGGCGACCAAATTTACGGAAGTCGGATATGTCGGACGCGATGTCGAGTCGATGGTCCGGGACTTGGTGGAAACGTCGATCCGCATGGTAAAAGCAGAGAAAACCGATAAGCTTAAGGACCGTGCGGAGCAAATGGTGCACGACCGGATCGTATCCATCCTTGTACCTAGTCCTTCCAAGCACCGGGGTCAGCGCAATCCGCTGGAAATGCTGTTTGGCCAGCAGAACGCGGGCCATACGGATACGGAGCCGGAAACGGATTCGTCGATTGCGTCCCAGAGGCAGGAAGTTAAGGAACGCCTTCTGCGCGGCGAGCTTGAGAATCAAGTGATCGAAATTGAGGTGGAGGATAGCTCTCCTTCGATGTTCGATATGCTGGCGGGACAGGGCAACGATCAAGCGGGCATGAATATGCAGGAGCTGTTCGGAAGCCTGATGCCGAAGCGCACGAAAAAGCGCAAGCTCCCGATCAAAGAAGCGCGCAAAGTGCTGCTTCAAGAGGAAGCCCAAAAGCTTCTGGATATGGACGAAGTGATTCAGGAAGCGGTGAAGCGGGCCGAGCAGGGGGGCATCATTTTCATCGACGAGATCGATAAGATATGCAGCTCCAGCCGCGGCAGTGGGCCGGACGTCTCACGTGAAGGTGTGCAGCGGGACATTTTACCTATTGTCGAGGGATCGACCGTCATGACCAAGTACGGCCCTGTAAAAACGGATTATATCCTGTTTGTGGCGGCAGGGGCATTCCATATCGCGAAACCGTCGGATTTGATTCCCGAGCTTCAGGGGCGTTTTCCCATTCGGGTCGAGCTGAGCAGTTTATCGGAGCAGGACTTTGTGCTCATATTAAAAGAGCCGAAAAATGCTTTGACAAAACAATATACGGCACTACTGGAAACTGAAGGAATACGTGTCGAGTTTTCTGACGAAGCGATTCTGGAAATTGCCCGGATTGCCGCTGACGTGAATCAGAATACAGACAACATCGGCGCCCGCCGTTTGCATACCATTTTAGAGAAATTACTGGAAGATTTGTCCTTCGAGGCCCCGGAAATCACGCTTGAGCAAATCATAATCTCACCGGAGTATGTCAGGGAAAAGCTGTCCGGTATCGTGCAGAACCGGGATCTCAGCCAATACATTTTGTAATCGTCAACTTTGGAGGCAAGACTAATGACACTTTTGATGAAAACGAGAAGGCTGAATAAACTGCTGCAAAAGGAAGCGGGGAACCCGGTCAGTTTTATGGACATGGCCGCGGTGCTGAGCGATATTTTGCAGGCGGATATATTTGTCGTCAGTCGGAGAGGAAAGGTGCTGGGGAGCGCGTTCACAACGCACGTATTCGAGGCTGGCGTGAACGAAACGGTGTTACAGGAAAACCGGTTTCCGTCCGAATATAACCAGCTTTTACTCAAGGTAGAGGAGACGTCCTCCAACCTGGAGCCAGGCAGCGAATTCGATATCTTTCAACAAATTTCGCATGATTCAGGCTTTTACATGACGATTGTTCCGATTATCGGCGGCGGCGAACGTTTGGGAACGCTTGTTCTCACAAAACGCAACGGCATGTTTATCGATGACGATCTAATTTTGGCGGAATATGGTTCTACTGTTGTGGCAATGGAGATTTTGCGTGAAAAAGCGGAGCAGATTGAGATCGAAGCCCGGGGGAAAGCAGTCGTTCAGGTGGCGGTCGGTTCGTTATCCTTCAGCGAGCTGGAAGCAGTCGAACATATATTCGAGCAGCTTGAAGGGTCGGAAGGCCTACTTGTGGCCAGCAAAATTGCGGATCGCGTAGGGATTACCCGTTCGGTGATTGTCAATGCCCTGCGTAAGCTGGAAAGCGCCGGTGTCATTGAAACGCGTTCGCTTGGCATGAAGGGAACATACATTCGTGTTTTGAACGATCAATTGATGGCTGGAATCCAAAGTGTGAAAGCGTAGTCAACATTCTCAAAAACGTGAAATATTTAACATTTAGGGCTCTATATGCAAATATAGGGCTTTTTTCATATTGTATTCACTTCCAAGATCTCTCAATATAGATGTAGTTCTCGTTTACTACATTTTACGACAAACTGTATTGTATTTTTTTTATGTTTAGATGTCGAAGGAAGGAGGATATTACGTTATCTTGTTGAATAACTAGATTCAGAATCATCCATCTGGAAAGTGGGAGTCAACGCATGAATATTTTAAGCAAACCCTCATTTCAAACGCTGGAGCGTGCCCTGGATGCCGCCGCACTTAGGCAAAAAGTGATTGCCGACAATGTGGCAAATGTCGACACGCCCTTTTTCAAACGGTCGGAAGTTCGTTTTGAAGAACTGCTGCAGCAGGAAATGAACGGAGCCGGGATTGAAGGGTATCGGACCGACCCGAGACATTTTTATATCGGCCGCCCGCCAAAGCCGGAACCGCAAATCGTTCGTGACAACCAGTCGATGATTAACAACAACTTGAATAACGTCGATATCGATTACGAAATGGCGCTCATGGCCAAAAACCAGCTTCGATACAACGTAATGGTCCAACAAGTTAGCGGCGATATCAAAAAAATCAGAACAGCTATCGGCGGGAGAGTGTAACGGATGAAACTTACAAACGGATTTGACATCAGTTCTTCCGCACTAACGGCGCAGCGCTTTCGGATGGACGTCATTTCGTCCAACATCGCCAATGCGGATTCGACAAGAGCGCGAATGGTAAACGGCAAATGGGTTCCGTATTCGCGCAAATTGGTGTCTTTCGAACCAAAACAGCAAAATTTCGCCGATTCGCTTGCCAATGCCATGTCCGGTAAAAATTCGGGAGCCGGTGACGGCGTACGGGTAACTCAAGTGATAGATGATCCTTCTCCTTTTAGGCAGCATTACGACCCGACGCATCCGGATGCGGACGAGAACGGCATGGTACTTTTGCCCAACGTGGACGTTTTGAAAGAAATGGTCGATATGATCTCGGCTACCCGGTCCTACGAAGCCAACGTCACCGCATTGAACGCTTCCAAAGCTTTGATCGGGAAAGCGTTGGAAATCGGGAAATAGTTAACGAAAAGGAGTAATAATTATGATCGAATCCCTGAAATTGCAGCAGCCGCAGCAGATTGCCGGCGCCGTTCAGCCTAAAGTAACAAGCGCAGCTGAAGTTACGGACCAGTTCGGAAAATTTTTGAGCGATGCGATCGCCGACCTGAATACCCAACAGTCCACTTCCGATGTCATGAAGGAACAGTTTGTCAAAGGAGAAATTTCCGACGTGCATCAACTGATGATCGCCTCTGAAAAAGCGTCCTTGGGATTAGAGCTCACGGTTCAAGTGCGAAACAAAGTCATCGAGGCTTATCAAGAAATCATGAGAACGCAAATCTAATCTTCAAACGTACCTGACGAGGGTTCATCAGATGGGGTGAAAGAGTGAACGAAAATGTGCTCCAATATTGGAACCGAACGAAGCAATATTGGAATCAATTCAGCAAAACGCAAAAGTGGACTGTTATCGCAACTGTGATTTTAGTCATACTGACGGTAGGTATTATTAGTTATAATTTTTCTAAAACCGAGTACGCCTTGGCTTACACGAACTTGCAGCCAAGCGATGCAGCGGCCATCAAAACGTACTTGGACGGCGCCAAAATCCCGTACCAGCTCAGCGAAGACGGAAAAAGCATCGGCGTACCGCGCAGTCAAGTCGCCAGCGTCAAGCTTGCCGTCGAATCGCAAGGCTTGAACAAAAACGGCAACGTCGGCTATGGCGCCTTCAGCCAAAGCAGCACCTTCGGCACCACGGACAGAGAGTTCGATGTCAAATACGTGAACGCTGTTCAAGGCGAGCTGCAGCAGCTCATTAACTCGAACAATGCGATTGCAAGCTCGAAAGTATTGATCAGCTTGCCACAGGAAAGCTTGTTCTTGCGGAAGGGGGAGCAACCGGAGAAAGCATCGGCCTCCGTCGTGCTTGATGTCAAGCCAGGCTACACGCTTGATCAGGCCAAGGTCGATACGATGTATAACTTGGTTTCCCACAGCATCAAAGGGCTGCCGGTCGAGAACATTACGATTTCCGATCAAAACGGTGATCTGCTTGAGTACTCCAAGGCGAGCGGTAAAGTGAACGGAGCTTCCAATCTCGCTTTGCAGCAGTTCGAAATCAACAACAAGTTCAGAAACGACGTGCAGCGTAACGTGCAGCAAATGCTCGGCTCCATTCTCGGCCGGGACAAAGTGATCGTAAGTGTGTTCTCTACAATGAACTTCGATCAGACGAGACGCAAAGAGCAGCTGGTGACTGCGCCGAATACGGTAGACCAAACCGGACTCGATATTTCGATTCAAGAGATCCAAAAGAACTATACGAGCGACGGCAGCGGAGGGACGTCCGGCGTACCGGGAACGGGCGCGACGGATGTGCCAGGATACCCGGGAAGCAGCAACAACGGAAAGACGAATTCCGAAGAGGTGCAAAAAACGGTAAACCGGGAAGTCAACCGGATCACGAACGAAATTGAGATGACGCCCTACATAGTAAAAGATTTAAGCATTAACGTCGGCATTGAACCACCCGATCCGCAAAATCCGGCCTCGCTTACGCCAGAGACGGTGAATGAGATCCGGAACATGCTCGTCAACGTAGTGCGTGCAGGCTTGGCCGATAACAAGCCACAGATAACGGACGCGGAGCTACTTAAAAAAGTAACTGTGTTTCCGCACACGTTCGCTAGAACGAACGAAAGCCAGGGAACGAGCACGAATTCGATGCTGCTCTACGGTGCGCTCGGCGGACTGGCCCTTGCATTGCTTGGCGGAGGCGCCTACTGGTTTATGCGCAGACGCAAGGCGCAGCAAGAGGAAGAAGAAGAAATTCTGGACGAGTCGCCGCGAGTGGAATTCCCGACCATCGATATCGATAACTTGAACAATGAAAATCAAGTGCGCAAGCAGCTGGAACAGCTTGCTAAGAAAAAGCCGGAAGAGTTTGTTAATCTGCTCCGCACTTGGTTAGTAGACGAATAGAGGTGTGCAACACTTGGCTAAAGTACAGCAACCGGGTTTAACGGGGCGACAAAAAGCCGCAATACTTTTGATTAGTTTGGGTCCGGAAGTGTCCGCTCAAATTTTTAAACATCTGCGTGACGAAGAAATTGAGCAGCTCACTTTGGAAATAGCCAATGTCAGGAAAGTTGACAACGCCGAAAAAGAAGCGATCTTGGCAGAGTTCCATCAAATTTGCTTAGCCCAAGAATTCATATCGCAAGGCGGTATCACTTATGCGAAAGAGATTTTGGAGAAAGCGCTCGGATCTCAAAAAGCATTGGATATCATCAATCGGTTGACGGCGACGCTTCAAGTGAGACCTTTCGATTTTGCCCGGAAAGCCGATCCTGCTCAAATCTTGAACTTTATTCAGAATGAAAATTCACAAACCATTGCTCTGGTTCTCGCGTACCTGCAGCCGGAGCAAGCCTCCATCATCCTGTCTTCGCTTCCTCAGGAGAAGCAGGCGGATGTGGCGAAACGGGTTGCCTTGATGGACAGCACGTCGCCGGAGGTCATCAGCCAAGTCGAGCGGGTACTTGAGCAGAAGCTTTCCGCCACAGTTACGCAGGACTATACGAATGCCGGCGGGATTTCGGCCGTCGTTCAAATTTTGAACGGCGTCGACCGCGGGACAGAGCGTACGATCCTCGACTCGCTCGAGATTCAGGATCCTGAGCTTGCCGAGGAAATCAAGAAGCGGATGTTCGTATTTGAAGACATCGTCAACATCGACAACCGTTCGATCCAACGGATTATCCGCGACATCGAGAATGCCGACCTCCAACTGGCGCTTAAAGTGGCCAGCGAAGAAGTTCGGGAAGCCATTTTCAAAAACATGTCCAAGCGGATGGCCGAAACGTTCCGGGAAGAAATGGAATACATGGGTCCGGTTCGACTGCGTGACGTCGAAGAAGCACAAACACGCATCGTAGCTACGATCAGGCGTTTGGAAGAAGCCGGTGAAATCATCATCGCCCGTGGCGGAGGAGATGATATTATTGTCTAATGTCATCAAATCGTTTCAATATGTAGCTATGGAAGACAGCAAGCTTGTCGAGCTTCCGGCCCCTCCCGTTCTTAAACAAGAACAGCTGCAAGACGGCGAACTGACGGAGGAACAACAGCTTGAGCTCGACAATCTGATGCAGATGAAGGACCAGATTCTTCAAGACGCCGAATCGTTTGCTGAAGAACAAGTACGCGCCGCCATGGATGAGGCCGCAGCCATCAGACAGCAGACCCAAGCCGAGATTGAAGCTTGGTGGGACGAGCGTAGACAATTGGATCAGGAAACGATCGAGCAAGCGATGGACCGGGGCTTCGAGCAAGGCTACCAGGAAGGGTTGGCCAGAGCCGAAGCGGAGCTTCGCCAGCAGTACGACAGCATGCTGCAGGAAGCGTCGCAAATCTTGGAACAATCGTACGTACTAAAGCAGCAGATCATTCAAGAATCCGAACCGTTCTTAATCGAGCTCAGCTGCTCGATTGCCGAGAAAATCGTCGACCGCCAGCTGACGCTGGAATCCGAATGGGTCATCGAACTGATCCAAAAGGTACTTTCGCGGCGAAGAGAAAAGGGAATTATTGCGCTTTGCGTATCGCCTTCTCAATTCTCCTATATACAAGACGCACGAGAAGAACTTTTGTTGCACTTAGATTCGCAAGCGGAGCTACAAATTATTCCGGATGCTTCGGTACAAGATCGCGGATGCGTCATTCGGTCCTCCTTCGGAAGCATCGACGCCCGCATCGACACGCAGCTGAACGAAATCAAGAATGCGCTTCGGCAAGTGGCGCTGCGAAGCGAGGGATCTTAGATCATGCAGGTGCCATCCGCGCAGAAATACATAGAACATTTAAGTCAAGTCGACCCGGTGCGCGTAAACGGAAAAGTCACTCAGGTCATTGGATTAACGGTCGAATCGGAGGGACCGGATGCGAGCATCGGCGACGTATGCTACATCTATCCGCTCAAATCGAACCAGCCGCTCAAAGCGGAAGTTGTCGGCTTTAAGAACAACAAGGTTATTCTTATGCCGCTCGGTGAACTTCATGCGATCGGTCCGGGCTGCGATGTAGTCGGAACGGGCAAGCCGTTGACGGTGCAGGTGGGGCACGAACTGCTCGGCAAAGTGCTGGACGGGCTCGGGCAACCGCTCGACGGGACGTTTTTGCCATCGCGCATGACACAATATTCTACTAATAATATACCTAACAATCCGTTAAAACGGCCGCGCGTTCTAGAGCCGATAAGCGTCGGCGTACGATGCATCGACGGTCTGCTGACGATAGGCAAGGGACAGCGCGTAGGTATTTTCGCCGGGTCCGGCGTCGGCAAAAGTACGCTGATGGGAATGGTCGCCCGCAACACGTCAGCTGATGTGAATGTAATTGCGCTAATCGGAGAACGCGGCAGAGAGGTACTCGATTTTATCGAACGCGATCTCGGTCCCGAAGGGCTGGCCCGTTCGGTTGTCATTGTGGCAACATCGGATCAACCGGCGCTCATCCGGATCAAGGGCGCGTTAATCGCTACGACGATCGCCGAATTTTTTCGCGATCGCGGGATGAACGTGATGATGATGATGGACTCGGTGACCCGGTTTGCCATGGCACAGCGTGAAGTTGGCTTGGCGGTAGGTGAGCCTCCTGCAACTCGCGGCTATACGCCTTCCGTATTTGCAACGCTTCCCAAGCTATTGGAGCGGTCGGGCACCGGACCTAAGGGTTCTATTACGGCCTTTTACACGGTTCTTGTCGACGGGGATGATATGAATGAGCCGATTGCGGATGCTGTACGGGGAATACTGGATGGTCATATCGTGTTGAACCGTAACATAGCTAACCGCGGGCACTACCCCGCTATCGACGTTCTTGCTAGCGTTAGCCGGGTGATGAAAGAAATTGTTCCTAACGAGCAACAGCTTGCGGCCGAGAACATGAAAAGATTGCTATCTGTGTATAAAGATTCGGAGGATCTGATCAATATCGGGGCGTACCAGCGAGGATCAAATTCCGAAATTGATCAATCTCTCGACTCGATACAAGCGATATGGGATTATACGCGACAGCGCGTCACGGAGAAGCTGACATACGCGGAAGCGCAGGAAAGGCTAATTCGAGAATTTTACAGGGGATGAGAAGGAGCATGCGGTTTCGATACGCTTTTCAAAAAATCGTTGATTTGAAGATGAACGAGAAAACGCAAGCGGAATGGATGCTGTCCGAAGCCATTGGTAAAATGCATGCGGAGGAATCCTCTCTGGCCGAGCTGGAGAAAGCCAAGCATGAGATGCAGGAGGAGCTGCATAAGTCTTCGAGCCAAGTGACAACGGTATCCAACCTGCTCATGATGCAAAGTTACGTGAACCATATTGACGGCCGCATTCAGCTCAAGCATCGGGATGTGCAAGCAGCCAAAACGATCGTGCAGCTCAAGCAGGATGATTTAACCGGTAAGATGATTGAAGAAAAGGTTTGGACGAAGGCAAAGGAAAGAGCGTTTCAGCAATTTTCCAGCGAAGTTTTGAAGAAAGAACAAAATCAATTGGACGAAATGGCGACGAATCGTTTTAAACGGCTGTCGTAATTCATGAACATGCGGGGAGGTGAGGAAGTGGCAAACACAGATACGGAGCAGTCCTCCTCTTACGGAGCTATGGAGCGGTTTCTAATATGGTTCCTGATCCCTTTTGTTTTTACAGCTGTACTGCTCGGCGTTCTGTTGACGATTTTCGATTATGACGTGATGAACAACGTCCTTCGGGCGGCCAATAAAATTCCTATCGTGAACAGCATCATCCCTGATCCGAAAACGAAGGAAACGGCAAACAAGCCGGAAACGGCTCAACCCGCCGGGACCGAGTCGTCCGCTCCGGCACAGGATAATGCGAATGCCGGCACGACGGCCAAGCTTCAGGAAATGGAGCAGGCGCTGAAAAAGGCGGAAGCCTCGCTGCAGCAGCGGGATGAGACGATTAAGGAATTGCAGCTCAAGAACAGTACATTGGAAGAAAGCGCAAAAAGCAAGACTTTGAGCGACGAGGAGTATGCGCATCAAATTCAACAGCTTGCTACCATGTATGCGAAGATGTCGCCGAGCAAATCGGCGCCGATTATGGAGAACTTAACCTCCAAAGAATTGGTTCTGGTGCTGGGGATGATGAAGCCGGACGAGCGCGTCAAGGTGCTGGAGAAAATGGACCCGAAGAAGGCTGCTGACGCCTCGATTCTGCTGAAGGACCAAACGAACGTAAGGGATACGGAAATTGCAGCCCTGCAGGAACGCTTGAAAGAATTGGCGTCGCAGAGCAAGCAGCCTGCAGATAAGCTGAGCAAAGACGATTTGGGCAGCACGTTTTCGAATATGACGCCCAAAAGTGCGGCTACTGTCCTGATGGAAATGCAGAAATCGAATCCCGACAAAGTGATCTCCATCTTGAGTTCTATGGATAGCGGCGGGCGTTCCAGAATTTTAGCGGCTATATCGGATCAGTCCAAAGAAACCGCAGCACTGATTTCGGCCCGACTGGTTCAATAATCATAATGGAAAGGAGGTGAAAAAAGATGGAAATTTCGACACAAACTTCTGTGGCCGCATCTGCCGGAACATCCGTTGCCGGATCGAACGCTTCAGGCAGTACGGGGAACGCGGCCGGAGGGACTGGATCCTTCTCGTCGGCGCTAACCGGTATGATGACTGGCGATGCTTCTGGATCTGGGGCTACCACTGCAGGAAACGCCGGTTTGTCGGCACTTGCTCAGCTGATTGCTCCTTTAATTGCTGCGCTTCCGCAGACGGCGGATCAGGCGCAGGCTCAAACGGCTCAACAAATCGACGGCTTAATCCAACTGCTCGACTCGGCTAAGGGCGAGGATGCGAATGCGCTGATGAACAATCCGGATTTGCAAGCTTGGTTGCTGCAGCTTCAAGCGCTGCTGGCGGCACTTCCCTTGAATCAGGCGGAAACCGGTCAGGCGACTGCTCCAACAGGCGAAGGAAACAAACCGGAAGAGCATGTAGATGCGCTTAATCCGCTGCTGTTTATTCCTTTGACACCTGCTGTGGATCCAACTGCGGAGACGAAAAACGATGAGCTTGGTGCGATTCAGCAGCCCAAAGCGCTGACGGCGCAGGAAGCCGCCGCAATTTTGAAGCAGTTGAAGGATCTGGTAGCGGAAGGGAAAGTTGATGCGAAGCTTCAGCAAACCGTGAAAGAGTTGCCGGCTGTTCTGATGTCGGCTGCGTCCAAATTAAGCGAGTTGCAAAAGCCTGGCGCCGATCAACGACGTGTTTCTTCTACTATACAGACTGCAGCGACAGCGGAAGCAGCTCCGTCTTCGGATGCCGGGAAGCTTGTCCAAGTGGTCTCCAGCCCGGTGCAAAAGCTCGAAGCGCTTACAGCCAAGGCTGCGATGGTTCAGCTTCATCTGGACCCGCCGAAAGCAGACGAAGGGCCTCTGTTTGAACCGCTGAACGCGGGAATGGCAGACGGAACGGAAGGCCAGCCGATGCCGCTGCAGGAATACATCAAGCAGCAGGGCAATCATGCGCAGATAAAAGCGCCTGTTGTGCAGATGCAGGCAGCTACGTTTTCGGAGGACATGACGCAGTTTGTCGTTCGTTCCATATTTATGGGAACTTCGGCAGACGGGATGACCGAGGCTAAAATTTCGTTGTACCCTCAGCATCTCGGACATGTCGAAGTTAAATTGACCATGCATAACGGACAACTGATTGCCCAGTTCGTAGCGGACAGCTTGGCCGGTAAGGAAATGCTGGAGAGTCAGTTATCGCAGTTGAGAACGACACTGCAAAGTCAGGGCATCCAGGTGGAGAAGCTTGAAGTAAGCCAAAGCCAGAACTACCAGTCCGGCATGTTCCAGGAAGGACGCCAACAGCAGCAGTCCGGACAATCCTCCAAGCAGCAGAAAGCCGCCAGCGGCCGAATTGCCGCGATGGAAGATGAGCTGAAGGAAGAAGCGAAGGCTTCGAGCACCGCAGACAGTCTGGGAACCGGATCGATTGACGTTACGGCCTAAGTAAGCTTACACCGATGGAGCAGGGGGTGAAACCGTGCCCGATTCAAATGTCAGCACCAGGAATATATGGCCGTATTACGCCAAAGGAAATATTCAGAACGCCGGCAAAGCCGAGGAAAAAGGGAAATTGGGACAAGACGAATTCCTTAAAATTCTGATGACCCAATTGCAAAACCAGGATCCGACGCAGCCGCTGCAGGATAAAGAATTCATCGCTCAAATGGCTCAATTTACATCTGTGGAGCAATTGACCAAAATGAGCTCGGAAATGAAAATGCTTCGGCAGTCGCTAGGATTTGCATCCAGTTTGATTGGTAAAAAGGTTACCTACACCTACGTTGACAAGAACAATAAGTCTATCGTCAAAACCGGAACTGTGGAGTCCATCCTTATGAAGAAGGACGAGCAGTACGCAAAAATTAACGGCGACGAAGTGAAGATGGATCAGATCAGCCAGATTTCCAATCCGGAGGTAACTCCATGACGGATCGAATAACGGTTGGTCGTCTGTTTCCCAATCCCGTATCGCCGCAGCCCGTACGACGAACGGACCCGGAACCGCGGGCCCAGACAACCTCGTTCGATGCGATGCTGCAAAATCAACTCGTGCGCTTCAGTCATCACGCGGAAGAACGTTTGCGGCAGCGAGGCATTCAGCTGGCGCCCGAGCAGCTTGTCAAGCTCAACACTGCGATTGACAAAGCCGCGAGCAAAGGGGCAAAGGACTCGTTGATGCTGATCAACGATACCGCTCTGATCGTCAACATCAAGAACCGCACGGTAGTTACAGCCATGGACGGAGCATCGATGAAGGATAACGTATTTACCCAAATCGATTCGGCCATGATTATTTCGTAGCGATAGGCCGGCCCGAATTTCGGAGGCCGAGGTTGTGGACCGACTGAAACAACCGAAGAACGAATGCATTTTAGATTGCTGTAACTGACCCCATTCGAAAGCCCAATTACACATCATCATTGACAACTGTTTTCATCCATCGATGCGCAGTTGCAATATGGGAGGATAACTATCGATGTTAAGATCGCTTTATTCCGGCGTTTCGGGTATGAGAGGCTTTCAAACGAAGCTTGACGTCATCGGCAACAACATTGCAAACGTGAATACGTACGGCTTCAAAGCCGGACGGGTAGCGTTCAAAGACATCATGAGCCAAAAGATTTCAGGCGTAACGGCACCGACGGATACTGTGGGCGGCGTTAATGCCAAACAAATCGGACTTGGCGTGACAGTTGGCGCTATCGATACTCTCCACACACCGGGCAGCGCCCAGACGACGAATAAAATAACGGATTTGCGTATTGACGGAGACGGGTTCTTCCTTATATCTCCGACTCCAGATGTAAACGGGCAGCCGCTTCTTACACGTGCCGGCAATTTTGATCTGGATGCCCAACGTCGTCTCGTTACGGCGGACGGCATGTTCGTTCTGAATACTACCGGTGTAGGTGTGCAGTTGGACGAAGCTGTTACCGCATTCTCGATTTCGCAGTCTGGTGAAATTATCGCGATCGGAGCTGACGGAGCTGCAACGCCGACCAATCAATTCATCGCTGTCGCCAAAGTAACAAATCCGGGCGGATTGGAGAAAATTGGCGGAAACCTGTACCGGACGACGCCAAACTCGAATACGGAAGAAATCACTCCCGATACGTCCTTGGCCAACAACCCGACTACGGGAACCGGCGCTATCGTTTCCGGACAGCTTGAAATGTCCAACGTAGATTTAACGTCCGAGTTTACGGAAATGATCATCGCACAGCGCGGATTCCAGTCCAACTCGAGAATTATTACCACATCTGACGAAGTGCTTCAAGAAGTCGTCAATCTGAAACGATAGTTTGATTCAAGGGGGAGAAGTTCTCCCCCGACTTTATCCTTTCGGAGGTAACCGATGGTCCGCCTGACACGGCTTAATGGGAAAGCAATCGTTCTGAACGCGCTTTTGATCGAATCAATTGAAGAAACGCCGGACACGATGATCACGCTGGTGACCGGTAAAAAAATCATGGTGCTCGAGCCGGTGACGGAAGTAATGGACACCGTACATCGCTTTTTGCAAACCGTAGGTCTTGTCGGCGGTACGGTTAAGAGCCTGAATTCGGAGGGGTCGTAAGTTGTTTAAAAGCAGAATTTTCATAATGGTTGTTGCTATTCTTATTGCGATTACATTGATATTGACGGCTGCATTCGTCCTGTGGAACTATATGGATAAAGCCAATCAGAACCCTCAAGAGCAGGCGCAAAGTTCTGCCCGCGACGTAAAACAAGCCAAAAAGCTGACCCCGGATGAGGTCAAGCAAAATACAGTCATCATGAAAGACGTGCTTACCAATTTGGCCGGGGGCAATGGCAAATTCGTTAAATTGAGCTTTGCCTTTGAACTGGAAAATAAGAAGGCCAAGGAAGAGTTTGAGAAGCTGGACAGCCAAATGAAGGCCATTGTCATTCAAACGCTATCCGATATGACACCGGAGCAAGTATCGGGAAGCAAAGGCTTCGACAATCTTACTTCCGCCCTTATGAATAAAATGAACCCGCTTCTCCAATCGGGAAAAATGAATCAAATCTTGATTACGGATTTCGTACTCCAATAACTACATAAGCATACTGCAGCAGTTCAAAGGAGGTGACGCTAATGGTTGATGTTCTTTCACAGAATGAGATTGACGCCCTGCTAGCGGCGCTTTCTTCAGGGGAAATGGATGCGGAGGAGCTTAAAAAGGAAGAGACGCAGAAAAAAATACGGGTGTACGACTTTAAACGTGCCGTGCGTTTCTCCAAGGATCATATCCGAAGCTTAACCCGAATTCATGAAAACTTTGCCCGATATTTGACGACATATTTTTCCGCTCAGCTTAGAACCTTTGTCCAGATTAACGTAGTGCAGGTCGAACAGCTGCCTTATGATGAATTCATCCGCTCCATTCCGAAGATGACGATTCTCAACATCTTCGAAGCGGAGCCGCTGGAAGGCCGCATGGTGCTTGAGGTTCACCCGAACGTAGCCTTTGCGATGCTGGATCGGCTGTTAGGCGGAGCGGGGACATCGCCAACGAAGATCAATGCGTTGACCGAGATCGAGACCATTGTCATCGAACGGATTTTCAGCCGGGCCTTCGACAGTTTGCAAGAGGCTTGGAAGACGATTATCGATTTGTCTCCGCGGCTGGAGGCGTTAGAGACGAATCCGCAGTTTATGCAGATCGTATCGCCTAACGAAACGATCGCGTTAATCTCGCTCAGCACCAAAATCGGCGACACGACCGGGATGATCAACCTGTGTATCCCGCATGTCGTCATCGAACCGATTATGCCGAGATTGTCAGTGCACCATTGGTTCGTTTCCCAGAAAAAAACAAGCGCGCCGGAGGAACTGACGGCTCTGCAGTCCAGGCTGCATAAAGCGAAACTGCCGATTATCGCGGAGCTGGGCTCTTCCCAAATTTCCGTGAGGGAGTTTTTGAACCTCAACGCCGGGGATGTCATTACGCTTGGCAAATCCGTGAATGAGCCGTTGGATATTCGTATAGGGGAAAAGTTGAAGTTTTACGGCAGTCCCGGAACGACGCGAGGCAAGCTGGCTGTCCAAATCAGCGAGATTGTCCAAGAAGAAGGAGTGGAAGAGAATGACGAATAACAAGGATTATTTGTCTCAAGAAGAGATCGATGCGCTATTGAGACAATCGGGCGATGGCGAATCCTCCGCTATTTCCGAGTTTGTTCCTCAAGTAGAAGATTATTTGTCTTCTTTGGAGCAAGATGCGCTTGGCGAAATCGGAAACATTACATTCGGGAGCGCGGCTACTGCACTTTCCACCCTGCTTGGCAAAAAGGTGGATATTACGACTCCGAAAGTATCCATTATCGCTCATTCTGAACTCGCCGACGAGTTTCCAAAGCCACACGTGGCTGTCCATGTAAACTACGTCGACGGCTTTCATGGGATCAACCTTCTGGTGATCAAAACCCGGGATGCCCAGGTCATCGCCGATTTGATGATGGGCGGAGACGGAACGGGACAAACGGAAGAACTCAGCGAAATTCACATCAGCGCGGTTCAGGAAGCGATGAACCAAATGATGGGCTCGTCCGCTACATCGATGTCGACGATCTTCAACCGGTTTGTCAATATCTCGCCGCCGGGAATCGACATATTAAATTTAGCGTCTGGGGAAGGAACTGCCTCCCTGCCTCGAGAAGATGTATTTATCAAAATCTCTTTCCGACTGACGATCGGCGACCTGATTGATTCGACAATCATGCAGCTGCTGCCGGTCCCTTTCGCCCGAGAGATGGTGTCTACTTTAATGGGAGGTGGAGACGCAATAGAGGAACCTGCACCGGCGCCTGCACAATCCGCGCCCGTTTCCCAACCGGTATTGGAGCAGCCAGCCCATACCGCGCCAAGCGCTTACGGACAAGATCCTTATTCGCAGCCTCCTGTAGGGCATCAAGCGCCGCCGCAGCACGGTTATCAGCAGCCGCCGATGGCTCCGCCTGCAGCGCAAGCTTATCCGCCGCAGCCGGCCAACTACGGTGTTCCGACGGCACGGGGAGTGAACGTCCAGCCGGCTCAATTTGCCAATTTCAGTCACCCGCAGCTGTCTCCTGCAGAAGATACGAACTTGAATCTGCTGCTCGATATCCCGCTTAAAGTGACGGTTGAGCTGGGGCGTACGCATAAGGTCATTAAGGACATTCTCGAATTGTCTCAAGGATCGATCATCGAACTGGACAAGCTGGCCGGGGAACCTGTCGATATTTTAGTCAATAACAAATTGATCGCCAAAGGCGAAGTCGTCGTCATTGACGAAAACTTCGGTGTCCGCGTGACGGATATTGTGAATCAATGGGATCGGATTCAAAAATTACAATAAGAAAATAACCAACAAGATTACTTAAGCACCCTATAGGAGGAATGGTTACCCATGGCAAACCGTATTTTGATTGTAGATGACGCAGCATTTATGAGAATGATGATTCGCGATATTTTATCGAAAAATGGCTATGAAGTTGTCGGAGAAGCGAACGACGGCGCACAAGCGATTGAAAAATTTAAAGAGCTCCGCCCCGATCTGGTTACGATGGATATCACGATGCCGGAAATGGACGGTATCCATGCACTTAAAGAAATTAAGAAGCTTGATGGAAATGCCAAGGTCATTATGTGCTCCGCTATGGGGCAGCAGGCTATGGTTATCGATGCGATCCAGGCAGGCGCCAAAGATTTCATCGTGAAGCCGTTTCAGGCGGATCGTGTTATTGAAGCGATTAAGAAAACCTTGGGATAATTTCAACCAGGGGTTAAACGATGGGTCTTGCGCAAATTGAAAGGAAAGTGAAAAGTTGAGAAGACTCATAGCCATGTTATCGTCCGGTGTTGCTATGGTTTGGATGCAAACAGCAGTATGGCCTGCTGCTGTTTGTTTCGCGGAATCGGAAAAACCAGCCCCTTCCGGGGCGGGAATGCTGGGAACACCGGATCGGCTTGTAACGGAAGGCAGTTCAGGGGGCACGTTCTGGATGATCTTCCAAGTCCTTTTTTTTCTTTTACTTATTATCGGAATTTTTCTGTTCATCGTGAAGATGATTTCGCAGAAAAATAAATTTTTATCCGGGCGGTCAATTCGATCCTTAGGCGGATTACCGCTCGGACAAAATAAATCGATTCAAGTAGTCGAAATCGGCCGTTCGCTTTATATCGTCGGAGTAGGGGAGAACATTCAGCTGCTCGAAAAGATCGAGGATGAAACCGAGGTCGCTTTGATTACGGAACTGATGTCCTCCGGTCCGACGTTTGCAGGTCCAACCTTCGATTCTATCGGAGGCTGGCTCAAAAAGCTTCGCAATAAGCCGGCAGTCGAAGAAGACATGGAAGTGACAGCCTCGTTCCAAGAGGTGTTTCACACGAAAATCCAGCATATGTCGGATCAGAAGAAACAAATGGAGCAGCTGCTCAAGCAAGACACTAATTCAGATCGGTTGAATGATAAATGATGAAATTCAATAAGAGGCTCATTTTCCTGCTGATTCTTCTTGTTCTGTGCGGTTCGTTCGCAAGCTCTGCCTATGCGGCCGATCCGATTCCCGGAATCAATATCGATATCGGGACATCCGACAACCCGCAGGGGGCTTCGAGCGCCATTACCATCGTGCTGCTGATTACCATTCTCAGCATCGCTCCGGCCATTCTGATTCTGATGACCAGCTTTACCCGAATCGTCATCGTGCTCGGCTTTGTCCGGACGTCGCTCGGTACGCAGCAAATGCCGCCGAACCAAATGCTGATCGGTCTTGCGTTATTTCTGACCTTTTTCATCATGGCGCCAACGCTTGGGGACATTAACCAAACGGCTTTGCAGCCATATCTTAAGGGAGAGCTGACCCAGACGGCAGCGCTGGAGAAAGCATCCGTTTCGATCAAGAAGTTCATGTTTCAGCATACCCGGGAAAAAGACTTAAAGCTGTTCCTGGACTACACCAAGGCGCCAAGGCCCAGCGGAGTGGAAGATACGCCGATTACGGCACTTGTTCCCGCTTATGCGATTAGCGAGTTAAAGACGGCGTTTCAGATGGGCTTTATGATCTTTATTCCGTTTTTGGTCATTGATATGGTCATTGCCAGTACGCTGATGGCGATGGGGATGATGATGCTGCCGCCGGTAATGATTTCGTTGCCGTTCAAAATATTGCTGTTCATTCTTGTGGACGGTTGGTATCTCGTCGTTCGTTCGCTTCTGCTCAGTTACAATACATAGATGGACCAGCCGGGAGGAGAGCGCATTGAGCTCGGAATTTGTAATCAAATTGGCCGGAGAAGCGGTATACACCACGCTTAAAGCCAGCGCTCCGATGATGGTGCTGGCGCTGACGGTCGGCTTGATCATCAGTGTGTTTCAAGCGACGACGCAAATCCAGGAGCAGACCCTGGCCTTTGTTCCGAAAATCGTCGTTGTGCTGCTTGCGATACTTATATTCGGTCCTTGGATACTGACGACACTCGTTGATTTTACCTATAATCTTTTGAATAACCTGTATAAATACGTGGGATAGGTTGTGGGTGAAATGGAGTGGGTTTTGCAGTATCTTCCCGGATTTTTGTTGTTTTTTTGTCGGATTTCTTCGTTTTTTGTCGTCGCACCCGTATTTGCGGCTCGTAATGTGCCGATGCAGTTCAAGGTGGGGCTCTCGTTTTTCGTTGCTTTTATAACGTTCTTCAGCATCGGGCTGACGACGCCGGTGGCTATGGATTCGCTGTATATTCTTTCCGTTTTCCGGGAAGTGTTTGTGGGACTAAGCCTCGGTTTCATAGCGTATATGTTCTTTCAGGTCGTTCAAATCTCCGGTGCGTTCATCGACCTTCAAATGGGGTTCGGTATAGCGAACGTCATCGATCCGCTGACAGGAGCGCAAAGTCCGATTCTGGGCAACCTGAAGTACATGATCGCCATGTTGTTATTTTTAAGTTTCAACGGCCATCATTACCTGCTCGAAGGAATTATGCGAAGCTACGAATGGATTCCTTTGAATAACGAATTGTTTGTTAAAAATTATAACGGTCAGCTTTCGGACTTTATGCTGAAGACGTTCTCTCAAGTCTTTGCCATAAGCTTTCAAATGGCGGCGCCGCTTGTCGTCGCGATGTTTCTGACCGATGTCGGTCTTGGGCTTCTCGCTCGGGTAGCCCCGCAGTTCAACATTTTCGTCATTGGAATTCCGGTGAAGATTATCGTTGGTTTTATTCTGCTGCTTCTCTTGTTTCCAGGATACGAATTGATCTACAAAGAGAAATTCTCAACCATGCTGGAAACGATGGCCAAGTTTTTCGGATTGTTCGCTGGCAGTTAGCGTGTGAGGAGGCAGGCCGTGGCTGCACTACGTTTAAAGCTGGATTTGCAATTGTTCTCGGGAGAGAAAACGGAAGCGGCGACGCCTAAGAAAAAACAAGAAGCCCGCAAAAAAGGGCAAGTGGCCAAAAGCATGGAAGTGCCGGCCGCCTTCATCTTGTTTTTCTCCTTCTTATCGTTTTTCTTATTCGGAGGCTACATGAAAGAGCGACTCGTCGGTTTGTTTCGCTCGATCTTCATCGACTTTCTCAATATGAACGTCACCATGGATAACAGTATGGTGTTATTCGAAAAGATCGCTACACAGATGTTTTTGATTCTCGGTCCGATTTTTTTAATCTCGATGGTCATTGGCGTTGTCGGAAATTATGTGCAGATCGGCTTTTTGTTTACGGGCGAGCCGCTCATGATGAAGTTTAGCAAAATTAACCCTCTCGAAGGGGCAAAGCGGTTGTTCTCTATGCGGGCCGTCGTCGATTTTCTCAAATCGGTGCTCAAGATGACGGTCATCGGCGTTGTTGTGTATTCGACGCTAATGGCGGAAAAGGACAACATACTGCAGCTCGCGCGGCTGCCGCTCGAAGAAATCATCGCTTTCACGGCCTCCTTGACACTGCAGTTGGGGATAAAAATCGGATTGATTTTGATCGTCATGGCAATTTTGGATTATATATATCAGCGTTACGAGCATGAGAAGAGCTTGCGGATGTCCAAGCAGGATATTAAAGACGAATATAAGAAAACGGAAGGGGATCCGCTGATTAAAGGGAAAATCCGCGAGAAGCAGCGCCGCATGGCACTGCAGCGGATGATGCAGGACGTTCCTAAAGCGGACGTCGTCATCACGAACCCGACGCACTTTGCCGTCGCGCTTCAATACGATGCCTCCAAAATGCAGGCGCCTACCGTTATCGCCAAGGGGACCGATTACATCGCCTTGAAGATAAGGCAGATTGCCAAGGATAACGGCATCATAACGATGGAAAACAAACCGCTCGCCCGCGCGTTATACGCACAGGTTGAGATCGGAGAATCGATACCGGCCGATATGTTTCAGGCCGTAGCCGAGGTGCTGGCATACGTATACAAAGTTAAAGGAAAAGCGAACTAATTCCGGAAGGGAGGACACCCTGCAATGAAAGCAAAAGACCTGGTCGTGCTGATCGGCGTGATCGGCATCGTTCTGATGATGGTCGTCCCGCTGCCGATATGGTTGCTGGATGTCCTGCTGATTATTAACATATCGGCGGCTCTCATGATCATTTTGATCGGCATGAACACACAGGACGCGCTTCAGTTCTCCATCTTTCCGTCGCTCCTGCTCATCACCACCTTGTTCCGGCTTGCGCTGAACGTATCGACGACCAGAAACATTTTGGCCCATGGGGACGCGGGCAACGTAGTCAGCACCTTCGGGTCGTTCGTTGCTCAGGGCAACATTGTCGTCGGCTTCGTAGTCTTTATCATTTTGGTGCTGGTACAGTTTATCGTCATTACCAAAGGTTCCGAGCGGGTTGCTGAGGTGGCCGCACGGTTTACGCTCGATGCGATGCCGGGGAAACAGATGAGTATCGACGCGGATTTAAACGCAGGGCTAATTAACGAACAGCAGGCCCGAGAACGACGCGAGAAAATTTCGCGCGAGGCGGACTTTTACGGCGCGATGGACGGTGCGAGTAAATTCGTCAAAGGCGATGCGATCGCCGGCATTATCATGCTGCTGATCAATATCATCGGCGGCTTAATTATCGGAATGGCGATGAAAGGGATGTCGCTTAAGGACGCGGGATCGCTGTATTCGATCCTGACGATCGGGGACGGTCTCGTCAGCCAAATTCCGGCGCTGCTGATCTCTACCGCAGCGGGGATTATCGTGACGAGGGCGGCGTCCGAAGGAAACTTGGCGCACGACTTGACATCGCAAATCTTTTCGTATCCAAAGCTGCTTTATATTGTAGCGGGAACGATTACGGCGCTGGGCATTTTCACGCCGATCCATCTGATCACTACATTGCCGATCGCTGCCGTACTGGCATTCGCGGCTTATAAGATGCAGCAGACGATGAACCGCAAGCAAGCCGCTGAAGTCCAGCTCGAGGAGGAACAGCAAATCGAAGAAGTACGAAGCCCCGAAAGCGTTATCGGCTTGCTGCAGGTCGATCCGATCGAGTTCGAATTCGGCTACGGGCTCATCCCGCTGGCCGATACGCAGCAGGGCGGCGACTTGCTCGATCGCGTCATTCTCATCCGCAGACAGTGTGCACTTGAGCTCGGAATCGTCGTGCCGGTAATCCGGATTCGCGATAACATTCAACTGCGCCCGAACGAATATGTCATTAAGATTAAAGGCAACACGGTCGCACGCGGCGACTTGCTTCTCGGCCATTATTTGGCAATGAGCCCGGGAATCGACGACGATTCGATTACGGGAATCGATACGCTGGAGCCGGCCTTCGGGCTGCCGGCGCTATGGATTGACGAACAGACCAAGGAACGGGCCGAGCTTTCCGGCTACACGGTCGTCGATCCGCCATCCGTCGTCGCGACGCATTTGACGGAAATTATTAAGAAGCATGCTCACGAGCTGCTGGGCCGCCAGGAAACGAAGGCGCTTATCGAGAACGTCAAGGAGCATCACCCGGCGCTGGTCGACGATTTAATCCCGAACGTACTGTCGATCGGCGACGTGCAAAAAGTGCTGGTCAAGCTGCTTCGCGAAAAAATATCCGTCCGCGATCTCGTCACCATTCTGGAGACGCTGGCCGATTACGGCACATATACGAAGGACCCGGAAGTGCTGACGGAATATGTCCGACAGGGCTTATCCAGACAAATTACGCAGCAGTATACGATCGGCGGCGAGTCGCTGAAAGTCATTACCGTCGGGCCGACGCTCGAGAAAAAAATTGCGGAATCGGTACAGCAATCGGATCAGGGCAGCTATCTCGCACTCGATCCGACGTCCAGCCAAGTGATCTATCAGAAGGTAACCGATCAAGTAACCAAGCTGCTTCAAGCCGGTCAGCAGCCGATCGTTCTCACCTCGCCCACCATTCGGATGTACTTGAGGCAGCTGCTTGAACGTACGATGCAGGATATTCCGGTTTTATCTTACAGCGAGCTTGAACCGAGCGTTGAAATTCAGAGCATGGGGGTTGTTAATCTGTGAGAGTGAAGCGGTATGTCGTAGACTCCATGCCGGATGCCCTGCAAAAAATTCGCACGGACCTCGGGAAAGACGCTGTCATCATCAATACGAAAGAAATTCGTTCCGGCGGATTTCTCGGCATGTTTTCGAAGAAAAAGATCGAAGTGATCGCTGCCACAGATTCCGCAGCCGGAAGCGGACAGCCGGCTTCCGGCAAGTCGGCGACCGCTACGTTAGCGAAGCCGGTCGCCCCGGCGGCGACTTCGCTTGTGAACAGTCCGGCTGCGGCTACCGCTTACGGGATGCAGCGGGACCGGGAGCGGGAAGCGCAGCCGGCGCTGTCGTTTCCCGAAGTGCCGGACGTGCTCCCGCCAAGCCCGCCTCCTCAGGCTGCTGCACCTGCTGGGGCACAGCCGGCTTCCGTAAGCGGCAGAGCGAAGGAAGACACGCTTCTTGAAGAGATCAAGCAGATGAAGGAAATGATGCAGAAGCTTTCTTCACAGCGTATGCCGGAGGCAGCCCAAGATCCGGTCTTCATGGAACTGGAGCGGCGGCTGCTCGATCAGGAGATCGACTCGCAGATGGTCCAAGAGCTTTTGGCCCGGGTAGCGGAGGAAGCCGAAGCCGAAGACGTACCGGTCACGGAAGAATTCGCACTTCAATCTCTCCGGGCGCAGCTTTTAACGCTCCTTCAGCCGCAGGACGGCAAAGGGATCGCTTCCGATACCCGAATCGCTCATTTTGTCGGGCCTACGGGCGTTGGCAAGACGACGACGATTGCAAAACTGGCTGCCGAACAAGTGCTGAAGCACCGTCGCAAGGTCGGGTTCATCACCTCGGATACGTACCGCATCGCGGCGGTGGAGCAGCTCAAGACGTACGCTACCATTTTGAACGTGCCGCTTGAGGTTGTCTTTTCTCCGCTGGATTTGAACAAAGCGCTTGAAAATTTGAAAGACTGCGATCTTATTTTTATGGATACGGCCGGTCGAAACTTCCGCAACGAGATGTATGTTTCGGAGCTGAATGCGCTGCTTCAATCCGAAGGGAAGAGCGAGACGTTTCTGGTGCTCAGCTTAACGACCAAGTATAAAGATATGAAGGCCATTACATACAACTTCAGCAAGTTCAAATTAGATAAAGTATTGTTTACGAAAAAGGACGAGACCGATTCGTACGGCGCCGTCGTTAACCTAATCCGCGATTTCGGATTGCAGACTTCTTATATCGCCAACGGGCAGAGCGTTCCCGACGATATCGAGGAGTTGAACGAGGGGCAGCTGATCGATTGGATTCTGGAGGATAACAACCATGAATGATCAGGCACAAGAGCTTCGGAATCTGATCAGGCATCGAGCCAACTCCGCAGAAAAGCCGACACGCATCCTCGCCGTTACGAGCGGTAAGGGCGGGGTCGGCAAATCGAACTTTACACTTAATTTTGCTCTTACGCTTCAAAAAAAAGGCTTTAAGGTACTCGTTTTCGACGCCGATATCGGTCTGGCCAATATCGACGTGCTCATGGGTATTTCACCGAAGTACAATTTGTATCATTTGTTGAAAAAAGAAAAGACGATTTGGGACATTATTCATAAGGGCTATAACGATTTGCAATTTATTGCAGGAGGCTCGGGTTTCAACGACCTGATCCGGCTGTCCGAGGAACAATTGGATTATTTTCAAGAGCAAATCGGCCAGTTGAACGGACATGCGGACTTTATCATTTTCGATACGGGGGCCGGGTTGTCCAAAGAAACGCTCAAATTTATCGTTGCCGCACAAGAAACGATCGTGGTGACGACGCCGGAGCCGACCTCGATTACCGATGCGTATGCCATTATAAAAATGGTCAATTCGATGGATTATGACATTCGTTTCCGGCTGGTCGTCAACCGGGTGACCGATTGGCGGGAGGGCAGGCAAACCGCCGAGAAGATCAGTATGGTCGCCAAGCAATTTTTGAATCTGGACATTCCAACCATCGGCTACGTGCTTGATGATGCTGCGGTGTCCAAAGCCGTAAAAAAGCAGGTGCCTTTTACCGTAGCTTTTCCGTCGAGCGGCGCATCGAAATCGATCTATGATCTGACCGATGATTTTATTGCGAACCAAAGGCCGGCGGATATGAGCTCGGGGGCGGTCAAAGGCTTCTTGAACCGAATGATTAAGCTGCTTAAATAAAAGGGAACGTCCTCCGACCTTCAGAATCAGACACAACGCAGAGGAGTGAAACGTATGCAGCCTTACGATGTGCTTGTGGTGGATGATTCGGTCTTTATGAGAAAAATCATCACCGACCTAATATCGGGGGACCCGGCGCTGCGGGTAGTAGGAACCGCAAAAAACGGCAAGGAAGCCGTCGAGCTGGTCAAAAAATTGAACCCCCATGCTGTCACCATGGACATTGAGATGCCGGAAATGAACGGGTTGGATGCGCTTCGCGCGATCATGAATGAGCACCCTGTTCCGGTCATTATGTTAAGTAGTCTGACCCAGGAAGGCGCGGTGGAGACCATCAAAGCGCTCGAATGGGGGGCTGTCGATTTCGTCGGAAAACCGTCGGGTTCGATTTCACTCGATTTGCATAAAGTCAAGCATTTACTGCTCGAAAAACTGCACATCGCGGTAAAAACGAACATGCGCAAGCTGTCTCGTTCCGCGTTGAGCAAACCGTCGCCTAAAGCGCCGGAGGTGCCGAAAGATCCGCGGCCGTTCTCGGAACCGGCCTCAAGAATGGAACGGCGCCCCGCTACAGGTGCGGCTGGATTCGAACATATCGTCGCCATCGGCACCTCAACTGGGGGGCCTCGGGCGCTGCATCAGGTGTTGTCCGATTTCCCGGAGTACTTTCCCGCTCCCGTCGTTATCGTCCAGCATATGCCTCCTAACTTTACCAAGTCGCTGGCACAGCGGCTAGATTCCGTTTCGAGGCTGCGGGTGGTTGAGGCGGAAGCCGGCATGATTCTGGAGAGCGGTACCGCTTATGTGGCCCCTGGCGGCTATCATATGACCGTAGCCCGCAATGGGAACCATTCTTACAAGATCCATCTGACAAAGGAAGATCCGCGTGGCGGACACCGGCCGTCGGTGGACGTGCTTTTCGAATCGCTGCTGCCGATGAGGGAGCTTAAACGCCACATCGTGCTCATGACCGGAATGGGCTCCGACGGAGCCAAAGGGATGCTGGCGCTAAAGCAATCCGGAGCCGTAACGACGATTGCCGAATCGGAGGATACCTGCATCGTTTACGGGATGCCCCGTGCGGCGGTGGAGCTGAAATGCGTAACGCATGTGCTCCCCCAGCAGGAAATTACCGCGAAGCTGGTACAAGCCGTCGCCCGCGAGCCCTGACTTCCGGGTAAGCCTTGATAGAGCAATTACCATGATGGAGGTGTAGATATGGAAATGAATCAATACCTCTCGATGTTTATCGATGAGTCGAGAGATCACTTGCAAGCGATGAACGAACAGATCCTCAGTCTGGAGAGCAGCCCGGAAGACATTACGATCGTGCAAAATATTTTTCGGTCGGCGCATACGTTGAAAGGCATGTCGGCGACGATGGGATTCGAGGATCTGGCGTCGCTGACTCACGAGATGGAGAATGTGTTGGACCTCGTCCGCAACCATAAGCTGAAGATGGATTCGTTTATTTTCGACTGCCTGTTCAAAAGTTTGGATTCCTTGGAATCCATGGTGGAGGACATCATTCAAGGCGGCACAGGTCAAGCGGACGTAACCGAAATCGTCACTGCGCTGAAGTCCATCGTTTCCGGCGATTACACCAAGGGTGGTGCAGCCAGAGGCACGACGGCGAAAGCGGCGCAGGTAACTGTCGCCGGGGGAGAGCTTGACGAATTTCAATATTCGATTCTTCAACAGTCCATCGAAGCGGGCATTCCAGTGCTCCGCCTCGAAGTAACCGTTCGCCAAGATTGCGTGTTAAAAGCGGCGCGCGCTTATATGGTATTCAACGTGCTCGAGCAGAACGGGGAGGTCATCAAATCGAACCCTTCTGTGGAAGATATCGAGCAGGAGCGATTCGATCAATCGTTTGTCGTTTATTACATATCTCAAATCGATACCGACGAGTTGCATAAGCAAGTCGCGAGCGTATCCGAAATCGATAAAGTGGACGTTATCGTTTTGGATCAGGCCAAGCTGACGGAGCTCATGAGTCCGCCTTCCGGGTCTGGCGCAGCGGCCGCACAGGCACAGGCTCAAGCCGAGACAGCAGTCGCATCGACGCAGGAAGCGCCGAAGCAGGAAGCTAAAAAAGCGCCTGCCGCTGGCGGTGCTCCTGTTGCCGGACGAACGATCCGCGTCGACATCGAGCGGCTTGATACGCTAATGAACCTGTTCAGCGAGCTGCTGATCGATCGGGTACGATTGGAGCAGCTTGCGAGTGAAATTCGCCGCAGCGAGCTGACGGAAACCGTCGAGCATATGTCCAGGGTCAGCAGCGATTTGCAAAATATCGTACTAAAGCTGCGCATGGTCCCAATCGATACCGTCTTCAACCGTTTCCCGCGCATGATCCGGGATGTCGCGAAGACGCTGGATAAAAAGGTAGATCTGATTATTACCGGCGCCGATACCGAATTGGATCGGACGGTCATCGACGAAATCGGCGATCCTTTGGTGCATTTGCTTCGGAATGCCGTCGACCACGGCGTGGAGCCGTCTGCCGAGCGCCTTGCCCTCGGAAAGCCCGAGACCGGAACGATTCATCTTCGCGCGTATCATAGCGGAAATCATGTATTTATCGAGATCGAGGAAGACGGACGTGGCATTAACCGGGACAAAGTCCTGAAAAAGGCTCTGGAAAACAACGTTTTGACCAAGGAGCAAGCCGCACGCATTACGGATGACGAGGTCAATCAGTTGATTTTTGCCTCCGGCTTCAGCACGGCGGATAAAATATCGGACATTTCCGGGCGCGGGGTCGGACTTGATGTCGTGAAGACGAAGATTCAAAGTCTCGGCGGACAAGTCCAAGTCGATTCGGCATGGGGGAGAGGCTCTAAATTTTCCGTTCAGCTGCCGTTGACGCTGTCGATTATCTCGGCGATGCTGATCCGGCTCAATAACGAGAAATATGCTATTCCGCTTTCTTCCATTGTGGAAACGATGGCTGTCCGTCAAGAACAGATCCGCTCGGTTCACGGCAATCGCATGGTCGAGTACCGTACCGGGGTCATCCCGCTCGTATCCTTGGCCGATCTGTTCGATGTGCCGGGAGGAACGAATATTTCCGAGAACGAAACGCAAGTGGTCATCATACGCAAAGGCGACAAAATGGCCGCGCTCGTCGTCGACGAATTTATCGGCCAGCAGGAAATCGTGCTGAAGACGCTCGGCAAATATTTGACCAAGCTGTTTGCGATTTCCGGCGCAACCATTCTAGGAGACGGACAAGTCGCGTTAATTATCGATACGAATGCCTTGATTAAATAGCGGGACGCAAAGACGGCTACATTCACGCGATAACTTAAGGAGGCTGCGAGCATGGGAGAAGAATTGAAAGTCATCGTGTTTACTTTAGGAAAGGAAGAATACGGGGTAGAGGTCGAGAAGGTCCGCACCATTGAACGGATGCAGCCGATGACCCGGGTTCCGAAAACGCCTGAATTTGTCAAAGGCGTTATCAATTTGCGCGGCGTTGTTACGCCCGTCATCGATCTGCGCGGCCGCTTCGGATTTCCGGAGAGCGAGTATACCGACAACTCGCGGATCATTATCGTTGCCGTCGGCGACATCGAAGTCGGCCTGATCGTCGATTCGGCCAACGACGTCATCGATGTGGATTCGGACCATATCGACGATCCGCCGGAAATCGTAGGCGGCATTAAGGCCAAGTACCTTCGCGGGATTGCCAAAGTAGGCGAAAGCCGGCTGCTTGTGCTGCTGAACCTGCAGGAAGTATTGAGCAAGAGCGAGATCATTCAACTGGAGAATGTAGAGGAGTAGGCCTAGTGGAAGCATTTAATTCTTTTGCCGATTTTCAAATGGACGTGCTGAAGGAAGTCGGAAATATCGGTGCCGGACATGCGGCTACTGCGCTCTCGCAACTGCTCGATAAACCTGTAGATATGCTTGTGCCGAAAGTACGAATGGTTCCTTTCGAAGAAATCGCCGACAGCGTAGGAGGAGCCGAGCAAGCCGTTATCGCTATATTTCTGAGGGTCGAAGGGGAAACGCCGGGAAATTTATTCTTTATTCTGAAGTTCGAGCCGGCCAAGAAGCTTCTTCGCAACTTGGTTGGAATGGACGCGGTGGAGGGCGAAGAGTACTCCGAAATGGAGTTGTCCGCACTTAACGAGATCGGGAACATTCTGGCGGGCTCGTACTTATCGTCGCTGGCGGATTTCACACAGCTGAACATGCAGCCCACCGTTCCGTCGCTTGCGATTGATATGGCGGGAGCGATTCTGAGCTACGGCCTGCTCCAATTCGGTCAAATGGGAGACCAGGCGCTCTTGATCGACACGAAGTTTCTCGACGGAAGCGACGAGGTGGAAGGGCATTTCTTCCTCATCCCGGACCCGGAATCCTTCGAACGTATTTTCGTTGCTTTGGGAGTGCATACTCCATGATCCAAGACAACCTGATTAAAGTAGGAATGGCCGACCTGAACGTCGCTCACTTGACCGGTGTGCTCAAAACGACGGGGCTCGGTTCTTGCGTGGGCGTTACCTTGTTCGATGCCAGGGCCAAAGTAGCCGGAATGGCCCACGTCATGCTGCCGACCTCGGATATTGCCAGAGAAGGAAAGCTGAACATCGCGAAATATGCCGATACGGCAATCCCCGAAATGATTCGCCTGATGGAGGATCTTGGGGCTCAAGTGAAGCACATGGTTGCCAAAATGGCCGGAGGCGCACAAATGTTCGCGTTCGGCTCCCAATCGGACACGATGCGGATCGGACCGCGGAATGTCGAGTCCTGCAAGGAAATGCTCGGCCGTTACAAGATCCCGATTATTGCTGAAGATACCGGCGGCAATTACGGACGAACCATCGAATTCGACTGCGAATCCGGTATGCTTATGATTCGCAGCGTACAACACGGAGTGAAGGAATTGTAAACCTATGATCGGATCGATACGTTGGAACTTTATTGTAGGAGCCGCGGCTTTCGTCATTACCTTTGCCTTGTCGATAACCGACAATATTTGGCTGACTACCTTGATTCGCAGCTTCTACAGCTTTGTCCTGATATTTGTAATCGTATTTTTGTTCCGTTGGCTGCTTGGCACGGTTGCCGGATTCGCGGGCGCTCCGATTCCTGAGCATTCGGAAGAAGAGGATGAGCTTAAAGGGACGGCGGTCGATGTTGTAACGCCCGATCAGGATGCGGAGCTGCATCAGATGTTGAAACCGTCGCCGGGTCCGAAGGACGCTGCTGATACCGATTTTTCCCCGCTGAATCCGCCGAAGCTGTCAACGAAGATCCAAGGGAGTCCTGACGAATTGGCACAGGCGGTTCGCCGAATGTCTGAAGAATAAGGATGGTGACTATCTGTCATGATCGCGCAAAAATCCCATTTGGCGAATATCGATGTTTGGAAGCAATGGAGAGAAGACAGACAGTTGAAAGCGAAGCAGGCACTCATCGAAACGTATTTGCCGCTCGTAGATTACGTTTCGGGTCGTCTTTCCATTGGTCTGCCTAAAAACGTTTCGAAAGAAGATTTATCCAGCTGCGGTATTATGGGCTTGATCGATGCCATCGAAAAGTTCGACTACGAGCGGGGACTGCAATTTGAAACGTATGCCTCCTGGCGCATTCGCGGGGCGATGATCGACGGGCTCCGTCAAGGGGACTGGGTTCCCCGTTCCGTAAGGGAAAAGGCCAAGAAGATCGAGGACGCTTATCAAAAGCTCGAACAGCAATACTTGCGTTCCGTAACCGATAGCGAAATCAGCTCTTATCTGGATGTCAGCGAGCAGGAGTTTCAACAGATGGTCCAGGAAATCGCGGTGACGACCGTCTGTTCAATCGACGATCCTATCCGGGAGGAAGATTCGGAGACACGGCTTTCCTTGTTAATTGACGAAAAGGCGAAAAGTCCGGAATCCAAAGTAAATGAAGTCTATTTAAAGGAAACGTTAGCTAAAGCTATCGAACGGTTGACGGAAAAAGAGCGGACTGTCGTATCCCTCTTTTACTACGAAGAATTGTCTTTAAGCGAGATCGCCGAAGTCATGAATCTTTCCCCATCCAGAATATCACAGCTGCACTCAAAAGCGATTCTGCGGTTAAAAGGTTCTTTGAGCCGTCATAAGTCGCAGCTATTTTATGACTAAGGGGTCGGAAAGTGGGGAGAATGATGGCCGATCTGGCGATGCCGCTCAGCTATTATATGGATATTTCGTTGTCCGACGACAAGCAGTTCGCTTACCTCAAGTTTGCGAATTGCGAGGATTCGTTCCGCGTCTCCAAAGGACAGCTTATGGAATTGATCGCCTCGTATCACATCGTATACGGTATAGATGAGGAGAAAATCGCCGCGATCGTAGACGATCCGAAGGCGTTCTTTTTCGCTCAGACGGTAATCGCCAAAGGTGATGCGCCGAAGAACGGCCAGGACGGGCGTGTCCAGTTGATGTATGATTTGGACGATAAATCCAAACGCCCCGCTGAGCTGGAGGACGGCAAGGTCGATTATAAAGAAGTGACAACGATCCATAACGTGAAAAAGGGACAGTTGATCGCCCAAAAAATTCCGGCCGCTTTAGGCGTCCCGGGACGCGCGGTAACCGGAGAAACGCTTTTTGCGAAGGACGGGAAGGATGCGCGTTTGAAGCTCGGCAAAAATGTCGTGACCGATCCGGAGCAGACGGCCATTTATGCTGCCATTGACGGAATGGTTACCAAGACGGACCGGGATAAAATCAATGTTTTTCCGATCTTTGAAGTGAACGGGGATGTCGACTATAATGTCGGAAATATTGATTTTGTCGGGTCCGTCGTCATTCGCGGCAACGTTCTGCCGGGCTTTCGCATCAAAGCGGCGGGAGATATCCGCATTACGGGCAGCGTGGACGCCGCAGACCTGGAGGCAGATGGTTCCATCGAGATCAGTGCAGGGATCCTTGGGCATAACAAAGGAACGATCCGTGCCGGAAAACGGGTAAAAAGCTCTTTTATCCAAGATGCCAACATCTATGCGGGTGAGGAAGTGCTGGTCAGCCAGAGCATTATGCACTCCCAGGTGCGTGCCGGCAAACAAGTTGTATGCAAAGGCACCAAGGGACTGATTGTCGGAGGAATGATTCAAGCGGGCGACGTGGTTATTGCCCGAACGATCGGCAACTCCATGTCGACGGCCACGGTCATCGAAGTCGGCGTCCTGCCGGAGCTCCGCAACGAGCTTCAGCAACTTCGCATCCAACAAAGAGCCTTGAGCGAGAACTTGGACAAAACGGACAAAGCGCTCGTGCTGCTCGACCAATTGGCGGCTGCCGGGCAGCTTGGGCCGGACAAAGTGGCGATGCGGGTTAAGCTGAACCACACCAAGAAACAGGTGACGGAAGAAATTGCGAGCTCCAGAGAGCGCATGCTGGAAATTGAGAAATCGCTGGAGGACTCGGAAAAAGCAAAGGTCGAAGTCATTTCCAACGCCTACAGCGGAACGAAAATCGTGATCGGCCGATATACCAAATTCATAAAAGATACTTCTCCCCGCGTTAGGTTTCAATTGATTGACGGAGATATCGCGATGCTTCCTATCGTATAAAGGCTGACGTACGCGTATAGCTCGAAGGAGGGGATGCCGGTGAGCATGAAACCGGTTGAAATGCAGTTTGCGCTTCATAAGAACGACGAAGCAGGTCTGAAGCAGCATCAAATGGTGCAAAAGCGAGTGGAAGACCAGGCCATGCTGAACAGCTCCAACGAGAAGTCGACGATAAAAGAACGTCAGGTCAGCGCCAAAACGGAGGAGGCCAGTCAAGCTTCGATCAAAGACGATCAGTCGGGCCGTTCGGGCGAAAGGGAACCCCGAGGCAACGGCGGGGCGAAAAAGTCGGCCGAAGAAGCCAAACAGGCTCCCGGCGACACCGCACCGGAGCATCCGTTCAAAGGGCATCATATCGACTTGACCCTATAACTATTTTGCTGTGAAACTAGGTGAATGCAATTGGACCAACCTTGGGTATACATCGTGCTGGTCGGGCTTCTAATCGTGGTCTATGCAAAGATTATCCCGCGAAAATCCGAAGGAGCGGCCAAGCCCGAAGGCGCCATCGTAAAAGAGATGGAGCAGGCGATGGATCACTTGGCCATGGAGCTTGAGGAGCAGAACAAAGCGCTGATCGAGCTGTTCTCCGGGACGAAACAAACTTACGAGGAGCATACGGCTAAACTGACCTCGCGTGTGGAAACGCTTGAAAAGCAATGTCAGGAGCTGCGGCACGAACTGGGCCGGCTGACGTTCTCGGAGGAACAGCGGCGCCTGTCCCTTCAAGCGGACGCGTCGAAGCCGGGAGAGGCGTTGGGAGCAGGCGCTGGGGCTGCTGCGGTATCGTCGGCCTATACGGAGTCTTCCGCACCTGACAAGCAGCCGGAAGCGGCGAACAAAGCTCCGATGAATATGAAAGAGCGTTACGGCGAGCTGTTCGGACTGTACGAGTCCGGCAAATCGACGGACTATATCGCCAAGAAGCTGGGCATGAACAAAGGGGAAATCAGTCTGATCCTGCAGCTTGCCAAACAGGAGGAACGGTCGAATGCTTAAGAACAAATCGCTTCTGTACGGGCTCGGCACCGGTTTGATTTTGGGTGCCGTTCTGCTTCAGCTGATGAATGCGGTTGCTCCGTCCAGCAGCGCCGCTTCCAAGCAGCCCGCGGCAGGACAGGCGCCCGAGGAGATGGACCGCGTCCGGCTTAAGGAAGTTGCTTCTACCTATTTTAACGTGTATGACAAAAGTCAAAAGCTGTACGACCAGCCGCAGGTCGATGCCATGATCGCGCAGAAGCTGAAAGAAGAGAGAGACAAGCAAGCCGCACAGCCGCAGTCTGCCGCACCAGATAAGGAAACATACATTTATGTCTCCAAAGGTATGACTGCGGCCCAGGTTGCCGATTTGCTGCAGCAGAGCGGCGTTATTGCCGACAAGGCCACCTTTGTAGATACGATGAAGCAAAAGCAGATGAACGATAAGATCATCTCCGGCTTGCATGTATTCAAGGGGGCTCAAGAGCTGCCGCAAGTTATCGCCAATTTAACGACACCCTAAAACGATCAGACTCCGGCGGGCGGGGTCTGACTTTGTCTTTTTTCATCGAACTGCCGCGGGTGTTGCATACGGTTGTCAGTTATGGTATAGTAATTTTCGGTGTTAAAAACCACACGTCGATTAATTCCGGTAATGGTGCTCCCACTGGCTTCGACAGATGCTTTTTTAAGCGTCTTGGTCAAGGAGTTTTACCGGGAGATGCGATCGGCGGAGGAAACCACAAAAACCAATTTAGAGGAGGTGCGTGAGGATGGCAGTTATCTCCATGAAACAGCTGCTCGAAGCTGGGGTACACTTCGGTCACCAAACCCGTCGTTGGAACCCGAAAATGGATCGATACATCTTCACCGAAAGAAACGGAATTTACATCATCGACCTGCAAAAAACGGTCAAAAAAGTTGAGGAAGCTTATAACTTCGTCAAGTCCGTAGCCGCAGAAAACGGCACGATCTTGTTCGTAGGTACGAAAAAGCAAGCTCAGGATTCGGTTAAAGAAGAAGCTGAGCGTTGCGGAATGTACTACATCAACCAACGTTGGCTCGGCGGTACGCTGACTAACTTCCAAACGATCCAAAAACGGATCAACCGTTTGCACGAACTGGAAAAATGGGAACAAGACGGCACGTTCGAAGTGCTGCCGAAAAAAGAAGTTATCATTCTTCGCAAAGAAAAAGATCGTCTTGAGAAGTTCTTGGGCGGTATCTCTCATATGAAAGGTCTGCCAAGCGCACTGTTCGTCATCGACCCGCGCAAAGAGCGCATCGCTGTTGCGGAAGCACGCAAGCTTGGTATTCCGATCGTCGGTATCGTAGACACAAACTGCGATCCGGACGAAATCGACTACGTGATCCCTGGTAACGACGACGCAATCCGTGCCGTGAAATTGCTGACGGCTAAAATTGCTGACGCAGTTATCGAAGCTCACCAAGGCGAAGAAACTTCAGCTTAATGCATTGAATACGAGAAAGGGTGGTTTAAAGGTGCAAAATCCTTTCACCGCCCTTTTTTTGGGAATACATATCACATTCCAAGGAGGCCAAATCATGGCAGTTAGTGCAGCATCGGTAAAAGAATTGCGTGAAAAAACAGGAGCAGGCATGCTCGATTGTAAAAAAGCATTGGAAGAAGCAAACGGCGACTTGACCAAAGCTGCCGAAATTTTGCGTGAAAAAGGTCTTTCCGCAGCAGCTAACAAAGCAGGACGCGTTGCAACGGAAGGCATGATCGAGTCCTACATTCACGCTGGCGGCAAAATCGGCGTATTGGTTGAAGTAAACAGCGAAACTGACTTCGTTGCGAAAAACGAGCAGTTCAGAACGTTTGTTCGCGATGTTGCTCTGCACATCGCAGCTTCCAACCCGAAATTCCTTCGCCGTGATGAAGTTCCGCAAGAAGCTCTGGACAAAGAGCGCGAAATCTTGACGAACCAAGCGCTGAACGAAGGCAAGCCGGAAAAAATCGTCGAGAAAATCGTCGAAGGCCGTCTGGCGAAATACTACGAGGAATACTGCTTGCTTGAGCAGCCTTTCGTAAAAGACCCGGACAAAACCGTAGAAGAAGTGCTGAAAGAAAACATCGCAACGATCGGCGAAAACTTGTCGATCCGCCGCTTCGTTCGTTTTGAGCTCGGAGAAGGCCTGGAGAAGAAACAAGAAAACTTCGCGGAAGAAGTTATGTCCCAAGTTAAACTGTAATTTAACAATATAAATGCAAGGTAACGAGGAACACGCTGTGTTCCTTGTTTTTTAAAAGAAAGCTTTAGCGGTCTGATCGAAATGGAGGGGTTGGAGCTTGGAACGTCCGATTTATAAAAGAGTCATTTTGAAATTAAGCGGAGAAGCGTTAGCCGGACAGCAAGGTTACGGCATCGACTCCGAGATGATTTCGTCCATCGCCCAGCAGGTGAAGGAAGTAGTGGATCTTCAGGTGGAGGTCGCCATCGTCGTTGGTGGCGGCAACATCTGGCGCGGTATTGCCGGAAGTGCAAAAGGCATTGACCGGGCAACCGCAGACTACATGGGTATGCTGGCTACGGTGATGAACTCGCTGGCGCTGCAGGATGCGCTGGAAACGATCGGCGTACCGACACGAGTACAAACGTCCATCACGATGCAGCAGGTTGCAGAACCGTACATCCGCAGAAGAGCGATCCGCCACTTGGAAAAGGGCAGGGTTGTCATTTTCGCGGCAGGAACGGGCAATCCGTATTTCTCGACGGATACGACCGCAGCGCTTAGAGCAGCCGAAATCGAAGCGGAAGTCATCTTGATGGCGAAAAACAAAGTGGACGGCGTCTACACGGCCGATCCGTTTAAAGACGCTTCCGCGCAAAAATTCGAAACGCTGACCTACCTCGAAGTGCTGAACAAAAACCTTGGCGTTATGGACTCGACCGCATCCTCCTTATGTATGGACAACAATATTCCGCTGGTCGTCTTCTCGATTACGGAGAGCGGTAATATCAAGCGCGTCGTAGTTGGGGAGAAGATTGGCACGATCGTAAAAGGGAGTGTGTAATCTATGCCGCAATCCATTAAAAAAAGTGCGGAAGAACGCATGGAGAAAGCGATCGTCGCATTGAAGAAGGAGCTGGCTTCGCTTCGTGCGGGGCGGGCTACCCCTGCTCTGCTGGATCGCGTTCAAGTCGAATATTACGGTTCTATGACACCGGTAAACCAGCTGGCGAACATCAATACGCCGGATTCCCGTACGCTGATGATTCAGCCGTGGGACAAAAGCTCGGTTGCCGCTATCGAAAAAGCGATTATGAAATCCGATCTCGGATTGACGCCTTCCAACGACGGCAGCGCGATTCGTATCGTCATTCCGGCTTTGACGGAAGAGCGCCGTTCCGAGCTCGTCAAAATGACGCGTAAGTACGGCGAAGAAGCGAAAGTGGCGATCCGCAACATCCGCCGCGACGCGAACGACGATATCAAAAAGCTGGAGAAGACGGGCATATCGGAAGACGAGTCCCGCCGTCATCAGGACGACATCCAGAAGTTTACGGACAAGCATATCGCGGAAGTCGACAAAGTATTGGCTGCCAAAGAAAAAGAAATCATGGAAGTGTAACCGGTAAAGACCCCCTTATTCGAGGGGGCTTTTAGTCTTTCCTGATGGGGGATTCAGACATGATGTCATTCAGAAAATGGTTTGGAAGCAAACCGGAAGGAGAGCAAGCCGCTCTCAAGCTGGATGCGGACAACATTCCGAACCATGTGGCCGTCATCATGGACGGTAATGGCCGATGGGCCCAGAAGCGGGGACTGCCGCGGGTGGCAGGCCACCATTCAGGTATGAAAAACGTAAAAAAAATTACGATGGCCGCAAACAGCATCGGTGTGAAGGTGCTGACGATGTACGCTTTTTCCACGGAAAATTGGAAAAGACCGAAGGAAGAAGTCGACTATTTGATGAAGCTGCCGATGGAATTTTTTCCGAAAGAAATCGACGAACTGATTGCCAATAACGTCCAGATCCGTATGACGGGCTGGCCGGAAGGATTGCCTAATTACACGCTGAAAGCGGTTCAGGACGCGATCGATCAAACGAAACATAATACCGGCCTTATTTTGAACTTTGCGCTAAATTACGGAAGCCGCAAAGAAATGCTCAACGGCATTCAGCGGCTCGCACAGGATATGAAAGAAAATAAAGTGGCCGCGGACGAAGTGGACGAGGCGCTTTTCTCCAAATATTTGTTAACCGATCCGCTCCCGGACCCCGATCTTCTGATACGCACCAGCGGAGAGCTTCGGATCAGCAACTTTATGCTCTGGCAGTTGGCCTATTCGGAGCTTTATTTTACGGATTTGTGCTGGCCTGAATTTACAGAGCCGCATTTCTACGAGGCTGTCGGGGAATACCAACGCCGCGCCAGAAGATACGGCGGTTTATAGCGGCAGTTGACAACAGGTAGGGGCAGTTGGGTTACGTCCGTCTGCCAGCATAAACGATGGAGGAATCGATTTGAAGCAGCGAATTGTCACAGGAGTCGTGGCAGGGCTCGCCTTTTTCATCCTGTTGTATTTGGGAAGCTATTGGTTTGCCGGGTTAATCCTGGTGTTGTCGCTGATCGGATACGACGAGTTTTTACGGATGAACGGTCTTAACAAGAACAAAACAATCTCGATTTTAGGTTCTCTAGGAGTAATTGGCCTTGTCGTACCGTGGCAGGAGGCAGGAATTTCGATAGAGCGTTTGATTTGGTTGTTTATGTTTGTATTGCTGGCCGTTACCGTTATTTCGAAGAACAAAATTACGATCGATCATGTGACAACGGCATTTTTGGGCATGGTGTACGTCGGTATCGGCTTTCATTACATGGTGGAGACGCGCTGGTTGGCCGAAAACGGGCTTTATTGGACGCTGCTCGTATTTTTGTGCATTTGGTCAACAGATTCCGGGGCGTATTTTACCGGATCGATGATCGGAAAAACACCGCTCTGGCCTACCATTAGTCCAAAGAAGTCCGTCGAGGGAGCTATCGGCGGCACAGCGTTGTCCGTTGTCGTCGCACTTGGCTTTGCTTGGTATCGTCCGGACCTGCTTAGCTTTGCACAAGCGATTTGGATCGGGCTCGTTATTGCGATTGTCGGTCAAATGGGCGACTTGATTCAATCCGCTTACAAGCGGGTGAAGGGTATCAAGGATACGGGAACGATTCTGCCGGGACATGGTGGCGTGCTAGATCGGACCGACAGCTGGCTGATCGTGTTTCCGTTCCTTCATTTGGCGGCTTTGCTCCCGCACGTATAACTATTGCCCCGAGGTGAACGTTGGTGAAAAAAGTCAGTATTCTGGGGTCAACCGGTTCCGTCGGAACCCAGACCTTGGATGTCATATCGCATTACCCGGAACGTTTCGAGGTGGAAGGGCTCGCCGGCGGTTATAATATCCCGCTCCTGCTGGAGCAAATCGAGCGCTTTCGTCCCCGCAAGTTATCCGTTGCGACGAAGGAAGCGGCGGAGCAGCTGCGTGCGGCAACGAAATCGGACGTTCAGGTGCTATACGGGGAAGAGGGGCTGCACGAAATTGCGGCAGGCACCGATGCCGAACTGGTCGTGACCGCGATTGTCGGCAGCCAAGGACTTAAGCCGACGCTGGCCGCCATCGACGCAGGCAAGCATATCGGTCTTGCCAACAAGGAGACGTTGGTTAGCGCAGGCCATCTTGTGACGGAATTGGCGCAAAGGCGCGGCGTCGCTTTGCTTCCGGTTGATAGCGAGCATTCCGCTATATTCCAGTGCTTGAACGGAGAATCACGGGACCGTATACATAAAATTACGCTAACCGCTTCCGGGGGATCGTTTCGTGACCGCACTCGGGAAGAGCTTGCTGATGTAACGGTTGAAGATGCGCTCAAGCATCCGAATTGGTCGATGGGCGCGAAAATCACGATCGACTCGGCAACGATGGCGAACAAAGGGCTGGAAGTGATCGAAGCCCACTGGCTGTTCGGTTTGCCGTACGACCAGATTGACGTGCTGATTCACCCTGAAAGCATTATCCATTCATTCGTCGAGTATGTAGACTACAGCATCATCGCTCAATTGGGGATGCCGGATATGCGGGTGCCGATTCAATACGCGCTGACTTATCCGGACCGGATGGCGACGCCTTCGGAACGTTTGCGTTTATCCGATGTCGGAAAGCTGCAGTTTCGCGAAATGGATTTCGACCGGTATCCGTGTCTGCGGATGGCGTACGAAAGCGGACGGACGGGCGGCTCCATGCCTGCCGTGTACAATGCGGCCAACGAAGTTGCGGTCGAACGGTTCTTAAAAGGGGAAATTTCATTCCTGGCCATCGAAGAGGTGATTGCCAAGGTCATGGACAAGCATTCCCCGGTCCCGGCCCCGGATTTATCCGCCATTTTGGAAATCGATCAATGGGCCAGGGAAGAAGCGCGGAGCTTGGACTAAACTGAGCCGTTTAAAGATGCGACGCCAGGGCATCTTTCGGCGAAGCCGCTCATATGTTCATATCATGAGTCCCGGCTTGTATTCCCTTTGAGAATAATGTTAATCTTAAAGGAAGGCTTCGGACGATTTTTCATGCAGCCAATAACATTTGCCCATAACTTGGATATGAACATTTGCGACTTAAGGAGGCCGTACACCCATTGGCTAACATCCAGAACGTATTTCAAATTGTTCTTTTGTTTTTTGTTCTAGTCACGATTCATGAATGGGGACATTTTTACTTTGCCAAGCGAGCGGGCATTCTCGTTCGCGAGTTCGCGATCGGCTTCGGTCCCAAGCTGCTCTCCTTCAAGCGCGGAGAAACCCGGTATACGCTCAGACTTCTTCCGATCGGCGGCTTCGTCCGCATGGCCGGAGAAGATCCGGAAATCGTTCAGATTAACCAGGGCCAACGCATCGCCGTGCAGTTGGAGGACAATCAGGTTACGCACATTTACCTGGACGAGTTCGAAAGCCGCCGGGATGCGATTGAAGGCGTCGTCGAGCAGATCGATCTGGAAAAAGATTTGTTCGTCCGCCTGGATGTCGACGGGGAAATCGAACGCTATTCGATTCATCCTCAAGCCATGATGGTATCCAAGGAAAAGGAAACGCAGATTGCCCCGTGGGACCGCCAGTTCGGGAGCAAGACGGTAGGTCAGCGGGCGATGGCTATTTTTGCCGGACCGCTGATGAATTTTATTCTTGCATTGGCGCTTTTTGTAACCTTCATATTCGTTGCAGGAGTGCCCAACCGGGTGAAAATTCAGGAAACCGTTCCGGCGTCCGCTGCAGAGAAAGCTGGGCTGCAGTCCGGCGATATTATCCTTCAGGTGGATCATGTGCAAGTCGGCTCCGACCGCAGCAAGCTGACGAACTTAATTCAACAATCTCCGAATAAACCGATGGTTTGGATCATTGAGCGCAACAAGGAGCAGATCCGCAAAGAAGTGACTCCGCTCATGGACAAGGACGGCGTGATTCGCGTCGGAGTCTCGCTTCTGACCGAGACGCGACCTGCCACAGTTCTGGAAGGTTTTACGGGAGGCTGGAAAAGTCTAGTTTCCGCAACGACCATTATCATGGACGGTTTTGGTAAGCTGGCGACGCTTCAGGTAAAAATGGACGATTTGGGCGGTCCGGTAAGGATCGTCGAATTTACAAGCGAGCAGGCCAGCGCAGGGTTTGCCCAATACATCTCATGGATGGCCATTATGAGTCTTTATTTGGGACTGTTCAACCTGCTGCCGATCCCGGCGCTGGACGGAAGCAGACTGGTGTTTTTGCTTCTGGAGGCGCTCCGCGGCAAGCCGGTCGATCCGAGCCGGGAAAGTATGGTGCATTTTGTCGGCTTTGCGATGCTGATGCTGCTTATGATAGCCGTCACTTATAACGATATTTTACGTTTGATTAAAGGATAACGAATTGCCGTCCGTAGGGGGAAAACAGAACGATGTCGAACCAAAAGCAAGACAAACAGTTTGTGAAAGAGATTACGCCGCAGGGCGAGGATTTCTCCCGCTGGTATATTGATGTCATTAAAAAGGCCGACCTCATGAGCTACTCGCCGGTCCGGGGATGCATCGTATTTAAACCGGACGGGTACGAGCTTTGGGAAAATATTCAGCGGGAGCTGGATCGCCGCTTTAAGGAAACAGGACACCGTAACGCTTATTTCCCGCTGTTCATTCCCGAGAGCTTTTTTCAAAAAGAAAAAGAGCACGTGGAAGGGTTCAACCCGGAGCTCCCGTGGGTAACGGAAGCAGGGGGGGAGAAGCTTGAAGAGCGCTTGGCGATTCGTCCGACATCCGAGACGATGATCGGCCATATGTACGCGGAGTGGATTAATTCCTACCGCGACCTGCCGCTCTTGATCAACCAGTGGGCTAACGTGGTCCGTTGGGAAAAGCGGACGCTGCCGTTCTTGCGCACAAGCGAGTTTTTATGGCAGGAAGGCCATACGGCTCATGAGGACGAAGCCGATGCACGTAAAGAAACGATGCAGATGCTGGAAATTTATCGTTCTTTCGCCGAAGAGTTCTTAGCGATTCCAGTTATCATGGGCCAAAAGACGCCTTCCGAGAAGTTTGCGGGGGCTGTTGATACGTATTCGATCGAAGCGATGATGAAGGACGGCAAAGCGGTACAAGCGGGAACTTCCCACTATTTGGGCACGAACTTCGCCGTGGCGTTCGATATTAAATATTTGGACCGCGAGAACCAGCATCAGTTCTGCCATACGACCTCCTGGGGTGTAAGTACCCGTCTCATCGGAGCTTTGATCATGGTCCACGGCGACGACCGCGGTTTAGCTTTGCCACCGAAGATCGCGCCGACGCAAGTCATCATGATTCCGATCGGTCCTCCGAAGACGAGAGAGCAGGTTGTTGGCCGCGTCGACGAGCTGTATGCCCAGTTGAAGCAGGCTGGCGTACGCGCAAAAGTGGACGATCGTCAGGACCAAAGCCCGGGCTGGAAGTTTAACGAATACGAAATGCGTGGCGTACCGGTTCGCGTCGAACTGGGACCTCGGGATATGGAAAACGGGCAAGTGGTCTTGGTATCCCGGATTACCGGGGAGAAGCGTGTCGTCCAGCAGGACCAATTTGTGGAAGAAGTGCAAAAATTGTTGACGGAGACGCAGCAGGAAATGTATGATCGAGCCAAGCGGTTCCGCGACGAAAGCATGACTGAAGCGGATACGGTGGACGAGCTGAAATCGTTTCTCGAGCAAAAGCGCGGCTTCGCATTGTCGGGCTGGTGCGGATCTGCCGCTTGCGAAGCGCAAGTCAAGGAAGAGGCAGGCGCAACGAGCCGTAACATTCCGTTCGAGCCGGGCGTATCCAAGCCGAAGTGCCTCGTCTGCGGCGAAGACGCCAAGCACACCGTCGTCTTCGGCAAATCGTATTAACACTATTTTTTACTAACGGCATGTAATTAGGAGTTTGTGTTTGCTTTTGACTTTAAAGTATTGTTCTACTAGCCCCAGGAAAAGTGTTGCCACGGAAAGTGAAACGGCCGCCTTTGAAATCAAGTTGCTACCTTGCAGGTTTTTATAAGATAGGGCAACTTGATTTCAAGAGCGGTGGAGTGGCAATACTTTTCCGCTCGGCCGGTAGAAACAAACTTTCCACTTAGCTAAACAAACGCCTAACCTTTTACATAAGGGGCAACGGGAAAGCAACACTCCTTTTGCCCCTTTCATCGTTTTACGGGGGAGGAGCACCATGAGCAATGACAGTACGGCGCTGAAACGGGACCGCTTTGAAATGCTGATGCAGCAGGCCAGTGTACCGGCGGACGTGGTTCGGTCTTTTTTTTCGGACGGGTATATCGATAAAGTGGAAACGAGCCGCAAAAACAGGGAATGGACGTTTCATATCGTCAAAACTCAAGTGGTGCCGCAAGATATTTACCGTTCCTTCTGCAAAATGATCCGGGACAAATTCTCGCACATCGCTGCCATTCGTTTCGTACTCCAATACACGCCGGACGTGAAGCCGGAAGAAGTGGCACATGAATACTGGAGCATGTTTCTCGAATGGGTGCAGCGGGAAGCGGCGTCGATTAACGGCTGGATGACCAAGGCCAAAATTGAAACGAACGGGAACGTGCTTACGCTTTATTTGCTCGACACGATCGGTCTGGAGTTGGCGAAGAAAAAAAATATCGGCGGACTGATTCAGCGGTATTTCAGCGGATTTTTCGGCGTCGATTTTCATGTGAAGTACGCGGTTAGCGATTCCCGGCAAGAAGAGCTGGAGAGGTTCTCGAAGCAGATCGAGCAGGAAGAGAAAGAAGTGACGATCAATATCCTGACGGCTGTAGAGGCGGAGAACGAAGCGGATGCGCAGCAGGATGCGGAGCTGAAGCTGATGGTCGGCTATGACATTAAAGATCCGGCCGTTCCGCTGCAGGACGTCAGGGACGAAGAGAAGAAAGTTACGGTACAAGGTACGGTCTTCGGCCTGGACACGAAAGAGCTTAAAAATGGCAGCACGCTGTTCATGTTCAACGTTACCGACTTTTCCGATTCGATTATGGTCAAGGCGTTTGCCAAGACGAAAGAAGATGTCAAAATTTACAGCCTCATCACGAACGGCAAGTGGTTGAAGCTGCGCGGCCGGGTTGAATACGACCGGTTTATGCAAATCCCCGAGCTCGTGATGATTCCATCCGACGTCAATGAAATCGTGGCCCCGCCGGACCGGAAGGACGATGCGGAAGAGAAGCGGGTGGAGTTTCACCTTCATACTGCAATGTCCACAATGGACGGAATCACGCCGGTCGACCAATACATCAAGACCGCTGCGAAATGGGGTCATAAAGCGATTGCGGTGACTGACCACAGCGGCATTCAATGCTTCCCGGAGGCGTATAAGGCCGCGAAGAAAAACGGGATCAAGGTCATCTACGGTTTGGAAGCCAACGTTGTGGACGATTCTGTACAGGTCGTTATGAATGCGACGGAGATTGACCTCGCCGATGCGGAATATGTTATTTTCGACATCGAGACTACAGGGTTGTCTGTCACCAGCAACAAAATTATCGAGCTTGCCGGCGTCCGGATGAAGGAAGGTAAAGAAATCGATCGTTTTGCCACGTTCATCGATCCGCATGAGCGGATTCCATATAACATTCAGCAGCTCACCAACATTACGGACGACATGGTCAAAGGTGCGCCCGAGCTGGAGGAGATGCTGCCCAAGTTTATCGAGTTCGTAGGAGACAGCGTTCTGGTAGCGCACAATGCACGATTCGATATCGGGTTCATTCAAGCGAACTGCAAACGGCTCGGTTTACCCGAAGTGACCAATCCCGTGCTGGATACGCTTGAGCTTGCCCGGCTGCTGTTCCCGACACTTAAAAATCACCGGCTGAACACGCTCTCCGACAAGTTCAAGGTCAGCTTGGACAACCATCACCGGGCGATTGACGACTCGATTGCGCTCGGACATGTGCTTTTTCATCTGTTGAAAGAAGCGGGGGACCGCGGCTATAAGCAGCTGTCCCGTTTGAACGACGAGGTCGGTAAAAACCTCAAAACGCAGCGGCCGTTCCATTGCTGCATTTACGCCAAAGATATGGTCGGCAAAAAAAATCTGTTCAGTCTCGTATCGCTTTCGCACACGGAGTATTTTCATCGGGTGGCCTGCATTCCGAAGAGCAAGCTGAAGGAAATGCGTGAAGGCCTGATCATCGCTTCGGGCTGCGAAAAGGGCGAGTTTTACGAAACGGTGCTAAACAAATCGGTCGAAGAAGCGGAAATGGTCGCAGAATTTTACGACGTGCTCGAAATTCAGCCGATTGGCGTAAACATGCATTTGGTGGACAAAGGCTTGGTCGGCAGCCCGGCACTGCTGGAGGATGCCAATCGCAAAATTGTCCAAATCGGCCGCAAGCTCGGCAAGCCTGTTATTGCGACGGGCAACGTGCATTATCTGCATCCGCGGGAAAAAATATACCGTGACATCACCATTCACGGGATTACCGGGTTCAGCCCGCTTAAGGATATCCGCAAACCGGACGTGCACCTTCGCACAACGAAAGAAATGCTTGCAGAGTTTGAATATTTGGGGAAAGAAACGGCTTACGAGGTCGTCGTGAAAAACACATCGGAGCTTGCCGACCGGTTCGAGGAGTTGGAGCTGTTTCCGACCAAGCTGTTTACGCCGATTATCGAAGGAGCGGACGACGAGATCCGCAACACTTGCTACGAAACGGCAAAGCAGATTTATGGAGACCCGCTGCCGGAGGTTATTGTAGCGCGACTGGAGAAGGAGCTTGTGCCGATTATCAAGTACGGTTTCTCGGCGAACTATCTCATCTCCGAGCGGCTCGTAAAGAAGTCGAACGCCGACGGCTATCTCGTCGGTTCGCGGGGCTCGGTCGGTTCCTCGGTCGTAGCGACGTTCCTCGGCATTTCCGAGGTTAATCCGCTGCCGCCGCATTACATTTGCAAGTCGTGCAAACACAGCGAATGGATTCTCGACGGATCGATCCCCAGCGGCTTCGACCTGCCGGATAAAAACTGCCCGAATTGCGGGGAAAAGCTGAAAGGCGAAGGCCAGGACATTCCGTTCGAAACGTTCCTCGGCTTCAAGGGCGACAAGGTTCCCGATATCGATTTGAACTTTTCGGGCGAATACCAGCCGCAAGCGCACAACTACACCAAAGTGCTGTTTGGCGAGAAAAACGTGTTCCGGGCGGGTACGATCGGTACGGTTGCGGAAAAAACGGCATTCGGTTTTGTAAAAAAATATGAAGAAGAGCATGGCAAAAAGTGGCGCGGCGCGGAGTTAAACCGGCTGGCTTCCGGCTGCACGGGCGTAAAGCGAAGCACCGGGCAGCATCCCGGCGGGATCGTAGTCGTACCGGATTACATCGAGGTCGACGATATCACTCCGGTACAATATCCGGCCGACGATACGAGCGCCGAGTGGAAAACGACGCACTTCGATTATCACGCCTTCGACGCCAACCTGCTGAAGCTCGATATTCTGGGACACGATGATCCGACGATGATGCGGATGCTGCAGGATTTGACCGGCGTCGACCCGACGACCATTCCGATGAACGATCCGAAAGTTATGAGCATGTTTAACTCCGTGGACGCGCTTGGCGTAACACCAGAGAAGATCCGGACGCCGGTGGCGACCTACGGGGTGCCGGAGATGGGGACGAAGTTCGTGCGTCAGATGCTTGAGGAAGCGAAGCCGTCCAGCTTTGCGGACTTGCTGCAAATTTCGGGTCTTTCCCACGGAACCGGCGTTTGGCTGGGCAATGCGCAGGAGCTAATCCGGAAAGGTATCTGCACGATTAAAACGGTGATCGGGTGCCGCGACGATATCATGCTGTATTTAATCTACAAAGCGGGTATGGACGCGGGACTGGCATTTAAAATTACCGAGAGCGTGCGGAAGGGCAAAGGGCTCACCGACGAGTGGAAAGAAGATATGAAGAAGCATAACGTTCCCCTGTGGTACATCGATTCGTGCGAAAAGATCGAGTACATGTTCCCGAAGGCGCATGCTTCCGCTTACGTCATTTCCGCGGTGCGCACCGCTTACTTTAAGCTTTATCACCCTATTGCTTACTATGCGACTTATTTTTCCGTCCGTGCGCAGGATTTCGAGATCGAGCTGCTGTGCCAAGGCTACGACGCAATTTTGCGCAAGCTGATCGAAATTGAGGAAAAAGGGTTCCAGGCGACGCCGAAAGAGAAGAGTATGATCTCCATTCTCGAAATGGCGCTGGAGATGACGGCCCGCGGCTTTTCGTTTAAGCCGATCGATTTGTACAAATCGGACGCGACAAAGTTTCTTATCGAGGACGACTCGCTTATACCGCCGTTTTCCGCCATTGCGGGGATCGGGGAGAACGCGGCGAAGAACATCGCAGCCGCCAAAAACGACGGACCGTTCTTATCGATTGAGGACTTCCAGACCCGAAGCAAGGCATCGAAGACGATCGTCGAAATTCTTAACGGCATGGGCTGCTTCCGCGGCCTTCCGGAGACGAACCAGCTTTCGCTGTTTTAGAACTTCCGAAGAAGTCTTCCTTGCTTCCTCAGGCGCCTTTTTACGCCTTATTGCATGATCTCTGCACTTATGGTATAATCTTCTTCGGTAGCAATGTAATATCTCGTGACCAAAGAGTGGGGAAACCCACTCTTTACATTTTGTATAAGGCCCCGAAGCGAGTGAAGCGTTAGTTCGGCGCAGATGTGCGCTAAGCGTTCAGCCGTTTAAGCTGGCCCGGACGTGAAGTGAAGACGTTGGGTTGAACGGCCTTTGCTTAACAACCAACTACTGTCAATCGCTTTTTACCAGATTAAGGAGGAACGCACGTTTGAGCACAAACATCAAATCCACTGTGGAAGAGCTGGTTCGCCCCTTTTTGGACGAAAACGGATTTGAGCTGGTCGACATCGAATATGTAAAAGAAGGCGGCAACTGGTTTTTGCGGGTATATGTGGATAAAGAAGGCGGCATCGACATCGATGACTGCGGCCGCATCAGCGAATACCTCAGCGCCAAGCTGGACGAGAAGGACCCCATCGAATCGGCTTACTTCCTGGAAGTGTCTTCGCCCGGGGCGGAGCGTCCGCTCAAGAAGCCTCAGGACTATCGTAAAGCGATTGGCGAGCACGTCTTCGTGACGACGTACGAACCGGTAAACGGTTTGAAGGAATTCGAGGGCACGCTCGTATCGTACGACGAACAAACGGTTGTCATCGAAATCGGCAAGAAAAAGCATGAAATCCCGGTTGACAAAGTGGCCGGCGCCAGGCTCGCCATCAAATTTTAGGCTCGATCTGGCAAAGCGTCGGGCGGCTCGCATTTTATGAGAGGGGGAACTCCATTCAAATGAACATGGATTTTATCGAAGCGCTAAACGAAATCGAAAAGGAGAAAGGCATCGCCAAAGACGTGCTGATCGACGCGATTGAGGCAGCGCTGATTTCGAGCTATAAGCGCAATTTCAATACCGCGCAAAACGTGCGCGTCGACATCAACCGGCATACGGGTCTCATTAAAGTATACGCCCGCAAAACGGTTGTCGACGATGTGCTTGATCCGCGGCTGGAAATTTCGCTCTTCGCTGCAAGAGAAATGAACCAAAATTATCAGTTGAACGACATCGTCGAGCTTGAGGTTACTCCTCGCGATTTCGGCCGGATTGCGGCTCAGACGGCGAAGCAGGTCGTCACGCAGCGGATCCGCGAAGCGGAGCGCGGCCTGATCTACAATGCCTATGTCGATAAAGAGGAAGACATCGTCAACGGTATCGTGCAGCGTCAAGACACGCGCAACCTGTATATCGATTTGGGTAAAATTGAAGCGGTCATGCCGCTGAATGAGCTGATGCCCACCGACAAATTCAAGCACGGGGACCGCATTAAAGCGTATATCACCAAGGTCGAAAATACGACCAAAGGGCCGCAGATCATTTTGTCCCGTACGCACCCAGGGCTGTTGAAACGGTTGTTCGAGCTGGAAGTTCCGGAAATTTTTCAAGGGGTTGTCGAAATTCGTTCCGTCGCCCGCGAAGCTGGTTTCCGTTCCAAGATTGCGGTATACTCCCGTAATCCGGAAGTCGATCCGGTCGGTTCTTGCGTCGGGCCGAAGGGCATGCGCGTGCAAACGATCGTCGGCGAGCTAAAGGGCGAGAAAATTGACATCGTCCGCTGGATGGAAAGCGTGGAGGAGTATGTCGCCAACGCGCTTAGCCCGTCTAAGGTGCTGGAGGTGCAAGTGTTCGAAGCCGAGAAAATGGCCCGGGTTATCGTGCCGGACTATCAGCTGTCGCTTGCCATTGGCATTAAAGGGCAGAATGCGCGGCTGGCCGCAAAATTGACCGGCTGGAAGATCGACATTAAGAGTGAGACGCAAGCCGAGCAGGAATATGGCCGACCGAAGACATATGCTGAAGAAATGCACCAGGATTCCGTCAGTATCGATTAATTCGCAGACATCGGTCTGACGGCCATGCGGGAGGGGGATGGATCCAATGAAACAAAGAAAAATACCTCTGCGTAAATGCGTAGCCTGCCAGCAGATGATGCCTAAGAAAGAACTAATCCGCGTGGTGAAAACGCCGAATGATGAATTGCTCATCGATTTGACGGGAAAAAAAGCCGGACGCGGCGCCTATTTGTGCGGAAAACTATCCTGCTTCAAGCTGGCCAAGAAATCACGTGCGCTGGATCGCGCACTGAAATCGTCGGTCAGTCCGGATATTTACGACGCTCTCGAGCAGGATTTTATTAAAGTGGAAGACGAATTTATTGCCGGAAAAGACGCGGTGGATGATGAACAAGAATAGTGACAAATTTTTCTCGAATCTGGGGCTCGCCATGCGGGCGGGAAAACTGGTTACCGGCGAAGACATGGTGATCGAATCGGTCCGAAGCGGCGAAGCGAAGCTTGTGATCGTGGCCGAGGACGCTTCCGCAGGCACCTTCAAGAAAGTGAACGATAAGTGCATTTATTATCAAGTTCCTATCCATCAGTACGGCCGTCGGGATCAGCTTGGAGCCAGTATCGGTAAAGAAGCGCGAGTCGTCATTGGTATAAACGATGCGGGATTTGCGCGGATGTTGTTGAAGCAGTTAGATCGTACGGAGGTGGACGGTATTGACCAAACAAGACAACAATAAAGACAAACTCAGAGTGTACGAGTATGCCAAATCTTTAAATATGAGCAGTAAAGAGATCATCACAATTTTAAAAAGACTGGATATTCCGGTCAACAATCATATGAGCGTAATGGAGAATGATGCGGTGTCGAGTGTAGAGAAATTTTTCAGAGATGTTAAAGCCAATGCAGCAGCAAAACGGGGCGAAGGCGGAGCCAAAACAGGGGATAAGCCATCCAATCGTCCGGAGTCCAAACAAGAAACCGTAGCGTCGCAGCCGAAACCGGAACAGCGCCCACAAACGGCGCAAGTACAATCGGCTGCACCTAAACAAAACAGCGATCAGGGTCAAAACAGCGATCAGGGACAAAACAGACCGCAAGGTCAGGGCGGCGAAGGCCGTCAAGGCCAAGGCCAGTCCCGCCAAGGACAAGATCGCAATCGTGGCGGCCAAGGAGGTCAAGGCGGCGGCTATCGCGGCGGTCAAGGTCAGGGTCAAGGAGGC
>NZ_BIMB01000033.1 GCF_004000865.1 Paenibacillus elgii NBRC 100335 | reverse complement strand
ATTACAATTATAGCACATATGTTCTCATACATACACAAGAGCCACTGATTCATCTCCCCCTTATCGAAGAGGGAGTCTTCTCAGCCTTAACGATAAATGCTGCGACTGTGTCACGGGAGAGCAAGGAGAGGAATATCCGACCGGTACCGGAAGGCGGAGCGGAAAACCGGCGAGGGAAATGTCCGCTGTTTTGCAGGCGGATTTTGAGGATTGGGGGATTAGGGGATTCGGGTAAGCACACTTCCCCCTTAATCCCCTTCTATTTGACAGCGCCCATGCAGCCGTATTCGGCGCAGCCCTTGACGCGGATGGAGAAAACGAACTCCGCCCCCCGGCGGTCTCCCGGGGCAAGCGCGATGCGGCCGCCCATGAGCTGCACAAGATTTTTGCAAATCGCCAGTCCCAGCCCCGTCCCCCCGTATTTGCGGGTTAAGGACGAATCAACCTGCGTAAACGGCTGGAACAGCAAGTCACGCTTCTCCTCCGGAATGCCGATGCCCGTGTCGGAGACGCGGAACTCCAGCTCCAGCCGCTCTTCCGAGTGGCTTAATACCGCGACCGAGACGTGCACGCCGCCCTGCTCGGTGAATTTGACGGCGTTGCCGACCAGGTTGATCAGAACCTGCCGCAGCCTCGATTCGTCGCCGATGATGCATTCGGGGATCGCCGGATCGATATCGTAGGTAAGCTCCAGCGATTTGCTGCGGCTTTCAGCGTGGAACACCTCGTACGTTTCGATCAGGCTCGTCCTCAGGTTCAGCGGCTCTTCTTTGATCTCCATTTTGCCCGATTCGATCTTGGACAAGTCCAAAATATCGTTGATGACATAGAGCAGCGCGGCTCCGCTTCGACGTATCGTATCGACGTACTCGCGCTGTTCCGCGTTCAGGTCCGTCTCCACGAGCAGATCGGCCATGGCGATAACCCCGTTCAGCGGAGTCCGGATTTCGTGGCTCATCATCGCCAGAAAATTCGCTTTGGCCATAGCGGCCTGCTCGGCTGCTTCCTTTGCCCGCTGCAGCTCCTGGGTTCGTTCGTTCAGCAGCTCGGTTTGCTGCTGCAGCTTTTTTTGCGCCAAATAGATGCTGACGAACCCTTCGATCTTCGACTTCAGCATGCGCGGCACGAACGGCTTCACAATATAATCGATCGCCCCGACGGAATACGCCGTGAACGCCTGATCCTGCTCGTCTGGCGCTGCGGTGATGAAGATGATCGGCACCGCCCGCGTTTTTTCGCGGGATTTGATCCACTGGGCCGTCTCGAACCCGTCCATCCCCGGCATGTACACATCGAGTACGATGACGGCGAATTCGTGCTTGAGAAGACAGCGCAGCGCCTCTTCCCCGGAGGTCGCCTTCTCCAGAATATAGTTCTGGTCCTCCAGCACCGCCTCAAGCGCAAGCAGGTTCTCCGGTTGATCGTCCACCAGCAAGATGCGGATCGGAACGTCCATACAAGCCCCACCTCATTTGATCTTGCGAAATATTTTCTCCTGCTGATCCAGCGTCTCGTAATGCCCCGCATGCTTCGTAAATGTGATCGACTCCTTATGCCCCAAGACGAGAATCCCCTGCGGGCACAAGCTTTCGTGGAACAGATCGTGTACATGGTTTTGCAGGATCGAATCGAAATAAATCATGACATTGCGGCAAAAGATGACGTGGAACTCGTTAAACGACCGGTCCGTCACCAGATTATGCTGGGCAAAAACGATCCGCTCCCCCAAAAAAGGATGAAATACGGCCACGTTCCCGGAGGCGCCGTAATATCCCGAGAAGGCATCCTTGCCTCCGGCCCGCATGTAATTTTTGGTATATTCTTGCATTTTCTTGAGCGGGTAAGCAGCGCGCTCCGCCACATGGAGCACCTCTTCGTTAATGTCGGTCGCATAGATGCGTGCCCGGTCGTATAACCCTTCCTCATGCAGCAAAATGGCGGTGGAGTATACTTCCTCCCCCGTCGAACAGCCCGCGTGCCAGATGCGGAAGGAAGGCAGCTCCCGCAGCAGCGGCACGACCCGCTCCCGGAACGCCGCGAACAAGCTCGGGTCCCGGTACATCTCGGTCACGTGAATGACCAGATCGTCCACCAGACGCTCCGCGCAGCTCCGGTCGTGCAGCACCCGCTCCTGCAGGCCCGATACGCTGAGCAGCCGCTCCGCGTAGATGCGGTGCCAGATGCGACGGCGGACGGACGGATACGCATAGTTGCGAAAGTCGAAGCCGTACAGCCGGTACAGCCCCTCCAGCAGCAAAGCGATCTCGATGCGCTCCCGTTCCTCTTCCTCCCGGGTGCCCCGGCCTCCGTCCGCCCCCGAATAGACGGAACCAAGCTTGCGCAGCGCGCTCAAGTCCCCTGCCTTTTGATCGTACAATCTGCCGCTCATTTGTATAACCACACCCGCATGAGCGAGAGCAGCTGCTCGGTATGAACCGGCTTGGTAATATAATCGGAGGCTCCGGCTTGGATACATTTCTCGCGGTCGTCCTTCATCGCCTTGGCCGTCAGGGCGATAATCGGCAGCCGGTCGAATCGCTCGTCGCTGCGGATGGCGCGCATCGCTTCGTAGCCGTCCATCTCCGGCATCATGATGTCCATCAGCACGAGATCGAAGTCCGGCTCCCGGTCCAGCGAATCGAGCGCCTGCCTGCCGGTCTCGGCGAACGCCACCTGCATGCCAAGCCCTTCGAGCAGATTGGACAGCGCGAACACATTGCGGATGTCGTCGTCGACAAGCAGCACCTTCTTGCCTTTGAATACCGTTTCGATGCTGTGCAGCTTCTGAAGCACCTGCTGCTTCTCTTCCGGCAAGTTCTCCTCGACCCGGTGCAGGAACAGCGACGTCTCGTCAAGCAGCCGCTCCGGCGACTTCACATCCTTGATGATGATCGATTCCGCATATTTCTTCAAACGCAGCTGCTCCTTCTTATCCAGCGTCTTGCCGGTATAAATCACAATCGGCAGCCGCCGCAGCCCCTCGTCCGCCTTGATTCGGTCGAGCAGCTCGTAGACGGATGGCCCGGTCATTCCATAATCGAGCACCATGCAGTCGAACGGCTGCGCCGCCAGCACCTCCAGCGCCTCCCCGCCGCTCGCTACGGCCGTAATTCGGACGTCGTCATGAGCGATCAGGTTCACCAAGCTCTCGCGCTGTACCTCGTCCGGCTCTACAATGAGCAGATTACGCAGGTCGCGGTTCAGGAACGATAAAATATGCGTAAACGCCTGCTCCAGATGCTCTTTGCCGGACGGCTTGCGCAGCCAGGCAATCGCTCCCATCGACAGCCCTTGATGCACCTCGTCCACGACGGAAATGACATGAACCGGAATATGGCGGGTGGAAGCATCGTTCTTGAGCTGCACGAGCACGGACCAGCCGTCCATGACCGGCAGCTGGATATCGAGCAGAATCGCATCCGGCTGAAGGGTCTTGGCGAGCTGAAGTCCCTTGTCCCCCTGCAGCGCGACGACCGCCTTGAAGCCCCGGCTCCGCGCCATGTCCAGCAGGATCGCGGCAAAATGCGTATCGTCCTCGATAATCAGCAGCACCCGGTCGCCTTCCGCAATGCTGTCGCGGTCGTCCGTGAAGGCGGTCGCCGGCATCTCGCCGCTTGCGAGCGGCAGAGGCGCAAGCCGCGGCCACTCTGTAGAAGGCGGCATGGCGGCAGGAGCCGCTTCGGCCGCGCCGGACGCCAACCGCGCGTCGTGCGGCAAATACAGCGTAAACCGGCTGCCGCGGCCCTCCTCGCTCTCAAGCTCAATCGCTCCGCCGAGCAGCGAAGCCAGCTGCCGGCTGATCGAGAGGCCGAGCCCCGTCCCGCCGTACTTGCGGCTCGTCGTTCCGTCCGCCTGCTGGAACGCCTCGAAGATCAGCTGCTGCTTATCGGGGGAAATCCCGATGCCCGTATCCTCAACTTCGAAGGCGACCATCGGTCTAGGCTCCGCGAGCTGCCGTATGGTGAGGCGGACGCTCCCGGATTGCGTGAACTTGAAAGCGTTGGACAGCAAATTTTTCAAAATTTGCTTCAGCCGCCCGCTGTCCGTTTGAAGCTGCCCCGGCGACTCGCCGCCGAAATCCACCTCGAAGGATAATCCTTTGGAACGGGCCAACGGTCCAAACGCTTTTCTCATCGATTCGGCCGTCTCCTGCAAGCAGACCGTCTCCTCATGCAGCTCCATCCGGCCGGATTCGACCTTCGCCAAATCGAGCACATCGTCGATCAGCTTAAGCAAGTCGCAGCCGGACGAATAGATCGTCTCGGCGTACTCCACCTGCTTGCCCGTCAAGTTGCGCTCTTTGTTCTCCTTCAGCAGTTGCGAAAGGATCAGCAAGCTGTTGAGCGGCGTCCGCAGCTCGTGCGACATGTTCGCCAGAAACTCCGATTTGTACCTGGAGGCGAGCGCCAGCTCCAGCGCTTGCTTCTCCAGCTTCTCCTTGGTCAGCTCAATCTTCCGGTTGACCTCCTCCGTCTCGCGGACTTGCTCTTCCAACTCTACGGTCTTGCGGACCAAAGCGTCATTGCTCTGCTCCAGCTCCTCCTGCTGCCGCTGCAGTTGCTCCTCCGACGCCCGCAGCGCCTGCGTCTGCTCTTCAAGCTTCTCATTGGAAGCCTTGAGCTCATCCTGCTGGGACAGCAGCTCCTCCGACTGGCTCTGCAATTCGTCGGTCAGCAACTGGTGAATCCGCAGCAGCTCCTCGATCCTCAGACGTCCCATCAAGACGTTCAGCGTTACGCCCAGGTTCTCGCTCGTCTGCTTGATCAGCTTCTGCTCCAGCTCCGAGAACGACTTCAGCGACACCAACTCGAACACCGCGATCACTTCGTCGTCGTACTCGACCGGCTGCACCGTCAGCGTCAGCGGCTCCAGCTCGCCGAAGGCGGAGCGGATCGCGCCGTATTGTCCGACGACGCCTTCGACCGTGATCGGCTTGCCGTCCTTTGCGCACTGCCCGACCAGCCCTTCTCCGAGCGGGAGCTCGGCAGCCGCCGTGCTTTCCGAACGGGCGTATGTGCCGGCAAGCGCCAGCTTGGTGCCCGACGCCGTCTGCTTCAGCACATAGAGCGCACCGTCCTGCGCGCCAACGATGCGGGCCAGCTCTCCGATGAACGTTTGCGCCATCTCTTCGACCTTCCGCGAATCCTCCAGCATCGCATACATATGCGCGATCTGGGTTTGCAGCCACAGCATGTCTTCGTTCATCTTATGCAGCGTCCGTTCACTCGCCGTCGCTTGCTCCAGATCGTCCGCCAACCGATTGAACACACCTGCAAGTCGGCCGAATTCGTCATTGGACGTAATAGGCACCCGGTAGGCTGCGTGCCCCCATTTCCCGCTCGCAAAATTCGTAAGCATCGCCGAGAGGATGTTCAGCCCCCGGGAAAACCCGAACACGATCCACAGCATAATGGCCACGCTCAGCAGCAGACCGATCAGCGTCAACAGCCCGGTATACATCATCGTCTGTTGATTGTCACTCAACGCCTGCTGGATGGCCGCATCCATCGCCTCGCTGTGGAAATTCGTCAAATTGCCCATGCTTCTCGTAAATCTATCCTGCAGATCAATCCCGACAGTCGTGCGAAGCGAGTTGGCCTCCGCTTGTCTGCCGCTTTGGTTCAGACGAACGACCTGATCCTTGAATTCCAGGAAGCGTTTGCCATGCAGCAGAACTTCGTCAGCCAGCTCCCGTTCTTTTCCTTCTTTGGAGAATTGGTCAATCTGCTGAAGGCCCTGCATGACCTTGCCGCTGACCGTCTTGACCGCTTCGGCATTCTTCTTGTCGCTTTCTTCCGAGTCGATCAACAGCAAATTCACGATGCCTTTGGCAAGCTCCGCCGCGTCATTGCGCACCTGCGTGCTGGTCCGCACCTTCTGGTACCGGTTCTCATAAATCTCCTTAATACTGGAATCGGTGGTGGTCAGCCGGTTCATGCCGACGCCCGCCAAAGCGAAAATCAACACCAGCAAGATACCGAATCCCATAAACAGCTTCGTCTTCATCTTCATCAGTTCATTCCCTCTCCCGTCCCTTTCTCTCTCTTCGTATCGTCTTTATTCGTGGCCGCCAGCTACGTAGCGGTGATCAGCACCATGCAAATATCGTCGCTCTGCGCCTCCCTCACGTCCTGCGGCAGCAAGGTCTCGACCAGGCTTTCGGGGCTGGACGTCTGATGAATGCAGCTTTGCAGACGCAGCGCCAGCAGATCCGATTCCGCCGCGTCCTCCGGGTAAGCCTCCGGCAGCGGCAGCGCCTCCAGCAGCCCATCCGTATACAAGGCGATGCGGATCGGCTGCTCATAGGTGAAGATGCTCTTCGTAATCTCCATCTGATCGAAGAAACCGACGGCGCAGCTCCCCTGATTGAGCGCCACCGGCGCTTTTCCCTCTTCAAAAAGAAACCCGGGCGGATGGCCCGCGTTCACGTATTCGATCGTCTTGGTCTGGGTATCGATCAGCAAATAAATCGCCGTAAAATAATAGCTAACCGACGGATTTTTATGATTGAGCTGGTTCATGTACCGGTTCAGCTCTGTCACGACGAACTCCGGCGAAACGAAGCGCGTGATCGTGTCCTGCATGACCGAGGAGATGAACATGCACACCAACGAAGACGAAATCCCGTGGCCCATAATGTCCAGGATGATGACGCCGTGCCGGTCCTCGTCAATCCGGTACCATGCGTAAAAATCGCCCGCCAGCTCGAACGACGGGTAATACGCGGCGCTAATTTCCAGCCTCTCCTTCTTCAGAGGCGGGCTGAGCACGCTACCCTGCACTTGCCGGGCAAGCTCCAGCTCCTCGCGGATACGGGCATCGTTTTCCTTGTGCCAATCCTTCTCGTACTTGAGGCGCAGCGCCGAACGAATCCGCGCGATCAGCTCGATTTTGTTCACCGGCTTCATCACGTAATCCATCGCCCCGGCCTCCATCGCCTCCGCCAGCTTGTTGGAATCGCCGAGTGCCGTCACGATAATCACCGGGATATCCTTCAAGCGCTCATCCTGCTGAATACGCCGGCACGCTTCGATCCCGTCCATCTCCGGCATCATCATATCCATCAGAATCAAGTCGACCGGCACCTTGCCCCCGTCCGCATACTCCGTGAGCCGCTGCATCATTTCCACCGCCGAAGAAGCTTTCCAGAACGAATCGTATCCTGCGTTTTTTAATATTTTCTCGATCACAATGAGATTGACCGGGTTATCGTCCACGATGGCAATGTTCATACCTTGTTCGTCTCTCCCTTATCCGTGTGCATCCTTTGGCCCTGAGGGCAAAGGTCCGTTCTTACCATTATAGCTTTTTTTTAAGCTTAATTAACCGAAAGCGGAACGCTTGAATCATATTAAGGATTGTTTCGGCACGGAAAATCCGGGTTAATGAAGCATAAGCCGGACCGATCCGGACGGCTGGCCAACTCCATGGCAGACATGCCCGGCGAAGCCCGGACGCATGATCTGAACCGATTCGAGGAGGGACGACTCATGAAAACAAAAGTGAAGCTGGTAGAAGGTGAAGAGTACGCCATCCGCGCCATTCGGGGCTTTCGTGAGGAAGGCCATTCCCTAAATGAAATTTATGTGCTGGCGCATGACAACGACCGGACCGAAGGGCTCAGCCGCTTGACCGATACGAATACGATCGGCGTGATGGAGGAAGGGATGGCGACGGCCTTCGCCAACCTGTTCCGCTCCCGCGGCGATAAGCTCCGGGCCAAGATGGAATCGCTCGGCATCTCCGCACTGGAGGCGGAGCGGTACGAGAAGGAGCTGGACAAGGGGCGCATTATGGTGCTCGTCTGGTACGAGGACGATACCCGCACCTTCGAGCGGACGAACGAAGATCTCGCCCGCCGCCGCGAGCACCCCGAGGACGTGGCCATTCCTCCGATGGGTGGCATATACATGTCAGGTCCGGGCGGCACCGTGTAGAGCGCTTGTCGGTCATCACGGCTTGCCTGAAGCTCCCCCCGCCTGAGGCAAGCCGTCCCTGCCCGGGGCCGACGGGCACTGTACGTTTCCACCCAAGCCAAAGAAGCACCTCGATCCTTTTGCGGGTCTCAAGGTGCTTCTTTATTTTTTAGTCGGGTGACTCTAAGCAAAAGCGGCGTATGTAAGCTCCCGAAACTTTTCCTTCCACGGGGACGGGACCTGGAGACCGGTCCATAGCTCCTCTGCTTTTTGAACGCATACGGACTGCACGATCTTGGTATATTCAATACAGCCGGAATCCACGATCAGCCGCATATACTGCTCTTTATCCTGCAAAAGAACGTCTGCGGTGATTTTTCCTTCATAGTACTCCTTCACCGGGCGAAACGCTTCACTGTCTACATTAAGCAGATACAGTATCGGCAGCGTCCGCTTGCGAAGCAGCAAATCGCTTTTTACGTCGAACTGGGCAATGTCCTTCAGATCGTTCTGGATCTGATGAATCATTCCGACGCAATCCGCCAGATCGTCAATCCGCTCCTTCGTCTCATCGCTGCAATCCGTCAGACAATATCCCATCTGGCACGCGAATCGGAACAGGGACCCGGATTTCTCCTGAATCATTGCAAGATAATCGTCGACCTCGGGTACCTGATTCGTAACGTCTTTATGCTGTCCGCTGACCGACCGGGACAGCATTTTGCTGATTTCATAAAGCGAACGCCTGTTCACTCCGCATTGGCCGAGCTCCCCGATGAATCCCGTCAGGAAGACGAGCACCGCATTTAACGCAACCGCCGGCGGACACTGCATCCATGGCTTGCTCTCGTGATCCTGATCCTGCAGGTCGTCGACGATATCGAAGCAGAGAAGAATCAATTCCGTCGCCGCGGCCAACCGGTCGATATGCGGCGAAGCTCCTTCCAGCATCTCATGGGTGCAGCGTGTGATGCTCGACCACGACCCTTGTTCCTGCGCCTTCTCCTCGATGAACGCTTTGAGCAAAGCATTGAGATCCTCCGCGCCCACATGATCGTCTACCATCCGGTACATATGCTCTACTGTCTCCCGATCCAATCCGCCCGTCCCCCTGATTGTCCATGTAAAGTGACTATGTATAATGCCTGCTCTTAATAAATTTCTCCATCGCTTCCATTCTCGACTTCGCGCCCAGCTTGTCGTAAATTCGGCGCAGGTAATTATCGACGGTACGTTTGCTCATGTGGATATGGTCGGCAATCTGATCGTGCGTAGCCCCTTTGACGACCATCCCCATCATCATCACTTCTTCATCGTTCAAGTCTTCATACGAAGGCGAGCCGCTCAATTGAATCTGGTGATATAGCGACAACGGCAGCATCGTATGGTTGTCCAGAATGCAGTTCACCATGTTCTTGATCGTTCTGATGCTGGATTCCTTCGAAAGCACGCCGCTAACTTTCAGCTCGATGAGCCGATTCATCGCCCCCGTCAAGTCGTGCCCGGTAAATATCACAATATGTATGTGCGGATATTCCTTCTTGATTTGCGCCGCAACATCGGTCCCCGACAGATCGGGAAGCTGGTAATCCAGAAAAACGAGCCCCGGTTGATGCTTCTTGATCTGCTCCAATCCTTCCTCAGCGCTGCTGGCAATACCGACCACCTCAATGCAGTCTGTGTCCTCCAATAATTCCTTCGTCGCGTGGGCAACGAGAGGATGGTCATCGATCACGAGAGCTTTGACCGTTTCGTTCATACGGACATCACCTCCCGCACCGGAATCGTAATCACGAATTTCGCACCGGCGCCTCGCCGCGAATCGAACTCCAGCTTTCCGTTCAAATGCAAGATACGACCTCTCATTTGCTCCACTCCCATCCCAGATGCTCCAATCTCCATGCGAGGTACTTGCGTGCTGTCAAACCCGACGCCGTCGTCTTCATAAGTCAGGCAGAACTTATGATCCTTCATTGTCATGGCAAAAGATACTTTCGAAGCCTGCGAATGCTTCTTCGCATTGTTAAGCAGCTCTTGAACAATGCGGAAAATGTGCCTTTTTGTCGTCAAATCCTTCGACTCGATAGAGGAAGCGCCCTCTTCCTTGAACTCAATCTCGAACGGCGTATGGTACGCTTCCTTATCGAGATACGTCCGCACGGTTTCGATCAACCCGATCTCCTTCAGCAGGAACGGATTCAATTCGAAGCAGCTTTGCCGCAGGCTGTTGTTGATCATTTCTACGAAATTGATAATGTTGTTCAAATGCTCCTTGTCTTCCTTGTTCATCGCGTATTTGTCCAGTAGCGACACGAATCGGCGCTTGAGGAAAAACAAATCCTGCATCGTCGTATCGTGAAGATCGGCCGCAATCCGGAGCCGTTCTTCCTCTTGCAGCTCAAACATGATTTTGCGGAACCATTGGATGTCCTGCGCCGACTGCTCGTCGGGCAACTGCGCCGCCAGCAGCTGCATTTTCGCCGTCAGCTTGCGGATCAAGTGGACATTCTCCAGACTGACTTCCAAGTAGGAAGTAATCAAGTGAAGCCATTGAACCTCTTCCTTGCCCAGCAAGGTGTTCGCTTTGTTGCTCGTGATGACCAAGTAGCTGGCGTATTCTTCATGACGATTAATCTCGATACAGGTGTATATCGGATGGTGGAGCCACGTCGATGAACAGATCATTTTCTTGATCTCCGCCGTATCGATCTCCCCTTCGTCGATGATCTCGGTGTCGTTCTCGTACTGGAACACGATCGCACCGCCCCTTACCTGGAGCGTCTTGACAATGTCCACGAGGACGATTTCCTTCAGATCGCGGAAGCTGGAGATGGCTCCCAGACTCTTGGCAATTTTCTTGAGCGCCGTCTGGAGGACGTACTTTCTAGGGAACAGGAACCGTTCCAGTCTCGTTGTGAAGTATTCGGCCGAGTACATGACAGAAGATAGCATGATAATAGAGCCTGCAAAGATAAATACAATTTCTCTTGCATCTACTAAATCTTGAAACAAGAAAGCGTAGCTTCCTGTAAAAAGGGCAGACGGTATGATGGCAAGCATCACAGCAAAGGCAAAACGACGAAGCACCAGACCTATATCATATAGCTGGTTCGAGGCAATCAAGTAGGCAAACGAAATCGGAAAAAATAAAATAAACCAGCTTGTGTAAGCAGGATCAACTTTTGCTGAACCTTCAATTAATCGAGGCAGGAACGAGATACAAATAATCGGAATAAACGAAATAAATAGTGAAAACCAAACAATGGTTATAATGCTTGAAAGATATGATTTCTGTCTTCCAACTTTAAAGTATAAGAAAGTAAGGACACTGATGTTCAATATAAATCCCATAATAAAAAACCATAAAGTAATATTTCCATTATAGCTATAGATTGTATATGCTGCTGGAGGATAGAACTGAAATAATCTTATCACAAACCCTAGTAAAGCAACCGCATAAAAATATTTCAAAATCTTAGAAGGTAACTGTATATTTCCCTTTTCTTTAAAAAAAACAACTAGAAAATGAAAAAAAACAAGGGGCAATACCATCATAAAACTGGTAATTAAAAGTTTGCCAACAACATCTCCCCTAATTGAAGCCCCTTGACTCATGTAGATAATTACGAAAGTTAGAAACACAACCGCCAATAATTTTGCCGACGAAGAAGAACGCATTTTAGTAAACAGCAAAGCTGCCATAAAAAGACTCAAGCATTCCCCTACTAAAGGAAAAATATCATAGGATAGCATGCTTCTGGTATTTATTAAAATTTTCTGTTCAATTCCATCTCTTGATACGATCATTTCCCGCGCTTGCTCTATTACTTTCCATTTATAAATCATCTGATTCTCTTCGGGCAGTTTACCGTCCACTTGCTTTATGACATCTCCGGCCTTTAGATCAAGGTTTACACCGGCACCTTCTTTATCCAAAAAGTTAATCGCCCACTCGTTCTGTTGATTTACCTTGAGGTAAATCCCAATATAAGGATATTTAAATGTGATATAAGAACACCAAGCTTGCAATCCGACAAATATTGACAAAAAAATCGAAAAAATAATAATTTTTTTATTCATAAACACTCCCCATATGCTTACTATTATAAAAGATTCTTGATATACTGATGCTAACAGACCACCACATACGAAGGGGATGTCCTATATGCTAACTATTCGGGTTACGTCTCAGTTGCATTCTGTCGTTCAAATGTTGAAAAATGTCGATTCAGGCAAAAATGTAAACGATTTCCTATCCAACCATTTCTTATCCGACTCAGAAGCTCGTGCCGTTAATAATACTTTTGGCCTGTCTAAGACAAAGGAGCAAAAACAACCTCTTTCTGGCTGGGAATAAACCCGTAGTATTATTTTACCAAATCAATAAGAGATTGTATATTAGGTCTTTCCTAGTATACAATCTCTTTTCATTTTGCACGTTATTTCGATGAGATAAGACAATTTTTTTACAGGATTTTGAAACTGAAAAACTATTAAATGTAAATTTATTAATGCTTTAGAGAGGCTTCACCTTCGACCACAACTACACAAAAAGGCCGTCCCTACGGAATTTTCCGATAGGGTACGGCCTTTTTCAAATGGTCGTTACCGGGCGTTCGTTCCCAACCGACAATCTCTAGCGCTGCGCTAGTTCTACCATCTCATGGAGCCGCAGGCTTTGGCTTTTGCCGAAATTTCGGCTTTCATCTTAGCGTCCTTAAAGTAGTCGCCTATTTTTTTGGAGGGCTTGTTACCATCCTTCGACGGGTCCGTGAGATCAAACTTGTACGGGCCCAAATCGGCTTTGACGATCGGCTTGGCCTCGTAACAATCGCTGCCCAGCTCCCGGCCGGCCTTGGCGCCCAAAGAGATGGACGCGGGTCCGGCGCCTACTTTGACTGCGGCTTCGACCGAAACTTCCGACTTGGAAATTCCTTCGTTGGGGTTAACCTCTACGCCGCCGCCAAGACCGACACCGGCTTCCAGGCAGGCGGATGCGCCGTTCTCGTCGATACATACTTTGCCGCCGCCGCCTATACCCGAGTACGAGGTTGCCCCGATGCAGAATAGCCCGCAGGGATCGCGCAATTGAACCGGGTTATTGTTTACATAAGCGTACAGGTTGCCTTGGCCCCCTTCGAACAAAAGAGGGTCCTTGGCCGTCCATTGACCCGCCGCCGGATCGTAGTCGCGGTATCCGAAACGAACCAGCTTGCTTGCGGCATCCTGAATACCCCCGGCAAAGCCGATCTCCAATCCGAATTCCGCATTCGAGTCGGAAAGCAGCACGCCGTAGCTGTTGAATTTTAATTCCTTCACGGTCTTTCCGCTCTTATCCAGCACCCGCTGCGGCGTGCCTACCGCGTCGGTAATGACGTAGTAGACAGCGTCATTGAGCTCGATGCCAAGAAGAAGGCCGTCTTCGTCGTAATAGTACGTCGTCAAATCCCCTGTTGGATTTATCGAAGTTGTTATCTGCAAGGGGGCAAGCGGGTTGCCGTAAAAATATTGCGTTACTCCCGCGCGGTCTTCCCGGGCCGTCCGGCGGCCAATGCCGTCGTACGTATACCGGATCGTTTGTCCCTCGACGACAGCTTCGAGCAGCTCGCCTTTCGTTCCATAACGGTACGCATCGTTATTTTTGTGCGTCAATTGGCCGTCTTCGTTGAACTTATACGCCGTGGAGCCGACCTGCTGCAGCTCGTTGTACGCGCCATAGACCGAGGGGATGGCAGGGGCGTCGTTCGTTTTGGCGCTGGTGCGGTTCCGGTTGGCGTCGTAGGTATACGCTTCCGTATGCTTCGACCCGCCCGGTTCTTGACGAAGGACGCTGAGCAGTTGCCCGTCGGCATCCCATTCATAGCTCGTCGTCTCCGTTCCTTCCGGTGTCGTCACCGTCTTGGCAGCAATCCTTCCTGCGAGGTCGTAGCTATACGCGGCTTGATACACTTCCGCATCCTTGATTTTATACGTTAACGTGTGGACACGTCCAAGCTCGTCGTAAGTCCGGTCGACGGTCAGCGTTCCGTCCTGGATCGAACTAAGCCGCTTGTTCGGACCGTTTCGTACGAAAGAGAACAGCCCGGACAAACTCAAATTCCCTTCCAGATCCCAGCCGAGCCGGATCATGTTGTCCAGCGTCTTCGTCCCCCCGGCCCCTTTCCATACGGCGTTAAACTGGATATTCGACAAGTCCGCCATACCGTCATACGAATAATAAAATGTTCCGTTGCTCTTGCCGGAGAAGATGGCGCTCCTCACATTTTGCCCGTCGTACGTGTAATCGATCTTTTGCTTGGCTCCGCCGAAGGCTTCCGACGCGACCGTTTCCATGCTTGCCACTCGATCAGTGGCATCGGCGTAAGTAAACCGGCGAAGCAGCTCCGAATCGTTCAGGCCAGAAAATCTGCCTCCTTCGTCAAACCCATAGCTGACAAGTCGTCCGCTTGGCAGCAGCGCATGATCCAACCGGCCGCCGCTCGTGTAGGACAGCGCAAGCTTGCCCGCCGCTCCGTCGGGAGCGAAGCCCGTTAATTGATCAAGGCCGTTGAACGTTTGGCGATATACGCTTCCGCCGGGTGCGGTCACTGTCTCCAGATTGCCCCTGGAGTCGAATTCCAGCCGGTACACGCCGCGGCCCGGAAGCTGCACGGAGGAAAGTCGTCCGGAAGCATCGTAGCCATACGCTTTGATTTGGCCGGAGGCATCTTCCGTTTCCGTTAAACGATATTGCGCATCGTACCTGTAAATCACGAATTGATTTCCTTGCTGGGTACGGATCAGCTTGCCTTTGTCGTCATAGGTAAGCAAATAAGGCGCGATCTCTTGCCCAGGCTCCTCGATCTTGATCACGCGGTCGTGAGCGTCCATATACGTGACCACTTTATGGCCCATATTGTTGGTCTCGGTGAACGTCTTTTGGGCCGCGTCGTATTCCACCTTCGATTCGGTCCAGCCCGTTTTGTATTTTACGGTCAACGACTTGTTGTCGAATTTATTGTCCGAGGTTCTGCTCTGCTTCACGACCGAGCGGGTTTCGGTCAATGTCGGCCCCAGCCCCTTCGGAGTCCGGTACGTTAAACTGGACAAGACGGGAACATCCATCCCCCAGCGCGGATCTTCGGTCAGCTTTTTGATTACCTGCGACCCGTCAGGGTACGCAATCTGCTGCTCTTTGCCATCCACGCTCATCCGGAACGTTGTCTTGGCTCCGCGCGGATCGGTCTGTTCCCGGACGAGTACCCCGTTTTCCTTGCGGACCTCGTAGGTTGTCGTTAGACCGTCTTTGCTGAAACGCACCGCAAAGCCGTTTTTGCCCTCCGTTCGGCTGAGCTCGGAAACGCCTTGGAGCGGATTTTCCGCACGGGTCAGCAGGCCTGCCGCATCGTATGCGTAGGTTCGAACAAGGCTGTCCGGGTCGGTGAACCGCTGCAGAAGCCCTCGATCGTCATACGCCATGGAGAAGGTTTCTCCTCCCGGGTTCGTGACCGCCGTCAGCCGTCCGTTGTCGACCTTCAGCACCGTCCTCTGTCCGCCCGGAGCTACGATAGATGTCGGGTTGCCCTGCTCGTCCCGCTCCACCGTCACTTGATTGCCGTAGCTGTCCGTAATGGACACAAGCCGGTCCTGTTTATCATAGTTGAACGTTTGAACGGCCCCCCCGCTGTAGGCATTGAGCGTCCGCAGATGCTTTCCGGTCCGCCTCTCGAATTCGTAGGCTTCCGTTCCGTCAGGGCTCGGCACAACCCGTATTCCTTCGTCTCCCTGAAGACGGAAGATCATAAACATGTCGCCTTGGAACGGAGAGTTACCGCCGTTCGTTTTGAACAGCAACACAACCGCCCCGTCCGGTTCAACGGAGAGCAGGGTGACATCCTTTTCCCTGGGGAATTCGTATCCAGCTTCTTTGATCTGCTCATGGATCATATCGATGGCGTCGGAATAATAAAGTTCGAGCTGACCATCCGGACTGATCCGGTATAGCTTCAATTCGCCTTCCATCATAAAATAGATATTTCCTCTGCGGTCCATCTTGATGCTCTGGTCTTTCACGCGGAAAGCATGATCGGTCGCTCTAGTGCTTGCAGACTGCGGGTCCGAGCTTGATTCGCCCGGAATCAACAATCTTCCCGCCACCTTCGTAATCGTGCCGTCCGGGCTTATTTTGCGGATTCTCGATGTCATGCATTTCACGGTCCAGGTACAGCCGCCTTCATCCAAGACGTATAGAGCCCCGTCCGGCGCAACGACGAGATCGACAATGTAGCCCAGATTATCCCGATCGAGCGACCCACTATCTACTCCCGTAAACTTGCGGGAGCCGGTTTTATCCCGATCGTCCCGCTTGCCTAACGAGGACATCAGGCCGTCCGGACCGATCTTGTAGATTTTGCCCGCGTCCAGAAAATATTTACTGCCGTCCGGACCAATCTGCAGACGTTTCGGCTGGAACAATGGAATGTCGGTCGCTTTGGCTCCGTCTTGTATTTCACCGGCCAGCTCCCCTGTTACGCCTGTCCCGGCCACAACCGTGCTTGAAGAAGCGCCCGGAGTAAATTTGCGAATTTGACTGACACCGCTTGAATGTCTGCCATATTGCGAACCGATGGCATACAGCGCTCCATCGGCATCGACCGCCAGCTCGTCGAAATAAGGCAGTATGTCGTTTAGCGCCATTTTGTGCACGGTTCCGTCTCTCTTGAGTTGAAAAATTTCGTATTTGTCATGCTGGTTCGCATCCTGCAGGTCATACCTGTAGGTGGCAAAGTAAAATGAACCGTCGGGTCCCGAAGCAAAGGGCCTGTTATTGTTTATAAACGCATAATCCGATACTGTAGCGTGGTCAGCCAGCAGGTCGGACGGAAGTGCTTTATAGTAGACAAGCGAATATTTTCCATCCAAAGTCGCGTTCTGTCCGGAAGCATCCCCACGGAAAAACAGCTGCTGCACCTTTCCCCCTTTCGAAAGTTGCTTGTCTGCCCCGTAGCCGAAGTGTATCGTGTCCGATTTATGATCCAGATCGTGGTGAACATCCAGATCCCAGCCCTCGATCCCAAGCGATTCAGCCGACCTTTGGGGACTTTCCAAGTATCCGCTCCAATCCCACGATGTCCTAATATTTACGCTGCGTCTTTCTCCCATACTTAACCCTTTACCCCTTAATCTGCCGAAGCTCTGCTTGAAGTCGGCATACGCCGGATAATAAACAGGTATATAAAAATAACTAACCGTTACTTTGTAGAATTTCGATCCGGTCAGCATACGCCCATACACGTCTTTTCCGTCCCAATAAAACGTATCCTTCTGATTGGGCAGCGGAGCATATTCTTTATAGAAGGTGCGCCCGGCAATCTCAATCTGTACGCCGATCCTTACTAACGAAGACGGTATGTTCGAATCGCTCAGGGGAATTGTCAGGCTCGATGCCATGCGATAACCCGGCGTTCGCTTGCTGTAATAATTCAAACTGAGCGACGTTCCGGCAATGGGGATTCGCTCCCCAAGCGTTTGCTCCTGGCAGCCGATGACCGACCCGGATTGCTGGCAGGGATCTTCGATATTGTTTTTTTGCGGACCTTCTTCCGGAGGAATTATCGCATCCATCGGAGGACCGACTGGCCAGTTGTAATCCCATGGAGTAAAATGCTCGATCGGCACGCGCCACAGGCTTTGTCCCGGAGCATACAGCCCGGCTAACGTCTTGCGTTCCTCTCTTTTCAGTCCGATCTTGGCAAGGGCGGCTTCATCGTCCGCTTGTCCGTCTCCGTCGCTGTCGATCAGAGCCCCGTTCTCATCCGCAGCCAGGATTTGAATAACTTTACCGTTATCCGACGGAATCCAGGCTCCTTGCTGCCGGTCGTAATATCCCGCAGGAACGGCTTCCCCAACAGGGAATTCAAGGAAATTGTCGACATAGGAGTACAACGGTCCGTTAAATCGAACCTCCGTAGCGTTTTTGGCCACCGCTTCATCTGCGGAAAGCTCGACGGCATACGTATATCCGACCAAATGCGGAAGTTCGCCGGGCATCGAACGTTCCCCCTGCTTGCCTACCGTGTATTCGGTCGCGCGTACATGGATAGAGCTCAAAGCTTCCGTCGTGCCGTCCGCCAGCTTGAGATAGCCGGTCGTCCCCGGCGGGAAGAGCAGCGTCGCGGTACGCGAACCGTCGTCATCCGCCGTCGTCGTGCCGCGGGCGACCTGATACGAAGTCGTATCGTGCAGCGAAATTTCGGTCACTTTGGTATCGTACCGGTTCAATACGACCTCCGGCAGCGTCGTATAATCGGCCCATAGAGCGTTCGCTTTCCGTTGAACCGTCATGTACCCGTCTTTTTGGTACTGCACCGTTAGTACGCTGCCGCCATTTACCGCGAGGTCAAAAGCCCCGTCGGCCCGGCTTAACGTTCTGCCGAATTCGCTATGGCCCGCGATGGTAATCTCCGCCCCGGGGAGCGGCTTCCCGTCTGTGCCGAGCACTTTGCCCCGCAGAACCGAGAGACGTTCCGGCTGGATGGCGCCTGGCGCGACACCGGTTTGAATCGGGTTGGCCCCTTTGTACAAAAAGTCGTTAATCGTGGAAAAGTCGTACGCGCCGTTGGCCGGAATTTTGGTCGCTACTTTGCTTGGATCGGGAGGCAGCGACCCGTCCTCAGGGGAAAGCACCGTCGCGCTTACGGGCAGCGACTTCTCCGATTCGTTGCCGCTCGTATCCAGCGCCGTGACCGCAAACGTATACTCCTTGCCGTACGTCAGGCCCGTCACCGTATACGTGACTCCGGAAACCGTCGGGTTGACGTAGACCGGGCGATCCCAAGCTTGTCCGCCGTTGTCGGACATATAGACGCCGTATCTCGCCAAGTCCTTGTCACGCACGGCGCTCCAGCTCAGCTCCACGCTGCCGATCCCCGCGGTTGCCGTCAAGCCCGTCGGCACCGCCGGCGGTGTCCGGTCCTTCCCGCCTCCGTCGTCCGGCAGCGTCTTCGTCGTCGCCTTCACAACAACCGACTTCGCCGACTCGTTGCCGCTCGTGTCGACCGCCGTTACCGCAAACGCATACTCCTTGCCGTACGTCAGGCCCGTCACCGTATAGCGCATTTCGGTCAGCCCCAATCTGGCTGTGGGGGATACCGGGAGCGGACGGTTCCACGTCTGCCCGCCATTTTCCGACATATAGACGCCGTATCCCGCTAAATCCGTGTCGCTCACGGCGTTCCAGCTCAGCTCCACGCTGGTTAGCCCTGCGACGGCCGTCAAGCCCGCCGGTATCGCTGGCGGTGTCATGTCTTTCCCGCCTCCGTCGTCCGGCGGCGTCTTCGTCGTCGCCTTCACAACGGCTGACTTCACCGACTCGTTGCCGCTCGTATCTACCGCCGAGACCGCAAACGCGTATTCCTTGCCGTACGTCAGCCCCGTCACCGTATAGGTTACGCTCGTTACCGTTGACGGCGCAGCCGAAGTGACGTAAAACGCGCTGTCCCACGTCTGTCCGGAATTGGCGGACATATAGACGTTATACCGCGCCAAGTCTTTGTCGCTTACCGCGTTCCAGCTCAGCTTGACGCTGGTAAGGTCTGCCGCAGCCGTCAGGCCCGTCGGTACCGCAGGAGGCGTCCGGTCCGGCTGCTCGCTTCCGCTGGAGCCGCCACCGCCGCCGGAGCTGCTCCCGCTCCCCCATCCGTTAACGTCGGAGAGGGAAATCGTGCCGACATCCTGCGTTTCTCCCGCCTTTGGCGCTTGGAATACGCGCGACAGCTTTACAATTTCGCACCCGCTGCCGCCAGACTTGGAGGCATTCGCATCCCAATTTTTCAGACAGGCGGGAATGCGGGACGAATGGGCGAACGCTTCGGCAGCCGTTTCTTTGCGAGCTTGCTCGCGAAGGGCCTCGTCCACGATCAAAGACAATTGATAGTCGGTTCCCGGAGGTACGCTCGCCTGGAAACGCCCCTTCGCATCCGTGATCGCAAAAAACGTCAGTTTCGCTGTAAAAGCAAGCACGATTCCCGCTGCGGGATTCCCCGACTTGTCTGTAATTTTCCCTGTCCATGTGCCTCCGGTTTCGCCTTTCAACGTCAGCCCGCCGGACCCCTTATCGTACGAAGCCGCAGCATAGGCGACTTCGTTATTTTTTTGTGCCGTGATCTCGTAATCTCCGTAAGGCAGCTCGAACGACAGCTTCCCGTCCGAATCGCTTCTCCCCCATTGGAGAATCGAGCGTTCTCCTTTCTTGTGCACAATGACGTATGCCTCTCCCCAAGGGGAATCGGCAGCCGTTCTCGTCTGAATCGCAAGCGGCGCCGTCTGGCTTTCCCCAGGTTGATTCGGCTTCGACCTGGATTTCAGCTCCATCCGGCATTTGTACAGCACTACCGCCGCCTCGGCCCGCGTCATAAAGCTTGTCCCGCGGAACGTTCCGTCCGGATACCCGTCAAAAATCCCCGCTTCCGCTAAGGCCGCAACGGCGGCAGCTGCCCAGTCCGGCAATTGTCCGCGGTCCGCAAACGCCGGAGTGCCTTTCGCTTGTACGTTAAGCGTACGTCCGATCATAACGGCGGCTTCCTGCCGGTTGACCCGGTCGCCCGGTCTAAACAGACCGGCGGAGTCCCCCTGCACGATCCCTTGCCGGGCCGCCTGATTCACGTCCCCGGCAAACCACTCGTTCGTCACGTCGGGGAATGTGGCGACCGCTGTGTTCGTTTCCTGACGAAGTCCCGCTGACGCGCGGTTTAACATCGCAACGAACTCCGCCCTCGTCACCTCTTGGCCCGGACGGAACGTCCCGTCTTCAAAGCCCTGAACAATGCCCTCCGCCCGCAGAGCGGCGATCTCCTTCGCGGACCAGTCCGGCAAGACTTCTTTTCCTGCCGCTCCGGTGTCCTGGACCGCGGGCTCTCTCGCCGCCTCCGCTGCCGGTGAACCATAGGCAGGGATCACTGCCTCCAGGAGCATGATCCATAGTAAGACGATCGACCATTTTCTTAGGAAACGATTGTGCCTCACAAAACTCCTCCTTCTTCGTATTTGCATTTTCATGACCGTTTTTAATCCCGTTGTAGTGCCTCCCCCCAACAAAACAAAATACCATTTCCCATTATCTACTATACAATTTATGGGTTATTATGGTAATACGCATTTTGTCTAAAAAAGCAATTTTAGGTAAACAGTTTTTTAAGCCTGCTTCTTAATACTTCTAATATCATTTTTCTGGTATGCTTTTATGAAAATAATAGTTTATGGCTCATTCATAGTGAGGTGAACCCGTGAACATGACCACTATCTACTTTTCCGATGAAGAAATACAGGAACTTGAAGAATTTAAAGATGGGACACTGGCAATGAGTGTTGATGGCGAGGAACTGATCTGCTTTAGGATACTGCATGATTTAATCCAAGGGAGGATTAAAAGTGCAGATGTTTCGAGAAACGAGCTATTAAAGTCTTATGTTCAACTGAAGGGGATCAAAGATACTTTTGCTTCTATGGATTTTGTGGATACGACCATCTTGGAAAGTATCCTTATGAAATCAAGAAGATTCATCTTGAGTGAACTAGCGAAACGATGAATGTTCTGACAAGATTAAAGGAGAGAAGAGAAATGCTGGAGATACTCGCGGAAATTAACCTGCTTGAAGAAGCCGATGGCGGTATGAAACGCGATGGATGCTCGGGAATGATGCCTTCATTTCGTGTAAACGATGAACTAATCATGTGTGAGATTTTAGCCGCTGATAATGAAGTCTTCCATAGGGGTAAAACGTATCTCGTTACCATTCGTTTACCGTACGGAGAAATTTTTTCACACATTATAGTGCCTAATTATACGTTTGAATTGAACTATGGCAGTAGAACGGTAGGAAAAGGTACGGTCATGAATATCACTCAATCCAAAGCGAAACCCAAATAAAAAGGACAACAACCAAAGGTCCTAACATTGAGCCAACAATCACCGAGATCCAGAACCCTCGTGTCGTTACGAAGCTTTTCAATGTATTCCGCTGCGTACGCCTTTCCTTTAGGTTCTTCAGGCAGTTTGTCATAAAATGTTCTGCGAAAGATTTATAACAATTTTCCATAATTCAGCATGTAAGACTTGCTGTATTTCAGCCGCTTCCGCCGCAAGCAGTTCCGATTTTATACAAGCGCATCTATTTCCTGGATCTATCTACTTCAACAATCAACCTGCCAATAAGCAGAGCGGAGCTTTTGAGATTCTCAACTATAACGGTTCCGTTTATGTTCCCCTACGCTACATTGCCGAAAATATGGGCGGCAGAGTGCATTATGACGAAGCCAAGAAAGGCATTTATATCGATCGACGTGTCAACAATTTGACGAAAGCCAAAATCAGCGTATCCAAACAAGCGGACAATTTTATGCTCAATCTGCACAGCGCAAAAGAAACCTATAAAACAAATGATATCATTCATTTGTGGAGCTCCCTCGTTTACTTGGGCGAGGAAGAAATAACCGTGGGCCACGGTAACCCCATCATCCTTTTTACGGTTCGGGACGAGAAAGGAGTTTCTTCTGACGAAATTATAGAGACCGTTTTAATAAGAGATCAACTCAAGAAAAATAACGAGTATAATGCCACCCTCCCTCTGCATATCATAGAGTCTTACAACTATAATAAAAAAGGACGCAGTTCTTCCTCTTCCTTATCTGCATGGTCAATAAAATCGTCAATATATTTTGCCCATGTGTACAATAGTTTAAGATTGCCCATAGCCGGCTCTGATGTTCTTCTTCCTCCGTAATACTCATCTTGAATTACATGAAATTCAAAAAAAGGGTTCTCCGGGTCGTTAACCAATAGCTTTAGGTAAGCACACTTGACAAAAGAACTAGTTTCTGAGGTCTGCTCAGATAAACCATCCAAAAACTCATCCTTTTTAGATAAAGGAACGTTATCAATTAACGCTCTCCCTTTATTTCCTACCCTAAATTTTTTTCTTGTTATTATCCCGTCCTCTACTATCAAAAAGCCGAGAACATCAGGATAAGTAAAAAATCTATTCTCCCTATCTAGTAGGCATAGTATTCTCGCTTCTTTATCAATAGCCATAATTCGATCTAATTTTTTGTAAGAAAGCTTTTCAGAACAATTGAAGTTGGGGATTGAAGCCAATATAGCTTCTACATTTTTATCCTTAACTCTACTATCCGGCAATGCTGAAATTACAGCAAAAACAATTGCAAGTAGGAATGCTATTGAACCATACCACCCGCTAAATGATTTATTGTTCAAATAAAGTATCCAAAGGACAACCGCCACGGCAATGAAAATATAAGCAAAATAAAATGAAGCCTTTTCAAATTTAGAAGTATTATTTTTTATTTCATTTTTATCTGTGAAAAATAAACTTCTTTCCGTATCTATTCTCATAAGTGCGCCCCCATTCACTTTCTAAACGTTCTTTCGTAATCCTCAAAACGGATTTTTCTAATCTGCTTTCGGTCCGAGATGCGAACGATACTGCCTTCGGACTTGCCTCTGGCATCGATCCCGACTTGGGTTTGTTCAAACTGCTTCAAAAAAGCAAACGTCTCTTCCAACGACTGCGGAAAAGCGGAACCCTTCACGCTAGTCAATAGCGGCGCATACGCCAGCTCCATCGTTTGAACAAAATCGAGTTTCTCGGCTTCATCATAAAAAGGCTGATTTCCATAATAAGGTTTCTACAGATTCATTATCGTCTCCTTTGGGTGAAATTGTTATTTCTATTTTGGGATGGGCGAATTCGGGGCAAATGTCCCGGATGTTAACTAAAGTAAGCTTCCATATCCACCAAAATGTGCTATGATGCCTGTTGACTATTTCCGAAAGACAGGTGTCCTGATGTCAAATACTTATGCCAACCATCGAATCGAAAAAGCCGATCTTGACTTTGACGGGGTTAACGGAACGTATTTTAATGGCGCCGCTTATTTGTTTTATCACAAAAGGTCCACGACCCAAGGAGATCGTATCCTGTACTCCCGCGTCATCCTCAAAAACGAGAAGGGCAAGGAAAGCTTGGAAACGTACGATGCCAATACGGTGATGCATAATAAGAAAAACTACAACGTCAACGGCCATAGTGAAATCTCCAACATTGCCAGCGTCGTGCACCAAGGAGCGTTGTATGTATTTTGGACGGAGGACGGCCACCTCTGGCACAAGAAAACGGCGGACGGCCAGACCTGGACAACGGCCGGGCAGATCGGCTTTGCCTTCAATCGGCGCACGCAATTCGCAGCCGTGTCATTGGGCGGACGACTGTATCTCATCGGCGGACGCCATGTGGACAATAAGGACACTTTGGTTGTGGTTTTCCTCGATCACGACGGAAAAACGTGGCGTTCCGAGAACCATCTCAACTGGAAAAATATTCGGAACGTGTGCGCCTGCGCCTACCATGACGCAAACGGCAGCCTCAGCATCATGATCGGCATCGTGACCACCAACGCGAATCTGTGGACGGCAGTCTATCGATGCAGCATTGACCCGAACAGCGAAGCTAGCGGTTTGCGGGAGGTCAGCAGCCAACGGCATAACGAATACGACGGACTTGTCGACTTCCTCGCCCTGGAAACCGGTACCGTTCAGGATAGTATCCAAGATCCCGCGATCCAGTTGTTCATCAATGGCTGGCACCGGCCTCACATCTGGGCCGGGCACAAAAATAACCAGAAGAAAGAATACAACATCCGTACAGGCGTATGGGGACCGAAAATGACCCGTTCGCACGGTCATACGAAATACCCGACCTGGAAATACATGGGCACCCTGCAATACTTCGCACCGTTCGGGGATAAGGGCGAGATGCAGCAAGAAATCTGGCTCTACATGTGCTATAACGACGACAGCGTCGTGCAGCAGGGGAGCAGCCAACTGGTGCTCTGCCGCTACAAGTCGGACAAGATGAAATATGTAAAGACGGAAGACGGCACGGTCAGCAAAGAATTCCGGGCTCTGATCGGCGTAGTGGAAGGCGCTCCGCCCTATGTGCGGAACGGCAGCGAATCCGGCAACTACGGGTCTACCTTCTATTATGGCCGTACCGAGACTAGTCAGGTGGCGATTTCCACCCAGTTCAAGTTCAGCGCGTATGTCAAAGCGGGCGGCAGTCTGCCTGTCGGTGTGGAGGCCACTTTGAAATTCGCCACCGAGCATTCGTACAAAGCGACACAAGCCTCGGAAGTGACAACCCTATTTGACAAAAGTATCGTCCCTGTCCCGGGGGAGAATGACGTGACCTACATTTACCTCGCGCCTCATGTCTTCAAGACAACCTATGAGATGTACGACTGGAAAGGAGAAAGACCGTTCGGCATTCAGAGCTGCTTGTTCCATGCGAAGAAGGCTAGTGTCGATTTTGACATGCACGATATTCTCCATACCTACGTGAACAACCCGAACACGCACAATTACGAGACCTTCCTTCACCGTTCCGGCGACTTGGCTCCGTATGCCGACATCGACCGCAGCCTTTCGCTAGATGTCACCTGGGTCCCGGGCGAGACCAGCGTCTTTTTCCAAAAGAAGACCTCGGCCGTCGAGATTGAGAGCAGCAAAGTGTCTGCTGAATTCACGGAGGGCGTCAAAAACATCTTTGACATCGGTGGAAATCTATCCTACGAGTATGAAATTTCCCATCGCTCCGACGTGTCGGAGAAGGTCGGCGTGAAACTGAATTTCCCGTTCCCACGACTCGATCACCCGGAAGACGTCAGAAAATATGTGCTTCGCATGCATCTGTTGGTGCCCGGCGAGAATCAGGCCAAGCCATGCTATTGGGTTCCGGAGGGCAAGGAAGAGCAGCGGCCGTGGTGCGTGGCATGGTCGGTGGAAGAAGTCGTCAAGCAGGGAAAGAAAACAACCTAGGCGAAATCCGTCCGGCTGGAACGACAGGAGCCAGACAAAAAGCGGCCCGATTGGATCCGACATTAAGAAATTTTTGGAGAAAGAGCGAGCTTGGCTGCTCAATTCGTGGAGCAACGTAAAAAATCGTCCCTTGTTCGCATTAATTGCGGCAGGGACGATCTTCCGTCTCATAGCTTGAAATAATTTATCCACCTGTTCGAATACAGCGAAAAATAGTCAGCCACCAACTCTTCCTGCTCATGGAAGCTTAAATCCGTGAAGCCCCTAATCTCTTTCATCGTGTCGCTGTGGTCTGTTTTACTTGTCAGAACGCCGTTTTCAAACCGTAACTCCATAACATCCCGGAAATGATGCGTACGTTCATAATCGCTACACCAATCCTCGGGACCTACGACGTCAGCGCATAAAATAATGCCTCCCGAATAACCGAGGGGCAGATTCACCTGCTTGTATTCCCAAAAACCGCCGTAACCCTTCTTTCCCGCAACACCATTCAAGTCAGGAGGGCTAACAACCGAACAATCCAGAGTTACGAAAAAAGACTTGAGAAGAAGCTGTAGATCATCCATTTCGTATAAACAATGGAAACCTCTCCAGCATCCCGTAAAATGATCAACAGGATGATACCCGTATGTTTCGGGAATAAACGGCCAGTCCTTCTCGATAGCCGCGAGTTCATAGTGCTTTTTCTTGCTGTATTTATCGTTGTTTTCCTTGTTGTATTTGAAATAATCGGGGATCTGTTCAGACATATGGGTGCGCGCAGCTCACTTTCTAAACGTTCTTTCGTAATCCTCAAAGCGGATTTTTCTAATCTGCTTGCGGTCCGAGGTGCGAACGATAATGCCTTCGGACTTGCCTCTGGCATCGATCCCGACTTGGGTCTGTTCAAACTGCTTCAAAAAAGAAAACGTCTCTTCCAACGACTGCGGAAAAGCAGAGCCCTTCACGCTAGTCAGCAGCGGCGCATATTCCAGCTCCATCGTTTTAATAAACTTGAGTTTCTCGGCTTCATGATAAAAAGGCTGCTTTCCATGATCGCGCCATTCCGCTATTTTTTCTTGCGGCAGTTCAAGAAGATGCTCCAACTCCTTCTTATCCAGTGAAAACACGTCAAAAACTCTATACGCTTGCGTCTTATTTTCCGTGTAATTTTTAGCTGCTTTCGTCTTTCCTCCGTACGACTCCTGATAGATGACGGTCAATGCCCAATCCTCGTCAGCACAAATCCGGTGAATTAATTGATCGGCCAACGGCCGAAGAAACTCGGCAATATTCCCGTAAGGGTTGCCTATTCTGTCCCCTTTGGCGAACAACAGCTCCTCTCTGGAGCCGATGAGATAATCGATGTCATTCCCATTTTTGAATAAAATGATCCTGGCGTTCTCTCCGTCCACTTTTTCATAAACAAAAACATCGTCGGAATCGGAGAAGCCTCTGCCTTCCGATAATTCTTCAGTTAAACGGCCTCTCTCCCCCAGTTGATGATAGGTAAGAATGCTCGGATACTTCGTCAAAGAGTTCATTTTCTTTAAATCCATGAATGGTTATCCCCCTGAATATCATGCTTCATTCCCCAGGCAGCACCTTTACCTCGCACCCGGGACAATAGCGGATGTAGTTGAAGTTTTCGGTCGGCACGGTTTTGACCGTCTTGCCGTTCTTATCTTTATAAATTTCGTATTGCCGGTAAGCTTCCACCATGTAACTTCCGTCCTGATACCGGTCGGCTAATTTCCACTGCGTGAATACCGAGTATTGCTTGGCTCCATTTACGGAGGAACCGGAAGCGGAGAATGCCCCGGTCGCGATAGCCGGTTCGCCTCCGACCTCAACCTTGCCCAATAAACTCATAGCGCCGTCAGACCAAAAAGAAAAGCTGTTTTTCTTGTCAACCATAATAAGCAAAGCCAGCAAAATATTCAAGAGCGCGACGACTGAAATCCATACCGATTTCTTGCTAACGATATTCATGGTTCGCTGCAGCACCGTATCCCCCCTTAGCAGACAGGTTGTCTTATATCTTTTAGATATGCGGCTAAGGGGCGGAACATGCCTGCTTTGCCCGAGTCGCAGCCTCCAAAAGCCAATTTGCGCCCTTTTTCGATATGATGCAACAATTTTTGCATTCAATAAACAACAAAATGTGATGCGATTTGCCACCATGAATACTACAATTTTAATACAATTATGGAATTTCAATCAGGGATTTGGGATAACCGACAACAACGAATCCCAAGGATGGAGGATAACCGATGCGCACGCTCAAAAACGATTGGCTCATTCAATGCTACATGGATGCGGTCCGCCTTCAGCTCGATCCCGAATTTATCGATCTGCTGCTAGAAGAAATCCATAGACGTTCAACCGATCCCGCTTTCCGCCGAATGTGGATGGCCGTCTCCCACTCCCCATGGGGTCTGGAACAAAAGGCTGCGGTTGGCGCCGCTTTCCATGTGAATTGATTCTCGCCTTCCTTTTCTTATCTTTCCGGGCTCTTACGCTGTGTCGCACGAAATGCGCAGCGACGGAGCCTTTTTGGTCTATCTCGCGGACTTGTTGGGGATGAGGAGAGCATGATATAATTTTGTGCAAATTAACTTGTGCACAATCAATCCTTCCGAGACGAACAGGATTGAGGAAAGAAGGTTCCTCCAATGAGCCACAATGAATATTTGAAACTCGACAATCAGCTATGCTTTAGCCTGTACGCCTGTTCGAGAGCGATTTCGCGAATGTACCGCCCGCTGCTCGATGAGCTGGGATTGACCTATCCTCAATATCTTGTGTTATTGGTTTTGTGGGAAAAGGAAGAGAGCACGGTCAAGGAGCTCAGCGAAATCCTCGATCTCGACTCGGGAACCTTGACACCGATGCTGAAGCGGATGGAAGCGGCCGGACTAGTGCAAAGGAAGCGTTCCAGCGAGGACGAGCGCGTCGTGATCGTCCGGATCGCGGACAAAGGCTTGGCGCTTCAGCACAAAGCAGTCTGTATTCCGCAAGCGCTGTTCGCCTCCAGCGGCATGACGCTCGAGCAGCTGGCCGAACTGAACCGGCAGGTTAAAGCCATGATGGCTCATATTCATGAGCTGAACGGCACGGTTGCCGGGGAGTAACGCAAAAAGGCATCTCGCCATGAGATGCCTGGGCTTGTCGAGAAAGTGGTCTTCACTAATACAGAGAAACATACGGAGGTGGGGTATGCACTGGAGGAGCGATAGCGTTCGCCTTTGTCCGCGGAAAATATCCGCTGCAAAGCGGCTTCAAATCAAAATTTTCTGCGGACAAGAGCGACCGGAAGTGTATACCCCACCCCCTCGTACTACCTGTAGTGCTCCCTGACCACTTTCTCGACCCCCTATCCCGCTTCGCTATGCGCCTTAACGCTCAGCACGAGTCCCATCGAAATCATGTTGGTCATCAGCGAGCTGCCGCCATAACTAATGAATGGAAGCGCAATCCCCGTCAAAGGCATCATTCCCGTATGCATCGCAATGTTCTCGAAAATCTGCAGCGTAAACATCGAGATCACTCCGACGATAAGATACCGGCCGCTGAGGTCCGGGCAGGTCAGCACGATTTTGATCATCCGGTAAATCAGCACAAAATAAAGAAGCAGCAAGACGGCCGAGCCGATGAAGCCGAACTCTTCCCCGATCACCACATAGATCGAGTCGGCATAGTCGTAAGGAATGTAGCCTTTTTGAACCAGCTGACCATGCTTAAACCCTTCGCCGAACATTTGTCCGGCGCCTACGGCCCGGATGGAGTTCAGCACGTGCCAGCTTTTGTCAGGATCGCTGGTCGGGTCCAAAAACGTTTGAATGCGGCTAAGCTGATGCGGTTTGACAATCTTGGAAAACAACCCGAAATTGGCGGAATACAGCCAGTACATCCCCCCGATGATGGCGGCGATGCCGAAGAAACCGCTGAGCGCATGCGTCATACGCACATTCCCGATCCACAGCATGCCGATAAAGATACAAATAAACACGATGGACGTCCCCAAATCCGGCTGCTCCAGGATGATCAAGAACGGGACGCCAGTGATCAGCCCCAGAGGGAGAAGATCGCGAAAGAAGCGAAGCGGCTCGCCGTTGCGTTGTTCCAGGATGCGGGCCAGCAGCAAGATGACAAAAATCTTCGCCAATTCGGACGGTTGAAATTGCATGACGCCGAGATCGATCCAACGCTTCGATCCGTTAATGGTCATTCCCTTGAACATGACGACAAGAAGAAGAACGATGCCCAATCCGTATAAAATCACAGAAAGACGGCGGACCAGGAAGCGGTAATCCATGCAGGAAAGGCCAAGCATGACAATCAGCATGACCGCAAACATCACTATATTATGAAGATGAAGCCCGTCGTATTTCGTTCCCGAGGTCGCGCTGTAAATCACAAGCGTGCTAATGGCCGCGAAACAAAGAAGAATAAAAATAATGGCGCTGTCGAGCCGCTTCAGTCTATCGATAATACCGAAGAACAAGAGAGGTCAGCCCCTTTCTCTTGAGATGCTTAGTAAAACTCCGATGCTAACCATGCACAGCAGCAGCGACGAACCGCCGTAACTAATGAAAGGAAGAGGCACTCCCGTGATCGGGATGCTTCCGGTAACTCCCCCCAGATTGATCAGCGCCTGAATCCCGATCGTCGAGACAATCCCGATACCGCACAGGGTACTGAACAGGTCGGGACTCCGCAAAGCGATAATGAGGCCCCTCCATAGAAAAGCCAAGTAAATCAGCAAAAACAAGGCGCATCCAATAAAGCCGAACTCTTCGCCGATCGTGGAAAAAATAAAATCCGTATGCGCTTCGGGCAAATAGAACAGCTTTTGAATGCCCTGCCCGAAACCGGAGCCGGTGAGACCGCCATGGCCAAAAGCATATAAAGACTGGACCAGCTGGTAGGAGGAGTTTTGCGTATCGCTCCAGGGGTCCATGAACGAGGTCAATCTTTGAATCCGGTAACTTTTGGCCATCACGATCACCATACCGACCGGCACCGCGCATAAGGCGACAAGCAACAGATGCTTCCTGTTGGCTCCGCCTACGATCATTATGATCACGGATGCGGAAACAATAATAATGTTCGAGCCGATATCCGGCTGCAGCATAATCAATCCGGCGATGAACCCGACAATGAGCAGAACGGGCGCCAAGCCTTCTTTAAAATTTTGAAAACGGTCGCCCTTTTTTTCGATCAGCGCCGCCAAATACAAAACGAGACTCAGCTTGGCCAATTCCGTAGGCTGCATGCCAAGCGATCCGATGCCGAACCAGCTTTTATGTCCGTTCACCTTCGTTCCCACAATAAGGACCAGCACGAGCAATACAACCGTGAGCAGAAAAAGCGGGCGAAACCATTTCTTTAGCTTTTGGTACCGTATATTCATAAAAAAGAAAAGAAAAAATAATCCTGCGGAAGCCCACGTTACTTGCCTCAGTTCAAAATACCACATGCTATGGTACTTGATGGACGAAGTCATGGCACTGGAGCTGAATACCATGACCAGTCCGATGGCAACCAGTAGAACGGTCAAAAAGAGCATAAGAAAATCGGGCCGGCCTCGTTTGGTCGTGTTCATACATAGAACAACTCCTCTAATCGCATGGGTCTACAAATTAAATAGCACGTCGTCAAAAGTAACGATTCCAAGGAGCGTGCCTTTGTACGTAACGACCGGCACCGCCAAGAGCCCGTATTTGCGGATGATTTGAAGCACCTCGCTTTGTCCGGTATCGGCGGATACGGAGATCCACTGCGGGTTCATAATCTCGTCCATGCGGCGCTGCGGATCGGAAGCGATCAGCTCCCGCAGAGTGACGACACCTGTCAACCGATTGCCCGTATCCGTGACGTACAAATAATAAATCGTCTCCGCATCGGATTCGCTGTGCCGCAGACGGTATAGGACATCAGCAACGGAGTCCGATCCGGTTACGGTTACAACGTCGGTCGTCATCAAAGCGCCTGCCGAACCTTGTTTATACGTCAGCAGTTGCTTGATATCGTCGGCTTCGTCTTTTTCCATGCGATCCAGAAAAAAATCGGCTTCCTTATCGGACAGCAGACCGAAGAAATCGGCCGCATCGTCGGAGGGCAGCTCGTTCAGCATCTCAATCGCGTAATGGCGATCCAGCTCCGCGATGCATGTTTTCTGCATAAAGGGGTCCAGCTCGCCGAAAATTTCCCCGAACTCTTCCGGAGACAGGAAAGCGTACACCCGCGACCGTCGGGCTTCGTCCAATTCGACGAAAAATTGCATCTGATCGGTCGGATGCAGATTTAGAAAATCTTTGCGGAACGCCTCCTTCTTCCCCACCTTTAACGCCTGAAGCATGTAGTACGTATATTCTTCCTTGAATTTGTATTGATCCAGTTTGAACATGAGAGCCCCTCCTCCCTTTTACAGATTTTCAATTTCAACGCTGAGCACATGATCGATCTTCTTGATGTAATAATAAATTTCCGTCGTATATTGTTCTTCCGGCACCGAGAGTACGAAGTCCATCCGCTGGCGATCTTCATCGATATCTTTAAGCTTAAAATGCCGGATTTGATATTCCTCCTTGTGGGAATATCCGCTTGTTCCTTTGCGCTCGATCCTTTGGAGCAGCTCGGTCATGCGGGTATTCGACTCCACCACGATCCGAACGGCCACTTCGTGCCGGCTCAGCTTGGCGGGGCCGACCGTTTTGATCAGAAACGGAACGACATTCACCGCGGCCATCAAAAGAACGACCGCACAGGCCGCTTCCAGATAAAAGCCCGCCCCTATCGTGATGCCGAGCCCCGACGCCGACCAGACGAGCGCCGCGGAAGTGAGCCCGGAGATGACCTCGTTGCTTCTGCGCAAAATAACGCCGGCTCCGATGAAGCCGACCCCGCTCACAATTTGCGCCGCAAGCCGCATCGGGTCCATATTCGGGTGATTGGGGCCGCCGAACTTGCCGAACGCTTCGATCGATACGATCGTCACCAGACAGCTTGCAATACAGATGACCATGCTGGGCCTTAGCCCCAGCTGCTTCTGTTTAATTTGTCTGTCAATGCCGATCAATAATCCGAACAATAGGGCAAGACCAAGCTTCATGATCATTTCCATCGTCATCTTTATCACCTCTTCAGCCATAAAATCCAAAAATAAAAAAAGCTCCCCCGCAAAGAGAGAGCTTGTCGCTATGCATCTGTTCCATGGTCCGGCTCACATGTCAAATAAGCTTGCCGAACAACCCGTTCGGCAATAAGCCGACGGGCACCGCAGCAAGGGGACGCATGAGACGGACAAGCGAACATCGCGTTCTCTTTGGTTTACACTATAATGATGATGAACGTGAAGTAAGTTTCGACTCGCATAACTGTCCATTTGGCTGTCCCCCCTTTTTGGCATCAAAATCGAAAAGCCCCCCAGTAAACCTGGAGGGCTTAAAAAAAGGCGCACGACGACGCTTCCGCTCCCCCTGGTCGAGTTTTGGCACTATACAACGTAAAGAGCGGCGCTCTTAGCCACCTTAAGAAAAGCCTTAATCCGGCAGTTCCTGTTCTACCCATGGGCATCTTTCGATATTTCTGGGCAGTGGCCTATGTTTGTATAGGAGCCTCACCTAACGAGGACTTCTTCATTACAGATGGATTGTACTTCGGGTCATAGAGATTGTCAAGATCCAATTACGAGGATGACGTCACGCTTGCGCGCTGATCAGCCGCTTTACGTTTCTCTGAGCGCCGTGGTACTCGGGCCGATTTTTGCGTTCGTTTTCCATATATTGCAATCCTATTTGCTATCGGACGAAAAACAAAATGTGATGCACACGCGATCAACTAATACTATCATTTTAGTATAAATATGGAAATGAATTTGAGTGGAGGCAAGTATGGCAAGCATGCGTTCTCTTAAAGACGATTGGCTCTTGGACTGCTACTCCGACGCGATCCGGCTTCAGCTTGATCCGAAATTTATTCGTTTGCTGCTTAATGAAATTCATCGGCGATTGGACGATCCGGTTTTTCGCCGGACCTGGTTCGTTCTTTCCGGGAAATAAGTTCCGGAGAGAGGGGAGAAGCAAGAGCTTGAGCTGCCGTTCAGCAGCGAATAAAAAAACTAGATTCTGCTATGGAAGGACTACTGGGTATGATATTTGAGGGCAATATTACAAACGACTCTTTTAAACCGATCGGTTTTCGGGAGTCGCATCTTTTTTTCAACAGCGTTCCGCTTACGGAAGACACCCTACGCATCGGCGCCTGGGGCATAGATGTGAGCAAAGACTGGTGCGTCCGGAATCGAATCTTTAAGCCGGACGAGGGCAGTCATTTTTATTTGGCCGGTATGGCGAAGATCGAGTTCCATCAGGTGTCGAAAGTAAGCGTTTCGACCGTTCTGTATCATTCGTTGGAGCAAAACAACGATTTTGTCCGAACCTCCGACGGGAGCAAGGTTTCCTTGGCGAAAGAATGGGCCATTCCGGGAAAAACCGCCCACAGCCCGTATGTGTATCGGCTGACGGGGATATTGGATTGGCCTCATGGTTACTGCGAGCTCGACATTCATGCCGAGGGCCCTGTCCGTATAAGCTTCGATCCGGGCCAGTTGGTCAACGTCAGCCATTTCTTCGAAGCGCCGCAGAACTATGCCTATCCGTTTGTCTAGGGGAGCCTCCTCCGGAGCGGACTGGACCGCGGCTTAGCCCCCCGCCTGAACAAGCACCTGCCAAGCCGTTCCTTGGCCGAGGTGCTTGTTTGCGCTGCTTCTACATGGACGTCGCCGGAGGCGTCGGTACGGCCGGATCGCTATCCCGTCCGAGCCGGCGCGCAGCGGTTTCGCGGCGTCCGGTGGCGGGCACGTGCCGGCCGGCCTTCGCCAGCCCGAAGACGGGTATGTTATGGTACAAGCATTCGTATTGTCCCTGCTGGACGATAAACGTCTCGTGAAATATGCCGACGGCACCGCTTGCCGCCACCTTCCGATTGAACTCGCGCCAGGCTTGCAAATGCACCGCGCCGTGCCGCGCATACCGCTCCAAATGCTCGAACGAGCGCCAATATTGCAGGATGACCGGCCCCCGCAGCGTCATATAGTAATTGGCGTGCAGGAACCCGAGCTCCGGGTTCTCGTACAGCTCCCGGATCATCGGCGGCATTGCCTTGAATACCGGAAGCCACTTGTGAACCGCCCATAGCTTGTTGATCCTCATTCCGATCTGGAAAACGACGAAATCCCCATCGATCTCGGCCGTATAACGGCCTTTTACCACTCCACTCATACCTGATCTCCCTTCTCCCGGACGTTGCCGAGCACCTCCAAATGCATATCGTAGACTCCCATCAAATCCGGATTTCCGTACAAATGGCCCGTCAAATAAGCCCCGTAAAAAATCGTATGCAGCAGTACTACCGCCGATTCCGCGGATACTCCCGCACGCAGTTCCCCGTCCTCGGCCGCTTCTTGCATCCGTTTCGTAAATTCCTGATGCAAATCCGGCTCCTGCGCCCCCAGCTCCTCATGGCCCGGGAACAGCAAGCGGACTTCCGCCGCACTTAGCTCCGGCATGCACGGATGCATCTTCATTTCCGACAAAAAACCGATCAGGCTCAGCATCAAGCCCGGCTTCGTTTCCGCCTCTTCGACGACCTTCCCGAGCATATGCCGGATGGCCGCCATTCCCCGCAGCGGACGCTCCGCCAGCTCGATCCGCCGCCAAGTCAGCCATACCCGCATGAAGTAGACCAGCACGTCTTCCTTTTGCCGGAAAAACTTGAAAAACGTCACCTTCGACACTTCCGCCTTGCGGCAAATATCGTCTACCAGCAGCTCGCGGAACGAGCGTTCGCCGATCAGCTCCAAGCTCGCTTCGTACAGCGCCAGCTTGGTCCGCGCTTTTTTAAGCTCCCGCAGCGGGATCGATTGTGCGTCCATAGCCGGAATCACCTCACATGGTTTACTTTCACTCAATTATGAACTCTAATAAATAAATTAACTCAAGTTAACTTAATAGTCAACGCCTTTTTATCCCGAATTCAAATAAATCTATCGAATTCAATACATTTCTATTAGAAGATTTTACTATAATATATGGTATATATTTGAAATAGGTGATACAATAAATTCTTGTAAATGCTGTAAACACAAAGAGAATCGGGGGTGACGATTTACTTCGTCTCTCAAAATCACAGTGAAAAGGAGTTTTGATATGAGAAGAGCAAAGTTTTCGCGTCTCTCACTGCTGTCTACTCTATTAACCGCAGGTTTAATGATGCAAAGCGTTGCACAGGCAGCGCCTTTGACATCGGTATCGGGCACCCCGTCCGGCATCGTCGATGCCCAAATCATCCGCACTCTTTCTTTTCATCCGAATGCCACTGCCTTTATTTCCGACAAGCTGGACACCACCTCCACGAACAAGGTGAACGTCATCGTCCAACTGAGCGGACAGCCGGTTTCCGTCGGAAAATACGCTGCCGAGCTGGGCCAGCAGCAGCTTTCTGTGGAGTCCGTAGAAAGCGCTATCATTCGCGAACAATCGTCCATGATCAGCTTGGCGAAATCCGAAGGCATCGATTTGAAAGTCAATTACCAATACAACACCGTGCTGAACGGCATGGAACTTACGCTGCCGGCTAACCAGATTCCCGAGCTGGCCGCCATCCCCGGCGTCAAGTCGATTCACGAGAACCGGACCTATTATGCTTTGCCCGTCGAAGCTCCGCAGCCGGTCGATGCCGTGACCGGCAGCTACGATGTTGCACCGATCAAGCAAATCGGAGCCCAGGATGCTTGGGCCAAGGGCTTGACCGGCAAAGGCTTGAAGGTCGGCGTCATCGACAGCGGCGTCGATTATTTGCACCCGGATTTGAAGGACGCCTATAAAGGCGGGTACAACTCATCGTTCAATACGCCCGATCCTTATGAGGAACCGCCCATTCCGAAGGCTCAAGACCCGTTTGGAAAAGGCTTTGATGGCACGTCTCACGGCACGCACGTATCCGGTACAATCGCCGGCCGGGCCAAGAATACGAACACCGATATCGTCCAAAAAGGCGTGGCCTACGAAGCGGACCTCTACGTCTACAAAGTGCTGGCCCGCGACCCCAAAACCGGCAGATCCTCCGGCTCTTCGGCTCAGGTGATCGACGGAATCGAGCGCGCGGTTAAGGACAAAATGGACGTGATCAACCTGTCGCTGGGCTCGGACGAGGAGAAGGACCCGAACTCCCCGGATTCGATCGCAATCAACAATGCCGTGCTCGGCGGCATCGTCGCCGTTGTGGCCAGCGGCAATGCGGGAGATAAAGGGCCGTACTTCTACTCCATGGGTTCCCCGGCTTCTTCGCAGCTTGCGATCTCCGTCGGCGCGGTGACCAGCCCGTCCAACCGGTATCAGGCTTCGGTTACCAGCTCCGTGTACGAAGCCGTTTATTATCCGTTGAACGTCATGGCCTGGAAGACCGGGCAGGAGGACTTTAAAACGCTCCTCGGGACGACCCCCGTCGAAGCCGTATATGCCGGGCTTGGGCAAGAAGAAGATTTCGCAAACGATAAAGTGAAAGGCAAGATCGCCTTCGTATCGCGCGGTTCGCTGGCCTTCGTAGACAAAATTAAAAATGCGAAAAAGGGCGGAGCCAAAGCCATCGTGATTTTTAACGGCAATGTCAAGAAAGATGCCAATGGCAAGGACATACCGGATCTCTCCCCCAACATAAACGGACGGGACGGGCATATCGACTCCTTCATTGGGGACGACTTCGAATATATTCCTGCCTTCGACATGTCCGGTCAGCAGGGACGCGCATTGGCCACTGCCGTGTTGGCCAATCCGGACAAGCCGTTCCGCATGACGTTCGGCTCAAGCTATCCGCAAACGATCGATAAGGGCGACACGATGGCAACATTCAGCTCCCGCGGTCCTCTGTCGGACGATAAGCTGAGCATTAAGCCGGATATTAGCGCGCCAGGCGTGAACGTGCTGTCAACTTATCCGGCCTATGGCAAAAGCATTCCCGGCGCCTCTTACGCGCAAGCGTACAAGCGGAGCAGCGGAACCAGCATGGCCACTCCGCACGTAGCGGGCGTCGCCCTGCTTCTGAAGCAGCAGCACCCGGATTGGACGCCGTTCGATATTCGCGCGGCGATGGCCAATACCGCGGACGGGATCAAAGACTCTAAGGAAACGCCATACGATGTATATTCTCAAGGTGCAGGCCGCATCAATGTGTCCCAAGCGGTCTATACGCCGGCCGTGCTCCAGACGGTGGATCAGATCACTATTCTCGACAAGAATCTGAACACGCAAGAGGTCGTCAACTATGGCAGCAGCGCCAGCTTCGGGCTGATGGCTGCCGGAAGCAATGCGAAGAAAGAGCAACTCCAGCTCAAGAACACTTCGGACAAAGCGGTAACGTACAAGGCGTCCGTGAAGCTGCATCCGAACGTCACTTCCGATCCGAACAACCCGGTGACGACGCCTGACGTGAACAACATCGTCGCGACGCTGGAAGGTCTCGGCAGCGGCAATACGGTGTCCGCCGGAGCCAAGTCGACACAGAAGTTCTCCCTTTCCGTAGCGCCTAAGGCTACAGCCGCAGATGGCGTGTATGAAGGAGAAGTACTGCTGGAAAGCGCCGGACTGCCTTCGCTGCACCTGCCGTTCGTCGTGCATGTCGGCACAAAACGGCCGGACAACGGCTTCGGGCTGCAGGACGTGACGCTGAGCCGAACCGTCATTACGCCAAGCAAGTCGACGGACGTCTCCGTGACCCTGACGGCGAAAGACGCGAACTATTTGGATCTGAACGTTTACGGCGTGGATGACAAATACGTCGGCACCATGGGACAAATTCTGAAGCAAGACGCAAGCGGGAAACCGCAATTGCTTGCTCCGGGGACCTATACGTTCCAGAACGTCGACGGCACTTATATTAACGATAAAGTGGATGGCAACGGAAAGCCGATCGTTCAGCGCCTAAAGGAAGGCACGTATAAACTCATGGTCCGCGCTCTCATCCTGGATGCGAAGGGACAGCCGAAACGAGACGTCAACAACGAACTTATTCAATATGTCGCCTGGAAGACGCTCCGTTTTAGCAACACGGACGACAGCAGCACGCCGATTAACAACAGCGGCGGCGGCTTCTATTATGGCGGATCTGTCAGCGGCAGCACGGAACAGTCCGGCAGCAATCCTTCCGTCGATACGGTCGTGAATCAAGGACAAACCTCCGCTTCGCTGAAACGGACGGTAACGACGGACGGCAATACGCTGACGGCGACCATTGCGGACGCAGACCTGAAAGCCGCTTTAAAAACGGAATCCGGCACGCCGATTGCCGTGGTCGTCTCCGTCTATGCCACGGCGTCCCAACAAGTAATCGTTAAGCTGACGCCGGATCAAGTGAATACGTTGAAAGCGTCGGGCGAGCAAAACTCCGTTGTCGTCAGCAACGGAAATGCGTCGATTGCGCTCCCCGTTTCGGTATTGAAGCGCGTACCGGCGGCAGCAGGACTGAACGTGGCTGTCCGGTATGACACGGACCGCGCAGCGGCATTCGCTGACGGATTCCCGGGAGCCAAAGTGACCGGTACGCCGGTTTCCTTTGCCGTGAACACAGTGAACGGCAGCGATACGCAGCCGCTTGCCGTATCCAACCGCGATTTCCTGAAAAGCTCCTTTATCGTGAGCGGCAATACCGACGCTAACGCGCTGGGCGTCTTGTATATCGATAACGGAAAGGTATATGCCGTTCCGGCGAGCGTCGCTCTGAACAAGGACGGCACACGCACCGTAACCGTCAACCGTCCGGGCATCTCGACCTATGCGGCCGCAACTCGCGCGATCTCGTTTACGGACATCGACTCGTCTTGGGCGCAATCGCACATTCAGGCCTTGGCTAACAGGCTGCTGCTGAACGGAACCTCGGCTTCGGCGTTCTCGCCGAAAGAACAGGTAACCCGCGCGCAATTCTCGGCCATGCTGGTCCGTGCGCTCGGTCTGCATGCCGGCTCGAAAGCTCCGTTCCAGGACGTGAGCGCCTCCGACTGGTTTGCTGACGATATTGCCGCCGCCTATGAAGCAGGTCTTGTGAACGGCGTCGAAGAAGGGCGGTTCGCTCCGCATGCCAGCATCAGCCGCCAAGACTTGGCTGTAATGCTGTCCCGGGCCTCCTCCCTGATCCAGCTTACGTCGAAGAGCAATCCTTCGCACAAGCCGTATGCGGATGCTTCCGAATTTGCCGAGTACGCCATGAACAGCATCGACGCGGTTACAAAAAGCGGACTGATGAGCGGCGATGAGATCGACGGAACGCCGCACTTCCATCCGGCCGACCCGACGACCCGCGAAGCTGCCGCAACCGTCCTGTATAATTTGCTGCAGAACGGCAGCTTGATTAACTAAGAGCCTTTCTTACGCACAGAGCCCCTTCGCCTGCATTCAGGCAAAGGGGCTCTGTTCTTTTTCCAGCCTGCGGGCCGCAAGCACGATGGTTATCGGCGGCCTTTTTTTCGGATCGTTCGCTCCACCGCCCGCTTCATACCAGCTCCGGCACGGTTCCACGTGAACTTCATCACGTCCCGCCTGCCTTGTCTTCCTTTCTTTTGACAAACCGCGCGCTGCTGAAAAGCAGTTCTCATCTGCCTCTTCAAGCTGCCGATATCCGGCTCGGCCCAGAGCTGTCCCTTTTGCGCAAAAAAACCGCGGAAAAGGCTTGAGATCGAATGCTTGCTTCGCATGCTGACGGCCGGGTTTTGCAGCCGGTACTTGACCAGGAACGAATTGCGGCGCGTGACGAAATCCATATGTCCGCCCCAGCCCGTTGTGATGACCGGAACGCCGCTTGCCAGCGATTCGAGAAACGGCAGTCCGACCCCTTCTCCCCTCGTCGGAAGCACGAACGCGGAACCGAGTGTATACAGTCCCTTCAGCCGATGCTCCGGCATACGGCTGGAGATTAAGATCACCGGGGCCGTTTTCCGAAACCCGAGCCTCTTTTTGTACCCGTTGATTTTATTTCTGATCCACTTCTCGGTTTGCCCGGAACCGTATCCGTTCGTCTTGATCACCAACGCGACCTTCTCGGACGGGCCAAATTCTTCCCAGTACGCTCTTAGCAAGCCCTCCGGATTTTTGCGGTGCTGGAAGCCGAAGACGGATACGAAAACAAACCTTCCGGCCGTCCCCTTTACTGCCAGCTTCTTGTTCCGTGGCGTAAATTGCTTGGTGTTGACTCCATGCGGCACGATATAGACCGGCACCTTCACCCCGCTGCGGAGCAGGGCGGCTTTGTTATGCCGGGAGGGAACGAGTATGGCGTCGAAGCGGTTAAGATTCGGGAACCATTTCCGGGGCACGCGCGTTGTCTCCCAGACGGTATTCAATATGATATGGTCGTATTTTTGGCGTTCCTTCCGCATGCGTATCATATACGGGAAATAATGGTAAATCAAAATTTTGCGTTTGCCTGCGGCATATGGCTTGCGAAGCAGACGCCCCAAGGCGCCGCCTGCCGCCGGCTTCTTATCCCTAGACTTTTCCACCTCAACCTTGACGTCCACTCCTTGCCGGCTTAAGGCAAGCGCATATTCCCGGCTGGCTCTTCCGATCCCACTGTGCCTTCTGACAGGACCCTTCCATGTGACCTGATACGATGTCATTTCTTCAGCTCCTTCGGTTTGAGTGAGTACCCTCTACGCTTGTGGAAGGAAAGCGACCTGAAGGAACCAGCCAACGCTTTTATACGCTTCGCCGAAATGCTCTTCACGCTTTGGCTCAAGCTTTTGTTCAAGCATCGTTTGAATACGACGCCCCTTGGATTGGCGGCATAGACGAAGTTACCGTACAATTCGAATTCCGAGAAGCCGAACTGCTTCGACCTGTCAATACTGCGAAGAACGGCTTGGTACCAGCGCGTTCCGTGTCTTGCTTCAATTCGCTTTTTCATCTGGGCCAGCTTCGCTTTCTCGAACAGCATGTAATGCGCGACGAACGACGAGGGGGCGGTGCGTCTGCGGCCCAGCAGCTTTCGGCTGACTCTGAAGTATTCGGGATGACTCCAGCTCCGGCAGTAAAACACGGGCTTCCCCTTTTGCCGGAATACGTGCGGGCGGATGAGCACCGTGTCGGCGTCCATCGTCAAAAAATACCGGCTCGAACCCAGCCGATCGCCGCTCAGCTTAAGCAATTGCTGAAGCAGCCACCCGGAGCGTTCCCATCGTTTTGAACGGTAACGGATTTGTTGTTTGGTGATCGGCAGCACCGTCCGCTCATGTACGAAAGTGCATTTCTTTTTGGCGCACAGCGCCTTGATTCTCGGACTATCCGGAGAGACGATCATCATTTTGCCGATCGGATGCTTTACCTGCTTCCGGATGGCGTCAATGACGAACGGCAAGGTTTCCAGATCTTTATCAATGGCAGGGATCAGTACATCGATCTTGATCCTGCCGTTCCGGGAACGAGGGGGGGCGAGAGACATCTCTTCATCTCCATTTGCAAGGTTTTGTACCAGCTTATGTTATGGAGGAGGGGTTGGTCCGGGCCCCTATACGATCGCCGGACAGGCGGCAAAAATTTTTTTGTCGAAATGGGAGAACTTACTTTAAACTTTTTGTCGACTCGACTCGTCAAATGATTTGCAAAGCACGAACCTGTGAAAGAGGAATGCTAACATGGCCATACGAATCCTATCCGACCGAAAACTCGTCGTACTCGGCGCTTCGCTGCTCAGCGCCACGACGATTGTAATGTTCAGCCTCCATGCGGCCGAGACGCGGCAGCCACTTTCCGCCGGCCAGCACGAGACCCGGACGCCGAACAACGCGTCTGTACCGGGGGTAGTCCCCGAGCAGGCGACCCACGCAAAATATACGGGGGATCCGAAATCCTCTCAGGAAGCCGGTTCGACGACGGCGCCGGCCGTGCAGCCCACCGACGGACGGACGCCGGAGAGTAAGCCGGGAGCCGCGGCGCAGCAAGGAAATTCGGGAGCGGTCAAAGCGACGAAGCAAGTGGCGCTGACGTTCGACGACGGCCCGGACAGCAAGTATACGCCGATGGTGCTGGATATTTTGAAGCAGTACGAAGTGAAGGCCACCTTTTTCGTCGTGGGCAGACAGGTAGTGAATCACCCGGATGTGCTGAAACGCATTCATGACGAAGGCCATTCCATCGGCAATCATTCCTGGGATCATGCAAACCTGACCAAGCTGTCTCCCAACCAGATTCAGAAAGAAATCAAAAACACGGACGAAGCGATCGAAAAAGTGATCGGTTCCTACAGCCCGATGGTCCGGGCGCCTTACGGCGCCGTCAACGCTTCGATCAAGCGCAACCTGACCTCCGCGGGACGTGAGCTCGTCAATTGGACGGTCGATACGAAGGATTGGACCGGAGCGGCTTCGGCCGACATGGTAGAGCTTGCCCGCAAGCGGACGAAGAACGGCGGTATCATCCTGATGCACAGCTTCGGCGGGAAAAACGGCAAGCTGGACAATACGATAGAAGCGCTGCCGCTCATGATCGAAGCGTTGAAGCAGGACGGATATGCCTTCGTTACGGTACCCGAGCTTGGGGTAAAGAAAGAGTAAGGCTTGCGCCGCCGATTTCGGTCAAGCCGCAACTCATCTCTCAGCAAAGGAGTGCTTACCGCATGCATACGATCAAGAGAATGAAGCTGCTCGCCGCAGCGGCCGCCGGTCTGCTTGCGCTGACCGCCTGCCAGCCCGGCGGGACGTCCGCACCGCCCGAAGCCACAGCGCCATCGCAGCAGCCGGGGACAGCGACAACGCCCGAAGCCCCGGCCAAGCCTGCGCCGTCTTCTCCCGCAGCGCCTTCGAACGTGGAGCCTGACTCCGCGTCTGTCGAAGCGCAGCTCAAGGATATGTTAGTCCTCGCGCGCAAAGGTCAGGTGAAAGGTAGCGACTTCGCCGCTCATACCAATTTGATTGACGAAGTCGAGAAAAAATGGGGCAAGGCGGATCAGATCGATTCGGCCGGCAAAGGGTTGTACGCCACCTACAAAAAACACGGCATCACGTTCGGCTTCAACAAGGGCGAGCTGATCTTCGATGTCCGCTCCTACGATCCGGAGCTTCACAAGCTGACGCTGCCCGCCATTGAGAAGACGCTCGGCAAACCGAAGGAGACGGCGAAGAACGGCGACGATCAGATCTACGTTTTTCAAGCAAGCGAGCAGTTTGAGCTGAAATTCGTCATTCCGGCTGCCACCGGCAAAGTCGACCATATTTCCGTTTTCAGTCCGCAGGACGCGAAAAACAATATGGCCGGATAACCGGCGAGCTGGAAGCGGTTGACGTTTCGCCAACTGTATTTTGCCCCTTTCTTTCATTGGACGATCGCAGTACACTGGGTAAGAGAAGGTACGGGCCGGGGCCGCTTGGCAGGTTCGGTCCCGTTCCGATTGAACCGTAATGCCGGGGAGATCGTCTAAAATTAGAGGTGGCAGCTTTGGAATCGAATGTCAATTTCGACTATTTGAAATACCTGTCCGCGAGCTCCGACAAGAAAGCCATTTTGAACGAGCTGATGAACGCGTACGGGAAAGATGTATGGAATTACGCCTACAGCATCACACGAAAGTGGGATCAGGCTGACGATATAACCCAAGAGGTTTTCATCAAGGTTTACCGCAATCTGAGCACGTTCCGCAGCGAATCGTCGGTGAAGACGTGGCTGCTCGCCATCACCCGCAACATGACGCTCGATTACCGCAAGTCGGCCTTCTATCGCAAGGTGACGCTCGTCGACTTCATCGCCTCGCGCGGGGAGTACGAGCAGGCCGCCGCTTCTACGGAACACGAGGTGCTTAACAAGATGGCCGTGAACGAGATGTGGGATATGGTGCTGAAGCTGCCCGTCAAATACCGCGAGGTGCTGATCCTGTACGCTCACCATCAGCTGTCTATGAAAGAGATGGCGGAGGTGCTTGGCGTAAGCGAAGGAACGATTAAATCGAGGCTGTTCCACGCACGGGGGAAAATATCGAAGATGAAGGAGAGTCGAAGCCTTGGATCCGATGGATAACGAGCTCAAGAAAGAATTGGCCCGCGGGCCGTTCAGCCAAAACGGGTTCAACGACAGCTTGCGCAAGCGCATCGAAGAACGCATCGATAACCACGCCGCCGTTCGCAGGCCTCGCAGGTGGAGCGCTTGGAGTGCCGGCGTTTCCGCCGTGCTGGCATCGGCTCTCGTATTCTTGTTCGTTACGGACAGCCGCCCTCTCCCTCTTGTGCAGCAGGAAGCAGCGGAGAAGCCGGAGATGCAGCAGCCCGCCGCAACTGCTCCCGCGCCCCACGGCCCGGATTGGGAAGCCTCCGTCCGGTCGGCGCTGTTGATCGGCCTGCGCTCCGATGCGCCCGCAGCGGAAAACCCTCAGGCTCCTAGCACATACCGCACCGTTCTTATCGCACCGGACCGGAACCGGTTGCAAAAGACGGCGGAAGGCGAAGGCATTCTAATGCCGTATAAGCTTGATTTCTGGAAAATCGAGAATGAGCCGAAAGCAAACGGCGCGCAGGAAACGTATACGCTGACGGCCCATGTGGCCTCGGCCAAGCCGAAAACAAGCGGCAGCGCAGAGCGCGGAAAGCTGGCACAGACCGTCGTCCGGGCGGAGAAGCTGATGTTCGCCGGCAACCGCTACGTTGCCGTGGCGCAAACGACGGCAGGTAAAAACGGCGCCGCCCCGTCCCCGGCGCAGCAGGACTATGTGTGGGTGAAGGAGCTGGAGCAGCTCGCCTCGGGCCAGAAGACGGCCGCTCCGCTATCGGAGCCGCACGTCACGCTGCACAGCGTATTCGCCGCTGCCGCCGTCCCTGTGCTGAAGGAGTTGAAGCCTGCGCAGCCGGTAGGCTCCGGTCGCGCGAAGACTGCCGCAGCGGATCTTTCCGGCGAGAGCTGGACCATCGCCCGCAAGCAAGGGAAATGGACGGCGCAGCTCGCTTCCTATGACAGCCCGGCAAACGGCGCAGCGGAAGGCCCGGCGTACCGCTTGCAGGAAGTGCCGCTGGCGCTCCCCCAATCGGTCGTCTCCCACGACGAGCTGGCCGTTCCCTGGCGCGATATCGTGCGGGTGCAGCCGGGCGCGGTGGATGCCTTCTCCTCCCCGAACCGCGACATGGTCGCCGTCGTCACCGAGCAAAACATTATCATTTACCCGTATGCGGATCAGTGGATTCCGATCCCTCTCATGACGCTGCCGCTTCAACCGAAGGAATCGGTCGTCATGATTCAATGGGCCATGGGATCTTACGTCGAGCTGTGGAAACGGCAGGTGAAAACTTACTTGCAGCCGCAGTAAGTGAGCCAAGAAGCATGGGACACGCTTGGTTAGCGTCCTTTACAAAAGCAAGTCCGGTCTCCGGAGCCATCGTGCCCGGGAACCGGACTTGCTGCGTTATATCGTCTTATTCCCAATCGATCGGAATTTTTATTTTCACCGGTTCTTTAGGCTCTGGGGAATACTCATTAACGATCAGTTGAAATGTAAACCGGTCTGAAGGAAGCTTCGAATATTGCAGCTTGTAGGCGAACGAATCTCTGGAAAGCCGGACGGCATTTGGGGCGGAAACGAAACCTTTGCCCGATGAATCTTCCAAAATAAGAAAAGGTTTCTGATTCGCGGCATCGCTGGCTTCGTAATAGACCACCGTCGAGTCCTCCAAAAATTGGACATCAGTTATCGTAATCGTTCCTCCCCGAGCTCCCTTTAATGTGACCGGCAAGCTTCCGGGACCATGATAATCCGCATATTCCTCCCTCTGATGCAGCGTATTGGATTGCACGCTTGTCGAATCGTGTACCAGCAAAGTAACATAAGGAGGCTTCGGATTAATTTCGGAAAGCGGACTAAAGTTATTACCTATCCCGCCTGCGTTATCGAATCGAGTCTCAAGATCATCCTCCAAGAAATAAGATAAACTTCCCGAATGGTCTGTCTTGATCACAACTTGAGTGCCCACAGGAGTAAAGGTAATTTGATCGATCATAAATTTCTTATCCTCATAAGCGCCTGTAATTTGAGGCCGAACGATTTTGATAAACGGTTTGGTTTTGTCGAGCGACACCGGAACCGTAACATCCCAATTCCCGTCCGTCGTCCCGATTCGCCGGATCTCGATATGAAGCCGCGCATTCTCCGGCAGCGGTTCGGTATTGAACACCGTCGTCCCTATGAAAGTATGATCACCGGTTATTGTAAATGCATGTGTGCCTATCATCGCAGGGTGAGCATCTTCAAATTTGTACTTGTAATACACGGCGGCATCTTCTTCCTTAATCTTCTGCTTTTTTAGATAATCCACCTGATAATTGATTACGAATTGAATTCCGTCGTAGAACACCTCGGCAACGGTAAGCCGAATATCCTGATCCGTAACCGATACGTCAGTTGCCGTACCAAGATTTTGCTTCTCAATCTGATATAGCCCGCTGTCCATACCGCCTCGTACATTTTTATAGAACAAATCGATAAAAAATACTTTTTGCAGAGCAGCGCCTACGCTTGGGGAGTACAGGCCGACTCCCGTCAGCAGAATCGCGCAAACAATAACCGCATACCCTAGGATCATCCCCTTTTTCCGCAGCGTCATGCTCCCCTTGGCTGACGGCCGGCTTTTCCCGACGGATTGCTTGTGTAGCTCCCACAGCTCCTCAAACGTAAAGGAGGGCCCTAGCTGCTTCAAACGGCTTTGCACGCCCTCCGACGATTCCGTGGACCAATCCTGCGCTTTTCCCTTTTTATCGGTCTGCAAAGTCATTTAAGCCCCTCCTTGATCGACGTCAGTTGATAGCTCTCCGCATCGTCGTTCCTTAGCTGCTCAAGCGCCGCATGCAGCCTTGACTTGCATGTTCCCAGACGAATGTTCAACAGGGAGGCAGTCTCCTGCAAAGACAACCCGACATAGTAGACCAGAATAAGGACCTCTCTTCTTTTCGGAGACAAGCGGTTCACCACCTGCCATAGTTCGTGCTCGCTTTCGCTTTTTAGGATCAGATCCTCTACGGAATCCGTCCCGGCTTCAACCGGCAGTTGACCGAAAAAGGTAAGCCACCGCTGCTTGCGAAGCGTGCTCCGCACCATATTTAGCGTAATCCGATACAGCCACGGACGCAAAGGCTTGGCGGGATTGTATAAATGAAATTTCCGGTAAGCGCGCAAAAAGGTTTCCTGCGTAATGTCGTCAGCCAGCATGGCAGACTTGGTCATCATGAGGGCAATCCCGTAAACGTAGGGAGAATGTTCTTCAAACCAAGCCCGCGATTGCTCTTCCGAGATCAAATATTCCTTCAATGAACGATCCTCCGGTTCCCGTATTCATAGTAAATACGCCTTGAAAACGGAAATAGTTCGATTCGGCACAGATGTAACTTTTTTGTTACAAAATCCGCCTCTTTTCGCTATAAGATGAAGTCCTACGAGCTAACGAAAGAGGGAAAAATGATGCCATCACCGATCGAAGGAAAAAGCCGGTACATGCCCGGAATCGACGGCCTGCGGGCTCTGGCCGTACTAGCCGTCATCGCTTATCACCTTCACCCCGGGTGGGTACCCGGCGGGCTGCTCGGTGTCGGGATATTTTTCGTCCTGTCCGGTTATCTGATTACGGATTTGTTGATCGCCGAATGGCGAAGAGAAGGACGACTGAATCTGAAAAGCTTCTGGCTGCGGCGCTTCCGGCGGCTGCTTCCGGCCATGCTGGTCCTGCTCACGGCGGTTGCGGTGTGGATATGGATGATCGACCGCTCCCGGCTGCCTGCGCTTCAGGGAGACTTCCTGGCGGCGCTCACCTATGTCAGCAACTGGTGGCTGGTGTACCGCGAGGTGTCTTATTTCGAAAGCTTCGGCCCCCCTTCCCCGCTCGGCCATTTCTGGTCGCTTGCGGTGGAGGAGCAATTTTATTTGCTGTGGCCCTTGCTGTTGGCGCTCGGCCTGCGCTTGCAGCTCCGGCGGGGCTGGCTTGCCGGAGTCATGTTGGTCGGCGCAGCCGCTTCGGCAGCCGCCATGGCGCTGCTGTACGAGCCCGGCGCCGATCCGAGCCGGATTTATTACGGAACCGACACCAGAGCCTTCGGCCTGCTGATCGGAGCCGCGCTCGCGGTTGTCTGGCCGAGCGGAAAGCTCTCCGCCGGCACATCCGTCCGCATCAGGCGGATCGTGGATTGGGCCGGAACGGCTGGTCTGTTCGCCGTTCTGCTGATGATCGTCCAAAGCAGCCAGTACGACGCTTTCTTATATCAAGGCGGATTCGTCCTGTTGTCTCTGGCGGCGGCAGTCACGGTAGCGGCGCTTGTTCACCCGTCCGGCCAGCTCGGACGTATCTTGGGCTGGCATCCGCTGCGCTGGCTCGGCGTACGCTCTTACGGCATTTATTTGTGGCATTATCCCGTTATCATTCTGACCAGTCCGGCAAGCGGCAGCGACGGAATCAGCCTGGTGCGCGCCGCCCTACAGTTGACCGCTACCATCGGACTTGCGGCTTTGTCTTGGAAATTCGTTGAGGAGCCTATTCGTCGGGGAGGTATGAAAGCTTGGGGAACGCAGTTGCTCGGCTGGTACCGGAAACGGCTCCCGCAGCAGGGCATGCGCTGGGTCGTGTCGGGGATGCTCATTTTGTTCATCTCTGCTTCCTGCCTGGGAGAGAGCCCGCAGCCCCCCACCGTTACCAATGCCTTGGCCGAGGGGAGCGAAGGGATCGCTGCACCGGTGCCAGCGCCGACACCGCCCCTCCAGCCTGAACAAGGAACCGGGACGGGCACGGTAACGGAAGCGCCGGGTCCGAAAACGGATAAAGCTACCGAAGTCGTCGCTGAAACCGCCCCTCCCGTCGCCATGGAAGCCGCTCCTGAAGAAGAAGCGGGGGCAGGGATTACGGCGATCGGCGATTCGGTTCTGCTCGGCACCGCTGCGCAGTTGGAGAAGCAGCTGCCCGGTATCGTCATCGACGGCAAGGTTGGAAGACAACTGTCCCAGGCGCAAGAGGTCGTCGATCGGCTTCAGTCAAAAGGAAAGCTCGGCTCCCGGATCATCCTCGAGCTGGGCACGAACGGTGCGTTCTCCAAGAAGCAGTTGGAGTCGCTGCTGCACTCCCTTGCCGATGCGGAGCAGATCGTGCTGGTGAATACGCGCGTTCCCCGTCCATGGGAGGGAACGGTGAACGACATGCTGAAAGAAGCCTCCGGCCGCTTCGCCAATACGACACTCGTGGATTGGCATGCCGCAAGCGCGGGCAAAGCTTCCTTCTTCGCCTCCGATGGCGTCCATTTAAACACCGCAGGCTCGGAATATTACGCCTCGCTTCTGGCTAAGGCGGCGCGGGAGCCTCTAGGACCCAAATGACGCACCAAGACAGAGGCTGGACAGGCAACAGCCGGCGTATTTTCCGTAAACTAAGAAAACCACCGTCAGGTGTAGTCAACCTGAAGACGGTGGTTTCTGCGTTTCATAAAGGCCGATTCACCTTGGGAGTTTCGAAAAGAGTTGGCGGACAGAAGCTATTGAACATCGGCCTGTATCCACACTCTTCCCATCCACGTGTCGATTGAGTACCATCCGTTCCACTGCTCGTATGCCTGTACCTTTTGAGGCGTAAGTCCACCGACGGGAGCTTTGTCCAGAGGGCTTCGATACATCGCCGTATCCTTTGTAAGCTCAAGAAGCCGCTCCGCTTTTTGCACCTCAATCGGCATTTGTCCGGCGTCGACCCATTTGTCACCTGCCCAGGTGCTCACTTTGCGCCAATTGCCCCATACCGCGGAGGTTTGTACCGTTTGCGACGTCAGCGATAGCGCCGTGCGGATCATTTTACCGTTCCGCGATTCGTACAACCGGGCGGTTTCCGGCAAATAAATTCGCCCCTGCTGTTCCCGCTCCGTTCCTTCTGTCTGCGTAGCCATAAAGCTATTGATTCCATTCACGACACCCTGCGTCAATCGGTCCAAATAGCCGGCATCCGATAATTTCTCATCTTCCTCCGGGTTGGTCATGAACCCCATTTCTACCAAAATGCTTGGCACCTCCGACCAGTTGAATCCGGACAGGTCGGATCGCGGCACAATGCCTCGGGAAGCCGCTCCCGTAGCAGCCAGCACTTCGTTCAATACGTCCTGAGCGGCCTCTTTGCTTTGGGCGAATATCGGTTGGCTCCACTCGCTCCATGCAGGATATAGTAAGGAGATACCTTTCGTCTTCGGAGAGCCGTCCCCGTCGGCATGGACGCGAACCGCCAAATCGGCGCGCGCCTGGTTGCACATGGCCGCTCTTTCTTTGTTGGAGAGGTCCACTTCATGCGTGTCACGGGTCATGCGTACTTGATAACCGAGGGCTTCCAGCTTTGCTTTCATCAGCAGGGATGCCTCCAAGGTTACGACATATTCCGGCTTTTTCGTTTTCACGCCCCGGGTCCCCGAAGTTACCTTGGCCTTCATTTCCTTTGCCCCGGGACCTATGGGCTCAAGCTCGTTGTTCCCATACAGTTGATGACCGGGATCCAGACAAATGACCGGTTCCTTAGAATTTTTGGCTTCCGCACTGGCCGCCGGACCAATGGACGCACTTAATAGAAAGCCAGATATGATGACAATACATCCTAATCGGCGTATCATTGAAGCTTCCCCCTTTCGCTTACGATGCGTATTATGAATCATGTTCATTGCGCTTCCGTCCGCTTCTTATACGGTGTCCAGAAGTCTCCTCCCCAAGTATGGATCAAGACCCAATCATTCCACCGTTCCAATGTGCCGACCTTTTGAGGCGTCAGCTTGCCTGCCGGCTCCTGATTCTCCGCAGCGGGACGCTTGAATAAAAGCGTCGCGTCCTGCAACTCAATTTCTTGGACGAATTTCTCGGTGTGCCCTTGAAGGTAAGATGCCTTATCGAGATGGACCCACTTCGTGCCCAGCCAGGTCGATATCCGGAACCAATCCCCCATTCTGGCATCCGACACGACCGGTCCGGCGGGAGTCTCGCCCCCTGTAGGAAAAGATTCGTTGGGGCGGTTATACAGCTTGACCGATTCAAGCAGTTGAAGCTTATTCTCCACCGTCTCGATAGGATAGCGTTGTCGCGACAGCTTGTAGCCTTCCGAAGCCAAGTACAAGCCCATCGTCTGATTTTCCGCCCAAATGTCGGTAAACGTCCAGAGAGGCAGCGCCGTCTCCTCATGGTACGGCCCCAATTCAGCCGTAAAACCGGGGCGACCGAATTGAGCGATAAACCAGTCCGTAAATCCTCCCCCGGACGGATAATCCTCCGGCTTGACCAAGCTATATCCTGTCATACCACTTAGGGTTGCAGCCATTTTCCGGTCCCGCTCCAAATTCTCCGGCTTGGTATGAAAATGCCAATACAGGACACGCCCGGAAGTATGATACGATAAGGCAATTTCCGGATCGGCGTCGTAGGTAAACCGGATCATGCTTTGCGCTTCCGCCGTTTCCGCAGGCTCCGAGCCCTTGTAATTTTTATACATCGGATACTTGGTCGAGTAGCGAATTCCGGTCCATTCCGCGGGATACTGCCGGTTAATGTCTATACCTTGCGCATTGGCTTTCCATCGGCTGAAATCGGAGCTGCCGCCATTCATGCTTACTAGTCCGGACCTCGCGTCTTCGGGAAATGCGCCGGGCCCATTTTGCTGTAGCGTCACACCGTCCGGGTTTACCATCGGAACAAACCAGATCGAGCAGTGATCCAACAACTCCCGAACCACATAGTCGCCATATTTCATATTGTGCTCGTAGGCATAAGCATAGCGGTCGATCATATATAAAATGAGATTCGTCCCCATCCACTCTCTGGCGTGCTGAGACCCGTCAATCAGAACGGATGCTTCGCCTTTGCCCAGCTTGACCGCTATAATCTCCTTACCGTACGCGGTTTTGCCGATCGGCTTCACTTGAATTAGCTCCGGATAGGCTTCCGCCAGCTTACGGATATGCTCTGCCATTAAATCGTACGTGTAGGTTTGGTAAGGGCTTACAATTTCTTTGTTGACCGCCGGCTTCTCATCTGCAAAAACGCTCTCATTTCCCAAATAGCCGGTAGCGACGAAGAGCGCCATAACAGCTGCCGCTATCGTTGTTTTTCTCCGTTTTGAATGCAAACCCATCTCACCTGTCCCATTTCTATAGTCTCATATTAGGACTTATTAACTATTCATTGCTAGTTCATTATAATAGATTCACAACATAAAATATATGTTTTTTAGGTAAATTTCGACATTTTTCAACATTTTACCTGCGTAAAGAGAGGTAACACGATCCGCATTTTTCCGTGCTTGGCTGCATTGGCCGACAATAAGCGTCAGTGCCGTTCAAAGTTCGCCATGGCCTGCCCCATGAGCCGTAAGCACAAAAAAGAGTTGAGGACCAGAGCCTCAACTCTTTTTTGTGTCCGCCATAGTCAGATGAAGCGGATTATGATAAAATAAAAACACCAAGTTTCATTATATGATATTTGGTTTCATTAAATGAAACCAAAGGAGAGGTGACGATGGATCGGGATCGGAGTGTTAAAGCACGCGTTCAGGAGCAATTCGGCAAGCATGCGGAGAAATATGTGGCAAGCGAGGGACACGCGCAAGGAGACGACCTTGAGGTGATGCTTCAATGGCTCGATCCTCGGCCCGAGTGGCAGGTGCTCGATATCGCGACTGGCGGAGGCCATGCGGCCGGAAAGCTTTCTCCCTACGTTCGGCACATTGCCGCGACCGATTTGACCCGGCCTATGCTCGCCGCGGCGGCCGCTCACCTGACGGGCCGGGGATGCGATAACATTCTGTACACCGTTGCGGATGCGGAGCAATTGCCGTTCCTGGACGCCGCGTTCGATGCGGTCACCTGCCGGATCGCCGCGCATCATTTCCCGAATCCCGCGCTCTTCATGCAGGAAGCGGCGCGCGTGCTGAAGCCCGGAGGACGGTTCGTGTTCATCGACAACGTCGCCCCGGAGGACGATGCCTTGGCCGCCTTCATGAACCGCTTCGAGGCCATGCGCGACCCGAGCCATGTCCTCTGCCTGTCGGTCCGCGAATGGAAGGCGTTGGCCGAAGCGTCCGGACTGCACGTTGTTCAAGAGCAAATGGGCCGGAAGCGGCACGCTTTTCCGTCGTGGGTGCGGCGGACCGCCGATACGGAGGAGCAGGCGCGGCAGGTCGAACAGTTTATCCTTGGCGGCCCCGCTTCCAGCCGCGAATACTTTTCCGTGCAGGCCGACAAAGGCGCGGACGGGGCGCTGCAATCGCTGCAAATCGATGATTGGCGCGTCCTTCTGGAGAAACCGGCACAGCCGTAATGTCCATTCCAGCCCCTGCTAAGCAGGGTCCGGCTTTCCCGAGCCGCCGCCGGGGACACCATACGTCACATGGCTTTCGAACGACGGATTCAGCGGCACGATCATGATGTGCGTCTGTCCCGGTCGGAACGCGACTTCGCGGTCCTGCTCGTAATAGCGGACCGGATCGTTCATCTTATCCCGTCTCCACTCCAGCGATTTCACCTTGCCCTGCTGGAACAGCAACGCCGGACCTTTGCCGGTCAGCCGGACGTTGAGACGGCCTTCCTTATCCAACACCTTATGATCCGTACCCATCACGACCACATTGGAAGCGCTCAGCGGCTGATCGTTGTTCAGATCGGTATGCTTGCTGCCGTTGATCGACCGTTGGTATTTGCCGCTGGCCGCGTCATACTCGTAAGAAACGACATAGCTTTTCCACAAAAAGGTGATATCTACCTTGGGAGCGTCCTGCGCCGCCGTCCCCATCGCCCCGACTGCTTCCGCTTCGCTTTTTGCAAAGGCGTATACCGACCCCGTCGGACCTTGCTCGTCCAGCCCCCGCTTTTGCGCGCCTGCGCGGATGTTCTCCAGATTCGTATACAGGTTGTGCGGAGCTTTCCGCGACTTCTCCCGCCAGAAATAAGACCCGGCATTCGTAATCTCGTCCAGGTCGGCGATCTTCTCTTTCCCCAGCTGCTCATACGCATCCGGACTGCCGCCCGCATGCACCTGGATCGCTCCGAAGCTTTTGCCGATATCGATAAAATACGGCTGCGCACCGGACCGATCGGCTCCGCGAACGCGCTGCTCTGGAACAGCGCCACGAGCCGCGTCACCTCGCCTTCGGCCAGCACCTCGAACAAGACGTCCGCCTGTGTCAGCCCGCTTTGCGGCCGGGCCGCGGGATGGTTATTGATCATGACCATCACCGGCCGGGCCTCGCTTGGCTGCGGCAGCATCATCCCGGTCAGCGGCGCCTGATAGGCCGGCGGCTGAACCGGTGGCGTCGGCGGCGGGTCCGCGACGGGCTTCTCCGGCTCGACCGGCGCAGCAACGGGCTTGTCCGGCTGCCCGCCGCCCGTTAGGCTACAGCCCGCCGCCGTCACGGCGAGGCAGCCTGCCAGCAGCGCGAGCCTCCCCCGCCACCAGAACCGGCTCCATCTTCTCCATCCTCTTCGTTTCATACACGTCACCTCATCAGCATGTTCCTCTAGTAATCTATATTCTAGCGAGGCTTGATTTAGAAGCGATTTCGCGCAAAAAGACGAAAAATGTGCGCTTTTCATTATATTTAACGCATTTTCTTCCCAAAGGTTTCCAACCCCATCCGAATCTCCAAATAAGTCGCAGCAGGGAAAAAGGAAGAATTGTCGAAAATAACCATTTAGGATGCCGCCGTTGTCCGAAAGCGTAACGACCGGCTTGATCAGAACAGTACGTTTGCGGTTCGCTAGTCCCATCGCCATCAGGAGGTGTCTTATGATTGAAGTTCTTCCCCTGCTGCTGAACATCTTTATCATTATTTTATCGATCTTTTTTTATCAAATCGTTTGTCTCGACAAAGACAGGCCGGAGCGTACCAACCGGTGGTTTCTGCTCCTGTTCTGCATCGTAGCGATGGCGATGTGCATGGCGTTTCCGATTCGCTTGTTTTCCGGGCATATTTTCGACTTGCGCTATGTGCCGATTCTGCTTTGCTACTTGTACGGGGGCCACCGCAATCTGCTTTATATTTCCATCGCTTATCTCGCCTTCCGGTCGCTGCTCGGCGGAGAAGGCATAGTAACAACGGTGATCGTGTACGCGATTGTGTTTCCGCTAATGATCATCTTCGGTCCCTTTCGACCCGCCCAGCGCAAAATCAAGCGCGTACTCCACGGCACCGGTTTAGCCCTCGTCTGGGCGCTTACCGCCATCGTGTTCTCCAGCTTTCGTACCGGAAGGGAAGACCTTCTGATCAGTTGGTTTCTGATGTATTTAATCTTGGTTACGACCTTCACGATGGCGATGTCACTTTTTATTCTGGAGGGAATTTATGAAAAAATGAAGCTGCGCAAAGAAGTGGAGCGCGCGGAGAAAATGTATCTTGTCGGAGAGCTCGCCGCCTCATTTGCCCATGAAATCCGCAATCCGCTCACCGTTGTATGCGGCTTTTTGCAATTGATGGGCAAAAATCAGATTGCGGAAGAAGCCAAGCCCGATTACTTGCGTATGATGATCAACGAATTGGAGCGGGCCCAAGCGATCATCTCGGATTATTTGGCGATTGCCAAGCCGAAGACCGATTCGATCCAGCTTATCCAAGTTGAGCCGCTGCTGAGGCAAATCATCGAATTGATGTCCCCTTACGCGCTCATGAATACGGTCAGCATCGCCAGCTCCATCGAGCAGGGCCTTCAGCTCAAGGCCGATGCTTCCCGGCTCAACCAGTCGCTGATCAACATTGTCAAGAACGGCATTGAAGCGATGCCCGACGGGGGAACGTTGGAAATTAAAGCGTACCGGAGGCAAAGAAAGCTGTTGATTGAAATATCGGATCAAGGGATCGGCATGACCCCGGCGGAAATCGACCGGCTTGGCACCCCGTTTTATACGACCAAGGAAAAAGGCACCGGCATCGGTACGATGGTCGCGCTCGGCATCATCGGAAGCATGGGTGGCCGAACCGAAGTGCACAGCGAGAAGGGAGCCGGGACGACCTTCACGATCATTTTGCCCGTTCGGTCCAATGCCATCTCAGAATGAGCAGTAAGCTTGCGAACGGTCGATCAAGCGTGAGCGCTCGAAGGAAGCCCCCTCATGTGCATGTCCCGCCGACGGATTCAGCAGCTGCGCGGCCAAATCGGCCAGAGCGACTTCCGCGATGTCCGTGCGCACCGGTCCCCACGCCGCAGCATGGCTACGAACGTAGCTGACGGCTTCGCAAACGGACAGCCCCTTCAGCTTCAGAAAGACCGAAGTCCACCGCACGATATCGGCGTACGGCTGCGTGTTCGGCACGACGTATTCCGCCCAGCCGTTTACGCCGTAGGAGGACAGCTTAAGCAATCCGCAGTTGCAGTCGCGGCAATTGCCCGCGATGCGGGCCTCAATCAGCCGGCAGTCGAACCGGTATACCTCGATAAGCCCGATCCGGCTCGTCGACAAGACACCTTCGTTAACTTCGGGCAGGGGATCGCTTAATTTTAACATGAACATTTTCTCCTTTTTTAGGGAAATATGGGATATTTAAGTTTAATAAAAAAAAACAAAAAGAAGCCCAAGAGCAGAGAAACTCTACTCTCGGGCTTCTGCCACAGGAATTCACACAGGCTGCAGAGGCACGATCGTCGTTCTCTCTCAATCCGCTTACGAGGTTAGCTGTCGGATTCGGGCTTGAGAGTGCCCTACCCCAGCGCTTGCAAAACAAGCGCGAAAGGATTCACCCCATGAAACCGTCCTTCTTATCGGCGGTTTCGATTGGTTCCCCCGCTTCCCGGTTCGGGAATTCAGCGTTTGGCTTGGAATATCAAGTTGTTGACATGAATCATACGCCGGTTGCGGAGCAAAGTAAAATCCGAAACCGCACGCTATTTTTGATCTTTTTGCTTTTTTGGCGTGTGGAAACGGATTCATATGGAACCGGCATCGATTATCGATACAAAAGCTGCGCGATTCGCCGCTTTTCATCATTTTCAAGAAAATCGAAGAAATACAGAGATTCATGCAGAATAACGGAGATCGGCATCATCTTTCCCCTTCCAAATATATCCTAAGGCCGAATATGCGCTGCGGCGTTTCTTTACACTGGCTAAATCGCAGGCGTATGATACGACTCAAGTTGATTCGAAAATCCAATCACATCGCTTAATTTCCTTAACAGGAAAGCGGGGGAACCAAAACAAGCGATGCGGCGCACGCCGTGAAAGCCGTGCCGCCCATCGCATGGGGGTGAATCTCGAGCGCGCATGCCGCATATGCGCCAGAGTAGGGCGACTCTCACCGCCCGAACCCGTCAGCTAACCTCGTCAGCGTAGTCGAGAGAGGCATCGTTATTACGCGCAAGACACGGCTTGTTTCCGTGCCTTAGAAAGCCGCGGCGGAGCTCGTCTATTCCCCCGCAGGCTTCTTTCGCATTGCCTTCTCTCCTATATGCCTTAGGAGGAGAAAATCATGGAACAGGAACAGCAATACATTTTGGTCTCGGCTCCCAACAAACCCGGCGAAGCGTTTATCCGGCAGCTCAAATTCGGCAGCATCCCGTTTGCGGTCATCGTCAACAACAAAGCCGAACAGACCCGGCTGCAGGAGCTTGGGGTCGAGCGAATGGTGATGGTGGATACGAACGAGGAGAATACGTGGCTCATCCCCGAATGGCCCGTCGGCAAAGTGTTTTTGTTCGAGAACAGCCTAACCCTGTGCTGCCGCTATATCCGCATTTGCCGAACCTGGACCTCGGAACCGCTGTATGTCATTACGCAGTCGAACCATCCGCGCTTGATTTATAAAGGGCTTGGTGCCAACTACGTGATTTATACGAACACCGGCGAAGTATCCTTTCTGATTCATTCGGCGCACGAATAGCTAACTGAACATCCACGCCCCCAGACTCAGCGTTCCGTACTGATACTTCTGGTACAGCAGCTTCGCTCGTCGGCTGCGGTCCGCCGCTCCCATTGCGATTAGCAGAGGCGCGAAGTGCTCCGCCGTCGGCACGGCCAGAGAAGCATGCGGCGCCCGCCGCTCGTAATCGAACAAGGCATCCGAATCCCACACCGTAATCCGGTCGTACAGCCAGGCGTCGAATTGCTTCGCCCACAGCTCGGCGGCATCGTCCTGCCAATGCAGCGTGCCGGGATGATGCACCGTCCCGCCGCTGCCGACGATCATCATCCCCTCGCTGCGCAAAGCTTGCAGTGCGCGGCCGATCCGGTACTGCTCTTCCGGCACCAGCAGCGGATTCACGGACAAATGGACGACGGGCACGTCCGCCGCGGGGTGCATAAGCGAGAGCAGTGTCCATACGCCGTGATCGAGTCCCCGAGTATCGTCCAGAGCGCAGGCGATCCCTTCGGCATCGAGCAGCCGCCCAATGCCCATAGCAAGCAGAATATTCCCTTTTGCAGGGTACGAAATGCCGTATAGCTTCTCCGGAAATCCGAAAAAATCGTGCAGCGTATCCGGCTCGGCCGCCGCGCCGATCGTCTGCACTTCGCTTTCCCAATGGGCGCTGAATACGACAATCCCTGTGGGCTTCGGCAGCTGCGCCCCAAGCGATCTCAAGAAACGGGAATAGCTATGCGGCTCCGTCACAAGTGTCGGCAGGCCATGAGCGAGAAAAAAGGACGGGTACATTCGCGCATCATTCTCCTTTTCGATGACTGCTCCGGACGGCAAAGCCCTGCGGCTGTCGGGATGCTGTAACCATTATATCGTATTCATCCGCTGACGGGGTGGCGCCAACCCTCCTCAGCTCCAGAGCTCGATCCGGCTGGTCGATACGGCAATCGCACCGGCGTTGAACAGAACGGGCAGCTCCTCCTTCTTTTCGACAAAGCCGCCCAAAATGATATCGAGCCCCGTTTCATTTTTGATCAAATTCAATTTGGGATAAGAGAAGCTCGGTAAAATCTCGATATAGTCCGGCTTCACTTGAGCGGCCGAATTAATAATCGTGCGGATCGAGTGGGAGTCGATAATGAAGCCGCGCTGAATGGCGCTCAGCCCGTATTTTTTGGCGTGAAGCAGGCACGACGTCCGGGTGCTGATGATCCCGTCGATTTTGATCACCTTGGATAAAAAATGAATCGAAGCTTCGTCGTCTTTAATCCCCTTCACCATCTCCAAATGAAGGTATATTTTTTTGTTCGCTTGCTTGACCGCCCCTACGATGCTTTGTAATTGGATTAATTCCCCTTCCAGCAAAAAAATGACCTCGTGCGGCGAAGCGAGCGCCTTCTCCAATTCTTTAAATCCCCGGACAGCGGGAATCATGGTGTTCGGCTTCAACATAAAATCCTCCTTCGATAAAAATAGGAATTTTCTTCAAGTGCAGACGTTACGATCCTTTTTAACATACCCCGTCGGGAACCGGAAAACAAGCGAAACCGTGCTGCGGCCCTTCTCCTGAAGAAGGGTGCCACAGCACGGCCCGGTCACTGCTTATTCTTCGTCTTTCTCCCACAGCATTGTACGATCCACGGCTTTTTTCCAGCCCCGGTACAATTTCGCACGGGTCGGTTCGTCGATGCCCGGCTCGAATACGGTGTCGGAACCGGCGCGCGCCGCGATTTCCGCTTTATCCCAGATCCCGACGGCGATTCCTGCCATGTAAGCGGCACCAAGCGCAGTCGTTTCGGTAATTTGTGGTCTTTGTACGGCAACCCCGAGAATGTCCGCCTGGAATTGCATCAGCAGGTTGTTCGCGGTCGCCCCGCCGTCGACCCGCAGCGATTGAAGTTTCAAGCCGGAATCGATCTCCATCGCCCCCAATACGTCTTTCGTTTGGTAGGCCAGCGAATTCAGCGTAGCCCGGATGAGATGCTCCTTCTTCGTTCCGCGCGTTAAGCCGAAAATCGCGCCTCTTGCGTACATGTCCCAGTAAGGTGCCCCGAGTCCCGCAAAGGCCGGCACGACATAGACACCGTCCGTATCCTTAACTTTGCCCGCGTAATACTCGGAATCGGACGCCGAGTCGAACAGCTTCAGCCCGTCACGCAGCCATTGGACTGCCGCGCCGGCGATAAAGATGCTTCCTTCGAGCGCGTATTCCACCTTGCCGTCCATGCCCCAGGCGATCGTCGTCAGCAGCCCGGATTTCGATTCGACGGCCTTCGTGCCGGTATTCATCAGCATGAAGCAGCCGGTACCGTACGTGTTTTTCGCCATCCCCGATTCAAAGCACGTTTGTCCGAACAGCGCGGCATGCTGGTCCCCCGCCACACCCGCAATCGGGATTTCCGCGCCGCCGAACGTATGCGGATCAGTGGAGCCGTATACGCTTACCGACGGCTTGACCTCCGGCAGCATCGAATGCGGAATGTCCAGCTCCTGCAGCAGCTTTTCGTCCCAGCAGAGCTGCTTGATGTTATAAAGCATCGTACGGGAAGCGTTCGTGTAATCCGTCGCGTGCACTTTGCCCCGCGTCAAATTCCAGATGAGCCAAGTATCGACGGTGCCGAACAGCAGCTCCCCGCGGTTCGCCTTCTCCCTCGCCCCTTCGACGTGGTCCAGCATCCACTTGATTTTCGTTCCGGAGAAGTAAGCGTCTACAACGAGCCCCGTGTTCTCCCGGATGTAAGACTCCAAGCCTCTCTCCTTCAGCTCGTCGCAAAGCTCGGCGGTTCTGCGATCCTGCCAGACGATGGCGTTGTGAATCGGCCTTCCCGTATTTTTGTCCCAGATGACCGCCGTCTCCCGCTGGTTGGTAATCCCGATCGAGGCTATTTCCTGCGGGCGTACGCCTACCTTTTCCAGCACCTCGCGCGCAACTCCGCTTTGCGTTCCCCAAATTTCCATCGCGTCGTGCTCGACCCAGCCGGCTTTGGGGTAAATTTGCGTAAATTCTTTTTGCGCGGAACCGACGATGCTGCCGTAACGGTCGAACAAAATGGCGCGCGAGCTGGTCGTTCCTTGATCGAGCGCAAGCACATATTTTTTATCCATGATGATGCCCTCCTGTATGGTTAAAATGTTGGATATACATGTAGCCTATGCGTTAGCTTCCGAAAACCGCATAATAAAATAGCGTTCCAAGCGAGCCTCCGACCAGCGGACCGACGACCGGAATCCAGGCATAGCCCCAGTCCGAAGAGCCCTTCTTCCCGAGCGGCAGCACCGCATGCGCGATGCGCGGACCCAGGTCGCGGGCCGGATTCATCGCATAGCCGGTCGTTCCTCCGAACGAAAGACCGACGCCGACCAGCAGGAAACCGACGACAAACGGATTCAAGCCTTCCGTAAATTTGTTGGCGCCGATCGCCAAAATGCAGACAAACAGGATAAACGTAGCCAGCACTTCGCTGATCAGGTTCGCGAACGGGCTGCGGATGGCAGGTCCTGTCGCGAAGGTTCCGAGCTTCGCCCCGGTATCCTCGGTCGCTTTCCAGTGAGGCAAGTACTGCAGCCATACGAGACACGCTCCCAGAAACGCTCCGATGAATTGCGCGGCAATATAGGACGGGACCTTCTCCCAAGGGAATTGTCCGGCCATGGCCAGCCCGAGGGTAAAGGCGGGATTCAAATGCGCGCCGCTAAATCGGCCGACCGCAAAAATCGCAATGGCGAGCGCGAGCCCCCAGCCCATCGCAATGACAATCCAGCCCGAATTCTGCGCTTTGGATTTGTTCAGACTCACTCCGGCACATACCCCATCGCCGAATAAGATTAAAAGCATCGTCCCCAGCAATTCCCCCATAAACGGAGTCATCGGCCTACCTCCTGGCATTATGTTTTTTTGTAAACCCTTTCAAACTTTCGCTTTAAAGAAAGACTTCCCCACTTAATTGGTCGTAGGTCAATATATTCTGCACCCGAGCCCTTGCATGAAGAGCCCCTCCTTTCCAGGATAAGACAAAAAACAGCCATGATCCGAAATGTGGAAAGCTCCACTTTGGATGATGGCTGTTCTCATCTTCTCACAGCAAAACTGTTTACTTGTGATCTTTATTATAGTATATGTGCCCCGTTTCGTAAACCCTGAACCCCTAAAATTCCATTTATTTGAATGATACGCCAATCGCATCCTAGCCAATCCGTTTCTTGTTAAAGACAATCGGCCGTTACCGTTACCCTCCGCGTTTATGATACGATATATGGCAGAAGAAGCAGGACAGGAGGCATGACATGCGCAAGCTCGTATTTTTCCTGGGTCCCGCCGGCGCGGGCAAGACGACCTTGGCCAAAGCCTTGGCCCGCAGACGCCATGCGGCCTTATTCGACATGGACACCTTATCCCGGCCCGCATCGGAGGCGATTATGACCCTCTCCGGGCTTGACCCGAACGACCGCGATTCCGACGTTTACAAAATACGTTGCCGGGATCTGGGCTACCGCATCACGATGGACGCCGCTCTGGAAAACGTGGACCTCGGCGTGAATGCCTTCGTCATCGGTCCGTTCACCCGGGAGCTTGAAGATCCGGCATGGCCGGAGAAGGAGCTGCTGCGGATCGGCGCATCGCTGAACGACGTAGACGTCAAAGCGATCCTCGTCTCGCTCCCCGACGAGCAGCATTACCGCGAGCGCATTCGGGACCGAGGCTTGGCCCTGGATGCGTGGAAGCTGGAGAACTGGAACGAATTCAGCCACTCTCTTGCGGTTCGGGAAATCCGGTGGAAGCTGCCGGCCTCATCGATTCTCTCGTTCAATAACGCAGGCCCGCTCACGGAGGAAAAGCTGCGGCTGGTCGAGCGTTTTATTTACGGCGACGAATCGGAAGCCTAAATCGGTACTCTAACCCAAAGTAAAAGGCCCATCGTTTTCGAGGGGCACCAGCGTGTTGAGAAACGTTAGAAGTAGAAAAATCTCAGACCAATAGAGGTGGGGTATATTCCGTAAGAGTTTACGTCCGCCTTTGAAATCCGTGAAAATACCGCCAATTCTAATCAAGTTCACGGGTTTCAAGAGCGGCTGGAGGGATATACCCCACCGGCGTATGCAGAGAATTTTCTACGCGAAGCGGGTTCCTCAACAAGCTCAAAAGGCCCCTCGTTTCCGAAGGGGCCTTTCTATCGCTACCATTACAGCTGCGCTTGCACCCAAGCTTCCAGCTCCGTCAGCGGACGGACGCCTACTTGCGTACCGACCTCGACGCCGTTTTTGAACAGCTTCAGCGTCGGAATGCTCATCACGCCGTATTGTCCGGCCGTTTCCGGATTGTCGTCTACGTTGACCTTCGCGATCTTCACCGAATCGCCGAGCTTGCCGTTCAGCTCCTCAAGCACAGGGGCGATCATTTTGCAAGGACCGCACCAAGGCGCCCAGAAATCGACCAGCACGACACCTTCTTGAATCGCATCCTTAAACTCCGCATCTTTAACATTGACAATAGCCATCTCAACCACTCCTTAGTTTATTTTTTGGTTTAACGCAGGTTCTCCAGATTGAATCCGAACGGAAACCGGGAGGCGGGAGCCTTCCACCCGCTCGGTCCGGGAAGGCTCGGCTTCCGCCCTCCCGCCGCTTGCGCGGACGCCGAGGGCAGCATGGCGCTCAGCTCTTCAAACCATGCCTGATCCCGGGTTTGCAGTGCCAGCTCGATCAGATCGCGCAGCGCCGCTTCGTCCGAAGACAGCCCGTCGGGCTCGGGCAGCCGGGTTACTTTCGACTGCCGGGCCTCCGTCACAAAGCCTACCGCTTCGGCGCGGTCGCATTGCGTAATTCGAACCCGCAGCGCGCCAGCTCCGTCCGTCCATTCGACATATCCGATAAACCTTTCGTCCTTCCAGGAAGTCCCGCTTACCCAATCGCCTTCCCGAATCAGCTCATGATTTGCAGCTGCCATGTTGATCACCCTCCCTTTTTTACACCATTACACGGTTATGAAGCCTCTGAAACGACTGAAACTTTTTTAATAACAGTTGCGTTAAAAAAAATTAGCACTTTCTCTGCTGCTTCGCGAGGACGCGTTCCAGCACGTCTTGAATCGTCAGCCGTTGGAGGTACGTCAACATCTGCTCCTCCGCTTCCGTGAATATATGATCCATCACCTCGGTCATATTGCAGGCGACGAGGCAGTCTTCCTCCACATTCCCCGAGCACCAGGACGGCTTGATCGAACCGAACGACGTGGCGCGGTAAATCTCGGCAAGCGTGACCTCATCCGGACGGCAGTTTAACGCAAATCCTCCGCCGCTGCCTTCCTTGGTCGTCACGTATCCCTGCTTGCGCAAACATCCCATCACCTTGCGTACACGGGCCGGATGCGTATCCACATTGTGGGCGATCATATCGCTGGTAGCCATATGATCCGGCCGATAGGCGAGCAGCACGAGGCTGTGGACGGCAATCGTAAATTCGCTGTTCACCGGGCGGCTCCCTTCTCTCCGTTCGCTTACTGTAATTATAATAATAACAGTTGCTTTTGTCAAATCCGCTTATGCACCATTTTCCGAACGACAAAACAGAGCCGTCCCTTCTTCCCGGGAGCCGGCTCTGTTCCGCATTTGCCCAATTATTGATAGAAGTTGCCGCGGGCGAAGTTTTGATTTTGCTGCGATTGAAAGCTCGCTTGATTCAACTGTACGAGCGTTTGCTCCAGCTGATTGCAGATTTGCGCCATTTGCTGCATTTGCTGTACCGCCGTATGGTGGCCTTGCAGCGCCGTTTGGATCACTTGCGCCGCATGCTGCTCGCGCTGGGACAAAATTTGCAGCTGCTGCGCATTTTGCTGCTCCTGCTGGAGCAACTGCTGATAATTCGCGCTCGCTTGATCCGTTTGCTGGATCAATTGTTGAATCATTTGCTGGCAATGGTTCAATTGCTGAGTAGCGTTGAACATGAACGAAATTCCTCCTTGGCATGCTTTCTGGAAATGCTTGGCTTTTCATTTAGCCCATTTTAGTATGCATGCTTCCTTTCGTCCTCATTCATCCCTACGCAAAATATTTTCCGCCGTTCCCGCCTCGTTTACAGCGTCCATTCCTCCGACAACTGCACGTACAGCTCGATCAAAAAAGCCGTCGACTGGGCCGCATAAAGCTCCCGTTCCAGCTCCAGCTTGGTTCCGAGCCGCTCGGCTATCTGCCAGGAGAGCTCCTCGCGCTTGAACTTATCCAGCGAGGGGAGGCGTTCCACGAACGTGGACAGCAGCAGCCAATCCTCCCGCTCGATCCGCCTGCGGAACGCTTCGGACAGCTTGAGTTCATACGTCAGCCGAATGTTGTTCTTGTCCAGCCACTTCCGGGTCCGCTTACGAAGAGCAAGCCGCTCATGCTGCATATCCCGGATGACGAGCGTGCCTGCGGCCAGGTCGCCGATCCGTTTGTCCATCGGATGGAAGAACATCCACAGCATGCCGACAAAATAAAAGGACGGCAAAAAATCGATCAGCCGGAAAAAATTGCGAATGATGGCCGACAGCAGCGTAACCGGCTGCCCGTTCTCTTGAATGACGCGCAGACCCAGCCATTTTTTGCCAAACGTCTGTCCGCCCATATAATATTCCGCCAACGCGTAGTAGCAGCCGATCAATAGAAAGCTGAGCACGATCAGGAAAGCGGCGGCATATTCCCCAAGCGCATCGTCCAAGCCGATGTCCAGCAGCATCAGGATCAGACCGACCAGCAGGCTGATGGCCCCGAAGGCTGCCAGCAGCAGCAGATTGTCTATGAGCTGAGCGGCCGTCCGGCTGCCGATACCCGCCGTCCGAAACTGGAGCCGGACATGCTCCGGCGTCACGATCGAAGCTTCCCTGATATTCACCTCGTTCATTTCCCCGCTCCTCCTTTCCATTTTTGTGGTAATATTGAACTATTCGAGAGACGGAAGGAGATTGTTCGCACCTATGAACATTCAGCGCTTTATCCGCGAGCACAAGTCCGTATGGACCGAGCTTGACGGACTGCTGACCTTATTCGAGAAAAAGCGCCGCACGGTACAGGCCCCGCAGGTTGACCGGCTGACCTTCTTGTACCGGACGGCCTCCGCACATCTGGCCTACGCGCAGACGTACTATCCCGGCGACGAGATCGGGCTCTACCTCAATCAGCTCGTGGCGCGGGCGCACCATGCCCTGCATGCCGAACAGTGGAAAACGTCCCATCGGCTCGGCGATTTTTTCAAGCGCCGGTTTATCGGCTACGTGCTGGAACGCAAACAGTTCATTGCGATTGCGTTTCTGCTGTTTATGGTCGGAGCGCTGTCCGGCTTCGCGGCCGTCTGGCAGGACCCGCTAAACCTGTATGCGCTCGTATCCCCTGAGATGGCCGACGGCATCAATCCCGATGCGGTGGGCAAAAACCACGGCGAAGTGCAAAGCGCCGTCATGTCCACGTCCATCATGACCAACAACATCCGGGTCGCCGTTCTCGCGTTCGTGAGCGGCATCACCTTCGGGCTGCTGACGGTCTACGTGCTGTTCTACAATGGCATCCTGATCGGCGCGCTAACCGCTGTCTTTTGGCAATCCGGCAAAAGCTACGTGTTCTGGGCGTACATTTTGCCGCACGGCGTCATCGAGCTGACCGCCATCTTCATTGCCGGGGGCTCCGGCTTGTATATGGGCTACCGGATGATCAACCCCGGACCGTATACGCGAAAATATATGCTTCTGCGCTCCGTCAAGGAATCGGCGCTCCTGATGGTCGGCACGATTCCGCTGTTCGTCATTGCCGGGATTATCGAAGGCTATATTACGCCTTCCGGGTTGTCGCTGGAAACGAAGTATATCGTCGCGGGCGCCACGCTGATTGCTCTGGCGCTGTATGTGACTTACGGACGTTTGAACGAACGCAGGCATACGCAGCTTGCAGCCGAAGGCGCCGCCCCGAAGGACGAAGCAGGATTGAGGACGGCGGACCTCTTCTCCTCCCCGGGCTCTATATCGAATCGTTCGATTTAAGATCCAGATACCGGTTAACCGCCGTCCAGGCCAGCTGCCCGACGGGAACGTCCACGATGTCGATCCCGCCGGCGGCCATCTCCGCAGCGACCGTTTGCCGGTCGACGGCGAACTTGTGCGCCACGCTTTTCACATAAGCTTGGCGCCTGCCCGCCGTCTCGGCCGACGCCCAACGCTGCAGCACTTCATCCCGCAGGCCGAGCAGCAAAATCCGGTGCTGCCGCTTCAGCCGCATCAGCAGCGGACGCAGCCCCTCCTCGAACATATAATTGTCCATATCGGAGAACAGGACAGTCAGGCTCCGTTTCTTTTGCACGCGCAGCAAATGCTGCAGCGCCGTACCATAGCTGGCCTCCACAAAATCGCTCTGCAGGTTATAAACCGCCGCCGTCAACGTCTGCAGATGGAGAAGTCCGCTATCCGGCGGCACATACACCTTCACCCGGTTCGAGAACGCGAGCAGCCCCACCTTATCCCCCTGCTTAAGCGCTACGGCGGCAAGCGCCAGCGCCGCTTCAAGCGACACGTCGAGCTTGGTCCGGCCGTCCAGCTCGATCCCCATCATGCGTCCGCAGTCCAGCAGGATGGTAACGACCTTGCCCCGTTCCGGGCGAAATACGTTCGTCATCAGTGTGCGGGACCGCGCCGACGCTCTCCAGTTAACAAACCGCGGGTCGTCGTCGGGAACGTATTCGCGAATCGCGTGAAATTCCGAGCCGGACCGCTCCTTCCGGTAAATCCGCCTTCCTTCCAGCGTCAGCTGATTTTGCATCGAAGATAAGATGCCGCGAACCCCCGACATATCGGGATAAATGCGGATGGTCTGCTCCAGCTCCAGGCGCGTCTGCTTCTCCCACAAGCCGATCCGCCCTCTCAAGCGGAGCCATACCGAGCGAAAATGATATTCTCCCCGCTCCCGGCCCTGCGTCGTGTAGCGGATCTCCGCCGTTTTCCCTTCCCAAGCCGCCGTCTGCGGCTCTCCCGGCATAACGAACGTCTGCGGCAGGTCGTCGGCGATCGTCAGCTTCAAGGATACCGGCTGCGAGGCTTCCGCGCGCACCGTCACCTCAAACGGGCTGCCGATATCGGCCTGCCCCGGGAGACCGCGGCTGACGCGCAAGCTGCGCCGCCTGGGAAGCAGCGACAGATCGAGCGCGCTCAGCCCGAGCAGCACGCCGCACACCAGCCACTGCACGGCGGCTCCGACCCCTGACCCGGCGGCATGACCCGCGCCTACAAGAACCGCCCCGGCGCCTGTCAGCAGGGCCATGCGCGGCGTCGGCACGATCAGCCGCTTCTCAATCGCGTCAGCGAGGGACCGGAATCGTCGCCAGCGTTTCCTGGATGAAGTGGTCACCGGTCTCTCCCTCCAATTCAATCTGCGGCGTCAGCAGCAGACGGTGCCGCAGCGCCGGAACGGCTACGGTCTTGATATCGTCCGGCGTGACGAAGCTGCGCCCGTCCAGCAGCGCCCAGGCGCGGGCCGCCGTCATGAGCGCAATCCCCGCCCGCGGGCTTGCCCCGAGCAGGAGCCGCTTGTCTTCGCGGGTTTTGCGGATGATTACGGCAATATATTCGACCAGACTGTCCTGCACGACAACCTCCTGCAGCTCCGCACGAAGCTGCTTCAGACGGTCCAGCGAGAATACGGCGTTCTCCTTCCTCTCCGCAGCGGCGAAGAAAGGAACGTGCTCTTTTAAAATCGCAAGCTCCGACTCCATATTCGGGTACGATACGGTCAGTTTGAATAAAAAGCGGTCCAACTGCGCTTCAGGCAGCGGATACGTGCCTTCGTACTCCACCGGGTTCTGCGTCGCGACGACGAAGAACGGATCGGGCAGCCGGTACGTCGTACCCTGAATTGTCACCTGCCGCTCCTCCATCGCTTCGAGCAAAGCAGCTTGCGTTTTCGGAGGCGTACGGTTAATCTCGTCGGCCAGCAGCAGGTTCGTAAAGACCGGACCGCGGACCGTCTGGAATTCGTTGTCCTTCATATTGAAAATTACGCTGCCGGTAATATCGCTCGGCATCATGTCCGGCGTGAACTGCACCCGGCTGAACGAACCGTCCGTCAATTCGGCAAGCGTGCGTACCATTTTCGTTTTTCCAAGGCCGGGAACTCCCTCCAGCAACACATGCCCCCCGGCCAAAAAAGCGGTCAGCAGCAGACGAATATTGTGCCGCTGTCCGATCACGCTCTTCTCCATCTGTTCCAGCAACTGCTGCAATCGGCTCACTCCCTCTCCAGTCTACGGATCACGCCATCGGCCATCCGGCTGTCTTTCTCGAACTGCTTCGGCGAATAGCTCGCCGCTTCCTCGGCGGCCTGCCAGCTTCGCATCACCGCCGCAAGCTGCTCCAGCTCCCCTTTGCTTAAATGCGGCTTGGCCGCCGCAAGTGCCTGCGTGACGGTCGCATCGAGGCGTACGCCCCACCGCTCGCGCATGAGGCCGCGGATATATCTCGCTTGGTGCGCCAACGCTTCCCGCGTCAGCTCGCGCCGCTCGTACCACCCTGCGGCGGCGAGCAACGTCTCGTCCCCGCGCCGCACCGTCCATGCGCGCGGCGTGTAAACCGGCCCGAAGCGGACGCCCTTCATCCAGAGCCACAGCAGCGCTCCCAGCGTCAGCTGCAGCAGCACGGCGAGCAGCCAGCCGGGATATACCGCAAGCATACCCGGCTTTTCGTATAGCCCGTGATGATACTCGTCGAACCACAGCCCCCCGGTATCCAGGCTTGTCTGTAGGTACGGCCGGATCAGCTCAAAATGCGAATGCTCTAAAATGCGGTCGTTCCTCATCCACTCCGGGACGAGAAGCAGCGTGATGCTGCCCTGCCCGACTTCTGTGCGTCCGGCAATAATGCCCCGCTCATCCTTTAGCAGCGGCTTCATGCCCGATGTTTCCTTCAGGCGGTAAACGGACGCCACCTGCCCGCTAAGCCCGGTTCCCGACTGCCCTGTCAAGTCGGTGATCGCTACAGCGTCGGTACCGACTTGCCCCGTCTTCGTAAGGGAGAATCCATCCATTTCTTCCGGCGAGTCATGCAACATGACAAGCTCATTGCCCCCGCTTACCCATGTGCGGATCTCTTCCCATTCTTTGGCCCCCAGCGTATACGGTTGAATGACGAGCAGCTTATGACGCCCCCCGCTTGGCAGAGAACGCCAAGGCTGCTTCCAGGTTTTGACGGGTGCGCCCTGCTCCTTCAGCAAAGTAAATACCGCTTTGGTCCCGTCGCGGTCGGCGGATGTCGACAGATACGGAGGAAGATCCGGCAGATCGGGCTTCACCAGAATGTATCCGAACAGCAGAAAGGCGACGATACTGACCGCCAAAGCGATCTGCAGCTTGTTCCGCTTAAGCATAACCCGCCTCCTCCCGCCGGTACGGCGCCAACAGCTCGGTCATCCGTCCGTATTCGTACGCTCCCGCCGTACCGCCTCCGTAGTAGACGAGTTCGAACAAAGAAGCGGCCTGCTTGAACGTCTCGACCGCCCCCGGCTGCCGCTCGTACAGCTCCTCCGCATATTCGCGGTTCGTCTTCCATCGCTCCGCCCGCACCCATTCGCGTTCGTCCATCAGCAGAAGCATCGCCAGAAACGTCCGGCGTACCGCCTCCGGATAGTCGCCCACCGCTGCGCATTCCTCCGCTTCCCGGAGCAATGCGGCGAAGGAGCGGTCCAGCTCCGCAGCGCTGCGGAACACGCTGCGCCGCCGGCTGCGGCGAATCAGGATCAGGCTGCGCACCAGCCAGACGATGGCCGCCACAAGGACGGCCAGCAGAATGCCGAGCAGGACGTAAGCGAGCAACTTCGGGGTGCCGGGCGGAACGGACATGTCCGGGAACAAGTCCAGCACCTTCCGCCACATCCGCTCCAGCCATTCGACGACGGGGTTCCGTCCGTCGCCTCGCAAATACGCCGTGTATTCGTCGCGTTCCAGAATGCTTTCCAGCTGTTTTTTTTCCGCTTTCCAACCGTCGCTATTCATCTTTCTTCTCCGGCTCCTTCGAACCGTTGGCATCGGAAGGCTCGCGTTCCGGCGACGGATTCGCGGGACTTCCGTTTTCCTGTCCGGCAGGCGCAGTCATGCCCGGAGCACGGACGGCTTCCCCGGCAGATTCGGCCCGGTCCTGTGCAGCTCCGCTCGTGTGCCCCGCTGCTGCCTTTCGCGCCGCTTCTTCCGTTTGCACGGTTCCCGCGGCTTGGGCCGTCCCGTCCGGTCGCTCTGCCTCCGCAGGCTGCCCAAACCTATCCGTCCGTGCAGCGTCCACAGCGTGCCCAGCCCCGGCTTGCGCGGAACCGGCCGCATATCCCGCTTCTCCCGGCTGGCCGCTGTATGACTCGTACGACTGACCGGCTGCAAGCATCTGCTCCAGATCGGCCCCTTCGTTGCGCACCCGCAAGTCGAAGTACGTCACTGCATAAGGGATCATATAGATCGGCGTAATCAGCAGCGTCATCACGATATAAATCAATTGGCCGAGCAGAGACAATTTGAACACCGCGATCAGCAGCGCATAGGTCCCCATCATAAAGACGCCGTAAATAATTGACAGGACGAAGTAAATGCCGAATATACGCCAAAAGTTCCCTTTGGTCAGCCTCCAGCTCCGGCCTAGCGACGAAGGAGCGCCCTCCAGCGCGATAACCGGCAAATAAAAGCCGAAACGGATGGCGAAAAAGCCAATCCCCGCCATCACCATCAGCGCAACCAGCAAATACATAACGACCAGCAAAACAACCAGCACGATGCTGCTGCCGAACGGATCGGAACCCAACTGGGAAAAGCCGGTGCCGATTCCCACCGTTACCACGAACACAATGATTACCCCAAACACAACAGCAGTTGAGATCGCCATGTATACGCCCATGAGAATCAATCCGAACAGCAGCGTATTGCCCACCTTCGGCCAATAACGGGAAAACGAGCTTCTTAACAGCTCCTTGAAGCCCACGGAAGCTCCATCGGCGGCGGCTCGGACCAGATGAAGCTGCGACGAGACCGCTGCCGGAAACACGGCCAGCATGTATAATGGCATCAGCAAGAACGAAAATAACAGCAACCCTATACGCAGTTCGTCGTCCGATCCGCTGGCTTCGGCGAAGCGGTCTATCGAATCGGCAATCGTTTCCCCGGATTCCGGAAGGAGCGAAACGCTGCTCACATCGAAGAGCACCAGGTTTTGCAAAAGATAAAGCGGGCCGAAAAACAGCAGCATCAGCAAGAACGTCACCGTAAAATGCTTGCGGTAGATCTGAAAGCTCCTGTCCAAAATCGCACCGATCCCCATCGGCCTTTCAAATGAAATCATTGGTCGCTCCTCCTGCCCCACATATTCGACATCATTATACACGAACTTTCAACGGGATAGCACCAATAAATTACAGAATGCAAAAAGCCGGCCGTCTGATTCGACGGCCGGTCCGGGTGCTGCTATGGGTGCTTAAGGCTTCACGTCATACATTTTGTACAAGCCGTCCAACATCAGGTTGGCAGCTTTGACGCCGCCCGCCGTATTCCAAATGACATCATCCACTTTGAACACTTTATTGTTTTTGACGACTTTCAGGTTTTTCCAGAGCGGATCGTTCATCCATTCCTCTTCCTGCTTGGTTCCTTTGCCGTCGCCGGTCTCATAGGTGAAATAGATGACCCGGTCGGCGGCTTCCAGCTCCGTCAGCCGTTCTTTCGTAATGTCCTCGAACGCCTTCTCGTCGTTCTTGGCATCGGAACGGGCAATACCGATTTGCTTAAAGATAACGCCGGTAAACATATTGCCGTAGTAGTAACGGGTTTTGCCGCCCATGAAGCGGACGACGGCCACTTTCTCATTCAGCTTGCTGCCGGCCTTTTGCTTGAAGTCCTCGATTCGCTTGTCGAATGCGGCGATGATCTTGTCGCCCTTGGCTTTTTTGTTCAGTGCATCAGCATACAGCTTGAAGTTGTCTTTCCACTCGCCGCGCAGCGTTTCCGAATAGACGGTCGGCGCGATGGCTTTGAGCTGGTCGTAAATTTTTTCGTGGCGCATTTTGTTGCCGATGATGAGATCGGGCTTGAGCGATGCGATCAGCTCCAGGTTCGGCTGCTGCTCGCCACCGACCGCTTTGACGCCTTCCATGTCGGCTTTGATATGATCGAACCACGGATTGCCGGTGTACGATTGCACCGCCGCGATCGGCTTCACGCCGAGCGCAAGCAGCGCCTCCGTCCCTTCGTTGGTCAAAATGACGACCTTCTGCGGGTTGGCCGGAACCTCGCTTTCGCCCATGGCATGCTTGATTTTGCGCTTACCGTCCGCTTGGGCCGGCGCTGCAGCTTCTCCGGGTTTGGCATCCGGCTGCGCTGCGGGCTTCTCGCCGCAGGCCGTCAGCCAGACGGACAATAATAAGACGACGGCAAGCAGCGCCGCCGGTTTCAGACGAAAGGACCGGTTAAAGGAAAACATGTGCGACCTCCTGATTTCTGGTTGTTCTTGATGTCTTCATTATCATTGTGAATGCCATAAACTATTGATAATCATTATCATTTACTTGGTTAATATTACTGAGCAGCGGCTTGCTTGTCAACTATTTTATGATAATGATTCTCAGATTCATTGACAGCTGATAATGGTTCTCATACAATGAAATAAAGCGTTTATACTATAGGTTAAGACAGGAAGCAGGCTATTTTTTTATGCGCAATCCACTTCATCGTCGCTCTTCCAAAATCATCGGTCTGATCGCAGCTCTCGTGCTGCTCGCTCTGGCTATGGCGGCCAGCGTCATGTTCGGCCTTAACTATTATTCATGGGATCGCGTTATCGCGTCCTATACGCAATTCAACGGCTCCAACGAGCATATTATTATCCAGACGGCGCGCGTGCCCCGGGCACTTATCGCCGCCGCGGTCGGTGCAGGCCTCGCCGTAGCCGGCGCGCTGATGCAAGCCATTACCCGCAATCCGCTCGCATCGCCGAGTATTTTCGGCGTCAATGCCGGAGCGGCGTTTGCCATTGTTTTATCCGTCGCCCTGTTCGACGTCTCGGGCATGACACAGTATACCTGGATCGCGTTTCTGGGGGCGGCCGTCAGCGCCGGGGGCGTCTACTTTCTCGGTTCGATCGGGCGCGACGGCCTGACCCCGATCAAGATTACACTCGCCGGATCGGCCGTCACCGCCTTCTTCGCGTCGCTGACCCAAGGCATCCTGCTCGGCAGCGGCAAAGCGTTCGATCAAGTGCTGTTCTGGCTCGTCGGCTCGGTAGCCGGACGGACGATGGAGATGCTTAACGCGGTTCTGCCTTATATGCTCGCAGCCTTGATAGGAGCCCTGCTCCTCTCGCCGCAAATCAACGTGCTCGCGATGGGCGAGGACGTCGCCAAAGGGCTCGGCCAGCGCACCCTGCTTGTTAAAACCGCAGCGGCCGTTGTCATCGTGCTGCTCGCCGGCGGCGCCGTATCCGTAGCGGGACCGGTCGTATTCGTCGGCATCATCGTGCCGCATATCGTCCGCTATCTGGTAGGCATCGACCACCGCTGGCTGATACCTTACTGCGCCGTGCTTGGCGCGCTGCTGCTGGTTAGCGCCGACATCGGGGCGCGCTTCATCGCCATGCCGAAGGAAGTGCCCGTCGGCGTCACGACCGCCCTGATCGGCGTCCCCTTCTTCGTGTATATCGCGCGCAAAGGAGGGCAGCTGTCATGAGCCGTCCATCCAGCCGGTACTTTGCCGTCCGTGGAAAAGCTTTCTCGTATCTTGTCAGCAAAAGAGCGCTGGCCATCACGTTATTGCTGCTCTTTATCACGATTGCCATCATGATTCTCAGCACTGGCATCGGCAGCGTCTACATCCCGCCGGGCGAAGTCGTCCGTTCGGTCTTCGGCTTCGGAGACGATTCCAGCGAGATGATTGTCCGCTCGCTTCGCTTGCCGCGCATTCTAATGGCCGTGCTCATCGGAGCGTCGCTGGCGGTGGCCGGGGCCATTCTGCAAGGCGTCGTGCGTAACTCGCTGGCTTCGCCCGACACGGTCGGCATGACCGGGGGCGGAACGCTGGGAGCCGTGTCGTTCTTTTTCTTTTTCTCGGATAAAATTACGATTCATCTGCTGCCCGTGTTCGCCATTGCCGGGGCCTTCATCGCCACGTTCGTCGTCTATGCCCTTTCGTGGAAAGGAGACGGCGTGACCCCGCTCCGGCTCGTGCTGATCGGCATCGGCTTCGCGGCGGCAATGAGCTCGATCTCGTATATGATGCTGATCTCCGGTCCTGTCGTTCTGGCGAACCAATCGCTTACGTTTATGACCGGAAGCATTTACGGTGTCTCTTGGGAGAAGTCCGTCACGCCGCTGCTGCCTTGGTTTATTGTGCTGCTGCCGCTGATTATCGTCTATTCTCGGCATGTCAACATTCAGGAGCTTGGCGAAGAAGTCGCCCGCAGCGTAGGCAGCGCCGTCCAGCGCCAGCGGTTCCTGCTGCTGCTGCTCAGCGTCGCCTTGGGCGGAGCCGCCGTAGCGTTCGGCGGAGCGATCGGCTTCATCGGCTTGATGGCGCCGCATATGGCCCGCAAGCTCGTCGGCCCGGCCTTCGGCGCACTGGTGCCGGTATCGGCGCTCATCGGAGCGCTCGTGCTGCTGCTGTCCGACCTCGCCGGCCGGACGCTGTTTGCGCCGCTCGATATTCCTGCCGGCGTATTCACCGCCTGCATCGGCGCGCCGTTCTTCGTCTATTTGCTGTACCGCAGCCGCAGCCGTTAACTACGTTATTAACCTGTCGATATCGATGCAAAGCCTTGACACGGACACCATGTAAAACAGAGAAGCCCGGCCTATCCCAGCGGAACGGCTTAATCGACCTAAACTGTCGACACCGTACCGTCTGCGCCATGTCTGCTTATCGCCGGGCTTCGAGACCGAAGGAGAAGATTTTATGACTGCCATCCAATCGAACGACCTGTGCCTCTGTTATGGGGATACGTGCATTTTTCAAGAGCTGAACATCAAAATTCCGAAAGGAAAAATAACGGTGTTTATCGGCGGCAACGGCTGCGGCAAATCGACGCTGCTCCGCTCTCTGGCCCGGCTGCTCAAGCCGCAAAGCGGACAAGTGGTGCTCGACGGCAGCAACATCGCGACGATGTCCACCAAGGAAGTCGCCAGACGCATGGCGATTCTTCCGCAAGGCCCGGCGGCTCCGGAAGGCTTGACGGTACTGCAGCTTGTCAAGCAGGGGCGCTATCCGTATCAAAGCTGGCTCCAGCAGTGGTCCAAGGAAGACGAAGCCATGGTGCAGCGCGCGCTTGAGCTGACGCACATGAAGCCGCTCGCTGAGCGTACGGTCGATTCCTTGTCCGGCGGCCAGCGGCAGCGGGCCTGGATCGCCATGACGCTGGCTCAAGGCACGCCGACGATTCTGCTTGATGAACCGACAACATACCTCGATCTGGCGCACCAAATCGAAGTGCTCGACTTGCTGTACGAGTTGAACGAAAGCGAGCAGCGCACCATCGTCATGGTGCTTCATGACATTAACCTTGCCTGCCGTTATGCGCATAACATCGTAGCCATCAAAGACCGCAAAGTCTGGGCCGAAGGCCGGCCGCAGGATATCGTCAACGAAGATTTGATCCGCAACGTGTTCGAGCTCGAATCGCGGGTCGTCGAGGACCCGCTGTTCGGCACGCCGATGGTCGTTCCTTTCGGCAGAGGCAAGCAGCCTCTGGCGGCCCAAGCGGCAGCTCAGCAGCTCGCGGTTGCCGGGAAGTAAATTAAGATATCGAATAAAGCGCCTCTCCTGCAAA
>NZ_BIMB01000032.1 GCF_004000865.1 Paenibacillus elgii NBRC 100335 | reverse complement strand
GAGTACGTATTGATAGGACTCAGGATCACCCTTACCATTGAATAATCGGTATACGTTTACCCCATCTACCGGGTCATAGGGAGCCAGTCTAGCGAATGGCTCGCTGCTTGTTCCATTGCGCCAGTTTACTTCCCAAAAATCCGGTAAGTTGTTCCCATTTTCGTCTTTTTCAAAGCTGCCGTTTATATTGATTTCTTTAAACGATACGGTATCCAGATCCATATAGGCTGAATCCTCTCCACCAACAGCAAACCGGATGAGAACCGATTTGGCATTAGGTTTTGCAACGAAGACTTGGGAGTGATTATGCCATTTCCATCCGCCATTGTTATAAGACTGCGCATCGTACCCTACTTCTTTGCCGTTAGCATCCAGTTGTATGATATGCATTCCAGCCGTTCCGCCGTCTTGAAGTGTATACTTCATCATGGCTCGCACTTCATAAGATTTCCCGCCAACGACAGGGATAGCATTGGAGAGTACGTATTGATAGGACTCACGATCACCCTTACCATTGAATAATCGGTATACGTTTGCCCCATCTACCGGGTCATAGGGGGCCAGTCCAGCGAGTGGCTCGCTGCTTGTTCCATTCCGCCAGTTTACTTCCCAAAAATCCGGCAAGTTGTTCCCGTTTTCATCTTTTTCAAAGCTTCCGTTTATATTGATTTCTTTAAACGATACGGTGTCCAGATCCATATACGCCGAATCCTCTCCACCGACAGCAAACCGGATGAGAACCGATTTGGCGCTAGGTTCGGCAACGAAGACTTGGGAGTGATTATGCCATTTCCATCCGCCATTGTTATAAGACTGCGCATCGTACCCTACTTCTTTACCGTTAGCATCCAGTTGTATGATATGCATTCCAGCCGTTCCGCCGCTTTGGAGCGTGTACTTCATCATGGCTCGCACTTCATAAGATTTCCCGCCAACGACAGGAATGGCATTTGAGAGTACGTATTGATAGGACCCAGGATCACCTTTACCATTGAATAATCGGTATACGTTTGCCCCATCTACCGGGTCGTAGGGAGCCAGGCCAGCAAATGGCTCGCTGCTTGTTCCATTCCGCCAGTTTACTTCCCAAAAATCCGGTAAGTTGTTCCCGTTTTCATCTATTTCAAAGCTGCCGTTTATACTCATGTTTTTGGAAATTAAATTGCCATTTTTATCGTAGATATACTCCTCAAAAAGGCCACTTGGAAACTTAATGTATTTTATTCTTCCAAGACTATCGTAAACATAATTATATCCACCTACTTGTGACTCAGAAGCCGCCGCTGTTGCGGCGACCATGAAGTGAAATAAAACCAAATATAAACTAAGGCATAACAGAAATAAACTTTTTTTATGGCCAGAGAGGTACATTTTTGTCATACATCCTTCATGATATTTTGTTGTCCTTATAATTGTTAATTAACTAAAACAGAACCATAACCTATCATTACCGCATTCCCTTTCTGATCGTACGAATAAATATGAGTGATATACTCGCCGGTCTCTTGGTTATGCTCGCTGAACGGAACCGTTATTTTCCACGTATTGGCTCCGACCTTAAATCCGTCTTTCCAAACAATATCGTCTTGACCGTTACGTTGTGTCCATGTTGGGAACGCAACTCGGGTAACCTGTTCTCCAACACCATCAATATAAATATCATAGCTTCCTGATGATAAATTCACAGTGGAAGGGTTACGTGTATTGGTTGTTAGGTTTACCATTGTCTCGCTTGCAGCCCACATTGTTTTATCCACATAAATATGCGTTATGTATTTCCCGCTTTCATCTTTATGTTTACTGAACGGAATAGTTATTTTCCATGTTCCGTTACCTACCTTTTCGCCTTGATACCAAATGATATCGTCTTGACCGTTCTTCTCAGTCCATGTCGGGAACTCTACCTGCGTTGCCTTTGGGTCAATTCCATAGGCTGTAATGTCAAAAGAGGCATTGGAATAGCTTGTTTCTGTCGGAGCACTTACCCCACCAACTACTGTAGTTTGACCAAAGCCTGACATTACTGCATTCCCTTGTCGATCGTATGAATAAATATGGGTGATATATTCACCGGTCTCTTGGTTATGCTCGCTAAACGGAATCGTTATTTTCCATGTATTGGCCCCAACCTTATACCCGTCTTTCCAAACGATATCGTCTTGTCCGTTAAGTTGAGTCCATGTTGGAAAAGCTACTCTTGCAACATGTTCTCCAACACCATCTAGATAGATATCATAGCTGCCTGACGACAGATTCACGGTCGGAGGGATGCGCGTGCTGGTCGTTAGGTTTACCATGGTCTCGCTTGCAGCCCACATTGTTTTATCCACATAAATATGCGTTATGTATTTCCCGCCTTCATCTTTATGTTTACTAAATGGAATAGTCACTTTCCATATTCCGTCCCCCACCTTTTCCCCTTGATGCCAAATGACATCGTCCTGACCGTTCTTCTCGGTCCATGTAGGGAACTCTACCTGTGTCGCCTTTGGATCAATTCCATAGGCTGTAATGTCAAAGGATGCATTGGAATAGCTTGTTTCTGTCGGAGCGCTTATCCCACCGACTACCGTTGTTTGACCAAAGCCTGACATTACTGCATTTCCGTGTCGATCATACGAATAAATATGAGTGATATATTCGCCTGTTTCTTGATTATGCTCACTGAGCGGAACCGTTATTTTCCACGTATTGGTCCCGACCTTATATCCTTCTTTCCAAACAATATCGTCTTGGCCGTTACGTTGCGTCCATGTCGGGAATGAAACACGGGTAACCTGTTCACCCACGCCATCAATATAAACCTCATAGCTGCCTGACGATAGATTCACGGTCGGAGGGATGCGTGTGCTGGTCGTTAGGTTTACCATCGTCTCGCTTGCAGCCCACATTGTTTTATCCACATAAATATGCGTTATGTATTTCCCGCTTTCTGCATTGTGCTTATTAAACGGAATCGTCACTTTCCATGCCCCGCTGCCTACCTTCTCCCCTCGATACCAAATGACATCCTTACCGTCTCTCGCCGCCCACGTCGGGAACTCCACCTGTGTCGCCTTTGGATCAATTCCATAGGCTATAATATCAAAGGATGCATTCGAATAGCTTGTTTCTGTCGGAGCGCTTATCCCCCCAACTGCTGTAGTTTGACCGAAGCCTGACATTACTGCATTCCCTCGTCGATCGTATGAATAAATATGAGTGATATATTCGCCTATTTCTTGATTATGTTCACTAAACGGAATCGTTATTTTCCATGTGCCGGGTGAAACCTTTTCTCCTTCGTTCCAAACAATATCGTCTTGACCGTTATGCAGCGTCCATGTCGGAAAGGCTACTCTAGCAACAGGTTCTCCAACACCATCTAGATAGATATCATAGCTGCCTGAAGATAGATTCACGGTCGGAGGGACGCGCGTGCTGGTCGTTAGGTTTACCGTAGTCTCACTTGCAGCCCACATTGTTTTATCTACATAAATATGCGTTATGTATTTCCCGCTTTCATCTTTATGTTTACTAAATGGAATAGTCACTTTCCATATTCCGTCCCCTACCTTTTCCCCTTGATGCCAAATGACATCGTCCTGACCATTGTTCTCCGTCCACGTCGGGAACTCTACCTGCGTTGCCTTTGGATCAACATTGAAAAGAACGATATCGTAAGATGCATTGGAATAACTCGTTTCTGCAGGATAATCAATCGCGTTTGCCGGGACCATTTTTTTACCTATGATGTTTCCGTTTTTATCATGTATAAATGTTGCTTTATAAACCTTCCCGTTATCTTTTGAGTAAATATTCAGCAGCTTCGAATCCTTATATTCATAATAAGTCTCGGCTATTATTAATTGAGGAAATAAAAAAATAGCAAGTGAAACCATCGCAATGAACACGAACTGTTGAAAATATACCGTACTTCTTAGCACTGCTTATCTCCTTCCGCAAGTTAAATGCACAAAATTATGCCATATGTCGAAAGATGTAGCCATAGGACCATATGTAGGTATTATAATCGGATGTTAACTAGAAATCATTGACTGATTTTGTCGAATTTTGTCGTAAAAAAGCCGCAACACGAGCAAATATCCTCGCATTGCGGCTTTTCGCATTTTACCTTTAAACCGACACCCGGCTTTCCTCCTGGCTCGCCTGCAGCGCCTGCTCCAGATCGGCCAAAATATCGTCGATCGATTCCGTGCCGACGGACAGGCGGACTAGGCCCGGGGTAACGCCTGCAGCAAGCTGCTCCTCCCCGGAGAGCTGCTGGTGGGTCGTGCTGGCCGGATGGATGATCAGCGATTTGGAATCGCCGACGTTGGCGAGATGGGAGAACAGCTTCACGGCGTTGATTAGCTTTTTGCCGGCTTCGACGCCTCCCTTGACCTCGAACGTAAGAATCGCCCCTTGGCCCTTAAGCAAATATTTGCGCGCCAGCGCGTAGGACGGATGGCTCTCCAGCCCCGGGTATTGCACCGAATCGACCGCCTCGTGCTTCTCCAGAAAGCGGGCGACTTTGAGCGCGTTGGCGCTATGGCGCTCCATCCGCAGGTGGAGCGTTTCAAGCCCCTGCAGCAGCAGGAACGCGTTGAACGGCGACAATGTGGCTCCGAGATCCCGCAGCAGTTGCACCCTGGCTTTGATGATATAAGCGATCGGCCCCACCGCTTCGGTAAAGACGAGGCCGTGATAGCTCGGGTCCGGCTGCGTCAGCCCCGGGAACTTGTCGTTTGCGGTCCAATCGAACTTGCCGCTGTCGACGATAACGCCTCCGATCGATGTGCCGTGACCGCCGATAAACTTCGTGGCCGAATGAACGACGATATCCGCGCCGAACTCGATGGGTTTCAGCAAAAAAGGGCTCGGAAACGTATTGTCCACGATAAGCGGAATGCCGTTCTCGTGAGCGATGCTCGCCACCGCTTCGATATCCAGCACGTCCCCTTTCGGATTGCCGATCGTCTCGGCGTACAACGCTTTTGTCTGCGGCGTAATGGCGGCGCGGAAGTTTTCCGGGTCGGACGGATCGACGAATTTCACTTGAATGCCCAGCTTCGGCAGCGTGGAGGCGAACAGGTTGTACGTGCCGCCGTACAAGCTGGTGGCGGAGACGATCTCGTCTCCGGCGGAGGCAATGTTCAAGATCGCGTACGTGATGGCTGCTTGCCCCGAAGCCGTTGCCAGCGCCGCTGCCCCGCCCTCCAGTGCGGCGACACGCTTCTCGAAGACGTCGGTTGTCGGATTCATAATCCGTGTATACACGTTGCCGAACTCTTTCAAGGCGAACAAGTCCGCGGCGTGATCCGTATCCCGGAAGCCGTACGAAGTCGTCTGGTACAGCGGGACCGCACGGGAGAACGTCGTCGGATCGATTTCCTGACCGGCGTGAACCGCCAAAGTTTCGGGTTGCCATTGAGTTTCGTTAGCCATCGTTTTCATCCTCCAAGTTTGGATTAGTATGGGATAGTATGCAAAAAAGAGACATAACGGCCCGCGCATTCCTGTCCTGAATACGGGTTCGTCATGCCTCCGGCAGTCCGGTAGACAATTTCCGATAGGTTTAATTGGTTATGCAGTGTTGATGCTATTTTAACAGGGGACTCTTGCCAGCGTCAACTTAAAAATTTTCGAGTTGCTTCCTCCGTCATTTGATGCTACATTTTAGTAAATCACCTTGATTTTGTATGAATAAACCATTCCAACCAGCCCACCATGCCCTTGGAGGCTCCAGTTATTCGACCGCACCGGAAACGTCACTTGGCCGAATAATGATGGAGTCTTTTTATTTGGGAATCAAATTCAATCGTATGGGAGTGATCGAACGATGTCCACCTTAAATGAATTTCTGGTTCAAAAACGGGAAGCGAGCCTTCAGCGCAACGAGCAAGCGTTGAAGCAGCCGGAAACGGCCAGGCAGCCGATTAAAGCGAACGTGCGTGCGGCTGGGCGGAGCGGGGTGCGCGAAATCCGCATCCGCGATTTTCAGATCATCAGCGACAGTCCGCCGGACTTTGCCGGGTACAATCTCGGGCCGACGTCGCCGGAGCTTCAGCTCGGCGTGCTCGGCAGCTGCTTGACGCATATCACCTTGATTCAAGCCGCCGAACGGGGCGTATCCTTGGAGTCGCTGGAGGTGGAAGTGACCGGGGAGCAGCACGCCTTAGCCGGTCAGCCCGGCTTCGAGCATATTCCGATCTACCCGCACAACATCCGGTATAAGCTGCACATTGTCTCATCGGAATCGGAACAGACGATTGCCGAGCTTCATGAGGCGGTGGAGCGGGTATGTCCGATTTTTCACCTGCTGAAACATCCGCAAGACGTCGAGGGCGTCGTCATCCATACGGCTCCGGAAAGCGCGCAAAGCTAAGCTGGTTTCCTTCCTGCAAAAAAAGCGGCGCCCCGCAAGCATACAACGCTTATGCCCGGGACGCCGCTTCTTATGCTGCCAAAATAACTGCGCCGTTTACCGCTCTGACGTTCCATGCACGTTAAGCAAATACGGTCCCAAGGCCCATCGCACAGATTACTTAAACTGATACAGCTTATCCTTCAGTAGCGCCGTATCTTTGTTCTCCGCATACCACTTGGCATACCAGTCGTCGACCTGCTTGCCTCCCGCCTGGTCCCACGTGCTCTTCGCTTCCGCCATCGCCTGTTCCGGCGTATACGAGGGGCCGCTGACGATCGCCTTGATCCACAAATCGTTGATGACCTTGTCCGTGTTCGTCGAGATCAGCTGCAAGTCCTGCGGCAGCGTCGGCATATGCTCCGGGTTCGTGATGTCGGCGATCGGCCGTTCCGGCGTCAAGTACGCTTCGTTCGCCATTTTTAACAGGTCGTAGTATTCCTTCTCGGCCTTGTTGTCCAGATTGAGCGTTTCCTCGTATCTGCCGCACTTGCCCTCCAGCACCGGAGAAAACAGCATCCGGAAGTCGCTCGCATAGGTCACTTCCTTCGCCTTATCCTTGTCGACAAACGCAGGACAGCCGTTCTTGCCCGCCGTATAATGCGTCCCTTCGATGCCGTAGCCCAGCGTCTTTCCGGCCTGGTCGGAGGAGATGAAGTCGACGTATTTCATGATCGCCTCCGGGTTTTTGGCCTGCGCATTCACCATCGCGGTGAGCTGCACCGGGTTGTTGATGACCGGGCTGAACTGGCCATACGGCCCCTTCGGCAGCGGAATGACGATCACCTCGGCGGACGGGTTGTTTTTCTTCAGCGACTCGTACACCTGCAGCCATCCGGGGCCGCCCGTCTGTCCGCCCCACATGCCAAGCTTCCCGTTCACCCAGTCCTGCTGCGCCTTCTGGCCGGCCTTATCCGTCAAATAATCCTTGTCGACGATGCCTTCGTCGTAGAGCCGCTTCTTGAATGCCGTCGCCGCCTTGGCCCGTTCCCAATCATGGGTGAGCTTGCCGTCCTCTACGACCCACTTCGAGTTCTGGAACATCGCATTCAGCACCTGATTCGTAATATAGGCGAGCGACGTACCGTATGTGTCCGGTTTTCCATTGCCGTCCGGGTCTTTCTCCTTAAACGCCTTGAGCACCTCGAACAGCTCGTCGGTCGTCTTCGGCACCTGCAGATTCAGCTTCTTCAACCAATCCGCCCGCAGGTAGAGCGCATGGTTCGTCTGCAGGCCGTTGACTTTGCCGAACGCATACATTTTGCCGTCGGGCATCTTCGCTACCGTCTTGAGCACCGGATACTTGTCGAGCAGCGCCTTGTACGTCGTGCTGTATTTCTCGATCATCTCGTCCACCGGCATCAGCTGCTTCTGCGCGTACAGCTGGCTCCGCAGCACGGAGGAAAACTCGAATACCAGGTCCGGCGCGCTGCCCGACACGAACAGCGTCGTCAGCTTCTGCGTCGCTTCGTTGCGCGGAATGGCGACGAACGTGACGTTGGCCGGACCGTTTGCGTTAATCCAATCCGTCCATCGGTTTTTCTCAATCGTGCCCTCGTTCTGGGGAACGGCCCCCCGGTCGTAAATCGTCACGGACAGCTCCGGCTTCTTCCCGCTCCCGGTCCCTCCGCTTCCTCCGGCTCCCGACGAGGCGCAGCCTGCCACGATGACCATCGCCGCCAATCCGAACGCCGCTCCCGCGCTCCACCGCTTCTTCCCTCTGCGTGCACTCATTTTGCCAGCCCCCTTTTCTTATTCCTCTCCGTACCGCTAGCCTTTCACTGCGCCGATCATGACGCCCTTAATGAAATACTTTTGCATAAACGGATACACCAGCAGCAAAGGCAGCACCATGACGACGATTCCAGCCGTTTTGATCCCCTCCGGGGTAATAAAAGCCTGCATGTCGCTGGCGTTCATCTCCTGCATCAATGACTGGCTTTGGATCATCTGCTGCACCAGCACCGTCAAATTGAACTTGCTCGTTTGGTTGATGTACATCAGCACCTGAAAGAACGAGTTCCAATATCCAACCGCGTAAAAAATCGACAGCGTCGCGATCACCGGCACGGACAGCGGCAGCACGATCCGCAGCAAATAGCGCCATTCCCCGCAGCCGTCCATCCGGGCCGCATCGTCCAGCTCGTCGGGAATGCCTTGGAAATACGTCCGCATGATCAGCATGTTGAACGTGCTGACCAGACCCGGCAGCCAGATCGCGCCGTACGTATTGATCAGGCCGAGCTGCTTCAGCAGCAGGTAGCCCGGAATTAAGCCACCGCTGAACAGCATCGTGAACACGATCGCCAGCGTCCAAAACCGCCGCATGTAAAAATAGCGCCGAGATAGCGGATAAGCGGCCATCGTCGTGAAGATCATGCTCAACGCAACGCCGAAGACGGTCAGCTCAACGCTATTTTTGAAAGCGCTCACGATTTTCGAGCCGCGAAGCAGCAGGCCGTACGATTCCAGCGTCCAGCCTTGCGGCCACAACGTCACGGCGCCGGACAAGACGGCGTGCGGGTCGCTAAACGACACCGAAACGATATGCAGCAAGGGCAGCAGACAGCTCAAACCGGCAATCATCAGCAGCAGCGCGTTGGCGGCCAGGAACCACTTTTCGCCAGTCGTAGGTTTCATCGCCTTACAGCCTCCTCCATCTAAAATACAATCGCAGCAAACTCTGGAGAGGTTACCATAGCCCCTGGTTAAACCGCCGGGCAATCGCATTGGACGTCACAACCAGCACCAGCCCGACCGCCGATTCGAACAAGCCCATCGCGCTCGTCAGGCTGAACTCGCCCTTCTGGATACCGAGCGTGTAAATATACGTGCTGATGACTTCGGATACGCCGGCGACGACGGAGTTTTGCAGCGTATACACGGGGTCGAACCCGACCTCCATCACCTTGCCCATCGCCAAGATCAGCATCAGCACAACGGTCGGCGAGATGCCGGGCAGCGTTACATGCCAGATGCGCCGCCATTTGCTTGCGCCGTCGATGCTGGCCGCTTCGTACAGGCTTGGATCGATCGTCGACAGCGCCGCCAAATAAATGATCGCGCTGAAGCCGGCTTCCTTCCAAATGCCCGAGCCGATGAAGATTGCCACCCATGACGTCTCGTTGTACAAGAAAGGAAACGGCTGCCCAAACCATTGGGCGATCCAATGGTTGATGACGCCCGACTGCTGGGAGAACACCGTCACGACGATGCCGCCTACGATGACCCACGATAAGAAATGCGGCAAAAACACAAGCGTCTGTACGGACTTTTTGAACCATGCCTTCTTCACTTCGTTCAGCATGATCGCCAGCAGGATCGGGAACGGAAACCCGGCTACAATATGAAGCAGGCTGAGCATCAAGGTGTTGCGGATAATGAGCAGCGACTTCGGGTTGTTGAACAGCAGCTGGAAGTTTTTCAGGCCGACCCACGGACTTCCCCAGATGCCGTCGGCGAAATTGTAGCTTTTGAAAGCGATAACAACTCCGGCCATCGGAATGTACTTGAACACCACGTAGAACGCGACGACCGGGAGAAACATAAGGAGAAGCGGGACATTGCGTCTGAACGTTCGGCTGCGCCGCAGCCGTGCGACCTGCTTGCTACGTTCCAGCGAGATCGGCGCGGGATGCATGGACTGTTCCATCGATTCACCTCGGCTTTCATGTAGTGAATCGAATGTACTCCGGCCGGGTGCTTCGGCACAATGGACAGTATTCTTCGAGGTTGCATTTTTCCGCCGAACGGGCGAAAATGCGCGGTGCTGCCTGTGCTTCGGGGGTTGGGACATTTATCCGTAAGACGGTCATTTTTCTGTTTCGGCGCCGCCAGCCCACTATTTCTTGCGGAATTCCCCGGGCGTCACGCCGGTTGCTTTCTTGAACACGCGCAAAAACGACCGGACGCTCGGATACCCGACCCGCGCCCCGATGTCCTGCACCGTCTCTTCCGATTCCGTCAGCAGCCGCTTCGCCTCTCTAATCCGCAGTTCCGATACGTAGTCGAGAAAATTCACGCCGAATTCCTCCTTGAACATTTGGCTCAAATATTTCGGACTGACGTTCAACTCGCCGCCCAAAAAAGTCAGGGACAAATTCGGGTTCGCATACTGCTCGTGAATGCAGTCCTTCATCCGCAGCATGACCGTATGGTTTGTGCGCGCCGTCCTCATTGCCTCCATCCGCCGGGCGCTCGCGGTCAGAATGGCGGTGAAGCTTTCCCGCCACTCGTCCAGCGTATCCGACTGCTCCATCGCCCGGTGCAGCTCTGGCAGCGTGCCGTCGTTCCACAACTGCCCGAATTCCGGCGGAAGCTCCGTCATTTCGCGCTGCAAATGATAGATCAGCGAATGCAGAACGGCCGACGCGTCGTCCGCGGAAAACATTCCTTCCTTCAGCTCGGCGAACAGCCGGTTCATTTCTGCTTCCCATCCGGCTTCCCCGGCGCGGAACCGCTGCGCGATCGAACGCATAAGCTGCAAATGCTTGTATACCTCGCCCTGCGTCTTCGCCCGAATGCTTGTAACATCGATAATCCGGTTGGTTCCGAGTGCCGATTTGTATTTGAGCGCCTCCAGCGCTTCAGCGTGCGAGCCCGGAAGCTCGTCCAGCCGCAGCGCCAGTGTACCGAGCCCCACCGTAACCGTGAACGATAAATGCTGGTTCGTCCACTGCTTCACGTTCTCAAACATGCGCGACGCCGCCTCCGTATCCTCTGCCCCCGGCGGCAGATGCAGCAGCACGCTCAGCTCCCGATTCGAGGTCCATTCCATCCACGCCGGAAGGCCGGACTGCTGCGCAATTTCGGCGATGACGCTGCTCAGCGCGAATTTAAGCAAATATTGATCGCGCTGGCTGTACCGGCTGCGCAGCTCGGCGTATTTGTCGATCTCGACCACGGCCATCGCCAAGCCTGCGGTCCGATCCGGCATGCCGAAGCGGCGCATTTCCGCCTGAAACCGTTCGTCCGTCATCGGACTTCCGCCCTCTAGCAGCTCCAGAAAAAAGTTGCGCTTGCGAAAAATGAGGTCCTCCTCATGCAGCTTCCGGTAGCTGATCGTCCGTTCCACCAGATCGTCGAGCGCCTTCTCGATGAACCGGAACTCATCCTGATCAGGGAGGCCTCGACTGCCCGCAAAAGCGCTGTTCCGCTGCGAAGCGTAAGCATCGATCCGATCCAGAATGGAGCGGATCGGCCGGTAATTGCGGCGGGTGACGAGCACGATCCAGACGGCCCCGGCCGCGACCAGCCCCATATGGAGCAGCGACCACAGCGACGTATACGAAAACCCGGCAAAGGCCGAACGGGTTCCCTGCAGACCGCTTTCGACGGTCCATCCCGTATACTCGGACGTGACCGTGGTCAGCACCGCCGCCCCCTCCCCTTGGGAAGACGCCAGCGTCCGGCGGTCTCCGTCCAGCAAGCGGACGAAGCTGACATCGGACTCGGTCATTTCCTTGATAGCGCTTGCAATAGTAGACGCGCGGACGTTGACGACGACGATTCCCTTCTCGCCGCCCAACAGCGGCACTTTGCGCACTTGCGACACGACGGTAACCGGCTGCCCCTGGTCGTCGAATTCCCTGTACGACCGGGCGTCCGTCCAGCGGTTTCCGCCGGTTCCGTTCTGCGCTTCGCGAATGAACTCCCGGTCCCCGAACTGCTCGATGCCCGCCATCAGATTCGGACTAAGCACCGTCCGGTCGGAAGCGCGCACCAAATAGATCGAATCGATAAACGGCGTGTTGACGATGATTTCCCGAAGCTTGCCGGACGTCTCGTACAGGTCCAGCGCCGTTCTTTCCGACTCCCGGCTGTTGTAGAAGTTCGCCAGCTTCTCGTTCGTCTGAATCTCCTTGATCAGCTGCCGGTCGACCGTCCGCATGGTCTGGTCGACAAGCTGGAGCACATGCTCCGCAAACACCCGATTGGCGCGGACGGCTTCCTTCTTGGCAAGCTCGCCCGCGGAAAAGACGGAGAGAAGAATCAACGCGGCGGCCACGGCCAAAAACACGGGTAAATACGACAGCAGCAGCCGTTGAAACCAGTTTCTGCGCAAGGGTCACTGCTCCTTCCCGGGATGAACTTGAACTGCGGTTCGGAATCGCGGTATATTCGGCGGACTCGCCTTGCCGTTCGATTACAACCGGCAGGTCGAACGGCGGACGTTCAGTTTGCCCGGCAGCACGATTTCCTGCGCTCCCAGTTCCGGATCGCGCCACTGCCGAAACAACAGCTCCACAGCCATGCTCCCCATCAGCTTGCCGGATTGATTGACCGACGTAAAAAAGTCGGCATACCCTTCCGGCAGCGCCGCCGCATACGTGTCGTCGAACGTGACGACGCTGAGCTCCTCGGGAATGCCCAGCTGAAGCTCGTTCGCCACTCCGATCAGCGTCCCCAGGTGCCCCGGATCGGCTGCATAGACCGCCGTCGGCCGGTCCTCGCTCTGCAGCAGGGCGCGCAGCTCCGCCTCCGGCGAAACCCCGCTCTCCACGAGCACCTCGTAGCTTGGCGGCACCTCAAGCTCCTGCTCCATCAGCGCGAAGCGGTAGCCCTTGACCCGCTCCCGGTGCGTATAATGCCGGCTTGGCGAAAGCAGGGCGATGCGCCGGTGACCGAGCGAGAGCAGATGATTCATCAGCGCGACGGAGCCCATGAAGTTGTCTCCGCGTACTAAATGCGCCTCCACACCCTCCAGCTTCTGGTCGACGAGCACCATCGGAATGCCGCTTGCCGCCAGCAGCTCCGCATGCTCGCGGTTCTTCTGATCGCCGCTGAGCACGATGATTCCCTCGACTCCTCGGCTGATCATTTTTGACGTCAGCGCGACCTCCCGGCCCCCGAAGGAATTGCCGATCAGAATCATGTAGTCCTGCTCGAACGCCTTCTCTTCGGCTCCGGCCATAATATCGACGCCGAACGAATGGCTCGCAATGTGCTTGCCGAACGGCAGAATCAAGCCGATCGTCGCGCTGCCTTCCGGCGAGCGCTTCAGCTCCTCCGCATGAAAATGCAGCTCGCGCATCGCCTCCTGCACCTTCTGCCGGGATGCGGGCGATACGGTGCCCGTGTTGTTAATGACCCGGGACACGGTCGATTTGGATACGCCCGCCCGTCTGGCTACCTCGTCCAATCTGGACATGGTTCTTCCCCCTCTGTTGGACTCTATTTCGTAAATTACGCAGTTGCACGTTTTATTACTTTCGTTGTATTATAGCATAAAAATTCGAAAACGTTGCAGAAACGTTTCATAAACAATTCATTTTGCATTATCCGCATCCCTATGCCGCCGAGCCCAAAGGAGGACGAAAGACGATGAACGTAAGCACACCCCGGCTTCATCCCGATGGTACCGCTTACCGAAAGCATGTGATGACCATGGCCAAACCGGCCGTCCGCTGGCAGGACGCGCTGCCGTCCGGCAACGGAACGCTGGGCGCGCTCGTATACGGCAATATTCAGGAGGACACGATTCTCGTCAATCACGAAGCGTTATGGTACGGGGCCAAGACGAAGGAGCTGCCGGACCTGTCCGCTCACCTGCCCGAGCTGCGGGCGCTGCTCGATGCGGGGCGCTATGCGGAAGCGAACCGGCTGTACCCCGGTCTGATGCGAGAAGCCGGCTACTTCGCGAACACCGCCATGTTTCAGCCGGGGTTCGACCTGAAGCTGTTCCTGGAGCCGGCGGAAGGATTCAAAGCGTACGTACGGACGCTCGACATGGAGACGGGTGAGATTGCCATCGGCTGGAACGACGGCAACGTCCGTTTCACGAAGCAACTGTTCGTCTCGCGCACCGACGATGCGGTCGTGCTGTCGGTCCGCAGCTCGGTGCCGGGAACGCTCCGGGCGGCTCTTGAGCTGACGATACACGACTATGAGGAGGCGGCGGAACGCGGCTTCTCACACGACCGGTTCGTGCGCGACGATGTGCTGTGCGCGATAGGCAAGCACGCCGACGCGCAGCACCCTTACGGCGCTGCCGCCCGGGTCGTCGTCCACGGCGGACACCGCTATGTGCGGGAGCAGCGCCTATACATCGAGGACGCCGATGCGTTTACGGTACTGCTCCGCATCGATCCGAAGCTCGGCGGACCGGGCGCACTGGACCCGCTCATACGCAGGTTGAACGAGCTGCCGGTGGACTACGCGCTGCTGTTCGAGCGCCATGCGGCCGAACACCGGGCACTGTTTCTTCGCGCCGAGCTGGATTTGCGCGCGTCTGAAGGCGCGGACGCCGGCAACGAACAACTGCTGCTCGACGCCTACAGCGGCATCGTCCCGACGGCGCTCATCGAGCGCATGTATGACTATGGCCGTTACCTGCTGCTCTCCAGCTCCAGACCCGGCGGGCTGCCTGCCAATCTGCAGGGCGTCTGGAACGGCGATTACGCGCCGGCGTGGAGCAGCGCTTTTTTCAATAACGAGAACATCCAAATGAACTATTGGCAGGCGCTTCCAGGCCATATGGCGGAGACGGTGCTGCCGTTCTTCGACTTCTTCGAGTCGCTGTTGAACGACATGCGGACGAACGCCCGCAAGTGGTACGGGTGCCGAGGCATTCTCAGCCCGCTGTTTGCTTCCCCGGATTCCGGCTTGAAGAAAAACTTGCAGCCCCACGTCGTCTATTTCTCTGCCGGCGCGGGCTGGCTGGCGCAGCATTTTTACGATTACTGGCTGTTTACCGGGGACAGGGCGTTTCTGGAGCGGCGAGCCGTGCCGTTTCTGAAGGAGTGCGCCTTATTCTATGAGGACTTCTTCGTGGAAGACGAGGACGGGCGATATAAATCGTATCCGTCCAATTCGCCGGAAAACTTCGCGAACGGTGCGTTCGAGGGCAGCGGCACGGTGGCGGTCTGCATCAACGCGACGATGGATTTTGCCGTTGCCAAGGAAGTGCTGACGCATCTGTGCGAAGCATGCGAGGAGCTTGGGATCGAAGCGAAATCGCTGCCCAAGTGGCAGGCGATGCTGGGCAAGCTCCCGGCGTATCAAGTGAACGAAGACGGCGCACTCAAGGAATGGATGCATCCGGACTTCAAGGACAATTATCATCATCGGCATTTGTCGCACCTGTACCCGCTGTTCCCGGGATACGAAATTACGCAAGGAAGCGAGCCGGAGCTGTTCGAGGCGTGCCGAACAGCGGTGGAGAAGCGGCTCGTGATCGGGCTTCGGGACCAAACCGGCTGGTCGCTTGCCCATATGGCCAACCTCTACGCGCGTCTCGGGGACGGGAACCGGGCGTTGGCATGTCTTGAGCTTTTGAGCCGTTCCTGCCTCGGCGACAATCTGTTTACGTACCACAACGATTGGCGGCGTCAGGGGATCAGCATCGCAGGCAAGCGCGCGCCGTTCCAAATCGATGCGAATTTCGGCTGGACCGCCGCCATGCAGGAAATGCTGCTCTTCTCCGCTCCCGGCGTCATCAAGCTGCTGCCCGCGCTGCCGGATGCGTGGCGCGAAGGCCGATTTCGGGGGCTCCGCTGCCGGGGAGGCGCGGAGGTGTCGATGGCTTGGAGCTTGGCGGAAGGAACCGCCGAGGTATCCTTCGTCTCCGCACGGACCCAGACGGTGGAGGTGGAATTTCCCTTTGCGCTGCAAGAGGCGACAAGCGATGCCGTCAGCTTGTCCGAAGCACCGGGCAAAGAGGCCCGTCACCGCCTCGTGCATTTGCCTGCGGGACGGACGGTGACGCTCCAGCTAAGGTTTGCTTAAAAAGCGCAAGTACCGGAACTGCCGCCAGAAAAGCTTCGGCTGCCCCGATACTTGCGTTTCTAACAAATTTACGTCTCCTTGCTGCGGGAGAAGCGGCTCATCGGTCCAAAATGCGGATAACGAACGTCTTCTCGCTGTTATTTCCTGCGCGGTCTGACGATTTCACGACTAATGCGTAATCGCCCGCCGGCAGCGAATAAGGATTAAGGACAAAGGAGGTGCCCCTCGCGCGTCCGTTAAACGTTACCGTGGACTGCGATACTCCGCTCAGCGCATCGCTGATCTGAAGTTTCACCCTCACCGGCTCGGACCGGTTGAACGAAAGCGGGGTGACGAGCTCGATCTTCGGCGGCGTATAGTCCAGCGTGACGACCGCCGTCTTGACGCTCTCCTTATTGCCGGCAGCGTCTATGCTGTAGTAGCGGATCGTGTTGATGCCCTCCTGTGTAACGGGAACGACGCTTCCCTCCGCCTCTACCATCTTGCTGTCGCCATACACGTTGGTGGTTACGGTGTAATCGCCGTATACGTTCCCATACACGTTGTTCGCTATGCTGTAATTGCCGTATACATTCCCGTATACGTTCGTGGTAACCGTATAGTCGCCATATACATCGCCGTATACGTTATTGGTGACGCTGACATTGCCGCCGGGTCCGCTGCCGGGCATGCCGTTGCTCACGCTGTACAAGGTTTTCGCGACTCCGCTTAAGTTATCGGATGCCCGCAATTGGACCAGCTGCGGCGTATTCTTCCACCCTCTGGGTACGTTGGCGACGGTCACAGGCGCTTTTTTGTCGATGCCGATTACCGCCCGCTTCGTTCGTTCCACGTTTCCGGATTTGTCCTCGGAATAATATTGCAGCGTGTGAATTCCCTCGTCTGCGATATATACGGCTCCCGTAACGGTTTTCCAAGCGTTATTGTTCAGCTTGTATTTCGTTGTCTTCACCCGGTCGCCGACCACGAAGGTGACGGCTACGGTTTTGTTGTTAAATTTCCCTTCCCCGGTTATGCCGTCCGTCTCTATGCGGGTAAGCTCCGGACCGGCATCTCCCTGGCTCGTCGTGATGACGCGGATCGGCTCGCTATAGTCCGAAGCGCCGGCCAAGTTAAAGGCTTTCAGGCGATACGCGTACATTTTGTCCGGGGTCAGGCGCGAATCGTTGAAGCTCGTCATCCCGCTGGAAACATAGCCGATTCGCTGCCATTCGGCATCTCCGTTATCCCGCCGTTCGATCGTGTAGCCCAGCGCGCCGTCGCTTCCCGACCAGGCCAGCTCCACGCCGGTATCGGAGATGCGGTTCGCCGTCACGAATTTCGGTGCTTTCAACGCAGCCGGGGGTAAGTCGATCAAGGTGTTGACGGCGGCTTTTATTCCGCTTACATCGTTCGCGATAATATTTACCGTGTGATACTCGCCGACAAACGGAGAATTGGCATAGCTGACCGCCGCCTTGCCGGCCGATAACTGATCGCCTTGCTCGAACAGCAGATACCCTCTGGCTTGATCGAGAAGCAGCACGTTATTCGACGTGTTGCCAATGAGGACAAGATCGGATTCGATCGTTTTCCATTGGGGGTATTTGACATACGACGATTTGTATTCCTGCAGCCCGGTCACGACCCCGTTCGGTTCGGCAAGGCCCAGCTGGGCTTGGCGGCCCTCGCTGCGGTAATACTGCACAAGACGGTTTGCCTGTTCCACAATGGCCGGATCGTTGTTTTGCGCAGCCGTCAAAGCGACCGTCAGAGGGATAGTCGTTCTTTCCGCGAATTCGCGAATGCCGTCCTCCCTGTACAATTTTACCGGAGAAGGATCTGCCGACCCTTTGGACCCTTGGATCATGACCTGAGTGCCGGAAGACAGCCCGCTGAGCAATTCTTTGACGGTTACCGTATACGTTCCGGGTTGGTCCGAGTCCTTCAAGGGCAGCTTCGCGGTCAGACCCGTCGCCGAATACACCGTTGCCGTATCGCCGCTTGTATTATGCGTTACGGTCAATTCAACCGGGATGCCGGTCATCGGGTCCGGATTGCGAACGGACGCGAAGGCCTCGTAAAAGCCGGAAGTGCCCTTGGTTACAGTAACGGAAGGCGCCGTTATTTCGGCGGGCGGAAGGGCGTACCATTGGAAGCCTTCGGATTTCAAATCGACATAAGTCGCTTCCTGAACGGTCAGCTTTCTGCCTTTTCGCACATCATAGATCGGGCGCTCCGTATTCCACGTGACCGAGCCCGTTTGTCCGATCAGATGCTGCGAATCGTCAGGCTGATCGTGCTTTTGGTTGACCACCGTCACATATTGCGTATCTCCGGAACGGGTCGGAATCGCCCAGACCGTACTGCTGTCAGTGACGGCAACCGGCTTCGTGACCGACGCCATGGCGCTTTTCAGCTTGACGATGTTGTCCGCATTCCGCTCCAGCAGCAGATTGGTCTGATCCGTATCGCTTTGCTTCAGATAGGCCCGGACCTGCATGCCCGTAGCCACGGACGGTACGGGAGATACGGATTCGTCATCCTTCAGAATGAGTCCTCCCCGGTCTACGAAGCCTTGAAGCTCGCCGGCAATGCCGTCGTCGTACCAGTGCCAGCTGTCGTCGAAGTTGTTCAACCCTACGAGCAGTATGGCCTTAATGGATGACGGCAGCCCTCTCTTCAGCTCTTCCGGCGTGATCACTTTCGAGGACCATCCGGCGGCGTGGGTGAAAAACATCGCTTCCGTCACTTTTCCTTCGTGAGAGCCTTTGAGCAGATCCTCGTCCGTCGGATCTTTGCCAACGATGCCCCGCAGCAGGGCTTGCTTGTTGACATACATGATCCCGATCGTCGGCGTCGGCTCGGTCATCGCATAGGCGCCGCCGTATTTACGAATCCAGGAGTAGAGCTCTTTTTGTTCCGCGATCATCTGAGCCTTGGCAAGATCGCCCTTATTGTTCGGCAGCACATTCGTACCGATCGCCTGAATGCCCCGGGTCAAGGCCAGCGCATAAGCTTTTTCCCGGTCCATCTTGCCGAAAAACAAGCTGAAATCGTCCGGCGTCGCCCATGTCGTTTTGTTGGGATAATAGCTGCGCAGACGGTCCAGCAAAGCAGCCACATGCATCGGCTTGGAGGCGTTCAATTCGTTCCAGTCGTAACCGGTCTGTACCGGCATCTGCTCATGCATCGGCTTGGCGGGAACCGTCCCCCAGGGCCATCCTCCGTGTCCGCCGACCCCGGGCGAGCTTCCGAACGACCCGGTCGTGGTGATATAGCCGTCATTGACTTCGGAAACCGCCTTGACAAAATAACCGTACTGCTTGAAGGTTTCGTCGTACCGATCGATGTAATTGAGGAACGGTTTGGAGGAATTCGCGAAATACTCGTGCGCCTTCGGCTGATACCAGCCCTGCACGCTGGGAGCGATCGGCGTCGTAAGCGGCAAACCGCGCGCCCTCTGGAATGCGGTATACGCCATCCCCCACGGACGGTTCGGGATAGGCGGCGCCCAATCCCAATACGGCACGTAGTCGGCGTTATCCGCGCCGATGCTTATGCCCGTCATGTTCGGATAAACCTGAAACCGCTGCAGGCTGAGCTGGACGTTCCGGTATAACGGTGCGCGGTAGTCGGGCAAATTGTAGGCGTAAAACGCCAAATTCGCATTGCGCATATCGATGCCGTTGATGTCCGTGAGCGGAACGAAGCCGAACTGAACGCCCCGTTTTTCCAGCGCCGCCGCCATCTTTTCCTGACTGACCGGACTATCCGCATCGGTAAAGTTACTGAATTCGAATACACGGTCGTAACCGGTATCGCTGACATAATCGGCATAGTCCTCAACGGAACCCAAAGTCTGATACATCGAGGCCACCTGTTTATGCTCGGAGTGGTAAAATCCGCCGGAGCTCATGCCGTGCGACATATAAATGAAGTTGATCGTCTCCGGCGATCTGGGAACATCGACTCCCAAATGACGGGCGATCGACGAACGATCCGGGACATAGCCGGGCGTGACAGGCTTCGCCTCCGCGAGCGCCGCCGCATCCGCATCCCAGGCCGCCTGATTTGGAAACGTTTCCGGACGATCCAGCGACTTTACGGTAATCGTCGGCCCGCTGCCGGGGACAGTCCGAGTGAACGCAAACGGGACATCCTTCGGATTGCCGGCTTCGACCGGCTGAAGTCCCGCGTCGAATCGAACCGGCCCTCGTCCGTCAACCGACAGCTCGTAAGGCTTGCCGGCTTCATTTTGCGGCAGCAGCAGGGTCAGGGAATTGTACACATTCGCCCCGCTGTTATAGATCTCCGCCCCGTCCGCTTTCAGCACGACGTTTTTAACAGCTCCCGGCTCGGCTCCCTCGATCTTCACAGGAAACGTCCAAAGCTCGTAATCCCACGCCCACGTCCTGGCCGTCCTGTCGGTGGTGTACATGTATGTCTGGCCCCAGCGCCATTGTACCCCGCGTACCCAATGATTGCCGGGCTTCAGCACGTTATCGTAGGGCTCCTGCAGGAGCGGCATGCTTTCCGGATCGCGCCGCAACAAAATATCCGTCTTGAATTCGGCACCGTCGGCGAAGGGTTCAATCTTGCTTTCCGTTTGATCCGTTTGGGGGATGTGCAGCGTGATTCTGGGCCAATCCACCGCATCGGGGCCCTCCTTGCGCACGGCCGTTTGGTGGATTTTGGCGCTGCCGTTCGTAAACAAGCCGTTCGGCATGTCGTACCGGACTAATCGGAAGGTCGCCCATTTCTCCGGGAACGTGAAATCGCTCGGCTCCGCCGGACGAGTCTTCATCGTGTTAGCCATATCCGCTTTGATTTGGCCGGAGGTCAGAGGGGCCGCATAAATATGCAAGGAATCGATCGAACCCCGGAACCCGTATTGACGCATCGATCTTGTCGCAGGGTCCCAGTGCCACTCCGTGCCCAGCATCATGTTCACGAAGTTCGGCAGCGCATCCGTGAATACCGCAGAGCCGTCGACATTACCGATGAGCTTACCGTTCACATAAAATTTAACGCCGACGTTTTTTTCGAAGGTTACTGCGACATGACACCATTGCCCGGCCACGATCGAATCCGAAGGAAAGGACCAGTCGTACCATTTCTCCCCGTAATCCGCCGCAAACCCCAGGCGATTCCCGGTGAGCCGCAAATAAAACGTCGATCCCTTCCAGTTGGCGTCACGCTTCGTGACGATGGGCTGATGCCCGTTCAAATCGTCCGGCTTGATCCAGGCGCTAATCGTAAACTTGGAGGAAAGATTGTTCAGCATGCCAGTGGGAGAAGTAGGAGAAGTAACCATAGCCTGATTCGGTCCGATAAACTTTAACGCCTTTCCGCCGCCTTCCCGTCCGTCTTCGAAGGAAGCCGGAGGGCTAACGGTCCCGTTCTGCTCAAAACCGCTATCGTCCCGCAACAGCGTCGGATTTGAGGGGTCCGGTTCCATTTCATACCTGGCCACCAGAGGCAGCGCGATGACGTCCTGCGTGGTTATCGTCAGGAGGGCGCTTGGCGGTGACAGATTGCCCGACAAATCTTTGGCGCGTACGGTGAACGTATAGGACGTTTTGGCAGTAAGATCCTCTGCCTTGTAGCTCGTGGCCGTCGTATAGCCGATGAATGTGGAACCGGCGTACACATTGTATCCTACCACGGCAACGTTATCCGTTGAGGCTTCCCAGGTAAGATCGACTTCCGTATCGAGTATTTTGGTGGCGGTTAAATGAGCGGGAGTGGTGGGAGGTTCGTCGTCAGGAGCCATGACGCCGTAAAGATACAGCTCATGGATAGACCACCATAAGCCAGAGGTTGTTGTTAACGTAATTCGGATATATTTGGCGGTTTGCTGCGGGAAACTGATTGTCACGACGGAAGAAGTGCCCGTCCCCGATGCCACCGGCGCGCTCCAGTTCACACCGTCGTCGGATACGGTAATCTCATATCCGCGGGGATAATCTCCGGCGGAGGCTCCGGCATCGAGCACCAGCTTGTTATACGTTTTATCCCCGGGTCCGGTATCGATCTGGAACCACGTCCCCGGAGCTTGCGGCACCCCGCTGGTCCACCGGGAGGACAGGATGCCGTCGATCGCCATAACCGGCGAGGAGGTGCTGCCGCTGGACGAGGCCGTTACCTTCCAGAGCGTGCGATCCAGCTTATCCTGCGTGGTCACCGCATAGGGTCCGGCCGGTGCGGAAACATTGCCCGCCGGGTCTCTGGCCCGGATCGTAAACGTATAGGCGGTTCTCGGGGATAGCCCGGATACCTTATAGTCCGTCGATTTCGTGGAACCGATGAAGTCTGAACCAAGATAAATATCGTATGCAAAGACAGCCACATTATCTGTAGAAGCATTCCAAGACAACCGGATCTCATGATCCGTCACGTCGGAATCTTTCAGGCCGCCGGGAACGGTCGGCGCTTGGGTATCGGGCTGCATGGCACCGTACAGATTCAAATCGTAGATCGACCACCACAGCCCGGAGCTTTTCGTCAACGTGACCCGGACATATCGGGCGGTTTGCTGCGGAAAATCGATCGTCACGACGGAAGAACTCCCCGTACCCGAGACGATCGGCGCGCTCCAATTCGCCCCGTCGTCGGATACGCTGACTTCATACCCCCGGGGGTAATCACCAGCGGAAACTCCGGCGTCCAGCACCAGCTTATGATACGTTTTATCCCCCGGTCCCGTATCGATCTGGAACCACATCCCTACGGCTTGTGCCGCTCCGCTGCTCCAGCGGGTGGATAAGCTGCCGTCCACCGCCAAGGAGGGCGGTGCGCCGCCGGCACTGGAAGACGCGGTGGCGGTCCAGAGTCCCCGGTCAAGCGCACCCGGCAGAAAGGCAAGCGGATTGCTTGGCGCCGAAACGTTCCCCGACGCGTCTCTTGCCCGCACCGTAAACGTATAGCTTCCGCCCGGAGTCAGCCCGGTTGCCCAATAGTCGGATGAGCCGCTCGTGCTTCCAATCAACGCATTGCCGTTATAGACGTCGTAACCGATGACCGCACTGCCGGAGGAAGAAGCGGTCCACGCCAAATGAACCGAGGTATCGGTCCGCCAAACGGAGGTCAAATTTGAGGGGGGTGAGAGCGCCTGTGCCTCCACGACCGCAGCACTTCCCAAGGGGAAAGGGACTTGGCCGAACAACAGAAATACCACCAGCCAAAAGCTTGCCAACCCTTTCGTTATCTTCCCTGTCAAAGCGGATTCCTCCCCATACAAAATTTGCGACATTGACAGCGTTTACAAAATAGGCGGTTTCATCACAAATGATTTGGGCACCTCCCTTCGAAAAGAGGAACATGCAGGGCGGGAAGCCGAACGCCTCCCGCCCCGTGGGAACAGCCGGACAGACATGCTGCGCAGGGGAATCTTATTTATTGGAATACAACTTCTCGGCGTCTTCGCCGAATTTATATAAATCCTCCAGCATAAATGCTTTCGGCTTATTCTCCGCGTACCATTTGGCGTAGAAGTCGTCTACCCGGGTGCCACCGGCCTTTTCCCATAATTCCTTCGCGTCTTTATAAGCCTGCTCCGCCGTATAGCCGCTTCCGCCGACAACCGCCTTAATCCAAATATCCTTGAGCTGCTGATCGGAATTTTTGACGATGATCGCAAGCTCCTGCGGCAGCACGGGCAAATATTCCGGCTTCAGGGTAGGGATCGGCCGCTCCCTCGAAACGTAGGCGGCATTGGCTTGCAGCGCCAGCTCGCGCAATTCCTTTTGCGCTTCCGTCTTCTGCGGCCGGTACGAATCAAATCCGCATTTGCCGTACAGCAGCCGGGAGGCCATCATGCCAAGATCGGCCGTATACGCTACTTCCTTCTTGTTCTTCTCGGCATCGATCGGCTGCGGGCAGCCGTTCTCGTCCTTGCTCCAATGCGTGCCTTCCAAGCCGTATTGAATGGTTAACGCGTTTTCCGGTTTAATCATAAAATCGATATATTGCATGACCGATTTCGGGTCTTTGGCTGCGACGTTCAGCACGCCGACCATCTGAATCGGGCTGCCGACCGCCGGACTGAACTGGCCGAATTCGGATTTCGGTAGCGGCAGGATCGCAAGCTTGCCGTTCGGATTGTTTTTCTTGAACGTATCGTAATCCTTCTCGCTCGGGAAATCCTGAAACAAATACATGCCGAGCCTGCCGGAGAGGAAATCCTGCTTCGCTTTCTCCCCGTTTTTATCCGTCAGGAAATCTTTGTCGACCAAGCCAGCGTCAAACAGCTTTTTCTGAAAAGCAACCGCCGCGGCCAAACGGTCCCATTCGTGCACGAATTTGTCGTTTTCGAAGCGCCACTGGACTTCTCCGAACCCGAACATATGCTGAATGATCGCGGGGGCATTGCCGCTCAAATTGAGACCGAACGTATCTTTTTTGCCGTTTCCGTCCGGGTCCTGTTCCACGAACTGCCTCGCTACGTTAAAAAACTCTTCCGTCGTTTTGGGAGCCTGGAGGTTCAGCTTCTGCAGCCAGTCCTCGCGAATGTAAACGCGGTGCCCTGCGGTAAGCGGGGAAATTCTGCCGATTTCGTAAATTTTCCCGTCGTCCTTGGTCGCCAACTTTTTTAACTGGGGAAACTGCTTCATCAGCTCTTTATACGTCGTGCTGTATTTATCGATGACCTCGTCCAAAGGCATCAGCAGCTTCTGGGCATACCACTGGTTTCTGTAGCCCGTATCATATTCCAGGATCAAATCCGGAGCCGCGGCGCTGGCGAACAAGGCGTTAAACTTCTGGAAAGATTCCCAGCGCGGAACCGGAACATATTTGACCTGAACCGGACCGTTCTTGTTGATCCAATCGCTCCAGCGGTTCTTGTCCCAATTCCCTTCTTCCGGCGGAATGTTATTCCGGTCGTAGATCGATACCGTCAGGCTTCCTCTCTTTCCTTCCTGCTGACCCGCCTTATCGTCCGGCACGCTGCTGCCGTTGCAGCCCGCCACAAGCATACCCGCCGCAAGAACGGCGGCAGTGCTTGTCACACTGGCTTTGTTCCATCTCTTTGCTTTCAATTGATGAACCCCCTCTGCAAAATATGCACTTTCTCCCTTCGGGGTTCCCTCAGCAGCCCTGCCGTTGTTGCCCAAACTGCCAGCCCCCTTTCCCTACATCCTTATCCTTTGACCGCGCCGATCATGACCCCTTTGACAAAATAGTTCTGCATAAAGGGGTATACCAGCAGCAGCGGAACAAGCATCACAACCACCCCCGCCGACCGGATCGATTCGGGCGTAATTAACTGCTCCAGCTCATGCTGCTGCAGGTTGTTCAAGCTTTGGAGCAGCGACTGATTCGCGATCATGTTCTGCACCATGACGGCCAAATTGTACTTCGCGGGATCGTTAATGTTAATTAACAAGCCCTGGAACGCATTCCAGTAGCCGACACCGTAAAACAGCGTCAGCGTCGCCAGCACCGGCATCGACAGGGGCAGGACGATCTGCATCAGCAGCCGCCAATCGCCGCAGCCGTCGATCCGGGCGGCCTCTTCAATTTCGGCCGGCACGTTCTCGAAAAACGTTTTTAGCACCATCAAATTGTAGGCGCTGATCAAGCCGGGAAGCCAGAGCGCCCAGTACGTATCGATAATGCCCAAGGAGCGGTTCACCAAAAAAGCCGGAATGGTAGGAATCCCGAACAGCATCGTGAACACGATAGCCAGCGTGAACGCTTTTCTTGCATAAAAGTACGCTCTCGACAGCGGGAAGGCGGCCAAGATCGTGAAGACCATGCTCAGGACGACGCCGACTCCCGTGATGACGACGCTATTTTTAAAGCAATTGACTATCGGCGTCCCGTCGATCAGAGCTTTGTAGGAGTCGAGGCTGAACCCGACAGGCCAGATCCCGACGAAGCCCGAGGCGATGGCGGAATAGTCGCTGAAGGACATCGAGACGATGTTAAGCAGCGGCAGCAGACAGCTAAGACCGGCCACGACCAGCAGCAGATTGTTCACGCAGTAAAATATTTTTTCTCCGTACGATAGCTTCATCGTCGCCCTCCTTGTTCGTTCACCATAACGATTGGTTGAATTTTCTGGCGATCCGGTTTGCGCCGACGACCAAAATGAGCCCGATCACGGATTCGAACAGTCCCATGGACGTCGTCAAGCTGTAAAGCCCGTTTTGGATCCCGATCGTGTAAATGTACGTGCTGATGACGTTCGATACGTCCGACACGACGGCGTTCTGCAGGTTGTAGATCGGATCGAAGCCGACATCCATGACGCGCCCCATCGAAAGGATCAGCATGATGGTCGCCGTCGGAACAATGCCGGGTAGGGTGATGTGCCAAATTTGTCTTAGCTTCGAAGCCCCGTCCATGCTCGCCGCTTCGTACAGATGCGGATCGATCGAGCTCATCGCGGCCAAATAAATAATGGCCCCGAAGCCGGCTTCCTTCCAAACGCTCGAGCCGAAAAAGATCGTCAGCCAGGAGCCGGCCTGGTACAGAAACGGATACTTCGCGCCCGTCCATTGCTCCAGCAGCGCATTCACGACGCCGGCCTGAGACCCGAACAGCGTAACGACGATCCCCCCGATAATGACCCAGGAGAAAAAGTGCGGCAAATACAATAGCGTCTGCACCGTCTTCTTCCACCACATCCTGCGCACTTCGTTCAGCATGACCGCGACCAGAATCGGGAACGGAAACCCGATCACAATACCGAAGAAGCTCAGCAGAAAGGTGTTTTTCACGATCTGAATGGTTTGGGGGTTACTGAATATGATCTTGAAATTGTCCAGACCGATCCATGGGCTCCCCCAGATGCCTTGCATCAGGTTATACTGCTTAAACGCGATCACATTGCCGAGAATCGGAATATACCGGAAGGCCACAAAAAAGGCGATGACCGGAATAAACATCAAAATTAACGGAACATTTTGCTTCAGCCTTTTTCTTTGGAGCCTGCGGACAGAAGTATGGGCTTCAGAAGGCTTCATCGGATACGACAGCGTCTGCTTTTGGATAGGATCATCCCCTTTCCACGCTTTCACGGTTCGGTTCTTCCCCGGTTAAACTGCTGAATCTGCTCGTCGAAGGCGTACAAATCGTCCAGGAGGAACAGTGCGTTCTTGTTGTCCGCATACCATTTCGCATAAAATTCGTCCACCTTCGCCCCTCCGGCCTGCTCCCAAACGGCCTTCGCTTCTCTGAGCCCCTGATCCGCCGTAAAGCCGGGACCGTTCACGATCGCCTTCATCCAAATGTCGCCGCGGACGACGCCCGTTCCGATCTGCTTCTCTACATTTTTAACGACGATCGACAACGCGTCGGGAAGCAGCGGCAAAGTCGTCGCATTTAAGGACGGAACCGGACGCTCCTTGCTGATGTAGGCCTTCTTCGCCTGGCTGTTCAAATCGCTGAGCGCCTTATCGGTTGCCGACGGGTTTTCTATGGAATCCCCGAAGGCGCATTTACCGAACAGCACCTCCGAGGTCAGCATGTTCAGATCGGCGGTATAGACTTCCTTTTTGTTTTTTTCCGGATCGATTTTTTGCGGGCAGCCGTTGCTTCCTTTGCGCCAATGCACCCCTTCGATGCCGTTCTTGATGACGATAGCGTTCTCCGGCTTAACCATGAAATCGATATACTGGATGACGGCTTTCGGGTCCGCCGCTTTGACGTTCACGGCCGCCACCATTTGCACCGGAGCCCCCAGGACCGGGCTAAACTGGCCGAACTCGCTCTTCGGAAGCGGCAGTATGGCGATGTTCCCGTCCGGATTGTTTTTCTTAAACGTGTCGTAATCGCTGCTGCTGAGGCCCTGATGCAAATACATGCCCAATTTGCCGCTCAGAAAATCCTGCTTCGCCTTCTCCCCGTTTTTATCCGTCAGGAAGTCTTTGTCGACCAGACCTGCATCGAACAACGCTTTCTGGAACGCAACGGACGCCTTCAGACGATCCCATTCATGCACAACGCGATCGCCCTGGATGTCCCAATCGTTCAGACCGTGGCCGAACATGTGATTCACGATCGTGAAACCGTTTCCACTTAAGTTGACGCCAAACGTATCCTTTTTTCCGTTGCCGTCCGGATCTCGATTGGCGAACGCTTTGGCAACCTGCAGCAGCTCCTCCGTTGTTTTGGGCGCTTCCAGCTTTAGCTTTTGCAGCCAGTCCTCGCGAATATAAATCGCGTGGTTCGTCATCAGGGGAGTGACTCTGCCGATTTCATACAGCTTCCCGTCGTCCTTGGTGCCAAGCTTCTTGAGCAGCGGAACCTTACTCATCAGCTCCTTGTAAATCGTGCTGTGCTTGTCGATCAGTTCGTCCAAGGGCATCAGCAGCTTTTGGGCGTACCACTGATTCCGGTAATTCGTATCATACTCCAGAATTAAATCCGGAGCGGCGGCGCTGGCGAACAGGGCATTGAATTTCTGCAAAGATTCCCAACGCGGAACCGGAACGTATTTGACATCGACCGGCCCGTGCTTGTTAATCCATTCGGTCCAGCGGTTTTTGTCCCAATTCCCTTCCTCCGGCGGAATGTTATTCCGGTCGTAAATGGAAACCGTAATGCTGCCTCTCTTGGGTTCCGTCTGATGGGCCTCGGCCCCTTTCTTCTCAGACGTGTCTTGGTTGTTGCATCCGGCTGCCAGCGCTCCCGCCGCTAGTACGGTGGCCACGCTTAACACTACCCCTCGATTCCGCCCCTTTTTGTTCATCGATCGACTTCCTCTCCGCCTAATGTACTTGTATTCCTCCGGGTGAAGCCGCGGGGAATGTATGCTCAATGTAGCGCTATCCGAACTGGAAAATCAATCTACAAGATTCACCCCGTTAGCCTAAAGGAAAAAGGAGCGATAAGCCTATTTCGCACCATATGCCAAACGGAAAAAGCCTTCCGTCACGAAAGGCTTTTTCCGTGTTTTTTCCTGTATTCGCCGGGGGTGGTGCCCTCTACTTTTTTGAACGCGCGGATAAACGAGATGACGTGCAGGTATCCGACCGCACCGGAAATTTGCTGCAAAGACAGCTGCGTATTTTCCAGCAGCTCTTTGCTTTTTTCGACCTTGACGCCGACCAAGTAATCCACCAGTTTTACCCCGAATGCCTCCTTGAACAGACGGCTTAAATATTTGCCGTTCAAGCCGAATTCCTCGCAGAGCAGATTAAGGGACAGATCCGGGTTGGCATATTCCCGCTCGATATAGCTTCTCACTTCCCGAATAACGGTATATTTGCTGCGGCTCTCCTGAAGAAGCCGGATTTTCTTTTCGGTATCCGTTAAGATATCGAGAAATTGGGTCTCCACCTCATCGACCAGATCGAACGTATGCAGCACTTGGTTGAGCCGAGGCAGCGTCTCCGTCTTCCAGATCTCCCGGACATTCGGCGGAAACTCCATCATCTCGCGATACAAATGGTAGATGAAGTAATTCATCAGATTGACATGCTCTTCCCGGGAGAAGAGCGCATCCTTGACCTCCGAAAAAATCTGGCTGTAGATCGAACGCCAGTCCTCTCCCCCGGCCCGGAAAGCTTGCGCCAGAGAGCGGATCAGCTGCAAATGACGGTACGGCTCTCCCTGCAGCTTCAATCCCCTTTCATTGTGCGGAATGACAAGGTTCAAGCCAAGGCTCGATTTGTAGGCCAGTGCCGCCAAAGCACCGGCATACGAATGCGGAATATCGTCCACCTGCGCCATGCACGGCCCGACGCCGACGGTGACGGTGTAGTCCAGATTTTTTTCCACCCATGCCCTCACGCTTTCGGCGAGCGATGCGATAAACTGTTCGTCTCCGTTCTGCGCGTCCACCATTTGAAACAGCACCGTCAGCCGGTGATCTGCCGTCCACTCCGGCCATACCGTTACCGGCAGCGGCTCGGCAATTTCTTTGACCACGCTGTTCAGGACGAACTTCAATAAGTATTGGTCCCGTACGGAATATCGTTCCTTCATCGCGGAATATTTGTCAATTTCAAATACGGCCAGACCGATGCTTTCCCCAGGGGATCGTGTCCAGAACAGCTCCAGCTCCGTCGCCCAATCCCGCGGGTTCGCAGGCCGCCGGCCTTCCAGCAGCTGCAGGAAAAAATGCCGCCGCCGGTAAATCACGTCCTCTTCGTGCAGCTTCTGGTACGTATTCGACTGCTCGATCAAATTATCCAGCGCCTGCTCGATAAAATTGAACTCGTCCTTCGCTTTCCTCGTCAATTTGCTGCTCTTGTGCATGGAATACACGTTGATCCGCGAGATGATCGATTCGATCGGCTTGTAATTCCGCCTTGTCACGTAAGCCATCCAGATGGTACCTGCCGCCACAACGACGAAGCCCGAAACAATCCAAAGATAGGAGAAGACCGAAGCGTAGCGGAACAAGTGGTTATCATATACCCCGCCTTCGTACGACCATCCCGTATAATCGGATACGAAGCGCGACAGTACAGTTCCTTCCTTGCCTTTATTCTCAGGAAGCGGATCGGTGATGAGATTGCCGTTCCGGTCTTTAATTTCCACAAAGCTGACTTGGGAGCTCGACATGCTGGCAAGCATTTTTTGAATTTCCCGCACGGCGATGTTAATGACGACGACTCCCTGCTCCCCGGTCAGCAGCGGATATCTTCTTACGATGGAAACGACCGACGCGGGCGGCCGATTCTCCGGATCGAGGGCGTCCGAATAGATTCTTCGCTCGGATAACGTATAGGGGATGCGCGAATCCAGATGCCCGGTCAGGAAGGTACGGTCTCCGAATTTTTCGAGCGGAACGAACACGGCGGGACTGATTACCATGCCGTCCGAGAAACGGTACAAATAGACGGAGTCGATAAAGGTGTTAAACGTGACGAGCTCGTTTATTTTTTTGGAAACCTCATATGTGGAGAAATAATTTTGCGAACCGGCGTTCCTTTGAAAAAACGTGCGGAGCTTGTCGTTCGTCTCGATTTCATGGATCAGCATGCCGTCCGTTTCGCGCAGCGAGTGGTCGATCATCTGGATCACATGCCTCACGTACATCTGGTTTGCGTTCATCGTTTCTTTTCGGGAGAGGTCGCTAACGAACAAAAAGGCGAGCAGAATTAAAACGGAAGTCAAGCTGAAAAAGATCGGAAAATAGGAGAACAACAAGCGGTAAAACCATGTTTTTTTCATAATCCCCTCCGGGACGAATTCTTGGTCGTGATTCGCCGCGCCTCAAGCAATGCTCCCGGAGGTTCATTAAACGATCGCGGGTGAGCGGCTTTTTCTCACCCTATATTCTAGACTATAAATTGGCACTTGGCATCTATTTTTTCCAATTGTAAACATGCCCTGCGCGGCCGGGGATCCGAGCGGCTTTCCCTCAACAGGATATGCAGCCGGCGCTTGAATCATAATCAGTTCGACAGGTGTACGGTACCGCGGCCGTTACCAGAGCTATTGTCCTTCGATGAGGTGCTCCCTTGATTCAGCACCGGCATCACGGAACGGAGCATCAGCAGCCCTGCCACCCCGGTCATGAAAATTACGACTGCCATCCCCCAGCCCGGCAGCACGCCTCCGAGTATGATGTTCACTCCGCCCAGGATCATGCCTCCCCGGAATGCCATGCCGTTAATCGCCATATAAGAGCTGCGCGCGTGATCCGGTACGATGTTCACCAGAAGCGCCTGGCTGAGCGGAACGTAAATCAGCTCGCCGACCGTCGCGACGAACATCATCAGCACGAGCAGCACCGGCTGGTTGCTGTACGCGAGAAAGCTGTATCCGGCGATGCTGAGCACGAGCCCCGCGTACATGATCCGCGAATCCGAGCGGTGCCTGATCAGCGACGCGATCATAAGCGACAATAGAACGACAAGCAGCGTATTCTCGGTCCGCAGCACCCCCAGCATTTCCATGCCGTCAATCTGCCAGTCCGTCCATGGCAGCCACGGCGTCAACCGCATTTCTTTCTCCAGACGAATCGCAATATAGTCGACCAGATTAATCTCCACGGAGTAGAGAAGCACAAAGGCTCCGACATACACCATAAACACTTTATCGCGCAGCACCTGCCGGTAGTTAGCCCATAGCTTGCCTTTCTTCGGCTCCGCCGCCCCGGTTGGGCCGCCTTCGGGCCGTTTCCATGCTTCGGTGATAAAGACCCAGGTGACGGCGAAGGAAACAAACGTCATGAGCCCAACAGCGAGGAACAGCTCGAACAAGTAATCGGCGAACAGAACCGCTCCGATCATTCCGGCCGCAGCAACAGACAGGTTGTTGGTCCAATACGAAATCCGGTACATTGCTTGGCGAGCATGCGGCTCCGTCACATCGATCAGCATCGCCTCGATGGCGGGCTTGTGCAGCCCCCAGCTCGCGCTGACGACAACCGTCATGACGAGCGTCGCGACCGGCGATTGGCACCAGGGCGAGTTGACGGCAGCCATGACCAAATAAGCCGCGGCGATTGCCGCTTCGGAGATCAGCATCATGCGCTTGCGTCCGACCCGGTCCGCATAATAGCCGCCCAGCATGGCGAAGACGAGCCCCACCATGATATTGAAAATCGCCACGAAACCTGCGGCCGTCGCCCCGAGCGTTTTGGCAAAATAAACGGACATGAACGGAACGACCATACTGCCGAGCGCCCCGGTCAAAAAGCTCATTATAATACGAAGTTTAACGTTTGGATGGAAATCCCGAAATCTCATAGAGTACTCCTTGGTCACGGAAAATAAATAAAAAAGGTACTTGAATAGGTTATCTTTGGAAGCCGGGTCGGTCAAGGGAAGGTTTCGTTTAGGATAATTGTCCGCCGGCGGAATATAGATAATAACGGCCCCGGGAAGCAGGCAAAGTCAAAGTCCCACTTTCTTCAACTGCATCCAATTATCATCATTGACAACCGAACGAAAAGCACTACAATGATACTAAACTAAGTAGATGAATTTACTTGGTTTTAAGTTGTTCGACTCGTCTGTAGAATCTGCGTCAGAGCCGCAGCCGGAAGTTCATTTCGCTTCAAACCTGCGCTCCCATGCGTTTCTCGTTATGTACAAAGGGGGAATCGGATTCTTTGAATAAAGCAAGACCTTCTGATCGAAGATGGATCGAAGAAAGTCCGGTATTTATTTTATGAATCCTTGGAGGTCGTTCGGCATGAATCAAAAAACGTTAATCATCACGCTCGGCGCTTTGGCCGTGGCGATCAATGTCATTGCGGGAACGGTCGTCGGAAGCCTGAAAATTCCGTTCCTGTTCCTAGACGTCATCGGCACGATCTTTATCGCCGCCGTCTACGGCCCGTTCTGGGGCGCGCTGGTCGGCATTCTGACCAACCTGGTCTTGGGCGTGACATCCGGCTATTCGTCGATTCCTTTTGCGCTTGTGAACGCCACCGTCGGGCTGATCGTCGGCTATACCGCGCGAAAATTCGGATATACGCTGCGGTCGGCGCTTGTCTCCGGCTTCCTGCTCGGCATCGTCTGCCCCACCATCGGAACGGTCATCGCGATCGGCGTATTCGGCGGATTGACGGGCGGCGTACAGGATATTGCGGTACTGTGGCTGAAGCAAGCCGGCAGCAGCTTGTTCGCATCGGCGTTTCTCCCCCGTCTGGCTGAAAATTTAATTGATAAAATCTTGTCAGCCCTGCTCGTCTACTACGTGATCCAAGGCATTCCGCAGTCGCTCCTCAAGCGGCCGGCCAAACGCGGAACGAAGGGGGCTCCCCATGCAGCGCAGTAAAAAAATCATCGTCGCATCCCATTGCGTGCTGAACCAGAACGCCGTCGTCGCCGAGGAAGCCCGGAGTCCGGGCGTGATGAAATCGGCGGTCGATTGGGCGAATGAACAAGGATACGGCATCGTGCAGCTGCCCTGCCCCGAGTTCACGTTTCTCGGGCCGGAGCGGCCCCCGATGACGGTGGAGGAGTACGACACGCCGGAGTTTCACGCCCACAACCGGAACATTCTGCTGCCGTTCGTCGAGCAGTTGAAGGTGTATCAGGATCACGGCTACACGATTGCAGGCGGGCTCGGCATTAGCGGAAGCCCCTCCTGCGATCCGGGCAAAGGCGTCTTCATGCAGGATTTTTTGGCGCTGGCGGCGGAAAAAGGCGTGCATATCGATTTCTTCTGGCAAATTCCGAATACGGAGGACGGCTTGTTCGATCCCGCCGACGAGAAAAGCGTCTACGGCCCGGTCGCCACTTCGGAAAGGCAGTGACTACGACTTATGATCTCAATTCGAAACGTATCGTTTTCTTATACCGGCGGCGAACCGCCGGTTTGGGCGCTTCGCGATGTCAGCCTGGAGCTTGAGCCCGGCGAATTCGTCGCCTTCCTCGGCCCGAACGGCTCCGGCAAATCGTCGCTAACGAGGCTGCTGAACGGCATCGAGCTGCCGACGGAAGGCTCGATCCTTGTCGAGGGCGACAATACTGCCGACCCTCAAGCGGTCCCTTCCATCCGCAGGCGCGTCCAAATCGTATTTCAAAACCCGGAAGACCAGCAGGTCGGCCTGACGGTAGGCGAGGACATCGCTTTCGGGCTATCGAACATCGGCTGGCCGCAAGAGGACATGCAGCGCCGGATTCGCTGGGCGCTGAACGCGGTCCGGCTCGACGCCGACGAAGACCGCCTCGTGACGCAGCTGTCCGGCGGAGAGAAGCAGAAGCTGGCGCTGGCTTCCGTGCTGGCGCTCGCCCCCCGCTGCCTGATTCTGGACGAAGCGACCTCGATGCTGGACCCCGTCTCCCGGAAGCAGTTCGTGGAGACGCTGCACGAGGTTCGTCGCGAGCATCCGTTTACGCTGATCTACATCACCCACCATCTGGAGGAAGTGTTCGAAGCAGATCGCTGGGTGCTGTTCCGGCAAGGCGGCGTTCAGGCCGTCGGGAAGCCCGCGGAGCTGTGGACGCAGGAAGAGCTGCTCTCCGGCTGCGGGCTGGAGCTGCCTTACCCGCGCAGACTAGCGCTGGCGGTGCGTAAACTGGGCGTTCCCGTTTCCGACTCGCCCGGCCCCGAGGAATGGAGGAAGCTGCTATGCGCATCGAGCTGAAGAACGTGTCGTTCGCCTATGGCGGCTATGGCAAACGGCGGCGCAAAAAAGAGGCTTCCTCCTCGGTCCCGGCGGTGCTCCGAGAGATCGGGCTGGCGATCGACAAGGGCGAGATGCTGGCCGTTGCCGGCAAATCCGGCTCGGGGAAGTCGACGTTCACGCAGCTGCTCAAGGGGTTTCTGTCCCCGACCGAGGGCGAACTGCTGCTGGACAGGGTCAATCCGCATACCGCCAAGCGTCCGGAGCGGTTCGACCGGGTCGGGTACATTTTTCAGTATCCCGAGCATCAGCTGTTTGCGGCAACGGTGTTCGAGGACATCGCCTTCGGCCTGCAGCACGCCGGGCTGACGCCCGAAGCGAAGGAGGTCAAGGTCCGGGCTGCAATGACCGCGGTCGGCCTTGACTATGACGCGTTCGCAAGCCGGAGTCCGTTCGAGCTGAGCGGAGGCGAGAAGCGGCGTGTCGCCATCGCCGGCGTCATCGTGCTGGAGCCGGACGTGCTTATTCTTGACGAGCCGACGGCCGGTCTCGATCTGTCTTCGCGTCAAGCGCTATTCGAGCTGCTACACCGCTTGAACCGGGAGAACGGGATGACAATTCTGTGGGTCAGCCACCAGTTGGACGAAATTTTGGAGCACGCTTCCCGTCTCATCGCGCTGAAGGATGGCCGCTTTCTGGCCGATGGGCATCCAGCGAGATTGTTATCCGATCCGCAGCTTCTGGCGGACTTCGACTGGGAGGAGCCTCCGGCGCTGGCTGTACGCCGAATGCTTGGAGACGGCCCGGTCCTTCCCGAATCGGTCGAAGAGACCGCTCAACGGATCGCGCGAAGGTATGCGGAGCGATCCCATCCAGTTTACCTTTCCTAAGGAGCGCCTGACCTATGTCCACATCAAGCGATTTGATCTACCAAAAAAGAGACTCGTGGCTGGAGCGCTGGGACCCGCGCATGAAGATCGTCGCCGTGCTGTTGTTCGGCCTCAGTCTGCTGCTGAACCACCACCTGCTCCTGAAAAGCGCCCAGCTCGCGCTGCTCATCGTCCTCTGGGGCGTTGCCAAGCTCTCTTGGCGCGTGCTGGCGCTGACTGTTTTGTCCCTGCTGCTGTTTTTTACGTCTACGATGATTTACCAAGCCTTCCTCACACCCGTTCCGGGGGATACGTGGATCACGATCGGCTTTGTCACGTTTTCGGCGGAAGGCGCCGTGAAAGGCGTCGTTATGTGCGAGCAGATCGCCGGGATCGTGCTGCTCTTGTCGCTACTCGTGCGAACGACTTCGCCGATTGTGCTTGCAGAAGGGCTGGAACTGCTGCTCAGTCCCTTGAAGAAGCTGAAGGTGCCGGTGCACGAGGCTGTGATGATGTTCTCCATCGCCCTTCGCTTCCTCCCGCTGCTGCTGGACGAGTTCGATAAAATCCGCAAAGCGCAGACGGCCCGGGGCGGAGGCTTCCACCGCAAAGGGGTAGCCGCCCGCTTCCGGGGCGTCCTGCCGATGCTGCTGCCCTTGTTCGTGCTCTCCATCCTGCGCGCCAGAGATCTGGCCGTCGCGATGGAGTCCCGCTGCTACCAAGGCGATACCGGACGGACGCCGATCCGTGTATATCGGTTCCGCCTGCGCGACTACGTCGTGTTCGCTTTTGCGCTGTCGAACTTGACGCTGATTTTGCTCTGGTAAGCTTGCCCGAATCCGGCTGCCATAGCCCTCTTCGATCCGGTTCCCCGGCTTCTCGAAGAGGGCTTGTTTGTTTTGTTGTACGGCAGGCAGAATGTCCCTCATGCGAAAAGGAGGGATTTAGCACGAGGATGCAGAAGTATTTGGTAACTAGGAATTTTTGGGGTATTTTACAACAAAACGTTTGACGGAGTGATTGTTATCAACGAAACCTACGCCAAAATTTTGGAAACCGCCTACCGGCTTTTTGCGGAGCACGGGTTTGACAAAACAAGCCTGTCCATGATCGCCAAAGAAGTAGGAGTTTCCAAGCCCGCGATCTACTATCATTTTCCTTCCAAAGATGTGCTGATCGACGTTCTTTTCGATGAAATCGCGATGGAAATCGATTTTTCGAAATCCTTTTCCATTCAGGACTATACGAAAGACAACTTCGAAGCGAAGCTGCTGGCCGACGGCTGCCGGATGATCGAAGACCAGCGGCAGGACGAATACTTCCCCCGCATCCTGAACGAATACCTGATCCGGGGCTCCCGCAACGAACCGAAGTACGAGCAGCGGTTCCACGCGGTGACTGAAGGATTCGCCAGCGGGTTCGAGGAGCTGCTGACACACGGCGCGAAGCTTGGCGTCGTTCCGGACGAGCGAATTACAGCCAAGGCGCATATGCTGACGATGGTGATTGACAACATCGGCAACTTTATGATGATCGGCTTCAAATTCAACTATGAGGACATCTGGCAAGAGGCGGTCAAAAGCGTGCTTCGGAGCAAGGGATAAGCAAGTAAAAAAGCCAAACCACCTTTTCCAAAGGAGTAGATGGCCGTGAATGCAAAACGGATTCGTTGCCCCCTGCTGCTCGCATCGATCCTTAGCATCGTCGGACTGACTTCATGTTACCGGGCCGGCTCTCCGGAAGCCGACCCGCCGGAGCCGGTCTCCGTCGTTCTGAACAGCTTGGGGCTTACGTTCCCGAAGGGCCTGAACGAGAACCGGAACCCGTATCTCGACTACATCAAAGAGCGGACGAATCTGGATATCCGCGTCATGGTGCCGCCTTCCGAAGGATACGAAGTGAAGCTGAACGCGCTTATGGCTTCCGGCAATCCTCCGGATATGCTGAGCGTGTTCAGCGACGTCTGGGTCGCCAACTATGCCAAGAGCGGCCTCCTCCAGCCGCTGAACGATTGGATCGACCGCTACGGCTCCGCGCTGAAGGCGGGCATCCCGAAGGAGGCCTGGGATAAAGTCACCCTCAACGGCAACATCTATGCAATTCCCAGCATCAACGAAATACGCGGCACCGAGCTGATGTACGCGCGGAAGGATTGGCTGGACAAGCTTGGCCTGAAGCCGCCGCAAACGCTGGAGCAATATTACGAGGTCATTCGGGCGTTTGCCCGCAGCGGCCCGGCAGGCAGCGGCAAGCCCGAGACGCACGGGCTGACCCTCATCGAAAATTTGGGACGGTCCTCCCCTTTCTTCGGAGCGTTCGGCGTCCAGCTCGGCCAATGGCTGGAACGGGACGGCAAGCTGGTGTATGCGGACATTTTGCCCGAAACGAAGGAAGCGCTTACTTTTCTCCATCGCTTGTATGCCGAACAACTCCTCGATCCCGAATTTCCGATCAACAAAAATTGGAGCCTCTATCAAAAGGTCGCTTCCGGCCAAGTCGGGCTGTTGTCGGCAACCTGGTACGACACGCGCGGGACGATCGAGCTGAACCGGAAAAACGACCCGCAGGCCGAATGGATTCCCCTTGATTACCCTGTCGGACCGGCAGGCCACAAGGGCACGTACGAAACTTCGCTGATCCGCCAGTATCAAGTCGTTCCTGCCCACAGCCTCCGGGCCGGAGCCGTCATCCGAATGCTGAACTTCATCGCCGGGGAAGGCAACCGCGAGCTGAAGCTCGGCTTCCGGAACCAAGTCTGGAGCGAGCGGGACGGGCGCATCGTGACCGACTTCACGGAGCATGACAAGCATCTGTACCGGGGCATGTACTCCTCGCTCGTCGATTTGCCTTCCCCCGCCTTATTGAAGGAGCGGCTCGATTCGCTCGGCCCCCGCTTCCAGTTGTACTCAAACGTTCAGGCGGTCGAGCGGAATATCATTCGGGACGAATTTCAGGGTCCCCCCACCCCCGCCATGGAAAAGTACAAGAAGAAGCTGTCTGCGCTCCGTGACGTATACATCAAAATGATCGTCGGCGTCATTCCTTTGGACCGGTTCGAGTCGTATACCGACTGGTGGAGGCGGGAGGGCGGCGACGAAATCACGAAGGAAGTCAACGAGTGGTACCAAAAGCAGCGGGAGGTGGTGCGTTGATGCGACTGTGGCCTTGGTTGTACAAGCGGTATACGGAAAAAATCCAGCTCCGCCTCACCGTGTATTTCGTCCTCGTGCTGGTCCCACTCGTCATCGTCAGTCTGTTCGCCAACTTCCGTTTCCAGCGCATTCTGCTTGAGCAAACCGAGGAACGGACCAAGGGTGCGCTGACCTCTTCGATGGATTATATTGACGTCACGCTGCAAAATGTGGAGCAAATCTCGACGCTGGCCGCTACGAACAACAACCTGCTGAAGCTGCTGAACGAAACGGGGCCGAGTTTGACGGCGCAATCGTATGTCAATTTTTACGAGGTCATCAAGGAGCTCTCAAGCATCACCTCGATCAGCCCGATGGTTTCCCAAATTTCGTTGTATCACGCTTCCTCCCGAATGCTGCTTAATACCGCTAACGGAGGCAAGGTGATCGAGCATCCGCTTCAGGTGCTGAGGCTGCAGGAGCTGGCCGAAGCCGGAGGCACCGCCATTACCTACATCATGCCCGACATGGAGTTTCCGGGACGGCAGACGTTCGGTTCCGTCCTGAATACGGACAGTATTTCGCTGGTCCGTACGATGGACCTCAACAACCCGGACCGCGTGCCGAATCTGCTCATTATTACTTTGAACAAAGACAAGCTGCTCGACTTGCTCGTGTCGCTGCTGCCGTCGCCTCAAGCGCAAATCGCTCTATATAACGATATGGGGCAACTTGTGACGGGAACGGAAAGTGCCGGCCGGATGCGGAGTGGCGTGGACGAAGACAGCGGAAGCGGGTCCGTGATTTCGACGAAGGTCGATTCGGCCTACTACAAATGGTCGCTCGTGCTGACCCAGCCGAAGGAAGAATTGTACCGGGAAACGAACCTGAACCGGACATATACCTACATTATTATCGGAGTCAGCATCGTGCTCGCTTGCCTCATCTCCTGGGGGGTGTACAGCGGCATCGCTTCTCCCGTGCAGCGTCTGCTGAAGGGAATGAAGCGGGTCGGAAGCGGCAATTTTAACGTCCGGCTGGAGAACAACCGGGCCGACGAGCTCGGTTACTTGACCCGGGCGTTCAACAAGATGGTCGAGGAGCAGCGCCACCTGATCGAAAATTACTACGAGCAGCAGCTGCAGCTCGCCAACACGGAGCTGAAATTTTTACAGTCGCAGATCAACCCGCACTTCCTCTACAATACGCTCGATTCGATTTATTGGACCGCCAAAAATTACGACGCCGACGAAATCAGCGAAATGGTGCTGAATTTATCGAACTTCTTCCGGCTCAGCCTAAGCAAGGGACGAGAAACGTTCTCCGTGGAAGAAACGGTCACACACCTGCACTATTACATCCGGGTGCAGCAGCTCCGTTTTCTCGATTCGTTCACAGTCAGCTATGAGCTGTCCGAAGAAAGCAAGGACGTCCCCGTGCTGAAGCTGATGTTGCAGCCTTTGGTGGAAAATGCGATTCTTCATGGGCTGGAAAAGCGCAGAGACGGCCGTCTGCTCATCGCCAGCCGCGTGGAGGAAGGCTGTCTGGTGTTGACCGTGCAGGACAACGGGACCGGCATTCCCCCGGCGCGGCTGGAGCATATCCGCAGCGAGCTGGCCAAGCTGGCCGCCTATGAATCGGGGGCGCTATCGTACAGGCAGTGCAACCCCAAGGACTTGTTCGGCCTGCGCAACGTCATGTCGCGCATTCTCATCGTTTACGGCCAACGGGCCGAACTGCAAATAGGCAGCGCGGAGGGCCAGGGCACGACCGCGACGCTGATTCTTCCGCTGGAGAAGTGCAAGGAGAATCACGAGCTGGAGCCTCCCCATCCCGGTCTGCACCAAGAGGTGAAGCTGGCATGAACTTATTCATTGTCGAAGACGAAATCCGCCTGCGCAACAGCCTGATGCATCATATTCCGTGGGAGGACCATGGCATCGAAGTGATCGGCACGGCCGAGAACGGGCTCGAAGCGCTGCGGCTCTTCGAACGCAAGAAGCCGGATATCGTGCTGCTGGATATCGAAATGCCGCAGATGGACGGCATCACGCTGGCCCGCAAGCTGCAGGAGCTGGACCCGCTGGTGAAACTGATCATCCTGAGCGGGCACGATAATTTTGAATTCGCACAAGCCGCGATGGACGTCGGGGTGATGAAGTATTTGCTGAAGCCCGCCGGGGACGAAGAAATTCTGAAAGCGGTGCTGGAAGCGGCCGAACAGCTTCGGCAGGAGCTGGAGCGGATCAGCAATCAGGCGATGCTGCAGGAGAAATGGCGGCAGCATTTGCCGCAGCTGCGCAGCAGCTTCTTCCGGCGATGGGCGGAAGGGGCCTACAGCCTGCGCGAAGCGGTGCAGTACGGCAAGGACGTGCATCTCGATCTGAAGCCGGACCGCCAGCTTGCTGTCGCCGTGCTCGATATGGACCCGCTCCCCGAAGCGGAAACGCGCTTCGGCCCGAAGGACCGGCAGCTCCTCTTATTTTCCCTTCACAGCATCGTAAGCGAGCTGCTTCAACGGTCCAGGCATTGGAGCTTTACCGATCCGGAAGGCCGTACCGTCATCCTGTTCGATGCGGGGCCGGAGGAGGACCCGAACGACGTTCTGCTGCATGCGCATACGACCGTCACCCGGCTGCTCGGCAAAGTGAAGGAATGTCTTAAGCTCACGGCGAGCGCGGGCATCTGCGGGGCGACCGGCGGCCCGGAGGAGCTGCACAAGCTGTACGCTCAAGCCGGCAAAGCTTTGCTGTGCCGCAAAGTGTACGGGCGGGATATCGCGATTCCGTACCGGGAGGAGCCGGAAGGAACTTCCGCGCTTACGATGCAGCCGACCTTGGAGAAGGGGCTGGAGATTGCGCTGGAGACAGGCGATCCGGGCAAAGCGGAGGAGCTGGCTTCCGCGCTGTGGACGGAAGGAATGGACCGGGCCGTGTCCGTGGATGACGTGCACGAGCATGTGCTTTATTTCGTCAGCCTGCTGACCCGGACGATCCAGCGCCAAGGCTGGCGGGTCAAGGAAGTGACCGGAGACGACTACGTGTTCTTCCACAATCCGCTGCTGCTGACGACGAAGGAACAGATCCAGGCATGGCTGAGCCGCACCGTCCGCCATATCGCCGCTTACGTGCAGAACCAGCGCCAATGCATTAGCCATGATACGGTCCGGACGATCCTGGACATCGTCGAGAAGGAGCTGGACTCCGAGCTCACCCTGCATACGGTCGCGGACCGGCTGTATGTCAATTCGTCCTACTTGAGCAGGCTGTTCAAGCAGGAAACCGGGAAGCCGTTCTCTACGTACGTGCTGGAGCGCAAGATGGATGCCGCCAAAGCCGCGCTGCTCAAAGGCGCCAAGGTATACGACGCCGCCATGCTGACCGGATACCGGGACGTGAGCTATTTTACGAAGGTCTTCCGCAAATATTGGGGCGTCACACCGGGAGAGATGAAGCCCTGAGCCGTGAACCGGCAGCGGAACAAAAAAAATCGAACAAGCCCCCGGCAAGGGCTTGTTCGATTCGATTCCGCAAGTATCGCAAAAATCAGGCGTTATCTGGAAACGTTAATCGTCACATTGTTTCCGGAAACGACGACCGTCGCATAATCCTCCACATCTTTGACCGGAGTCCGCGCCGCCCCGTCCACATTCACATTTTTGAATTCGGCATAGTTCCTTCCCGTCACGCTTTCGGAACCGGCGAGAGTAGCTAACATTTTCCACTTACTTACGCTGGAGACATTGATATTCGCTACTTCCGCAACCGCCGTGAGGTACGTATCCGTTTGGGAAGAGCAGCTCATGTCGGAGCAAATGGCATACCCGCTGAGCGACAGCCGCACGCTGCCGTTCGAGTTCCGGTAAGCCGTCAGGTTCACATCCGTACCGGGCTTATACCCGTTCTTATACTGCACCTGATTATAGGGCGGCACCAACGTTCCGAATTGCTTGGAGCCTTTAAATACGGACAGCACGGGCAGCCATTTTTGATTATTGTACGCATTGCTGTACTGCAAGCCCATATCGGTTTCTACCCCTTGGCTGCCGGAGGTGCCGCTAAACCCGGCGTAAGTGTACGTTGCCCCCGAAGGTGCGCCCGTCAGCTGATTCGACGCCGCCAAGCGCACCGTCGCGTTAAGGTACGAGCCGTTCCCATTGACGATCGCCCGGCCTCCGATGCCATCGGGAAGGTTGCCCGCCATTGCCGCAAGCCGCTTGTCGGCGTCGCCGCCCGCTTCCGAAGCTGCAGCTTCGTAGACGTAGACCTTCTCCTTCGCCTGCGTCGGGCTCTTCTCATAGAAATACGCGGTATCCCCGTCGATTAACGTGTAATCGACCGTATGTCCAGCAGCTGCCGCGCTTCTCTGCAAGCCATGGGCTTGTACGCTCTCCATCCCCGCCTGGCGGGCCTTGGCCAGCACCTCGTCGATTTTTGCAGCCGTTGCCGTCCTCGTAAAGTCCGTCACTTCCGCCCCGCTCATGTCGATCGACACCGGCTCCCCTCCGCTTTTCGCACGCCCCGGTGCATCGCTGGCGCTTATCGCCGTCGGGAACACCGCCATGACGGCAGCCGCGACAGCCAATAAAACAAACCTTTTCTTCATCCAAACCACTCTCCTTGGCTTTAAATGGGATTTCCACTTTAAGTCTACAAGATTCAAATAATTCCATATAAGGGAATATAATTACTTTATTTGGTATTTATATGACAACCTGCCATAGCGAAGCGCCGTTTCCGTTTGCCTTCCGTCAAAAAACAATCAAACTACCAAAAAAGGTCATCGCCCTCTTCTACCCTCCCAGGCCTCCCCCCGGTACACTGAAATCAAGCTTCCCGCACCGCAAACCGTCGTCGAATTAAGGAGGTGCCGCACCGCGTGCGAACCGGCAAAATCAAACGGGCCCGGCTCTGGGCCGATGTCCGCCAAGACTGGGATTTGTATGCCGCGCTTGTTCCCGGCCTGCTGTTTCTGTTGTTGTTCAAATATACGCCGATGTACGGCATCGTCATCGCGTTCAAGGACTTCAACATCTTCGACGGCATGAGCGCCAGCCCATGGGTCGGCTTCAAGCATTTTGAGAAGCTGCTGACCTCCTCCGGCTTCCTGCAAGTGTTCCGCAATACGCTGCTCATTTCCGTATACAAAATCGTTTTTTTATTCCCGCTCCCGATTATCGTCGCCATTCTGATGAACGAACTGAAGCATATGCTGTTCAAGCGTACCATTCAGACGATCGTCTACCTGCCGCACTTTTTGTCCTGGGTGATCGTCAGCGGACTGTTCATCGATCTGCTATCGGTGAACGGAGGGATCGTGAATCGGTGGATCGCCCTGCTGGGCGGGGAGCCGGTGAAGTTTTTCCTGGACGGCGAGGTCTTCCGCTCCGTGCTCGTCGCCTCCGCCGGCTGGAAGGAGGTCGGCTGGAGCACGATCGTCTACTTGGCCGCCTTGACCGGCATCGACCCGCAGCTGTACGAAGCGGCCAAGATGGACGGGGCGAACAAATGGAAGCAGACGCTGCACATTACGCTGCCGGGCCTCGTGCCGATCATCCTGCTCATGTTCATTTTGCGGCTCGGATCGATTCTGGAGGCGGGGACCGAGCAGATTCTCGTCATGTACAACCCGAGCGTCTACCACGTGGCCGACGTTATCGGAACGTACGTGTACCGGATCGGCCTCGGGGAGCAGGATTACAGCTTCTCCACGGCGGTCGGCTTGTTCGAATCCGTCATCGCCTTCGTGCTGATCGTCGCCGGCAACGGACTGGCGCGAAAATATTTGAAGCGCGGCATCTGGTAAAAGGAGGAGCCTCATGATCAAAATGTCACACACTGCAAAGTCCGCACTCCGCCAACGCCCACGCCGCGGCAGCATGTCGGCTTCGCCCGCCGGGCGGGCGTTCACGGCGCTGAACTACGCGTTCTTCGTACTGCTCGGCTTGACCACGATGTTCCCGTTCCTGAATCTGATCGCCAAATCGCTGAGCAGCGAGGAAGCCGTCGTCTCCGGGCGCGTCACGCTGTTGCCGGTAGACTGGCAGATCGGCACGTACCGGTACGTCATGAGCCAATCGCTGTTCCTCGCCTCGTTTCAAGTCTCGGTGTTTGTTACGGTCGCAGGGACGCTGCTGGCGCTGTTCATGACGACGCTGGCGGCCTACCCGCTGTCCAAACCCCGGCTGCACGGCCGAAAATGGTTCATTCTGATGTACATTTTCACCATGCTGTTCAGCGGGGGGCTTATTCCGACCTATCTCCTGATGCAAAGCCTGCAACTGATCGACAAGCTGCCCGTGCTGTTCCTGCCCGCCATGATCAGCGTCTATAACATGCTCATCATTAAAAATTATTTCGAGAGCCTGCCCGACAGTCTGGAGGAATCGGCGAAGCTCGACGGGGCGGGCAATCTGACGATCCTGTGGCGCATCACGCTGCCGCTGTCCCTGCCCGTGCTGGCGACGATCGCGCTGTTCTACGCCGTCGCGTTCTGGAACGATTACTTCGCTTCGCTGATCTACATCAACACCCCGGAGAACAAGCCGCTGCAGCTGTATTTGAAGGAGCTGTTCGTCTCCTCCAGCGACACATTCCTGCAGCTCGGCGCACACCTTAACGTGGACGCGGCCATGAACACGTCGCCGCAAGCGATTCAAGCGGCCTCGATTCTGCTCGCGACCGTGCCGATCCTGCTCGTGTACCCGTTCCTGCAAAACTATTTCGTTAAAGGCGTTCTTGTCGGCTCGGTCAAGGAATAACCGTAGTGAACTATGCTTTTACTTCAACCATGACCATCCAAGGGAGGTTCTTCGATGACCAAGAAACTGGCTGCCATCCTGTCCGTGACCGTACTCGCTTCCATCGCAACTGCCTGCAGCGGCGGGGGCCCAGCCCCCGAACCGGCTAAATCGGGCACCGGGAAGCCGCAGCTGCGCCAGCTTTTGCAATACAACCGGTTCGATCCGAATAACGACCCGGTCGGCAAATACTTGAAGGAAAAAACCGGCTACGACGTCAAGTACGATATGCTGCCGGTCGAAAACGCCGACGAAAAGCTGAACCTGCTCATGGCGAACAAAGAGCCCTACGATATCATGAAGCTCAACGCGAACCAGTACGCCAAGCTGTCTTCCTCCGGCGCGCTGGAGCCACTGGATGACTTAATCAAGAAGTACGGCAAAAACATGCAGGAAGTCATCGGCCCGGCCTCGTGGAACGGCGCCAGACTGAACGGCAAATTGTACGCCATCCCGGAAGGCAGCTCGGGCGTGGCGACCGGCACGGCGCTCGTGTACCGGCAGGATTGGCTCGATGAGCTGGGGCTGAAGCCTCCGACGACCCGCGACGAGCTGTACGCCGTGCTGAAGACGGTCAAGGAGAAGAAGAACGTCATCCCGATAACCGGAGGTAAAGATCCGTTCCAGGCGGAGATCGGCTCCACCTTCGGTTGGTATTACGGTCCGGGCACGAACTGGAGCGTGCGCGACGGCAAAATTGTCCATATGGTCGAAGACCCGAAGACCAAGGACTATCTCGCGTTCATGAAGAAGCTGTACACCGAGGGGCTGCTCGACGCGGAATGGGCAATCAACCAGCCGAACAAGCTGCTGGAGAAGTTTACGAGCGGCAAGGCGTTCATGTTCCGGTCCGGGTGGTGGGACGCCGCCAATCTCAACAACACGCTGGCCAAAAACTTCCCGGACGCCAAGATCGGCATCCTGCCTTATCTGACAGGGGACAACGGAAAAGCAGCGCAGGTCGGCACCGGTGGCATTCCGTGGTTTATTGCCATCCCGAAGTGGTCTCCGAATAAAGAGGAAGCGATGAAATATTTGGACCTCAAGCTGGAGAAGGAGATATTCAAGGGGCTGGCCATCGGCCGGGAAGGGGTACACCATGAAGTGAAGGATGGCAAGTACTATCCGATTCTGCCCAAATTCAACGACGAATGGAACTTCGGAAGCGACTTTTTGACGGGAACGGACGAGAAAAATTACGAGGCGTACTGGCAAGCGCGCGTTCGCAAGAACGAGTTCGTCCAGAACAATTACGAAGCGTACCAAGCGAATGCAAAAGGAATCCTGTACCACGACGCGCTGACCTACGCCCCGCCGATGGCGGACATCTCGAAACATTCGCAGAAGCTGCAAAAACAGGCCGAGGATGCCTTCATCAAGTACGTCACCGGGGCCGAGCCGCTGGAAACCTACAACAAGTTTCTGGAGCAGTGGAGAGCAAGCGGCGGCAGCGACATGATCAAAGCGGCCAACGAATGGTACAAAAGCAGCCGCAAGTAAACGCCGCACAACAGCCCGCCCGACCTTTTATGGTTACAGGCGGGCTTTTCGCTTGTGCTGCTCAGCGATAGTTAAAATCGAATTTCGGCGCCTTGGGCGGCGGACTCGTAAATGCCGCACAGCATCTTCATCATCTCGACGCCGTCTTCCACCGGGCTGATCGTTTCCTTCGTGCCCCGGCATACCTCGATAAAATAATCGATCTCATCCTGAAAGCCGGAGGCGAAATCGAACGACAAGTTGTTGATCTGCGGGACGATATTCAAAATCGTGTCGTGCCGCTCCGTAACGATCGCCAGCTTCGGCTCCAGCTCCACGCCGCCCTTCTCGCCGTACAGCTTGACGGTCAGTTCGTCTTCCTTGGCATGCAGGGCGAAGCTGACGTCCACAAGCAGGGACGCCCCGTTCTCGAAGCGGATCAAGGCGTTCGCCAAATCCTCCACATCGTTGTGCCCGGCGTCGTAATCGGCGGCCTTGTAGAACGCGAGGTTTTTGATGTTGGAGCGGTTCCCGAGCCTGCGGTACGTATTGCCGGATACGGACTTGACCTTCGGTCTGCCCATCATATACCAGCACAGATCGATCACGTGAACGCCTACGTCGATCAGCGGTCCCCCGCCGGAACGCTCGATATCCGAGAACCAGCCGCCCGGGTTGCCCAGTCTGCGGATGCAGGACGCTTTGGCGTAATAAATGTCGCCGAGCTCCCCGTTGTCCGCAAACTGCTTGACGATACGCGTGTTGGCACCGTATCTGCGCACAAAGCCGACCTGCAGCGTCTTCCCGCTGCGGCGCACAGCCTGCTCGACGGCTAACGCTTCTTCCACGGTCTTGCAAAGCGGCTTCTCGCAGAGCACATGCTTCCCCGCATCGAGCGCTGCGATGCTGATCGGCGCGTGGCCGTTATTCCACGTGCAGATGCTGACAGCGTCGATGTCGGGACGGGACAGCAGCTCCCGGTAATCCGTGTAGACGTGCGGAATGCCGTATTTTTCCGCTTTCGCTTGCGCCCGGGTTTCGTTAAGGTCGCAAATGGCTGCGAGTTCCGCTCGGGGATTGTTCCGGTACGATTGCAGATGCAATTCCGAGATCGAGCCCGCTCCGATGATAGCAATGCGGATTTTGTTGCTCATGACACTACACCTCGTTTTGTGATCAAATAAGGTTTACCCACTCGGCTAAATGGCGTGCACCGATGGCCAAACCAGCTCCACGCCTTCTCGGGTCAACAGCGATTGGAACGCCGAGAGCTGCTGCGCGTTTCCGCGGACGGCCCGCGGGGTGATGCGCTTGTCGATGCAATAGGCGGCAAGAGCGCCGGCCGCTTCCCCGATATTCCACTCGACCGGGTGAAGCCGGTAGCAGCCGTTCGTAATGTGGGTGACGCCCAAATTTTTGCAGGCGGGCAGCAGGTTCTCCACGCGGATCGGAATCAGGCTGCCGAGCGGAATTTGAAACGGCAGCGACGAGATGTCGATATAGTTCCGTCCGGCCGTGCTCGGATGCAAATCGATACGGTAGGCCCCGATACCGACCGAATCGTGGAACGCCGCCGCTTGGCCGCCGGGGCGGCAATCGGCGCCGACATGCTGCTCCAGCACGGTAAATTCGGCCCGGATGCGCCGCGATTCGCGAATGTACGGATACATCGCCAGTCCGTCCTCCGTGCCGACGATGTCGGGACGCAGGCGCAAGCCCGGGTAGCCCTGCCCGCCGTCCGGCCGGGGCGCTTCCGTCTGCAGCCAGTACAGCAGCGACAGGCTGAGCTGCTTGGCGCCCTCCAGATGGCGCCGGCGCTCCTCCTCGCTCACCTCGATGACGGGGCCCAACCAATAGTCGTTTTGCGGCCAATTGACGAGCGTCGCATGGCTGCGGTACGTACCTTCGGCAAAATGCGTTTTATCGACGATCTGCCTGTATTGAAACAGCGAATAGCGCTCCGTGCCTGGGAACAGCTCGTAAGTGACCGGCTCCAGCGTAGACGGGCGCACGCCGGTCCAGCTCAACTGCTTATCCGGCCAGAAGTCGGCCCGGTAGTTGCGCCAGAACGAATATTGAGAAGGCTTCGCAATCGTATGGTCTTCGCCGGGCAAGTAATCCATCGCGAAGCAGTAGGTGAAGCCCTGCATATCGAGCGGGTCGGCCGCTCCGTCCAAAGCGTGCGGCTCGCCGGTCTGGCTGCGGGACTCCGCTCCGGTCACGTACTCGACTCCCGCCAGCGGCAGTACATCTCCGCACTCGGTCGCGTCGATGATATAAGAGGCGGTCAGCACGGTGCGATCCCCGGTCCGCAGGCAGCGCACCGTCACTGACAAGACGCGGTCTCCGTCGGTTTCGGCGTTCTCCGCCATATGTCGCATCAAAATCGTTACCTGCCCGCTGTGAACGAACGGAGCGAGCATCTGCTGCAGCACGGCGAGGGCCGTCCGCGGCTCGTGGCACAACCGGCTGACACCGCCGCTACCGGGGTTCAGCAGAAGATTCGACCGCGCTGCGGCCGTCAGCGGAAAATGCCGCCGGTAATAGCTGCGCACGCCGTCCCGGAACTGCCGATAGCTGCGCGTACAGCCGAACTGCTCGATCCACGGATGCTCATCCGGCGGCACCGCCTGGCTCGTCAGCTGTCCGCCGATCCATTCCGTTTCCTCGGTCATGATCACGCGCTTCCCGAGTCTGGCCGCGGCCAATGCCGCCGCACATCCGCCGGTTCCGCCTCCGATGACGACGATCTCCGCCTCCCGCTCTCGGATCATGGCCTGCCCTCCCCATGCGTACGGTTGTACTCATCTGCAAAAGCATAGCTTCCGCGAATGCCCACGGCTTCATCGCCTGTCCCTTCGTACTCCAGCACGTACGCCCCGGCATAACCGGACGCTTCGAGACGTTCGATCAGCGAAGTCAGACGCGTATCGCCCTCGCCTGCCACGGCGCCTTCGAACGTCTGGCCGCCCAGCGATTGATACCTTCCTTCCGGATGCCGCTTGAAATCCTTGACATGGACATGCGCAATATACGGCAGCAGCGGCTCGATCGCTTGTAAAGGATGCTCGTCGACCAGCAGAAAGTTGCCCGTATCGAACGTCGAGCGTAATGCTTTTGACCCGACTTGCTCAATGATGTCTTTCACCTGCCCGCCTCTCCCGGCCAACTGGCCGTGGTTTTCCAGAGCGAGCGTAATCCCGGCTTCTTCCGCCCGCTTCGCCGCTTCGGACAGGCCGTTTATGATCCAGCCGCGCGCCTGGTCGTAGTCGTTTTCCGAATGCAGACTGCCGGAGAAGACGCGAACGACGGACGTGCCGAGCGCCTTCGCCACCGGGAACGCGTCCGTAATTTCCCGCAAGGCCGCTGACCGCCCTTCCTCCAAGGCGCTGACGAAATCGTTACCGACCGCATAGCTGACGACCCGGATGCCGTTCTCCCGGGTGTAACGAACAACTTCGTCAAGCTCCCGAGCCTGATTTTGCCAAAATACGTTCAGCAGCTCGACCGAATCGATGCCCTCCTTACGGCAAAACGACAAAAAATCGATGACCGTCCAACCGCCTGCCCTCACCGTACGATGCAAGCTCCACATGCTTAACGAAAGCTTCATAAGGCTCCTCCCCGAAATGCGGATAGCGATTTGAGAATGTTCTTCCCCCTCATTGTATTCAATGGCCTTCGGATTCAATAGAGAGAACGATGACTTCTTCTGGTAAATCGATGCTGCGTTCATGAAAAACCCCGGGCAATAAAAAAACGGGCGGTCCCAGAGGATCGCCCGTCTTCTATGTGCTATTCATTATCAAAGCGAATCAGAACCGCCGTTTTGTCGTCGGATACTTTGAACCGCGGATATTTGCGGCATTCCTTGTCCTCCGCCTCCAAATTCATCAGCCATTTCGCATACCCTTCCAGCGACATTTCCTTGATGAGGGTCACCAGTTCGCCGATGCCGTCGGCCGGCGGCTGAGCGCTCGTCTTCGGCGGGAACAGTCCGTCGCTCACGATCAGAATCGATTGCAGCTGGATGCGGTTGATCCGCCCGTATTCGATGAAATCGTTCGCCTCGGGCTGCCCGCTAAGCACGGAGTAGCCGCTTAGCGTATTCATCCGCGATTTGTTGCCGCGAATGTGCGGCTTCACCAGCTCCCACAACTCTTCCCGCGTCTGGACGCCGCTGCGGAGGCCTTCCTCCCAAATCTTCTTGGACTCGTAATCGATGTGCGCGACCTGGTCGCGGGATACGGTGCGGATCGTTCCGTCGGCGTAGGAGGCGGCGATCATGCAATCCCCTACCTGCGCGTAATCGATATAACGGTCGTGAACCCGGACAACCGCCAGCGCGCTGGTCCACAGCGCCGCCTGATCGGTCAGATCGATGCCCGCTTCCTTCATTTTTCCCCTCAGACGGACATTCGCTTGAACGACCGCTTCCTTCAAATCGATGCCCGCCAAGTCTTCGGCCTGCAGCGATTCCAGATACTGCTGAATCGTCCGGGAAGCCAAATATCCTCCGGTTTCCCCGTTAGGCCCGCGGAACGGATGCAGAGAGGTCGCTCCGTCAAGCACCCCGTACATCGATACGCCCGGGTTAACGACCAGCGCGTCCTCGTTCCATTCGGCAGTTCCCTTCAGGGTTAACGTTTGTATGTTCATAGTCTCCTCCACCCGATCCTCTGCTTATAGTGGTAAGGCTTTAGTACAGCATTCCGACGTCCGCCACCGGCTCCTGCGGGTTCAGCTCGATCTGCTCCAGCATGTGTTCCGTCCGTTTCCACCGCTCGTAATCGTCGTCCCGCGGCGCGCGGCCGGCCAAGGAAGGGAGCCAGCTCAAGATCCGCCGCAGCCGTTCGCTCAAGGCGGACTCCTCCTCCAGCTTTCCGATCACATCTTCACGCGCCGGAATCAGTCCCACCGTATTCCACAAGGCCGACTGCGCCTCCGGAGCCGTGATTTCCTGCACGAAGCTTTGCGCCGCTTGCAGCCGCACCGGGTCGCTCTTCAATGCCACAAGCCCATGCACGCCGGGCAAAAGCGCCTCCTGCTTCCAAGCGGGCAGCTTTGCCAGATCGAACGAGAACTTCCCGCCGATGTAGCGTTCGATCGTGGGCAGCTTATCGGAAGAGCCGACGTACATGCCGGCCTTGCCGTTAATAAAATCGCTTGCAGCCCTATCGTGCTGCAAAGGCTTCATCAGCTTGGATTCGTGCGTCAAATTCCGCCACAGCTCCAGCGCGCTTCGCGTACGTTCCGCGGCCGGCCCGCCGGACTCCTTCGGGGCGTAGCTCATACTCGCCAAATACCAAGGCAGCTCTTTATCGACCGTCATCGTCCCGTAGCCCTTCGACACCTCTTCGCCCGGAGGCTCCTTGACGAGCGACAGCGTCTGCCGGACCTCCTCCCAGGTGCTTAACGCCGGGGCACGCCCGGCCAGCCGCTTGAAAGGCTCCTCCCGGTAGTAAAGCACAGGCACGCTGCCTCCGAAAGGGACGGCCCAATCCTCGTCCCGATACCGGAACGCGGCGGAAAAGGCCGGAAGAAATGCCGGCTTCCCGGCGGTCAACACATTCCCCACGGGCAGCGCCGCACCAGTGGACGCTAGCTGGGCGATACCGTAGAAGCTATGGATTTCTGCAAGCTGCGGAGCCGCGCCGGCCGATATCGACGCAAGCAGCTCAGTGTACAGCTGTTCGTAAGAACGAAACGAGCGGATTTGGACATCGATATGAGGGTAGCGTTGCCCGAAGGCGTGAACCATGTCCTCCCAGCCTTTGCTGTATACCCAGATCGACAGCGACGCGGGAGGGGCCGGCGGCTTCGCTTCGTCCTCCGACAGCTTTCCGTGAGTGAACCCGTAAACCAAAGCGCCTGCGGCGATGCATCCGAGGACAAGCCGAACCGGCCAAGTACGCAGCTTCATGATGGCGATTCCTCCAGTTCCTGATACGAGCGGCTTCTTACTTCCATTGTATCACGAACATGCCTTCGGAAATCAGGCACCCGTCAATTACAGCTGAAGCCCTTTTTTGCTCAGCTTGCTGGCGATCAGCAGCGAGATTAACGTACTGATGGACAGGATCGAAGCGAGCGCCGCGCCGGTGCCGTAATTCGCCGTGAACACTTCGCTGTAGATCGTGACCGAAATGGTTGCGGTCGCCCCAGTGTACAGCACGACCGTCGAGCTCAGCTCGTTGATCGTCGTAATCCAGCTCAGAATCGCCCCGGACATGACGCCCGGCGCCATCATTCGTCCCGTCGTCTTGAAGAACGTCTTCATCGGCGGCACGCCGAGGCTGATGGACGCTTCTTCCACGCTCTTGTCGAGCTGCGTCAGGATGGCGGTGCTGGAGCGGATCGTATACGGCAGCTTGCGGATCACATAGGCGATCACCAGAATGACCCACGTCCCCGTCAAAATGACCGGCGGCTTGTTAAAAGCGATAATCAAGCTAATCCCGAGCACCGTGCCCGGCATGACGTAAGGAATCATCAGGATCCCGTCGAGCATCGCGGTAATCTTCGATTTGCGGCGGACGAGCACGTAAGCTACCAGCATGCCCATCACGATCATAATGACGATGGAAATCAGCGAAAAGCTGTACGTATGGGCGATCGCCTTCGGCACCCGGTACAAAATTTCCTTGTAGCTGTTCAAGCTAAAGCCGGGGTGAAACACGGGCCCTTTCGTTTTAATGAACGACGTCACGATGACCGTCGCCTGCGGAATGATCGAAATGCAGGCCACCAGCAGCGCCCCGAAGGTGAGCAGCCACTTCGGCAGCGTCTTCAGCGACTGAACCTTCGGTGTGCGCATGCCGGTCATCGAATAATTTTTACGCGAGACGAAATACCGCTGTACGAACAAGATTGTCGTCGAGCAGAAGATCAGGATCACGCTGAGCGTGCTCGCCATCGCCGGATTGCCGCCCATTTCGCTGATGAACTGCTCGTACGCGAGAATCGGCAGCACCTTGAACCCTTGGCCCAGCAGCATCGGCGTGCCGAAGTCGGCGAACGAAGCCATGAACACCATCAGCGCCCCGGCCGACAGCGTCGGGAAAATAAGCGGAAGCGTCACGGTCATCAGCCGATGGAACGCGCCACGTCCCAAGCTTTCGGCGGCCTCCTCCAACGAGGTGTCGATCGTCTTGAGCGCGCCGGACACGTACAGGTAAATATGCGGGTAAAATTGCAGCGTAAACACGAACACGATGCCCTTCCAGCCGTACACCGACTGGAACGGAATTCCGATATCCTGCAGGAACCGGGTAATGAAGCCGTTGTTCCCGAGCATCAAGATCCACGAATAGGCGCCGATGAACGGCGGGGACAGCAGCGACATGATGACGAGAATTTGGATCAAACCCTTAAATTTGACGTTATACCGGGCCGTCACGTACGCAAGCGGAACCCCGACGAGAATCGCGAATACCGTCGCCAGCGCCGACACCTTCAAACTGTTCCATAGCGAGCCGTAGTAATATTTTAGCTTCAAGAAATTTCCATAGTTTTCTAGAGAAAAATCACCTTTGTCATTGAAAAAGCTGTTCCAAAACAACGACACGAGCGGGTACAAAATGAATGCCAGCAGAAATACGTACACGATCACCGTGACCCAAGTCCAGAAATCCCACTGCTTGGGTTGAAGCAGGCGTTTGAACGGATTGGGCCGCAGTGCCGGGGCGGCATTAGTAGGCTGCACGGTACAAAACCTCCTTGCCCGATTCGTCGAACAAAGTCGCCTTGTCGAGCTGCAGATCGACGTACACGGTTTGATGCGCTTTTCTCATCCGGTGCGGCTCGATCGCATGCTCCTGAATTTCGATGACGGAGTCGTTGGAAAGCCGGACCGTATAGCTGACCTTCTCACCCAGAAACGTCACGCTGTCGATCGTCCCCCGGACCAGACGCTCTCCCGGCTCTTCGCCGCGCAATCGGATCCGTTCGGGGCGAATCGAGAACAGCACTTTGCCCTCGTACGGTCTCGACAGCTTCTGGCTCCAATGCGTCTCCAACAGCCGCAGGCTCGCTTCCTGCGCCGCCTCGTTATAGCCGGAGCAATGACCTTCGATAAAATTCGAAGTGCCGATAAAATTGGACACGAACTTGTTCGCGGGATACGAGTAGATGTCTTCGGGAGAAGCGATCTGCTGGATGACGCCTTCGCTCATGACGGCAATCCGGTCGGAGACGGCCAGCGCTTCTTCCTGATCGTGGGTCACGTAGATGGTCGTGATGTTCAGCTCCTTTTGCAGCCGCCGGATGTCGGAGCGCATCTTGACCCGGAGCTTGGCGTCCAGGTTGGACAGCGGCTCGTCCATCAGCAGCAGCCCCGGACGAATGACAATTGCGCGGGCAAGCGCGATCCGCTGCTGCTGCCCGCCGCTCATATCCGAAGGAACGCGGTCGCGCAGGTGCGCCAGCTGCACCATTTCAAGCGCTTCCATCGCGCGCTCCTCCATTTCCTTTTTCGGGACGTTGCGCGCCTTGAGCCCGTAGCACACGTTCTCGAACACGGTCATGTGCGGGAAAATTGCGTAGTTTTGGAACACCATCCCGATGTTGCGCTGATGGGTCGGCACGTCGTTGATCAGCTTGTCTCCGAAGTAAATGCCGCCCTCCTCTTGGCGATAAAAGCCGGCGATCGTGCGCAGCAGCGTCGTTTTGCCGCAGCCGCTCGGACCGAGCAGGGTAAAAAACTCGCCTTCGTTTATCGTAAAATGAGCGTCGTTGACCGCTTTGTGCGTGCCGAAATATTTGGTGACATGGTCAAATACGATCTTTTGCATGGATCGAGCCTCCGTTTCTTTGGAAAAAAAGGGCGCCTCGTCGGACGATCGTCAAAGGCACCCTTAGAACATAGGCGGATTGCGTTATTCCGCGCCGGTTATAATTTTGGAGAAGTGCTTGATATTGTCGTCCTTCTTGCTCGCGGCGAAGTCGAAGTCGTAGTTGACCAGCTTGATGTCCTTCGTTTGGACGATGCCTTGGATCGGCTCGGCGTCCTTGCGGACGGAGCGGCGCTTGAATTCTTTTTGAATCAGGGACTGCACGTCTTTGCCGACGAGGAAATCGATAAACTGCTTCGCCTGCTCCATGTTCGGCGCGCCCTTGATGATCGCCGCGCCGTCCGGTACGGCGGACGTGCCTTCGGACGGATATACGATGCCTACCTTGGCTCCGCCTTCCACGTAACGAAGCGCCGCTTCTTCCAGGGTAATGCCGATCGCGAACTCTTTGTCCGCGACGCCTTTATACACGAGACCCGAGCCCGACAGCACTTTGCCGTCCAAGTTTTTCACGAAATTCTTGACGAAGTCCCAACCCTTGTCGTCTTTGCCGAAAGCGGTCAGCATCGTCACGAGCTGCGTATACGACGAGCCGGATTTGGCCGGATCGGCGTAAGCGATTTTACCCTTCCACTTCGGATCGAGCAGATCGTTCCAGCTCTTCGGCTCTTCGCCCGCCTTCACGAGCTCTTTGTTGTACATGATGACCATCGGCAGCGCGGCGAACGGTGTCCATACGCCATTTTTGTCGACGTACTCCGGCAGCAGATTGTCGTTTTCTTTCGTTTTGTACGGCTCGAAAAATTTCTTGTACGCCTCCAGCGAGTCGGCGCCGCCGGCCCAGAACACGTCGCCCTGCGGGGAAACCGCTTCTGCCTGCACCCGCTTCAGCAGATCGCCCGTGCCTCCGGAGATCAGCTGCACCTCGATGCCGGTACGGTCCTGGAATTCCTTGATGATCGGGTTATTGACTTCGGCGGCGTTAGGCGAGTACAGCGTCAGCTTGCCTCCTTTTTTCGCTTCGTTTTTCGTGCCCGTATCTCCTGATGCGGTGTTTTGCGGTGCCGCCTGCTCCGTGCCGCAGCCTGCCAGCGTCGTGACCAGAAGCAGCGAGGCGAGAATGCCCGTAAACGCTTTTTTCATCTGTAGAACCCCTCCGTTTTATATTTGATATGGCTTGAAATCCGGGACAACGGGACCTTGCTTTTGTAAAAAAGCGCTTTCGTCTGCTTCGCTTGATGTGTCCCGCCGGATTTCTTGTTCTTGTTCTTGTTATTAACTATAATCGCTAAAGTAAACGCTCTCAATGCGGTGAAATTTCTTCTTTGTTTAATTTTTTGCACTAATTTTGTCGCATAGCAGAAAAACCGTCCATGAGTATGGACGGTGAGCTTGTCGAGAAATGGGATGATAGAGGTTAGCGAGGGGGTGGGGCATCCACTTCCGGTCACTCTTGTCCGCAGGAAATTTTGATTTGAAGCCGCTTCGCAGCGGATATTTCCCGCGGACAAAGGCGAACGCTATCGCTCCTCCAGTGCATACCCCACCTTCGTATGTTCCTCTCTATTTGGAGACCACTTTCTCGACACTCTGCGTCCATAAATATGGACGGTTTATCGGTGCGCAGGAGTAGACTTGGCCGCGTCCGCACGTGCAGACGCGAGTATTCTTAATTGGCCGAGAATGGCCAGTAAGATCACGCTTCCCGCGGCAAAAGGAAGAAAGGACGGACGAAAACCCCCGAACAGAGCAACGCCTCCGGCAAATGATCCCACGGCGCTACCTAAATAGTTGGCCGAGCTGTTTAGGGCCACAACCGCTTCAGCGTGATCGCGCTGTGCATGGAGCAAGGCATGCTGCTGCGGGGCTAACGAAGCCCATGCGGCCGCTCCCCACAACAGAAATGGGAGAAAGCCCAGTGCCGGGATGTTAAGCGCGAAGGGGATGCCGAACATGGCTAAGGCCAGGATGGACAGGAGCACAGCCATGAGCCGCGCCGGACGGCCCGTTCGATCGATCAGAAATCCTATGGTAAAGCTTCCCGCAACCCCGCCTATCCCCCAAGCCCACAGATAGGGAGCGGTATTGGCAATCCTACCGATTTCATACAAGACGGAAGAGATATACGTGTAAAGACCTAAGCTCGCAATACTGGCCAGAAAGGTAATCCCGACAATCGCCAATACCTTTTTATCGGTCAGCATCGCGGCACGTTGGCGTAAGGACGGCGGAGCCGCGGCCAAAAAGTTCGGAAAAAACAATAAAATCCCGATCATGGCGCCAAGACCAATGACGGTAATGAGCCAAAGCGTTCCTTGCCAGCCAATTTTCTCGGCAGCGAATAACCCGATTGGAACGCCTACCACCGTTCCTGTACTCATTCCTCCCAGGATCATCCCGAGCGCCCGGCCGCGTTTTTGCGTGGGAACCAGAGATGCCGCCGCAACCGAAGCCAAAGGGGAAAACAGACCGGCTCCGATCCCCGCCACAGCCCGTGCGATAAGCAGCAAGGAAAAATTAGGAGCGAGAGCGCTAGCTGCATTTCCGACCGAGAATACGGCAAGCGCAAAAATTAAGCTCTTCCGAACGGACTTTCCCGCCAACAGCGTCGCAAAGATGGGAGCCGCCAGCGCGTAGCATAAAGTAAAAGCGCTAACGGCTTGTCCCACCTGGGAATCGCTTTTGTGAAACGTCGCGCCGATATCGGGCAGCAAGCCTGCAACCACGTAAGCGTCAAATCCAAGAGCAAACATGCCTATGGTAAGAAGCAGAACCTTGTTCATCGTTATCCTCCTTTTATACACCGATCCGTTATAGTGGATTGAATTACTCGTAGACCGAACCCTATAACGTTATGTTATGATGAAGAAGATCGGATCACTATAAAAAGGTACCATACCTTCAATGCATACAGAACAATCATTATGCTATAGGGATATAACGTATCGTTATGGGAGAGGATAGATCGATGAATACGGAGTGGCTGCACAGTTTTGCCGAAGCGGCTAAGTTAAAAAGCTTTTCCAAGGCGTCAAAAGAGCTCAATCTTTCGCAACCGGCCTTAAGCAAGCACATTCGGAATCTGGAGCATGATCTGGATGTGACCTTGTTCTATCGAACGTCCGGCGGGATCGAGCTTACCGAAGCGGGCGAACGCTTCTATACGAGAATTGTTCCGGTCATTTCCGATCTGGCTTCGATTCGCCGGGAGCTGCAACAATATCGGCAGACGGATCACTTGGCGTTGGGTAGTCTTCCCAGTCTGGCTACTTATTACCTGCCTTCAAGAATAAAAGCCTTACAACGCTCTCATACGTTAATGATTCAAAACACATCCGGGGACCTTTTACAATCGTTGAAGGAAGGAAGACTGGATTCCGTGTTGGTGGATAGCTTGTATACCGACGATTCGGTGTGGCATTGCGAATTGTTTACGGAACGTTATTATGCGGTTTTTTCAGTAGACCATCGTTTTCGGTCGAAAACAACCGTGACCCTTTCCGATCTGTGCGGGGAGCCGCTCATTGTCCATCAAGCTCCATGCGATACGCGAAACCATATTCATGGGCAAATGGAGGCGCTTGGGCACAAGCCCCATATCGTGAATGAGGTATCCTTCGGAGACTTTATATTTGGCTATGTTATGGCTGGCATGGGATTTGCGATTGTGCCTGAACTCGTGGCCAAGAACATAGGCCATCTTAACCTTTTTGCTCTGCCGATTGCGGATTTTAAAAGATCCATCTCCTTGGCCGCGAAGAGCGGCAAGCTCGGAACACAGCTAAGCAGCTTTTTATTATCGGCAGATTAACGAGGCTGCCGGAGACATGGGCGTCCGGCGGCCTCAAGCTGCCAAGCGAAGCACTCAGATCGGAACGTTCGGGATACCGAGCCGCTTGCGGAACTCCGTCGGCGTCTCCCCGGTATATTTGCGGAAAATTTGGCTGAAATAGCGCGAGTCCTGATAGCCGACCTGAAGCCCGACCTCGTATATTTTCAGCCGCGGGTTCGTGAGCAGTTCCTTCGCCCGGCGCATCCGCAACCCGGTCAAATAATCGACGAAGCTCGTGCCGACCTGCTTTTTGAACAAACGGCTAAAGTAGCTCTCGCTCATATTGCAGCGCTCCGCAATGCTCTGGAGTGTGATGTCTTCGGCGTAATGCCGCCCAATGTAGTCCTCGATCTCCTCGAAGCCGCTTCTCGATTGCGGCTTCGTTTGTTCCTGATAGCGCACGCTCCAGGAAAGCAGCATCCCGTTCAGCCGTTCCAGTCCGTCTTCCAGCCGGACCGTCCGGTCCAGAGAGGTTAACAGAAGCGCGGAATCCTGCACGATGAGCCGCAGCTCGTCCTCGTGAAGCAGCATGGTGTAGAGCGATACGATCCAGCCGAAGAACGCCTTTCTCGCCTCCAGCTCGTTCGTCGGGTGCTGCTGCATGATCCAGGTGAAGCAAGCTTGGCTTTTCGCCCGGATGGACGCTTCCCTCCCCCATTTGACCGCCTCGATCAGCTCCTCCAGCAAACCGGGCAGCGCCGGCACCTCCGCCGCAAGCCGCTCCGTATCCTCAAACCAGGCGATCCGTTCCCCGCCCCAGAAGAACGACGTTACCAAGGCGTGCGTCGCTTGCTGGAACGCAGCCGGCACTTGATCCAGCCGGTTGTGCCGCCCGCTGACCCCAAGCATCAACTGCCGCTGCGTCGCTTGTGACGCGCTGAAACGGGCCAAGTCCAACAGCCGGTGCAGCTCCGCGCGCTCCGTCTCCCGGTCCAGCAGCAGCGCATATTTGGCGTCGTTCATGCGCACGAGCGGATACGGCGATAGACCGGAGCTCCAGGCTGCGATGCTCCGGTACAACTCGCCCGGTGGCGCAGATTTACCTGGGGACGGCTCCGCATAGAGCAGGGCGATGCGGAACGCGTCCAATACCTCCCCTTGCTCGGCTGCATATTCCAGAAACAGCTCCTGCTCCATCGCTCCCGCATGGTCCAGCATCAAGTCGTACAGCATCTTCTCGACGATCAGCGGCTGGCCGAACGCCAGCTTATGCTCCAGCCTTTCCCGTTCCGTACGCCGCTGCCGCTCTTCGTCCAGCTTGGCCGCCATGCGCCCCATCAGCTGCGTCAGCTCGTCCGGATTCGTCGGCTTCAGCACGTAATCCGCGGCTCCCAGCTTGATCGCCTGCTGGGCGTACGCGAATTCATCAAAGCCGGTCAAAAATACGACCTTCATCCCCGGATACCGGGACGCAATTTCCGCGGCAAGCTGAATGCCGTCCATCTCCGGCATCCGAATATCCGTGAGCACGATATCCGGCGTCTCCTCCTCCATCAGCCGGAGCGCCATTTCGCCGTCGGACGCTTCGCCCATGATTCGGCAGCCGACGTCTTCCCAGTCAATCGTATGCTTAAGCCCTTCCCGAACGAGCCATTCGTCCTCCACGATGAGCACCTTATACATGCGTATCCTCCCCCGGCGTCCGAATGATCGGAATCTCGATCGTCGTTGTCGTCCCCTGCTGCGGCCGGCTGCTAATCCTCAGTACATAGCGGTCTCCGAAGTAGAGCTGCAGCCGCTTTTTTACATTTTCCAAGCCGATCCCCGTCTTCCGCTCGTCGGCCGACACAAACTGCCCCGACGTGATGCGTTCGAGCTTCTCCTGCGGGATGCCGACGCCGTCGTCGCGCACTTCAAAGCGGACCCGCTCCCCCACCACCTTGCCGATAATCAAGAGCCGCCCCGGGCCCCGCTTCATCTCAAGCCCGTGCGTGATCGCATTTTCCACAATCGGCTGCAGTATCAGCTTCAGCGTGTAGAGCCGCTCGACCTCCTCGTCCAGCTCGATATGCACCTCCAGTTTGTCCCCGTAGCGCATCTGCTGGATCGTAAGAAAATTGCGGATTTGCTGCATATCCTCGTGTACGGGAATAAGCGCCTGCCCTTTGCGGATGCTGAACCGGAGCAGCTCGCCGAGCGAAACGACCGTCCGGCTAATGTGATCGAGCTTATGAATGCGGGCCATCCAGTTGATGGAATCGAGCGCATTGTACAGAAAATGCGGATTGAACTGCGCCTGAATCGCCCGGATCTCCGCTTCCTGGAGCATGAGCTGCTTTTTGTACACTTCGTCGATCAACTGCTTGATGCGATGCACCATCGCATTGAAGCTGCGGCCGAGCTGCCCGACCTCGTCCTTGTACTTCGTCGGAAAGGCAACGTCCAGATTGCCCGTTTCCACCGTACGCATCAGCGATTTCAGCTTGCGCAGCGGATGGGTGATGTTCACGGAAAGCAGATAGGCCAGCACGCACGAAACGGCCGCGCCGACCGCGATGACCAGCAAGGTCAGATTTCGGATGCTGCTGCTTTCCTTCGTCAGCGCCGCCACCGGCAGCACGTTCACCAACTTGAAGCCGGTCACCTCCGACGTGTCGTACACGACCATGACGGGCGGCGTTCCTTCGCCGGCCTGCTCGAAGAAGCCTTTGCCGCCCGCCAGCACCCGGTCCACAAACGGCTCCTCCAGCTTCGTCCCGACCTTGTGCTTGGACGGCGTGCTTGAGATGATATAGCCGTTGCGGTCCAGCAGCAGCATCTGCCCGCCCGGCTGTAAATGGGCTTTTTTGTACTTGTCCGCGAGCGCATTTTCCATCATGTCCACGACCAGATAGCCCAGCGGCGCATTCGTATCGATCCGCTTCAAGAGCCGGCCGCTGCTGAGCACGATGCCGAAATCGTCCGTCTTCTTCATGCTGTAATGCGTATCCCAGACGACATTGCCGCCCGCAAGCCTCATTTTCCGGAAAAGCCCCCAGGAGGCGTTGTAATCGTCGTAAGCGCCAGGCAACAGATCGCCGGTAAAATAACGGTCCCCGTTTTCCCCCAGCAAATAAATGGCAATGTCCCAGTTTTTGAAGCCGAGAAACGTGTCTAGCACCTCGCCCACCTTCCGCTTGTCCTGGTGCTTCTCCGCAAGCGGCCGGTCCGCCGGCTTGGACAGCACGTCCTGAATATCGCGGCTGCTGTAGATGTACATCGTGAGCTGCTCGATATCTTTTACAAAATAGTCCAAACTGTAATTCACCTGCGACAAGCTTTCCAGAATGGTCTGGCATACCTGCTGCTGTACGACCTGCGCCGATTTGTTATATGAAAACGTTCCCAAAACAGCGAGCGGAATAATGGCAAGCGGCAATACCGCCAATAGCAGCTTGGTTTGTAGGCTGGTTCCCAGCAGGTTGTTCTTAAGCTTGTGTATCCAGTTCGCCATGTCCCCCGGGCCCCCCGAACAATCGTTTGCTAGTAATTATGGCACAAGTTGAAACCGGTTACTAGCCCTAAGCCCTACTGGAAAATGGAGGGTGTGGTTACGACAAAATGGAACCATTCCAATATGCATAAATAGCCTGTCCTATCCGACTTACTGTGGCATAGGATCAGGCTATTTTTGTGTATGTTTCCGCATCCCGCGGCTGCTCAATAACAGTCCCAGGTCATGCACCATTCGTTCGTTCGCGGGTCCCGGAAAAAGTAAGCGCAGCCGGAGTCGTGTCCCCACATGAGGTTGCCTTTTTCGGTCGAATCGATCTGCAGCACGAACTCGAACGACTCGCTAACCGACGTGCCGGGCTGGATAAAGCAAGGGTGGCCTCCGATTTTAAAGCCGCCATGCAGCTCAATCAGATCATGGTAGCCCTCAATCTTGCCTTCGTCTTCCAGCCGTAGGATCAAATCCGAGATGTCCTCCGGAATGTCTCCCCCATCCCAGACGGGATAGTCTTCGACCGGCTCACCCGGCCGCATCGGAAACGGCTTCAAATGCGAGCTCGTCTTCATCTGCTCTAACGGCACCAGCTCTTCCAACGATGCGTAGGTACGGATCAGCCAGTTCGTTCCGTTCGGGTCTTCCTGCTGCGGATGCTTGGGCCCGAAAAAGATCGCGAGAAACGCTACGTCCTTGAGCGCCTCGGGAACGCAATCCAGCGTGGACAAGTTCACTTGGCCCAAAGCCCACATCGGCGTCCCGTCTGCAAGCGTCGGCCACTTTTCGTCGTGTGCGGCGACCGTTACCTTGCCGAACCAAGGCGCAAGCGGGTCCTCCGGCGGACGAAAGCCGCCGATTTCGAACACGACGGCCGGCCTTTTCAAGCAGCTTTTAATTTTTTCGATCGACTCCACGGTTTCGTTCATCCCTTAATCCCCTGTTACCTCTCTTCGGTTTCGTAAACGATTTTCGCAATAAGCGGGACAGGCTGCTGTCCGACCTCTGAGCCGCTCTCGGCCAATGAAAACAACACTTCGTTAACGGAGCCATACCGCGAATCGTTGCCATGGAGCACGATTACCGAAGGGTACGGCGCCATGCTCTCCCCAAGCGAATCCGGGACCTGCGGCGCAAACCGGTCCGGATCAGAGGCATAATCCTGCTTCAAATATTGCACAAACGCCTCACGGCTCTCCTCATCCGGCAGCAGATGAACCTCCATAAAATCCTCATCGATCCAGGACAACCCGGTGCTGCTCATGAATTCGGACGGGATAGCATCCCCATCCTCCGTATATCCCAGCCGGGCGAAAGCAGCAAGCTCCTCTTCCGAGCGGCAATTCGTGCCCCACATCGCCACGACATGCTTCATCCGATGTTTTCCCTCCCTGCTGTTACCCGTCCTTGCGGGAGCGCCCGCTCTCCAAGCGGCGATTGTAATCGCTTAAGTGTTGGCTTAAACGAACAACCCGCTCGCTAAAATGATCCAGCTCCTCCAGGGGCACCTGCGCAAAAATAACATCCGCGTGCTCGGAAAACTGTTGCCTCCAGTGAAGCAATTGTTCCTTCCCCTGCTTCGTGAGTTGGACATTCATAATGCGCCGGTCCTCTTCGGAGCGCACCCGTTCCACCCATTGCTTTTCTTCCAGCTTGTCAATGAGATTGGAGGCTGCGCCGATGGTAATGCCCAGTACCTCGGCAATTTTGTTGATTTTCATCGATTCCTTATGCTCCAGCTTAAAGATCAGCGCCACCGCGGACGGCGGAACCTCCTCCGCCGAGCTGAGCAAACACAGCGTCTGGTTCAGCTTGCGGTTCATATCCAGAAGGCTGTGCCACAACGTATTCATGGAATTCGAAGGCATAAGCGACCCACCTTAAAATCGTTCTCTTCTTTCCATACTACACTATACATGAGACAAAAGAAAAATTTAACAAAGACCCCGTTGACAACATCCGTGCGTGTGATATATATTTTAGCACAAATACTATTTCTAGAATAGTATTATTCGAAAAGTATTCACTTCCATTTCTCATAAGGAGGCTGCCATTTATTATGAAGCCTGAGGCCGCAAGCCCGTCGTTTCGGGAATCGCTAATAATCCCCCTGTGGGGTCTCACCGTCCTGCTGGTCGTCATGAACACGACCATGTTCAACGTCGCACTGCCGACCCTAGCCCATGATCTGGGGCTGACCTCGACAGCCGCTTCGTGGATCGTGACTGGCTACTCGATCTTATTCGCCATTTCGTCCATCACGTACAGCCGCTTGACCGACTTCGTCCCGATACGGACGCTGCTGATCATCGGCCTTGTGCTGCTCGGCATCGCCTCCGTCATCGGCCTGCTGGCGCACAACTTCTACGCCGTGCTGGCCGCCCGCCTGCTCCAAGCGATCGGAGCGGCATCCGCACCCGGTCTCGGGATCGTTCTCGTTACCCGGTATATCCCGCTGGAGCGCAGGGGCAAATCGATGTCCGTCATTATTTCCGCGGCGTCGTTCGGCTTCGGTCTCGGCCCGATTGTCGGGGGCGCAATGACGCAGTATTTCAGCTGGAACTCGCTGTTCGTCGTAACGGCCTTGGTGCTGCTGACGATCCCTGTATTTTACCGCAATCTGCCCGAGCAGCCGTATTCCCGCATTCAATTTGACGGATGGGGGGCCCTGTTCATCGGCGTCGGCGTCACCGGGCTGCTGCTCTTTCTGACCCTGCATCCTTGGTGGGCTCTGGTGCTGGGAATTTTGTCGCTGGTCGCCTTCTGGATTCGAATTCACCGGGTCGACCAGCCTTTCCTGCAGCCCTCGCTGCTGCGCAACCGGCCGTACATGAACCTGACGGTCATGGGATTTGTGGCTTACGTGCTTCATTTTGCCACGTTGTTTCTCATGCCTCTCGTGATCATTCGCCTATACGGGCAGAGTTCCGCCGTCACCGGATTCCTGATTTTCCCCGGGGCGATTCTGACCGCGCTGCTCTCCCCCCGGATCGGCCGACTGATCGACCGGGTGGGCAATTCCCCGGTTATTCTGGCCGGACATACGACGCTGCTTGCCGCCACCTTCGTTTTCGCGCTGCTCTCCACGCAGTACTTGTACGCCATCACCGCAGCGTACATGCTGATGAGTGTGTCGGTGTCCGCCATCGGATCGAGCGTCTCGAACGAAATGTCGCGCATTCTGGCGAAGCATGAGATCGGCGGCGGGATGGGCATGGCGCAGCTGACGCAGTTCTTTGGCGGCGCACTCGGCGTGGCGCTCACCGGTGCTTCGCTCGTCTGGCAAGCGTCCGCTCCGCTGCAAGCCGCTTACCGGAACATCTTCTGGGTCATGGCTGCGGTCGCTGCCGTTTCCCTGCTCGTCTCTCTAAGCTACGTCCGTGCAAGCCGCAAAACGGTTCCGCTGCCTGCTGTCGAAGAAGCTGCGAACGCCGGGTGAAGCCATAATCTGTTATTTCAAACTCCCGACGAGCCTCTCGTTTTCTCTTGTTGAAAACGGGGGGCTCTTTCTATTTCCCAGATTCTAAAAAAATTTAAATTCCGCCAAGTCGATTCGGCAGGATTTGTGTCATTTTATGTCGAAATAGTGACTGCTCATCTAATGGCATATCGTGCCAGAATAAACAGAAGCGGAAGGTGTTCCTCGCGTGGAAAAATCAACAATCATCGGCATTATTCTCGCAATTATCGCAGTAGGGGTGGGCATGGTATTAAAGGGGGCAAGCCTGTCCGCACTTGTCAATCCGGCGGCGATCCTCATCATTTTCGTCGGAACGGCAGCAGCGCTCTTTATCGGGTTTTCCCTGGAAGAGATGAAATTGTTTCCGAAATTAATGAAAATTGTGTTTACCGAGCAAAAGACGATCTCGAAAATGGAACTGATCGATATGTTCACGGACTGGGTAGCGATTACCCGCCGCGAAGGCTTGCTGGCTATGGAAAGCAAGGTGGAAGAAATCCCCGATCCGTTCTTGCGCAACGGGATGCGGATGATCATCGACGGGAACGATCAGGAGTTCGTTCACGACGTATTAATGGAAGATATACATACGATGCAGGAGCGGCATCGGACGGGCGCGCAAATTTTTACACAAGCCGGTACCTACGCACCGACCCTCGGCGTTCTCGGGGCGGTGGTCGGTTTGATCGCGGCACTCAGCAACTTAAGCGAAATCGAGGCGCTCGGACATTTGATCTCCGCCGCATTCGTCGCTACGCTGCTTGGCATCTTTTCGGGGTACGTATTATGGCACCCTATCGCAAATAAGCTGAAGCAAAAGTCAAAGAAAGAAGTGGAGTTGCGTCTGATGATGGTGGAAGGACTGCTTTCCATTCAGACCGGCATTTCCGCAACCGCCGTCCAACAGAAGCTTATGGTCTTCATACCGACGTCCCAGCGGGAAAAAAATAATGACGATGCGGTGAAAGCGGATGAGTAAAAAACGACAAGAGCATCACGAAGAACACGTTGACGAATCGTGGCTGATTCCTTACGCCGACCTGCTGACGCTGCTGCTTGCGCTGTTCATTATTTTGTTCGCCGCCAGTCAGACGGACCAGAAGAAATACCAGACCATCATGCAATCGTTCAACTCCGCCTTTACCGGTGGGATAGGACAATTTAACTTCTCGAATCTCATTCCGCTGACGACGGAACCGAACATTGACCAAAAGAAGTACGATCAGCCGACTAATCCGGCGACGCCGAACACTTCGGGACAGCAGCAGAAGCAGCAGGAACAGCTTAACAGCCAAATGGCAAAGGAGCAAGTTGACCTCCAGCAGCTGAAAGAAAAATTGGACAAGTACATAGCCGAAAACCAGTTGTCCACCCAACTGGAAACGAAGCTGACCGAAGATCTCCTGATGCTTACGATTCGCGACAACGCGTTGTTCTCGTCCGGATCGGCCACGGTCAAGCCGGAGGCGAAGCAGCTTGCCGGCACGATCTCCGGTATGCTCGCCCAATATCCGGATTATCGGATCGAGGTCGCCGGCCATACGGATAATGTGCCGATTCGAACCGCGGCATTCGAAACCAACTGGGATTTAAGCGCCAAGCGTGCTTTAAATTTCATGAAAATTTTGCTCGAAAACGATAAAATCGGTCCGGAGCGCTTCCGCTCCATCGGATACGGCGAGTACCAGCCGATCGATACGAACGATACCGAAGCCGGCCGTGCGAAAAACCGCCGCGTCGAGGTTAGCATCCTGCGCAGCGTGAAGCCGCCGCAAATGATTGACGCCGCCGCAAAGCAGCCGTAGCCGCTATCGGCCGCAGTCTTATTGAAAATAGAAGAGCCCGATCCGCACGCTGTCGGCGTACGGATTGGGCTCTTTTTCGATGTCGGCTTACTTGTAAATCTTGTTCAAGATGCGGTACATGAACACGGCGACTTCCGCTCTCGTGGCGTTACCTTCCGGGTTCAGCGCCTGACCGTCGCCTTGGATCAGACCTTCCTTGACCATCCCGGCCAGACTGTCCGCCGCATAGGCTGCGACCTTCGCACGATCCGCGAAATCGGCTAACGCCTCGGCACTTGCGGTCATTTTCATGTTTCTGACCGTGCTCAGCGCTCTTGCCGTGATCGTAAACATGTCTTGGCGGGAAATTTTTTCTTTCGGATGAAAGATCTCGTCGCCGGTTCCTTCAATAACTTTCAGTTCCTTGGCCGTGCCCAGCGCTTCGTAATAATAATCGCCGCTGTTCACGTCTTTGAAGTTTCCGGTCACGGATGCTTTCAGCTCCAGCGTTCGAACGAGCATCGCGACAAAGTCCGCTCTCGTCATGTTCAGCGCCGGGGCGTACGTGCTCGCATCCATGCCCTGGATGATGTCGCGCGCCGCTAAAGCCTCGATCGACGGTTTAGCCCACGCGTAAGCCGCAATATCGGCAAACGTCTTATCGACAAACGCTACGGCATATTTGCTAAAATGCTTCACTTCAAACCGTACCGTTCCTGCTGCCGGATCGTAGATGCCGCTCGGCACCGGAAGAATACGACCCGCCGCATCGAGGTACCGGATGACAATACTGCCCGGTTTCTCCAGCTCCTTCGCTGTCGGCTTATACGGAATGGCGATCCGTACGACCGTATCCGGGTTGTTCCATGCGCGGAATGCCCCTTTTTCTCTAACCTCCAAATTGATGATCGGTCGGCTGCCGACTTCTTTCCGGGCCTCTTCGCTAATGGAAGACGGGTCCTCCTTGCTGATCACCAAGCTTACGAAGTCGGTATCCGCTACGTTCTTGTCCTTCAGAAAGTCCGAAGGCACGGTCACGCTGCCGATAGGCGTCACGATCTCGAACTTGTTGTCCGGCGCCGGCTTCGTTACCGATTTCTTAGGCAGCGATATTTCCAAGTGGTTCGCGTTTTGGGCACCTTTCACCTCGACACGGACCACTTTAGCGCCGTCTGAGTCCGACTTGGCTTCCTTCTGCGCAAGCTCCAAATCTTCTGCGCGAATCTCGACTTTTGCGGTTCCCGCTTCGACCTTCGCCTCGACAGAGATGCTGCCCTGCGTTACTGTAGCCTTGCCCGGCGTAACGGCCGGAGGCTGCGTATTGGTATTGCCCGAGCTGCCCGACGTTACTGGCGTGCCAGAATCTCCGGAGCTTCCGGAATCCGAGTCGTCAGAGTTGTTCGCTTCTTTAACAGTGAGTTCGAGGCTGGCAAAGATCTCAGGGTTCTGCTGGCTGACGGCACGGATAATTGCAGATCCCGGCTTCAGCGCCGTGACAAGACCTTGGTCGGTGACGGTAGCCACCCCGGACCAAGCCACATCGTAGACCGCCCATGTGACCGATTTGTTGCTTGCATTTTCCGGAAGCACGGTAGAAGTCAATTGCAGCTTTTCTCCGGCTTTGAGTTCCGCTTTTACTTTATCCAGCTTAATTTCCGCGACATCCACGACAGGCTCTGGTCTGTCCGCTTCTTTCACGATCAGCACCATCTTCGCGTACTTGGTTGGGTCCATCTGGCTGGTCGCGCGAATGGATACCGTTCCTGGATTCAATGCGGTAACCAGACCTTTGTCGGTGACATTAGCGACTCCCGCCGGATCGTCCACCGACCAGATGACGTTTTTGTTAAGCACGTTCTCCGGCAGCACTTTTGCTGACAATTGCAGCGTTTCTTCCACTTTCAGCGTCGCGACCTCGCGATCCAGCCAAACCTCGCTCACTGGCGGATTGGTCGGCTTATCCGCTTCTTCCACCGTCAGCTGGAAGTCCGCAAATTTCGTCGCATCCACTGCGCTCTTCGCACGGATCGTCGCTATTCCAGGCGCAGCCGCCTTAACCAGACCACTGCCGTTGACGGTGGCAATCCCTTTCGACGATTCGCCATATACGGTCCAATAGACGGATTGGGTTACATTCGTCGGAAGAACCGTTGCGTTCAATTGAAGCCCTTGCCCAACTTTCAGTTTGCCGCTCGTTTGGTCCAGCCGCACTTCTTCCACACGAATCTGAGGCAGCCGATCCACCATAATAAAGCTGTCGGCATATACGTTGCTCCATACGCTCGTTGCCCGGACGACGGCACTGCCTAAATTTTGTGCGGTCACCAAGCCGTCCGCGGTCACCTTAACAACATTGTCCGCAGAAGAGCTATAAACGGACCAAGTTACGCTCTTATTGCTGGCATTGGCCGGCAGCACGGTAGCCTTTAATTGAACGCTCTCGTTCACGGCCAGATTGACCTTCGGGTTATCGATCACGACCGATTGAGGCGGAATTTTGAGCAGCCTGAACTGATCCACCACGCGGTCGTTGATCGTTTTGACGACAAATTTCATCTCGTCCTCGTCGATCTCGGCAGCGACGTACATCTGTACCTGCTCGCCGTCCGTCACCCGCTGCCAATCTCTTGCCCATACTTGGTAAAACTTCGGACCGGACGACCCGCCGACGATATAAGTCGTGCCTTCGCCATCGGCGACCGGCTTCTTGTCTTTCATCGGATACGTCCGCACATATACGTGATCGTGACCGTTCATGACCAGATCGACTTGGAACTCGTCAAAAATCGGCGTCCAGGTGTTGCGGATATGCTCGGAGTCGTACATGCTGCCGAACGGTCCGCGGTGGAACGCGACAATCTTCCACTTTTTGTCGGTCGCGGCCAGATCTTTGCGCATCCATTCCTTTTGCTGCTCAAAATCATATTCACTGTTCAGCACCACAAAATGAGCGTTCTTGTAATCAAAGGAGAAGTTGCTTCCTTTGAGACTGTCGATCCCGTTTTGCGGATGGTTGAAATGAGCCAGGTAATCTTCCGTTTTCCGCGTACCGGTCACTTCATGGTTGCCGACGACAGGTACAACGGTCGTTTGCATCAGGATACCTTGAGCGGCATTGAACCACATATTCCACTCGTTTTCCTTAAAGCCGTCCTCGACCAAGTCGCCGCCCTGCACGACGAACTCCGTATCCGGATGATCCGTCATCGCTTTTTTCAAAATATCTCCCCACAGCTTGAAACCCGCTTCGTTCGACGCCTGCGAATCTGCCAGGAAAATGAACTTTGTGCGCTCGCCCGTGGCAGCCGCGGTCTGAAGCGACCCGTGCGGGCTGTAGTTGCCGTGGCCGTCGCCTACACGGAACATATATTGAGTTCCCGGCTCCAAACCGCTTGCAACGGCTTTATGAACTTGCACGGTTCCCGTATCCGTGGTGTTGAACAAGTAGCTGGTGCCGGTAAACCGCTTCACGTTCGGCGCGTTGAAATCCGTAAACTCCGACTTCTTCACGACCTCAACCACCGTATCACCCGTAGCCGGGTCCGTATGCCATGTGAAGGCTTTGGAGGTCGTCGTGTCCGCTCCCATCGTCACGCTGACGTTGCTCGGAACCGGGCTGCCTGCCAGCTTCGAGACTTTAAACTTCAAGATCGGACTGTAGGAGTCGCCCTTGACCGCTTGAAGCTGGTACTCCTTCACTTCAGAAGTAAGAGCCCCCGTAATCAGCGTACCTTGAGCGTCGGTCACACCAACTTCGGTACCGCCGATGACGGTTACTTTCGCTCCTTCGACCGGAGTTCCGTTCTCGCCGACTACCTTGAACGTGGTAGGCATCCCTTGAACGACGCCGTGCTCATCCCAGCTTAGCTGCAAATGATGCTTGATGGCCGCTTCCACCGCCAAGCCGAAGAAGCCGAAGCTTATATCGCCTTTATCTTTAAACGTAATGGCTCCCGTTTTAAAAGCAATCTTGACTGCATCCTTGGCATCGGGCTTAATCCGGTACTGAATTTGGCCGAGCAGATCTTGATCGGTCAAGCCTGCCGTATAAATGTCATTAAAATTCAATTTTACGGCGCCTGTGGCCTCGTCTACCGTAGAGACGAGTTGGCTTTCCGTCAGCTTGCCGCCTTTCAACACGTGCAATCTATCAACCTTCGCCGGATCGAAGCTGAATTCCATCGTTCCGCCCTTAATATCCGCCGCTTTCAGCGCTTTAATATCGACGGTGTACGTATTTCCTGCATAAACAGTTGTCGGAGCGTCATAGACGATCTTCGATGAGCCCGTATCTACCGTAAATGTCCATTCCTTCTCCGTCACGTTGCCGGACAAGTCTCTAATCTTGATCTTCGCCGAGTGAAGACCATCGGCCAACGGCACGTTCGGTGTGTAGTGAATTTGTCCTTTCGGAGGATACAGCGTATGCTGCACCAAGACACCGTCGACGTAGAAGCGGATTTTGTCCGGGTCGATCAGCGTCGTTCCCGGATGTTTCACCGGATCGTAGCCATAGTCTTCACCGATGGCCTCTATTTTCGGCGTATTCGTCGTGACGGTGCTGCCTTCCGCAGGTTTGAAGTCTTTCAGCACAGGTGGGTCCTTATCGTCATTGGTCGGCCCGTAAACCGCCCGGATTTGGTCGATGTAGAGGACACCTGCCGTCTTGTTGTCGTTTTTCGTTTCCATGTAACGTACAGGCTGATCCATGCGCAGCGGCAGTGGACGCCCCTTCGGCACAACGGCCTCCAAATACCGCCAGCCCGTAAAATCGACGCCAACCGTTTGATCTACGTAATCAATGCCGACGGCCGATCCGTTACCGTCACGGATTTGTCCGCGTAGCCAGTGCTTTTTGCCGTCGCCATACACCCACAAGCCGATTTTCTCCGGATAGCCCGGAATTTGAATATTGCTTTCCAGATCTTTCGCTGTGATATAAGCTCCGGAAGTCCCGATTGTTTCCGTAAAATCATACTCCAGCTTCGCCGCTTTATTCCCTAAACGGACGAAGTCCTCATTCGTTTCTTCGCTAAGCTTCATCGTCTTGTAACGTGCGCCGGATTCGACCAAATATTTGCCTGTGCCATTCTCGAAATCCTCCAGCACGACCGGCGGAAGTCCGACCTTGACGTCCATCGACGCTTCAACATTGTTGTATTTCACGAAAATTTTGCCGCTCTGCTCCGTTGCATTTGTCGCGGTAAACGTGCCGTCCGCATCGATGCTGCCGATCGGCCCCTCTACCCGCCATTCGAGCTTGTTGTTTTGCGCGCGAATGAGTTGACCGTTGCGGAGAGCGCTGATGCTCAGCGTAACTTTTTCGCCGGATGTGAAAGTTTTCACCGCATCGGAGAACTTCAGCTCCGTCAGTTCGTTTACAACTTCGACTTGCCCTTTACCCGTTAATCCGCCTGCGGTTGCTGTCACGTCAATCATCCCTGGTTGGTTGCCCGCAGTAAACTTCCCTGTGGTATCGATCGTTCCGAGAGGAGCGTTCAGGCTCCACTCCGGCGTTCCGCCGAACGAAGCGGGATGACCGTTTGCATCCACGGCAGCCGCTTTGAACGTAACGGAAGAGCCGGCCAGTACCCGCTCCAAGTTCGGCTGCACGACCAGCTTGGAAGCGGCGCCTTCCGGCGCTTTGTTCACGAGCAGAAGCCCGTTCGCCGTCTTGCGCTCCGAGCCGTCGGAAGGCCGGTTCAGAATTTGCCGTTTCGTTTCTCCCGGAAGCTTCGCTACGAACGTCGCAGAGCCGCCGCCGTCCAGACAAAGCGCGTTCACGGCGCCCATGTCCTTCATGATCTTCGCGAGATCGTCATAAGACACGCCTTCGCTAAAGCCCGGCGCTCTGCCGTCGATTTCGATCATAATAATCGAACCATCCGCTTTGGTGCCGATTCCGACCCGAGGGTACAAAGCTTTGTCTTCGTGAGTTTGCGCCACGCCGTCCTTCACCAGCATAAAGACGCCGCCCATCGCCATCTTGACGTCTTTCCAGTCGTCCTCCAGCTCGAAGCTTGCTGTCACCTCGTCGCCGATTTTCAGTCCGGCCAGTTCGGCCCGGTGGCTACCCGATGCGGACAAAACGACTTGTCCGGCCTTCAGAGGCGTATTTCCTTTATCCTTATGAATCTCGACCACTTTGAGCTTCAAGCTCTTGCCGCTCTTCACTTCGCCTTCCAGCACATCGAGCACAATCTCGTCGCCGAGATCGTTCGTCATCGTGGAAGTATGGAAGGAAGCGGTGTACAGCATGAGCGCTTCGGTATTTTCCCGCATCCGGTTGATGTGAGAGATCGGGATCGTCTTGCCCCCGATCGTGAGCGTCCGGGTCAGCTCCGGGCTGAAGCCGTAAATCGTCGTGCCGTCGTTCTTCAGACCGAAGGCAAGCCAGCCCCATTTCTCCGGCGGACTGGTCAGAATCTCGCCGTCCCCCATGAACAAACCGAGCGGAACGCCGGTCGCCATATCGTAAAAGTCGCCGTTGATGGCCGCAATGACCCGGTTGCCGGGGGCGTCGGCATCGTCGGCCATTTTGGTTACGCCCTGCATCCCGTATACTTTGCCGTTCGTTTTGCCCGGCTGCAGGTCGAGCGCTTTATTTTTCGGATCAAATTCGACAGAATGAATTTTCTCCAAGCCCTGCGGCAGCTTCATATCCTGCCAGGTGTACTTCGCACCCGGACCGAGCTCCATTTGGCGAGAATCCAGAACTTGTCCGAATGCTGCCTGGAGACTGTCCGCCGCCAAAGCTTGTCCCAAAGGAGAAACCAAAGAGAACATGATAAAAAGGTTGAGCAACAAAGCCATACTGCGTGTCTTTCGTTTCATCTCGTTTCTTTTCCTCCTCGCTGGATTCCGGTCGCCTGAACGACCTGTCCTAGTATAATATGCAAGGCTGGAAAAGTAATGAATCGATCTTATTGTTTCTGAGCCGATTTTCTTCTTAACGAAATCTTTAAAAGTCCTCTCAAATCCCAAATCTTCTCCGGTATTCTCCCGGCGTCATATGTACGGCTTGCTTGAATACTTTATTGAAATACTGCAACGTGTCGTATCCCACTTCGCCGGCCACCTCGTAAATCTTCAGGTTCGGCTGCAGCAGCAGCTCCTTCGCCTTCTCGATCCGGATGCGGTTCAAATAATTGACGAACGAATAACCCGTATACTTCTTGATCTGCACGCTGAAATAAGAGACGCTCATCCCGAAGCGCTCGCTGACCTCAACCAGCGTATGATCGCTCCGGTAGTTCTCCCGGATATAGTCGCAGGCCCGCTTCACATTCAGCTTCACGCTGCTATCGGCCGGCGAGGCGGACTGGGCGATCCAGAATTCGCACAGCCTCTGAAAATAAGCGATAGCCTCTTCTTCGCCCTCCCATAAAAAAGGCTCGTCGAAATTGAGCCCGCGTTTCCTGAGAACGCAGTGCCATTTGGCATAAAGCATGCGAAACAGGCCCAGCCGCTCCCCCTGCTGGCCCTCCTCGAAGCTTTGCATGCTTTGGATCATCTCGGCATGCCTCTGAATGACCGCGCCCGGCTGGAGAAGGTCCAGCCTCTCGAAAAATTGCTGCGCCTGAACGAACTCGCGATGTGCGGTATGGAAATACCCCACCCGCTCTTCCGCCCGCTGCAGCGCACGCCTAAGCTCTTCGGCCTTCACCGGCTTAAGCAAATAATCGATGGCGCCTGCTTGCATAGACTGCCGTACGTAGTCAAAACGCGTGCAGTCGCTCAGCACAATCGTTACCACGGGAATACGCTGTTCGTACACTTGACTTACCAAGGCAAGTCCCTCAAGCCGGGGGAGCATAAGATCGGTCAGGAGAAGCGTCGGCCATCCTTGCTCCATCAATCCTAGAGCTTCTTCCCGGTCACGGGCCTCTCCGACGACGATATGCCCCATCTCCTGCACCATTTTTTTGATTCTCGCGCGTTTACCCGTATAAGGCTCCACAATTAGTACATGAAGCATCGCTGTTGTCCTCCCCATCCTCCTCGCATTCAGGATCCGTTAGATTTGGAGTCCGCTTGTGGTCTTTAACGTATCTTCGGATGAATGGTTGCAGGAAGTGAGCATCTTTGTAAAATCTTTAGAATGGGGATTGTGGAATCGAATATATAAGTCTAGTGGAAAACAAATCACAGGAATTCAGAAAAATATGGAAGACAAGTTCTATCTAGTTTAAACTAGTGAATGTGCTATACCAAATATAAATAAGGGGTACGTCTCATGAAAAAAATCACAATAGTTATATTTCTGTGCGTTTTGCTATTTGTTCATACTCAAACAGCATCTGCAATTCAATACGTATATTCTGGCTCTGGAAAACTAGTATTAGCTGACTTTTCCAACGGGAAATTTATAAATTATCAATTTGATCGAAATGGGAATTTGGAAAGTAAGACTAATTTAATTTGTTTACCTTCAGAATATAAGCTCATAAATGTTGGTAGCAACAAAGCCCTCGATGTATCATCGGGCGAGACTATTCAGGGAACTCGTGTGCAAATATGGAATGAAAATGGAACTAATGCTCAGAGATGGTTGATTTGTAATGCAGCAAATAATTCATATAAACTCATTAATGTAAACAGCGGTAAAGCGCTTGATGTTTCGCAAGGCGGTACCGCGGATGGAACGCCAGTACAAATATGGGGTGATAATGGTACAGGATCGCAGCAATGGCGTCTGATTGACATTGGCGATGGTTCCCATAAATTGATTAATGCAAACAGCGGTAAAGCACTTGATGTTTCGTCGGGTGGTACTGCCGATGGAACACCAGTACAAATATGGGGCGATAACGGAACCACCGCACAAAAGTGGAAACTGATTAAATCTATACCCAATGGTTCAGAATATAAAATAATTAACCTTGGTAGTGGAAAAGCGCTTGATGTTACATGGGGTAGCATTATTGATGGAACGCGCATTCAATTATGGAATGATAATGGTACATATGCTCAAAGATGGCGCATTTATGACATTGGAAGCGATTTATATAAACTCATTAATGTAAACAGCGGTAAAGCGCTTGATGTTTCGCAAGGCGGTACTACGGACGGAACACCAGTACAAATATGGGGTGATAATGGTACAGGATCGCAACAATGGCGTCTGATTGATAATGGCGATGGTTCCTATAAGTTCATTAATGCCAATAGCAGTAAAGCACTCGATGTTTCGCAGGGCGGTACTGCCGATGGAACACTAGTACAAATATGGGGTGATAACGGAACCACCGCACAAAAGTGGAAATTGGTGAAAATAAATTAAGATTTTCGATACGAAAAATTAATTAAAGGATCATGAAAACATTATGTAGCTCCTGCTGCGTGTTTAGAGACAGGGAGCTATTTAATGTTTTAATGTTTACCGTTGTTTTGAATATTATTTCAACTTTAACTCGATAGAAACATAACTTTCGTGAACTAGCCAGCGCAGAAATATTAAAGGAAGATTTAAGGTAAAACCTGAATACTCGCACCCCAGATTCCTATACTATTGCCGTACTGATCGTAACAATAGGCATGCGTGGTATAGGTTCCTGTCTCGTAGTTATGTTCGCTGAAAGGAATTGTCGCTTTCCAAGTTCCGTCTGCCTGCTTTTGGCCCTCCACATGCTTGATATCGTCTTGTCCATTTGCTTCCGTCCACGTCGGGAACGTTACTCGCTGCACTTGATCGCTGACCCCTTCGAGGACCACCTCATAAAAACCGGCTTTGAACCCTACTTTTTCCGGGGCCCGTAAGGACGTAGTTTCTTTGACGATCGTCTTCGCCCCGCCAAAAAACTTGCCATCCACCCATACGTCGTTATAGTAAAGGCCTGTTTCATAGTTATGTTTGCCTATTCTCCAGATCATCGCCTCCGTTGGCCTCTGTCCATGTTGGGAAGCTTACAGAGGTTGCGCCTTTTGCTATCCCGTACGCGTACACGTCATACGAAGCGTTGGACAGACTCACTTCCGCTGGCGCTTCGACACTTGGGATTTTTACTACTTTTTTAATAATAAGATTGCCTGCATTATCATAGCGATTGATAATGGCCATTCCATTATTCGTGTCGGTATATACCAATCTCCCCGAGTTATCGTAGTTATATTCCGTAGCATTAGTAGAAGCATTAGACTCACTATTAGGAAGGAAAATCAAGATTATTGCTAAGCTTAAACAAATCATGTAAAACGATTTTTTGCTGTGATCGGAAATGTACATAAAATTATCCCCCAAAACATCAAACTGTAGTTAGTTCTATAGGCTCATGAAAATTTTCCTGCTAAATTATACCTTTAGCAGATGATGTCTGTATATAGGGGGTTTAGTAAGTATTTCTCTTTCGTCGCTTCCAACACATGTGGAGTCCGTGCTTAGCAGTTAGGTTAAAATCCTAGACTCAAAAACCCCATAATTTGGATTTAAAAGATTTAACGAAAACTTTGAGAGTTTAATGTATAGCGCGATAATTGCCCCTCATGCGCTTGTTCTCTTGTAAATTCTCTATGCCATATTATATTTGTGGTAATTCTCCATTTTTATTAAAGCTTTAACTTGTTACTGGACTACTGTCAATAGATTGGACATATAGAATCGAGAGAATTACGCAGCTGCATGGTACATACGTTCGTACTGAAGATCATGCCGGATGCGATTTGCGCTCTCCTGCTCTGCCAGAGGCCGAGCAAGTTTCGCTTTAGCTTCAGCACGCTCCTCATTACGATTCTGATGGGCGTCTTGAAGCCTGTACCATTTGCATTCTCCCGGCCTTCTTCATGCCCTCTGCTTTCTTCTCCATGAACTCCTAGTTGGGCTGTAGAAGCTCTATGGTCAGCCCGTTCACAATAGCCTCATTGCGCCACTTGATGTAAGCGTACATCGTCGGTATGGACAACGGAAGACGATTTTCCTTACACCATTCCACACATTTGGCTGCTGATTTTCCTTCGTCGATCATCTTGTCTAATAACGGGCGTTTCTTCCCTTCTACTAACTCATTAATCTTCCCCGACATGCTTACTCCCAATCTTGCCTCGTCTAGCTTTCTTCATTGCTTGCCTATTCACCCCACGTTTTTATTTGTATACAAGGCAATATCCACTCAAGCCAGAGTTTCCTCCGCCGCGTAAACATATTGAGTGTTTTTTGTATTGTCCGGGCAAAAAGAAACCACAATACGCGTGGGTTAGTCGCATTGTGGTAAAATATTTACTTCAAGTTACATTAAACTGACGCATGGATAGCATTTCACTGTACCTTCATTGCTTTTCCTATTTTTACATCGATTTCATATTTTTCATTCGGCAAAGGGAATTTTGATGTCGTATATAAGATAAAAACATCTCTCTTAGAAGTCGCTTCCAACGCAATCCAGTAATTTACCTTTCCCTCAGAAAGCCCCCTAATATTAGTTACGGGTATTTCCAAAGGAATACGTATTTCTTCACCGGTAGAAACGTTCTTTAAGTAGAGCCGAGCGTAGCTGTTTTTTTGGAACAAATTAATTAGTTCAAGTTGATATTCATACTGACCATCTGCTGTTGTTTGAAGTGTATCCGTTGTTATATTCTCAGTTAACCAACCACTCGTATTTACATTCTTAAATAATATAGAACTTAATGATAACATACATATAATTATTATAAAAACACCTATTATGCTCCACGATGATGAAGAAGGCCACCTTTTGAACAATAAAATAATCGATAAAATAATTAGTAATATTGATGGGATTCCAAAGTAAACCAAAACGACTGTTGACACTAAATCTATTCCCCGTTGAAAATTTGCTGTCGTTCCAAGTATAAACCACATAACAGCAGATAAATTAACCAAAATAACTAATGCCCATATAACTCTTATTAATTGTAGCAATAGCACTCACTACCCTTTAAAATTATTTATGATGTATGACTCGTAATTGTATATACGGACTGCTAATCACAATCCGTATATACCAACGAATTAACGAATTAATTATGGTTTTACATAAAAATCTGCTAGTAGTTTCTGAATATACTGTTTCCAAACATCTATATTAGAGTGCATTACTGAATGGGACTCAATCCCATTATATTTTTTATCAACCTCAACTTTTACATTGGCTGCTCCATCAAATGTGCGATGTGCCTTTCCTAGTAACCATATACTACCTCCATTAACTTGAACTCCATCACGTTCATTATAAACATGAAGATGCTGCCCTACTTCTTGTTTAAGCTGATATCCTCTAACTGGTGTTGCAATTGTGACAAGAGTTTCAACTTTTATGTCCTTTTCACCCAAAAGATTCGCTACCATAATTGCAACATTTCCTCCATGGCTATGCCCCACCAATCTAATGGGTTCATCAGGATTTTCTTCTCTCCATTTTAGAATTTCAGTAGCTAATGTTTTAGCGCCTTCTTTTCTAGCTGAGTCAGTATTGTCACCCGACCAACGGTGTGTATCAACCTCTTCATAATAGAAGCCACCAATATACTCTCTAAATTCCGGTGTCCAAGTTTCCGGCTTACTAAATGTGCCATGAATTAGCCAAATTTTATGACCAGTTGGGTAGTATAAATTAACGGATTGTTATGTGCATACGTATAAAGATTCAAACTGAGCGGATTGGAAATATCCCCTTCATACGTATCCTAGTTGATAAAGCGGCCCATCTAATTAAAAGGGCAACAACTGTTTTCCAATTGCCGCCCATCTATCATTATATCATCCTGCTTGCTTTATGGATACTTCCGGAATTCTGTATGCTGCTTTCGTTCGCATCAGGTAATGGACCACGTTGACCAATTTACGCATAATGCACACAATGGCTTGCTGCTTTGTCTTTCCTGCTGTCAGCTTTTGCTCATAGTAAGCATGAAAGTAAGGATTACGCGGCTCTTTCTTGTTGCGTGTTACGGCTATCTGACGGAACTGCAAATTTATGTAATGGCCTTATTTGATCGCTTGCCATGTTTAAGACGGCCATCGTGCAAGCTTCATACGTTTGAATTTGCTGCATCAGTTCTCGTTCCTCGGCATCCAATCTGTTCATAAGGGTAAGTTTCAA
>NZ_BIMB01000031.1 GCF_004000865.1 Paenibacillus elgii NBRC 100335 | reverse complement strand
CTCGCTAAAGGTGCTGCAATTGCTTACCCAGGTTCATTCGGTCATAGGAGTCAATCTTCCCCTTCATACCGTGTTTAATATGCCGACCATCGAGGAAATGGCCCGTGAAATTAGTAAACACAGGTTTGAAGAAGAGCATGGCAACGATGAGAGTGAGATTATCCGTTTGAATGAGCATGGACCTGTAAATATGTTTTGCTTCCCGCCAGTATCCGGTTATAGCATTGTCTATCATGAAATGGCCAAGCAACTCGAAAATCACTGTGTGGTCTATGGCCTGGAGTTTATTGGTGACCGTTTCCATGGCGAAGAGTTGCTGACCCAGTATGTCGAGTCCATTATAAATATTCAACCGAAAGGGCCTTATATACTTCTCGGTTATTCGTTGGGAGGTAATCTTGCTTTTGAGGTTGCCAAGGCCATGGAGCAACGAGGTTATTCCGTATCGGATATTGTAATGCTTGACTCTTGCAGAAGGACGGATAAAATAGAAAGGTCGCTCAAGGAGATAGATAGCGAGGTCGAGGATGCCCTGAATGAATTCTCCTACCAGCAGCACTTATTCACACCGTCCATTCGGGAAAAAGTAAAAAATAAAATGTATGCTTATTTAACGTATAAGAATGAACTCGTAAATATGGGAACCGTTCAAGCGAACATTCATGCATTAATCGCCGATGGCTCTGTTGCAGGAACCGCCGCTCTAGGGGATACCTTATTATGGAAGTCTTCCTCAATGGCGAACTATACAGAATATGACATTGTCGGTAACCATGATGAGTTGCTCGGCACCGGATTTATTGAGGAGAATGTCAAAGTTCTTCGGCTTATCGTAAACGGCATTATTTCCAAAACACTCACGTCAAATCCGTAATTGGGAAAATGACTGATGGAGAAAGCAACACTTAGGCGAGGTGCAAGTTAATAAAACTGTGCCAGCCGCAGATTAAGAGGGTGTCCCAGAGCCATAAAAATGGCTAGTGGACACCCTTTTTTTGTATCGGAGAGAACAAAAGAAACCTCGTTCGCGTTGTGAATGCCGCCGTGAATCGGCTCGACGACGCCATCTTTGACGCGGCTTACCCCGGGGGTGGTTATGTGGATCGCGGGCAGACAACGTCCAGACTTTCGAACCATTAACCGGTTTCGCTAAAGATCGAAGCCAATGCGAATCGGTACACGTTTGTTTGGGGCAAAGCCGTTGTGAAGCGTCTGTCTTCAAACTATAACTCAAGCAAAAAAAGTGGTAGAATCAGGATATGACAAGAAGATACGAAATACAAGGCGATCAATGGAATATGATTAAAGATTTGTTACCTTTCGAGCGAAAAAAGCAAGGTGGACGACCAGCAAAAAATAATCGGACAATGCTGAACGCGATGCTCTAGATCGCAAGAACCGGCGCGCCTTGGCGCGATTTACCGGACGCGTCATCGGCATGGGGCCGGGGCAAAAGGGCGCAGCAATTTCAGGCCATTGGGCGCTCCAGAGGCGGACTAATAACTCAGAGAAAGACGAATCGTTTGATTATTGATGGGGAACGAGAAGAGTTGACAGCAGATGAAGCCAGGCCGGCATTTGAAGGGTAGTCTGGAAATGTAATTGCTTAAGGAAAAGCGAAATAAAGCAATAGGCACTAGGGATTAAATGACATTACGTTCTGCTCGGAGAAGGTAGATGAATGATGTCATTTTTCATGATGATTTAGGGGGAATTAAGTTGGGCAAAGCCATGAACAACTCCAAGACGATAAATTGCTTAATTCATTTAGATGATGAGTTGAGGAAAGAAAATAACCTGTCACTTGGGCATTACATAGGCATTGATATTTGCAGAGAAGAAGGGTCTAAATACGACTGTACGCCGGATGATGCCATTGTTTTTGCTTTCACTGGAATGGGTGGCGACCATTTTGCCTTTGATACAAAGAATGGACGCATTGAAGACTTGGACGCGGCTCCGATCTTATTTATTCAACCGATGATGTTTGATAATCCTTTAAAGCTGGTTGCACATCATATTCGAGATCTTTTTTCTATCTTTCTTACACTTAAAGAGTTTTATATTTTGGAAAGGTTCGGCAGGTATCACAAAGAGTCCGATATGTTAGAAGATATCGAAAAATATTATAAAGAAAGTAGCATCTCAAGACAGCATGAGATTAGTTTCATTTCGGAACGGTTACAAGATCGATTAAATATTGCGCCAATTCCAAACTTGTTTAAATATATAACCGAAATGAATGGTGAGAGTACTTTATGAAAAGTAAACGACATCTAAAGTATATTTACCATGACGCTATGATTACCGGATTGCAACTTCGAGACGATCGCACAGTTTGTTTTTATATAAATCTTAGTACCCTTTTTTATAAGGAAACAAAAAATAAAGTTATTTTGGAATTGCATCAGATTTTAAATTACGAAGATTTCTTGGAGTATTTATGTATTCATGAATTGTATTCATTTCAATTGGAGTGCACACAGAGACTTGACAAATTTTTGCGAATAGATGGAATTATGCTTGCGACGAATACGATCCATGGAAATCAGTTAATTACAATAGATATAGATCACTTAGGAGCATTTGGATTATGTCTAAAGGCAGTGCATGAAGAAGGCGTCACAGAAACTAACGACGAATACAGGTTCTAGTAAAATCAATAGCAAACGACCCGGAAACCCATGAAAGGAAACGCATGGGTATGAGGAGAAATCATGAAGTCGGCGGCTTCCAGGAATACCGCTTTTACACGCGCAAAAACGTTCCGGTCGCCGCCAATTGTTTTTTGCGAGCTTGATCGGCCGGATTATTCCCGGTAGTGAGAAGTGTCGCCATACAATTCGATTTTGGGCACCTCGTCATTCATAATAATTTTGCATAAGGCTGTCGGGTGGATATCGGGCATGTCTCCAATCTCATGCAGCTGCTTCCCCAAAAAATAACTCATGATGACTTTTAAAGTGATCCTGTGAGTTACAATAAGCACTTGCTGGCCTTGATGCTCTTCAAGGATCCGGTTAAGCGCAGGGATCGTTCTTTCAAGCAATTCCGAATAGCTTTCCCCATGACCTGTGGGACGGTACAAATGCGGCTCGTTAAAAAAATGATCGTACGGAATGGGAAATTGTTGTTGAATTTGATCGATTTGTTGACCTTCCCACAGTCCCATATTTATTTCTTTGAGCGAATCGAGCGTCGAGATTGGTACCGGACGATTGCCCGATACAATTCGAGCTGTGTGAAACGCTCTTGGGCTGGAGCTGGAATAAATGGCATCGAAGTGGACACTCTCCAAGCGCTCCTTCAACCATTCGGCTTGCCGCATCCCGTAGTCGGTAAGAGGAGAATCCAGATGGCCTTGCATTTTCTTCTTCGAATTCCATTCCGTTTGACCGTGCCGGGTTAAATACATTGTCGTTTGCATGATGTAAAGCGCCTCCTCATGGTGTGGGTTATCTTAGGCCTGCATGCCGGATCATTTCCACATGCTTCCTTGGAACAGGCGGGTATGATTCCTGCTAGCTTCGCAACTGACCATCGTCATAGGCAGGCGGAGTCGGTCCGAGCGGATATATCCGCGTTGAGTGAGAAGCCATTTCAATGGAGCGGGAGTCGGCTCCGAGAACAGAAATTGAACAAGCGGCAGCAACTGGCGAAACAACTGATTGGAATCATCTATTTTTCCAGCCCGGAAAAGCTCGTACACCTGCACAAACTGCTCGCTATCCAGGTTGGCGCTTGCCACAATTCCCCCTTTGGCGCCACAGCACAAAGAAGCGAAAAAAAGCTCATCTTCTCCGCATAAGACTGGCTTGGTCATGCTTCGGGCCAGCCGGAACATACGCCTTATATGGCCTGTACCCTCTTTTAGACCAATGACATGCTCCATTTCCATAATGACTTTTACCGTTTCCAGATCCAGCGCGACTCCGGCACGATGAGGGGGATCGCACAAAATAATGGGCAGGTCCGCTTCGGCTAGAGCTTGAAAATGCCGGATGACAGCTTGCTGCGATGGAAAATGGAAATCGGGCGCGGCAACGAGAGCGGCATGTGCTCCAAGAGATTTGGCTTGCGCCGTTCTTTTAACGGTCGCGAAAGTGTTGCTTGCACCTGTTCCAACAATCAGCGGAATGGCTCGCGTTGCTGCAATAGCTTGGCGCGCAGCTGCGATAAGGATTTCGAACTCGCGGGATTCAAGCACGGGGGATTCCCCTATCGTTCCATTGACAATCAATCCGTGAATTCCTTTGCCTACCAATCGTCGGATCAATTCTTCAAACGATCGGATATCCAACTCCCCGCTACGATCAAAAGGCGTAACGACGGGAACCACCACACCGCGTAACGTATTTTCTGTAAGCACAGCGCGCCACCTCCGTTCTCCCCACGATGCGATGCATGCTAATGAATGTAAATCATTTCTCCCCAAAAGTAACCACCCAATTGGAGAAGTCCTATACCAATCCGGTTCGACCGGGGAAGCGATTGGTGCAGAAAAGAGCGGAATGGATGGTTACTGGCCGAGGCATTGCCGTTATATTGGGGTATCATAGTAATCAAGTCGGAATTGGGCGAGAGTGGGGACGTGGAGTGGTGCCGGAAACGAGCGCACGCCGTTAATCTCGCTGGTTACCTGTTTGTTTATGTTTGGTCCGTGCTGCTGTATAAAAAACTATGAACTGAAGCGAGCCGAATCTAACGTATTGAATTACGATGCAGGATCTCCGTTAACTCCTGAATCAAGGCGGCGTTTTCCGATTCGCTTCCCACCGAAACGCGAGCATGTGAGGGAAGATTCCAAGTGCCGCCGTAGCGGACAATGATCCCTTTGTGAAGCAGTTGTTCATAAATGGCTTTGGCATTCAAGCCAAGCTCCACCAGCACGAAATTGCTCATACTTTCGATGAACGGCAGGCGAAGTTTTTCGAAGGCGCGGTAAAGCTGCTCGCGGCCTTGCGTATTCGCTTGAAGCGACAAGCGGAGATGCTCGTCATCATGGAGAGCCGCGGTGGCTGCAGCCTGCGCCAAGGCATTAACATTAAACGGTTCCTTCACCTTGAGAAGCTGCCGGATAATGACTTCGGGAGCCGCTCCGTAACCGACCCGCAAGCCCGCTAATCCGAATATTTTGGAAAAGGTCTGAAGCACGAGAACCGGATACCCCGCGCGGACGAACTCCAGCCCGTCGGTATAATCCTCAGCTGTAGCGTATTGACTGTAAGCCGCATCGAACAGCACAAGAATATGTTTTGGCAGAACATCCAGCAGATGATGCAGGACCGATTTGGACAAATACGTGCCTGTAGGGTTGTTGGGGGAGCAGATGCATAGAATTTTGGTGCGTTCCGTAACCGCTTCGATAATGGCATCCATGTCGAAGGCAAATCGTTCCCCGAGCGGTACGGGAACGATGGTTGCTCCCATTAGATGCGCCCCGAATTCATACTCGCTGAATGACGGAGTAAGTACGATCATTTCATCCCCAGGCTCCAAAAACGTCTCGCAGGCAAGGGTAATCAGCTCATCCCCGCCATTGGTCACGATGAATTGCTCCGGCTTCATATCTAGCTTGGAGGCCATAGCCTGCTTTAAGTTCGACGTGCTTGCATCCGGATAACGATGAATGTCCGCCAAGGAGCAATGAATGGCTTCCAATGCTTTAGGAGAAGGGCCTAGCGGATTTTCATTAGAGGCCAGTTTGATGACTCTGGTTAACCCGAGCTCGTTTTGCAGCTCCCAGATGGGCTTTCCCGGAGTATAAGGATGGATATGCTGAATGGTTTTTCGCGCTTTAACTTCCAGGTTGTTTTCAGACATGACAAATCACCTCGTGTTCTAAAATCTCCAAGCCTCTTTCTTAATGTAAGTCCGCCTCCTTTGTAAGTAACCATCCAATCCGTTTTCTTTACACCGATCCAGTTTTAGCGTTCATTTGGATGTCCGGGTGCCCATTGGCTGGAACAAAAAGAAGTGAACTGGATGGTTACGCTCCCGCCTCCTTCCGTTACGATATCGTGCGAGACGAACAGAAGAGGTGATAACATTTGATATCTTTCCGTTACCGCTTGTTAGCATGGACTTCATTCATCGGTATGTTTCTTGTGCTGCTGGCCGGAGCTTTGGTTACAAAGACCGGTTCCGGGCGCGGCTGCGGAGATGACTGGCCTTTGTGCAGCGGGAAGTTTATTCCGGCCTATACACTGGAGTCCATGATCGAGTATTCGCACCGCATGGTTACCGGAGTCGTGGGGATCGTTGTTCTTGTGACGTTTCTGTATACATGGCGGCGCCTCAAGCATCACCGGGAAGCTCTGGGGTATGCCGGTGGAACGCTGCTGTTTACGATCGTCCAGGCATTGATGGGAGCAGCAGCGGTGAAATGGCCGCAACAGCCGGCCGTGATGGCGCTTCATTTCGGCATATCGTTGCTTGCAGTTGCCAGCAGCATGCTGCTGGTCGTATGGAGTTACCAGATGAAGAAAGGAACGGAAAAGCCGCCATCCGATTCCGTCCCGCGTTTTATTTATTCCGCAGCCTGGGGGATCTGGATCTATTGTTACGGTGTCGTTTATTTGGGAGCCTACATCCGTCATATGGAAGCGGATGGCGGTTGCATGGGCTGGCCGTTATGCAATGGGCAACTGATCCCCTACTTGTCCGGAGCTTCGGGGATTGTCTTCGCGCATCGGGTTGCCGCGGCTGTTCTGTTTATGTTTATTGCCGCCTTCTATGTGTTTGTTCGCCGCGGCACATTCAAGCAGCCGCTTTCAAGATTACGGACGGGTGCCGTCTATGCTCTCGTTCTCGTTACCGGACAAATCGGCAGCGGCGGCCTGCTCACGGTAACGATGAACAACGAAAATGTCTATCTATTTACAAGTCTTCTCCATAATGTGATGGCAACGGTCTTGTTTGCCGTGCTGACGGATATCGCCATCTGCTCATGGAAGCATCGAAAGGTACAAAACTTTAGCTCTTCCTAAGCTAGGAAGAGTCTTTTTATGGAGAAACGATGTCGTATTTGTTTCATTTTGTTGAACATGGTCGGTTTTTTGACTTGGCCAGTGGATGGTGACACCTCTACCGTTCCCCTTTAAAGTAAGGCGTGATCATAATCACGCAATGCGATAGGAGATGAGTAACATGAAGACACCCAAAGCGCTCCGCTGGTTCGCGTCCATATCCATGCTGGCGATGCTGCTCTTGACAACGACCGGGTGTGCGGAAAACATGATCGTGCTCGATCCCAAAGGGCCGATTGCCGAACAGCAGCGGGATTTAATGGTGATTTCCACGGTGCTGACTTGCATTATTATCGTGCCTGTCCTCGTGCTCACGGCAATCATCGTTTGGCGTTACCGGGACAAGAAAGGCAGAAAAGCGAAATATACGCCGGACTGGGAGCATAGCACGAAGCTGGAAACGATCTGGTGGGGGATTCCGATCGTGATCATTACCATTCTGGGCATCATTACTATTAAGAGCACGTATGCCCTGGAACCGTCCAAGCCGCTCGAATCGGATAAAAAGCCGCTGACCGTTCAAGTAACCTCGCTGGACTGGAAATGGTTATTCCAATATCCCGAGCAGGGAATCGCGACCGTGAACCATGTCCAGATCCCGAAGGGCGTACCGGTCCGCTTCGAGATTACGGCCGATGCGCCGATGAATTCGTTCTGGATTCCGCAGCTTGGCGGGCAGATGTACGCGATGTCCGGAATGGCGATGACGCTTTATTTGCAAGCGGACGAGCAAGGACAATACTGGGGATCGGGTGCGAACTTTACCGGAAAAGACTTTGCCAAAATGTTCTTCGACGTGAAATCCACTTCACAGGAAGAGTTTGACCAATGGGTACGCGAGGTCAAAGCATCGTCTCCGGCGCTGACGCTGGAAGGCTATAAGCAGCTGGCGCTGCCTTCCGCTTCGGACGTGAAGACATTCTCCGCGTTTCCGGAAGGCTTGTTCAATATGACAGTGACCAAGTACGCTTCCTCGCACAATCACGGCTTGTCCTGGAAGGACATTCAGAAGATCAAGATCCAAGAGTAGCGGGCTTCGCTTCGAATTGAAATGTAAGGAGAGAGTGGTCCATGTGGGAGAAAGTTAAAAGCTTCGCCTCGGAATTTTTTGTGACGGGCGACCCGATGATTTACGGCGCGGATGTCGCTATCGTGATCACGATCATCGGCGTTGTATTCGGACTTACCTATTTAAAAAGATGGGGCTGGCTGTGGCGTGAATGGTTGACAACCGTCGATCATAAAAAAATCGGAATCATGTACATGTTCGCCGCTTTCCTGATGCTGTTCCGCGGTGGTGTGGATGCGCTCCTGATGCGGGCGCAGCTGGCGATGCCGGAGCTGAGCTTCCTGGCGCCGGATCATTATAATCAGATCTTCACCACGCATGGCGTGATTATGATTTTGTTCATGGCGATGCCGTTCATGTTCGGTTTGTTTAACGTGATGGTGCCCCTGCAGATCGGGGCGCGCGATGTCGCCTATCCTTTTCTGAATGCGCTAAGCTTTTGGTTATTTTTCGCGGGCGCGATGCTGTTTAATTTGTCCTTTGTCATCGGAGGGTCGCCGGATTCAGGGTGGCTTGCTTATCCGCCTTATTCGGAACGCATGTTTAATCCGGGGGTCGGTCAAGATTTCTATATCTGGGGAATCCAGATCTCGGGGATCGGCAGCTTGATGACCGGTATCAACTTTATCGTGACCATTCTGAAAATGCGGGCGCCCGGCATGAAGCTGATGAAAATGCCCATGTTCCCGTGGTCGGTGTTATCGAGCTGTATCGCGATTATATTTTCGTTTCCCATCTTGACGGCCACCTTGGCGCTGCTCTTTCTGGACCGTTATTTGGGCGCGCATTTTTTCACGCTGGACGGCGGCGGCAACCCGATGATGTATATCAATCTGATCTGGATGTGGGGTCACCCCGAGGTATATATCCTTATTCTGCCGGCCTTCGGCATTTTCTCGGAGATCGTGAGCACCTTTGCGAAGAAAAAGCTGTTCGGCTACAAATCGATGGTGTATGCCATGATGATCATCAGTATTTTATCGTTTCTTGTATGGGCGCATCACTTCTTCACGATGGGCTCCGGCGCAGATGTCAACGCATTCTTTGCGCTCACGACGATGCTGATCGCTATTCCGACGGGCGCCAAAGTGTTCAATTGGCTGTTTACGATGTTCCGGGGAAGAATCACCTTCGAGACGCCCATGCTGTGGACGATCGGCTTTATCGTGTGCTTTATCATCGGTGGGCTGACAGGAGTGCTTCTGTCGGTCGCGCCTGCGGATTTTCAATTCCATAATAGTTACTTCCTGATCTCGCATTTTCACAATACGATCATCGGCGGCGTCGTGTTCGGTTATTTCGCCGGCTTGTATTATTGGTGGCCGAAGCTGTTCGGCTTCAAGCTGAACGAACGTATCGGCAAATGGGCGTTCTGGTTCTGGAATATCGGATTTTACGTTTGCTTCATGCCGCAATATGTGCTCGGGTTGATGGGGATGACGCGGCGCCTTGTGACGTACGGCTGGGATAAAGGATGGTGGGAGTTGAACCTGGTCTCCACCGTCGGGGCGGCTTTGATGGGCATCGCCTTCTTGTTCCAATTATGGCAAATTGTATACAGCATCAAGCATTTTCAAAAAGACGAAACGGGCGACCCGTGGAACGGACGCACTCTGGAGTGGTCAATTCCTTCCCCGGCGCCTCACTATAATTTTGCTACGTTGCCACAGGTATCTTCTCAGGATGAATGGTGGGAGGAGAAGCAGCGTAGAGCACGCGGGCAGCTTGCTCCGGTTCGGCCGAAGCTGGAACCGATCCATATGCCCAAAAATTCAGGGATTCCTTTTGTGATGTCGATGTTCTGGTTTGCAGCCGGATTCGGTTTTGTATTCGACTGGCTCTGGCTGACGGTCTCCGGTCTGGTGGGGGTAGCCGTGTGCATGCTTGTTCATTCCTTCAACTACAAAACCGATTACTATATCCCTGTTGAGGAAATTAAACGCACGGAAGCTGCGAGGAGGAGGTAACCAAGAATGGCTCAAGTAAACGCACATGCCCATGGTCATGTATCAAGCTCGGAGCATCACGACCATCCGGATCTGGAGGAAATGCGCACATTCGGCTTCTGGATTTATCTGATGACGGACGTGATTATTTTCGGTACTTTATTTGCCACCTATATCGTCCTGCAGGGCAATCGAAACGGCGGGCCCGGGCCTGCCGAACTGTTCCAACTGGGCGGTATTATTGCAAGCACATTTATTCTGCTGACGAGCAGCTATACAAGCGGTCTTGCCGTGCTTGCGATGCACAAAGGAAAACTTAAAGCGCTCATGGGATGGCTCGGAGTGACGGTATTGCTCGGTGCGGCCTTCATTGTGCTGGAGGTCAACGAATTTATTCATCTGGTGCACGAGGGAGCGACCATTAGCACGAGCGCATTTTTATCGGCCTTCTTTACCTTGGTCGGGACTCATGGGCTTCACGTCTCCCTCGGATTGGTCTGGATGATTGCGCTGATTATTCAGCTTGCGAAGCACGGAATCACGCCGGTAACCAAGCGCAAAGTAAACGTGATCAGCCTTTTCTGGCATTTTCTGGATGTCGTGTGGATCTTCGTATTTACGATTGTTTATTTGATGGGGGTGAGATAGATGGCGCAGCATGACGTAACCACTCCGCATGACGCCGAAAGCCATGGCACGTTCAAATCGTATTCGACCGGCTTCCTGTTCTCCATCGTATTGACGATCATTCCCATCGCCGTCGTCATGTCCGGCTGGGTTCAGGGGGTGGCGAACACCCTCGTTCTGATGGCGGCAGCCGTGCTGCAGTTCGTCGTTCAATTGATCTATTTCATGCATCTGCGGGAGGAGAAAAAGCCTCGCTACAACCTGGTGAGCTTGATTTTGGGCTTGATCATATTGCTGCTTGTCGTCGCCGGTTCGATGTGGATCATGCTGTACAATATGGTGGCCACATGAGCAGGTCGTCCGTAAATGCAGCGGCTGCGGTGAGCAGAGACAGGGGGAGCATAAGCGACTGGATTCAACTGACCAAGCCCCGAATTCTGCAGCTCAATCTCGTTGCCGCGTTTGGCGGATATTGGCTGGCTTCCCGATGGATGGCGGACTGGGGCCTGTTGTGTTGGATGCTGCTGGGTACCACGTTAACGATGGCCTCCTCGTGCGTCATAAATAACATTTGGGACCGGGCGCTGGATCGAAAAATGAGCCGGACGAAGGATCGGCCCCTCGCGACCGGACGTTTGCACATCAGAGGCGCGCTGGCGTACGCCCTGGCGCTCGGAATAGCGGGAGAAGCCGTCCTGTTCTGGAAAGTCAACGCGCTGTGCGGCTGGCTCGGATTGCTCGGCATGTTTGTCTATATCGTCATTTACACGATGTGGCTTAAGCGCACCTCGACCTGGAGCACGTCCGTTGGTGGCGTGTCGGGCGCCATGCCGCCGGTTATCGGTTATTGTGCGTTTACCCACGAGGTTGACGCGGGCGCTTTGCTGTTGTTCGCCTTGTTATTCCTATGGCAGCCCGCCCACTTCTGGTCGCTTGCCATCCGGCGCGTTGACGAGTACCGGGCGGCGGGCTTCCCGCTTTTGCCGGTTCGTAAAGGGGTGCCTCGGACGAAGCTGCAAATGATCCCTTATGTCGTTCTGCTTCTTCCGACCACGGTGCTGATCTACGCGTACGGATATGCAGGCGCTATGTTCCTCACGGTCTCTTTGCTGGCCGGTCTTGTCTGGGTGTGGCACACGTTGACGGGGCCGGCGGCATCGGATAACGGGAAATGGGCCAAAACCAACTTTCTGATTTCGGTCAATTACTTAACGGTGGTCTTTATTATTATGATTCTGGACACTACGGGCCGCCCAATCTAATGAGGATAAATGGGGAGAGGGAGAGGATCGTTTTGCGGACGTCGCTTCCGTTTTTTCTGATTGTTGCAATGTCAGCAGTTGCCCTATCCGCGTGCAGCAGTCAGGCAACCGATCAAGGGAAAGGGATGACCGTTTCGGCAGATGTAAAAGCAGAGGCGATCTATAAGAAGCAATGTTTGTCCTGCCATGCGGCAGATCTCAGGGGGAAAGTAGGTCCGGGCTTGCAGGAGATTGGCTCCAAAATGACGGAGCAGCAGCTGTTCGGGATCATACAGGATGGCGCAAGAGGCATGCCGGCCTTCAAGAAAGTGCTGAGCGCCGATGAACTTCAGGCTTTATCGCAATGGCTCTCGACAAAGAAATAGGGCAAGGGGGGATTCGGTGAAAAAAGCGTTCTTCTTCGTCATATTGGGAATCATCCTTGTCGTTGTTTCCGCTTGCGGCAGCGGCAAGTCCAAACAGTTGAATTACGAGGTTAAGGCTTTCGAGGCCGTCAACCAAGACGGGAAAGCGGTGTCCTTGTCCGATTTGAAAGGTAAGGTCTGGATTGCGGACTTCGTATTTACGTACTGCACAACGGTGTGTCCGACGATGACGGCCAATATGTCGGAATTGCAAAAGCGGCTGAAATCGGCGGGCGTAAAGGCGGAGCTGGTCTCCTTCTCCGTTGATCCAGAGCGCGACAATCCGGAGGCGTTAAAAGCTTACCTCCAGAAATTTGACGCCGATTTCTCGAATTGGCATGCATTAACCGGATATCCATTCGACGAGATCAAAACCTTCGTCCTGAGCTCGTTTAATACGGTTGTGGCGAAGGATACGTCCTCCGATCAAGTCATTCACGGCACTTCGTTTTTTTTGGTCAACCCGGCGGGTACGGTTGTAGCCAAGTACGACGGAATGACGGATACGCCATACGATAAAATATTGAAGGATATTCAAGCGCTGCAGCGGTAGGGATTCCGGCGGGGAGGAGCTGATCGATTGGAGAGAGCTTTGCGCTCGTCTTGGACGCGGGCGTTAATGCTTGTCCTAATCCTGTTCGCCATCGGCTATGCGGTATTCCAATCGCTGGCGGGTAAACGCGAAGAGGTGGAGGTGGGCCAGAAGGCGCCGGATTTTGCGTTAACCAATTTGCAGGGGGAAACGGTGCGATTATCCGGCTACGGCGGGACGGGAGTTCTTCTGAACTTCTGGGCTTCCTGGTGTGACCCGTGCGTCAATGAAATGCCGCTGCTGAACGAAGCCTACGGACAACTGTCGGGCGTTGAAATCGTTGCGGTCAATATGGGAGAGACGAAGGAAAGGGCAGGCGAATTTGCCGAACGTCATCGCTTGAAGCTCCCTATCCTGCTTGATTCCCAAGGCGAAGTGAAAAAACGGTATAAAATTAGCGGCCTACCGGCAACGTTTCTGATTGACGACAAGGGGCGAATCGTGCAGAAGTTCTCTGGGGAGTTAAGCCGTGCCGATGTCATGAATTTCATGGAACGCATTCAGCCGAAGTCTGGACGCAACTAGCTTGCGCATCAAAATGTCTAAAAGAGGAGATGCTGCTCATGCACACGCATACGCCGCTCGGAACGGGGACAAGCATTATTTTGAGGTTGGAGTATGATCAAGGAGTTGTTAACTTTGGAACTATCGCATCGGCATTAAGCGATTCCGGCGGCGATATCGTTGCGATAGACACCAACCGGGTGAGCTCTGCGAAAACCGTAAGGGATATTACGGTCAATCTGAACGACTCGCACGATGTTGACCGCGTAGTTTCCTCGGTTGAACAGCTTCCCGGGGTTAAGCTGATTAACGTATCGGACCAGACCTTTCTGATGCATTTGGGCGGCAAAATCGAAATGCATCCCAAGGTGCCGATCAAAAATCGGGATGACCTGTCCCGTGTCTACACGCCCGGCGTAGCCCGGATTTGTATGGCGATCCATGATGACCCTTCCCGGGCTCATACGTTGACGATTAAACGAAATACGGTAGCCGTCGTCTCTGACGGCTCTGCCGTTCTCGGGCTCGGAAATATCGGTCCGGAAGCCGCCATGCCCGTCATGGAAGGCAAAGCCGTGCTGTTTAAGCAGATGGCCGGCGTCGATGCCTTCCCGATCTGCCTGAATACGCAGGATACGGACGAAATTGTTGCCATCGTCAAAGCGATCGCTCCGTCATTCGGCGGTATCAATCTCGAAGATATTTCGGCTCCGCGCTGCTTCGAGATCGAAGAACGGCTCCAGAAAGAGCTGGATATCCCGGTATTTCACGACGATCAACATGGAACCGCCGTTGTCATCCTGGCCGCCTTGTTAAATGCCTTGAAGGTCGTCGGCAAAAAGCTGGAGCAATGCCGGGTTGTCGTGTGCGGGGTCGGGGCGGCAGGAATGGCCTGCTCCAAAATATTGCTGGCCTCCGGGGTGACGGACTTGATTGGCGTTGACCGTCACGGAGCAATTGTTCGTGGAAACGATTATCCGCATGAAGTATGGAATTGGTTTGCCGAGCATACGAATCCATTCACGGTTCAGGGCAGCCTCTCCGAGGTGATCGAAGGAGCGGACGTCTTTATCGGATTGTCCGGTCCGGGAGCGCTGAAGGCCGAAGACGTGAAACGGATGGCGGCAGACCCGATCGTATTTGCTATGGCCAATCCGAACCCGGAAATTATGCCGGAGGAAGCCGAGCCTTATGTGCGTGTCATGGCTACAGGGCGCTCAGATTATCCGAATCAGATCAATAACGTCTTATGCTTTCCCGGTATGTTTCGCGGCGTGTTAGATTGCCGAGCTTCGCAAATTACGGAAACGATGAAGCTTGCCGCTGCCTATGCGATTGCCTCCGTGGTTAGCGACGAAGAATTAAATGAGCAGTATATTATTCCAAGCGTATTTAATCATCAGGTGGCGGATCGAGTCAGCAAGGCGGTTATCGCGGCAGCCTGCGATGCCGGGGTAGCGCGCCGCAGCCGGGACTCCCGCGATATCTGAAGCATGTTAGCCCAAGTTCGGCACAAGTGCTAATAAGGATAGTAAAAAAGGTGAATGAAAAAGCATGTATTCATGAATACAAAGCTTTCATTCACCTTTTTAGTTGGATTGGGCAAGAACGGCCCGAAGCGCTGCGGCAAACTTGGCGATGCCCGGAACGATTTCATCTGTCTTCGGCCGTGCAAAAGTGAACCGCACAAAACCGGAATCCGAGCCGTAGACGCTCCCGGGAACAAAGATGACGCCATGACGAATCGCTTCTTCGAACAGCTTGTTATCGCTCACTTCGGGTATGATTTTACACCACAGATGCAAGCCTCCTTGCGGAATCGAAAAGCTGACCAGATCTGGCAGCTCTTGCCGAAGCGCGCTTATCAACAAATCCCGCTTGTAGAGCAGATGCATTCGCAAACGTTCCAGATGAGGCTGGACATACGGAGACTTTAAGAACTGCGCGGCCACCTGCTGCGGAACGACGCTAAGTCCGAAATCCATCTGCTGTCTGGCATCCGCCAGCCGGTCGACAACGGAATGAGGAGCGACCATCCATCCGACACGCAGCCCGGATGCCGCGATCTTGGAAAAGGAGCCGATATAGAGAACCGAACCGATTGGGTCCATCGATTTGAGCGGCTGCGGCGGCATCCCATTATAAGCCGTCAAGCTAAAAGGATCGTCCTCGACGATAGGGAGTCCCAGTTCGCTCGCAACGTCAAGCAGCTCGATACGGCGTCCGGCATCGAGGGCAATGCCTGTCGGATTCTGATAATTCGGATTGACGAACACCATCTTGATCCGGTGCTTTTTGTAAAGGGAGCGAACGTCCTCGGGCCGGATTCCTTTCGCATCGACGGGAAGACGGAACAATCGAAGTCCGGCCGATTGAAATATAGGCAGCGAATAGCAGTAGGAAGGATCTTCGATGGCCACCGCATCCCCAGGAGCCAGCAGGCATTGGGTAATTAAATATAACGACTGCTGGGAGCCGGATGTAATAAGAATCGACGATTCCGTCGTTTGAATTCCCCGGTATTGACTTAAATACGTGACGAGTGCTTCACGAAGCGGCCCAAATCCTTGCGGATTGGCATATCCGAGATAGGCCGTATAGTGGTTTTCGTCCATAAGCGTATTAATCTCTTTCACCGGAGAGATGTCCGCGCCAAGCTCCCCGCTGGCAAAATCAATCAACGTGTTATCTTGTTGAAGAGCTTCCCGGACCCGTCGCAAAAAAGGCAGATTAGGCAGGAAGCTTCCGCCTTCGACATACCGGTGCCAGTTCGGGGTATGCTTCGGAGTCGCTCCCCATTTATACTTGCTGACCCGGGTTCCGCTTCCCGTACGGCTCTCCACGATCCCAAGCGCGCGCAGCTCCGCATAGGCGAGAATCACGGTGCTTCGATTGACCCCCAACTGCTCGGCTAATTTTCGTTCGGAAGGCAGCAGACTGCCCGGCGGAAACTCGCCATATGAAATTCGCCGTTCGATGTCATCGGCAATCTGCTGATATAGAGGCTGGTTACTGTGACGGTCGGGCTGCCGCATGGGTTCATCCCCTCTCCTGGTGATTTCTATCACAGAATCATTTTCATCATAACATCGGGTTTATAAATAAAACGCCGCTTTTTTCATCAAAAGCATGGCGAATCTATAGCAATCCATTGAACATGGATGGGGACTTTGTCGAAGAATTGGATGGTTCGGCTGAGCCGTGGAGGCGTTCCGATGAAAGGCCAATCCCAAGATGAGCAAGAAAAAATCTGTGATATAATGATGGGCAGGAATACGAAATGGACTGACGGGCGGGGATATGCATGAAATTGGAGCGATTGATCTCCATCATCTACAAGCTGCTGAACCACGACGTGTTGTCTGCCTCCATGCTGGCTGAAGAGTTTCAAGTTTCCCAAAGAACCATCTATCGGGATATCGATGTGATCTGCGCTGCGGGCTTCCCGGTCGTATCATATCAGGGAACGAATGGCGGATATGGCATGATGGACGGATACAAAATGGATAAAAGCCTGCTCGGTTCATACGATGTCAATTCCCTGATTACCGTGCTCAGAAGCCTCTCCACCGTGTTTGAGGACGAGCGCGCGCAGGGGACCATCGAAAGACTGCAAACGATTGGACCGGAGCATCATGTTACGAGTCTGTCCGTAGACTTGGAAACCAGCCGCACGGAGCCCGACGCGCTTCGTCATTTACGTACGGCCATTACCCGGCGAAATATCGTCCGCTTTGATTACATCAATGCAAAGAATGAATGCACGACCCGTGATATGGAACCGCTGCGGCTTCATTTTAAATATCGGAATTGGTACATTTATGGGTTTTGCCGAACTCGGCGAGATTATCGGGAATTCCGACTGTCCAGGTTGATGAATTTGTTCGTGACGCAGGAAACTTTTCAACCGCATCAGGAGGTGCCGAAAAAGGCTGCTTTGTCAAACCAAGCTCAGTTGGAGGATGTAGTGATCCGGGTGGGGACGGAGGCTTTGGCAGAAGCGATGGATCAGTTTCACCAGGTGGATAAGCAATTTCATGCCGATGGAAGTATGACGATGCGAATTCCTGTTTATCAACCATTGGAAGCCCGATGGCTTTGGACAATTCTGCTTGGTTTTGGCAGCGGCGCCGAAGTTCTGGAGCCTCCTGCACTGCGAGAAATCTTAAAAGAACAGCTTCAGAATGCGCTCAAACTTTATGAAGATGTATGACAGACTGGTGTCATACATTTTTTTTTATTATAACGACAGGAACAAAATCAAATCCATGACAAGTCAAAAGGAGACGATCCAAATGAATCATCCGGTACAAATGTTCGATTACCATGCGTGGGCTACTCAAACCCTCTTGGGACGAATCAAGGAGCTCCCGTCCTCGGTGCTGCAACAAGAAGTAAACACCTCGTTTCCCACCATTGGCGAAGCGTTCGCGCATATCTATGCGATTGACAAGTGTTGGCTTCAGGTTCTGAGTGGCACCAGTATGCCCAAGGCGGTGGAAGAGTGTCTTCCACTTCAACAAGAAACACTTCGATACTCTGTCGATGAATTCGCGAATACCTTTAGTGAGTTAGCGGATGAATACAGAGCATGGTTCCGCAAACAAGACGACTTGGAGCAAATTATTGTGCTCGAGAATCCGTACGCCGGACCGCGCAACACTCGATTATCGGAAATTGTGCTGCAAGCGGTCAACCACGGTACCTACCACCGAGGCAATATTTCGACCATGCTGCGCCAGCTGGGTCACGCATCCACGATGAACGACTATTCACTTTTTTGGTATCAGCAGCCTGCGGAGTCCATTTAATCTCTGACTGTTTTAAATCCTCAGCTGGAACGTATTAATAGTCTAAAAGGGTCGATATTTCTGGGAACAGAAAAATCGGCCTTTTATCACTCTCCATACCTGGAAAGGAGAATGGATTTTAGCTATGGAAATTGAAAATCTAATTACAGTAAAATCGAGAGAAGATTTGAGGGAATGGCTACAGGAAAATTGTAAGACGGAAAAATCTTGTTGGGTAGTGGTTGGTATTACGCAAAAGCCCGATACGCTGTTATATTTGGACGCGGTCGAAGAATCTTTGTGTTTTGGATGGATCGATGGAGTCAAAAAGAAAATATCTGAAACTGAGCTGGCGCAGAGACTTTCTCCTAGAAGTAAAAGAAGTTCATGGACTGAATTGAATAAAGAACGTGTCCGCCGCCTCGAAAAGTTGGGATTCATGAGAGACGAAGGAAGAAAGGTTTTACCTGATATGGGCCTTGATTCTTTTAAAATAGATAGGGTTATAGAGCAAAGGCTAAAAGAGGAAAAGCTAGTATATGAGAATTTTATGGAATTTCCAGATCTTTATAAAAGAGTTCGGATCGACACGATACAAAGCATTAAGAATCAGCCACAATTATTTAGGAGCAGGTTAGACAAATTCATAACAAATACTAGAGAAAACAAAATGTACGGTCAATGGCATGATCATGGACGCCTACTAGATGATTAAGATGCGCCTTCTCGCGGCCGACCGATGGCTTAATCATCACACTTGAAGTATAGCAAAGAATGGGAATAATGGTGTAAAATATGTACAACGTAAGCTCTGAGTCTGCCGCTCCGAAATTAAAGGATAAAGGAGGCGAGTCCGGTGAATATCAGATTAGCCTCTGTTCGTGATATTGAAGGCATAGCCCGGGTACATGTCGAGAGCTGGAAGTCTACTTACAACGGGATCATATCCGAATCTTTTCTGTCTAATTTAACCGTGGAAAAAAGAACGAAGAATTGGAAAGTGATTTTCGACAATCTTACTGAAGATGGAATCATCTATGTTGTTGAAGATTTGGGAAGCATCGTGGGCTTTGTTCATGGCGGGAAGAGCAGGGGGCCCGATTTTGAATACGATGCGGAGTTGTATGCCATTTACCTATTGAAGGAAGTACAGAGAAACGGCTACGGAAAGCTGCTTTTTGAGCGTTTCATTGAAGCGCTGAAGCAAAGAAACTATCGATCGTTCATGCTTTGGGTCCTTGAAGACAATCCTTCGGTTGAGTTCTACAAGAAACAAGGCGGACAGTATCTAGGCAAAAAAGAAATACAAATCGGGGAAGATAAATTAACTGAAATCGCGTTTGGATGGAGAGGGATTTAGAAGGAGCCGTAAAGAAGAAATAAAACTGATTCTTCAAAGACAAAGCTCTTTATTCCGGGATGTGATGAACATTAAAAAGGCCCTAATGGTTTTATTTGCCCTGTGGATGTTCGGGGTATTGGCAGGTTGTGAAATCAATACCAACAATCTATTGGAAAATAAAGCGATCAGCTCCATTGATTTGGAGTGTAAGAATCAATGCACGCTGAGTGACGGAACCCCTTTTATTCATCGGGAATTTAAAGAGGAAGCCGAACTGAAACTGTTTACGGACGCCATACAGAAAGCCGAGAAGATGCCGGGCATTCTTCATTATGATGTAATCTTTAAAATGCGGGTTACCTTTGAAGACCGCACAAGCAAAATGTTTTATTTGAACATTTCGAATACGACGGATTTACAGACCGGCCTGCTTATTGAGCAATCGAAATCGGAAACAGGCTATCAAATTTCATCCAAAATAAGCGAGCGACTAAGGGAAACGATTTAAAAGACAAGAGCGTCTTAAGACCAGCACGGCGTACATCACTAAAACAAGTCTGGGGTAATTTTCGTGAAGCGTTTAAAAAAACTGGGAATCATCATCACTAGCCTTATACTTATTGGAGCAGGGTCAATTTTTGCAATAAATTACCATGTCAAAGCATATGCCAATCCATATATGAAGAACATCAACGAATTGCCTAATGCAGACGCCATATTGGTGTTGGGAGCCTATGTGTACCCGGACGGCAGGGTTTCGGATATGCTGCGAGACCGGCTTGAAACTTCAATCGAAGCATACCGGGAAGAAAAAGCTCCTAAAGTCATTGTCAGCGGCGATCATGGAAGACAAGATTACGATGAAGTCAATACCATGAAACAATACCTATTGAATCAAAATTTAAAGAACGAGAATGTGTTTATGGATCATGCAGGCTTCAGCACGTATGAAAGTCTATACAGAGCGAAGGAAATATTTAAAGTAAATAAGCTTATTATCGTAACCCAAGACTATCATCTTAGCAGGGCCATTTACATAGCAAGGAAGATGGGGATCGAAGCCTACGGAATAGCGGCGGATAAAAGGTCGTACGGGGATACAAAAAAATATAAGATTAGGGAAGTACTGGCGAGAAATAAAGACTTCATCAATGCGAACATCCTTAAACCGCGTCCGACTTATTTAGGAGACGCAATACCGATTACCGCCGATGGAAGATTAACAAACGACAAATAAATAGGGTTGTGACAGGCCCTCCTGCTGCGAATCCCGTCGGAAGCATTGGCATTTTTGACGAAGTCGTCTTGACTTCGCTTTTTTTTGTGTGTTGGCGAGCCATGTCCACATGGAGTATTTAGTTTAAGCGTCTGTCAGACGATGTAAATAAAAGGAGGAAATATTATGGCTGTCAGCACAACAAAGGATGATGAGCGATGTTCGAGCTAGAAGTTAAAGATGTATTCAAGATCACCGGCCGAGGATACGTGATTGCAGGAGAAATTACCGAAAGTGGCGCGATTTTAAGAAATGGAGACACTTTGATTAATAAAGAAGACGAAAGCTGAACCATATTGGATTTTTGAACGACATTTCAGACGAAGCGGCAAAAGCTTTAGTCGGAAAAAGACTGTGTAAAGAATAAAAGACAGCGCTGTATTCACGCGGCAGAGCCAAGGAGGACAAATGGAAACCCATCGAGCCATCTTACGAAGATTGCTGCCCGACGATAAAGAGCTAATAAATGCATCCGCTGATGAAATTATGGATCACGTCGCTTCAAATAGGTACAGACAGGAAAACATTCAACTGAAGGATGAGGAGGTCTTCTTTGAGCTTCCGGCTTTGCTTCGGGACATCGTGCTGCTCATCGATTTCGATACCGAATTAAACATGAACGGCATCCTGGGATTTTTGGAAAACTCGACCGGAAAATATCTTAACGAGACCATCGAAGCGCTGGAACGCATCGGAGCGGTTTGTGACGCGGACGCTATGAAAGCCATCAAACGGATTCTTGAAAACTATAACTTGAGCACCGGGCAGCTGCATCGCGATCTGCAGGACTTGGAGCCGTATGAAATCAATCATTTCAGGCAAGTCCATGCGATTGCGGATGATGAATTTTTCGAAGAAATCCAGCACGCCGCTGATAAGTTATCTACCTACAGTCAGGAAGAAAATATATTCGATCATTTACTTACCTATATCGAGGCTAATAAAAGGAGCTTCGTCGAGGACGTGCAGGCTATGCTCTCCGAAAAATAAAGCTTGAAGGTAACGTTACGTTACCGGATATAATCGCCATAGGGTTAATTTTTCGGGATACGGAGGGTGGTTATTGTGAGAAGCGGCGACTATGCAACAACAGGACAAATTGCCAAAAAGACCGGGATCACGCTGCGAACGCTGCGTTACTACGACCAGATCGGTCTGCTGTCTCCTTCCCAGCACAGTCAGTCGTCGGCGAGGTTATACAGCAAGGAAGACATGATTCGGCTGCAGAAGATTCAGACGCTGAAGTATATCGGCTTGACCCTTCAAGAGATCAAGGAGGTGATTCGCGAAGAATCGCTGTCCGAACATGACCTCCGAAGCTCGTTAACGGCACAAAAAGAGACGCTCCGGCAAAAGCTCGCACACATGGAAGTTGTGGTCAAAGCGATAAATCAAGCGATAGGAATCATGAAGAACAAGTCTGAGGATGTGGAGTGGAGCGGCCTGATCGAGCTCATCCATGCGGTTCATTCGGAAAAAAATTGGGTCGAGCAGTATCATACCGCGACGCGCCTGCAAACGAGAATCCAGCTCTATGACAAATGCAGCGTCAATCCGATCGGTTGGCATCGCTGGCTGTTCGGGCATTTGATCGAGCAGTCCGGATGCACGGTGCTTGAGATCGGCTGCGGCGACGGCGCTTTATGGGCGCGGAACATGGATCGGATTCCTGAAGCTTGGAGGATGACGCTCTCGGACTTGTCGCACGGGATGCTTGAGGAAGCGCGAAGCAGCTTAGGGGGACGCAAAACGCAATTTAAGTTTGTGGTGGCCGATGTACAGGATATTCCTTTTCATGACGAACAGTTCGATACCGTTATTGCCAACAACATGCTTTACCATGTGCCGGACATGCCCAAAGCGCTTTCCGAAATTCATCGCGTCTTAAAGCCCGGAGGAAGATTGTTCGCTTCGACGATGAGCAAGCGGCATTTGCAGGAAGTCGAGCAGCTCGCTGCGGCGTTCGATCCCGAGATCCGTGTGCTGGACCCCGTCATCGAGCGGTTTAATTTGGATAACGGTGAACAGATGTTGGCCCCTTGGTTTTCTGAGGTTCGTTTGTATACATATGATGACCACTTGCTGGTGAACGAAGTCCGGCCGCTCCTGGATTATATCACCTCGACGCCGATGAATGCCCGCCAGCGGTTGACGGGAGCTGCTATGCATCATTTTGAAAGCTTTTTAAATTCCATGATCGAACGTGAAGGGAAAATCCGCATTTCGAAGGATTCCGGATTTTTCTTAGGGAGGAAGCGATCTATATGACAAGACAGGGAAACCCAAAAGTACGTATCCTGAAAGAGGAGTTGTTATCGGACAACTGGTACCTCTTGAAGAAACTGACCTTCGAGTATCAAAAGCAGGATGATACTTGGGAGACTCAAGCGCGTGAAGTATACGACCGCGGCAATGGAGCGACGATCCTGCTGTATAATCGGGCGAAGCAGACGGTGGTGCTGACCAAGCAGTTTCGGATGCCGACCTACGTGAACGGAAACGACACGGGAATGCTTATCGAGACGTGCGCGGGCCTGCTGGACCGGGAAACCCCGGAAGCGAGCATTGTACGCGAGACGGAGGAGGAGACGGGGTACCGCGTCAGCGAGATTGTCAAGGTCGGCGAGGCGTATATGTCTCCCGGTTCCGTGACGGAGATTTTACATTTTTATACGGCTGAATACAGTGAGGGCATGCTGGCTGGAGAAGGCGGAGGGATGGAAGAAGAGCAGGAGCATATCGAGGTTCTTGAGCTTCCGTTCATCGAAGCGCTCGAAATGGTCCGAACCGGCGAAATCTGCGATGCCAAAACGATCATGCTGCTGCAGTATGCGCAAATTCACGGACTTCTTGAGCCGGAGGTCAAGCCGCTGCATATTCTTATCGCCGGTCCGTATCGCTCGGGAACTGGGGACGATCCTGAGCTTTTGGAGCAAAACGTCCGCTTTATGAACGAAATTGCTTTGCAGGTATACGAAGCGGGACATTTGCCCGTTCTAGGCGAGTGGTATGCGCTCCCATTGATCGCGACCGCAGGATCGAAGACCATCGGAGACGACGTGTTCAATCGCATTTTTCATCCGTCTTCCATTCGTCTGCTGGATTGCTGCGATGCGGTGCTCCGGGTTGGAGGACCGTCTCAGGGGGCGGACGAGATGGTCAGAGTGGCCGAAGAGAAAGGCAAGCTGGTTTATTGGCATCTGGACGAATTGCCGAGCGTTGGGTGAATCTGAAGAAACCAAAGAAAACCTAAAGGAGTTACCGATGAAACGATTGATTTCTCAGTACCTGTTTTTGATATTAGGCGGCGCTATCATCTTATTGGGGATGGTGTTTGCCGGGATTAACTTCTTGAACCATAATCCCGTAAACGATAGAGTCATGTTAAGAGCTCCCGGTACGAAGGAAGTGTTTTTATCATCGGGGAAAAATAATTTGTTTTACGAATTCGATTCGAAACAGCTTAATTTGGGAGTGCTACAGCTTAAAAAAGAAGAGAAATTAAATAACGTATCGAGTCTGGTCGCGGTAAAGATAGTTAAAGTATCGGACAATAAGGAAATTGTGCTGGCAAAGGATTCTTCCATGAATTTTACATTTAACGATACGAGAGGCGAGTCGCTGTACAGCTTCGAGGTCGTTGAAGGAGGAGATTACAGAGTTGAAATTAATCCTACGATCGAATTGCCGAAGGCGATTACGTTTAGTATCGTGGGAGATTTGGCAAACAGTCTGCTTGGCGTCTTTAAGCACGCGGGGATCGTTGTGTCCATGTCGATTCCATTTTTGCTGATCGGGTGGTACATGTACGCCAGAGAAGCAAGAAGGAAGAAACTTTTAACACGGTAAACAGTTTATAGATTATAATAATGACAGAAACTAGCAAACTAGCACGTAGTTATAAGCATAGACTTGATAAAAAACATCAGGATCTCGAATACGAGTCTTTCCATGATGTTTTTTATTGCTTGGAGGTGCAATCATGGAAGAGATAAAGCTGCAAACGACTACCGTAAAGGTACTCCAAGGAGATATTACCAAAATAGCCGCAGATGTTATCGTGAATGCCGCCAATACAAGCTTGCTCGGCGGGGGCGGGGTTGACGGGGCCATCCATAGAGCTGGTGGCAAGCAGATTTTGGAGGAATGCAGGAAGATCAGAGATCAGCAAGGCGGCTGCCAGATCGGCGAAGCCGTTGTGACGACAGCGGGAAATTTACCGGCGTCCTTTGTGATTCACACCGTAGGGCCGGTCTGGAACGGCGGAAAGAGCGGCGAGGAACAGAAATTGACGAACTGCTATGTAAACACATTGAATCTAGCTTGCAAAAATCATGCACGTAGTATCGCTTTTCCAAATATCAGTACCGGCATTTATCGGTTTCCGAAAGATTTGGCAGCCAAAATTGCGTTAGAGGCCGTATCTAATTTCATCCGCAGCCATCACGAGTCGAGTCTAGAGCAGATTTTGTTCGTCTGCTTTGATGAGGAAAATTACCGGATTTATCGGGAACGTTTACGTGAGGGCTTGTGAATAAAAGGATTCTGAAGTTTTTGGAAAGGGTGCTAACTTGATTATACAAGATATAACCATAAGATGGGGGAAAGACGTGAGAGGCGCCCCTTATTCCTCATTAAGAAATCGATACAGCAAAGCGTTTTTACCTTCAAATACTCTCATTATTGCGGAAAGCCTGCTAGATATGATAAAAAATATCATTTATTAGCCGAGAAAGTATTCGAGCTGTCGCCTGGCGAATACGGAAGAATACTGTATAACGGACGACATATTGCCACGGATACGGGAGAATGGTACTACGAGTTGCATATTCTAAACGCTTTTCATACCAAAGAAAGAAACCCGAAATTATTCGTCAACCGATCTCCGCTTAAAGAGTACAAACAATTAGAAGTATTATTTTAGGTTGAAAAGGAAGCGCAGTGAAGTTTGCTATGCGATGATTGCTTGCTTGAAGACCATAGGTGGTCGTTTTAACAAAGGATACGCTTAGTCCCCGTCAATCAATTGGATATCCATGCAATAGAGTAAAGATATCGCCTCGGGCAGCGTAAATTTGGCTTTCCGGATTGGATTGAGCCCCGGGTCAATCATGTAGTTGGTTGCAAAAGAGAAGTCCGCGGCCGTCAAGTTCGTCCGGTCAAACAGACTTTCGGAGAAATCCGTATAGCTCATGTCCGCTTCCGTAAGGTCGGATTCCCTGAAATCTACGTTCTTTGCCGTGCATTTTGTGATTACGCTCTTCGGCAGCGTCAATCCGATGAAAGTGGAATGACTTAGGGTACATTCTTCGAACCGCAGCAGACCGGACCCGACTTTTCGGGGCGGAGCCATCTCGGCCCAATTGATGCCGATCAATTTGGAATGGGTGAAAGAAACCTGGGAGAAATCGCAGTCGAGCACTTGAATTAAACTTAAATTACAGTTTTCAAAGGTACATCCCGAAAATTTGCAGTCTTTAAAGACCGTCTCACTGAAATCGCATTTGGTAAATGTGCAATCGTAGAACCGGACCGAGGTTACTTCCTGCTGCGAGTATTGAGCCTCCACAAAGTGCTCGTCGTAATATTCTTCTTCTATAAACAAAACGCATCACGTTCCTTAGAGGTATTTGGATCATAATTTCTTTCCCAGTATACCATACTTTAATCCAACTGAAGCAGACGGCTCTTTTTGTGGCTAAGAGTAAAAAGTATAATATAGTATTTAAATAGGAATATATAGGGGGGCGTTCATGAGAGAGAGCAAAATACTACAGAGGGTTCCTGCCTCCATAGCTGCGTCATCGAAACGTTGCATGACGAGCCCCCGAGCGGCTGGCCCGGATTGGTTTTTCAACATGTCGAAGACCGTAGGGAATCAGGCTCTTCAACGGTACCTGATTTCCGGCTTTTCGAAAATACCGCGACAAGGCACCGTCATTCAGCGAGCTATTGGGGTTGAATTAGAGGATTCGAATTGGGAAACGACAACTCGGGAAGGTATAGCGTTCGAGAAGTATGCGCCGCTGGTTCGCGATGACGAGAACGGCTTCACGTTGTCAGCGGATGAATATTTGATGCCTACAGGAAGAAGCTCGAACCTTGAGTTTGTATCCGATGCTCATCCGGACAAAGAGGCTTTTCTTGGTGCCGTCCAAAGCATGGACGAGCTGGCTCGGCAATTGGAAAGCCATCGTGTAAACGAAAATGAGCCTATTGTTTTGGAGAACGTGCTAGGCAAAGCCGGTAATTCAGGCGAGGTAGAGCCATATAAACAGGTGAACTCGGCCAATATCAATCCAAAGACCGGGAAATTCTCGCCTCATGTCCAAGTCACGATGAGCGTTCCGCTAGGAAAGATCGCAACCATGTTCGATATGTTGGCAAACAAACAAGAGAACCTGAAGACTTCCAACTATGCAGGCCCTGTCGTAAAGCTAAGGGATAGATTGAAAACGATGGAAAAAACGTTTGAGAAAAGACATAAAAAGCTCGGACTTAACCATGTAAAAAAGATGAGTCCTCAGCTTACGGGCCTTTCCACCATGATCGCTTATTACCTGCGAAGCAGCTTCGTGCCGATGGAAAATCGAAAAAATCTGAAACGCCAATTTCCTAAGGCGCTGTTCCCAGTGCTTGCCAAAACACCCTTTCATCTAATGTTCGAACTTCTCCCCGATCATGAACTCAACGCTATACGAGACAATACGGGCCATATGAAACCGGAGTGGATCTCTTGGTTTCTGGAAGGAGCGCTGGGCAACCATGTAACCAGTGCAGAGAAGAAAGGGAAAGAACAAGAGACATGGGCCGACATCTGGGACGGCCCGCTGCTGCCGCAAACGTTCGGGGAAGGAGGAGAAGAACCGTACGAGATTAAGCTAAAGCGTGCAAATTGGCTGCATAAGCTTCCGAAAAACGATCTTTTGACGGAACAGAATAATCCGAAGCTTAAGGGAATGGGGGTTTTTTCAGGAAAAGGCGATGTACGTGCAGGGAATTCCGATCAAGAAAAATATGCTCCCGTCTTTGAACTTCGTGATATTGGAGAGAATCCAACGAGAGAAAATTGGAAATCATGGGCTGAAAAATGGTGGGGTTTCTACGAGGATTTAGTTGGTCAAGGGGTTCGATACGAGGCACCAAAGAAGGTGAACCCGACGGACGCTTCGGAAAAGGGTTCTCTTTCTTTGCAAGATATGATCGAAATCGGCGTGTCGCATTCGACTTCGGGCCAGCAAGATTCGCTGTTTTCTCCTTCTGAGGACGATGACGAATACCCGGCTCTCCCGGCAATACCCGGGTCATTGCTGGCTAGAGGCTGTATCCTTCAATAAGCTGAAGCTGATGCCCTCCTGATCCCGATCAAGCAAAAGTGAGGAATTTCATAAACAAAGGAGTCGAAAAACTATGAAAATAGCCTTATTAATCGTCGATATGCAAACCGTCTTTCTGAAGGATAAAGAACAATCGAGCATCGAAAAGGCGTGCGAATACATCAATTATACGGCAGACCTGCTGCGGTCAAAGGGGCATCTCATTGTCCATATTCAAGACATTGAGGGACGGCAGGAGTCGAATAAGGAGCTATTCGATATCATCCCCGAGATTAAAGCGGAAGAGCAGGAGAAGAGAGTTACCAAAGTATTCTCCAATGCTTTTTGGAAAACGGACCTGGAACAGCTTTTATTGGAGAACGAAATCGGTCTTGTGATCGTGTCGGGATTTGCGGCAGAGCACTGCGTGCTGTTCACGTACAACGGGGCGAGGGAGAGAGGCTTTAAGACGGTCATCCTGCAAAACGGAATCGTCGGTGAGCGGGATGCTGCGGTTGAAGCGACGTACCGGGATCGAAATATCATCTCCTATCCGGTCATCGAATCTTTCGTAGGGAGCTGAAGCTATGAATATTATGCAAAACGATAAGCAAATCATTTTCAGGAATCCGCAAACGATGCCGCCTGCAAATGGTTATACGCAGGTTGTGGAAGTACGGAACGGAAGAACAATTTATGTTTCCGGGCAGGTGGCCGTGAACCACAAAGGAGAATTGGTCGGTCCGGGAGACCTGGCGGCACAAACCGGGCAAGTATTCGAGAACATCAAAGCTGCGTTGGAGGCTTCCGGCGTAAGCTTCAATGATGTTGTCAAATTGACCTTCTTTTTAACGGACATCTCCCAGATCCAGATCGTGAGGGACATTCGGGACAGGTATGTGAATACGACAAATCCGCCTGCCAGTTCGGCCGTTGAAGTAAGTAAACTGGTGAATGATCATTTCTTGATTGAGATCGAAGCGATAGCCGTAGGAGAGTTCCGCTAGAAGAGCTTGAGATAAAAGCATACAGATCCCGCGCCGCACTTTAACAGTGGCGTGGGATTTTTTTGCCCAGACGCCGATATTTCGTGGTCCCAGCGCCCGTTTCCTTGCGCTTAGCTCCAACTTCCCCTTTGCGGATTTTTAATTGTTTTTGAAATTTGTCCGGTTATCGACCAGTACGCATTAAGGATGCTTTGCATTAGCTATAGAGACTCTAAAAGAAAAGAGGTGATTGTATTGGCTAAAGCAAAGGCTGTGCGTCAACCGGACCTCGTACTGATCAGTTGGTCGCGAAATGCGCTTATCCCAGGCTCCCCGCGTAGGATTATCACATCACGCGTGATCGGCAGCGCCCGACCTTGTACCGCGCTATTGGTCCCCGGACGCTTACTTGTCAATGCCCTAAGATGTTTAACTAGAAATCGATTCTTCATCGTTGTAAGCAGATCTACATCAAGCATTAGCGGCTTTATTCTACTGCAGCGGAATCCTTCCTGAGTATAGAGTGGACATTTCGCGTTATGCGGACCTGTAAGTACGATGATGTGAGGGACGGGGGACTAGCCGCCCCCTCCTAAACCGTCTTGCGTAGCGTTTCAATCATACTTCTTTCAGGCTGTATTCTCTTTCAACTCGACAGATTCTGGTTATATAATTGTCGTACCAGATCGTTTTCCCCTTTTCCTGCGCCCCCAAATGCGCTTCGTTTGCTTTCCAATTTCGAATGGCGTCCAAGGATTCCCAGTATGAAACAGTTATCCCGAAACCATCATCATCCCGAACACTTTCTACTCCCAAAAAGCCTGGCTGGTTAGATGCCAGAGATACCATTTTTTCTGCCATGTTCACATACCCGCGATCCCCTTCCGAACGCTGACTTGAAAAGATCACGGCGTAATAAGGCGGCTGTGGTGTTTTTGCAAATGGTGTCATTTTCACGTTCTCCTTTTCTACATAAGAAAGTTTCATTCGTAAAAAGTATACATTTGGCGTTAAAATAAATCTAATTTATGTATTGCACAAGGAAGCGGAGGTATAATCATGAGAATAGCTGCGGCTCAAATGAGACCCGAAAAGGGAAATATTGTGGAAAATCTCGAGAAACACAAAAACATGATAGCGACTGCAATTTCTTATCATGCGGACGCCCTATTTTTCCCGGAGCTTTCTGTAACAGGCTATGAACCTAGTCTTGCGAAGGATTTAGCGACCAGCGAGAACGATGGAAGATTCGATGATTTCCAGAGCATAAGCGACAAACATCGTATCACCATTGGGATTGGTGTGCCGACGAAATCCGATTCCGGAATTCGAATCAGCATGATTATCTTTCAACCAAACAAACCAAGACAAACATATTCCAAACAAAAATTACATTCGGATGAATTCCCGTATTTCGTTTGCGGCCATGAACAAATGATTTTGACAATGGATAACGTAAAGATTGCTCCTGCAATTTGTTATGAGTCCTTACAGATTGACCATGCCGATCATGCCAGCAAGCTGGGGGCCGAAGTTTATATTGCGAGTGTAGCCAAGTCTCAAAACGAGATAAACAAAGCATGGAGTCATTATCCGCATATGGCAAGCAAGTATTCCATGACGGTTCTGATGGCCAATTGTATTGGGCATTGTGATAATTTTGAAAGTGTAGGCAAATCTGCGGTATGGAGTAATGAAGGAAGATTAGTCGGGGAACTGGACGATTCGAATGAAGGAATCATCATTTATGATTCAACAACACAGGAAGTAACGAAAAAATAGAGTCTTGAATTTCGATGCGAAAAAACCGCCTTGGAGGGCGGTTTATTTATTATAATTCATTGAAAAATGGAAATTTTTAGTAAATGGTCCGTGGGGCGTACTCTATCATCAGAATAACTCATCGGAAAGAAAAAGTCTATTCTTTTTTTGCGCGATCTTTTATATTCTATATACCGCTTTTGCAGGGCAGCTCGCAAGCTCAAGCTCTGCTTAGGCTAACGACTCAAAAGGAGGCTGCACGGATGTTTAACGGTACGGAAGCGGAAGAAAGACGATATCTGGAAGTCATTGTTGCCAAGCTTCATCAAGCCCTCAAGGAGATGGACGATAAAGTATCGTACACTTACGAAGCGGTCATTGAAGCCAAGAAATACCTGTGGGACAATGCGGCTGCATTGGACCCGGCGGAGCGGGCGGCGAACCGGGTGGACGTATCGCTCGCGATCGATTTGGGGGAGAAGACGATCGCCAAGCGCAGGCGGGTTCAGAAATTGCTGCAATCGCCCTACTTTGGGAGGGTGGACTTCAAGGAAGGACAACAAACGAAACCGGATTCGTTCTATATCGGGGTACATTCCTTCACCGAGGAAAACGGCCACGATAATTTAATCTACGATTGGCGCTCCCCTGTAGCCAGCATGTTTTATGATTTTGAGGTCGGTCAAGCGTTCTATTCGGCGCCCGTCGGAGAGGTGCATGGCGAGATCGGCTTAAAGCGGCAGTACAAAATCAATCAAGGCGCAATGGAATACATGATCGAAAGCTCGATGACGATCCATGACGATGTCCTCCAAAAAGAGCTCAGCGGCCCTTCGAACGAGCGAATGAAAAATATCGTAGCGACGATCCAAAAAGAACAGAACGCCATCATCCGGAATGAAGCGGCTCACGAGCTGATCATTCAGGGCGTCGCCGGTTCGGGAAAAACGTCGGTCGCTTTGCACAGAGTCGCCTTTTTGCTGTATCGGTACAAGGAAACGTTAAACTCCAGGAACGTCCTGATCATTTCTCCCAACAAAGTGTTCTCCGATTATATCTCGAACGTGCTGCCCGAGCTGGGCGAAGAAAAGATCATGGAAGTGAGCCTGGAGGAGCTGGCGGCCAAGGGGCTGTCGGGAATCGGCAAGTTTCAGACGTTTTACGAGCAGGTGTCGGAGCTGCTGGGTGATCCTGACGATGAAACGGACGATAGCGTGATCGAACGGATCAAGTATAAAGCTTCCGCCGAATTTATCGGTCAGATAGATGCTTTTATCCAATATGCGGATGAGCATTACTTCTCGCCTGAGGAGATTGCCATCGATAAGGTGACGATTTCCAAAGAGGCATTGTTCAGCAGTTATCTGGCTTCCGGAAGATTGCCCGTCAAATCGAGATTGGAGAAGACCGCAGCCCAGGTTATGGCCAACTGCAAAGACGTAGACGGAAATCGAGTCCCCGCATCGGCATCCAAAAAGATCAAGACGGCCGTCAAAAAAATGTTCAAATGCCAAGACGTCCTCTCCTTGTACAAGGAATTTTATCGATATTTGGGCAAGCCTGACCTGTTCAAGCTAAAGCAGGGCAAGAAGCTGGAATATTCGGATGTGTTTCCGCTCCTTTATTTGAAGATTTATTTTGAGGGGGCGGCGCCGTTCGATTTCGTCAAGCATCTGCTGGTGGATGAGATGCAGGATTATACGCCGATCCAATACGCGGTCTTATCGAAATTATTCAAATGCAAGAAAACGATTCTGGGCGACAGCAGCCAATCCGTGAATCCATATTCTTCTTCTTCGCTAGCCGAGATTAAGAAAGTATTCCCCGAGGCGGATACGGTCGAGCTGCTAAAAAGCTACCGTTCGACCGTTGAAATTACAACGTTTGCCCAGAGGTTAAAGCCTAACAGCAAGCTGATTCCGATCGAACGGCATGGCGAGGAGCCGCTCATCCTACCGTGTCACAGTCCAAGGGATGAAATGGACGCAGTCAGGAGGCTGACCAGCGATTTCCTGGCGACCGGACTTCATTCGCTCGGGATCATCTGCAAGACGCATGCCCAAGCTGAAGAAGTATACGCGAAGCTGAAGGATAGAGGGCATAAAATTCATTTGCTGGATTTCAACAGCGAGCAGTTCCACGAAGGCATCGTAGTTACCTATGTGCATCTAGCCAAAGGCTTGGAGTTCGATCAAGTCATTGTGCCGTTCGCTGACGCATCGACATACCGGACGGAGCTGGATAAAAGCTTGCTCTATATCGCTTGCTCCCGGGCCATGCATAGATTGACGGTGACCTACGCCGGAGCCATCACTCCTTTTCTAAAACCATAGGTTATATCTATGGTTTTTATAATAACAATTGAATTGATAGATGGAACGGGCGGGATTATACTCGAATCATGCAGCAAGGTGAAAGTCGGGGTGGTTCAAATGAAGCCTGTGGAAATCCTTTCGATCAATACGGGCAAGCCGAAAGAGGTGCAGTTTAACAGCAAAGACGTCTCGACCGGCATCTTCAAGACACCGGTTGACGGGGAGCTGTTTTTATCGTGGGTGAATTTCGAGGGGGACGGACAGGCTGATCTTGTTCATCACGGAGGCCGGGAGAAGGCGGTATGCGTCTATCCCTACGAGCATTATCCGTTCTGGGAGAAGGAATTGCAGAGAACGTTGGCATACGGCGGATTCGGGGAAAATCTGACAGTCCGAGGTCTGCTGGAGGAGGACGTTTGCATCGGCGATGTGTTTCAACTTGGCGAAGCGATCGTTCAAATCAGTCAACCGCGTCAGCCTTGTTACAAGCTGTCTGTACGGTACGGATTGCCCGACATGCCGCTGAAGCTTCAGGAGACGGGATACACCGGCTTTTATTTCCGCGTGCTGAAAGAAGGGGTCGTGTCCCGGTGTGACGGACTGACTCGCATTTTCTCCCATCCGAAAGGAATTACCGTGTCCTACGCCAACCGGATCATGCACCGTGACAAGGATCATGTCGAAGGCATCAAGAAGATACTGGAGGTGGAAGAACTATCCGTCAACTGGAGGAAGACATTTGCGAAGCGCCTGGACGGGATCGCGACGGATACGACGGAAAGACTGACCGGCCATGCATGATATCCTTGAAAAGGAGGCGCAACGGGGATTGGCGACCGCTATGAAAGATTGGGTTTCTGTGATAAAGCCGAGGATTATGACCTCCAACCTGTTTTGCGCATTTGCCGGGTATTGTCTTGCTTCGCGCTGGGAGTTCGATTTGTCTGTCCTGGCATTCATGATGGTTGGGACGGCGCTGATCCTAGCGGCCGCATCGATGGCGAATAATGTCCTGGACCGGTTTCGGGATGTCCACATGGAGCGGACAAGAAACCGGCCGCTGCCTGGCGGACGGCTGAACCCTCGGATCGTTGCGGCGGCTGCAACCGCAGCAGGCTTGATAGGCTTCGTCACGCTGTACGTATTCGTGAATCCGCTAAGCGTGGCGCTGGGCTTCGTCGGTATCTTTGTTTACGTCGTGATCTATACGGCATGGCTGAAGCCAACGTCGACATGGAGCACCTCCATCGGTGGAATTTCCGGGGCGATGCCGCCCATGATCGGCTACTGCAGCTATTCCAATGAATTGAATCTGGGGGCATGGCTGTTATTTCTTGTCCTGTTTTTATGGCAGCCGCCGCATTTCTGGGCGCTTGGGATCTTGAAGAAGGACGAGTACCGGGCGGCGGGCTATCCGCTGCTGCCCGTCGTAAAAGGCGCCCGCCGTACGAAATGGCAAATGCTGCCCTATGTCGCAGCTTTATTTCCGGTTACTTATTTGCTGTATGCTCACGACTGCGTCGGTGCCGCTTATTTGCTGACCTCTACCGCGCTGCTCGGCATTTGGTTTTTGCAATGTCTGAGCGGCTTATTTACGAAAGATGACCGGGGTTGGGCGAAAGCCAGCTTCAAGTTTTCTCTGTACTATTTAACTTTTTCGTTTTTGATCATCATCGTTGAATCGGCTTGGCGATAGCCGCCGGAGTCGCCCCGAATGCTCGATCGCGCAGCCTATAAGAAGATCGAAATTGCACTGTACAGCAGTAACAACCCCATGGCGATATGAAAGGGCCGCTCGTAGTTGGACAAAAACTTTTGAAATAACGAACCGAATACCGCCCACATGAACGTGGACAAGAATCCGACAAACGCAAGCAGCACGGAAAAGAGCAGCAAGCTTAGACCGGACTTGTAGAACGGAATGACGAAGGTGGAGATGGCCGTAATCCCGTACAGAATTCCCTTCGGGTTAACAAATTGCAAAATAAATCCCGTAAAGAACGAGTTTAACGTGTCGTTAGCTTGTTCTTTATTTTCCGTTTTACTAGTTTTCATAATTTTGAAGGCGAGGTAAGCCATATACAGACTCCCCAACAGGTTCATCACGAATTTAATCCGCGGGATGTAGTTGTATAAAACCAGATTGAAAAAGCTGGACAACAGCATAATGGCAAAAAATCCGACGGTGACGCCAAAAATAAACCGAAATGTTTTTCTTAGCCCGTGTTGATTCGCATTGGACATCGCCATGATGTTATTGGGGCCGGGCGTGAAACTCGTCGCAATGATGTACGACAGGAAAGGAAGGATAAGCATCGTTCGCACCTCTTATGTATGTTATAGTAAAACATATGTATGTTATGACATATGTTCGTGCGTTATGATTATACAATAAGAGTGCGATGTTGCACAATCATCATTTCAAGAGAGTTTGCTTGCTTGCGTTTTTTCGCGGTACATGCTATTTTTTAGTTAAATTTATTTATTCAAATTTGAATAAAAATTGAGGTGTCTGCGGTGATCCGCTTAATCGTGTTGGGCATGCTGGCGAAACAATCGATGCACGGCTACGACCTGATACAGCAGCTGGAAAAGGAACGGGTCGACCTATGGTCGAACGTGCTGCCGGGGTCGATTTATCATGCGCTGCGGCAGCTGGCCAAGGAAGGCTGCGTGCAAATCCGGGATACGGAGAGAAGCGGCAATAAGACGAGAGCGGTGTACGAAATCACGCCACAAGGCAGCGAGCTGTTACAGGGCTTAATCGCGGAAGTGATGAGCGTCCCGTCCACCGAATTCCCCTCGGCCTTCTATGCGGCTCTGTTCATGATGGACCGGCTGCCGAAGAAGGAAGTGATCCGCTGCCTCGAGCAGCAGATCGCAGGGCTTGAGCACAAAATTGCGCTTTGGAACAAGGGCGAGCCGGGTAAAGCGGAGCTGTCCGGCAATCCCCGGCTTGTGCGGCAGGTGTTCGCCAACGGCATCGCCCATATGGAGCTGGACCTTCAGTTATTGAAGCAAATTAAACAGGACTTGGAGGAGTCATGATGGAGCCGGTATGGAGCATCGGGCAGGCGCAGAACAGGATCGACGGAGCTTTGGAGATGGCGATTCGGCAGTTAACCCCGGGGCAAAAAATAACGTTGGAAGCAACTGCGCAAGACGATCTGGGGCAAGTGTGGCGTTCCTTCGGCATGTATCGGGCAGATGATCAGGGGACGGTAGATACGGCGGGGACGGCACCCGAAGAGGGCACGTACGACGGGATCGATGCGAACGGCTTGCTTTGGTCAATGCGCCCGGACGGTTCCGCCCCCGGTTACTTTATGAAAAGCAGCAGTGCGCCGCACGCGGTCACCTTCCGGTTGTCCACCGACGGCGTCTTGCTTGGCGAACGTATCGTCGACCTTCATTTTGTATCCGGCGATGTCCGGATATCGGAAATTACGAAGCCGTTCGCGGGCAAATATTTTTGCCCCGAGGCTTCGAATCGCGGACGACCGCTTCCTGCCGTGCTGGTGCTGGGAGGATCGGCCGGGGGCTTGCTGTGGTCCGAGCAGATGGCTGCTCTTCTGAGCGCACACGGCTTTGCGGCGTTGGCGCTGGCCTACTTCGACTGGCAGGGCCGCTTGGGTCTGCCGAACCAGCTTGCGGAGGTACCGCTTGAGGTGGTAGACCGCGCAATGCGCTGGCTGCAGGCGCAGCCGGGGATCGACGCCGCCAGAACCGGAGTCATGGGCCTTTCCAAAGGAAGCGAGCTCGCGCTGCTCTACGCTTCCCTGTACCCGCAGGCTATCCGGGCCGTCGTCGGCTATTCGACCGCGTCTCATGTATTTGAAGGCATTAGCATGGCGCCTGCCGGCCGCCGATCCTCCTGGACGTACGAAGGCCGGCCGCTTCCGTATCTTCCGTACCCCGGCGGGCCGAAGAGCTGGACTCCGGCCGAGCTTGCTCAGTTGCGGAAGCTCCATGAGCAGGCGCTGCAGACTTCCAAGGATGAGGAGCTGGAGGCGGCCCGAATTCCGGTGGAAGCGATGCGCGCACCGGCGCTGCTGATTACGGGTGCGCATGATGAGACATGGCCGGCCGCCGAAATGGCAGAGGGAGTGCTGCAAAGGCTGAAGAAACGCGGATACCGCTGGGAAGTGCGTCACGAGCATTTTCCGGAGGCGGGCCATCTCATTGACATTCCGAATCTGCCGGTGACCGCTGAGCATGGAGTCCCGGCCAAAGCAGCGGCTGCTGCGGCCCGCGAAGCGTGGCAGACTGTGTTATCCTTTTTCCATAAGAACCTTGCCTGATGGGGCAAGGTTTTCTTACTATTCGTATTCGCGTCCCAACTGATAAGCGCGTTCCAGCAGACTCGCAATATGCTCCTTCGATTCCGACAGGGTGTCGTATAATAGCTCAACCCTGGATTCCTGCACTCGGGCGTAGCCGGACACCAATACATTGAGATAATGCTTCAACGTTCCCTCGCGGTTGTATTTTGACATATGCTCCTGATCCCCGCCGGTCAGGCAAATCCACAGCACTTTCTTCTTACCCATTTTCCCGAACAGCCCCATGTTCCATACTTTGTCCAAGTACCCTTTAAGCATCGAAGGCACGTTGTACTGCCATAACGGGAACACGAACACGAGTGTGTCCGCCGCCGCAATCCGGTCCATTTCCTTGCGAACCTCGGGAGAGTAGATTTTGTCGGGATTGATCCAATCTCTCTCATCTTCGGCCGTATACAAAGGATTGAATCCGTCGCGGTCCAAATCCAGCAGATCCACTTCGTGGTTGTTCTGCTTCAGGCCTTCGACAAAACGGTTCATCACGGCGTACGTAAGAGAATTTTTGCGGGGATGAGTGACGGTGACAAGAGCTTTCATAGGTTAACGACCTTCCTTTGTGTCATATTCCCGGCGGCTTCTATGGATCACTGTTCGACGCGGTAGTCAATGGCCGGTTACAGATGCTATTATGGGTGATATCAAATATTGTGTGAAGTACGCACTTCAAAGTGCAGTAGATACTTCCGGGTTCTGTGGTATCTTTTTTATACTGAATCATATAACCTTGGGAAGTCGGGGGAGTGTTACCTTGAAGAAATATCGCATTGGTGTGGAGGTCACGCTGGAGGTTATCGGGGGAAAGTGGAAAAGTATCATTTTGTACCATTTGACGACCGGCAAAAAGCGAACGAACGAGCTGAGGAAATTAATTCCCGCCATCACCCAAAAAGTGCTGACGCAGCAGCTTCGCGAGCTCGAAAAGGATGGCATCGTCCACCGAACCGTTTACTATGAAATTCCGCCTAAAGTGGAGTATGAGCTTACCGAATACGGCTTGAGCTTGAAAACGGTGCTGGACAGCTTCTGTCTGTGGGGAGAAAATCATTTGGACAAAGTGTACGGAGACAGATCGGCCGTCTTGGAGTGCTGGCCGGACGAAACTTATGAGCATATTTAACGACAGCACCGCGCGGCGATGGAGAGCCAGGGTCGCCTATATCGCGGCCGTTTTCGCCGCCATGGCTTTGGGGTTAGGGACCAGAGCGTTCGCTGACCGGCTGCCTGCGTTTGTGGCAGAGCATTTTGGCGATGCCTTGTGGGCCTGCATGATCTACTTCGGCTTTCGCGCCTGCTTTGCGCATAAGAAGATCTCATTCGCGTTGTGGTGCAGCCTCGCGTTTTGCTTTGCGATCGAGTTCAGCCAGCTGTATCAGGCTGATTGGATCAATCAGATCCGGGACACAACCCTTGGGTCGTTGGTATTGGGAAAAGGCTTTTTGACAGCGGACCTCGTGCGGTACAGCGCGGGAATTGCCGTCTCTTCCCTGCTCGACGTTGCTTGGTCTTGGCGCAAGCGCACTTGATTTTGGCAGATGTCCGAATTATTCAATCTTTTGGCTGCCCGATGATTTATAATACAGGTATAGCTTGTTTAAGCTTAGACGCCAACCGAAAGGAGAACGCGATACATGACCGTGCTGCCTTCCAAAACCTTAAGCATTTCCATTGAGCGCCGGCCCGAAGAGGTGTACGCTTATGTGACGAACCCGGTGAATTTTCCGGAATGGGTAACGTCCTTTGTGAAATCGATCCGGAGATCGGGCGAGGAATGGATCGTCGAAACGACGGACGCTCCGATCACGCTCAAGTTTGTGGACAATAACGATTACGGCGTGGCGGATCATTGGGTAACCGTTGCCACCGGACAAACAATCCTGAATCCGATGCGGGTCGTCCCCAACGGCTCCGGCTGCGAAGTGGTCTTCACGGCGTACCGGCAGTCCGGGGTGTCGGAGGAAAGCTTCGCGAACGACACGGCGATGATCGAGAGTGACTTGCGGACATTAAAGCGAATCATGGAAAAGTAATTTATTCGAACGGGAAATAACCGCGAATCGATGGTACGATGCATCGAGGAGCGGTTTCTTTTGTTGTTTGTCAGGCATAGGGTTGAGCATGGTCGCATGATGATCTTGTGTGTATTAATTTGCAATAAAATACCCATTTAATTACATAAATTACTATGGTTTATATTGAATTTGAAAAAATAGGGATCTATACTTTAGTCTATAATATATTGATTGTATACTAATTTGAACTAAAAAACTTAAGGGCTATGCTTCTTAGAACATTTTCTTTTATGTTTTTAAGAACAACCCCGTTTCTCTGATAGAGGGAACGGGGTTGTTCTTTTTTTAACAGCTGTGCTTGTTTGTTTATGACAAGGACAGCTTAGTTGTATAACCGGGAGGAGAGATAATGCTTATTCAAAAAAGAAGAGTCTGGAAGAGGAGTGGAGACAAACGTGAGAGTAGCGGTATTTGGCCAAATGTTGACTGGAGGCGGAGATATGATGCGAAACAGGGAGCTTAAAGCAGTCATTTTCGATATGGACGGTGTCCTCATTGACAGCGAGCCGATTCATTTTCTGGTGGAACAGAAGCTGTTCCGCCAATTCGGGCTTCGCATAACGGAAGAAGAGCAGCATGCGTATGTGGGCGTACCGATGAGGGAAATGTGGAAGCTCATCCGCACCCGGCATTCGTTGACCCTTTCTGAAGAGCAATTGCTCGCCGGTCATAAAGAGCAACTTATCGCCGAGTTCTCCACCGCAGAGCCGTTCGAAGCCATGGAAGGACTGCGTGAATTGTTGAGTGAAATCAAGAATCGGGGGTTAAAAACGGCCGTTGCATCGTCTTCTCCGCGTCAATTGATCGAAACTGTGTTGGCAAGATTGCGGCTTACGCCGATGTTTGATGTCATCGTTAGCGGGGAAGAGGTGAAGCAGGGCAAGCCGTCGCCGGATATTTTCATCGAGGCGGCAAGCCTGCTCCAAGCGACTGCGGGCGAATGCATCGTTATTGAAGATTCCTGCAATGGGGTAAGAGCCGCAAAGTCGGCCGGCATGGAATGCATCGGATTTTACAATCCCAATTCGGGGAATCAGGATTTATCGGGAGCGGATCGGGTCATCCGGCATTTTTCCGAGATCACCGGGGGAGAATTGCAGTAAGCATGAAACATGATGGTCGGTCAACAGATCACAAAGGAAGGTGACACGATGAAGCGTCTCTTTGTATTAAGCTGCTTGTTCTACCTGCTGATCGGTATCACCAGCGTTATGACAGGTCCGCTGCTCCCGGAAATGCTCCCCTACTACGAGCGCGGTTACGGCGATGGAGGGACGCTGCTTTTTCTGCAATTCGCCGGATTTTTGGTCGGTGTCCTTGCCTCGCCGGGGTGGGCGGCCCGAATCGGCAAGCACCGGCTGCTTTCCGTTGCGCTGATCAGCATCGCCGTTCCCTATGCCGTCATGGGCTTTCTTCCCGGCTGGCTATGGATGATGCTCTTAACGTTGCTTGTCGGGTTCGGTTCGGGAATCATCGAATCAACCATCGGGGCGTTTACGATCGAATTCGCCGAACAGAACAAGGCCATTGCCATGACCCAATTGGACGTTTATTTCGGTGTCGGGGCTTTGTTGATGCCCGCTGCGATCAGCCTGTTGATTGCAGCCGGATGGTGGCCGTATGCCTTTCTGACGGCTTCGGCCTTTACCTTCGTGCTGCTGGCGCTGTGGATGACTTTGCCCGGCCGAAGCTCCGAACGGCTGCGCAGTCCGAATGCCGCCATGGCAAACAGCGCCTCGGTCAAGAAGCGTTATACCGGCGGACAGTTTAGGCCGCTTGCGGCCTTTGTCGTCTTCTTCTTTGTGTATATGGGTCTGGAACTGGGCCTTATGAATTTTTTGCCCTCGATCCTGGTGGAGACGATGCAAATTGGCAATTCTACCGCATCGCTCGGGGTTACATCGTTTTGGATCGCCATGGTGGTCGGACGCTTGTTTGCCGGCAAAGTGGCGGAGAGGATGAGCTATGTGCCTTTCTTGCTGTGGAGCGCCATCGGGACGCTCGTTTTTATTACAGCTCTGACGATGACGACCCATCCTGTCGGCGTTCTGGCGCTCATCCTCGGCATCGGTTTAGCCATGTCGGGCTTGTTCTCCATTGCGCTCGTGCATGCAAATATTCTGATCCCCGGGATGACGGAGAGAACGACGAGCATTCTCATCGCTTCCGGGGGGATAGGCGGCTCGGTGCTGCAATGGTTTATCGGCTGGAGCATGGCTCGTTGGTCCGCCGGATCGACCTTGTGGCTGCTCATGGGCTTTACGTTGATCCTGCTTTTGTCCGTCGTGCTGTCTTTCCAATGGAAGAAAGCCTCACAAGGCAGCCCCTCGTTGCAAGCCGGCAACCGGTTTATGGAATGAGGTGCTGCAGAACGGAGAGGGGGTGATGCCAGTTCCACTGCTGCTATGACATCCAAGAACGATAGGAGAATGCGAACCCGGAAACACAGGCTGAACACATCATCTTATGGGAGGTAGTAATGATGACAATCGCAACCCAAGCGAGGTTTAAGTACGGAGAGGGAATTACGTTGGTGAACGAGTCGGGCGAAGCCTATTTGGACGGCGTTTCCGGAACCTTCAATCTTTCGCTTGGCTACAATCATCCGGTCGTGGTTGCAAAAGTGCAGGAGCAGATCGGGCAGTTATCCCATATGTCATCTTCCTTTACGGAGCCTTACGTCAGCGAGGTGCTGGACCGTCTGCTGGATATGGCGCCAGCCGGAATCGACACGGGCTGGATGAGGGATATTACCGGCTCCACGGCCAACGAGTGCGCGGTGAAAATCGCCCAAAAATCTACGGAATCCACCGATGTCGTCAGCCTGTTCCTGTCCCATCACGGACAGACGCAATTCGCCACCGGAATATCCGGCAACGCCTTCCGGCGGAAAGGGTTCCCGAATTCGACGGCATCCAACCACCTTCACGTTCCCGCTCCATACTGCTACAGATGTCATTACAAATCGTCTTATCCGGGCTGCGGCTTCCAGTGCGTAGAAGCGATCGCCGATCATATCCAATACGGCAGTTCCGGCTCCGTCGCCTGCATGATCGTGGAGCCGATTCTAGGCAACGGGGGAAATATCGTGCCTCCGCCGGGCTATTTTCAGCAGCTTCGCAAGCTCTGCGACGAATACGGCATGGTGCTGATCGCCGACGAAGTGCAGACGGGGATCGGCCGAACCGGCTATATGTTCGCCAGCGAGCTGTTCGATATTCAACCGGATATCATCACGCTCGCCAAAGGGTTGGGCGGAATCGGTGTCCCGGTCGCCGCCGTTCTGATGAAATCCCGGCTCAACGTACTGGAAAAGCATGAGCATTCCTTTACTTCCGGCAGCAACCTGATCTCGCTGGCGGCCGCCCAATCTACGCTGGATGTCGTGGCGCAGCCGGAATTTCTGGATGATGTGAAGCTGAAAGGCGAAATTCTGGGAAGCTTGTTGAACGAGCTGCCCTCCAAGCATAAAAGCATCGGCGACGTGCGCGGTGTCGGTTTAATGTGGGGCATTGAAATCGTCGACGAAGACGGCGCCCCCGACGTGCGAAAAGCCAATGCCATTATCGATGCCGCTTTTTCCGATCAGCGCTTGATTCTTCGCGGTTCCCGATACGGTTACGGCAATGTCGTGAAGGTAAGACCGGCGCTTGTCGCCACCGATGACGAAATTGCGGAGATTGTCGAAAGATTGGACGCTGTTTTGCAAAAGGTTGGATAAAAATCAGGAAAGCGAGGCCGGAACATGCTCTCTCTCGTCTATCGATCCGCTTGGGACGTTGTTTTGGAGGAAAGACCCGTCCCCGATCGACTCAAAGATAATCAAGTGCTCGTCCGGATTCGGGCAACCGGAATTTGCGGGACCGATCTGGGCATTATTAGCGGAAAATACCACGCCAAGCCTTCGACCATTCTCGGTCACGAATCCGCCGGCGAAGTGGTACGGGTCGGCCCAGACGTCACCGCGCTTCGGCCCGGGGACCGGGTCGTGATTGATCCGACGTATTATTGCGGACAATGCGCGATGTGCAGAACAGGCAGGCAAAATCACTGCGTCCGCAAAGGCGAAACGGAAACCGGCGTAAGCAGCGACGGCACGTTCACAGACTACTATGTCACGGAGGACCGCTTCTTGTACAAGCTTGCCGACCATGTTAGCTACGAGGAAGCGACGATGACCGAGCCGTTAAGCTGCATGCTGACGGGCATCGATCAAATGCGGCTGCTGCCCAATTTCCGCGCGGTTATCCTCGGCGCCGGCCCGATCGGCATGCTGTACAGCTATGCTTTGGCGTCCAAAGGCGTGAGCGGAAGCATCGTCGAAATATCGGAGCACCGGCTGCAGATCGCCACATCAATCGCGCCCGAGCGCTGGAACGTCTACCCTTCGATGGAGGACGCTTTGACGGCGATGTCCCCGGACAATCGGCAGGTCGACATCATTGTCGACACGACCGGTATCATGGCCACGCAGGCCATATCCGCATTGGCCCACGGGGGATATTTGATGCTGGTCGGTCTGCGGGACGGCGAATCGACCTTCAATCCGAAGGAAATTGTAGACCGCAGCCTGAAAATTATCGGCTCCATCGATTCGCTCGGCACGTTCGCCACCGCACATTACATGATTGAACGAAAGGTCGTTCCGGTGGGCAAGCTGATCACGCACCGTTTTCCTTTAACGGAATATCAAGAAGCTTTCCGTGCTCTAGGGTGCGATCTGCAGAAACGGGCGCTGACTTCCAGTTCCACGGCGGTCAAAGTTATTCTTCATTCGGGGGCGTAACGCGATTCTTCGCGCGCCGGTCATTTGCCACACGGGAAAGCTCTTCGGCCAAGGTTGAAGAGTTTTCTTTTTTTGGAAAGAACGACGGACCGCTTCTCGTCCGTAGGCATACGACTGAACATTGGAGAGAAGCACGAGTGGGCGGGATGGAGGAAAACTCGTTTTAATTGACAGGTTCGTTAAGCGAATAGGCAGGAAAACGGAATCATAAGGAGAAACTTTCCATATGAATAAATACATTGTTGAAAAGGAACAGTGGTGAACGAAATGACTTCAGTAGGTTTAACCTTCGGGATTTACCCGCTCGGCGTAGCCGGTACGCCGACTGGCTTGGCTATCGGCCCCGAAGACGACTACGGCAAGATCACAGAAGCACTTCATCAGCTTCGGGGAGATTCGAAGACGTTAACTCCAAGAGCTTACCTCGTTTATACAAGGTCCGATGCCGAGGCTGGCTTGTTCTCTTTTGCCGATCGGCTTTTTCATTCCGGCTTGTTAGGGGATCTGGTCATCGGATGGATTCAGACGGCAGACATTGTGATTGACAAATGGCTTGGATTCATTCGCGAAATCGTCAGAAAATACGGCCCCTATCTGTCGTCCCTCCAAATTACAAATGAACCGAATTTATTGTTTATGGAAGGCTCGAAGTCTTACACGCGCCAAGCTTTAGTTCAAGGGGTCATCGCAGCAAAGCAGCAAGCCCGTAAATGCGGCTATCCGATAAAAATCGGGTTCGGGTCCGTTCCTGAGAGTCCCGCATCGGTGCCGCATTTCTGGGAAGGATTTGCTGAGCTCAAGGATAATACTTTTGTAAACTCCGTCGATTTTGTCGGTCATAATTTTTATGTGGACGTATTTGAGGAGCCGCTCGAATTAACCGAAATTACGGCTTCGGTTGAACGGATACTCCATAACTTGAGAAAGAACCTGGCTGCCGCAGGCATCCCCGACTCCGTACCGATCCGAGTTACCGAGAACGGGTGGCCTACGGGGGAGAACCCTTTTACCCGGACGGAAAGAACTTATGACCAACAGGCCGTTGTTCTTGAAACTCTAATTCGCACAGTCTATCGATTACGCGAGGAGTTCCGTATTACACACTACGAGCTATTCGGGCTGCGTGACGCGGATAGCTCGAAGCCGGATCTGTTCCATCAATTCGGGATCATGCGGGATGATTATTCTCCGAAATTGGCTTTCTCTGTAGTTCAACGGTTGATACAGGAGCTTGGTAATTAAATAGGCGAGGTGTTTATAATATGGCAGATTTAATTAAAATTAGAGGCAGTGTGTTTATCGGTGGGATGCTCTATCTGCCCCCGATTCAAGATCCGTCTACAGGCATGATCTACGAATATCAGGCGGATGCCAGGGAATTCACTCCGCACGCGGTAAATACCGGGCGCTGCCGTGTGGAGCAGGAAGTCGTCATCGACTTCGTGAAGCAACGAATCACATCTTTTGCCAATACGGGTGTCACCGTGCTCAAATTAACAGCGCCGGACGGTTCCGTCGAATTCAAACAAGGAAAAGCGTCTACAGACGGTATTCGCGTTGTAGACGAAGTATGGAACGGGGATACGGTATCGTTAACCATGCGAGCGAGCGCAAGCAATCCGCTTCGTCTGGATGCGCCGACGGTAGACTACTTTTTACAGATTACTGCGTATAAGGATGGCGCCGTGCAGGTGAAGGGCAGCCATGACGGTTTTCCTTGCTTTGAGTTCTATAAACAAGTGGATTTTGGAGATTTTCAACTCCTGTATGCCCATGACTTTCGGAAGACGGGTGATACACCGGCCGCAATGGCTGGGGAGATGGAATATCATTTTGAAAAACACTCCAATCACTCCTGACAAGATGAGGCCAATAGGTATTCTTCTATATCGATAATCCAATAGACCTAATTTTTTTAATATGTTAGGATGACGACGAATATAGAAGACATCTTGACCAGTAAGGGGAGAGATTGGAGAATATGGGAAATAGCGAAAACAAAGAACCGATGATATTTGATATCCATGTGGCTGAAGGAAGCCATTATGAGGTGGGTAAACAGCGGGCCATTACTTTAAAAGAGAACTACCCGGAGGATATCGCTTATTATATCAGCCCCATGGAAGGACAGGATTATATATCAGCAGCAACGGCTCACAAGAGAATGATGTTGATTGACAAAATAAGTCCCGGCTTTGTGGATGAAGTACAAGGGTTTGCTGATGAAGTAGGTACAGAGCCGGAAAAAATGATATGCTATGCGAACTCCTATCACAACTCCCAGCATTGCTGTCAATTTGCAGTGATTCCTTCAAACACGAGCGATGGACATTTTTATGTCGGAAGGAGCTATGAATATTTTGTAAGAGATGAAAGAAGCTTATGCATCACCCGCGTAACGGGAAAACCAAAACATATTGGTTTTTCGCTGCAAAATGCGGGGAGGATGGATGGGATAAATGAATATGGACTCGTCGTTTCCATGTCCAGTACTGCCTACTTGAAGCCTCTCGCTGGGGATGGATGCGAGTTCTGGGTTGCCATTCGTGCCATTTTGGACCGTTGTAAAGATGTTTATGAAGCCCAGTGTCTGCTTGAAGAAATACCGTTATGTACGAACGCAAATTTTCTGGTAGCGGATGCTGCCAATCATGCTTCTGTATTCGAGGTGGCGAGCTTCTCATCAGACAAAAAAAGAATGTCTGTGCGGAAACCGTTTGGTGGTTTATTGGTCGCCACAAATCATTATGTGAGTCACGAAATGAAAGAGTTCGATGAACCTCACTTTTGGCATTCCGAAATGCGTTATTCTTCCGTGTGGAATTCGTTATTGCGGGATGCGCCTAATATCAATGACGACAAGATGAGGAAGCTAATGTCCACTCCATATCCATATGGTCCGTGCTGCCATTTTTATTCCAGTGGAATGGGTACGCTTAGAAGTATGATATTTGATGTATCGGAAAAGAAAGTAAAGGTTAGCTTTGGTCCGCCAGATCTGAATCCATGGTATGAAGTTGATATGGACGCCCCAATCGGGCTTAGAGAAATCGTATGCAAATATGATAATGTAGAAATAGAAGATCCGGAACAATTTTGGAGAGAAATGGATTGATGGATTACTGCGGAGTCGGTACCGGGGATACGGAAAAGGTCGGTTATTAGTAGGAGGTGTATTATGCAGGTTAGACTGAGTGAATTTAATTGGGCTAAGCTTTTTAATGATGAAGCTGAATTTTTAAAAACCATATTTAAGGATGAAATCGTACGCTTTGAGCATTTTGGAAGCACCTCGGTCTCCGGATTAAAAGCGAAGCCGGTCATCGACATGATGTGTATTGTAAAAGACATTCATAACGTTGATTTGTTTAACGATCAAATGCATTCCCTCGGCTATGACGTGGCTGGGGAGTGGGGCATCCCCGGAAGAAGATTATTCCGAAAAGGCGGAGAAAACCGGACGCATCATATTCATTTTTATCAAACGGATAACCCCCAAATTGAACGTCATTTAATATTTAGAGATTATTTGAGAGCTCATCCTGAAGAGGTTGCGAGATACAGCCGGTTTAAGGAAGAATTAGCTCAACGGTTCGAAAACACAAGCGAATATAGCCCGGCAAAGAAAGCATTTGTGCGGGAAATGGAGCAGCGTGCGCTTGCATGGTTTGAACGGGAAGCGGGGAACTTCGATGCGCGATGACCGCAAATGCAAAGGTATTATTTTCGATATGGACAATACGCTGCTGCAATCCCGCATCGATTTTGCGGCGATGAAGGAAGACATCTTCCGCCACTTGGTCGGGCACGGCATGTTGACGGAGCGGTTCCCGCTCTATGAGCATACGACATCCACCATGCTCGAACACGCCAAGCAAGCGGGTATGGATCACACTTTATACCTCTCCTGTCTGAATATTGCGGAAAAGCATGAGGTGCGCGGGATGGAAGGCGCGGGGCTGGAAAAAGGCGTGCCGGAGCTGATCGAATCGTTGCACGGCAAGTTCGTATTGGTCGTGGTCACGAACAATTCGCTGTCCGCCGCCCTGAAGGCGCTCGAAGTAACGGGAATCAAGTCTTATTTCGACCCCATTATCGGCAGAGAGCAGATGGAGGCGCTGAAGCCGTCCCCTTCCGGATTTATCTATGCCTTGAATCAATTCCCCGCCATCGCGGCGGACGAATGGATATCGGTGGGTGATTCATGGATCGACGGTGCAGCATCGGCCGGAGCCGGCATTCCGTTTATCAGCTATAGGACAAGCCTAGAGGCGATGATGGATAAAGGGGTTAGGCCGATCGCGAGAATCGACCATATTTCGGAGGTTCGGAAATGGATATACGGATGAACATTATGCTGAGCGTGGCAGAAGTGACCGAAGAGACGCAGGAGCAGGCAAGACGGATCGTTTGCGCAGGGCTGGAGGAAAGGCTCGGGGAATTGGACCCGTCCTACAACAAGGACCTGGACGATATCGTGAGTTGGTATGCCGGTCAGGGGCATCTCTTCTTGACGGGAGCGCTTGAGGGGCAAATGGTCTGTACGGGAGCGCTTATCCGAGAGGGGCGCGACGTCGGGAGAATTGCCAGAATGTCCGTATGGAAGCCGTACCGGAGAAGAGGCATCGCGCGCTGCATGCTGCAGGAGCTGGAGCGGAGGGCGAGGCACATGGGCTATGCGAAGCTCGTGCTGGAAACGACGGCGTCATGGCTTGACGCCATTCAATTTTATAAAGCCAACGGCTTCGTGGAAGTTCAAAGAGACGAAGAGGAAGTGCATCTGGAAAAAGTTTTATCGCATCGTGCGCGCTAACGATAGTAAACCAATGGAGAAATGGCAAAAGCACGCAAGCCTGGAAGATGTGAAAATAGGTTGAATCATAAAGTGCGGGGTGCGGGCAGGTGTCCCGCACTTTTTGCGTAAGCTTTATATTCGCGGGACAAGCGGTTACAATGGAAGAGGCTTTATTAGAAGCGGGACTCGGAGTGGTTATCCGGTCGGCGGGTGTCCGGTATGAAGCAAGAGGCAACAGCGAACGGAGGATGAAGCATGCACCCTATTTTGGCTGAACACACGAAACCGTTTCCCCGGACGAATCGACTTCGGGACGATATCCGGAGCTTTCTAAGCGTGAACGGATGCGAGAAGACGGCGGAGCACTGTATGGACGTCGGGACGGAGGCGCGGCGTATCGCGCTGCGGTTCGGAGCCGATCCCGAGGCGGCAGAGACGTCCGGCTGGCTGCACGACATCAGCGCGGTCATCCCGAACGGGGATCGAATTGCGGTGTCGCGGGAGCTTGGCATCGAGGTGCTGCCGGAGGAAGAAGCGTTCCCGATAATTGTTCATCAGAAGCTGTCGGTGGTGATGGCACAGCAGCTATTTGGCGTAACCGATACGGTAATCCTCGATGCGGTCGGCTGCCACACGACTTTGCGGCGGGCTCCACCTTGCTCGATAAAGTGCTGTTCGTCGCGGATAAAGTCGCATGGGATCAACCCGGCACACCGCCGTATATCCGCGAGCTGCAGGAGCAATTGAACCGTTCCCTGATTCATGGGGCGTTCGCTTACATCAATTACTTGTGGGAGCGAAAGCAGACCTTGAAGGTCGTGCATCCGTGGCTGAAGGAAGCCTATGAAGAGCTTCGGCACCGGGTATAGAAACGCTGCGATTTGACGGTGAAGCATGACTGGGACATAATACGAGATAAGGCTTTTCAATCATGCAATACCTTACTTTATTGACATAAGGAGTTCGGGCGGAATGGCGCGAAACAAAGGAGCCAAAGGGCAAGAAAGCCGGGCGAGATTGCTGGCTGCGGCGGCGGAGCAGTTTGCCGGACTTGGCTTTTACGAGACGAAAATCAGCTCGATTGTCGCTCAGGCCGGGCTGACCCAGCCGTCGTTTTACCTTTATTTTGAAAGCAAGGAAGCGGTGTTCGAGGAACTGGTCGGCCACTTTCGGTCCCGGCTGCAGGAGCTTGTCACGTCGAGCCGCCTGGAATCGGGGCTGCAGCCGGGTGAAGTGAACGCGCGGGTGCTCGGCGTGCTGGAGACGCTTTTTCGGTTTTTTACGGAAGACCCGCACTTGACGCGCATCGGGTTGTTCCAAGCACCGGAGGCCGGAAGCATTAAAGCGGAGCTGGCCGCTCTGATTCGCGACAACCTGCTCGAAGAGCAGCGGTCCGGCTACTTTCGTTCAACCCTCGATATGGACGTCGTAGCGCAGTGCTTCGTAGGTACGCTTGAGCGCCTGACCTTTGCGTATTTGTCCGAAGGCACGGGGAGACCGGAGCAACTGGCCGCCCAGGTGGTCGAGCTGTTCATGCGCGGCATGCTGCCCGAAGAGTAAAATGGAATGTGAAGGAGTGCCGGATGAAAAAGCTGCATTCTGGAAAGTTTATCCTCTCCATGGGACTGTTGTCCTTGATTTGTACTGCGCTTTACTATGCGTTCCGGGATAAGACATATTTCGATTTCCTCTTGTGGAATTTGTTCCTGGCCTGGATTCCGCTGCTGCTTGCCGTGGCCGCAGCGGAGCTCGGAAAGCGGCTGGCTGCCGGCGGGGTTCGTTCCGCCGTCGTTGCCGTTTTGGGAGCGGCTTGGCTGCTGTTTTTTCCGAATGCGCCCTATATCGTTACGGATCTTATCCATTTAACGCTTCAGAAAGCTTGGTATGTCGAGGCCGGCCGGTGGACGTTTCGCTACTGGTATGATTTTCTGGTGATGCTGCTGATCTCGTGGAACGGATTTTTATTAGGATTCGGCTCCGCCTATTTGATACAGTATCAGGTCATGAGAAGGTTCGGGGGCGCCGTTTCGTGGCTGTTTGTGGTTGCGGTGTCCATGCTGGGGGGCTACGGGATCTTGCTCGGACGCGAATACCGGCTGAACAGTTGGGATGCGCTGACCGACGCGAAAGCGCTCTTGAGCCTCATCGGAGAAAGCTTGAACGGGCAGTCCGTGCCGTTCTGCTTGTTGTTCGGCGTGATTATTCTGATCGTTCATGGAACGTTCTATGTTGTGATGAATGGGGGCTGGCATGCGGAAGACCGCAACTCCCCATCGATCTACCGCTTATGATACCGGCTTGCTGCGGCAAGGCGGTTTTTGGTTTTCGCGGCGAAGAAGCCGGACAGTGGCGTCCGGCCTTGGCTCGCGGATTGAAATTCGTTATGCTAATTGGCTTGCCGGCAGCCCGGCAGCCTCTTCAAGCGGCATATCCCACTCCAGCCGGTTCCACAGGCTGTCGGTACTCAGGAGCAGGTTGCGGATATAGCCCGCCATTTCCTGCGCGCTTGCCGTCGTGGGCTGCGCCCGCCAAAATTGCCTTCCGGCCAAATAGCCGGTTCCGTATTCGCGCCAGCCGGTATACGCTTGTTGAGCAACACTAATCATCGGCTTCACAAGCTCCAGCGATGTTTCCATGGAAATGTAGCCCATGAAGGCGCCTGTTCGGATCAAATACGCGTATCTGCCGAAATCCCAAGCCGCGATCCCCGCAGCCGGGAGCCGGTTCATATACGCTTTTACAATTTGATGCTCTCTGTGCCGGTTCGTCGATTTCGGAATCGATTCGATATATTTCGTTTGTTCGGCTTCAGACAATGCGGACAGAAAGCACCGAATCTTATGGAACGACTTGCGATGCCCCTCTTCGGCCAGCCATTGAAGATTCCTCCTCAAATCGTCCTTGGTCTCGATCCCCCAGTCCCGTTGAAGAGACTGCTTATGCATTTCGATATGTTTTGGGGTGGCTTCCCATTCGTAGTCGTTTCCGGGATCGAGCCCGTTCATTTCGTATAATACGGCGCTTAACGCGACGCACCATCGTTCAGTCCGTTTGGAGGCGCTGTGACCGTCCCTATTCATCTTCTTCATCCCCATCCTCATCTTCATCCAGCATAAAATGCAGGGCATGCACGTCGCTCACATCCTGATGCTTCAGGAAAAGCGTCTCCGGAATATGGAGGGGAGGCTTCGTTTGGATACCGAAGAGTCCCCGTAGCGACTTTTTATCCGTCGAACCTAGAAGCCGGTCATAAAATAACCGATACTCCTCGTTATCCGGTTCTTCCTGACAAGCCTGCATGGCGTAGGACAACGCTTCCGCCATCCGTTCCTGCTTGATGTGCGCCATGCTTAAGTAGATGCTGGCACTTGTTCGCTCTCCAAGCTCATGCGCGCGTGTCAAGCTCTCGATGCTTTCTGCATAGTTTCCCTCATGGTAATAAGCCACCCCGGAATACAGCCAGATCAACGAATCGTAGGCAGGATCGTCGCTGCAATGCACAAAATAATTGTGCACCAAATTGGGGACATCGCCCCATGATTTCGTGTTGACGATAAATTTGAGACGTTCGAGCTGCACCCATGTATCGTTCGGCCAGCCGTCGGCAAGCCGGCGGATAAAGGAAGCTATCTGCTTGTATGTTTCCGGGTCCCCTTCCTTCAAAAGGTAATACAGGGCCAATTGGGTCGGGTAATAATCGTCCTCAAACAATTCCGCCGCCCTGAAATAAATTTCCTTCGCCCTGGACTCCTCGCCCATAGCACGGAAAATATCGCCCTCGATCATATAGCCGCTTGAATCGTCGGGAAAAGCCCGTTTATATTTGCGAATCGCCTGAAGAGCGGCTTTGTAATCGCGATTCCGAAAAGAGGCGCCGGCCACATAATAGTAAGAACGCTCGTCGTCGCTCCAAGACATTTCGGTTTCAAAGCAGTCAATCGCCTCGGGATATTGACCCAGACGCAGATGACACATCCCTTTCCGGAACCACGCTTCGTCAAAATCAAATTCATGCTCCACCACCACAGCATGGTCGTCGAGTGCTTCCCGGTTGTTGTTCAAATGGTAATGACAGAGGCCTCGGATGGAATAAAAATACCAGTTGGACGGATCGACGGAAATCGCGCGGTCGGCGAACCCGATTGCTTCGTGCCGCTGCTTGTCCTTCAGACAAGCGTTCGCCAAATGGCCGAGAACCATGGCGTCATACTCGTTCATCCGCAGCGCGGCAGACAGGTCGCGGACCGCAAGCTTCGTGTTCTCCGCTTCCAGGTAAGCCACGCCCCGATAAACGAGGATTTCGTAGCCGTTGACGCCTTCCTTCTGCGCTGCGGTCCATGCTTTCCCGAATAGCTCGAAGGCTTTGTTCTTCGATCCCTGCTTGAATAAGGCGCGCGCCCAGAGCAAATACATGTCGGAGTTCAGCGCGGTCAGACCCTGAATGTTGTCAAACAACTTGCAGCAGGGGGCAAACTGTTCCAAATCAAAATAAATTTGGGCTAGTGCCAATTGCAGCTCGGCCCGTTCCGGCGAAAAGATCAATTCCGTGCGTATTTTGCCGGCAAGCTGCTTGTTCACATCCATCAGCTGGATACGCGAATCGAGGTCGTACGGGTACTGCGCGATGATGAGCTCCAGCAGCGACTTGGCTTCGGCCAACCGGTCGTAGGCTGCGTAACAGCGTGCCAGACCGCTGAGGGCCTGCAAATCTTCAGGCGTGTGCGACAAAATATGCTGGTAATCGGAGAACGCCTGTCGTAGATTCCCTGCTTCCAGCGATAGGGCGGCACGGTGGATAAATCCGTCCAGATCCACGGGATGGAGTTCGATCAAGCGGTTGTAAGCCTGAAGCGCATGCTCTGAGTCGCCTGTGCGAACGTAATACTGGCCGGTCAATCGGAGCAGGTCCGGATCATCCGCAAACAAGTCGCGGGCTGCGGCCAGGTACGGCCTGGCAGACGCCAGATTGTTGTGCATCAGCGCATGCTGGGCGGCGTCCCGGTATCCGATAAACGCGTCATAATCAATCGTTTCCGGAATAAATTCGTAGCGCAGCTCCCAGGGCTTGGTGACTTCCATCAACAAATAATCGACGAACTTCTCCGGGTAACGTTTGTATAGTTCCCTTTCCTGGCTTGTCCAACAGAAATGCTCGTTCAGCAGGGCCCAAACCGGATTGGGCAGGTGGCAATGCTCGCCCAGAAACGTTAACAGCCGTTCGTGCAAAGCGGCTTTTACATTCGTATTCCATAGCTCTTCTTGAGCAAACAGCTCTCTCCATAAGCTTACATCGATCCGCGTCGGCAGTTTGGCATATAAAGCTTCGATCTGCTTCATCGTCTCTTCGACAAACGAATCGGAGGGGGAGGGGACTGCCGGATCGCAATCAACCCATGAAGCGGGTTCGCGATCCGATGCGTCGGGTCGAACCGGTTGGTCATGTGGATCGCTCGCCGGCCCCGCGGAGTTGGAGCGCACCGGCTGCTGCGCTTCCTTGAGATATTTCGCTTCATTCAACGCTTGTTCATACGCTTCCCGCAAGCATTGGAAGCCGTCCGGATCGTCTTTGGGATGGTAGAGCTTTAGCTTCGTGGCATAGGCGCGTTTAATGGCGCTGACTTCAAGCGTAGGAGAAATGCCTAGTAATTCCCAAATGTTCATTTCAGAGTCCTTGACCTTTCCTTGATGTCGAGAAAACTTTTCCAAATGTTTCAATTTTTAATCTATTATAATATCGGCGCTCCTTTAAAAAAATTTAGATTTTTTTACAAAAAAAGTGTTCAGGGCCCGGGATTTTCCGGATCTTCCTTAGGACCGCTTGCGGGACAAGCTGCGTTTCAGGAAGGAAACGGTCTTCTCCAGCTTTAATAAATGGGTGCCCTTGACCAGGATCGCGGTGTCCGGCTTGATCGTCCCGGCAATCGCCCGCTCAAGCTGCGGTCTGGATGCGAAGCTGCGGATGCGGGTTGCGGGGAAGCCCGCTTTTCTTGCGCCCGCCGCGATGTGCCGCGCGAGATTTCCGACTGTGTAGAGCCGGGTGAGTCTTTTTCGGGCAGCATATTTTCCAACCTCGTCGTGACCTCGGACGGCGTATTTTCCCATGTCCTTCATATAGCCGATGATGGCGATTTTGTGCTTTCGGCTTACCGAAGCGAGCGTGTCGAGCGCGGCCTTGGTCGCATCGGGATTGGAGCTGAACGTATCATCGATTAAGGTGATTCGCCCCGGCAGCTCCGTTCGGACCAAGCGGCGGTACGGAATCGGATATTTCGCCAGCCCCTTGCGGATTTCGGCAGCCGTGAATCCCATGCTGTGCGTAATGGCGATCGCATTCAGCGCATTGTACACGTTATGAACCCCGAGACAAGGAATGAAAAATCGCTCGTCTTTCCCGTTCAGCCGAACCCGGAAGGCCACCCCCCGGCCCAAAAACCGGATGCCGCGCGCCTTGTAATGGGCTTTGTTGCGGATGCCGACCTTTAGCAGCCTTCCTTGAAATCCTTTGACGGACAGCAGCCTCGAATTTGCGTTATCCGCATTCAGGACGAGCGTTCCGGTCTTCCGCATGTGCCGAATCAGCTCCGATTTCGCGGACGCGATGCCTTGGACCCGGTGTCCGACATTGCCGATATGCGCCGTTCCGACATTGGTAATCACACCGTAGCTTGGTTTGAGCAAGCGGCAATGCTCGCGAATATGCCCTTTGCGAAGCATCCCGAATTCAAGCACGGCCGCGCGGTGCCCGGCGCGAAGCTGCTTGGCGTGCTTTCGAGTGTTTGGCGGCAAATTCCAGTTCGACGGCGATTTAAAAATAGTCCATCGTCCCCGCAGGATGGACGCGATCATTTCTTTCGTGGTCGTTTTTCCCGCGCTGCCTGTCACGGCGATGACGGGAATGTTCCGAGTCGGCATGATAATCCCACCTTTTCACAGCGAATCTACGCTTTAGTCTACGCAGGGCGTAAGCGGATGGAGTGGGTATATGGGGAAAAATGGGCATTTGTACGAGTCCGGCGGCAAGGATCACCCATATGGTGTAGGGTGACTGACTCTTGATTCTGCGAGTGGAGCGTGAGACGAGTGAAATCATTGATGCGGATGCCGAATCTGACGCGTTATGAATCGATCGGCATCAATCAGCTGTTTAACGTAGCCGACGGCCATGCCCATCAGCCGCAAACCGATACGCAGCGACAAATTATCGGGCGGCTGCCCGACTTGTTCAATCAGGCGGAAGCGGCGAGGCAGGCCGAGCTGGAGGACGAATTCCGCCGGCTGTTCTACACCTTGGCCGGACAGCCGACCGCTGCCGGTCTTACCCGGACGCTGTTCTGTTACTCGGCTTCGTTGTCAACCGATTTGATCGCTACCTTTTTGGCTTCGCGGGGGTTGACGACCGCGCTGCTGCATCCTTGCTTCGACAATCTGGCGACGCTGCTGCAAAGAAGAAACGTAGCTTTGACGCCGCTGCATGAGGAGGAGCTCAGGCTCGACCGGATGGAAGAGACGTTCGCAGGGCTTGCGGCGGATGCGGTGTTCGTTACGCTTCCCAACAATCCGACGGGCTTCGAGCTGTCGCGGGAAGAATGGGAGAAGCTTGTTGCGCTGTGCGGTCATTACGGCAAGCTGCTTATCGTTGATTGCACGTTCCGATTTTTTTCGAGAAAGCCTTTATGGGATCAGTACGAGCTGCTGGAGAGGTCGAATATCAGCTATTTGATGGTGGAGGATACGGGAAAGACATGGCCGACCCAAGATCTGAAATGCAGCATTCTGGCGATGAGCGAAGATTTGGCCGATGATGTGCTGGAGCTTCACAACGATATTTTGCTGAACGTTTCGCCGTTTATTTTGCAGCTGCTGATCGAATATTTGAAGGATACCGCGCGGAACGGATTGCAAACCGTCGTATGGGAAACGATTGACCGGAACCGCCGGACGCTCCGGGAAGCCATTCGCTCCTCCGGGCTGCTCTTGGACAATCCGGGTTCGACGATCAGCGTCGAATGGCTTCGCATAACCGACTCCAACGTTCGCAGCCTGGAAATGGTGGACCGACTGCAGCGGCTGGGGCTCGGGATTTTGCCGGGGGATCATTTCTACTGGCACGACCACGGACAGGGGGAGCGATACATCCGGATTGCGCTTGCCCGCTGCCCGGATATGTTCAATGAGGCCTGTGAAATTTTGCAATTGGCACTCATGACGGACAGGATGGATTCGGCATGAGAATCATTTATCTGGATCAACCGACCTACCTGCCGGACGAGTTTGTGCGGGAAATGAAGAAGCTTGGGGAGTTCGAAGTTTACTTTGACCGGCCTGACATAACGACCGCCATTCAGCGATTGTCTACGGCAGACATTGCGATCGTGGAGTGGACGCGGCTTCGGGAATTGGCGTTCGGGAAGCTGCTGAGGCTCAAACATATCGCCCTCGTCATGACAGGGTACGATCTGGTCGATATCGAGGCTGCAGGAGCCGCAGGAATTTCGGTGTCGAACTGCCCGACGTATTCGGCGCAGGCGGTAGCTGAGCATGTGTTTGCGCTCCTGCTCGCGGTGAATCGGCGTATCATTCAGGCCGACCGCCTTGTCCGGCAGGGGGAGAGCCATGTGTACGGCCCTTTCCTGGCAGGCGAATTGTCAGGCCGGACGTTAGGACTGATTGGCACGGGCCGCATCGGGCAGGCGGTGGCGCGGATCGCGCGGGGCTTCGGGATGCATGTGATTGGCGCGAACCGTTCCGGAAGGGCCGTCCCGGGGGTGGAGGCGGCGGATATCCGCGAGGTGATGCGGCGAAGCGACGTCGTTTCCCTGCATGTGCCGCTCCATGCCAGGACGAAAGGGATGATCACCTCGGAGCTGCTGTCGTCGATGAAAAGGACGGCCCTGTTCATCAACACGAGCCGGGGCGGTCTGGTGGATGAAGCTGCGCTGTTCGCCCTGCTTCGGGACGGGAAAATCGCCGGCGCGGGCCTTGACGACCTGGTGCAGGTTGCGGGCAACCCCTTATATAAGCTCGATAACGTTGTTTTTACGCCCGGCACGGCGTGGTATACGGACATCGCCCGGGAAGCCAATATGACGGAATTGCTGGATAACGTTCGAGGATATATAAGCGGAATGCCGCGGAATATCGTGAATGAGCATTTTCTGGCATCGAAGAGGCTGGCAAACGAGTAATCTCGTGATGCAATCCGGCGTCATGGCATACGGCAAGAATGCAAGCCTTAACCGGGTTGATCGTGCGCGTGTGCCGGATTGTGCCGCTTCGGCGGAAGCCTGCAAAGCCCGGGCCCTTTTTTCGCCCAAGCCGCTCCCGGGCTCAATTGTCCGGCAGTTCGATGTGCTCGGATACTCTGGATTTGAGCATTTCGATCAAGTCTTCGTCCATATATTTGTATTCGTCCGGGATGTCCAGACAAATGATCTTTTTGCTTGAGGCGGCATGCGGGAATTTTTGGCGAATCCTTGCCGCATGCTTTTTCTCCATTACAAAAATAAGTTCCGCCCACCCGATATGCCCTTCGGTCACCTTGATTCGGGCCTGTTCCTCCGTCCCTGCGGACCGGACGTCATATCCGTTACATCGGTGAAAGATTTTTTCGGCTGTCAGACTCCGCCACTTGTTTCTGCTGCATACGAATAATAGTTTTATCGGTTTCAACCTGCCTTTTCTGCTTGTCTTTTGAGGAGATGGTCCCCGTCTTACTATATCATATCGTTTGACATCCCCCCAGCGGCACGTTACCATAAGACAATAAACAACACAAACATTCAACAATAAACATAAATCAAAGAAGGGCGGGGCGGCGGTGTCATTAACGTTCGAGGAACGCAAAAAAACGATTATGGGGCAGCTGCTGCAGGACGAAAAAGTGCAGGTGCATGCGCTGGCCGAGCAGTTGAACGTGTCACCGGAAACGATCCGGCGGGATCTGGACAGGCTGGAGAAGGAAGGTCTGCTCAAAAAAGTGTACGGCGGGGCGGTCAAAGCCCGCATGGATAGCTGGGAGCCGCCGTTCATCCAGCGGGAGCAAATGAACAACGGCGCCAAGACGTCCATCGGCAAGCTGGCAGCTTCGCTGGTCAAAGAAGGCGAGACGATCATGATCGACAACGGAACGACGACGATGGAGATCGTCCGTCATTTGCAGAACCGGCCCGACGTGACCGTCGTGACCCATTCCGTGCCGGTGCTGCTGCTAGCGATGGAGCTGTTCAAGGGCCGGATTATTTTTGCTGGCGGGGCGGTCAACGTGAATCAGCAATCCGTCGGGGGAACGCTGACCGAAGCGATGCTGCAGCAGTTCAAGGTGCACAAAGCGTTCATTTCCGTCGGCGGCATCTCGCTCGTCGAAGGAATCACGGACTATGACTTGAACGAAGCGAGCGTCTCGCGCAAAATGATCGAGCGGGCCGAGGAATCGATCGTCTTGGCCGATCATTCGAAATTCGGCAAAACGACATTCGCCAACATTGCGGCGCTGCAGGACATTTCGATGATCATCACCGACAGGGAATGTCCGGCCGACTGGATTCATCAGCTGAGAGAGAAAGGCATCGAGATTTTTATGGCGGAGGACTAAACGTAAGATCGTGCGGAACCTAGAGCGAGCGGCCGGCTTGCTCTATTTTTATTACGGCAATTTGTTGAACCTGCGTTATGAATGCTTAAACTGCGTTATTTCAACATCGCGGGAAATCGTTTAGGCTTGAGCTATAGCGGGAACAACTTATTTTGATAGCGCTTACGAACGAATCCCGCCGCCATATACACGATAAGGGAGGTCGAAATATCATGAACCAAACCATGAATCGCGCGCTGAAAGCCGGGCTTGTCTCCGTCCTGTCCGCGGGGCTGCTTGCCGCCTGCGGTGGAGAAGCGAAGCCGGGCGAGGGCAAGCCGGGACAAAATGCGGACAAGCCTTTCGCCGGGCAAAAGCTGTCCATCGTCACCGCCAATCACCCTTGGGGAGACGCAATCAAGGAGCTGCTTCCGCAATTCGAAGCGAGCACGGGGATGAAGGTTGACGTGCAGAGCTTTTTCGAGGACCAGCTGGCACAAAAGCTGACCGTACAGCTGACGGCCGCGTCGGAGACGCCCGACGTATTCATGATGAGCCCGCTCCAGCAAGCGCGGATGTTCGTCAAGAACGACTGGATTGCCCCGCTTGACGATTACCTGAAAAAGGACGCCGCCTACGATTTCAATGATTTCTCCAAAGCGTCCGTCAGCTCCAATACGGTGAACGGAAAGCTGTACGGCGTCCCGATTATTACGGAGCAGCACATCTTGTACTACCGCAAGGATCTGCTGGAAAAAGCGGGTATCCCCGTTCCGAAAACGATGGACGAGCTGCTCGCCGCCGCCAAGAAGCTCCACGATCCGAAGAACGAATTGTACGGCTTCGCCGCCCGCGGACAGCGCTCTCCGCTCGTTTCGCAAATCTCGTCGTTCATCTACTCCGAAGGCGGCGACTTTATGAACGGCGACAAGGCGACCGTCAACACGCCGGAAGCGATCAAGGGCATGACCACCTACGCGACGCTGCTGAAAGACTTCGGCCCTCCCGGAGTGCTCAACATGTCGTGGCCGCAAGCGATCGGCGTGTTCGCTCAAGGCAAGGCCGCGTTCTTCGCGGACGCGAATTCGCTCTTCAAGAACACGACCGATCCGGAGAAATCGAAGGTCGCCGACAAGGTCGGCTTCGCCAGCTTCCCGGCGGGCAAGGAGGGCTCGAAGCCGTTCAACGTTACTTCCTGGAGCCTTGCGATGAACGCCAAATCCAAGAAAAAAGACGCCGCATGGGCCTTCATCCAATGGGCGACCAGCAAGGAGACCGTGACCGCCACCCAGAAAAAAGGAAATCCGGGGGCGCGCATGTCGGTATGGAACAGTCCGGAAGGTATCACCGCCTTCCCGAAGGAGCTTGCCGAAGTGACCAAGGAAACACAAAAGGGAGGTGTTGACCATTCCGTGCCATCCGTTGACAAGGTCAGCGAGGCGCGGGACATCATCGGGGCCATCGTTCAGAAGGCGATTACCGGCGAAGACATCAAGGCCGCAGCCGAGCAGGCGAACAAGGAGTTCCAAGCCCTGATCGACAAGGAAAGAGGAAAATAAGCGTGCGGAATGGAGGATGCGCCCATTTGGCGGGCGCATCCTTTTTGCTTGACAAGTCGAGGTGGAAAGGATGATGCACATGCCGACGAACTGGTTCGACCGGAACCTGAAATGGATTTACACGATGCCCGCCGTTTTGTTCGTCCTGCTGATGATGGTTTTCCCTATTTTGTACACGTTCCGCATCAGCTTCTACGAATGGAGCATGTCGTCGGCGACGCCGCCGGAATGGGTAGGGCTTGCTAATTACGCGACGCTGCTTTCCGACACCCGGTTTTGGCAGGCGGTCCAAAATACGTTCGTGTTCTCTGCCGGCGCGCTGTTTCTGGAAACGGTGCTCGGCGTCGCGATCGCCATGCTGCTGTACCGCGATTTTCGCGGCAAAAATTTCGTCAAAACGTTGTTTCTGCTGCCGATGGTGGCGACGCCCGTCGCGATGGGGCTCGTTTGGGTGCTGATTTACGAGCCGTCCATCGGCCTCGCCAACCATGTGCTCAAGGCGTTCGGTCTGGAGCCGCAGCTCTGGATCGCTTCGCCGACGCAGGCGATTCCTTCGCTCATCGTGATCGACGTCTGGGAATGGACGCCGATGATCGCGCTCATCGTGATGGCCGGGCTGTCGACGCTTCCGTCGGAGCCTTATGAAGCCGCCGATGTGGACGGGGCGACGGCCTGGCAAAAATTCGTTCATCTCACGCTGCCGATGCTGCGCCCGACGATTATGGTCGCCTTCATGCTGCGCCTGATCGACGTGCTCAAGACGTTCGACATCATTTACTCCACGACGCAGGGCGGCCCGAACATGAAATCCGAGACTTTGAACATTTACGGCTATACGCTCGGCTTTCAGTACTTCAAGCTCGGGCTGGCCTCGTCGCTGCTGGTCGTATTTTTCGCGCTTGTGATGGGATTCACGCTGCTGATGATCTGGTTCCGCAAACGTCTGGAGGGAGCGACATGAAGAAAAAGAAACAAAAGATCACAAACGCCGTATTGTCGGGTTTGACGCTGCTTGTCGTGCTCGTGTTCTCGTTCCCGTTCATCTGGATGCTGCTCGCTTCCTTCAAGACGCAGTCGCAGATCATGTCGACCGGCCAATTTTTCGTCTTCGAGCCAACCGGCAAAAATTATGTCAGCGTGTTCGGTCAATACGATTTCCTGATCTTCATCTGGAACAGCTTCTTCGTTGCGGCGGGCTCGACGATCGGCTCGCTTCTTCTGGGACTGCCTGCGGCTTACGCCATCGCCCGCTATCGCCTGCAAGGCCTCGGGCTCGTCATTCTTGTTGCGCGGATCATACCCGGCATTACGTTTTTGATTCCGTGGTTCATCATTTTTTCGAAGCTGGGTCTCGTCGACAGCTTTACGTCGCTCATTTTAAGCCATATGTTGGTAGGACTGCCCTTTATCATCTGGATCATGATATCATTTTTTGAGGGGCTTCCTACTGAAATCGAGGAGGCCGGGCTGATCGACGGCTGCACCCGCTCCCAAGTATTCCGGCGCGTCGTGCTTCCGATCTCGGGGCCTGGCATTATTACCTCTTCGCTGCTATCCTTTATTTTTTCATGGAACAATTTTATGTTCTCGATTATTTTGGCCGGCGACCGTACGAAAACGCTTCCCGTCGCCGTCTACAACTTTATGTCCTATTCTGAAATCAATTGGGGGGCTCTCATGGCCGCAGCCTGCATCATTACGCTGCCGGTGCTTATCATTGCTTTGCTTGCACAGCGCTATATCGTCAGCGGCTTGTCAGCGGGGGCGGTGAAAGGATAGTACCTGCGGGCAACGGCTGAGGCGGCTGTGGCGGACGCTCGGCGCTTTTATCAAGTTCGGAATCGGATGGCTGGCGCACACTACAATTCCGCAAGGAGCGGTGACATCATGACGGGAAAGCCAACGATCTTCACCAAGGTATTAGTGCTCATTGCATTGCTGCTTACGCCCGTGCTCTTTCTGTACATTTATACGAATCAAGTCAGCGTGAACGTCGTGCGCGAAGAAATTCAGTCGTCGAGTCTCAACCGGCTGTCCTTTTTCCTGCAGCAGTTTGATTCGACGGTCGAACAGCTCGCCATGTTTCCCGTTATTCTGAATTCAGACCCTTACCTGCGCGAATTTATCGACCGCAGATCGGACAAGCCGTACGACAAGCTGAAGGAGCAGACCCGTCTGATGCAGAAAATCAGTCTGCAGAGCGTTTCCGCCGCCTGGACGAACGATTTGACGGTTTATTTGCCCAGAAACCAGATTGTCATATCTTCCAATATATTCAAGTTCTACGACCCCGGGGATATCGAGAAATTCGCGCCGCTAAAAAGTTGGACTTACGACGGGACCGCACGGGGTGACGCCCGGACGCCGGGGGCCCGTTTCACCCGCCAGATCGTCGATCCGCTTGGGGCAATCGATCCATCCGAGATTCAAGCGATGATTCAGGTCAGCTTTCCAGTTGCGAACATCTCCACCATGCTCGATCAGGTGAAAACGGGCGGCAAAGGCGATCCGTTTCTGTACCGGAGCGGCTTTTCCCCGATCGGCAGCGCTACGTTGAACGACGGCTCCGTGCAGGCCATCGTTCGAATGCTGGACGAGCAATCGCTGGAGGAAAGCGGTCATTTCGTCGCGACGGTCACAGGACGGCAGGTTGCCGTGTACTATGTCAAGTCTAGACAGCTTGACTGGTACTTGGTCGATTACGTGCCCGTCGACAGCATTTTGGCGCCGATCCGCAAGACGAGTCTGCTGTTCTACACAGCGCTCGGCCTGCTGCTGGGCATGAGCTTTTTGGCCGCTTATTTGCTTTACCGGAACGTCCAGAAGCCGATCGGTAAGCTGCTGAACGGCGTGCGGCTGCTCAAGAAGGGAGACTTGTCCGCCCGCATCCGCTACCGGCCGAATAACGAGTTCGACTTCCTGATCGACCGGTTTAATGAGATGGCGGAGCAGATTCAAGATTTGGTGCAGCGGGTATACGCTGAGAAAATCCGGCTTCATGAAGCGACGCTCAAGCAGCTGCAGGCGCAAATCAATCCGCATTTTTTGTATAACAGCCTGTTCTTTATCGTCAATACCGCGATGCTGGAGGATACGAGGTCGGTCGTGGCGATGGCGCATAATCTCGCCGAATATTACCGCTACACCACGCGTATGGAAAACCGAACGGCGGCGCTTGGCGAAGAAATGAAGCTCGTGGCCAATTACTTGACCATTCATAACCTGCGGCTCGGACGGCTTCGCTGCGAGCTGGACGTCCCGGAGACGATGTTGGAGCTGCATATCCCGCGCTTGCTGCTGCAGCCGATTGTGGAGAACGCCATCGTTCACGGCATCGAGAACAAGCCGGGCGAAGCCGTCATCCGGGTATCCGGGAGCATGTGCGAAGGCTCGTATCGGATCGTCGTGGACGACAACGGCGTCGGCATGACGGATGAGGCGATCGTCCGCATGGAGCAGCAGCTTGCACTGCCGCAGGAGGCCGCTTCGGGCTTCGGGATGTGGAACGTTCACCAGCGTTTGCGCTACGTCTTTGGCGAAGGGGCAGGGCTCAAGCTTTCGCATAGTCCACTCGGAGGGCTGCGCGTCACGTTGACATGGAGGGGGGATTCGGAGGATGGCGCAGCTATTGATCGTGGATGACGAGGCCCACGTGGTGGAACGTCTTGCCGAGCTCGTCCCGTGGGAGCGAATCGGCATCGCCGCCGTGTATAAGGCTTATTCGGCGTTCGAAGCGCTCGAACTGTTGCATGCGCATGCGATCGACATCGTCATCTCGGATATCCGGATGCCGGGAATGACCGGTCTTGAGCTTTCCCGGCACATCCGGGACAAATGGCCCAAAACGAAATGCATTCTGCTTTCGGGGTACGCCGAGTTCGAATATGCCAAGGAAGCGATTGCTAACGGTACCGCAAGCTATTTGCTCAAGCCGGTAACCGACGAAGAGCTGATGAACACGGTCTCGGGCGTGCTGGAGACGGTTCGGGAGGAATGGAACGCGGTAATTTCCCAGGAGCGGATCGCCCGGACGCTGCGCGAAAACTTGCCGCAGCTGCGGAGCACGCTGCTTGGCGAGCTGCTCCTCGGCAAACGCTACTCCGAGGCTGACCTTCGGGACAAAATGGAGATGCTCGGCGTGCCCGATTTGTTCGGGCGGTCGGTTTCGCTGCTGCTCGTCCGCCTCGAAAAGCCGTTCTACGGCTACGATCCACGCGGCCTTGCGCTTGTGGAATACGCAGTGGGCAATATTGCCGGGGAGCTGTTCGCGTCGGGCTTTCAGCTTTGGGCCGGCAAAGACACGTACGATTATCTGGTATACGCCGTATCGTCGGAAGCTGGCGAAGGGGAGGAGGAGCGGCAGCAGGCGCTCGAACGTGCGGCCGAGCAATTGCAGGAGGCGATCCACGCGTATTTGAAAGGCGAAGCGACGATTGTCATCAGCCGGGAAGGAACGTTTCCCGGGGATGTGGCTGCGCTGTACGACGGCACATTGTCTGCTTTGCGGAGAAGGGTAGGCAACGAGCAGGACCTGATTCTGACTGCGGCGGACGGGCTGCTCGCACGGACGGAGCTGCGGTCTCTCACTTCGCTGTACGAGCTTCCGTCGCTTGTGCAGCTGCTTGAGGCCGGCCAATGGAATGCCGCGGACCAGCGGATCGAGCGTATTTTCGGCGAGCTGCAGACGAGGAGCGGCTGCATTCAGGAGCTGCTTCTCGAAGCTTATTTCGCCATCGCCTCGGCGGCGTCCTCTTATGCGCACAAGAACGGCCGGCCGCTCTCCGGGCTGATCGGGCCCGGCTACGACCAATTGCTGCAGGGCGTGCCGTACCGTTCCGTCCGGCATCTGCAGGACTGGTCGGTGGCGCTCATGAACAGCCTGCGCTGCGAAACCGAAAGCGAAACGAAGCATTCTCGGGCGAAGCTGATCGCCGATGTCCGGCAATTCGTCGAGCGGCGGCTGGCGGAGGACGTTTCCTTGACGGCGATAGCCGAGCATGTTTATATGCATCCGGTCTATATTTCCAAGATTTACAAGCGCGAAACCGGCGAAAACATAAGCGATTACGTCCATCGGCTCCGCATGGAGAAGGCGGTCCATCTGCTGCTGCGCACCCCGGACAAAATTTACGAAATCGCGGCGGACGTCGGCTATCAGCGGGCGCATTCATTTATCAACGTATTTAAAAAGCATACGGGACTGACGCCCCAGGAATACCGGGACAAGTATGCTTTCCCACAATCGGAATCCGAGGTGAAACGTCATGACATATCAACCTGAAGCGCTTTATCCGGCCACGCCGTATGCATTCGTCGATCTCGATACGGTCGAGCGAAATATCCGGCGAATGTCCGACAAGTTGGCGCAATACGGGATCAAGCATCGGCCTCATATCAAAACGCACAAATCATTGCGCTTCGCGGGCATGCAGCTCGCTGCCGGAGCGGTCGGTATTACCGTGGCGAAGCTTTCGGAAGCGGAAACGTTCGCGGATTTGGGCATCGACGATATTTTGATCGCCTTCCCCGTCATCGGGGAGCGCAACCTCGAACGGCTGGAGCGGCTGCACCGCCGGATTACGGTTGTCGTTACCGTCGACAGCTGGGAAGGGGCGGTTGGCCTCTCCGCCGTCGGGGTCCGCTCCGGGAAGCGGTTGCCCGTCCTGATCGAGCTGGACGGCGGACTGCATCGCGGCGGCCGGCAGCCGGGCAAGGACATTGTCGATTTCGCCTTACGGCTTCGTGAGCTGCCTGGCATCGACATCGAAGGCGTGATGGCTTATTTCGGGCTGATTTACCAGAGCGGAGACCCGGATGCGGTCGCTGCTGCGGTGCAGGCCGAATCGGAAACGCTTGGCCGGGTCGTAGCGGACTTGCGCCAAGCGGGCGTTGCGGTCAACACGATCAGCTCAGGCTCCACGCCTACCGCCAAAATGTGCGAGCACGCCGCAGGCGTGACAGAGGTGCGGGCAGGCAACTATATTTTCAACGACGCATCAGCCGTTCAGATGGGGCTCGCGGAGGAAGCGGATTGCGCGCTGCGGGTTGCGGCTACCGTCGTCAGCCTGCCGCTACCGGGCATGGCGACGATCGACGCGGGAACCAAGGCGCTGACGAGCGACCGGGCGCATCATGGCGACGGCTTCGGCATCGTCGTCGGGAAGCCGGACGTTGCGATCGCCGCGCTCAACGAAGAGCACGGCATGCTGCGGTTCGATCCGGATAAGGTATCCCTGTCCATCGGCGAGCGGATCGACATTATCCCGAACCATTCGTGCGTCATTCCGAATTTGAACGATGCGATTTACGGCGTGCGCAGCGGCGTCGTGACGGAACGCATCAAGATCGATGCGCGGGGCTGCAATTATTAACGCGAGCGATTGGAGGGAGCCGCAAGATGAAAGTAATCATAGACGAGCAGCGCGTTGCCCGATTGCTGCAGGATTTGGTGCGGATTCCGAGCGTTAATCCGGGCTTCGAAGGCGGCGTGCCGGAGCGAGAGATGGCCGACTACGTCCAGGCTTTCTTCGCGCGCCTCGGACTGAAGGCCGAACGCAGGGAAGTGCGTCCGGAGCGGCCGAATGTGATCGGCATCCTGCCTGGGATTGCCGACGATGCGCCCGCTCTCCTGCTGGAGGCCCATATGGATACGGTGCAGACCGCAAACATGACCATCGATCCGTTTGGCGCGGAAATACGCGATGGCAAGCTCTATGGCCGCGGCGCCTGCGACACGAAGGCGTCGCTCGCTGCGATGCTGGCCGCTATGGAGTGGTTCGCCGAGAACGGCATCAAGCCGCCCGTGCCGGTTCATCTGGCGGCGACCGTCGACGAGGAGGTCAATTATCTCGGCGTGCTGGACGTGCTGGAGGCGGGATACGATTATGCCGCCGCCATTGTCGGGGAGCCGACCGGGCTTCAGGCGGTCGTCGCGCACAAGGGCGTCGTCCGCTGCGAGATCGAGACGGTGGGCGTCTCCGCCCATTCCTCGAAGCCCGAGGAAGGCGTCAACGCCATAAGCGACATGATGAAGGTCGTCGCCCATATCGAAGGGACGATGCAAGCCCGGCTGTTGCGTTCTGCCGCGCACCCGCTTGTCGGTTCGCCGACGCTTGCCGTGTCGCAAATTCAAGGCGGCGTGGCGCCGAACACGATTCCCGAGCGATGCGTGATCCGGATCGATCGCCGGACGATCCCCGGCGAGGATAGCGAGCAAGTATGGCGCGAGATCCGGGCGGAGATGGAGCAACTAGCGGCGGAGAATGGCGGGCTGAACGTCATCGTTCATCCTCCCTTTGTGCTGGATTACGCTATGGATACGAGCCCCGATAGCGAGGTCGTGGGGCTTGTCGCTTCGTCGGCTGCAGGGAAAATCGGCGAAGTGCGAACGTTCGGCGTGCCTTACGGCACGGATGCGAGCAAGCTGGCGCGGGCGGGCATCCCTTCGGTCGTATTCGGACCGGGCTCGATCGAGCAAGCCCATACGAAGGACGAATGGGTGGAGCTGAAGCAGGTGGTGCTGGCGGCGGAAATCATTGCGGAGACGATGCTTACTTTTGGGAAATAATGCTTGGAAAATAAATTGCCTGAGTCCGGCGTCCGACCGGAACTCAGGCCTTTTTTTGATGCGTCGTTGCAGTACCTTTTGCTTCCCTTAAGCCCTGTCCGGTTTCTCCTCTCCCATGAAAGGGCCCCGAAGTCTTCCACGAAGTTTACGCGCCACTTATCCACCATAAAATAAGGCTCAAACGGCAAGCACACCAAAGTTCGAGCAGTTGAGGGTGTTCTTTACTGTGTGAAGCCATCGGTCAACGGGCCAACGCCCGTTACCGGATAAACAGACGATCCGCTGCGAACAAAATGACACCCTTGTGGGGTTCAGGAATGTCCCTGCGGAAAAACGCGCAAACAGACACGAAGCAGCGAACAGAAAGCCGTTTTGCGGGAAACGCTTTTTACTTATAATTCATGTAAACGCTCTCTTATTCTTTTCGTTTGCGAGAGCCGATATTCAGACAACGAGGGGGCTATCGGAATCCGCATGTTGTTCGATCTTCATACCGTGCCGTTCAGCCGTTTCGGTTCGTATTTTGCCTTTTCGATTCTTCCGGAGCGTCCCGACAGGGAATCCGGTCTGTACTTGAGGCTGGTTCGGGGCGGGGATAACGATATCGGAGCCGTGTTCCGAATCGAGCTGCTCGCAGATGGCTACGCCGTTCCTTTTACTTGCAGCGCTTCACCGACGTTACTGCGGCTTGAAGCGGAGGAAGGGACAGTCGAGTGGTGCATACCGAAGCCGGATTTTATACGCGTTCGTTCGCAGGGTGTCGGCGTGCGGTTAACCTGTGCGCCCGGCGTATACGATTATGCGTTTCCGCTTGGAGAGCGGGGCTGGGAGTTCAACAGCTTCGTGCGGGAACGACGCTTTTTGCTTTCCCCTGTGGCCGGGTCGATTCGCGAGGACGTTCGCTGGGACGGGGTGAAAGCGCAGCGGCTTGCGTTCGACGGGGTGCCGGGCGGCGACGGGAAGCTGGAGCTTACACTGGAGGAATACCGCACCGTTCCGCGCCCGCCGCGCCACGGATCGTTCGACCAAGGGCTTGCGCAGGTTCACAGCGAGTACGCCGCGTGGCGCAGCCGGATGCCCGCCGTTGCCGCGGTCTGGTCCGAAGCGGAGGAGCTGGCCGTTTATATTACTTGGTCCTGCGTCGTGCAGGCCGACGGGTATTTGCCCCGGCCGGCGATGTATATGTCCAAAAACTGGATGACGAATATTTGGAGCTGGGACCACTGCTTCAATGCGATGGCGCTTGCCGAGGCCGATCCCGATTTGGCTTGGGACCAGTTTGCGATCTTTTTTGACCGGCAGGACGATAGCGGGATGCTGCCGGATTTTATGAACGACAAATATGCGCTGTGGAACTGCTGCAAGCCGCCGATCCACGGCTGGACGCTGCGGTGGTTGATGAACCGTTCCGAAGCGGTTACGCCGGAGCGGCTTGCGGAAATTTACGAGCCGCTGGCCCGCTGGACGCAGTGGTGGTTCGATTACCGCGACGACGACCGCGACGGCGTGCCGCAGTACAATCACGGCAACGACTCCGGGTGGGACAACAGTACGGTCTTTTTGGCGGCGATTCCCGTGGAAAGTCCCGATTTGTGCGCCTTTCTTATTTTGCAGATGGAAGCGCTTGCCACGGTGGCGGCCAGACTGGGACGCGCCGGGGAAGCGGAGCAATGGGAGCACCGGTCGCAGGAGCTGTTGACGCGGATGATCGAGCATTTTTGGCGCGGTGACCGCTTTCAAGCCGTACAATCCGGCACGCATGCCGGAGTCGACGAGGGCGACAGCCTGATGGCGTATTTGCCCGTTGTTTTGGGAAAGCGTTTGCCGGAGCCGATTCTGCGCAAGCTGGTCGAAGGGCTGCGCGAGGAAGGGCGATTTCTGACGGCGCACGGCTTCGCTACCGAAAGTATCAGAAGTCCGTTGTACGCGCCGGACGGCTATTGGCGGGGACCGATCTGGGCCCCGGTCATGCTGCTGCTTGTGGAAGGGCTGAAGGAGGCAGGCGAGGAGCAGTTCGCGGCCGAAGTTGCGAGGCGTTTTTGCCGGATGGCGGCTTCTGCAGGCATGGCCGAAAACTTCGACGCGCTCGAAGGGCACGGGCTGCGGGACCGGGCGTTCACGTGGACGTCCAGCGTCTTTCTGCTGCTGGCCCGGGAATACGGGGCGTAAACCGATCAAACTGAGCTTGTCCGAGGATAAGGGGGAACAAGGGAGATGCAAACGACAGAACAATTGCTGGCATTGGATGGAAAAGTGGCTGCGGTCACTGGAGGCGCTTCGGGGATCGGACTCGCCACGGTTCGGAAGCTGGCCCGACACGGGGCGTCCGTCGTCATCCTCGACGTGAACGAGATGGCCGGCAGCCAAGCCGCAGAAGAGCTTCGGAGCGAAGGGCTTGCGGCCCGCTTCGTCGGCTGCAACGTAACCTCTGCGGCCGATTGCGAAGCGGCGGTAGAAACGATACGCCGGGAATATGGCCGGTTGGATATTTTGTTCAATAACGCCGGGGTGATCCGGCGGCGCACCGTCGTTGAAATGGCGGAGGAAGAGTGGGACGCCGTAGTCGATATTTCGCTGAAGGGCGCTTTTTTACTCTCGAAATACGCTGTTCCGCTCATGGCAGAAAGCGGCGGAGGCAGCATCATCAACACGGGGTCCGGCTGGGGACTGAAGGGAGGCGACCGGGCGGCCGCCTACTGCGCGGCCAAGGCGGGGATCGTCAATTTGACGAAGGCGATGGCGATCGACCACGGCGGACAGCAGATCCGGGTCAACTGCGTTTGTCCCGGAGATACGGATACGCCGCTGCTGCGGGACGAAGCGAAGCAGCTTCAGCGGGAGGAGCAGTCGTTCGTTCAGGCATCGGCGCTCGAACGGCCTTTGAAGCGCATCGGCACGCCGGACGACATTGCCAACGCCGTACTGTTTCTTGCGAGCGGCATGTCTTCCTGGGTGACGGGCTCGGTGCTTGTCGTTGACGGAGGCGGACTGGCATAACGAAAAGGAGGAATTGCGACGCATGGCTACGCTTAAAAAAACAACGTCTCATCCGTATATCCCTAATACCGTGCCCAAGGTCCAGCAGGCGATGCTTGAGGAAATCGGCGTCTCCGATATCGACGAGCTGTACCGAATGGTGCCGAAGGAGCTTCGGCTAACGGGCCCGCTAAAGGTAGAGCCCGCGCTGTCCGAGTACGAGCTGCAGCGTCACGTCGATCAGCTGCTGGAGCGCAACAGGAGCGCGAAGGAAACGATCAGCTTTCTCGGCGCGGGCTGCTGGCAGCATTTCGTGCCGGCCGTTTGCGACGAAATCAACCAGCGCTCGGAGTTCGTCACCGCGTATGCGGGCGAGCCTTACGAGGACCATGGCCGCTTCCAGGCGTTGTTCGAGTACCAGAGCCTGCTGGCGGAGCTGGTCGACATGGACGTCGTGAACGTGCCGACGTTCGACTGGGCGCAGGCCGCTTCCACCGCGCTGCGGATGACGGGCCGCATCACCGGCCGCCGTACGGCGCTGCTTCCGGTGACGATGCATCCCGAGCGGCTCCGGGTCATCCGCAATTATTTGTCGCCGCAGATGGACTGCGTGCTTGTCGATTACATGCCCGGCACCGGCCTCCTCGACATGGCCGACCTGAAGGCGAAGCTGTCCGCCGATACGGCCGCCGTGTATATCGAGAATCCGTCCTACATCGGGCATATCGAGACACAGGGCCGCGAAATCGCCGAACTCGTGCATGCGGCGGGTGCGCTCTTTGTCGTCGGCGTCGATCCGATCTCGCTCGGACTGCTTGAGCCGCCGTCCCGGTACGGCGCGGACATCGTCTGCGGCGACCTGCAGCCGCTCGGCATCCGCATGCAGTACGGTGGCGGTCAAGCGGGCTTTATCGCCACGCGCGACGAGGAGCAATTCGTCATGGAATATCCGTCCCGCCTGTTCGGCATTGCTCCGACGACGGTCGAAGGCGAGTACGGTTTCGGGGACGTCGCTTATGAGCGGACTTCTTTTGCCAAGCGGGAGAAGGGGAAGGAATCGGTCGGGACCCAGACCGCGCTGTGGGGAATCACGGCGGGCGTCTACCTGGCCTTAATGGGGCCTCACGGCATGCGCGAGGTTGGCGAAACGATCATCCGGCAGGCACGCTATGCGGCTGATAGACTGGTGGAGCTGGAGGGCGTGCGGATTCGGTTTCAGGCGTCGTCGTTCAAAGAATTCGTTGTCGATTTCAACGGGACGGGGCGCACGGTGAGCGACATCAACAAGCGGCTGCTGGAGCACGGCATCTTCGGAGGCAACGATTTGTCCGGGGAGTTTCCGGCGTGGGGCCAATGCGCGCTCTACTGCGTCACCGAAATTCATACGAAAGAAGATATCGACGCGCTTGCGGCCGCTCTGAAGGCGGTCCTGTAAGCCCGAGGGCAGAAGGGAGCCATGCGAATACCTATGAAACGGATACCTAGAAACCGGAACGTGCGTCTATTTCATCAGGCCAAATGGGATGAACCGGTCATTTTTGAGCTGCATCAGCCGGGCGAGCGGGGCGTCATCCCGCCGTCCGTCAGCGAGGAAGTGGCAGCGGCCGTGGGGGACGCCGAAGCCTGCGTGCCGCAAGGCATGCTGCGCAGCCAAGCTCCGGCTTTACCGGAGATCGGGCAAGCCCGGGTGCTGCGCCATTATCTGCGTCTGTCGCAGGAGACGCTGGGCTCGGATTTCAACGTCGAGATTGGGCAGGGTACCTGCACGATGAAATACATTCCGCGGGTCAACGAAATGCTGATCCGCAATCCGAAAATGACCGAGCTGCACCCGCTGCAGGACGAGTCGACCGTGCAGGGGATGCTGGAGGTGTACCACCGCCTAGACCTCGCGATGCGCGAGATTTCGGGCATGGATCGGTTCACGTTCCAGCCGGGGAGCGGGACGCAGGCACTGTTCGCGATGGCGTCGATCGTGCGGGCTTATCATGAGGCGAACGGGGAAGGCGACATAAGGGACGAAATCATAACCACCATATTTTCCCACCCATCGCAAGCGGCGACCGCTGCCGTAAAGGGGTATAAAATCATTACGCTGTACCCTGACAAGGACGGATTCCCGGATTTGGAAGCGCTGCGGGGGGCGATCTCCGAGCGGACGGCGGGCTTCGTCGTAGCCAACCCGGAGGACACGGGCATCTTCAACCCGCGGATTCGCGAGTTTACCGACCTCGTGCACGCCGCAGGCGGGATATGCTATTATGACCAAGCAAACGCGAACGGACTGCTCGGCATCACCCGGGCGAAGGAAGCGGGCTTCGACATGTGCTTTTTCAACCTGCACAAAACGTTTGCCGCGCCTCATATGTGCGGAGGCCCGGCGACGGGAGCGCTCGGCGTGACGGAGCGGTTGGCCCCGTTCCTGCCCGGCCCGCTCGTCGAAACGGACGGAACCCGCTACACGCTGAACCATTCGCCCGCTCAAAGCATCGGCAAAGTCCGTATGTTCCAAGGCGTGGCCCAGACGGTGCTCCGTTCGTACGCTTGGATTCGCGCGCTGGGGCCGGATGGGCTGCTGGACGCGGCCAAGGTGGCGGTGCTGAACAACAACTATTTGTACAGCCGCATCCTGAAAATCCCGGGCGCCAGCGCTCCGTATGTGGAGGGCGGAAGGCTAGAGCAGGTGCGCTACAGCTGGGAGCGGCTGACCAAGGAAACGGGCATTACGACGGAAGACGTACAGCGCCGCATGTGCGACTTCGGGCTCCATTACTGGACCAGCCACCATCCGTACATCGTGCCGCAGCCGTTCACATTGGAGCCGACTGAGTCGTATTCCAAGGAAGACTTGGACGAATACGTGAACGCCTTGGAGCAGATCGCCAAGGAAGCCTACGAGCAGCCGGACATCGTCCGCAGCGCCCCGCACAACAGCACCGTGCACCGGATCGACGAATCGAGCTTCGACGACCCGGCGAAGTGGTGCATCACTTGGCGGGCTTATCTCAAAAAGACCGCCCCGCTTGAGGCCGGTATCGAGTCTTGAGCCAATAAAGCCGGGGAATCCCGACCATGTGAGCAGCAGCCGGAATCCGCCTTGGAGTCCGGCTTTTTGCTTCATAAGACGCGGGCCGCAAAGGGTAAAGTTTCCGGCGGATGCAGGTCCTGCGCTTGATGTTGGCGGTCTTGGGGGCGTGGTATAATAAACGTGGAAAGCGCTTACGCGATTGCGAAAACAACAACTGCTTGCGGGGGATGTCCATGCTATCCATGCTGCCAAGAAACGGATTGAAGCTGCCGCGGGGGTTCCGTAGCACCCTGCAGACCAAGCTGATGCTGCTCATTGCGCTTGCCGCAGCGATTCCGCTGCTGACGCTCGGGTACGTGCTGTATCACAAATCGTCGGGAACGATCAACGAGCAATTCGGCCGTTATGGGGAAAACTCCGCCTCGCAGCTGCAATTTCAGATCGATTCCACCTTGGGACAAATGAAGTACACGGTCAGCGACATTTTGTCGTACTTGCTCGATCCGAAGTTTACGGTGCTGCATGAAGAGGTGCCGACGACGTACAAGGGCTTCCAGGAGGAGCAGCAGCTTGAACAGTATTTGAAAGCCCATAAATCTCTGGATATGAAAGGCATTTTCCTGATTACAAAATCGGGCTACTATTACGGCGAACGGATTATCCGCTTCGATCTGCTTCAGGCGGAGCCTTGGTTTCGCGACGATGCCGACGGCTACCGCTTCGACCTGTATGAGCCGAAGCATTACAATGACACGGCCCGCGTTCCCGGGGAAAAAGTGATCGGCCTGCTGTTCCGCATCCGCAATCAGGTGGGGGTGCTGGAAAACAGCAGCATTTTGATCGAGACGAATGCCGACAAGCTTCTGCGGATGTTTCGCGAATTCGAGCAGGACACCGGCTCCCAGTTGACGATTACCGGCGGTGGCAAAACCGTTTACCAGACGCAGGGCTCGTTTGTTAAACGGGACGACGATGTCGTCTGGACGAAGCATTCCGACGAGACGGACTGGACGATTGAGGTGCGGACGCCGTACGAGCAATTTTACAAGCCGTCGCTGCTGATCCGCACCTTTACGTTCTCTGCGGTCAGCCTGTCGATTGTGTTGGCGTTCGTGTTGGCCTATATGTGTTCGGCCCCGCTGCTCAAGCGGGTCAAGAAAATGAAAGAATCGATCCGCCGCGTCAGCCTCGGGAAGCTCGATACGCGAATCGACGTGGAGTCCGAAGACGAGCTCGGGCTGCTGGGCCACAGCTTCAACCGGATGGTGGGGCAGCTTCAAACACTGTTTCACGAGATGAAACAAGTCGAACGCCAGAAAAAAGAAGCCGAGCTCCGCGCGCTGCATCATCAGATCAACCCGCATTTGCTCATCAACACGCTCGCTTCCATTCAATGGAAGGCCAGATTGGCAGGAGCCGCCGATGTCAACAAAATGATTTATCATTTAACCAACGTGTTGGACGGCAACCTGAATGTCGACCGAGAGGTCGTCACGCTGGAGCGGGAGCTTGAGGTGATCGATCATTATTTGAATTTGCAGGAGCTGCGGTACGGCAGCGTGTTCGCCTACCGGATCGAAGCCGCCGGAGTTGATCTGTCCGCCGTGGACATTCCTCGGATGACGCTGCAGCCGCTGGTGGAAAATGTATTTTTTCACGCGTTTGAGGACGGGGAGGGGACGATCGCGCTGCGCATCGAAGCGGACGGCGCGGACATGCTCGTCTCGCTGATCGACGACGGAAAAGGCATGAGCGAGCATACGCGTCAGCAACTGTTTCAGCCGCACCTGGACGGCGTCCGCAAACGCCGGAGCATCGGCCTGCGCAATGTGGAGGAGCGCATCAAGCTGCATTTTGGCGAAGCTTACGGGCTGTCCGTTCAGTCCGCGCCGGGAGCGGGGACCCGCATCGTTATCCGATTGCCGATCAAAACCAAGGAGGGGATCGCATGAATGCCAAACCGATTAAAGTGTTGATTGCCGACGACGAGGTGATCATCCGCCGGGGGTTGATCTCGACGGTGCCGTGGGATAAGTACGGGATGACCGTCGTAGCGGACGTGCCCAACGGCAGGCGGGGCTGGGAAGCGTTTCTGGAGCACCGGCCGGATGTTGTTATCACCGACATCGTGATGCCCGAGATGGACGGAATCGAGCTTGCCCGCAAGGTGAAGGCATGTGAGCCCCGGACCAAAATATTGCTGCTCAGCTGCCATCGCGACTTCGAATATGCGCAGCAGGGGATCAAGCTGGGCGCTTCCGGCTATTTGCTGAAAACGTCGTTCAACGACGAGGAGCTGGAGGAGTTTCTGGCCGCTTTTCGTCAGGAGCTCGGCGCGAACGGCACCGAGACTCCGCTGCACGCCGCCGCCAATCACACCGCTCCCGCGATCTCCGGGCTGCTGTTCGAATGGCTTTACGGCGTCGGCGACCGGTTTCCGGCCGAGCTGGACCGGCTGCTTCAAGGAGCGTGGAACTGGATGAATGCGCCGACCGCGCTGTATCTGATCTCCGCCCCCGGCAAATGCGGCGGGACGCTGGAGCATGAGCTGCGCGGCTGCGCGTCGGGCGAGCCCTGCGAGGTGCTGCCCTTCGGGGAAGGGCACCTGCTGCTGTTTGTGCCCGAAGTCTTGCAGCGCGAATGGGACAGCCGGCTGAGCGAGCGCAAGGCCGAGCGGCCGGAGCTGCATTGGTCCCGGTTGGCGCCGCTGGCCGGGCGCGAGGCGTGGATTGATGCTGTGCGCAAAGCCCGCGGGCAGATGGAGCTGGAGAAGCGGTACCGCATCAGCGTCGGGCAGTGGCCTACTCCGATTGCCGAAGCGGTGCAGTTGATCGTCCGGCATACGGATACCCAACTGTCCGTATCCGAGGTGGCGCACGAGGTGGGGCTGAGCCGCAGCCATTTCAGCACGCTGTTCAAGAAGACGGTCGGCGAAAGCTTCGTCTCGTTCACGTACCGGGCGAAGCTGAAAATCGCCTGCGAGCTGCTTGCCGCCCAAGGGATTACCGTTCAAGAGATCGCAGATAAAATCGGCATGCCCGACGCCAAGTATTTCAGCAAATGGTTCAAGCGCTGCACCGGCAAAACGCCGAGCCAATACCGCAGCGAGCGGCGCGAGGAAAGGAGCGTCATCTAAAAACACGGCGATCATCGAACGAAAAGACACCTTTGCCCGGCAGAGGCCGTTCGTGCAGCCGATGATGCACGATTTTCCGAACATCCCTCCGTTTTGTATGCGCTTTACTCCCGTTACAATAAGCATGTAAGCGGTTAACTAACAGACGTTCAGGGGGAATTCGAAATGAAACGAAGGATGCTTCTTGCTACGACAGCGATATTTTCCGTTTCTTTGCTGGCCGCCGGATGCGGCAAGCCGGCAAGCGAGCCTCAAAGCAGCGCGGCTGGGGCACAGACGCCATCGTCCGAACCGGGCAAGCAGGTGACGCTGCGTTTTGCCACGTGGGATACGGGCGATCTGCTCAAAATCCAGGAGACGATCGCGCGGCAATTCGAAGCGAAGCACCCCGGCGTCAAGGTGCAGGTGGAGGCGTACGGGGATGGCTTCGACCAGAAGCTGGCCGCTTCAATCGGGGCAAACAATGCGCCTGACGTGATGTACATGTGGGATTTTCCGACCTATTCGCAGAACCTCGAACCGCTGGATGCGATGATGTCCGCCGATGCCGGCCTCAAGCCGGACGATTTTTATCCCGGGCTGTTCAATTACGTGAAGATCGGCGGCAAAACGTACGGCATGCCGGCCGGGTTTACGACCCGCGTGATGTACTATAACAAGAAGCTGTTCGACGAAGCGAACGTGCCGTACCCGAAAGCGGGCTGGACGTGGGACGACTTCAAGGAAACGGCCAAGAAGCTGACGAACCCCGCCAAGAAGCAGTACGGCTTCGGCATCCGGGCGGAGAACGATCCGTACGATCTGCAGGGCTTCATCTGGAGCAACGGCGGCAGCTTCATCAGCCCGGACGGCAAGTCGATTGACGGGTTCATGAACGGCAAAGAAACGGCGGACGTGCTGCAAATGTTCGGCAGCCTCGTCAAGGATAAAACGGCCGTCATCGTCGGCGGCAAAAATCAGCAGTCCGGAGACGACGTCTTCAAAGCCGGCAAAATCGCCATGTGGGAAAGCGGCGTATGGCCGCTGGACGGCTTCAAAGAGGCCAAAATCGACGTCGGCACGGTCGTCATGCCGGCCTTCCCGGGCAAGAAGCTCAAGGGCGTCATCGCCGAATCGGCGGTTTCGATCTCCAAATCGTCCAAGAATAAGGAAATGGCTTGGGAGTTTGTAAAATACTACGCGTCCGACGAGGCGATCAAGCTGCGGACCTCCGACCTGCCGGTGCGCAAAAGCGTCGTTGCCGAGAAAAAGCTCGACCAAGACCCGCTCTACCAATCGTTCTACAAAATGCTGGAGGCTTGCGACGACACGCCGGCGTTCCTGCTGAATCCGAAATGGAACGAAGTGAACCGCAACCTTACGTCGGCGATCAATACGATTATGCTCGGCCAGAATGCGAAGGATTCGCTTGATAAGGCCGTCAAGGACTCGGAGAAATTTTTCAAATAAGCCGGCAGGCGAAAAACGGAAGAAGGATGGACCTATGGATACGACCGCCGTTCAACAGGCAGCCAGGCCGGGCATCCGACTGAAACGAAGAGGCTGGCTCACGCCTTACCTCTTCGTCCTTCCTTGGATGATCGGTTTCGTTTCCTTCACGCTGGGGCCGCTGCTGTTCTCGCTGGTGATCAGCTTGTACGACTGGCCGATTGCAGGAGAGCGTACGTTTGTCGGGTTGCAAAATTATACCCGGATGTTCACCGACGATCCGCTTTTTTGGGAGTCGCTGGGCGTCACGCTGAAATTCGCCGCGATCTTTGTGCCGCTGAATTTGTCGGTAGCGCTGCTGCTCGCCGTGCTGCTGAATCAAAAGGTGCGGGGAAGCGGGATATTCCGCACGATCTTTTATTTGCCGTCCGTCATCTCCGGCGTCGCGCTCGCGATGATCTGGGCGTGGGTATACAGTGGCGAGTACGGCATCCTGAATTACTTTTTATCGCTCGTAGGCATTTCCGGACCGGATTGGCTGCGGGAGCCGGGCTGGGCGCTGGCGGCGATGGTCGGCGCGAGCCTATGGGCGCAGGGCTCGATGATGCTGATCTTTTTGGCCGGGCTCAAGAACATACCGGGCGATCTGTACGAAGCTGCCTCCATCGACGGGGCCGGCGTGTTCATCCGATTTTTCCGGATCACGCTGCCCATGCTTAGCCCGACGCTGCTGTTCAACCTCGTCACCTCGATCATCGGCGCGTTCCAGCAGCTGACGCTGGCATTGACGCTGACCGGCGGGGGGCCGTCGAACTCGACGTATTTCTACGCGATGTACGTTTATGAAAACGCCTTTAAGTATTTTCATATGGGCTACGCCGCAGCGAATGCGTGGATCATGTTCCTGATCATCTTGACGCTGACGATGCTCGTCTTCCGCTCGACTGGCATGTGGGTGTACTACGAGGGCGAAGTGAAGGCAAAACGGGCGGGCAAGCGGAGGGACCGGAGATGAAAAAAACGCTCACGTACGCACTGCTCGTCTTATTCTCGCTGCTGTTTCTGATGCCGTTCTTCTGGCTCGTGACGACGGCCGTGAAAGCGCCGAATGAAATCTACATGTACCCGCCCAAATGGATTCCGTCGGAAATTCAGTGGGGCAACTTCGTCAAAGCTTGGACGATTCAGCCGTTCAATACGTTTTTGAAAAATTCGTTGACCGTGACGATCCTGTGCAATATCGGGCAGCTGATTTCCTCCTCGCTGGTGGCGTACGGCTTTGCGCGCTTCCGGTTTCCGGGACGCGACGCGCTGTTCCTGATCGTGCTGGCGACGATGATGATTCCGTGGGACGTGACGATGATTCCGCTGTATATGGAATTCAACTTTCTCGGCTGGATCAATACACTCAAGCCTTTGATCGTCCCGGCCTGGTTCGGATCGGCGTTCTATATTTTTCTGCTGCGGCAGTTCATTATGACGATTCCGACCGAGCTGGAGGAGGCGGCGAAAATCGATGGGGCGAGCGATTTCGGCATTTTCATCCGGGTGATCGTCCCGCTGATGCTGCCCGCCTTGATTCTCGTGAGCGTGTTCAACATGCTTGATACGTGGAACGATTATCTCGGGCCGCTCATTTTCCTGAACGACTCCAGCAAATATACGCTGACGCTAGGACTCGCCCAGTTCAAAGGGGTGCACGGCGTCGATATGACGTCCGTGATGGCGGTGACGTCAATTATCTGCCTGCCGCCGCTACTCGTATTTTTCGGCGCGCAGCGGTACATCGTGGAAGGCATTGCGCAGACGGGGATAAAATAGCGGGACGGCTGCGAGGAATGCGGCAGGGAAGGAAATAGCTCCGTTCTATACCACAGTGAAAGAAACAACACTGATCCCTGCCGCACAGCATCAATAAAACAAAGTAATCAGGTGTATATACTAGGAGGTTTATCATGAGCGACCATCTGGTAAGACGGGATTGGCAAAATTTGAACGTGCTGGAGCGGAACCGGCTGCCTGCCCGCGCCTCGTTCGTTCCGTACCGCGCTGCGGAGACGGCGCTGACGTACGACCGGGGCAGCTCGGACCGGTTCATGCTGCTGAACGGCGAGTGGGCGTTTCATTACGCCGGACGCCCCGAGGAGGCTCCGGCTTCGTTCTACATGCCGGAATTCGACGAAAGCGGCTGGGATCGGCTCGTCGTGCCGAGCCACTGGCAGTTTCACGGGTACGGCGCGCCGCATTATACGGATTTGTATTATCCGTTCCCGGTCTGTCCGCCCGAGGTGCCGGCAGATAATCCGACCGGAACGTACAGGAGGACATTTGCGCTGCCGGAGGGCTGGCTGTCCCGGAACGTGTTCTTGCAATTTCAAGGCGTGGACAGCGCTTTTCACGTCTGGCTGAACGGCAGCTATGTCGGCTATAGCCAAGGCAGCCGCTTGCCGTCGGAGTTCGCGGTTGCCCCGTTTGTGCGCGAGGGCGAGAACGTGCTGGCGGTGCAGGTATATCAATGGTCGGACGGCAGCTATTTGGAGGATCAGGATATGTGGTGGCTGAGCGGCATTTTTCGCGATGTCGTCTTGGTTGCTCAGCCGAAGACGTATCTCGAAGATTACACGGTCGTCGCCGATCTGGATGCAGACGGCCGCACCGGTTTGCTCCATGTGCGGGTGCAGGTCGCTAAAGAGCGGACGACGACGGGAAACGTCGTGCTGGAGTGGCGGCTGATGGACGGGGAACAAGGAACGGAGGCCGCTTCCGGCGTTTGTTCCGTGGAGAGCTGGAGCGAGGAGGGGGACGCAGCGCAGGTGCACTTCCAGGCGCAGCTGAGCGACGTCCGCCCGTGGACGGCGGAGACGCCCGCTTTGTACGATCTGCTGCTCACACTCCAGACGGCGGACGGCGACACGCTCGAAGTCGTGCCGACGCGCGTCGGCTTTCGCCGGGTGGAAGCGCGGGGCGGCAGGCTGCTTGTCAACGGGAAGCCGATCCGGCTGCGCGGCGTGAACCGCCACGATCATCATCCGGAGCGCGGCCGGGCGGTCACGGTGGAGACGATGGAACAGGACATCATCCTGATGAAACGGCACAACATCAACGCGGTGCGGACGGCGCATTACCCGAACGATCCGCGGTTTTACGATCTGTGCGACCGGTACGGGCTGTACGTCATGGACGAGACCGACCTGGAGACGCACGGCTTCGAGCTTGTAGGGGATGCCGACCGGCTGAGCAACGATCCCGTGTGGGAGGAAGCTTATGTCGAGCGGATGCGCCGGATGGTCGAGCGGGATAAAAATCATCCGAGCATTCTGTTCTGGTCGCTCGGCAACGAATCCGGCTTCGGCTGCAATCACGAGGCGATGGCCGCCTGGTGCCGCAGCGCCGATCCGACGCGGCTCATTCACTACGAAGGCGACCGTGAGGCGAAGGTGTGCGACGTATTCAGCACGATGTATTCGACCGTGGAGAAAATGATCGGCTTCGGACAGCGCGAAAACGAGGAAAAGCCGCATGTGCTGTGCGAATACGCGCATGCGATGGGCAACGGCCCCGGCGGGCTGCTCGAATACGAGGAAGCGTTCCGCACCTATCCCCGGCTCGTCGGCGGCTTCGTATGGGAGTGGATCGACCACGGCCTCAGCCGCAAAACAGCGGATGGTCGGACGTACTATGCCTACGGAGGCGATTACGGCGACGAGCCGAACAACGGCAATTTCGTTATCGACGGGCTGGTCACGCCGGACCGCACCCCTTCGCCCGGATTGCTGGAATACAAAAAGATCATCGAACCGGTAACGGTAGAAGCGTTTGACGTCGGGCAAGGGATGGTTACGATCCGGAACAGGTACGATTTCCGCGACCTGAGCCATCTGCAGCTTGTCTGGACTGTCTCGGCGGACGGGGCACCGCTTGTGAGCGGCAGCGCGCCGCTGCCGGACGTGCCGCCGGGCGGCACAGCGCCGCTAACGCTTCCGCTGCACAGACCGGCGCGCCTGCTGCCCGGCGCGGAGTACCGGCTC
>NZ_BIMB01000030.1 GCF_004000865.1 Paenibacillus elgii NBRC 100335 | reverse complement strand
GAGCCTATATTCGTGACGCTTGCTGCGGCGGGAGCGGCTCCCCGCACGGTATGGGCCGTGCCCTCGGCAGTCGGCCTGTCTCCGCTAGTATGACTTGACCGTCAGTTGGTCCAGGCTCTTGAATTCGTAGCCCTGCTGCCGGGCGCCGTCGATGATTCTTCCCAGCGCGTCCGCGTTATCTTTGGATACCGTGTGCAGCAGGATCACAGCTCCGGGGTGAAGCTGGGCCATGACTTGATTGTAGGCGTAATCGGCCCCTTTTTGCGCCCTCGTATCCCAGTCCTTGTACGCGACCGACCAGAATACGCTCGTATACCCGAGCTCCTTGCTAACCGCGAGGCTGCGGTCGTTGAAGATGCCCCGCGGCGGGCGCAGGTAGATCATCGTCTGCCGTCCGGTAATTTGCGCAGCGTCCGCTTTTACCTTCTCCAGCTCGTCCTTGATTTTGTCGCTCGAAATCTGAGTCATGTCGGGATGGCTCCACGAATGGTTGCCGATCAGGTGGCCTTCGGCCGCCATGCGCCGCAGCAGCTCCGGCTGATCCTTGATGTAGTGACCGGTGACGAAAAAGATCGCGGGGACCTTTTTTTCCTTCAGCACGTCGAGCACGCGGGCGGTATACCCGTTCTCGTAGCCGTTATCGAAGGTGAGATACAGCTCCTTTTGCGTCGTATCCCCGAGAAAAATAGCCCCGTGCTTCTCCACAGTGGGCTTGAAGCCTTCTTCGTCGATGGAGGGACGGCTGCCGTTCTTACTCTTCTTAAACCCGAAATGGTAGGCGCCGTCCCCTGCGGCGGCCGCTTGGACCGGGACCGCTGCCAGCAGACCGGCCAGCAGGAGGGTGGCAATTGCGATACGTTTCAAGGGTTGGGCTCACTCCTTCTTGTTTTTGTCAGCTAGAAGTCATTATCCCTCGTCCCCTGAAAAATATGTGCCTTCTCCGGCTTTAGTGAAACCAATGATCAATCGAACTCGTCCATAACATGTAAATATTTACTGAATTTAAAAAAGGAGGATTTTGCAGCATTCATGCTTCGGTTCAATCGCTTGCTTATGGTTGCATTGTTGTCGGTTGCCCTGCTATCCGGCTGCTCAGACAAAACGGAACCCCTGCTCCCGGAACTGGGGAAAGAAAAAGTAAGTATCAAAGTTGCCTATTACGATAAGAATGCATTTTACCAGCAGTATGGAAATTTATTTATGAGCCGGTTCCCGAACATTAGTGTGGAAGTCGTTTCCACCGAAAGCCTTTTTCATCCTGATAAAGATGTGATGGCTGAATTTCAGAAGCTGATGGACAGCGAGCAGCCGGATATCATCTATTTCCAGACGATGGATCTGTTCCAAGAGGCTATTCGCAAGGGCGAGCTTTACGGATTAAACGAGATCATCAAACAAGATAAGTTTGATATCGAGAATATGTTGCCCGGCGTGACCGAGTTGATTAAAGCGAAAGGCGAAGGAACGCTCTACGGGCTGGCGCCCACTTTTTCCAGCCAGGCTATCTATTACAATAAAGACTTATTTTCGGAATACGGGGTCCCTTTCCCGAAAGATCAAATGACTTGGGAGGAGTTAGTTCAACTCGCCCGGCGATTTCCTTCGAACGGGCAAGGAAACGAGCGGATTTACGGTTTTGCTCCTTCCTACCCCGCCGCAGCACAGGTCGGGTTTCATTATTTGAGCAGCATCGCAGCGGCCAAGGGGCTGTCGTTTGTCGATCCTGGCCAGATGAAGGTTACCATTCGTACGGAAGAGTGGAAACAAGCAGCCCAGTTGACCGTAGAAGGGATGAAATCAGGGGCATTCTATGTACCGCAAAAAAATCCCGCAGCGAACCAAGGGAAGCCAAAGACTATGGAGGATGTTCTAAAAAGAAACTTGTTTATTACAGGAAAAGCAGCCATGATTTTAAGCTCTTCCAACTTCATGGAAACCATTCAACGGGCCAAAGATACGCTGAAGGATGTCTCCCCCGTGAATTGGGAGATCGCGACGGTGCCGATCGATCCGCGTTCCCCGGACGCTTCCCATGCCATGTCCGTATCGAGGATATTCTCGATCAACGCCAAGTCGGCCAATATCCGCGCAGCCTGGGAGCTGGTCAAATTTATTAACAGCGATCAAATGGCAAAAACAAACGATAACAGTTCTCCTGGCGAATTGCCTTCCAGATCGGCTTATTTAAAAGAACGCGATGGCCATAGCCTCGCCTCTTTCTACAAGCTTAGGCCGAGTGAAGCAAGTCTCAACAAAGATTTGGAAAATGTTCCACAAAGTTTCTTTCCTTCCTTTGACCAATTAGTCTCCCAAGAACTCCAACAAGTGGTTGAAGAAAAAAAATCGTTGGACGACGCCTTAAAAACGCTGCAGGAAACCGGGCAGCAGGAACTCGAAAAAGCAAAGCAGGCAAAGAACTAAATTTAACAACTCCAAAAAACCGGAGACGCTGCCTCCGGTCCTCTTTAGGATTTACGTATATCTATAAGCCCCAATATCAATCCATCTCCATCGGATGAGGGTAACCGTAAGCGCCGTAAAAGGTGCAGGTCTTTGCCGCGCAATCCGCGGCGTAATCGAGGGCCGACTCCATCCCGCCGTGTTGGATGTACGCGGTAAGAAAACCGGCGATAAAGCTGTCACCAGCACCCATCGTATCGACAACTTCGGTCGGCTTAACGCCCTGAACATAGCGCTCACCGTTTCGCGAAAACAAAGCTCCTTTGCCCCCCAGCGTAATGCCAACGATTTCGACTCCGAGACGATGGCAAGCTTCAATCAACGGGTCGAGCTGATCATCCGGCAGGTCCGCGCCGGAGAAAAAGGCATATTTGATATGAGGGCATACCCTCTGCAAATAGTCCGTGCCGACATTCGTCGAAAAGTCGAATGAAATGTCGCACGCGGTTTTGATCTGAGCGAGCTCTCCTTCGATATTGGAATAGCAGCTTGTATGACATACGTCGAATTGAGAAATGTACTCCATATCGTGAGGAGTCAGCCTTAAGCGAACGATGTGCTGCGCCGTATTTTTCGGGCCGCCTACGAAGACGCGATTTCCATCGACCAGTTGAACACCAGGTGAACCGCTCGGAGCGTACACTTGTCGGGAGAGCTCATAGCTTACCTGCTCGTGGTCAAGAGATTTCCTGATATGCTCCGCTTTTTTGTCGTTCCCGAAGACGCCGATGTACGCGCATTCTTCGAAACCGTTTCTTTTGCAATTGACTGCCACATTGACCGCGTTTCCGCCCGGATAATACAGCTGTTGATCCAGATAGCAATCGACGACATTGTCTCCAATCGCAATCATTTTCATAATTACGGCAACCTCCCTTGATTCAGGCTCGTTCACCCTTTTACCGAGCCTGCGGCAATTCCTCGGATAAAGTATTTTTGCATAAAGATAAACAACAGAATCAGCGGCAGCGCCGACATGACCAAGCCTGCCAGCAGCACGCCCCAATCCGTGGACAGAGCGTCTTTAAAGCTCATCAGCCCCGCCGGAATCGTCTTGTATTTTTCGGAATCAATGAAGATGATAGCGAATAAAAATTCGTTCCATGCATAATAAGCGATCAGGATGGTCGAAGTCAAAATAATCGGAGTCGACATCGGCATGAAGATGCGCCAATAAATTTGGAACGCGGTGCAGCCGTCGATTTTCGCTGACTCCTCGATTTCTTTGGATACGCCGAGAAAGTACGAACGGATCAGCAGAACGATAAGCGGCAGCCTGAATGCGATATAAGGCAAAATTAACGCCAGAAGCGTATTGTGCAAATGCGTTTGCTGCAACAGGATGTAAAGCGGCACAAGACACACTTGCGGGTTAAGCATCATTCCGCCCATAACGAACAGCAGTGCCGCTCTGTCGAATTTGAAAGAATATCTGCTGAGACCGAAGGCGCACAGCGATGCAAGCAGGACGACACCCGCGATTGTGCTGATCGTCACGATGCCACTGTTCACAAAGTAGTTGGCCACGCCTTTGCTCCAGGCGGTCGCATAATTGGAGAACAGCCATTTGCTCGGCAGCCCCCAGACCGAGCCGAAGATTTCATCGTAGCTTTTGAACGACGAGGCGAGCATCCAGGATAATGGATAAAGGATTACGACAACACCCGCGGCGAGCAATAATAAAATGATCGTTTTACTAATGCTGAATTTGGCTGTCACAGATTAATCCCCCTTGCCTGTTCTGAAAAATACAGTCTGCGCGAAAGCCAGTACAGCCGTGATAAGAAACATCAGCATGGCAATCGTAGAGGCATAGCCCATGCTGTCTTTGAAAAATCCGGTTTGATACATATGAACCGCGATCGTAATCGAGCTCGTTCCGGGACCGCCGCCTTTCGTCATAATAAACGGTTCGTTAAATACCATGAACGCGCCCGTGATCGTAATGACCGAAGTTACGAAACACATCTCCTTCACCTGAGGCAGCGTGACGTTGAAGAAGCTTCTGATCTTCCCGGCGCCGTCGATTTTAGCCGCCTCGTATAGATCGGCCGGTATTTTCTGAATAGCGACGATGAACAGCATCATGCAGTAGCCGACGCTTTGCCATTGCGAAACCGCGATGACGGCATAAATCGCCGTGGAGCCCGATCCAAGCCACGGTTTCGCCCAGCTGCCGAGCCCGATCGCTTCCAGAAAAAGATTGAGCAGACCGTCGGTAGGATGATACACAAACGTAAACAGCAAGCAAATGACGGTGATCGAAATCACGACCGGGATAAAATAAATCGTCCGGAAAAAAGGAGAAATTTTGCGGAAGGCTTCGTCTTCTAATACGGCGGCCAAAATCAGCCCGAACCCCACCTGAAAAATGACCGAGATGACAGCGTATTTTACATTGTTGATTAGAGCGGTAACGATAACGGGGTCGGAAAAGAGCATTTTGTAATTGTCCAATCCGATAAAGCTTCTTTTCCCCGAAAGCATGGAAAATTCCTGAAAGCTGTAAACCAGGTTTTGTATGAGTGGCATATAGACGAACAACGCCAGCATGAGCAGGCACGGAAAAATAAACAAAAAAGGAGCCAGCTTGCTTGATTTCACTTTGTCTCCTCCGATCTATCACCTATCAGGAGCATTGGTTTGGTAAAAACCGAGTCGCAATGCTCCCTCGTTCCAATCCGTTCGTTACTTTGCACTTTGAAGCAATTTGGCCGCCTTCTGCACGCTTTCCATAACCTGCTGAGGCGTCATCGACTTGGACGCCATCGCTTGGCCGCCTTTCATGAAGGCGTCCGCTATGGCAATGTTCATCGCATTGTCGAGCCAAGGCGTCGTCTCGGAAGCGTTCATAATGACATCGACCGCTTCCAAAGTTCCCTTCGGAGAGTTCTCGGCGGTGGCGGAGCCTTTCACGGCGGTCATTGCCCCGGCATCCTTCTGGAATTTCGCCGCATTTTCAGGCGATACGATAAATTTCACAAACTTCTCGGCGAGCTCCTGATGCTTGCCTGTATTGCTGATCATGAATCCTTCCGGAGCCCCGGTTAACGCCCCCGGATTGCCCTTGCCTTCGGGAAACGCAGGGAAATTGAAAAAGTCGAAATCCAGCTTGGGGTTTTTCGTCAAATAGCCGAGCTCGGCAAACTGCAAATACATGACCGGCACCTTTTCCGCGATAAACAGATTTCTGGCGGCCTCGTGATCGATGGATGTCGCGGCCGGCCCCATGTAAGACACCAGCTTGTCCCAATATTCAAGAACTTTTACATAGCCGGGGTCCGAATATTGCGCCGTTTCCGTCTTGTAATCCTTCGCGATGACCTCGGGGCTGAGCATCCGCTGGTTCATCGTGCCCAAGTAGTGACTGACGGCCCATGTATTTTGCAGCCCTTCCATGAGTGGTGCGTCGTATCCGGCGCCCTTCAGCTTATCTAGCGCGGCAATTAGTTCGTCCCACGTCTTCGGCTTCTGTATGCCCGCCTTTTCGAACGCTTTTTTGTTATAAAAGAACGCCTTTCCGTCCATCGTAAACGGAACGCCGTAAATTTTGCCGTTAAACGTGAACGGCTTGATCTGCGATTTAATAATCGTATTCGCCCAGGTCGCATCGGAATCGAACATGGACGTGACGTCTTTAACCTTTCCGGAAGACACCAGGTTTTCCGCAAAGCTGTCGGACCAGGAAGTGAATACGTCGGGGATGTTGTTGGAAGAAACGAGCACCTTGATCTTTTCTTTGTAGCTGTCGTTCAGCACCGATTCCATTTCAATCTTCACGCCGGGATTTTGCTTCTCGAACTCCTTCACAATGTAGTTGAAATAAGAATTTCTCGGTTCGCTGGGCCAGCGGTGGAAAAATTTTAGCGTGACCGTCTGTTGGTCCTTCGACCCCGCCTGATCCCCGTTCGTGGAGCTGCAGGCTGCCGTCAGTAAAATGAGAACGCTTGCAAAGATTGCGGTTGTTTTTCTTTTCATAGATGATTTCACACCTCCGCTAAAGATAGACTCCGTTTGGATACGTCAATCCCCGCCTGCCGCTTCTTTGCCGCCGCTTTGGTTATGGCGGTAGTTCCCGAACCGGGAAACGCCATAACCAAAACATACGACAGCCTATCTTTTGATTCAAGCGGCAAATATTAATAGTCCATTTTCCACATGTAACGGCGGACGGAAAGCGGGTGTCCTCTAAATTCCGACAAATACTGAGCGTACTGTCTGAGCACAACGCCGGCGACCAGATTGGCGAAATAATTGCGCACTTCGGCCGAGATGCCTTCCATATCGAACGTTTCCGCATCGATAAGTACGATTTTGTCGGAGAATTTCTGGCAGAAATCATGTGCGCGGTCGTCCATCAGACGCGTCTCGCCGATTCCTTTGATGATAATGAAAGGTACGTCGTAATCGGTAACTTCGAACGGCCCGTGGAAGTATTCGCCGGCATGAATCGCGCTGGAATGAATCCACTGCATCTCTTGAAGAAGACAAATGGCGAACGAGTAAGCCAGCGAGTAATTGATGCCGCTCGCCATCGTGTAAATGATCGGCTCCCGCTTGTAATCGCTTCCGAAAGCTTTAGCCGCTTCCAGTGTATTGGCTTTGTTTCGTTCGAACACGTCGTGAAGGCTTGTCTCGACGGAGGCCACGGCGCGGGCATACTTTTCGTTCGGATAGAGCGTATTGAGAATGCCGAAGATCAATCGGTATAAAATGCCGTAATTGTTTTCTTCCGCACGCGCCTCTGTTCCCCAGTCGTAATGCAGTCTGTATTCGGCCGCGTTCCAGAGCGGCGAGTCGACAAGATGGGAAAGGCTAATTGTCAACGCGCCTTTGGAACGGGCAAATTCCGTCGCTTCGACGGTTTCAGGCGTATTGCCGGAATGAGAGCAGGAGATCACGACGGATTTGTCGTTAAGCGCTTTCGGAGATCGAAGAATAAATTCGTTGGATGAGTAAACAGCCGAAGGAATATCGATTTCTCTGTCAAGAATGTACTGCGCCGGGGTGAGAGTCGCCATCGAGCCGCCGCATGCAACAAAGTAAATGTTGCCGATTTCACGTGATTTTACTGCCTCGATCGCCGCTTTCAGTTGTTGTGCATGCTCTTGATTCATAGAAATTGTAGCCTCCTGTTTGCTTATATTCGTCACGTTACATCTCATAATGTATCGTATTGTAACGTGATGTACGTTATGTTACTATAGATCTTGTACAAATTCAACAGCAAAATAAAAAAATATCCCCGGAGACGATTGTGCAGCGATGTCGTTATACTCTTCCCGCGTAATGGTTTATAATGTGGGTAAGTTCTAATATATCCCTGGTGCTCCGTTACGGAGATTAGATTCGAGAAGGTGGAAATATGAGCAGACTGGACCAAGACAATGTTGTGCCGATGTATATTCAGTTGAAGCAGATTATTAAGGACGAACTGGCCAGCGGTAAGCTCAAGCCTGGACAGAAGCTGCCTACGGAATTTGAATTGTGCGAGATGTACTCGATCAGCCGCCGGACGGTTCGATCGGCGATTAACGAGCTTATTGAGGAGGGGCTGCTCACCCGGAAGCAAGGTAAGGGGACCTTTATCAGTTCTAACAAAATCGAAAGAGAGCTCGGGCCCATCCTGGGGTTTTCGGAAATATGCAAGATGAACGGACTAGCCGCTTCCTCGGAGGTCATCGAGCAAAAACGAATCGAAGCCAGCCCGTCGCTTGCAACGGCAATGGGTGTTCCCGTCCATTCCGAAATCGTTTCCATCAAGCGCGTCATGATGGCCGATAACGTGCCCGTCATGCTGGACTTCACGTATCTTCCTCCCCAATATATGTCGCTGCTGGACGAAGACCTGACGAACAAATCGCTCTATGCGACGCTGCGGGATCAATTTCACGTTGTTCTGAACAGGACTCGGAGATCGATCCAGATTGTGTTTGCCGATGCGTTCCAATCCAAACATTTGAAGGTAAAAAAAGGATATCCTCTCTTGATGATTCAGGGACCGGTATACTCCCCCGACATGAAAGTCATCCATTACGGAGACCAATACATCGTCGGCGATAAAATAAAATTTTATATCTAACCCCAAAACAAAAAAGCCACGATTAACGTGACTTTTCATGAGACGATATTCTTGTCTTAGAACACGGCGTTTCCCCGGAACAACCGCTCCCGCAGCAGCTTCACGAGAGCGGTCTTCCTGTTTCTAGTTTGAGCGTGGTAGGAAGCTATGGATATCGATACCGAGCCCTTGCGCGAGACGCATCCCGTACTCCGCATCCGCCCGGAAAAAGTTGCAGATGGCGCGCAGTTGAATGTCCTGCCCGGTCTGCTTCAGATCGTTGATCAGATTACGGATCAGGTTGTCCTGCTCCTGCTTCGTGTAGCTGCGGTACCGCTCGCCTGCCTGCGTGAAATCGTCGGTTTTCTCGATTTTTTGCCGGACCACAGGACCCGTCAGCGGCGCTTCACTTTCCACATAGGCCGGGTCTTCCTGCGGACTGCCGGAAGCGCTATTCGGCTCGTAGTTGACCGTGGACGTATCCTGCTTCACGTTCATCGCTCCGTCCCGCTGATGGTTGCGGACCGGCGCATACGGGCAGTTGATTGGAATCTGCAGATAGTTCGCGCCGAGCCGGTAGCGCTGCGTGTCAGGGTAGGAGAACAGACGGCCCTGCAGCAGCTTATCCTCGGAAGGCTCGATCCCCGGCACCAAGGCGCTCGGCGAGAAAGCGGACTGCTCGACCTCGGCGAAGAAGTTGTCCGGGTTCCGCTTCAGCGTCATCGTGCCGATCCGGTGCAGCGGATACGCATCCTCGGGCCATACTTTCGTCGCGTCGAGCGGGTCGAAGCCCCACCGATCCAAGTCCTCCGGCCGCATCAGCTGCACATGCAGCTCCCACTGCGGGAAGTTCCCGTCCCGGATCTGGTCGAACAAATCCCTGGTCGCATGGTTGAAGTCCCTGCCCTGCACCTCCCGGACCTCATCGGCGGACAAATTCACGACGCCTTGCAGCGACTTCCAATGATATTTAACGTACGTGACTTTGCCTTCCGCATTCACCCACTTGAACGCGTGTACGCCGAAGCCGTCCATTTGCCGGTAATTGGCGGGAGTACCGTGATCCGAAAACACCCAGGTCAGCATATGCGTCGATTCCGGCGACAGCGTCATGAAGTCCCAGTACCTTGCCGGGTCCTGAATATTGGTGTCCGGTGCGGGCTTGAGCGAATGTACCATATCCGGGAATTTCAGCGCGTCGCGGATAAAAAATACCGGCAAGTGGTTGCCGACGATGTCATAATTGCCTTCTTCTGTGTACAGCTTCACGGCGAATCCGCGCGGATCGCGGGCCGTCTCCGGCGAGCCGGTGCCGTGGATCACAGTCGAGAACCGAACGAATACGGGCGTCTCCTGCCCCACTTCTTGCAGAAAATGCGCCTTCGTATAAGGCTTCATGCTCCGCTCGACGCGGAATACCCCGTGCGCTCCAGCGCCGCGCGCATGCACGACCCGCTCCGGGATGCGCTCCCGGTCGAAGTGGGCCAGCTTCTCCAGCAGATGGTAATCCTCCAGCAGTGCCGGTCCGCGGCGGCCGGCCGTACGCGAATTTTGGTTATCTCCCACGGGAGCGCCTTGATTGGTCGTCAAACGATGGTTCATATCTTGATCTCACCTTTCATTTATATTTAGACTTGATCTAAATTATGAGATCATTGTACCATCGCTGCACGACCGAATCATGAGCATTCCGTGAGTTTTTCATGAAGATCGGATGAAGCGGGCGGCCGACGGTTTAGTCGGCCAGCCTGTATCCGACCCCGCGCACCGTTGCGATGTACTGCGGTGCGGCGGGATTGTCGCCCAGCTTTTTACGCAAGCTTTTCACATGAACGTCGACGACGTTGCTGCCGCCGACAAACGAGCTGCCCCAGATGCGGTCCATGATCTCGTCGCGCGACATCACGGCCCCTTGCGCTTCGAGCAGCATCAGCAAAATCTCGTATTCCGTCTTCGTGCATTCGATACGGCTGCCGCCGCGCAGAACGGTCATCTTCTTGGTGTCGATCTGCAGATCCTTGAAGGTGCCGACGCTACTCCCTTCTTCCGCATCGGCGAGACCGCTGAGCTTGCGCTCGATCCGGTACATCGCCTCTTGCAGACCCGTCGGCCACGGCTGCAGCTCCCCGAGTCCGGCGAAGCTGCTATCCTCCATCTCCCGCTCGCCGACCAGCAGCACCGAACGGGCCTGCTTCTTCGGATCGGAAGCGAGCGCCTCCCGGATGCCGGCCACGCCTTCCCATTCCGCTGTTGTCACGTCGAATACGAACAGATCGACGGCCAACGCATTCATGACCTGGGCCTCGAATCGGTGAAACACGAGAACGTCGTAGCACTCGCCTGCCAGTCCGTTGATCAGCGGATGCAGCGCCCCGGGGAACGGACTGATGACGGCCACGCGCTTCGTTTCGGCGCACAGGAAAGGCCGCGTGCTAGCCGTTTCTCCTGCGCTTGGAGCCATAGGAGCCGCCGGGCTTCCGGCAAGGCGCTCCGTGTCGGCCATTCCGGTGCCCTCAGCTTGCGAATAACCCATCCGCATGAGCGGCTGCATTACGCGTTCGGATGTTTGCATGAATAGCATACCCCCTCGAAGACGACTTGACTGTGATGCACGTCGTAGTTCGTTTTCGCCGCAACCTCCCGAATCCAATCGGCGGGCGGCGCGGACAGCACTTCATCGACCCGTCCGCACTTCTTACACACGATATGGTAATGGTCTTCCGTTCTTCCGTCGTAACGGCTGGCGGTCTCCCCCAGCTTGAGTTCCCGAATCAACCCCGCATCCGTCAAGTACCGAAGCGAGTTGTATACCGTGCCATAAGCAAATTGGTGTCCGTTCATACGCAGCCGTTCCATAATCTCGGCGGCCGTCGGATGATCCTCGCAGCTTTGGACAAGATCCAGAATCGCTTTGCGCTGCGTGGTTAAATTCAATCTGCTCATCAGGCTCACCCCTTAGTAGTATTTAGACTTAGTATAAATTTAATTGAGGCGAAGGTCAAGAGTGCTCCCGTTTTGTCCTTCTATCATTTTACCTCAACCTTCCATATTTCTCCATACACGAATCACTTTGAATGAACCGGTTCCCCTGCTTCGTAAGAAATTTGTAAGAAATCGGGTAGCTTTTTTGACAAAAGTCTCCTTTAATATAGACATATGCGCTTGCAAGCAGCCGTAAATTCGAATGCAGCATTCAAGGAGTAAGATGATGCAGAAGTACAATGTGCTGGTGGCCGACGATGAACCGGAGATTCGGGACGCCATCGAAATCTATTTGAAGAACGAGAATATGAACGTGTTCAAAGCGAGCCACGGCTTGGAGGCTTTGGACATTCTGGAGAAGGAAGATATCCATCTGATTATTCTGGACGTTATGATGCCCGGCTTGGACGGCATCCAGACGACGTTCAAAATTCGCGAAAGCTGCAATATACCGATTCTCATGCTGTCCGCCAAATCCGAGGATACGGACAAAATCCTGGGGCTGACCGTCGGCGCGGACGATTATTTGTGCAAGCCCTTCAATCCACTGGAGCTGACCGCCCGGGTGAAATCCCAGCTTCGACGCTACACGCTGCTGGGCCATTACAAAGCAACCGAGGACGAGCTCGAAGTCCGGGGCCTCGTGCTGAACAAACGCAGCAAAACCGTCTTCGTGGACCAGGAGGAGGTTCGGCTGACGGCGACCGAATATAGAATCCTTGAGCTCTTGATGGAGCATCGGGGGCGTGTGTTTTCGATAGAGGAGATTTATGAAAAGGTATGGAAAGAGCCGTATTTCAACGGCGAGAATACGGTAGCGGTACACGTGCGTCGAATCCGCGAGAAAATCGAAATCAATCCGCGGGAGCCCAAATATTTGAAGGTGGTGTGGGGCATTGGCTACAAAATCGAGAAGTAAGCTCGTCCCTTGGCTGGCTTGGGGCTTGCTCTCTTACCTGATTGCGCTTGGGCTGCTCGCAGCCTCGGACGTGCTAAAGAATCAGGAATATCTTCAGAAGGATTATTACTTTCGCTCTCCGGCCTTCTACGAGCAGCTTCAGCAGCATTTCAATCTGTTTCGGAACGTTCATGTGGTCTATAACCATTGGGAGGATAAGACGGATGCCGAGAAGATCGGGCAGGCCCGGATGGAGCAATGGACCCGGCATTTTGAAACGGTGAAAAACATCGAAGTCGAGCAAAGAAAGGCAGAAGTGCAGCATCAAATCCTGAACCTTCAGACGTTGTTGGGCGATGTAGTTGCGATAGCAAAGGAAAAGCGGGAGCAGGCCGCCAATTCCGCGGAAGACTCAGGAGCGGAGCAGGCCAAGGCACAAAGTCAGGACGCGCAGAACCCGCCGGACGCTGAAGAGCAGAACGAGATTGCGCGTATTAGAAAAGAAATTGCCTTACGGCAAGACACAGAGGCCAACATCTTACCGAACGCAGAGCGGCAGAAAAACGAGCGGATCGAGAAGGAAATCAAGAACTATCTTGATTTTCATAACAAACAATACGCTGCCGTCAAACACAGCTTGTCGGCCCGCAGCGGCTTCTTTGAATATTATATCAGAGACCTCGAGACCGGCAAGAATTATTCCAATAAGAGCGGGTATCCGGGTCAAGGGGATATGCAAGACGCGTTTTATGCCATCCGCTTGCCGCAAACAACGTTGGAAGGCGGCGCTTTGCAATCGATCAACCGTTCTTTTCAACAGTATCGGCTGGAAGGTATTTTTCTATTTCCCAAGGAGCCCCGTGGCTTCAGTCAAATGATTGCCGACCACGCCTACTTCAATACGCTGCGGCAGCGGTTAATTTACGAGCTATACCTGCTGGGGGCCGTCGTGGTGGCCACTGCCGTATTGATCTTCTATATGCGCCGAAATCGTTGTGGGATCGAAGTTGTACAGCAGAACTATACGGCTGTCATCCGCGGGATACCGCTGGAGCCTCGCCTGCTGCTCTTTTATGTTCTGACCATGTTTGCGTTAAGCTACGGAAGCTCCGCCGCCTTATTCCGGCTGCCTGTTGGTCCGAGCCATTTTGCACAATGGACGCTGCTGGCGCTGCTGATCGGCTGTCTGGGCCTCCTGCTTGGCGATGCCGTGCTGCTGCTGCGCAATCCGCAGGCGCTCCGGGAGCAGTGGGAGGCAGGGGTTTACCGCAAGCTGCAGGGCTATATCCAGGCTAAACTGGTCGATCGACTTATCCTGACGAAGGCCATCTTGATTTTCGTTATGACCGTGCTGTTCGGCGTCTTCCTGTTCAATGTTATGAAAAATTTCAACTTCAACAGCTTCACTTACTTTTACTACGGAACGCCCTTCCCTGAAGGATATGTTCTCTTTTATACGTTTGTCGTCATTCCTTACCTGTTCCGCCGAATCCTGACTTTTTCCCGCATCCTGACCGGGACGGAAGCGATTGCCTCCGGCCGGTTCGACCATACGATCGTGGAGAAAGGCCGCGGCAATCTGGCCCGGCTGGCGCACCTGCTGAACAACATCAGGCAGAGCATCAAGACATCCGTCGAACGCGAGACGAAGAGCGAGCGTCTGAAGTCCGAGCTGATTACGAACGTATCCCACGATCTGAAGACGCCGCTCACCTCGATCATAAACTATGTCGATTTGCTCAAGCATAAGGACTTGCCCCCGGAGACCGTCGCGAGCTATGTCGAGGTGCTGGATCGGAAAACGCAGCGGCTGAAGGTGCTGATCGACGATTTGTTCGAAGCGTCCAAGATGGCGAGCGGGTCCGTCGAATTGGCAGTGGAGCACGTCAACGTCGCCGACCTGCTGCAGCAGGCACTGGCCGAATTCAGCGACAAAATCGAAGCTTCCACGCTCACCTTCCGCGTCCGGGTGGACAACCCGAAGGTAACCGCTCCGCTGGACGGACGCAAGACATGGCGCGTCTTCGAGAACCTGATCAGCAATGCGCTCAAGTACGCGATGCCGCATACCCGGGTTCACCTCGCGTTAACCGAGGAAGCGGACAAAGTCGTCTTCACGATCAACAACGTTGCCGCCTATGAGCTTAACTTCGATGTGGACGAAATTTTCGAACGGTTCAAACGGGGCGACACGTCGCGCAATACCGAAGGCTCGGGCCTCGGGCTCGCCATTGCGAAAAGCATCGTCGAGCTGCAGGGCGGACAGCTTCGCATCGATATCGACGGGGACTATTTCAAGGTGCGCGTCGAGTTCGCCCGGGAAGCCAAGGCCGCCGCGTCTTAACCCTTACGATCCGCCGCCCCGTGCAAAAGGGCATGAAAAGAAGAGGTCCGGGATACAGCTCCCGCGGCCTCTTTGTCATCACAGTATACAAATGAGAACTATATAACAAAAATGTGCGTACTTACGCATTCGGGTGTTGAGGGTTATAATCCTTAACAGGAACCAATATTTTCCGAAAGCGAGGCGTTACTTATGGAAGCAAGAAAACAACAAATTATTGAGGCGTTTCAGTTCAGGCATGCGTGCAAGGAATTCGACAGCAGCAAAAAGATCAGCGACGCGGATTTCCAGTTCATTCTGGAGACCGGACGACTGTCGCCAAGCTCCTTTGGCTTCGAGCCGTGGAAATTTGTCGTCGTGCAGAATCCGGCAGTTCGCGAAAAGCTGCTGCCGTTCACTTGGGGGGCATCCAAGCAGCTGCCGACCGCCAGCCATTTTGTCGTCATCCTCTCCCGTACAAAAGCCGATATGGTCGCCGATTCCGACTATATTCAAAACATGCTGACAAACGTCAAGCAGTTCCCGGAAGAGATCCGCGCCCACTTCACCAATATCTACCATAAGTTTCTGGAAGTAGATTTCGACCTGCTCGGCAACGAACGCGTCATGTTCGAATGGGCAGCCCGGCAGACCTATATTGCCCTGGGTAACATGATGACGGCAGCCGCTCAGATCGGCATCGATTCGTGCCCGATCGAAGGGTTCGACAAAGCGAAGGCAGAGCAGGTGCTTCGTGAAGAAGGGATTCTTCAAGGCAACTTCGGCATTTCCTGCATGGCCGCTTTCGGCTACCGCGTGAGCGAACCCCGCCCCAAAACAAGACAATCGCTTGAGCAAGTCGTGCAGTGGGTGAACTGATCCCCGATCTGCCCCATAGACCAACCCCTTCGACCCTTAGCGGAAGAAGGGGTTGCTTGTTTTACCGGTCCGCCGCCTTTCGCTTAGGTCCCGCATACATTTGCTCGGCGAACGACTGATCGGATATTCTGAAATGCGTGTTCGAGGCAATTTTCGTGAAGTTGGCCAGGTTTTCTTCAAGTACCACTTCCAGCGTGGTCTGAACCTTCCCCGCGATCCGTTCGACACTTGTGAGTATGAACGCCGTACGGGCATCGGCATTGTACGGGTTCTCCACCTTCAGCGACTCGTCGGCAAAAATAAGGATCTCCCGGGCTTCCGCCACCCGGGCGCGGTGCAAGGTTTTGTCCCTGGAAGGAATCCCCCGGATAAACAGGAAGTTATGCTCGTCCAGCGGCGCTGTGGCGAGCCGGTCATCGATCAGCACGACGTCCGTGGACGGCTCGTTTTTGAGGATGTTTTTGATCGTGATCCGGGCGCGGCCGCTCCAGCCGATGACGACGACATGGCCGCCGCCGTGCTTCGTATAATCCAAGTCTCCGTTCTTCCTTCTCTCTTGCCTCTCGACCAGCATTTCATAGAGCCTCCCGATAAATAAAGTAAACAAACCGACCCCGCCGACAATGAGCAGAATGGCCCACAATCGGCCGAGATCGGTTTTCGGAAACGTGTCCCCATAGCCGACCGTCGCGAGCGTAACGACCGTCCACCACAGTCCGTCGTAAACCCTGGGAAACTGCTCCGGCTCCAGAATCGGCATCAGAACCGCGCTTGTGAGCACCAGCAGCCCGGTGGCGAGCGATAAGGTTCTCATACGGATTTGGAACACGGAAAAAAACAGCTTGCGAAATTGGAACCAGAACCTCACTTGATTTTCTCTCCTTCGCCATGTCGAATAACAGGATTCTACAAAGCGGATTTCGACAGCACACCGTAATGAAGGGATTTCCGCCCCCCTGATCTGCCGGTCGCATACGAACCTGCTTCCGATGCAGGCAGGCGTATCCTATGATATATACCGATAAATTCGCGCTGTAAAAATAGTTTCCTGCACCCGGAAAAAGACTTTTTCCGACAATGTTCCCCGTGAAACGATTTTATCCGCTGGAGCGCTTCACTGCGCGATTTTTCGTTCTTTTTCGCGTTGGTCCAAGCTGCAAAATATACAAAAAAAACCCTCCGCCATGAGGTCGTTTCCAACCCATGCCTGCGGAGGCTTCTTAACCATTAAGCTTTATTCTCATGCCGCCGCACGAGCAGCAAGTAACACAGCACCGAGCTGACATCGGCTGCGGCGATCACGATCCCCATCGGCACGGCGGTCTGATTGCCGGCGATGCCGACCAACGGCGCCACAATTCCGCCGAAGATGAACGACAGTACGCCGAGCAGAGCCGAGGCGCTTCCCGCCGATTCGCTCTGATTGCGCATCGCCAGCGAGAATCCGGCCGTAGACACGATCCCGACGCTGGATACGACGAAGAATAAAGGCACCAGAATCGCATAGAGCCCGGCTCCCGACACGATCGCAAGCAGCAGCGCCACACCGGCGACCGAGGCGAGCGCCAGCCCGCTGACCAGCAGCCGCTTGTCGCTGACCCGTCCGGCAAGCCGGCCCGTAACCTGCCCCGCGAGAATGATACCGAGGCCGTTAATCGCGAAGCAGACACTGAACATCTGCGGCGATACGCCGAAAATATCCTGAAGCACAAAGGGCGAGCCTGAAATGTAAGCGAACATGGCGGCAATGACGAAGCCCTGTGCCAGGGCGTAGCCCATGAACGTCCGGTCGCTCAGCAGACGGCGGAACGTCGTCAGCGTATTCCCCAGGCCTCCCTTGGACCGCCGCTCCTGCGGCAGCGTCTCCGGCAGGGCCAACACGACCGCGATCAGCATCAGAACGCCGATCAGGCCGAGTACGACAAACACGCCGCGCCAAGAGGTGACTTCCAGCAGCTGCCCGCCCGCGATGGGCGCGAGAATCGGCGCCGCCCCGTTCACCAGCATCAGCAGCGAGAAAAACTTCGTCAGCTCCGTTCCCGAGTACATATCCCGCACGATGGCCCGCGAAATGACGATCCCTGCAGAGCCTGCCATCCCCTGGATAAAGCGGAGCAATACCAGCAGTTCGGCGGATGGCGCAACAGCGCAGAGCACCGAAGATACGCCGTAGAGGATCAGGCCGATCAGCAGCGGCAGCCGCCGGCCGCGTACGTCACTGACCGGCCCGGCATACAGCTGGCCGAGAGCCAGCCCGAGCAGACAAGCCGTCAGGCTAAGCTGGGCCATCGACGTACTACTGTTCAGCTCACCCGCCAGCTTCGGCAATGCGGGCAAATACATATCGAGTGACAGCGGCCCGAATGCGGACAACGAGCCTAAGATGAACACCATCCATATTCGGCGCGACGGCACGGAGCCCTGCGCCGAAGCTTCGATCCGGCTCATAAGCCCACGCCTCCGTTCCGCATCCGATGCTCATTTCCCATCATCAGCATCGCAGCCGGATTTTGGTCAAGCACAACCTTTCCTACCCGATTCATACACCCACACATCTCTTTCTTATCCGTAATTGGGACAGAGGCAGCTTCTCTCTATTTTCTTTCTATTCTGCGGTCCTTTGTTGTAACAATTATAGTTACATGTAGGTTTAAAAGTCAATGCAAAATGCGCTCGACAGCCGAGACTAACGGCGCATGAAAGCCGTGCTGTCCGACCCTTACACTAAAAAAAGAACGCAGGCGGCCTCCCGTCCCGAGGCACCTGCGTTCTGCTGCCGATCGATTCCGGCCTATCCGCCGAGCTCAATCGTATAATAATCGTTCGCGTTCAGCGCCCGGAAGCCGCACGACTCGTACAGCCCGAGCGCTCGGGGATTGTCCGCCGCAACCTCCAGCTCGAAGCGGACCGTACCGCCTTCCCGGTATGCGCGCTCTATCGTCCGGGCCAAAATCTCCCGCCCGCATCCGCGTCCCCGGTACTCCGTTAATACGCAGAAACCGAAAATAAAGGCGACGCCTTCATCCACACGTACATTCAGCTTACCGATCGGCTTGCCGCCCAACTCCGCGACATACCTGTTCTCCTTCCCGTCAGCCACGGTCTTCTCTACGAACACTCTGGCATCCTCGTACGAAATATCGAACCCCTGCATGTCGAGCTCCGTCAGTACTTCGACATCGTCCGCCGTCACCAATCGGAGTTCCAGAGCTTCCGCTTGCCGCGTATCCGGAACTTTCGGCGGCTGCCCGTCCGGCACCCGCATCTCCATCCAATGTTCGGAGAACGAATAGACCGCTCCCCGGGCCTCTAGGAACGCTTTGCCCGAAACCGAACGCTCCTGACATATAAAGATCAATTTCGGAATCCCGCGGCGCCTGCATTCTTCGGTCGCTGCATCGGCCAACCGGGTGAACACGCCCTTCCGCCGGTGCTGCGGATGCACCATGCCGCTGATCTCCACTTCCGTCGTCCGGAAGGAGTAGATCCCCAGAAACCCGATAAGCTCTTCCCCTTCATACATCAAAAAGTCGTTCGTCACCCCGGCCGGCCGTTCGGAAAGCATTTCCCAGTTCAGCTTCAGTGTAATGCCGTCCTCCGCGTTACACAGGTCTGCGAGCACCCGAATATCGCGCAATTCTTGCTCTGAGAACCCTTGTTTCTCGACCAATTTCAATCCGTTTCCTCCTCTTCGTTACCATATTAGTCTTTAGTATACAGTCGTAGAGAAGGCTCCAGCGGATAATGATTGGTTTACAATCATTTTTTCCACAAGCATCCGCTCAAAACACACCGCTTATAACAGCAGCTCCAGCCACTCGTCCTTACTCACTTGCCCGAAATAGTGCTGCAAATTCACATCGTCCAGCACTCCGGCCAGCGCAGCCGTATCGTAACGGACGCCTTGCAGCTTGGCGGCAAACTCGGCCGCATCCCCTTGACCGAAGAAATCGCCATATACTGCGGCCTCGCGGATCACTCCCGCTTCCACGTACAGCCGGACGTCGAACGTGCCGGCAGACAGACGCTTCACGCGGTGAACATTGAACGCCGGGGACTTGCCGTAGTTCCAATCCCAGCTCCGGTACCGTTCGTCCGCAAGCTGCCGTACCGCATCCCAATCGGCTGCGCTCAGCTCAACCCGCTGAACCTCCGATCCTTCGAAGATCGAGTCCAGCAAATGCTGCCTGAACGCCTCAATCGTCATCGGCCCGCTCAAAAATTCCGTAATGTTCGCCACCCGGCTGCGGACCGATTTCACGCCCTTCGACTTGAACTTCTCCGGATTGACGTTCAGCGCGGACGCGACATGGTCCATCTGCGAATCGAACAGCAGCGTACCGTGGGTAAACATCCGCCCTTTGGTGGCAAACTGCGCATTGCCGGATATTTTCCGCTCCCCGACTTGAATGTCGTTGCGCCCCGTCAGCTCCGCCTCGACGCCAAGCCGATGCAGCGCCCGGATCACCGGCTCGGTAAACTTGCGGTAATTGTGGAAGGACTTCCCGTCATCCTTCGTAATGAAGCTGAAATTAAGGTTGCCGAGATCGTGGTATACCGCCCCGCCGCCAGACAGACGCCGCACGACATGAATGCCGCGGCCCTCGACGTACTCCCGGTTAATCTCCTCCGCCGTATTCTGGTTTTTCCCGATAATGATCGACGGTTCATTGATATAAAACAACAAATAATCATGGTCCGCCGGAAGCTGCTTCAGAGCATATTCCTCCAGCGCCAGGTTCAATGCGGGATCGGTAATGCCGTTATTGTCAATGAAAAGCATGCGCTTCTCCCCCTTTTCCTCTTCGAACGGACAACTCCCCGTTCCAGCTCTATTATAGCAAGGGCCGCGGCCCGGATCGAGCGTCCTGCCCGCCCCAGTCCGTGCATGAAAAAAACGGCGCAGGAAACCCTAGAGCAGACGTCCCCGAATGAACAGGGATCGAAGCTTGTTGATGGCAGGTTCCCCGGCCGACAAGCTCAAGCATTCATCCAAAGGAGCTCGCCAGATGAAGAAAACATTCGTATGTGTCGCCCTTCTCCTTGCCGTCTCGATGTCTGGTTGTAATCAACCCGCCAAAACGCCGCCGCCTGCAGATCAAGGAGCCGCAACCCCCGCCCCGGGAGGCGGAACCGCTACCGTGGATGCGCAAGCGATCTATAAGCAAAATTGCATCAGCTGTCACGGCGCCAATTTTGAAGGCGGGGTCGGCCCGAACCTGACGAAGGTAGGCGGCAAGTACTCCAAAGACCAAATTGCGGCAATTGTTGCCAATGGTAGAGGAGGCATGCCTTCCTTCAAGGGAAGGCTGTCCGATGCCGATACCAGTGCTATCAGTGACTGGCTCGCTGCTAAAAAATAAGGCTCTATTCGCGGTACCGAAACACACTGCTACTCCCCAATCCCCTGAACCCGCACGTTGTCGAACAATGGTGCGGTTTCTCCAGGGGATTTTTTATGTAAAATTGTGCCATTCCTTTTCTTGGGCGTTTCTGCTATTCTGTTATTCGATCGGGCTTCCGGCCCATCCGCGGTTCGAGACCATCCCGCGTTATCAAAACTAAGGGGGAAACCGTACGTGTTTAATTTGGCATGGGGAATTATGTTTGTTGTCGTGAATTTTGCTTTGTTTCTGCTTTGCTATCGTTTGTTCGGGAAGAAGGGACTGTACGCCTGGATCGGCTTCGCCACCGTGCTGGCCAATATCCAAGTCGTCAAAACGATCGAGCTGCTCGGCATCGTGATGACCCTAGGCAATACCGTCTACACGTCGATCTACATGTCGACGGACCTGCTCAACGAGAAGTATGGGACGAAGGAAGCGAAGCAGGCGGTATGGTTCGGCTTTTTCAGCTTGATCGCTTCGACGGTCATCATGCAGATGGCTCTCGTGTTCACGCCGCAGGAAAGCGACATCGCACAGAGCTCGCTCGAGACGATATTCGGCTTAATGCCGCGGCTGGCGGCGGGTAGTCTATGCGCCTATTTTATCAGCCAATTCCTCGATGTGAGGATGTACAGCTATCTGAAGAAGCGATTTCCGGTGTACAACCAGTTCTGGATTCGGACGAACGGCAGCACGGGGCTCAGCCAGCTTGTGGACTCGCTGGTCTTCTGCACCATCGCTTTTGCCGGGGTGTATACGCTGGACGTCTGGCTGCAAATTTTGCTGACGACCTACTTATTCAAATTCGTCATCTCCGTCGCTTCGACGCCGGTGCTCTACATCGCCCGCAGCTTCCGCATCAAGGAAGACGGGAATTGACTCGTTATAAAGGCGCTTCGGTTCGCATACGCGGCGGGAGCGCCTTTGTTGTTTAAGGGTTCCCCCGATTGTTAGAAGCAGGTTTTGAACACGTTCCTCACAGCTGAGAGGTGATGAAGCATGAAAGTACAAAATTGTCCTTCTTGTAATACCTACAGTAGAGAATGCATAATCGTCATCCAGAATGCGCTGAACCATTCGGAAGAGATTCTAAAGTGCAGTATCTGTTCCTGGAGCGGAAAGTGGTCGGTCATGAAAGTGCGGGAAATCCCAGAAGACAAACCGATCCCAGGCGTCGAACCGATTACTGATTATGGTGTGCTTCATTCAGATACAGCTAGAATTACATATACAGGAGGTTGTTGCCCTCATTGTGGGGGGAGTGATCCTTTATGCTGGTGTATGACGATCGATTTCTGTGAGCCTCCTGGGTAACAAGGCTGCCGATCTTCTATCAGACCCTGAAATGTTGGTCACACATCATGGTCCGCTGGACGCCAGCCCACGGCGCGCTGTAGTGAAACTTTAATAAGCGGAGAAAAGCCACCGAAGGCCGGTCAATCGGTGGTTTTTCATTTGCGCTGCTTACGTTTTAGTCATTAACACTTAGCGAACAGGAGATTTTTTGCCAAAATTAGTCCGCCATGTGAAAACACGCCCGCTTTTGTGATTCAACCCCCGCACTCCCCATCTCTTCAAAAAAACTTTATAACCAACTTTTGAATCCTGACATCCAGTTGTCAGTTAGGCTAAGGTATAGTATGTATATAAAGCTTAAAACATTTCATATCGGAGGTAGACAATCAACTCATGGGCAAAACAACCAACAAAACCGGGATGGTCGTAGCGGGGCTGCTTCTCGCGATCCTGATGGCCTCGATGGACAATACCATCATGGCGACCGCGATCGGAACGATCGTCGGCGAGCTTGGCGGACTCGATAAATTCGTCTGGGCCACCTCCGCTTACATGGTGGCGGAAATGGCAGGGATGCCGATCTTCGGCAAGCTATCCGATATGTATGGACGTAAACGATTTTTCGTCTTCGGAATCATCGTTTTCATGCTCGGCTCCGTGCTCTGCGGAACGGCCACTTCGATCGTACAACTAAGCATCTACCGCGCGATTCAAGGCATTGGCGGCGGGGCCTTGGTGCCGATTGCGTTTACGATCATGTTCGACACCGTCACACCGGAGAACCGCGGAAAGCTCGGCGGGCTGTTCGGCGCGGTATTCGGTATGTCCAGTATTTTCGGCCCGCTGCTCGGGGCTTATATTACCGATTACATTCACTGGAGCTGGATTTTCTATATCAACCTGCCGCTTGGCTTCATCTCGCTCGTCATGATTGCGCTCTTCTATAAAGAATCGCCGGTTCATTCGAAGCAGCGGATCGACTGGTGGGGCGCCATGACGCTGGTCGGAGCCGTCGTCTGCCTCATGTTCGCGATGGAGCTCGGCGGCAAGCAGTATGCTTGGGGCTCGGTTCAAATCTTGGGCTTGTTCGCCGGATTTGCGGTCCTTACCCTGCTGTTCCTGTTCGTGGAAAAGCGCGCCGAAGAGCCGATCATTTCGTTCAGCATGTTCCGGAACCGTCTCTACGCATCAAGCAATGCCGTTGGGATCTTGAGCGGGGCGGCGTTCATTACGGCCTCCGTGTATATTCCGATCTTCATTCAAGGCGTGCTTGGCGGCACGGCCACCAATTCCGGCCTCATGCTGCTGCCGATGATGCTCAGCTCGGTCGTTACGGCGACCTTGGGCGGTTTCTTGATGACGAAGATGCCGTTCCGGTCGATCATGATTCCGACGCTGGCTTTGCTTGTGCTGGGTCTTGCCCTTCTCACGACCTTGACGCCGGAATCGCCGCGTTTTATCGTCACGCTTTACATGATCTTGACGGGCCTTGGCATCGGAGCTTCCTTCTCCGTGCTCAGCAACGCGGCGATCCATTCGTTCCCGGCCAGCCAGCGCGGGGCGGCGACGTCTACGCTCAATTTCCTTCGCTCGCTCGGCATGACGCTTGGCATCACGCTGTTCGGCATCATCCAAAGCCATGCGCTGACCCGGAAGCTTACGGATGCCTTTACAGGTAGCGGTCAAGCCGCCGCTCCGAAGGGTATCGATTTCGGCGACCCGCATGCGCTGCTCGACCCGGCCACCCGAGCCCAGATCCCTCCGCAAGTACTGGGTACGATCACGGAAGGGCTGTCGTCCTCGGTCGTCCTGACGTTTGCCTGGAGCCTGATCCCGGCAGGCTTGGCGCTGGTTGCAGCTTTCGCGATGAGCAAGGAAAAGCTGGACCCGGCAGCCGAAGCGGCGGCTTCCCACTGATATGCGCTTGAAGCCTGTGTCCCCTTTGTGGAGACGCAGGCTTCTTTTTTTGCTTACGACAAAGCTTGTCCCAGACGGTTCACTTTCGCCAGCCAATGCTCTCGCTCCGTGTCCGTCAACTTGCCGACTTGACCGATCGAGGTTACCTTGACGGGCCGGATGCCGCAGAACTGCAACGTGGACACCTTCATCATCCGATGACCCGGTTGGCCTTGCACAAGCCGGTAATACCAGACAGGCCCATCCATCGTCACGATCAGCCTCGCCGTTCTGCCTTTGAGCAGCTGATCGGGCAGCGGGGAGCCTTTCTTGTATTTAAAAGCGTAGCCCGGCAGGAAAACGCGGTCGAGAAAGCCCTTGAGCAGCGCAGGCGGACCGCCCCACCAGATTGGATACGTAAAGACCAGATGCTCCGCCCACCGGATCGATTCCTGCGCCTTGACCAGATCGTCCTCCAATGGAAGCTTATTTTTGTAGCCGCCCGATAGATTCGGGTTAAAGTCCAGCTCCGCCAGACGAATTACCCGAACCTCGGCCCCGACAGCCGCGGCTCCCTCCGCGTAAGCATCCCCCAACGCCCATCCGTAGCTGTGCTCCACCGGATTTCCTTGCACGATCAAAATTTTTTTCATGACTGAACCCGCTCCTTTTAGTTAGCATTCACTAACTTTGTATACAAAAAGAAAAGGTCAAAGCTGACCTAATAAGTGGGAAAACCTCTGTTTCACTTCCGCTGCCAACGGCTCTAGGCGGGCCGGAAGCTCCCCATGCAGGCTGGAGAGCGCCATCTGATTGAACGCTCCGATAATCAGCACGGCCGACAACCGGGCATCCTGCTCGGGAAGCTCTCCACGCTCAATGCCTTGCTCGATGAAGGCAACGAGGGCGTCGAATAGCTGTCTCTCTCCGCTGCGGCTGGCTTCCATGAAAATTTCATGCTGCTGGGCAAGCAGCAGCATGCCGTACTGGTCCTCATCATGCATGCGCAGCACTTCGTCAATCAAGCGGTGGAACCGGCTGCGGAACGTCCCCGGCTGCCCGGCCATATAGTCGATCAAGCGCGTATAGCCGCCGCAGTAATGGGAGAACGCTTCGAGCGCCATCACCTGCTTGCTTTTAAAATGCTTGTAAATGGCGGCATCGGTGACACCGGCTGCCTCCCCGATCTCTTTGACGGAAATGCCGTCGATCCCTTTGGTGGCGAACAGACGCATGGCCGCCTGCAAAATATCCTTTTTCTTGCTATCGATATGAGGCTTTTTCATCATGAGAATATTGTAAGTGAACGCTAACCAAAAAGCAAGAGCAACGTAAACAAAAAAAAGGCACCCGGCAGGGCGCCCTCTTGTTAAAAATTAATAAGCGAGTGTAAACAGACCGTTGATATGAGTCAAATAGCGCATGTTGCTCGCTTCTTTCATCAGCGAAGCCGGAAGGCCTTTGAGGCGCGTTTGGTTTCCGCCAACCGTACCGATTGCGTCTTTGCGGCCAAGGCTCGCCAGCGTACCGGAGAATACCGGCGTGAACGTATCCATCGGCGCGTTGTTGAAGTAAGCGAAAATGTTATGTCCGATCGTCTCGCCCATTTGCCAAGCCAACTGTGCCGTCGGCGGGTAAGGACGTCCTTCGTTGCCCATAACGACCGCGCTGTCGCCGGCGAGGAAGATATCTTTATGGGACGTGGATTGCAAGCCTTCCGTTACCGTTGCACGGCCGCGGTTGACTTCGATACCGCAGTTGGCCACGACGGAGTTGCCTTGTACACCACCGGTCCAGACGAGCGTGTTCGTCTCGATGGAGCTGCCGTCCTTGAGGAATACCGTATTCTCCTGCATTTCCGTAATCGCAACGCCGGTCAGGAACTTCACGCCGCGCTTCTCGAGGCTTGTTTGCGCACGCTCGACAAGCTCTTGTGCGAAGCCGGCCAAAATGGACGGACCCGCTTCCACGGTATACAGGGAAATATCGTTAAAGTCGACGCCTTTGCTGCGGCAAAGCTTAGGCAGCATGTCCGCAAATTCGCCGACAAGCTCGATGCCGGTCAATCCGCCGCCGCCGACAACGAACGTCGCATCAGCTTTGTTTTTCGTGCGGCTGTACTCGTCGATGCGAGCTTCCACATGCGCGCGAAGGCGGTTGGCGTCGTTCACGGATTTCAGAACGAAGCTGTGCTCCTTCAGACCCGGAATGCCGAAGAACGCCGTTTCGCTGCCAAGAGCAATAACGAGCACATCGTAATCGTACGTTTTGCCGCTGGCCATCAGAACTTCTTTCTGGTCCGGGCGAATCTCTTCGACCGTATCGATCTGAAGATTGACATTTTTACCGCGCAAGAGCTTTTCCAACGGCAGGGCAACCGCTTTTTCCGTCAGGTTGCCCACAGCCAACCGGTGCAGCTCTGTAATAATCTGATGCGTCGGATAACGGTTAACGACCGTAATCGTCGCTTCTTCCGCCGTCATGTAATTCCGGGCCGTCAGGGCGCTCAGCAATCCGCCGTAGCCGCCGCCTAGTATCAAAATATGCTTAGCCATCCTGTTCATCCGCTCCTTGATTCAGCTTTCCTATATTATTGACGCTGCTGCTGGCGCTCAGCCAAGACATCCAAGAATGCCTGAGAAAAACGGAACATCTTTTGGACTTGCGGGTCTTTCAGCATTTTGAGCAAACCGAACAGACCGATCGTTGTGGATTCGTCCTGCGCACGGTCGTTCGCTTCGATTGCCGCGGATGCCAGACCTTTGGCTTTGTCCTGAATCGGCTTCACGAATTCTTCGACGCCGCCTTTGATGTCCTCGATAAAGACGCGGTCCGTGGCTACATTTTGTACCAAATCGTACGTTTTGGTGAGGATGGTCACCATTTCCGCCAGCTTCGGCAAATTCTCGACCAACACCGTTAAAGACTCCTGCACCTCGGGCTTCATCAACTGATCAAGCACATCCAAGGATTCCCGGGTGGGCTCGGCTGCAACTACCGCTTGTTGAGTGGATGCTACTGACATTAGAGAACGTCCTCCTTTACATTGGAATAGAAGTCCGTTAATTGTGTCGATACCTGGTCAGGCAATGCAAACATCATGTTTTTCTCGAAAATATAGGAAGCGAGAAGAAGCCCGTTCGGAGGCCCCCCTCACGCTTGTTACAATTTTCACATTTTCGGGAGCATGATCAGGTCGAAACGGAACCCTATATACTTATAGATTATACCTCCGAAGAGGGAGCCGTGGAAAAACAAATTTCGACATTTGTGAATATTTTGTGACTAACCAACGTTCAATTTTCAGGAATGTGTCCATTTGTAGTCAGGAACCGAAAGAACTGGGAAAAGTGCGGCCGCAGATTATTTTCGGGACCGGTGCGGCTTCCTTCATCCGGCCCATTCTTCTCTCCGAGCTACTTGCCAAAATCGGGCGGCTGTGTTATTATCATTGTTGTCCCTAACGCGGAGCCGTGGTGTAGAGGCCTAACATGCCTGCCTGTCACGCAGGAGACCGCGGGTTCGAATCCCGTCGGCTCCGCCATTGATTAACTTCATTGCAAGGGATGAGAACCCATAGGGTTCGTCGGAGCGTTCACTTCGATAGCGTTACTTCGCAGTCTCGGAGTGAAACGGAGAGTATCCCGTCGGCTCCGCCATGATTAACTTCATTGCAAGGGATCACATACATCATACATAACCAACCGGGCAGGGGAGATCCTGCTCTTTTTTGTATACCTGCGAGGTGATTCGATGAGACGCGGACGGTTCGCCCCGACGCCTTCGGGACCGATGCATATCGGCAACGCCTTTACGGCGCTGCTCGCCTGGCTGCAAATGCGGCACGCCTCCGGTACGTTCGTACTGCGTATCGAGGATATCGACGGGCCTCGCTCCCGCCCGGAATATACTCAGCTCATCGTAGAAGATCTAACCTGGATGGGATTGGACTGGGACGAAGGTCCAGCCACCGGCGGCCTTTACGGGCCCTATCTGCAAAGCCAGCGGCTGGAGCTGTATGAACAGGCGGTCCGGCGCTTGGAGCGCAGCGGACGGCTCTATCCTTGCTATTGCAGCCGGGCGGAGCTGGCCGCCATCGCCAGCGCCCCGCATGGCCTTGCCTCGGAAGGCTCCGTTTATACTGGGCTGTGCAAGGCGCTCAGCGAAGAGGACCGCGCGCGCAAAGCCCAGATTAAGCCCCCGTCCTTGCGGGTGGCCGTTCCGGAGCGCTCCTTCTCCTTCGCGGACGGCATGGCGGGCGTACAGCACGTGCTGCCCGGCGCTCTCGGCGATTTTGTCGTCAAACGCGCGGACGGACAGTTCAGCTACCAGTTGGCGGTCGTCGTCGACGATGCCGCCATGGAGATCACTGATGTGCTGCGGGGAGCGGATCTTCTCGATTCGACCCCGAGGCAGCTCGTCTTGTACGAGCTGCTGGAGGCGGCTCCGCCGAGCTTCTGCCACGTTCCGCTGCTCTGTGGTCCGGAGGGCGGCAGATTGTCCAAGCGGGACCGCAGCCTCTCTCTGGCCACTCTCCGCGCCGCCGGCATTCCGCCGGAGCGGCTGATCGGCCATTTGGCTTATGCAGCCGGCCTGCTCGACCGCCCCGAACCGGCAAAAGCGGCTGAGCTGGTTCCGCTATTCACGCTGGAACGCCTCTCCGGCCAACGAATTGCTTTAAGCCGGGAGACGCTCGGCCTTCTGACCGCCAGCGCTTGAATATATTTTAACCAAAAAAGGACCGTTCCACGCCTCATCCTCTGGCGCGAAACGGTCCTTTGTCTTTGCCCTGCCTACTCCTCTCCCATTGCCAACCATTGCTCATAGAGGCGGTCAAGCTCTTCCTGCGCAGCTTCCCGCTCCGCCCATCGCTCGCTAAGCGAACGCGTATCCGTACCCGCCTCCTGCTCCTGCTCCTGCATAGCAGCATCCAAGGCGGCGAGCCGTTCCTCCGCCTGGACAATGGCCCGCTCCAGCGTGTCGCGCTCCCGCTCGCGGTCCGCCGCTTTCCCGCGCCCGTTCGTCCTGCCCTGCGCCGCGGCTGGAACAGCAACCTTGGCCTTCACGGCCACAGGAGAGGCGGCTGCCCCGCTCTGAACGCCCCAGCTGCCGCGCTGCTTCCGCTTCTCCTGATACTCGTCGAAGCTGCCCAGATAGACGGTGATCCTGCCTTGGTCCAGCTCCCAGATGCGTCCGGCCAGCCGGTTGATGAAATACCGGTCATGCGAGATGGCGAGCACGGTGCCCGGGAACGTCTCCAGCGCTTCCTCCAGCGCTTCCCGCGAGGCGATATCCAAGTGGTTCGTCGGCTCGTCGAGCAGCAGCAGATTCGGCTTGCGAAGCACCAGCAGCGCCAGCCTCAGCCGCGTCCATTCCCCGCCCGACAGCAGATGGATCGACTTGAACACATCCGGGCCGTAAAACAAATATTTGGCCAGAATCCCCCGAGCCTCTCCTTCCTCCAGCCCTGCTTCGCTGCGGAAATAGTCCAGCACCGACTTCTTCGGCCCATCCGGGTATTCCTGCTGGGCCAAATAGCCGATGTCCACGCGCGCACCCCATTCGAAGCGCCCCTCATCGACGGCTTCCTCGCCGAGGATCAGCTTGAACAAGGTCGATTTTCCCGACCCGTTCTTCCCGATAAGCATAACCTTGTCGCCGTAAGCCAGCGCTCCGTCGACCGCGTCCAGCAGCTTCCGGCCTCCGTAGCTTTTGCCGATTCCTTCCAGCGTCACGACCTTGCGTCCCGAACGGTCCGCCTGCGTCAGCCCGAAATCGGCGCTCTTCGCCTCCAGCATCGGTCGTTTCAGCTTCTCCATGCGGTCCAACGCCTTTTGCATCGAAGCCGCCCGCCGGAAAAACTTCCCGTTGTCGCCGATCCGCCCCCACGTTTCCAGCTGCTTGATCGTCTCCATCATCTTCTTGATCTTTTTCTGCTGCTCCTGATAGTCGGCGAACTGCTGAAGCAGCCGCGCCTCCTTCTCCTTCATATAGCCGGTATAGTTGGTGAAGTACGACTGCGATTCGCCATCCTCCAGCTCGACAATCTTCGTGACGACCCGGTCCAGAAAATACCGGTCGTGCGAGACGATCAGGCACGAACCGTCGTACTGGGTTAAATAGTCCTCCAGCCATTCGACGCCGTGCAGATCAAGGTGATTCGTCGGTTCGTCCAGCAGCAGCAGCTCGGGCTTGCGAATCAGCTGCGAGGCCAGATTGATGCGGGTCTTCTCTCCTCCCGATAGCGTGGCGTACGTCTGGGCATAGCTGCCGCGGTCAATGCGCAGGCCGTCGGCGACCCGCTCGATGACGGCATCCAGCTCGTAGCCGCCCTCGCGCTCGAACTTCTCCTGCAGCGCCGCGTACTGCTCCAACCAGCCGGCCAACCGGTCCGGGCTGTCGGAGGTGCCAGGCTCCGACATGAGCTTCTCCAGCTCCGCCATTTTCAAGCGGCACTCCAGCAGCTCCCGATGGCCGAGAGCCAGCACGTCATAGACGGTCCGGCCTTCGAATTCCGCCGGAATTTGCGTCAAATAGCCGATTCGGGTCCCTTTCCGGACCGTAAGCTGCCCGGCGTCGGGACGAAGCCGTCCCGCGATCAATTGCAGCAAAGTCGATTTGCCGCTGCCGTTGCGGCCGATCAGTCCGATACGTTCGCCTTGCTGAATATCCAAGTTTACGTCTTCAAGAACAAGCTGTGCGCCATGGTACGCTTTTATATTTTGACAGTTAACGATCATCTTAAGGAATCCTCCTAGTATGATCCTAACCTCTGTATGCAACAAAAAGAGCCGCAGGAAAAAATCCCTACGGCTCTTCGGACTAACATCCGTTTGCGGTTAAGGTAGGATTATTTTCGCGAATGGTGAAACCGTATAGGCATTTTTGGACAGACCTCTCCCGTTGACGGAAAAAGCATGCACAATGCCAGCCAAAAGCATCAACAGCTGGCTAATACGGTTGTTCACCATCTCGTGATTCATCCTACCTCACCTCCTCTTGTTCAAGTTATTTACAACTTTACCATACCGGACGGGCGGTTGGCAAGCTTCACCGGCATTCACCGTCCCGGATGAGCGCCATCAACATCTCACGCTGCGGTTATGCGGCTTCGTGTCCGGCAGCCAATGAATGCGCGATTGCGGTGTACGGACAGTTTATTTTTTCAGGATGAGTCTTAATTGCACGGTCACATTGTTCTCGGTAGATACGACAACCGCGTGAGGATTTTTCAAACCGAAATCTTCGAAGGTAACGACCGTGCTGCCTTCCATACGGATCGCGTCTTGGCTATAAACCGCGTCGCTCTTGAACGTGACGTCCTTGGGTTTGCCATTCACGGTAAGCGTGCCGGTCATATCGAAGGAAACCTTCTCCCCCTCTTTCCACGTCTTGGGGAAGTTCTCGATTGACTTTAATGTAAATTTGGCTTCGGGGTTCGCAGCGGCGTTCAGGAACTTCTCCCCCCGGACATGCTCGTCCCTTTGCGAGTTGCCGGACGAGATCGATTTGAGGTCGAGCGCCGCCTCGGCTTTCATCTTGGACGGATCGGACGAATGGAGCGCCCAGCTTCCTTTCACCGCGCTGCCTTCAAAATTCACGGTTTCCTTGGAGGTCGTGACCGAGAAGTATACTTTGGAATCCGTGCTGATGTTCCACTGCCCGTCCAGCTTGCTTGCTTCAACGGCTCCCCCGGCGGCCTGCGCCGAAGCATTCGCAGGAATGACGTTCTGTACCGCAACGTGGTTCCCGGCATAATAATCGTAAGCGGCATAGCCCCCTCCGACGACGACGACAGCACCTACGGCAAAAGCGACCAACTTCAGTTTCATAATGATTTTTCCTCCTCGTCATATGAGCTGCGATGCAGCCTGTTTTCTTCATGGGCAGATACGCTTGGCCCCCGGAAACACTACGTTGTGTAGTGTTATTGGCGATAAAAAACCCCGCACGCTGATGCAAAAAACCATCGAGTTCCACTTCATCAGTATAGCACCATCGGCGACGGTTACACTACATATAGTAGTGTAATAGAGCGCGAATATATCAAGCCTTCCCCATACTTGAGGCCTATCGTAACCGGTCTGCCTTAATTTTAACTGAAGCGAAGATTAAAATAAGATTAAAAATTTTGCGAGACCCTCGGGGGCCGAAGGCCTCGCTTATTCGCTTCTACGGGTAAATCTTCTCGCCGCGCTCCAGCATCGTTACGAATTGCTGAATTCGTTTTGCCCGCGTTTCCGCCTTTTTCGCGCTGTGGATTCGGAACAGCACGGCAAACCGGTTCTGTTTATCGAGCGCTTCGAAGAAAGCTTTGGCTTGCGGATTGCGGTCCAGCTCACTTTGCAGATCGTCGGGTACGGTGGCGCGGCTTGCCGACTCGTACGCCTTGTCCCACTGCCCGTTCTCCTTCGCGGCTTCAATGGCCCGGAGGCCAGGAGGCTGCATCCGGCCGCTGGCGATCAGCGCTTCCGCTTTTTCCTTATTGACCTTGGACCAAATGCTCTTCGCCCCGCGCGGCGTAAACCGCTGAAGCCAAGTGCTCTCGTCGTAAGCTTCCTTCCGGCTGTCGATCCAGCCGTAGCACAAGGCGCTTTCCAGCGCTTCCTGATACGTTAACGTCACGACATCCGCTTGCTTCTTCGCCAGGTGCAGCCTTACTCCGGCCGATGCGTCATGATTTTGCTCCAGCCAAGCTTCCCAAGACGGCTGGTCTGCAAACAATAAGATCGGCAGTTCGCTTTCTTTCCTGGACATGCGTCACTCGCCTCCCGGACCATGTAATTTATCCGTCGGTTGACTGATTGGCCCCGCGCCTCAACGCAGCAGGGACAAGTCGAAGGACGGAACCAATCCTTCCTTCGCCGCCCGGCCAAGCAAGGCCTCCACCGCACCGTAGCCGCTCTCGCCCAGATTCTCCGTATATTCGTTCACGTACAGGTCGATGTGCGCACGGGCTACTTCCGGAGAAAGCTCCTGCGCATGGCTCATCACGTAGTCTTGGGAGGCTTGAGGTTGCTCCCACGCGTACTTGACCGAGGCGCGGGCCCATTCGGCGATCGCCTCGCGGTCCAACGACCGGCGGGCGATGATCGCCCCCAGCGGAATAGGCAGACCCGTGTCCGCTTCCCACCAGTTGCCCAAGTCAGATAGCAGGGTCAAGCCGTACGAAGGGTACGTGAACCGGGCTTCATGGATGACCAGCCCGGCATCGATTTGACCGTCCCGCACCGCAGGCATAATCTCGTGAAACGGCATCACGACGATCTCGCCCACGCCGCCCGGCACCTGCTGCGCCGCCCACAAGCGGAACAGCAGGTACGCGGTCGAGCGGTCGCTCGGTACCGCGACCCGTCGGCCGGCCAAAGCGGCAGGGCCTTCGGCGCTGACCGCCGGATTGTTCGTGAGCACCAGCGGCCCGCAGCCCCGTCCGAGCGCGCCCCCGCAGGGCAGCAGTGCGTATTCGGAAAGCACCCACGGCAGCGCCGCGAACGATATTTTGAGCACGTCCGGCCCTCCCGGCTCCGCTGCGAGCCGGTTGGTAATATCGATATCCGCGTACGTCACATCAAGCTTCGGAGCGCCGGGCACCAGCCCGTGAACCCAAGCGTGAAACACAAACGTATCATTCGGACAAGGAGAAAAAGCGATCTTCATCGTAGCACCTCCAGTAAAATTGCGCCCGCCGCTTCCAGCGCGTCCAGCGCCTCTTTGATCCGCCAAGCTTCGCGATCGCGCGGGCCGACTGCATTCGAGATGGCGCGAAGCTCCAGCGCCGGCAACCCGCGGTCGCGGGCGGCTACCGCCACGCCGAAGCCTTCCATGGCCTCGGCCGCAGCCCCCGGCATCCGGGCCGCCAGCTCCGAGGCGGTCGCCGCCGTGCCGGTCACGGTGGACACCGTGAGCACCGGACCCGTATGCGCCGGCAGCCCGGCACTTTGCAGCGCCTCCGTCAACCGCGCAGCGAGAGAGGCATCGACCGCGATCCGGCTGGAGCCGAAGCCCAGCTCGTCCACACTGCGGAAGCCTTCGGGCGTCTCGGCGCCCAGATCGGCGGCGACGATCGCGTCAGCCACCACCAGCGAGCCAATCTCCGCCCGGCCGGGAAAGCCCCCGCCGATCCCGGCGCTGACGACCATGCCGTATTCAGCCGCAGCCAAAGCCTTCGCGGCGCTTGCCGCCGACGCGGCCGGACCGACGCCTCCAGCCACGACGTCGAACCGTTCGTCGCCCCGCAGCCCGCGCAGCACGGCATCTCGCTCGGCCGGAACGGCCGTTATCACCAATACGCGCAGCCCCATCTGTTCCTGGCCGGCGTTGATTTCATGACTCATTGTTTATTTCTCCTTCACGACACCCTTGTTCCCTTCGGGCAAATGTTTTCTGAAAACGGCTGTCTTCCTTCTTTTTAACTTTAATACTTATAAGGAATGATGTAAACTTCCTGCCGCCACCGCGCCGCAGACCTTTTTTAACGAGTCATAATTGATATTGATTATCAATCTCAATACAAGTATGATTAAGTTGTGCGACTTTAGCAGGGGGAACGCGATCGCTCGTCCCAGCGGAATGGAACGGATGAGCACTTCGGGCAATGCCAGTTGATTGCAGGAGGTGTGTGAATAGAGCGCGTCGCTAATCTTAACAAGGGAGAGGATTACGAATGAAAAACGAGGAACTGTTTGACGTCACGATTATCGGCGGAGGGCCGGCCGGTCTTTTCGCATCCTTTTACAGCGGCTTAAGAGAAATGAAGACCAAGCTGATCGAATATCAGCCAAGACTGGGTGGGAAAGTCCATGTCTATCCGGAAAAAATGATTTGGGACGTCGGCGGTCTGACGCCAACGCTCGGCGAGAAGCTGATCGAGCAGCTCGTCCAGCAAGGGTTAACCTTCGATCCTACTGTGGTATTGAATCAAAAAGTAGAGCGGATTGAACGCGGCGAAACCGGCGTATTCGTCCTGCATACTTCTGCAGGTGAGCAGCATTACACGAAAACCGTCATTCTTGCCATCGGTGGGGGAATTTTGGAGCCGCAAAGAATCGAATTGGAGGGCGCCGAGAAGTTCGAGGTATCCAACCTGAGCTATACCGTCAAATCGCTGAGACGGTTTAAGGATAAAACCGTCATCATTTCCGGCGGAGGAAACTCGGCGGTCGATTGGGCAAACGAGCTGGAGCCGATCGCCAAGCAGGTATATTTGACTTATCGTAAGGATACGCTGTCCGGGCATGAGGCACAGGTGAAGCAACTGCTGAACAGCTCGGCCCAATGCTTCTTTCACACAACGATTACGAAGCTGATTGCGGCCTCCAATCAGGAGAAGATTGAGCGGGTGGAACTGACCAACCATGAGACGGGCGAAGTACAGGAGCTGATCATTGACGAAGTGATTATCAATCACGGCTATGAACGGGACAGATCGCTGCTGGAAAATAGCGAGGTAAAGCTTGAGATGGCGAACGAATACTTCCTGGCTGGTCAGACAACCAGCGCTACATCCGAGCCGGGAATTTATGCGGCGGGAGATATTATTTCGTACGAAGGGAAAGTGCATTTGATTGCCGGAGCGTTTCATGACGCGGCAAATGCAGTCAATCAGGCCAAGCTGTACATTCAGCCGGAAGCTCACGCAAGCGGCATGGTTTCTTCCCACAATGAAATTTTTCAGAGCAGAAATCGTGAACTTATTAAGCAATTGATAAAATAGTAAAATTTGTACCGGAAAATTTTAAGCCGGATTTCTACGATGCAGAAATCCGGCTTTTATAACACAAACCTATTGTCCTAGAAGGACAGAAGACCGACGGAATACAGGAACACCAGAATGATCATAATCGGTGATACGATCTTCAGCAGGAACATCCAAGCGCGGTACCAGAAGCCGCTCAGGCCCGCTTCTTCCCCGGCCAATTTCCACGCATAGCCGGTAAACAGCGTAACGACCAAGCCGCCGATCGGCATGAGCACGTAAGCCGTCATAAAGTCCACCCAATCGAAGATCGACTTTCCGCCGGGAGTGAAGGAGCCGAGCACGCCACCGACCGAGAGGGCGGACGGAATGCCGACTACAAAGCATGCGATAGACACGATAACCGCCGCTTTCTTCCGGGTCCAGCCCCAGCGGTTCATCGAATACGCAACCGGTACCTCCAGAATGGAGATAGCGGAGGTCAATGCGGCGATCGCGAGCAACAGGAAGAACAACCCCCCGAAGATCGCGCCAAACGGCATCTGGGCGAACGCGGCAGGAAGCGCCATGAAAGCCAGCCCTACCCCTTCACTAGGCTTCAAGCCGTAAGAGAAGACAGTCGGAAATATAACGATCCCGGCAATAAACGCATAAATCAGATCCCCGAACCCGATCGCAAGCGTTGCGCTGCCGAGGGATTGTCTCTTGTCGACATACGATCCGTACGTGATCATGATGCCCATCCCGAGCGATAAGGAGAAGAAGGCATGCCCTAAGGCAATGAGAGCGGACTCCGCATCCAGTTTGGAGAAATCCGGCTTCAAGAAAAACTCGACCCCTGCGCCGGCGCCAGGAAGCGTAAGCGAACGGAACATCAGCACCAGCAAAATGACCAGGAAGCCCGGAATCAAAATTTTATTGAACTTCTCGATCCCACCGGAGACGCCCCTCGCAAGAACCCAGGCGCAGACGATCATAACGACGGCTTGCCAGAACAAAGGCCAATACCCGCCCGCAAACGTAACGAACTTATCCTTGTAATCGGCGCCTTGCTGGAACAGCATCCCTGTAAACGATTCCAAGGTATAATGCAGCGTCCACCCGGCAACGACGGCGTAGTAGGACATGACCAAAAAAGCGGTGATGACGGATAAAAATCCGAAGTAGCTCCATACCTTTTTATTGGTCAGCTTGTAAAAAGCTAGCGAAGCATTCGCCCGGCCGCCCCGGCCGATCGTCATCTCGGCCAACAGCACCGGCAGTCCCACGATGATCAAACAAACGATAAACAACAGAAAAAATGCGGCTCCCCCATGCTTGCCTGTAATGTAAGGAAACTTCCACAGGTTGCCGAGCCCCACCGAGCTCCCGATCGCGGCCAGAATGAAGCCGCTTGAAGAAAACCTTTCTCCTTTCTCTCCCTTGGCTTTAGGAACGTTTTCAGAACCTTGATCGTTTTTCATACTCTACTCCCCAACTTTTATAGGATAATAACACTAGTATAAACAAATTATGGAATTGTCTGAAGGTAAAATTTTACATATGCTCCGACTTAGGTAGAATAACTTCCCCTCCTTAGGTCCAGTTCAAAAACCGCCACAGGTCGGTTTTCGCAAGATCGCTTGCAGACTACAATAAAGACATGAAGCAAGCACAAAACAACCGACTAACGAAAATGAAAAATATATATTTCGAAAAAGGAGAATGTTTTATGAACAAAAAATTATACCGCTCCCGCAGCAACAGCAGGCTGACCGGCCTTTGCGGAGGCCTCGCGCAATATTTCGGTCTGGACGCGACGCTCGTCCGCCTGCTGGTCGTCATCGCCGCCTTCTGCAGCTTCGGTACTGTCACGCTGATCTATTTTGTTCTCAGCCTGCTTGTCCCGAAAGCACCGTACGACGACTACGCAGTCATGAACCCTTATCATAACTACTAATCTACAAAAATCTACGTCAAACTATAAAATACGACAAAAGGAGCTAAAAACAACCATGGGAGTATTAACGAGACTATCCGATCTATCGAGAGCCACCGCACACGAGGCGCTTAGCAAGCTGGAGGACCCGGTGATGATGCTGAATCACTACCTCCGTACCATGAAGGAGGAAATCGACGCGGTCCAGCGGACGCTGAACAAGCAGTCCGGCGCAGAACGGTCGCTGAAAATGCAAATCGACGCCTACAACCGACTGGCTGCCCAATGCGATAAAAATGCCGCCGAAGCGCTGGCCGACGGCCGCGAAGCGGAAGCCCGCCAAGCGGTCGAAGCGAAGCTGCATTATTTGGACAAGTCGCTGGAATGCTCGGAGTGGTATGAAGCCGCCAAGCAGCGCTCGGAAGAGCTCTCTCAGCAGCTGGAAGAAACGAAAGCGGCCTACGCGGCCATGCAGGAGAAGCGTACGGAGCTCATTGCCCGCGCCCAGAAAGCGGAAGCCCAGGTCAAGCCTTCGGCGCCCCGCTTCCTGTACAGCTTCGAGGGCGGCGCAGCCACCCGCGGCTTCGAGCGGATCGAGGAACGAATTATGCAGTCGGAAGCGCTGGCAGAGCTTAGCCGCCGGCCTGCCGCTCAGCGGTAAGTTTATCGATAAAAATTAAGTAGGAGGGGGCGACTAGCCCCCGTCCTCTTACACTTTTCCTACTCGGGGCGCCGCCAGCAAAACGCTAAGGAGCTTTGAACATTGAAGAAAGCCGGTTTTCACCACTCTAACGGTGTAATCGGCTTTCTTGCTATCTCTGGTTCAACGGCAGCCGTCGATAAATCGGTCCACCACTTTAAAATTGAGATGTGTCAATCGATCAGTCAGACTTTTTGGTTATTCTTGGAACCACCCGCATAAGCAAAAAGTGGTTCACTAAGTTTGAATTCAAAGGTTTCTCTGTCAACTATACCAACAGTCATGTTGCTATCATAAAGCTGCAAGAGAAAACTGGCCATTTCATCGCTTGTATGGTATGAATTGAAAATTTTGTCATAGTCATACTCGCTCGTATTGTTTGCCACTTTTCCAAATTCGGTTTTGGTTGCCGCCGGTGCCAAAACTTTAGCTTGTAATTTTGCATTGGCAGCTTTCAGTTCATGGGCTAACCCCTCGGTAAACGCGCTGACAAAAAACTTGGAAGCACAGTAAGTAACGGCCGTTGGTACGAGTGTGTATCCGCCAGCTGAAGAGATATTGATTAATTGTGTACCATCCACGTCTCTATAATCACGCACATACAAGGACGAAAATATAGTTAGGGCTTCCACGTTTAGGCGCAGCATGGTTTCAATCTTTTCCAAGTCTTGACCGGAAACACTGTCATAACTACCGAAACCTGCATTATTAATCCATGTTTCGATTTGATACTCATTTAATTCTCGATAGAGTTGATGGGCGTTTTGACTGACGGATATATCGACTGCTTTCACCACAATATCCAGCTCGGGAATATCCTGCAAAATTTCTCTTTTCAGTTCATTCAGATTGCTTTCGCGGCGAGCAACAAGTACGATATTTTTCTTACGTTTTGCGAAAGCTTTAGCTGCCGCGTAACCTATACCGGAGCTTGCTCCGGTAATAACTGTATATTTCCCCTGTTTATCCATTCTAATCTTCCCCTTTAACTTAGCATACTGACAATTATGCAACAAATGAAAAGGTGGCCGGTATCCCATTCTTCTCAAATGATTGCCTAATACTCTCACAGCCATTTACGCTACGTACGAATCTGAATTATGATGGGACTATCAAGGATGGAGGAACGGGAGGATCTTATGTCTGAACGAATATATGAACAGCAGGGGGAGCTTGCCAAACTCATTGAGCGTTATTCAGGCCGGGACGGTGTTCACGCGACTGCAATTCCGTCTTTATTTTTCACTCGTCGATCTAACGTTACTGGATCAAATTTTGGAGTTTACAATCCTTCCTTTTGCATGGTCGTTCAGGGTGTGAAGGAGGTATTGCTGGCACAGGAGCGCTTTAGATACGGTCCTGCCGATTACCTTGTTGCATCCGTTGACCTGCCGGTTACCGGCCAAGTCATGGAAGCCTCTTCCCAAGTTCCGTATTTGTCTCTCAAACTAGAATTTACCCCAAGTCAAATCTTAGAGATTTCAAGCGATTCTGACAACCGAGTTGGCCCGAAAGAAAACGCTAAGCGAGGTATGTTTGTCAGCCGGATGGAATTATCTTTGTTGGATGCGGTAATCAGGTTGGCTCGTTTGCTGGATAACCCTAAGGATATCCCGGTACTTGCTCCTCTCATCACGAAGGAAATTCTCTATAGGGTTCTGCAAGGGCAGCATGGAGTCACACTGAAACAAATTGCTATTGATGGAAGCAGCACCAAACGAATCAGAGACGTTATCAAACATATCATGAATAACTATGATAGGTCTTTTCGGATTGAGGATCTTGCGGAAATAGCGAATATGAGTGTTTCTTCGCTACATAGGCATTTTAAAGAGGTAACCGCTATGAGCCCTATTCAGTTCCAAAAACAACTGAGGCTGCAGGAAGCACGGCGTCTGTTATTATCCGAGTCAACAGATGCCGCGGATGTCGCATTCCGGGTAGGCTATGAAAGTCCGTCGCAATTCAGCCGTGAATATTCCCGAATGTTTGGTTTTTCACCTATACAAGATATAAAGCGCCTGAAGGTAAGAGACGCATGAAGTCCCCCTGCTCAACGGAGGTTCAAACGACGTACAACGGCGCCTCTCTTTTTCATGCCTTCCGGTCGCTTGGAACCGGTTCTTTGCTTCGTTTCCATTGCCGATAGGCCAATAGCATGACTGCAAGAAAGCCCCCGTAAATGCCAACGGTAAGCCATACCCCTCCCGGCTCCGTCATCAAGGTATTGCCCACGAATGCGAACAAGAGCATGGCCGGGATTTTGCCCAGCGCGGACGCCGCGGCATAAGCGGCAAAGGAAACGCGGCTTAAAGCAGAATACGCATTGAGGATAATGGACGGAATGAAAGGAATAAGCCTGGCGAAAAGAATGGTCAGAAAGGCGTTCCGCTCGAACGGAACGGTCAGCTTGCCGAGACGTTCGTAGCGGTACAGCATTCGCTGGCCCCATTCCTGATACCCGTAACGGACAAATACAAACATCAGCAATGAAGCCGCCGTCGAGCCCGTCCATGTGATCACCGCACCGAGCACCGGCCCGAAGGCCGCGCCGATGACCCCGCCGACAACCGGATAGGGGATGACCGGAAACAAGGCCAACGCCGTTGCCGCAAGGATAACTCCAGCCACGTGGCTGGAGGTTTGAAACCACGCCACAATCTCTGCGCCGTACCTATAGATGAGATAAGCCGCGACGGCGTAGAGGAGGGCTAAGCTTATTTTTTTGAACATGAACCTTCTCCCGGGAATGGCATGATGACGATCTGGGCCACGGAGCCCTCACTCGCCAAGCGGAATGAAGCGCCACCGGTCCAAATCCAGTTGTCCGTTATCGGCAACCTCGACGCCCTCGCCCCGCAGGTAGAGCATTTGGAGCATGCGGCCTTCCTCGTGCTGAATCCCAATTTCCCCCTGGGCGTTGACTACCCGATGCCAGGGAAGCCCGTGTTTGCCGCTTGACGAATGAAGAATGCGCACGACCTGTCTGGCCCCTCTCGGACTTCCGGCCAGCCCGGCGATTTGACCGTAAGTCATGACATACCCTTCCGGTATGCCTTGAATGATTTCGATCACCCGCTGCGTAAATGGGTTCATCCGCTACCTCCTCTACTTCGAGACAAACCGGTTGCCGCCGATCCAAAAACGCCATGGATATTCGCGGGCTTCGCCGCTGTTCTCGATCCCGATCCGGGTACCAGTTTCCACCGGCCCGAATGCTTTTCCTTCGGCGATATAGAGCGGCGATTCGAAGAGCGGCCTGCCGTAATCGCCCATCGTAATGCCGAGCGCTTTCGTCAGCTTCCCCGGGCCGCTTGTCAGGTCCCGCTCCTTCTTATCCCGGCCTCGGCGTTCGTACATAAGATCGGTTCCCGTATAGGGCTCGACCGCCCGAATCAATACCACCTCTGGATGGTCCACCGGCCCGCTGACCACATTGAGGAGACAATGCGTGTGCATCACATAGGTATAGGCGTGGCCGGGAGGGCCGAACATCACTTCCGTTCGGGCCGTCCTCCGGTTGCCGAAGCTGTGTGCCGCCCGATCTCCCGGGCCGATGTAGGCCTCGGTCTCGACAATCCAGCCCGATGCCGTGCCGGCTTCGGTCTCCTTCACAAGCAGCATGCCGAGCAAGGAACGGGCCAGCTCCAGTGTCGGCTGTTGAAAAAATGAAGCGGTGACAGGTTGAAACGACATAACATGCACCTCACATCATGGGATCAACCGACCGATTTCTCCTTAAACACAAATTGTAAATGGAAATACCTCCTCGAAGCAAGTTCGTTGCGAAAAGAAAAACGCCGTCAAGGAAAAGGAACATACCGCGTCCCCCCTTAACAGCGCTTTTCGGTTTAGAACAGACCCACCGGGTTAAACCAGCAGCCTGCCTTTGTCTAAAATAAGCACGTCGTCGATATAAACGTCTGGCCGGTTCACGACCAGATCGATATGGACTCCAGCTTCGACCGTCCCGCCGAACGTGTGGTTGCTGCCGAAGGCCACGTGGATTGTGCCGTACACCTTCTCGTCTTCCAGTACGACGCCGGTAATTCTGGCCTTGTCGTTGGTGCCGATGCCGAACTCGCCGAGGAGCCGGCCTTGGCCGTCGCCGAGCCTCCGAAGCAGCTCCGCTGCCGCTTCTCCCTCCGCCTCGGTGAGGCGTCCGTTTTCCACCGTGATCGTCACTGGGCTATAGAGCTTGCCGATGTCCGCAATCGAGCCGTCGACCACGAGTTGTCCCGAAGCGGACCCTTCCAGCGGGGCGATATAGCCTTCTCCGGACGGCAAATTCCCCGACTCGCCCGGATTCACGTAGACGCCGGTGCTCGGAATGCCGCTGCGCCCTTCGATGGAGAAGGTCAGCACCTTGCCGTCCTTCTCGATCCGTACCCGCTTGCCGCGGCTGAGGAGGTCGGTCACTTGCTCAGTGACCCGTTTGACTTTATCGTAATCGGCGGCTATCGCGCCTTCGAGGAACATATCCCGGGTAATGCCGGGCATCGTTGCCAAGCGGGCTCCTTGCGCGGCCGCCTCTTTGCGCGCTTTCGTATGGGTGAGGGAATGCTCGGTCGCGCAGATGACAACATCGGCCTGCTTCATCGCCTCGCTGACCGGAGACGGCGGCTCTTGTCCCGACTTCTCCCGTTCCTTCATCACCATCAGCATCGCCTCCGCGCCCAGTTGCTTCCCGGCTTCGTATAACGCTTCGCCGATGTCTTTCTTCCGGTCGTCGGCGACCACCAGCAGCTTCTCGTGCGGCTTGAGCCCGAGGCAGCTTTGCAGCAGGCCGGAGCTTACTTTGACCAAAGACGTATCCATAGCATAACTTCCTATCTTGCGAATTTGACTTGCCTTTTTAGATCATCTCCGAAATCACCTTAGCCATCAGCGCATTGGACAAAATCACGGGCAGTCCCGTATGCCTCGCGACAAACGCCCGCATCGCTTCCGTATATCCCATGCAATCGAGCAGCACGATGTCCGCCTGATCCTTCAGCTGCGCGCATGCGGCAAGCGCCTGCTTTTCCCTGAAATCGTACGGCGAAGCCGCCGCGATGAACGGATCAAGCCCGCGATGTCGCCACTTCTCCGCCAAAGCCTCCTGCTGCTCGGCCAAAGGAACGAGGACGCCGAACCGCATGCCGCGAACCATCGCCGCGACGATTGGAGCAAGCAGCTCGTCGGGCTCCAGCAGACGGGCATTTTTCGTCGTCAATCCGTCGAATACCCCCGTGCAGAGAACAAGGATCTGCCGGCAGCCCAGTTCCTCCAGCCAATCGATCTTTTGCTGGAGCACCGGCGCGATTTTTTCCCTTGCCATCACGACGGCATCGCCGCTCGCCAGCCGCGAGGTCAGCACATAATGTTCCGGGTCCGGAGACAGCGAGGCGGCGATCTCTTGTTTCGTCATCCCATCCAGAACGCCGACCTGGAGCAGCTCAACCCGATCTCCCAAGTGCCGCTCCAGAATCGGAGTCACGTCCGGGCGGGGCGCTTGCCCGATGGTAACGGTACCTAATTTCTTCACTTCAGCCATCTCCGTTTCTGCCGGCGTATCCGCTCCGGACCGGGTATTAGGCGTTGACGGACGTGCCGCCCATCGTCTGAAGAACCTTCATCGAGCCGTAAAGCTGCTGAATTTTCGCAAATTCGTCCTTGCTGTAGAAAGAGCAGGTGCCGTTCGTGACTTCTTTCGCCGTTTCGACGGCAAATTTCACCGCGGCGGCAATATCCACCTCGTGGCTCGCCCCCGTGCCGCAGCCCGGAACGGTCGATTGCGCAGTGATCGCCAGACCGACTACCGGCGCATTCGTAGCGACCGCAGGCTGCAGGATGCTGTTGATATGGTACAGATCGTTGCCGTAAGGCGTAATGTCCTGCATCGTGATCGGGAAGGTGACCGGGTACTGACCGGTCGTCATCTCCATGATGCGCAACAAATCGTCGCTGATCCGCAAAATATAGCCTTCCTTCACGGTCGGCGAAATGGTGATGCCTTTATGGTTGATGACCCGGTTGCCTTTCGTCGTATCGATGGACAGGATCGCTTCCATCTCCGGCACAACTTCATATTGATTCATTGTCAAAATATCGACGGGGGAGTCCATAAAATCGACCGGCTCATGCGGCCGGGTCGGCGCATCCGGGCAGATGTGGGTCGTGACGATCACGTCGCCCCGGAGATGATCACCCTTTCGCTTCATGTCCGCCAGCTTCAGCGCGCTGGCTACCGCTGCCACGGCGCCGTCCGCATCGGATACGATGCCGATCCGGGACGGGCGGGCTCCGATGCCGCCAAGGCGTCCGATAATGCCGAACGTCGGCGCGGACCCACCGTTCCGCTTCCCATTCGTGCCCGGAATAACGATTTTGACAAAATCGGTCGAGCCCTTCTCGCCCTGCACCGTCTGGACGGTGACCTCTACCTCCGGATAGGCTGCGAACAGCTCTTTGATTTGGTTCCCGTTAACATAAGCGCTATCCATCGTTTCATAGACATGCAGCGTTTGCTGTAAAGACATGGTGTCATTCCCCTCTCCTCTTCAAAAACTTGCGTTTTTCCGATCGATCAGCAGTCGGCGATCAGCGGGTGGGAATTCTCACATTCCTTGTCAGGATATCGGATGACGCCGTCCGGCCACAGACGAGATGCTCAGCTTATGCAGGCACGCTTCAATCTCGTCGCGCTTTCTGCGCATCATATCCAGCACCTCCGACACTTTCGCTTCCGGCATCCGGTACTCCGGTCCGGCTAGCGTAAGCGACGCCACGATTTCACGTCGCTTGTTAAAAATCGGAAGCGCAATCCCGAACGTCGCGTCGGAGTATTCTCCAACGGAGTAAGCCCAGCCCGCCTTGCGAATCGCCGCCAAATCCCCCATCAGCTTCTCCGGATCGATGACCGTCTTGCCGGTCTTGGGCTTCAAGCCCTTGTCGATGATCGCCTCCTGAGCGGCCTTCGGCAAGTACGCCATAATGACCTTGTTGGAGGCTCCGGCATAGAGCGGCGTCCGGTCTCCGACCGAGGACATCGCATATTTGATCCGCTGCGGACTTTCCGCAATTTCCACGCAGATCCCTTCATGATCGTCCAGCCAGGTAAGGAACACGGATTCTCCCGTTTCCTCGGATAATGTATGCATAACGGGCAGGATCACATCGGAAATACGGAGGTTATCCCTAATAATGGAACCGTATTCCCACAGCTTCGTTCCCAGCTCGTACTTTTTCGTTTCATCGTTCTGAATCAGGAAGCCGCGGGACTCGAAGGTCGTCAAGATGCGGTGAACGATCGAGTGGCTCATGTCCATCTCTTTCGCCAATTCCCGCACGCCCCAAGACGGCGTCTCCCTTGTAAAATATTCCAAAAGCTCCAGCGCATTATCTAATGTTTTCAGCATGACAGCTTAGCCCCCAAACCCATAATTGCCCATCACTTTTAAATTTATCATGAATACAAGTGACAAGCTACGCTCCGCCCGGGAGAGACTTCCTTCCACTCGGGCGGGACGCTCCCGCATTCGGGCTTGGCGACCGGGCACCGGGTATGGAACGCGCACCCGGCGGGGGGATTTTGCGGATTCGGCACGTCGCCGGTCAAGATGATTCGCTCCCGCTTCGTCTCGGGATCGGGCACGGGCAGGGCCGACATCAGCGCCTGCGTGTAAGGATGCAGCGGCTTGTCGTACAACTCCTCGGTCGGCGCCAGCTCCACCATACGGCCCAGGTACATCACCCCGACCCGGTCGCTGATGAACTTCACGACGGACAGGTCATGGGAAATAAACATGTACGTAAGCGAAAACTGCTCCTGCAGCTCTTGCATCAGATTAAGCACCTGGGCCCGGATGGACACGTCCAGTGCGGATACCGGCTCATCGCATACGATGAACTTCGGCTTCAGCGCGAGCGCGCGGGCAATCCCGATCCGCTGCCGCTGACCACCGGAAAATTCATGCGGGTAACGGTGAGCATGGTACGAGGACAGTCCCACGACCTCCATTAGCTCCGCTACGCGGCGCTTAAGCTCGTCCTCGGGCAGCTTCTCGTGGGTGCGGAGCGGCTCCTCCAGCGTCTGCTGCACGGTCCACCGCGGATCGAGCGAAGCGTACGGGTCCTGGAACACGATTTGCATCTTCGTGCGGAACTTGCGCATTTCCTCCGTCGACAGCTTGCGCACGTCGGTTCCCTCGAAAAAAATATCGCCTTCGGTCGGCTCGATGAGGCGCAGAATGGAACGGCCCGTCGTCGATTTGCCACAGCCGGATTCCCCGACGATCGCGAGCGTCTCGCCTTTTTCGATGGTCAAGCTGACGCCGTCGACCGCCTTGACGACGCCGACCTGCTTGGAAAACAAGCCTTTGCGGATCGGATAATGCTTCTTCAGATTGCGAATTTCCAGCAATGCGCTCATAATAGTCCCTCCTGAACGAGCAAGCAGCGGCATTTGTGACCGGCCTCGACCTCCGTCAGCTGCGGAGGCACGGTATCGCATGCATCCGTCCGGAAGGCGCAGCGGGGAGCGAACCGACAACCCTTCGGCATCTCCGCCGGATTCGGCACGCTGCCCGGAATCGGCTCCAGACGGTGCTGCTCGCCCGCAAGCTGCGGCAAGGAAGCCAGCAGCCCCCGGGTGTACGGATGCTTCGGCTGCCGGAACAGCGTCTTCACGTCGGTTTCCTCGACCACCTGACCGGCATACATCACCACGACCCGCTGGCATGTCTCCGCCACGACGCCGAGGTCGTGGGTAATGAGCAGCACGGCCGTCCCCTGCGCTTCCTGCAGCTCGCGCATCAGGTCCAGAATTTGCGCCTGAATCGTTACATCGAGCGCGGTCGTCGGCTCGTCGGCAATCAGCACCTCGGGGCCGCACGCCATCGCCATGGCGATCATGACCCGCTGCCGCATCCCGCCCGACAGTTGATGCGGATATTCCATAGCGATCTGCTCGGGACGGGGAATGCCTACCTTGGTCAGCATCTCGACCGCCCTTCTCCAGGCTTCCTTCTTGCTAAGCTTGAGGTGGAAGCGGACCGTCTCCGCAATTTGCGAACCGATCTTGAACACCGGGTTGAGCGAGGTCATCGGCTCTTGGAAAATCATCGCCATCTTATTGCCGCGAATTTTCCGCAGCTCGGCGGCGGATAAGGAGAGGAGACTTTGGCCGTTATACCGGATGTCTCCACCGGCAATCCGGCTGATCCCCTTGGGAAGCAGCCCCATGATCGACATGGAGGTGACGCTTTTGCCGCAGCCCGATTCGCCGACGACCCCCAAGGTCTCCCCCTTGTGCAGCACCAGATCGACCCCGTCGACCGCCCTTACCACGCCGGAACGGGTGACGAACTCCGTTTGCAGTCCCTGAACCTCTAGTAAAGCGTTCATTACCCCGTCCTCCTTTCTGGGTGGTTACCGTCATACCGTCAGTTGCCGCCGGTCGTGCCCAAATATTTGAGCGCGGTCAGCGCGTACACTTTGGCCGCTTGAACGACTTGCCAAACCGGCGCGCGCTCGTTGAAGTTATGGATCGTGGACAGCTCCGCCGGCCCGTACTGCAGCACCGGAATCCCATGGTTGCGGAAGTGGCGGGCATCGCTCGACGCCCATTGCAGCACGCCGTAAGCTTCCTTTCCACTGACATGGGTGATGCTTTCGACCAAGTAACGCACGATCTCCTCCGTCGAAGGCGTCCAGTTCGCATTGCCCCGGAAGCCGATCGGTTTCAGCTCGGCGTCGATCCCGACTTCAAGCAGCAGACGCTTCGCTTCGTTCAATACATCGCGGTAGTCGATGCCGAATGGCACGCGCGAGTCGACCTCGATCGTGCAGCGGTCTGCGACCACGTTTGCCTTCGTCCCGCCGTGAATCGTTCCGATATTGACCGTCACGTGATCGTAGACGGCGCTGACATCGGTCTTTTCCCGCTCACGGACATAGTTCTTCGAAATCTCGATAATTTCGCGCATTTCCTCGGGAATGTTCGGCTTCATGTCCGTCAGCCGCTGCAGCACCTCGATCGCTTTGGCCGCCTTGACAATCGCGCTATCGCCCTTGAACGGCGACAGGCTACCGTGGCCCGGCGTTCCCTCAACCGTAAATTCGAACCAGGCGCTGCCTTTTTGACCGATGGTCGGATGCTCCGGAGAGGACGGCTCGGCGATGACCGCCGCCGTCCCTGTAATCAAGCCCCGCTCCAGCACCCACGGCACGCCGAAGTGTCCTCCGGTTTCCTCATCCGGCACGATAAATAAGGAGAGCTCCCCCGCCAGCGGCACGCCGAGACGTTTCAATAATGCGGCGACGAAGATCAGTCCGCCCAAGCCGCATTTCATGTCCGAAGCGCCGCGGCCGAGAATGTAGCCGTCCTTCACCTCCCCGGCAAAGGGAGGGAAGTCCCAGCGGGACAAATCGCCCGCCGGTACGACATCGGTATGCCCGCAGAAGAGCAAATGCTTGTCGCTCTTCGTCCCCACGGTGGACAGCAGATTGAACATATGCTGCTCCGACTCGTGCGCGGCCGTCTCGATTCCAGCTTCCTTTAAATAGTCGGTAATGAACTTGCTGATGTCGCGGGTATCCCCCGGCGGATCTTCGCTTGGAAATTGAATCAATTTACAGCACAAGTCTATAAGCTCGTCCTGACGTTTATCGATTTCTTCCAATACCTTCTTTTTCCAATCCATCGCTTTAGCCTTCCCTTCTGCCTGGAACTGTTACTGCCCCTTGCTCATCGGATAGAAGCGGAGAATCTCATCCGGGTAGTACACGTAGCCCTTCAGGTTTTTGTTCATCCCCACAATGCGGTTGTATTCGTACAGGTACAGCCAAGGCGCGTCCGCCGTAATCAGCTCCTGCGCTTGCTTGTACATCTCGTTGCGCTTCGCTTGATCCGGCTCGTTGTTGGCTTTTTCCCACAGCTCGTCGACCTTCGCGTTCTTGTAGTTGCCGTAGTTGGATGTGCCTTTTCCGTACAGCAGGAAGCCCAGATGGTAGCTCGGATCGTTGACGAAGGACGTCCATTTCGAGATGTAAGCCGTCAGGTTACGCTCTCTTTGCATTTGCAGGAATTGGGCGCGCGCGACCTTTTGGATGTTCATCGTCACGCCGATTTTGGCGAATTCGGCCTGCATCAGGACAGCGTCGTCCTCCCAGTCCTGGAAGCCCGATCCAAGCGTGAGGTCGAAGCTGAGCCCATTCTCGTAGCCCGCTTCTTTCAGCAGCTGCTTCGCTTTGTCCAAGTCATGCTTATAAATAAATCCGGAATCGGAGTACCCCGGCGTGTTACTAGGTACCGCGCTTTTCAGCTGCTTCGCCTGATCGTACATAACGTCGTGCACCAATTGATCGTAAGGAACGGCGTAAGCAAGCGCTTGTCTGACTTTCACGTTGTCGAACGGCTTCTTGGTCGTATTGAGCGCAAAATACAGAATCCGGTTGCTCGCATCGGACTTGACCGTCAGGTTGGCGTTGTTTTTCAGATCGGCGACGTCCTTCGGAGGAATCTCGATCGCGAGGTCGACATCGCCTTTGCCGAGCAGCATGACCCGGTTCGAAGCTTCCTTCAAAAACTTCATCGTCACTTTGTCCACCTGCGGAGCGCCCTGCCAGTAGTTTTTGTTCGCCGTCATGACGGCTTCCGAGGCCGGGTCCCATTTCTCGATGGCAAACGGACCGGAGCCGGCTGCATTTTTGGCCAAGAAGTCGTTGCCCTTCTCTTTGATCACTTTCTCATCCAGTACGGAGAAGTTATAGAGTGCCAGCATTTGCAGGAACGTGTGGTTTTCTTTTTCCAGTTGGATGGTGATCGTCTGCGCGTCTTTCACGGTGTAAGCTTTAATGCCGGACAATTGGTAGAGGAAGCTGCCCGCTTTGGAGTTTTTCAGATGGTCGAGCGAGAAGGCGACCGAATCCGCCGTTACCGGATTCCCGCTCTGGAACTTGGCGTTCTCCTGCAGCTTGAAGGTGTAGGTCAGCTTGTCGTCGGATACGGTCCAGCTCTTAGCCAGCATCGGCTTGATTTCGTCGGTCTTGGCCACCTGCCCGCCATCCACGGTTTTGACCCCGTACGTCACCAATTGGTCGTACGCGGCGACGACCAGCGTGTCGGAGGTCAGGTCGCTCGCTTCGGCCGGGTCCATAGTGGTGCCGCCGTCCGAGTAGGCGATTGTGATGATCTTATCCTTCTTGCTTTGCTCCGGCGCGGCGGAGGCGTCCGGCTTCTGGTTCGCATTCGGGCTGCAGCCCACGGCCGTCAAAAGCAATGCGCTTGCGGCAAGTCCGGCTAACCATTGGTGCTTCTTCATGTGTTCTTCCCCCTCAAAGTTGTCAGATGGTCCAGCATATCAAGTTATTTGCTTGAGCGAAGCCGCGGGTCCAGCACGTCGCGCAGACCGTCGCCAAGCAAGTTAAAACCGAGAATCGAGGTGGCGATGGCTAGTCCCGGAAAAGTAACGATCCACCAGTCGCCGGAAATAATGTAGCCGCGGCCTTCGGAGATCATGGCGCCCCATTCCGCCGTCGGCGGCTTGACCCCAAGCCCGAGGAAGTTCAGGCTGGCCGCCGTCAGAATCGCGAAGCCCATGCCGAGCGTCACCCGCACCATAAGCGGAGCCAAAGCGTTGGGGAAAATGTGCCGGAACAAAATGACGGAGTCCTTCAAACCGATGGCCCGCCCCGCTTCGACGAACTCTTTCTCCCGCAGTGAGATGGTCTGTCCGTGCATCAGCCGCGCGAACTCGGGAACGCCGACGATACCGACGGCAATCATCGCGCTGGTCAGTCCCGGCCCCATGGAAGCGGCGATCGCCATCGCCAACACCAGGGAAGGAAATGCGAGCAGCATGTCCATGATTCGCATGATGATATTCCCGAGCATTCCGCCGTAATAAGCGGCGATCCCGCCCAGCGGAACGCCGACGCAGAAGGAAATGCCAACGGCGATCAGGCCGGACCAAATGGTGATTTGCGCTCCGTAGAGCACCCGGCTGAAGATATCCCGGCCGAAATTGTCCGTCCCGAACCAATGCGCCACGCTCGGCGCCTGCAGCTTGACCGCCGTATTGGTCTCGTTCGGCCCGTACGGAGCGATGGCGGGCGCGAGCAGAGCCAATACGGACCAGATGACAATAAACGCAAGGCCGATTACGGCGAGCCGATTGCGAAGCAGCAGTCTGAGCGTCGCCGCCGCCTTATTGCCTTCCCGCGTCTTCGCCTTGGCAGCCGGAATGGAAGCTGTAAATTTACTCACGTGTCGAACTCTCCTTTCCTCGGCAGTTATTCGTATCGAATCCTCGGATCAATGAATCCGTAAAGCAGATCCACCGCCAAATTGATGACGCTGTACAGAATGGCGCTGATCAGTGTAAACGCTTGAATGGGCGCATAATCGGTCGCCAGGATCGATTCGGTCACATAGCCGCCGATCCCCGGCCAAGCGAAGATCGTTTCGGTAATGACCGCGCCGCCCAGCAGATAGCCGAACTGCAAGCCGAGTACGGTCAAAGTAGGAATTAACGCGTTCACGAGGGCGTGCTTCAGAATGACGCTGCGCTCGTAAATCCCTTTGGCGCGGGCCGTGCGGATAAAGTCCTGTCCGATCACTTCCAGCATGCTGGAGCGCATCATGCGGGCGATAATCGCCATGGTGCCCGTACTGAGACAGATGGCAGGCAGAATCAGATGTGACAGCGCTTTCTGAAAAGCAATGAAATCCCCTGAAAGCAGACTGTCGAGCAAGTATAATCCGGTAACATGCGTAGGCGGGTTAATGTCTTCGCCGATGCGGCCCAGCGGCGCCGGGGCCCAGCCTAATTTGGAATAAAAAATGGAGATGAGGATCAATCCGAGCCAGAAGACGGGAACACAGGCCCCGATGAGCGAGAAAATACGTGAAATGTGGTCGACGACCGATTCTTTCTTCGTAGCGGCGATAATTCCGACAGGAACGGCAACGAGGACAGCAATGATGAAGCTCGCAATGGTCAGCTCCAGCGTGGCGGGGAAGCGTGTGGCAAAATCGCCGAGCACCGTATTGCCCGTATGCCAGGCTAATCCGAAATCCCCTTGCAGCAGCTGCTTGATGTAATCGACGAATTGTACGTAGAGCGGATTGTTCAGCCCCATCTCTTGACGAATTTTCTCGACTACAGCCGGAGGGGCTTGTTCGCCTGCCAGCATCACCGCCGGGTCGCCGGGCAGGACTCTTGAGATAATAAACGTAATCAGTGCAATCCCGATCAGCCCCGGAATCATAAACACGATTCGCCGAAGGATGTAGTTAACCACCATCTCTTACCCCCTTTTTGTAAAAATAAGTAACGGCATTGTAGCTATTGTGTGCATGGAAGGAGATGTTCATGTAGCGCCGTCCGTACATCCTAGATGGGTCCTTCCCGCGTCACTCCCGGGCTTCAAGATGATGGAAGCTTATGAGCCGTCCCTCCCTTTTTGTACCTATTATCGGTACAGTGGTTCTTTTTTAAATTTTTTGTTAATTTCGATTATACTCACTTTTCTTAAAAAATCAATCGTTTTTCACAGCTTTTTTGACCACTTGTGTTAGTTAAGGTGACACAAAAATTTTCCAAGTCTGTTCACGCTATAAAAATAAGCCCTACAGGATCCGGAAGATCCTATAAGGCTTAGAGTGACAGGCCAAGGGTTCAACGGCCCGACTTGGTCGGCTCTCCATTTTCCGCCAAGCATATTCGTCCCTGAATGGCTCATTCTATACCATGTACGCCAATTCACCAGAAAAGGAGCAAGCTTATGCCAGCGACGATGACCCCTCCCGCTCAGCAGACGCAGCCGCCGATTCCCGTTCCGCCGCGCGTGATTACAACGAAAGATTTGCTTTACCTGAAGGACGCGCTGTCTTGGGAGCTGTCGGCTTTTAAGAAATTTCATTTTTTTGCCCAGCAGGCGACCAACCCGCAAATCAAGCAGGCGCTCGATAAAGCCGGACAGATGCATCAGCGCCATTATGAAAAGCTGCTTACGCATCTGCAAGTGAACAATACCGCAGCTATGGCCAACCTGCCCCGTCCGCAGCAGTCACAGCAGGCGTCTCAATAATTCAAATGTAAGGAGGATGCAGCCGATGCCAGGCCAGCAAGCCCAGAACCCTAATGAAATCGCTAATCCGCAAACCGGACAGCTGCCACAGGTTAAAGGACCGGAGATGAACGACCGCGACTTCCTCAATGACGGACTGGCCACATGCAAATTGTTGACCGACAACTTTAACGTGGCCGTCCGCGAGGCCAGCCACGAGCAGCTTCATGCCGATATGCTCCAGATTTTGACGGAAACGCATCAAAGCGCCCGCGACCTGTTTAACCTGATGTTTCAGAACGGATGGTACAAGTTGGAGGCCGAGGAGCAGCCGAAGCTTCAGCAAGCGCAGCAGCAGTTCAGCGGGTATTCGTCGCAGTTCCCTTATCAGTGAGTTGGGAAAGCTCCTGCCTTTTTACGGCGGGGGCTTGATTTTTGTCTATCGGAGCTCTTGCTTGAGAAATTGATACAGCTTTGCCCCTGCCAGCTTCAAAGGAACCTCCGACGTTTTGCAGAGCAGGCCGAAGGTCATCTCGATGAGATCGCCGCTGATGGCCCGGGCCGTCGTTCCTTCCGGCAGCGAATCCACGGTAATCTTCGGCACCAGAGCAACGCCTAATCCACCGGCGACATAATATTTCAAGGCCGTCATGCTGCCGATTTCCATCGTGTTTAACGGCATGCCTCCGGCATCCTGCATGACCATCTCAAGCTTCCGCCGATACGGACAGGTGGTTGAGGTGATGAGCAGCGGGTATTCCCGGATCTGATCCGGTTCGACGACCTCCTGCTTCGCCAACGGATGGTCTTCGGGCATCAAGACGAGAAATGGCTCTTTGAACAAAGGCTCGAAGTAGAGCTCGGCTCCCAAATCCGGCGCGGAGCAAAGGGCCAAGTCGATGTCGCCTTGAAGAAGCCGTTCGCTCAGCGCCGGCGTGCTTCCGAACTCTACCGCAATGCGAATCTTCGGATAGAGAGTTAGAAACCTCTTCAAAACAGCCGGCAGCCGGTAGCTTGCCGTCGGTTCCGTCACGCCCATACGAAGGCTTCCCGCCATGCCCCACTGCAGCTCGGACATATGTTGCTGTACCCGCTCCATGTCTCTGACAATCGGCAGGCTTTGTTCGTAGAGCAGCCGCCCCGCCTCGGTTAGCCGGATTTTCTTACCGCGCTCGATCAACTGAACGCCCAAATCGGATTCCAGCTTTTGCATCTGCATCGTGACAGTAGACTGGGCATAATTCATTTCTTCCGCGGCGCGGATGAAGCTGCCGTGCTGCACGATCGTCTGAAACGTTTTTAGCATTTTCAGGTCCATTCTCATCCCTCGGGTTATCGAATTCAATTTTTATGAACTTGGTATTCACTTAATTCAATTATACAGAACATGATTCCTGACGTACAATCGACTTATAACAAGCAGCGAAGAATAAGGAGGGCATTTTCGATGAATTTGCGGAATAAAGTAGCGCTGGTCACGGGCGGAGGTACGGGCATCGGCAGAGCGGCCTGTCTTGCGTTGGCTGAACGGGGGGCGGCGGTTATCGTGAATTATTCGCGATCCGCTGCCGATGCGGAAGTAACGGTTCAAAGCATCAAGGACAAAGGCGGGCAAGCAGTGGCGATCCAGGCCGATATCTCCCTAGACCGGGAAGTGCGGCATATGGTCGATCAAGCGGTCCGGCAATTCGGGACCGTGGATCTGCTCGTGAATAATGCCGGGATTACCCGGCACATTCCGATGGACGATCTGGAAGCGGCAACGGATGAGGTGTGGGATGAGCTCTACGGCGTCAATGTGAAGGGGACGTTTTTCTGCGCGAGGGCCGTGGCTCCTTTCATGAAAAGCAACAAGCAGGGAGCCATCGTGAATGTAGGCAGCATCGCCGGGATCACTGGTTTAGGCTCTTCGCTGCCGTATGCCGTATCGAAAGCGGCCGTGCACGGCCTGACGAAATCTTTGGCGCGCGCCCTGGCGCCGTATATCCGCGTCTCCTGCATCGTTCCCGGAGCCGTCGCGACCCGTTGGTGGGACGGCAAGGAAGAGCAAATGAAGCGGCTGGCCCCGCAGCTATTGCTGCAGCGCATTTCCACGCCCGAGGATATCGCCCGCATGATCTGCGCCGCCTTGGAGCAGGAAGCCATGACCGGCCAGATCATTACGGTCGACAGCGGGCAGACGCTGTAATGGGATTCTGGTGCGGAGGTCCGCGGTTCTTCGGCGCTAGGCGTGCCCTGCCCCGTAGAGCCATACCCGCAACGAGGCCCGTAAAAAATACCAATGGAACCCGGTACTGTGGTCGCTTGAGTTTTAGGGCCGGTGAACTGGGGGACCCATGCCTATCGTTTGAGAAGCCAAGGACTTGATAATAAATTCGAAGAAAACCAAAAAAACGGCTCTTGCCGCGTAATGCGAACAAGAGCCGTTTTTTTGCATTGTTCCACGAAATCAGATTCGCCGCCCAGAGTTAATAAGAGTGGAAAATAGGAACTGGGACTGTTATACCAATAGTTCCATACCATCCATAAAAGTCTACGTAAGTGCCTGCTCCTTTGTCTGTGTTTATAAGCATCCATGCTCCAGCTGCTGCAACGGCGGTCACCGCAGAAGCAAACCAAGCAGGAGGAGTCACCGAAAAGAAAAGCATAGTAGCTTGCATGGCAGCAATTGTTCCTGCAACAGATGCAGTATATAAAAGAACATTGTCCTTAAATTTTTGAACAAATTCATGAGAGAAGTGAATCTGAGTTCCCCACCAAGCAATATCAAAAGAAAAATTATCACCTAAATTGATAGCAGCGCGTTCGAATTGTGTCGGCACTAATGTACCGTTGCTGGAGATAGACAACTCCTGTGCATGTTCTCTCACAAAATCATTCGTCTTTTCGATTACTTCTTTGGCTGTCTGAATGTCTGCTTTGCTTAAGATTTTTTCTGCTTCTTTGGTCAAATAAAACTGTTTAGCAGAATCAATTTTTACATATGGATTAACCTTATCGATAAAAGCCTGTGAAAGTTGTGAAATTGCCTGATCAGCTTGAACAGTAACTTCTTGAGGAGCAGCAAAAGCAGAGCCGACCTGACTTCCCAGTAAGGCCAAAGATAAAGACGAAGCGACAATAATTTTTTTCACCCCGAAAACCTCCTATTATTTTGAAATAAATGAATATTTTTGCTAACAAATTAATATTATCAATTTAAGGGTATATATTCAATAAAAACCTAGATATATAAAATTTTTTTCAGTTATCATAGCGCAAGAAATTCGATAATATGGTAAAATTAAACAAACTCAAAAGGGAGAAATTATACAATGAAACAAGTACTACTTAATTTTTTAAAAAAAAGACTACCTTGGAATATTTTGAATTTTATTATTTTATTCACAATTTTGCCTAGCATTTTGAACGTAGATCTTCAAACATCTCTTTTGGTAGGATCAATAGTTTTTGTCGTAGTGGGCTTAATAGAAATTATTGCAATGGCACTGTGGGGACGAAAATAGTTGATCAATAAATTGAACAGAAGGGCTAAAAAAACACCATGTCGGTAATACTTGAACTGTAACCCCCTTTGTGGACAGCATTGAAAAAGTGACTATGGTCTTTTAAGCAGCTAAGAGATGGCTTCTGAATTCATCAGGAGTCATCTTTTTTAATGTCCATTGATAGCGTTCTGAATTGTAATGGGCCATATACTCATTAACCTGTAGCGCAGTTCTTTAAGAGATTGACAATCTTTGTAGTTAAGTTCGTCCTTCATATGACCAAAGAACGACTCCATGGACGCATTATCCCAGCAGTTTCCTTTACGAGACATCGACTCACTTGTTGATGTTCTGTATACCGCGTCATGTATGCTTTATGCCGTAAAGCTTTTCAAAGATTGTGCCCATCCGGCCAAGGTAGAAAATCCGCCCTTGACTTTCCCGAACAAGAAGGTCGGTGGGGTAAGTTACAGTCTGCTTAAAAAAAAGAAAAACCGGACGCCCCAAGCTCGTCGCTTGGGCAAGTCCAGCCTCAAGATATAGATATATTTCCGGTCTCTATTTTGAGAGTTCCCGCCTCGCCCAGCATCGCTCCGGCAATCGTCAGAAAATCCTCCCGCGCGATCTCGAAATGGCCCGAGCGCAACTTATACCCCCAATGCCGGTTCCCGCGCGTAAAGCTGAGCCGATCCAGCAGCGGGGCGATTTTCACTACGCTGCAGGGCACATAGCGGATATCCCGGCGGAACGGCACGAAGGAATCGGACATCCGGTATTCGTAAACCCGGTCGTCCGCCACCTGTCCGATAGCGGTAAAGGCTTGCAGCGGCTCCCCTTCCTTCATGTCCGTACGCGGAGAATAATAAATGAGCCAGTCTCCGGGGCGCATCCTCCGGAGCGGCGCAGACTTGCCGTGGCACAGCTGGGCGAACCCGCCCTGCACGCCCCGGCTTACATGGGAGGCGGAAACAACGCCAATCCAGTAGCGCTCTTGCCCGGGTATCGATTGGTCCAGCATTTGTCATTCCTCCTGTTCATTCCCGCTGCAGTTAAGCGTTAAGCAAGAGAGCTTGCTTCAAACGGTCCTTCTGCAGAAGATGGTGGCGGTAATGCATTTCGACGAGCCTGAACCATTCTTCCGCGGTCAGTCCCCCAAATCGGGGATGGGCGACGGTATGGTGCAGCGGCACATTTTCCAGCTTTGGCGCAATCTCGTTCATGCGGCGCACGACAGATTTCAACCCTTCGACAAGCTGCTCTTTGCTTTCGGGCTGCTGAGGCGTATATTGCGGTGAAGGCGGGACCTGGATGCGCACCGGCGGAAAGCTTCCTTGCTCGAATATGGCTGCCCCCACCTCCGTCTTTTCGCCTGCAGATATGGCGTCATTCCCCTCCGGCGTCAGGCAGCGCTCCGCGTTGGCAAGCTGCATGTACAATGCAGCGTTAATCAAATGCTGATACATTTGTCCGAGCGACCATTCGTTCGCTCCCGGCTGCCGCTTCAACTGTTCCATACTGAAGCCTTCCAGCTCCTGAATGTAATGCTCTGTAATTTCCTCAAAACCCCGCAAAATTTCCGTTGTATTCATAGCTTATTCCAGCTCCTTTTCATCATCTGCTCTTACTATACAAAAACGCTACTGACAACAGTATGTCAGTAGCGCTTCAACATCTTTTCGGCTTCTTCCCGGACCCGGATCTTCAGCGCCTCCGGCTCCAGCACCACCGCATTCGCTCCCCAGCCGAGCACCCAATGCAGCAGCTCCTCGGGCTGCCGGACGCGAAACGTGATAACCAAGCCTTCCTCCCGATCCTCGAAGGCTTCCAGGTAAAAGCTGCACGTTTCCTTCACCCGATCTGCGATCGCCGGACTTACCAGAACCCGCACCCGGACGTTCCGGTCATCCGCAGGCAAGTAATCCTGCAATTGAAAATCCGGAGGAAACGAGAACGGGTCCTCCAGAGCGGTCAGGCCGCTCATTCGGGACAAACGGAAATGGCGCAGCTCCTGCCGCAGCTCGCAATGCGCAACCAAGATCCATGAACCCCGAACAAGGACAAGACCATAAGGGGCGGCCGTGCGGTGGCTGTGGCGGTTCCCATCCATCTCCGGCCTGTTCTTCGAGTAATGGAACTTGACCTTCCTCCGCTCCAATATCGCTTTCCGCAGGGCTTCCACATATTGTTTCTCTTGCCCGCTGATTGGCGCATCACCTGCAGCCAGCAGCCGCATGGTCGCGCGGACCCGGGACGCCTCATTGCTGACGCTCTCCGGCAAGACGGCTTCGATCTTCCCCCGGGCGCTCTGCGCCTTCACACCATACCCGGTATCGAACTTTTGTTCGACGAAGTCCGTTCCGATCAGCAGCGCCACCGCTTCTTCCACCGTAAAGCTAACCGGAGGCAGAAAATACCCCTCCATCAAGGAATAGCCCTGCCCCGGAGCGCCGACAACCGGTACCCCCGCTTCGCTAAGCGCCTGAATGTCCCGGTAGATGGTCCGCGTGCTCGTCTCGAAGCGTGCCGCCAAATCCTCCGCCCGCAGCACCCCTTTGCGCTGTAATTCGATGACGATGGCTAACAAACGATCCGTCTTGTTCATCTCGGCCGCGTCCTCCCCTATAGGATCGAATGCTATCGAAAGCTATTATTGCTCTACTGCTCATATTATTACAATAACCAAATGAAAAATATAAGACTTTCATAGCAATGTTAAACAGATTTTTACTATTCATTCTCCTGCATTTGATGCTAGACTTAAACATAAGAATCTAGCGTGCAGCAAGGAGGTCACACACAATGTCAATTGTCCCGAGCTTACTGGAATTCAATAAGAAATTCGTTGCCGAGAAACGGTATGAAGATTACTTAACGGATAAATATCCCGATAAAGAAGTCGCCGTGCTGACCTGCATGGACACGCGGCTGAGCGAGCTGCTTCCGAAGGCGCTGGGCCTCAAAAACGGAGATGCAAAGTTCATCAAAAATGCTGGCGCGATTTTGACTCAGCCGTTCGGCAGCGCCATGCGCAGCCTGCTGGTCGCCGTCTACGAGCTGGGCGCGCGCGAGGTGATCGTGATCGGCCACCACGGCTGCGGTATGACGGAGATTGATCCGGCGCGCATGGTGAACAAATTCGCAGAGCATGACATCGATCCGTTAGTGATCGAGACGCTTGAGCGATCCGGCATTCGCATGGAAAAGTTTTTGCGAGGCTTTAGCTGTGCGGAGGAAGGCGTCATGCACAGCGTGAAAATGATCCGCAGACATCCGCTGTTCCCCCAAGCGATCCCTGTTCACGGCTTCGTGATGGACCCCGAGACCGGGGCGGTCGAGGTCATTGTCGAGGACTACCGGGAAGGCTGACCCGGTCATAGCATGGAAACCTCCTGCTTTCCTAAACATTCGAAACGCGGCAGCGAGAATGCCATACATTTTTTCACAATGGTGGTTATCATCATGAAGGGGGACGTTTTGTGCGAATTTCCAAGCTTTTGATGGTCATTTTTACGGCTATGATGTTTATTGTTATTTTCCCTTGGCATACGCATGCGGCAGGTAACGAAGCAGATGCCGATCTGACGAGCATTCATCAGGGTGCAGGGGCGCTCTCGCCCGCATTTTCACCGTCCGTGTCGGAATATTGGGTGAAGATGCGCAGCTCCGAGCAAGGCTTCTTCACCGCCGCCACCCCTGCGAACTCCGGGGCGACGATGGCGTACTCGATGAACGGAAGCTCCTGGATCACGCTGGGCGAAAATACGTCGACCGGCTATATCGCGACGAATCGGGGAGACAACAAGTTTCAAATCAGGGTTACCTCGGCCGATTCATCCACGATCAAGACGTACTTGATCCATGTGTATTTTCCGGCGACAAACGATGCGGATTTGAGCGATTTGCGTATAAACGGAGCGGCGTTAACCCCGGCTTTCCAGCCTTCCGCGACGAGCTATACAGCAAGCGTTCCTTATGCGACGAGCAGCCTGTCGCTCACCGGGGTATTGGACGACCCCGCCGCCTCCTTCAGCATCAACGGATCGGCAGCAACCGACGGGACGGCGTCCGCCCCTGTTCCTTTGAACGTCGGCAGCAATACGATTACGGTGCAGACCACATCGAACGATAAAACGGTCAATAAAACGTATACGATTACGGTCATGCGGGCTGCGCCGGGCACGAATTCGGAGTTGAGCGCTTTAACCGTATCCGGGAGCACGCTAAGTCCGCCTTTTCAACCGTATCTTATGGGATATGTTCTGGCGGATGTCAGCTATGCGACCCAGGAAATGACGGTCACACCGACGGCGGCCGATACGGCAGCGACCGTGCAGCTTCAAATTAACGACGGAGGCTTCACAACGATTAGCAGCGGCTTGCCCAGCCAGCCGTTTGCCTTGAACGTCGGGAGCAACCGCATCCAGATCAAAGTGATCGCGGAAGACGGAACGAAAACGAATATCTATAACATGACCGTGAAACGGCAAAACAACGACGCATGGTTAAACAAGCTGGACGTGGCCCCCGGAACCTTGAACGAAGCGTTCGCGTCCGAAAAGCTGGCCTATACGATGGCGGATGTCCCGTACTCTACGTCCAGCTTGGCGGTAACGCCTGCGTTATCCGATGTGAACGCCTCCGTCTACGTTCGCGCCAACGGAGGCAGCTACATACCGGCGGCGAGCGGCTCTCCCTCTACCCTGCCTCTGACGGTGGGCAGCAATACGCTGGAGATCAAAGTATTGGCCGAGGACCCGTCCGTGGAAAAAATATATACCCTCACCGTAACAAGATTAAAGAGTAACGACGCCAGCTTGTCCAGCTTAACCGTTTCGCCCGGACACCTTGACTTCTCCAGCCAGGTAACGGACTATTCCATAACGGTAAGCCAATCCGTCCCATCGCTGACGGTAAAGCCCGTGCTACCAGACGGTAACCGGGTTGCTACGATTCAGGTCCGCGTCAACAGCGGCAGCTACGTTCCCGTTCAGAGCGGCATGGACAGCCCGGCGCTGCCCTTGATCTCCGGCACGCAAAATGTCATCGAAGTGCTGGTTACCGCACAGGACGGGACGACCCGGGTATACGCCATTCGCGTGTCTCAAGCCGGAACGCCAGTATTGACGAAGCTGGTCATGGATGGGATGAAGGTCCGGCTGACCTTCTCCGAGCCGCTGCGGTCCGTTGCGGATGCGTCCTACTTCAGCGTCACCAATATGAGCCGCAACACGGCGCTGTCGGTAACCGATGTCGTCTACACGCCGGGAGGCGCCGAAGCAGGCTTCACCGCGAGCGGGCCGCTTCAGCCGGGGGATGATCTGGAATTCCGTGTCCAAGCCGGCGCGGTACGCAGCCTTAGCGGGGAGACGAACGCGGCCGTAAGCCTCAAGGTAGTCTACGGAGACCCTATTCAGCAAATGCAGCGCAGACTGGCCGATTTCGATACCGACCATGACGGGATTGGCATTCGTGAAGTTCTCGCTTATTTGAACTCGCCGTACGGGCATAATGACTTGAACGGAGACGGTCAATTTACCCGTGAAGATGTGGCGATTGTATTGAAACAGATCGGGGCGAAATTCGTTTCGCCGCAGCAATCATAGAAAGCAGCCGTTTCCCGGCATCGGGGGACGGCTGCTTTTTCGCTCATCCGGAGGCGCAATTGAACCGGACACAAATGCATGGTAAAATTTGCATTAATATGACTGGAAAGGCGGTTAACCGATGAGAATATTAGTTGTTGGCGCTACGGGAACGCTTGGCAGAGCTGTCGTCGACCGATTGAAGGATAACCACGAGATTATAAAAGCGGCACGGCGCGGTGGCGATGTGACCGTAGATATGACATCAACGGAGAGCATCGCAGCGATGTACGAAGCGGTAGGAGAAGTCGATGCGGTCGTTGTCACGGCGGGAAGCGCCAAGTTTCTTCCACTGACCGATATGACCCCGGAGGATAATCAGGTTGCCATCGACGGCAAGCTCAAAGGCCAGGTCAATATCGTTCTGCTCGGATTGGATTATGTCCATGACGGCGGCAGCTTTACGCTGGTGTCAGGCATTCTGATGGACGATCCTATCGCGCAAGGAACCTCTTCCGCGATGGCCAACGGCGCCATCCGGGCGTTCGTCAAGTCGGCTGCGATCGAGATGCCGCGGGGCATCCGGATTAACACCGTCAGTCCAAACGTGCTGGAAGAATCTTGGAACGATTATGCCGGTTATTTTGCCGGATTCGTGCCCGTTCCCGCCAGCAAAGCGGCCGCCGCGTATCAGAAGAGCATCGAAGGCAAACAGACCGGACAGTGCTACGAGGTTTATTAACCCTATTTCACATCGACTGCAAAAATAGATCTTGTTTGTTGGTTTTTATTCCAGTAGGCATAGATCGAGATCGTGTAGCGTTCGGGTTGTTTGGGTAAGTGCAGCCGATCACCGTCCAAGGGCACCGCCTTATCTTCTTTTTTGCCGGCATCCGATTCGGACGCCATAGTAACCTCCAGGTGCAAGGGCTTCATGCCCTTCGGGTATGTAATGACAATATCCGATTCCGGCTTCACGGCCACCGGAGGGTATTCGGCTTGCTTGATCATTTCTGATGCCAGGCCGGGCCCTGTGTAGGGATTGAAGCAATCCGTCCAACATGCGTTGCCATCAAGCAGCGGAATCTCCTGCATCCAGACGATTCCGCTCTCGGTTTTCTTCTCATAGGCAACGGAGGGAACGGGCGCGAAGTTCCGTCCGTCAAATTTGACGCTTTGTTGCTGAATATACGTTGTCCGCTCGTCCTCTCGGTAATCAATGTCCGCGGCCATCTGTTCCGCCACGAAGCGCAGCGGGACATAGACGTGTCCGTTATAGTTGATCACGGACAACCTTTTGCCTGCCCCGTTGATGACGAATTTCTCGGACGTTAGAAAGTCCAGAGAGGAGCTTGCCCCGTAAGCCGCAACGGTAATCACTACGAATACGCAGACGATCGAAGCTATAATATATTTTCTCAAAAGATACCGTCCTTCCTTTTCCGCATCTTGATCCATTATATTACGCGGAGCGGCTTTTTGCCGCTGCTGCGACTGCCATCGTTACGGTTGCGGCATACGTCGGCTCTTCCCGCCGTGATGTTTCCTTATTCGTTCAAGTAAGTTGTCGTCCGGTTCTGGATCAGCTTCGCGACTTCCTCCGCGGACTTCTGGCCGCTGAAGAACGCTACGGCCTCGTCATAGATGATGTTAAACACTTTAACATCCTCGTCAGCATAACGATCGGCCGTATGAAGGAACTGCTTGAATCGGGCAAAGTCCTCCTCCGACACCTTCGCCGTTTTTCCATCCTCAAGCTTATACGCTCCGCCTTTCGTTTGCTTCTGAAGCTCGTCCAGCTTCTTCTCGTTCACCGATTTCAGGAGGGAAAATCTGTCCTGGTAGGGAGACGACTGCACTTCTTCGGATAGCAAGAAGGCCATAAACTTCCACGCCTCCTCTTTGACCTCGGATTTGGCTTGTATCGCAAGCTCCGAGGTGGTAACGATCCGGATTCCGCCGGTTTTTCCTTCCGGGTGCGGCTTTTGCAGCAGCTTCGGATTGGAGAATTTTGCATAGGGGCCCTTGATAAAATCGGCCGGCGAGAAGATCCGCTGGGTGTAGAACAGCGGATTTTCTTTATCCGTCGCTTGGGCTATCATGATTTTGTCGTCATACAGCTTTTTAACTTGCCGCAGCATGTCCGTGAACGCGGGGGAGTCGAATTTGGCTTTCCGGGTCGCGCGGTCGATCAATTGTCCGTAGCTGTCCGTCACCCTTTCCTGCAGGATGTAATGCGGCGGATTACTCTCCAAGAAATTGCGGCGGTCCTTGCCGCTCGCTGTCTGCTGCACCAGCTTTCGGCCTATCTCCTCGAATTGCTTCCAATTCCAGCTTTTGTCGTCGACCTTTATGTTGGCCTTCTCCAGAATGTCCCCGTCCCCTACGAGTGCAATCAAGAAGAAACTGGCAGGCATCGTATACAGGCCGCCGTTCAATTTCATCGCGTCCAAAACGTTCATCTGCAAGTTGCTTTTATTCACCGTTTTGTCCTGGTCCAGCATATCGCTCATGTTCAGGAAAAGCTTTTGATTCACATATTTGTCGGTGGGCAAGCCGCTCGTGTCGATAATATCCGCGCCTTTTCCCGATAGCAGCGCCGTGTTCGTCGTTTTTATATATTTCTCGTTATCGACACGCTCATCGCCCGGTTGCTTGAAGCTCTGGATTTGCACGTCGATGTCGGGATACTTCTCCTTGAATTTCTTCGCAGCCGCCTCGTAGTACGGACTCGGCTCTTTTAGAGATAAGGTCACAACCTTCTTTCCCTCTTTCGAGTTCGGCTGCTCCTTGCTTGCCGTCGTCTCATTGCCGTTTCCGCATGCGGTTGTCGTGGCAAGAATCGCGCAGGCGAATCCAATCCCCAATCGTTTTTTCATCGTAGATTCCTCTTTTCCATCCAATGATTTATATTCGTGCGCGGCTACTGCAAACGCACCCGATTGCCATCCTGCAAGGGCTCGCTGCTTTCCAGAATGATCAGATCGCCCTCGTACACGCTGCCATCCTCCGGAACCTTCGTTACTTTGTCATTCGTTTCCGTGGCACGAATTTGGACCTTGCGCACAATAAACACATCACCCAAAGCGCCTTTCCGTTCTTCCACTTTATAGATGAACTTGCCTGCGCGATCCTCATGTATGGCCTCGTTCGAAATCAACAGCCCCTCTTGCTGCGAGCGCTTCGTGAGTTTGACCCATGCCTGCTCACCTCCTTTCAGTTCGGAGGCCGCCACCTTCACGCGCACCACTTTCCGGGCGATCGTAGCTGTCTGATTGGCCTTTTTATCGGACGAGCTCGCCATGCGCGGCTCGGCATCCGCCAACTCCAGAATGGCACCTTCCAGCATAGTCGGCTGCTGACCCCCTATGGCCTGAACTTCGACCTGCACCTTGTCCTCCAGGGAAATTCCCAGATTGGTCAACAGCGGCGCATCGGCGATAAATTCGAACCGGTAGCCCCGGCTTTCGTTCGTGATCACAACATCTGGCTCTCCCGCGGAAGCCAAGCCCACGACGGCATTCAATTTCGTAATCATCCCGTCGAACGGGGCGGAAATTTCTTTTTGGCTGGCCAGACGGTCCTCCAATTGCTTGATTTTGCGTTCCTGGATGCCCAGATCGATTTTTTGCTTCTCCAGATCGCGGCTAACGCTCCGCTTCTTCATCTCGTCCGCTTCCTGTGCCGATACGATGAAGCGGTCCTGGGTATTTTGCAGCTCGATTTGTTGCTTTTCCAGTTGCGCCTTTTCATCCTGCAGTTCCCGCTCAGCGGACGAGCTGTCATAGGTGACAAGCGCCTGTCCCTTCGCCACCCGGTCCCCTTCCTTCACGTGAACCGCTTTGACCTTCCAGCCGCCGGGATTCGTTAGCTTGGCCTCCGCGATCGGCTTCAGGTTCCCGCTTCCTTCAAGCGTATAGACCAAGCCCGCGCGCGTCGGCTTCTCCGTTCTGACCTTTGGCAAGGTCAACGACTGCAGCGTATTGCCGAATAAGGTGAACAGCACGAGCAGCGCGATAAAGCTGCCGAACACCGCGCGAAGCTTTCTTTTGCGACTACGTTCTACGGGCTCTTCGTTCGGTCCCATTTCCGCGTCCCCCGCCTCCTAACCGTACAAGCTACCCCTTGATGCCGGACAGCTCGATGCCTTCGATGAAGTAAGTTTCTGCATACAAAAACAGCAGCACCATCGGCGTCATATAAAGCATGGACGCGGCGAAAGCAATCCCCCGTTCGCCTTCCTGCACTTTCGATAAATAAACCGACAGCGGCTGCTTGAGCGAATCGTCCAGAAAAACAAGCGGCTGCTCCACCATGTTCCAATAATCCGCGAACAGCAGAACAACGAGCGCCCCCAGCCCCGGCTTGAGCATCGGGACAATGATCTCGCTGAAAATCCGCACATGCCCGGCCCCGTCCATCTTGGCCGCCTCGATATAGGAAAACGGAATATGCAGCGCGAACTGCCTGAGCATGAATACGCCGAATGCCGCGAACACGCCGGGCCATATGATCGCAGACGGACTGTTCAGCAGCCCCAGCTTATCGGCCATCATATAGTTGGGCACCAGTGTCACTTGGAACGGCATAAGCATCGTCATGACATAAACGAGAAACAGCGCATCCCGGCCCCGAAAACGCAGCTTAGCGAAGGCATAGGCCGCCAGCGCACCGACGACGGTCTGTCCCGCAATGATCGGCACTACCAGGAAGACCGAATTCCAGAACATCCTCAGAAAGCTTGAATCGAGGACCAGCACGCTCGCATACTGCTCCAGCGACGCCAGATTCGGCAGCAGCTTTAAATTCACAAACCGGTTCGCGTTCCCTGCGGCAGCGTCGGTCATTTTCCCGATCAGTCCGTAATTGCTGCCGATTTCCCATTCGGTCATCAACGAATTTGTGAAAGTAATCACGATGGGCATTAGCAGTGCCGCCGCGATCACGGCCATGACGGCCGTTAACGCTCCTTTTTGCCAGGCTCTTGAACTTCGCAGCCGAATCACCTCCCGCTATTCCATGAACTGCCGGAAACGGCGCTCCAGCGCAAACAACGCGAAAACGACAAGCAGAAGGCAGCCCGCCATCAACGTTGCCGCCGCAGTCAATTTCTGCATCTCGAGCGTCATGAACATATTGTTCATATAGTGCTGCAACGTATAGATGCTGTCGTGCGGATAATCACCCGCGATCAAGTACGTCTCCCGGAATATTTTAAACGAGCCGGTGATGGACATGATGACGACGAAAAACATCGTCGGCGTTAAATAAACGAGCGTAATGCCGACGAACTGCCGGAGTCGTCCGGCGCCTTCCAGCCGGGCGGTTTCGTAGTAATCGCTTGGAATCTGCTGAAGCCCGGCCAGAAATAAAATCATGTTGTAGCCGACGTTTTTCCATAAATAAATGACCATGACCACATGCCGGGCCGCCTCCGTCTTCATCCAGTCCACACGTTCGAGTCCGAAATAACCGAGCCACGCGTTCAGCGAACCGTTCCAGTCGAACAGCATCTGCCAGATGAGAACAACCGAGGCTACGGGGACGACAAGCGGCAGCACGTAAGCCGTTCTCAGCATATTGCGTATGTACATCTTCCGGTTCAGCAGCAGCGCCAGCCCTAAAGACAGCCCTATGATGAGCGGCACGCTGACCGCGGTAAAATAGAACGTATTGGACGCCGCTTTCCGAAACGAACCGCCCGCAACCAGCTCACCGTAATTTTCCAGCCCAACGAACCGGCCCCCGACCGGGCGATCCAGGAAGGAGTCGTACACCCCCGCAGCAAATGGAATAAGGTAGAACAGCGCGAAGCCTGCGACGCTGGGCGCGAGAAACAGCAGGGCCGCCGCCGCATCGCTCCGGGTCCAGCGTTTCATTCCTTGCGTCAGCATGAACTGGCAACCACCGACCAGCCGTCATGGTCAAGCCGCATGGCAGCTTTCCTGTTGTTCATCGGATCACTCCCGCTTTCTGTGCGTGATAACAAAAAAACCTACTTCTTCATCCCCAGCTCTGTCCTATCCTTCACTTCTAGGATAGGAAATACTGTTTAAAAAGAAGTAGGGTAATCTTAAAGTTTTTCTTAATTTGTTAGCGGCAGACGCACTTCAAAGATGGTACGGTTCGTGCTGCTATGGGCGGTCACCGTTCCGTCATGCTGCATGACAATGTTCTTCGTGATATACAGGCCGAGGCCCGTGCTTCCCTCTTGATACGTGCGCGCCTTGTCGCCGGTATAGAACATATCGAAGATGTGCGGCAGCTCATCGGGCTGAATCGGGACGCCGTAATTGATCACTTGCACCACGACCGCTTCCGCTTCGGAATAAGCGTTCATATCCACGAACCGGCCGTCTTTTCCGTAACGGATGGCATTGGTCAGCAAATTCTCGAACACGCGCGCCAGCAGGTCGCCGTCGCCCAATACCGACAAACCGGGAGCTACCTGCAGCCGGGCCGTCAATTGATGCTTCTCGAAGGCGGGATACAGCTCCTCGTTCAACTGGACCAGCAGCTCGCTGAGATCGATGGTTTGTTTTTCGAACGCAACCATGCCGTAGTTCATTCTCGTAATTTCGAACAGTTCGTCGACCAGCTTCTCCAGACGCTGCGACTTTTGAAAAGCAATATCCGCATACTGTCTGACCTGCTCCTTGGTCAACTGCTCGTCCTTCAAAATAAAATCCAAATAGCCGATCACCGAAGTCAGCGGCGTACGCAAATCATGCGCCAAATTCAGGACCAGCTGATCCTTGCTGTTCTCCGCAAAGTCTCCTCTTTCGACGGCCTGCTGCAGCTTTTCACTCGCCAGATTGATGTCCGTCGCAATGTCCTCGAACTCGTCGCGGGAGGAAATGTATACGCGCTGCTTAAAATCGCCGTTGGCCAGATGATGAATCCCCTTGGAAATTTTATTGAAATAAGTGGCGTAGGGCTTGGTGAGGATAAAGAAAAACAACGTCGCGAGCGGGATGAAAAACAGCAGAAAGAAGTTAATATCTCCGACAATGTTGATGAACATGCGAACATAAGCCAGCGGATCTTCAAACTTCACGAACGTTCGGTAATAAAACTGAAGGATTTTATAGAACAAATACGTAATGGTGCCCGCGAACAGCATGCTTAAACCGAGCAGCAGAATCATTTTGGACCGGAAGGTGCGCACCATGCTAGCCATTAAATGTATATCCCACCCCCCATACCGTTTTGATCAGCTTATGTTTCCGTTCATCCTCTTGTAATTTTTTCCTCAGCTTCCGGATATGAACCATCACCGTATTGCCGCCTTCATAGTAATCTTCGCCCCACACCTGCTGAAAAATATTTTCCGCGCTGAACACTTTCTTCGGATAGCTGGCCAGCAGATACAGAATATCGAACTCTTTCGGCGTGAGATCGACCGGTTCGCCATATAAGGTAACCGTACGCTGATCGGGATAAATGGCCAAGCCTCCCGCTTCCAGCACGGGCTTGTTCTCCGCCGACGCTTGGCTGAGCAGTCTGGAACGGCGCAGTTGGGCGTTCACGCGGGCGATCAGCTCCATCGGGTTGAACGGCTTGGTCATATAATCGTCCGCTCCCCTCACCAAGCCTGCGATTTTATCCATGTCGGACGTTTTCGCGCTCAGGAAAATGATCGGCATATGATTCGTTTCCCGGATTTGCCGGGTCACTTCGTAGCCATCCACTTTGGGCATCATAATATCCAAAATCGCCAGATCGATCGAATGCGCCTGAACGGCCTGAATCGCTTCCTGCCCATCCGCCGCTTTAATGACATGGTAGCCTTCTTTGGCTAGATGCAATCCGATCAAATCGGCAATCGCCGTCTCGTCATCCGCGATCAAAATCGTGATACGCTTCATCGCATTCACCCTCTGCATAGAGTTAACCATTCCATTGTACCAGAACTTCCGATCATGGAAGCAAGGTTACAATGACGCCGTCCATATTGTTTCCCGATAGTTCATAGCTGCGGCCGACCGGCACCGGAATCGACGTATTCCCGGACACGGGATAATACGAGACTTCGTAGGCTTTGCCCTCTACCGTCGCCGAAACCTTCTTTTGCTCCTTCAGGAAATCCAAATATTGCTCCAACGTCAAGTTTTTCTCCTGCATGATCGCACTATGCGGCAAGCCGACATAGCGAAAATGCCACGGCTCGTATTTAATGCCCGTGATCTCCGTCTTGTCCTTGGGATAGCGCAAAATAAATCCGTAAGCCCAAGCGTTTTTTTGCAGCCATTTTCCTTCCGGGGCGCGGTTCATCTCCGTTTGCGTCGATCCGATATCGAGGGATAAGCCTAAGTTATGCTCACTGTAGCCCGCAGGCAGCGCATAATCGGCGCCCATACTTTTATACAGCTGGCCTTGTTCTTTGTTGTCCCGGTAGCCGCTGCTGATCATAAAACTGCTCACGCCTTCTTTGGCGGCGGCATTGACCATCGTTTGAAATTTTTGCGCCACGTCTTGCGACAGCCGGATCGTCTTATCGAGCACCACGTATCCCTGGGTCAGCTCCTTATCCCGAAACAGGTTGACCACATCGGCCGTAACGCCCTCTTCATGCACCGGATACTGCTTGTTGACCAGCAGCAGATTGCCTTGGTAAACCTGGCTTTTGGTTACTTTTATCGTTTGAGCCTTTGTTTGAGTCTTCGTTGGAGCCTTCTTTTGGGGAGCCGCCTCCCGGGCTTGGTCGCCCGTATTACTGTATTCCACGTTTATGGCTTGCGGCTCCTGTTGAATGGCTTCACACCCCAGCGGCAAAAGCATGACAAGCAAAAAAACCCACTTCTTCATCTACGTTTCCTCCTTACGCTTTCATCCTGTAAGGATAAAGAATAACGTTTAAAAAGAAGTAAGGTAAAGATAAAGATTTTATTAACATTTTAAATCATAAAACAATAAACAGATTTTCAGGCTCGGGCGTTATCGTTTGCACCAGTTGACCGGCCTGCCCCGGTTGGGACGCAACCGCCGGCTGCCCGGTAACGGGGGTTCCTCCGCCATTGCCGCCGTTGCCGCCGCAAGCCCCTCCGCCTCCGCCAACGGTAAGGATGCCGGTAACCCCGGGTGCGTTACCTCCACCCGTGCCGCCATTGAACTGCATCGTTCCCGTAATATTGGGCGAGCTTGAAGAAATCAGATGGATAATTCCGCCGCTGCCGCCTCCGCCGCCTCCCTCGCCATCTCCGCCGTTGCCATCCCAGCCGTCGGCTCCGTTGCCGCCGTTTGCAGCGACCGTCCCGGCAATGGTCAGCCCGCCTTTCGCAACGATGACAATGACCCCGCCTGCACCTCCACCGCTTCCGACAATGCCTTTTCCGGCAATTTGAGGGTTCGTGCCGTTGCTGCCGTTTGCAGCTACAACAGCCCCGCCTGCGATTAAAACCTGCCCTTTCGCAAGCAGGACTAGACCGCCGCCACCCTCGCCGCCGCCTCCCAGCAGCACCCGGCTTCCCGCACCTCCGGCCGCGGCCTTCGGAATCACCTGTGAAGCCTGGAGCGTATGGAGTCCGATTCCGCCGTTATACGGCCCTGCCTCCGCAACCGATACGCCGGGATTCGGGGAGCCGTTGCCCGAGTCTGCAGAGCCCGTCAGGACATTTACGATCCCTGTTATGGTAATATCGCCCGTGGATTGCAGCACGATGCCGCTTGGAACAATGAGCGAGCCTGCAATTTCGATTCTGGAGAATTGCAGGTTCAGCCCGGCAGGCAGTACGGCAAGACCTCCGGGGGTGCTCAGATCCAGCACCTGTCCGCTAACGACGATGAGCTCACCCGCCGAGCCGTCCCCATAAACGCCAAGCGCGCCACCAGCTCCCTGCGGGCCAGCTGGACCTTGCACTCCTTGCGCTCCCTGTGCTCCTTGCGCTCCTTGTGCTCCTTGTGCTCCTTGTGCTCCTTGTGCTCCTTGCGCTCCTTGTGCTCCTTGCGCTCCTTGTGCTCCTTGTGGACCTTGAGGCCCCTGGGGTCCTGGTACACCTTGAAGCCCTTGCTCGCCTTTGAAGCCTCTCGGTCCTCGCAAACCCCGACGCACCAAAAAGCAACGCTGTCTGATCAATTTCAACAGGAATCTTTTGCAATTCAAGCTCTTTTTCTTCGCTTCGCCCGGGCATCTCCCTTGATGCTCGACTTTTCTTCGATGCACGACCTTTCTTCGGTCAACGAATCTACATTTACATCCTGACATGACCATCCCTCCTCCCGCTATTTGACCAGTGTATGCGCCAAAAGCAGACAAGAAGTGGTCAACTGACTATAAAGGAGCCTAATTGTACAAATTCCGGATTCCGGATTCAAGGCCGGGACGGGAATATCCCTCTCAAGGCGATGCAGTAATTCAGCACAAGAAAAGGCTGCATATTATTGTGCGGCTGATTGCCGCCGACAGAACTGATGGCGGTCGGGCTCATCTGCGAGTTCCCGGATTGGTTATACGTCAGACTATCGGCGAGCGCCCACGTGCTATTGACAGGAAGAACGCTGTTGGCGGCATCCGAGCTCCCTATCGCTTGATGCGTATGGCTCGGCAGTTCGGGAATCGTCAGGGTATGCGATACCTCGCCTCCCGTCTGGCCCTGCGTGAAGCTGGCTGACCGATGGATCGCTACTCTGCCTTGCAAGTCGGGAAGAGCGAAATTGGTTGTCCCATTCCCCCCGTACGTAGTTCCTAGCAGGGAAAATAAGGCTTGGTTTTGATTGATAGGTAGCAATTGACCGTCGCAAAACGCCCATCCGTCCGGTGCAAAGGTAAAAGCAAACAACCGGATTTCGCCCAGAAAAGGATCTGCCACTTGAATTCCTCCTATTTTTCATCAATTTGTGCTCCACTCCATGGCTGCGTAAATTCCGTCTCCCTCAGCCAAACGAAAGCCTAGACGCTCGTATAAAGATACGGCTGCATTGGAACGGATGACATGGAGCCGGATGGGTTTCCCACGTGCTGCGGCCGTTTCCTGCAGTCTCTTCAAGAGAGCCGTCCCGATACCGCCATCTCGGTATTCCGGTACAAGGGACACGTCGATCAAACGAATTTCATGAGGCGTCTCCTGCAGAATGATTCCTCCTACCCTTACGCCGTTTTGTAAAATAATACCATGTTGGGCCAGAGGGTATTGGAGCGCATATGATCGCTGCCGGAGGTCAAATTGCATACGCAAAAACGCGTCGAGCTCCCCGTCCCCCCAGCCCCAGGCGGATACTTCTTCGATTCGCGTACTGCGATACAGTTCATAAAGAAACGCCTGATCTTCCGTTCTAGCATCAACTATGGTTACCATGGGATGAACTGTCCTTCCCTTGCCAAATGATCAAAAGCCACAGCTGGTTTACAGTTTATGCTCGCCGATCCGAGTAAGGTACAGCGAAACGCGCCCCACCGCCCCACGGGCCTCGTAATTGCGGCGCTTCCCTGCTCTCGGCCCCGTCTTACGCCTTCCCGCAATGATTGCATGGACCGCGCCGCCGGTAATAGTAGGCTATGGCAGCAAGACCAAGCGCCAGCCCCCACGGTACCCAGGACAGCATCGGGCCTACTGCGCCATAGAGCTGGCGGAGCACCATGTCATCCACCGGCATGAGCCCAAGGGTGGCGGCGAAAAAAGATACGGTAAAGACAAAGCCCGCCGCAGTCACCGCAATAGCTACGCCCGTGGCGGGAATCACCGCGAGCGAAATCGGCACCCTTTTGCCGCCAACGAACGGAAACCAGCGGGGAAAGACCTCCCCCCATCGCCGGATCAATCCGAGCGTAAGGAGGCCGCCGCCAAGACATACCGTGCCGAACACCCATTCTATGACATGAGCCGCTTCATTTGCTTCTGAAAAATGCTGAAGGTCTTGCGGGTCGATCCCGAGCGGGATATTCAGCGCCCAGGCGAAGCGCGACATGGCATACGGTAGCGGAGCGAGAGCGGCGATCCAGGTCATCCAGCGCCCCCAGCGGACAAGCGGAACCGATGTTCCGTTCTCCGTTCGTCCGCAATATTCGCAGGCATGACGCACTCTTCGCCGATACGCCATTGCAGCAAAGATCCAGAGGAGCGCACCGATCATGCACAGGAGCTGATTCGACAGCTGCCAGCTCCATTGGCCTTTGAACAGGAAGGCATAAGCCATGAATGCAATCAAGCCGATATCCGGCACCAAGAGAAGCAAGGCGCCAGCCACTCCCCAGGCATAGGCGAGGATCATCCACCGGGGGACGACTGTTCCCCACGGCCGCTGCATGGCAAGGCCAGCACCGATGCCCAAGACACACAGAACGACAAAGACGGCACCTCCGGCTTGGGCCGGAAGATAGGTCACCATGGCCGAGAACAATCCCGGCGGCTGATCCTTGAAGGGGTACCCGGGCCCTCCTAGAAGCCAGTACAGATGCAGAGCTCCATAGAGCGCCGACCAGACGATCGCGCCAGATCCGATCCAGGACGGCCACCCGTTAAAGCCGATTTTTTTCGGTTTGTTCTTACGTTGGGGCGATGTCATCTCCATACCGATCCTCCTCTTCGTTCGAAGCGATTATTCACGGCCGCACACTGAGCACTGCCCGCGTCTGCGGTAATAATAGGCAAGCGTAGCCGCTCCCAGCGAGATCCCCCAAACCGGCCACCACATCATCGGATTGGTCATAAAAGCGCCGCTGAGAAAACCAGACCAATTCATGCGGATGACCGTCAGCCCGCCGGTCATCACCACGACGGTAATAAAGGTTGCGGGAACAATCGCAAGCGCCGGAGGAACACGCTTGCCGGACAGTCCCAGCGTCCAACGCGGGAAGATCTCGCCCCAGCGTTGGATGAGCCCCAAGGTTAGCACCGAGCCGCCGGCTGCTACGGTTGCCAAGCCCGCTCCGGCCAGCCATAGACCGTTGGTGTGAAGCTCCTGAAGGAGCTCCCGATCAATTCCGAGAGGGATGCCAAAAGCCCACGCCCACCGCATCCCGGCATAGCCGAACGGTAAGACAAATGCTACGTAGACGGCCCATCTCCCCCAACGCGCCGCAGCTTCGGGTATTGTCCAGCCCGCAGTGGCGCTGCTGCCCGTCCGGCCGCAGCTCCCGCAGGCTTGCCGGGATCGGCGGTAGGAAGCGAGAGCCGCCCCGGCCCACAGGAACCCGCCTGCCATGCAAATGAACTGGTTAATCACTTCCCAAGGGAAGGCTTTCTCCAAATAATTGACCGGTGGCCAATCGAAAGGAGCACCGATCAGACATATAGGCGCATACCCGACGGCCATAATGATTCTGGCATCCGGAATGACGATCAGCAGGATGGCCGAAGCGGCGCAAGCGAAAGCCAGAACGGCCGTACGAACGATTCCTTTCTGCTGCAGCCGCGTTGCCGCTACTGCCACGAAAGCGCCAACGAAACCAAGAGCGGCTATCCACGGCGCTCCGCTCTTCGCTTGCAAACCGCCCAAGAACGACATATTGGGCTGGGAATCCCCTTCGCCGAAGGGAAAGCCGCTGCCCCCTAAAGCCCAGTATAAGCCTAGCAGCCCATAAACCAATGACCAAGCAGCCGCAGCGTAACCGATCCAGGACGGCCACCGTACGACCCGCGAAGACGGATTGCCGGTTGCTTGCAGGAGAGAATTTTTCGCGGTATCCATCAAGAACAACTCCCTATTTCCAAGAATCGAATTATGAACCGGCGGCCATCCACAGCGGACCCTTCCGCCATATGGAGAACGTGACCTGTTCCTCCTTAATCATAGGGCAGCCAAGCGAAAATGGGACGCGTCTGCAGATCTGTTTATCCCCCCGACCAGAGGTCCGTCATAAACAGAACCGGCTCCCCTTCAAAGGGGAGCCGGCAGAGGAGAAGATAGGTGAATGCTGAAGGAAAAACGAATGCTACGAGAGAAAGGAAGGATTGCCTGAGGCGATAGAGAGGGGAAGAAACGCAGCTCTCACTGTTCATCCGGGCGCATGAGTCCCTGCTGCCAAGCGAAAACGGCTGCTTTGGTGCGGTCCAGCATATGCAGCTTGCTTAAAATATTGCTGACGTGGCCTTTCACCGTCTTCTCGCTGATGATCAGGCGCTCGGCAATCTCTGCGTTCGTCAGCCCGCCTGCGATCAGGCGCAGCACTTCGAGCTCGCGTTCGCTCAACTCGGCGAACGGGCTGTCATCCGTCCGACGCGTATCGCGTATCTCCTGAACGACCCGCGCAGCCACGCGCGGATGCATCATCGACTCGCCGTGTACGGCTCTGCGCACGGTCTCGACCAGTTGTTCCGGCTCGATATCCTTGAGCACGTAAGAGAGCGCACCGGCGCGCAGAGCCGGAAAAATATGCTCGTCCTCATGATAAGAGGTCAGTACTATCACCTGAGAACGGGGACTGACTTGCTTGACCTGCCTCGTAGCCTCTACACCATCTATGCCGGGCATCACCAGATCCATAAGAACGACGTCAGGCACAAGCTCGGCGGCCAAGCGGACGGCGCTTTCTCCTGAATCGGCTTCGCCTACGACCCGGCAATCGGGCTGAATCTTGAACAATGCGCATAAACCCTGACGTACAATCGAGTGATCGTCGACAATCAGAATTGTGATCGGTTCCGTCTTTGTCATGTTGCCCGCTCCATTCGAAAAAAGGTCTTTTATACCGCTTGAATCTCTGTTTGCCGGCAGCGGACGACAATTGTCGTGCCCTGTCCCTTCTCGCTGCGGATATCGATATGGCCGCCCAGCGCCTGCACCCGCTCGCGCATGGAGGACAGGCCGACGCCCTGCCGGTCTGCGAGGCGGACATCGAAGCCGCAGCCATTGTCCCGGATGGAGAGCGTCACCGTCTCGTCGCACGCCAGCGACAGCTTCATCGCGCTCGCCTGGCTGTGGCGGGCAATATTCGCCAGCGCCTCCTGGGTGATGCGGAAGAGGGCTTCTTCAATAAGCGGCGACACCTGCTGCCCGCCGTGCGCCTCCACCTCTACGGCAATCCCCGTCTGCTCTTGCCAGACCTTCACATAATCCTCCAAGGCATGTGCCAGATCCTTGCCCTCCAAGGCTACCGGACGCAGCTGATGGATTAACGCACGCAGCTCCTGCTGCGTTTGGCGTATCAGCTTTTCCGCCTCGACCAGATGCGAACGCGCCGCATGCTCATCCTGGCCGATCAAGGTTTTGGCCGTATTGACCCAGATCGAGACGGCAAACATCTGCTGCTTCACGCTATCGTGCAGCTCTCTGGCGAGCCGGTTGCGCTCGTCCAGCGCCGCAAGGTCCTGCCGCGTCCGGAGCAAATGCTGCAGCTGCTTCGCCATTTGATTAAGCCGGTGCGCCAGCCGCCCCAGCTCGTCGCCGGAGGGATCGTCAACAAAGGTGGTAAAATCGCCTTGACTCCATCGGTCAGCCGACGCCAGAATCCTTCGCAAACGCCGCACAAGACTTCGCGACGTTACGATTCCGAAGGCGAGACCGACAATCGCCGCGCCTATAAAAAAGGCAATGATGCTGAAGCCGAAAAATTGAAAGGCCTTCGGTATAAACTCCCACAAATTGTTCGCAGACGTCCGGACCTGTTCGGCTTTCACCACCAAGGCCCCCTTGATCTCCTTCGCATTGACAATCGGAGCCACAATATAGATGGCGCCCTTTTCCTCGTAGGCAGACGTATTCATGAGGGGAATCGAGCCGGGCTCTAAAGCCAGAGCCGTCCGAATGTGCCTCTGCACGCTTGCAGGCAGCCCTGCCCCGAATCCGCCCGCCTCGGCCCAATGCTCTCCTGCAACAGCGATCAGCTGCCCTTCAGGATCGACCACTGCGGAAAACCCCTGAAATTCGGTACCGTTTTCCAAGCGCCAATCCCTCAGAGCTTCATACAGCCGATTCCGGTTGATGAAGGGCCCCGTGAAGTTGGAGCCTACGTTCTGCGCCACCACCCCCACTTCGTAGGCAAGCGTTTGTCTGACATTATATTTGGCTATGCCAAACATGATCAGAAACCCCGCCATTTCGAGCACGATCAGAACAACCATCGTTGTGAGGATATAAAACAAGGTCAGCTTCCACTGCAATCGACGGAAGCGCTGGACAAAATGGGATAGGAATTTCAAATTTTTTCTTTTCCTTCCTGGCAAAAAAGTAATCTTTTCCACTCCCTCCATCTTATCATCTACTCGGCGGATCTGTCTGTGTATGACAAAATTATCATTGTTTTTTACAACAAAAAAGCCCCCCGCAACAGAGGGCCTCCGAATATAAATCCGCCGGTTTCCTATAAACCGCACTAGATTTTTTTTACAAATTCCGATTTTAATTTCATCGCTCCAAAACCGTCGATTTTGCAATCAATATCGTGATCCCCGTCAACCAAACGGATATTTTTTACTTTTGTTCCCATTTTCAAGACCGATGAGCTTCCTTTTACTTTCAGGTCCTTGATGACCGTTACCGTATCGCCATCGTTTAAAATATTTCCATTGGCGTCTTTGACAATCTTGTGGTCTTCGCGATTTTCCGTATCTGCTTCTAACGTCCACTCATGGGCGCATTCCGGGCAAATCAGAAGGCTTCCGTCCTCGTAAGTGAAGGTTGAATTACATTTCGGGCAATTTGGCAAATTAGACATCAGTTCTATGGCTCCATTCATTCGTATTAGATAGACTTATACTGTCATAGTCTTCTCCTATTTGCAAACCTTCGAATAAAATTGAATTTCTTCCAGCTCGCTCCGCTGCTTCTCCCCTCTCAAGGACAATTTATAAAAAAAACTTATTGACAACGTTTACATCCAATAATAGAATATTGCCTACAAGTAAAAATTGATGACGGAGACACTGAGACTCATACTTTATGGCACTTTCGCTGAAGAAAGTGTTATAAAAGTATGGGTTTTTTCGTAGTTTCTGTTGTTATTCATTACATCAAGGAGGACAACGATGTTTAATCTTTTCAAACCTGCTCCGCCGATTGACAGGTTACCAAACGAAAAAATTGATTCCGAGTATAAGAAGCTCAGACTTCAAGTTTTTCTTGGCATCTTCATCGGGTACGCAGCGTACTACTTGCTTCGCAAAAACTTCTCGCTGGCGATGCCCTACTTAACCGCGCAGGGCTTCTCCAAAGCGGAGCTCGGCTTTGCATTGTCTGCCATTTCGATTTCTTACGGCATCAGTAAGTTTGTGATGGCTACCATCTCCGACCGAAGCAATGCCAAAATGTTTTTGCCCGCGGGCCTGATCCTTTCGGCCATCGTTAGTTTACTGATGGGGGTCGTTCCATTCTTCACCTCATCCGTTGCTATCATGTTTATTATGCTTTTCCTAAACGGATGGTTCCAAGGGATGGGGTGGCCGCCGTCCGGCCGCGTCCTTGTTCACTGGTTCAGCTTGAATGAACGCGGAAACAAAACCGCCATCTGGAACGTGGCCCACAACGTTGGCGGAGGCGTTATGGCGCCGCTTGCCGTTGCAGGCGTTGCGATTTTCGCGGGAATGTCCGGTTTCTCCCAATCGGGGTATGAAGGCGTCTTTATTTTACCGGCTTTGGTTGCGATTGTTTTCGCCGTTGTTTCTTACTTTTTAATCCGCGATACGCCGCAATCGGTCGGATTGCCGTCGATCGAGGAATACCGCAACGATTATCCGAGCGCTACGAAGAAAACGTTCGAAACTGAGCTCTCGACCAAAGAAATTCTTTTCAAGTATGTGTTGAACAATAAGTGGGTTTGGGCAATTGCGTTTGCGAACATCTTCGTTTACTTTGTCCGGTACGGCGTGTTGGACTGGGCGCCGACGTATCTGAGCGAAGAAAAAGGCTTCAACATGAACAAGTCAAGCTGGGCGTACTTCTTGTACGAATGGGCAGGAATCCCGGGAACGCTGCTCTGCGGCTGGATCTCGGATAAAATGTTTAAAGGCCGCCGCGGACCGGCAGGCGTCGTATTTATGATCGGCGTATTGATCGCGGTTCTGGTGTACTGGTTTAACCCGCCCGGCAATCCGACGGTCGACATGCTATGCTTGATCGCGATCGGCTTCCTGATCTACGGTCCGGTGATGCTGGTCGGTCTGCAGGCGCTGGACTTCGTACCGAAGAAAGCCGCCGGGACGGCAGCCGGACTTACCGGTTTGTTCGGTTACCTGGGAGGTACGGTAACGGCGAACGCTTTGATGGGCGTGATCGTCAGTGCCTCCGGGTGGAATGCAGGGTTTACACTGTTGGTCGTTTCATGCGCGATTGCAGCCGTGATCTTCGCCCTGACTTGGAATGTCCGCGGGCAAGAAGTCGTGAAGAATCAGCATTAATTGAAAAAGAAGGAGTAAAAATCCGTGCGATTTTTGCTCCTTCTTTTTGTGTTTTTCTCCAACGGATACCCCACCCGCCTGCTGTTAATCCCCGGCCAGGGTTGCCCCGGTTTCAAGGAATGTCTTCATGCCCGAGAGCACAATCGGTACACCATTTTCAAGAATGGCGGCGGTATTTAAAGCCTGCTCGAATTCATCGTGCACGACCGTAACAAGAGTCACCCCTTGCAGTTCGGCATGCGGATCGATTTCCCATGTCATGCGCGACGGGGAATCGCCGGCCGTATGGGGAAACGAAAGAAACTTCCAGCTCACCGTCAGCCTGTGCGGACGGTTCAAGTCGAGAATGGTGCCTTCGACTTGCTTCTTCCCTTGCGGGTTCCACAATTCGAAAGGAGAGCCGATCTCCCAATCGGATCGGATCGAGCAATTGAACCAAAACTTCGAGGTTTTGGCCGGATCGGTAAGGGCTTGCCAGATTTGTTCGGGTGTCGCTTTAATGGCAATCCGGTTAACATGCCGGGGTTTGTTCTCCATTGTCGTTTCACGCTCCAGTTCGTTTTTCAGAGATGTTAGTTCGATGGCCCAAGGCTCGGCGTATTTGCTCACCCACCGGTCGTAGATTTGACGAATCGGCACCGCATTCAAATAATGCAGCTTTTCCCGGCCGACTTTGCGGGTCGTAATGAGACCGGCTTCCTCCAAAATGTTCAGATGCTTCATGACGCCGAATCTCGACATTTGCAGAGGGGTGCAGAGATCGTTCAGCGTCCGCCCGTCGGAGGCGTGAAGCAGATCGAGGAGCGTGCGCCGGCTGGGATCGGCCAATGCCTTGAAGATTTCATTTTCCAATAAGAACACCTCCTTCCGAGACAGCATGCTGCAGGATTTTAATTTTACCCCTTGACACGTTACCATATGGTCACATATTATAAGGGTGACAATATAGTCACATGTTATCACAAACCAATCGGTTTGCAACCATCAAAATGAGAGTGAAAGGTGATGTTTTATATGAAAATTACCCTAATTGCCGGCAGTAACCGCGAAGGCGCTTCGAGCACGTCTCTTCTTCGGTCCATCGAGAGTCTGTTGAAAGCCCAAAATATTTCGGTTACGTTTGTTGATCTGCGGGAACTGCCCTTGCCGCTGTATTCCCCCGATGCCCAAGCAATCCATCCGAATGTCCAACGGTTGACAGAAGCGGTCTCGGACGCCGAGGGCCTCATCCTCGCGACCCCGGAATACCACGGCTCCATATCGGGAGTGCTGAAGAATGCCCTGGACTACTTGCATGGCGGTCTGGTTGCCGGGAAACCGGTGCTTTCCGTAAGCGCCGCCGGCGGTCCGATGGGGGTCAGCTCGCTGCTGCATCTCCAGAGTATTGTACGCAATCTGCACGGCGTTAATAGTCCCGAGTGGATTTCCATCGGAGCCGGGTTCCACAGCTTTGATTCGGACGGTCATCCGTCAGACGAGGGAATGCGGGGAAGGGTCGAAAACGCAGTCGGGATGTTCGTAGACCTCACCCGGAAGCTCAAGGCCGGAGTCGAAGCAGCTATATAATCGAACAACAAAGGAGATACGCTGCCATGAAAACGGTGGAACAAAAAAATATCGAGATCGTCACCGCGTTTATCGAAGCTGCCGGGAATCGAAGCGAGCTGGATCGCACGGAGCAATTTTTTGCGGAGCAGTTCGGCGAGGCCTTTACGGACCGGCACTATGCGGTGGACGAAATTTTGGCGCAAGGCGAGAAGGTCACGGCCAGAATTGCAATCACAGGCACGCATCAAGGCGCGTTTGCCGGAAAAGCGCCTACAGGCCGATCGGTAAAAATTACGCAGTTCCGTGAATTTCGCGTCGTTGACGGCCAGATTGTAGCGCATCGCGGGTGGTTCGATACCGGAACGCTGCTGCCCCAGCTTCAAGCCAATTAAAACGAAAGGAAGGAGATGTTGGATGATGCAAACAATGGAGCAGAAAAATATCGAAACCGTTACGGCGTTTATCGAGGCGTTCTGGAATAAAAGCGACATGGAATGTACGGACCGGTTTTTATCGGACGATTATCAAGAGCTCGCTTATGAATCCAAAGAAGGGCTGAAGCGATTTGCCGGCAAAATACTCGCCCTCAATAACTGTAAAACGACCGCAAATTTTCGGGCAGAAGACCGAGCATTTTTGGGTTTTTAATTGTCGGAACAGCAGGCCGATTGACAGCAATGTTTTTTAAGCATCAATACGCACAGCTTGCAGCAACAGGCTTATTCTTTTTTGGTGGAAGTGCCTCAAAATCCCATTCAAAGATTCATTTCTTATTTGGTTTGTAGCCACGATACAATTAAAAGGGCAATTTTCCGATTTTATCAAAGGTCTTAAAGAACGCAAAAAACAAACGACTCAGGATCCACCGGCCACAGCGCATCTTGGGCGACCCCAGTTAGATCTGCTGCCGCCCGAAATTGCAGCGAAGACGTCACGTCCATTCCAAATCTGTGGACGACACCGAAGGGGACGGTGGTGCCACGAGCATCAGCACCGCGAGGGCTACTGCAGACCGCGGCGCGGGAAGGCCGATCGAGGAGGTGCATGCGGTTTTTGGCCATTCGTTCCTGGATTAGCCGTTACATCACCGGCATGCTCCGGACGAAGGCGGCGGTGCTGGAGACGGCCATGAGCGCCAGGGCGCGGGAGTCGCTGCAGACCGCCGGCGCGTAAGGCTGATCGAGGAGGCGCAGTGCGACGTTTGGCCATTCGTTCCTGGATTAGTCGGTCATCTCCAGGCGAAATCCGGGCGAAGGTAGTTGCGCGGCGATTGGCCACGGTCACTAGGACCACGGGGATCCGCTGCAGGCCACCGGCGCGGAAGGCGATTGAGGAGCTGGCCCATTCGCATCCTGAAGCAGTCGGTGCATCGCCGGCATGCCCGGACGAAGGTAGCTTCGTCCCGGGCAGCCGAAACGGCGGCGCTGGCGATCGGCACAAGCAGCAGGTCCGTGATCATGGACCTGCAGTGTCCATTCGTTTCCGGCGTGCATGCCAGCATGATCCAGACGAGGGGCGGCTCTAAGACCAGAATACCGCAAATAACCAGATCTTTTATGAGCCGGTTTCTATCTTTCCAACTGGGGTAGAAAAAATTAACTGCGGATTAGCAGATTTTCAATCTTAAAAACATCTTCTTGAAGCTTCTTACTTAATTTTTTGAAGTAAGCAATATGATGGTCTTCCTTCGTGATTGATGTCACATCTTCTGGATATACTTCTTGTCGAGATATTAGTGGTCCAGTTACGCCCATAGCTAAATGTCCAGTAGCCAGTGTGTATGCTATATTGAGCACTAAATCTGTTCGTGAGTACCAAACGGAAGTTCCCATTATAGGTCCGTCAGGTGTGCCGGCAATAAGAGGAGCTAGACGAAAGGCCCCAGTATTGGTGAATCCGTTAGATGGTACTGCAGCCGCCATACAGAGCCAAGCGGCAAAACATCTATTCTCATTGCTTTCCTTTAGGAGCTCTTGTGCGGCAGTTGCAAACGTGTAGCATCCCAACGAATGTGTAATAGCAAAAGGTCCAATCCCGTTCATTTCTTCAATCGATTTGTAAAAACTCGACAATGTTTTAAGAAAAGGAACTAGAAATTTCCCAGTAACTTCTGCGCGTCGTTCTAATTCTCTCCAGAAAACTGCTAAAATCAAGGGCTCAGGATCGCCTAATGCCCCAATTTTGATGAAAAGTTCGAAGGCAGCTTTGATAATCTTTTCATCAGTACCGGTTAAATCCGTATCATAGCTCACCAAATAAAGGTCATGATTTTTATATTCATCATGCCTAAAAATTTTAACATGTTCTTCGATATCCCAAAAAAATGAGTATGCTGAATCCTTTGTTGCGGTGTGACCTTTACCGTGAACAAATAGGCATGGATATCTCCCGGCTGGAAATTTGTAGTGTTCAACATCGATTTTTCTAGCTGAATTCAAATCAAAGGGATTAGGGACATAATATACAGCCGGTTCAGGATCTTTTTCAATACTACTGTGTACAACACGTTGAGTTGAATCTCCTGCTCGAGCTGGCGTTCAGAACGAATGCCGTACAAATAGCCAATGAACATCATTTTGAAGAGCATGATCGGATCGACCGAAGGGCGGCCGTTATCTTCACAGTAATATGGCTTCACTTTTTCAAGGATAAAGGAAAAGTCAATGTGTTTGTGGATCTTGCGGAGCAAATGATTTTGAGGAACGAGTTCTTCCAAACAAACGAATTCGTAGCTGTTTTGCACATTCGGATTAGAGCGAAGCATGCAACCACCGCCTTGTTAGGATAACAATATTATACCATATTAACGCGGTGAATAAATAAATAACGGAAACAAAGAAATAGCCTGCTGAAGGTTTCTCAACAGGCTGAAACAACTCAAAGTGAGTTGTTTTTTTTTGCTTTAGTCCTTGTAAAAACATTACGTAGGATCGCTAAAATAGCCAAGGTAACTTATTTTGAAATCGGAGGGTCAGACTGAATTACTTCGCAGAAACGTTATAGCCACTATCCTAAATGCTTATGATAGGAGATCAGAATAAGCGATGAAGCATTTCGTGAGCTCTGATAAATAATTGGGGCAACAACCTATATTGTAGTTGATCCATAATGAAAGGGGGGAAATCGTAGTGTGGATTAGAACAAAGAAAGTAGCACGTAAGACGTGGGAGTATGTTGGTATGATATGTCGTAAGATATGGAAGATTCTTAACTCCCCTTTCGTAGTGGCGGTAATAAGATTCTTGTCTATGTTCTTTGGTTCAGGGGCTGGATCTCTTGAGAAAGTGGTGAGCGTAAAATGCTTTGTGCCTGTCGTTTTACGAAATCTGAAGCAGGGGGATTGATCATGAGCGAAAGACCTGCACGCAAAAATTTACCGGAAGGTTACAGACCCGTAGTGATTCCGAAAACTCTAAAAATGATTCATGGAGGTAGAAT
>NZ_BIMB01000029.1 GCF_004000865.1 Paenibacillus elgii NBRC 100335 | reverse complement strand
CTGAAGCTCCGCGCCCCGGCCGACGCCGTCCGCGCGGGGCTTGCGCTCATCCCGGAGGAGCGGCGCAAGCAAGGCGTGCTCGTCGAGCTGTCGGTGAAGGCGAATCTCGCGTTGACGCTCCTTGAGCGGCTCAGCCGGCTCGGCTTCGTCAACCGCCGCAAGGAGACGGAGAATGCGGACGCCCGCATCGCCGAGCTCGGGATTCAGCCGCCGAACCGGGAGCAGCAGGTCAAATATTTGAGCGGCGGCAACCAGCAGAAGGTGGCAGTCGGCAAATGGCTGCCGACGGACGCCGAGGTCTATTTGTTCGACGAACCGACCAAAGGCGTCGACATAGGCGCTAAAAGCGATATTTTCCGCTTGATCGGACGACTCGCCCAGGAAGGGAAAGGCATCGTGTATTTATCGTGCGAAATCGCGGAAATTCTCGGTATCGCTGACCGGATTCTCGTCATGAGCTACGGACGGATCGTGAAGGAGCTGTCCCGCGACGAAGCGACGCAGGAGAAAATATTGTACTATGCAAGCAGCGGGGAGGCATAAGCAAGTGAAAGGCAAATGGCTGGATGTTTCTTATAAATACGGGGCCTTGTTCATCATCGCCGCCGTCATTGCAATCTTTTCTATCGTCAACGAAAATTTCTTGTCCTACGACAACATGGCGGACATTCTCCGCTCCATCTCGATTGTGACGTTCATCGCGATCGGCGTTACCTTCTCGCAGATCGTCGACGGATTCGACCTCTCGGTCGGTTCTACCGTCTCGCTGACGACGGTCGTCACGGCGACGCTGATGGTCTGGTTCCAGTTCCCGCTTATCGTCGTACTCATTGTCCCGCTGCTGATCGGCATCGTCATCGGACTGCTCAATGCGCTCTTGATCGTCAAAGTCCGCATCCCGGACCTGCTGGCGACGTTAGCTGTCATGTACATCATCGGCGGTGTGCACAAAACGTATACCCAAGGCTTCTCGATCTATAACAACATGCAGATGACCGACGGAACGAAAGCGCCCGGCAAATTCACCGAGACGTTCCTCTGGATCGGCCAGGGCAAGCTGCTTGGCATCCCGGTGCCGGTCGTGCTGATGATTATCGCCGTCGTTCTCGTCCACGTCTTTCTGACGTACACCCGCTGGGGCCGCCAAATGTACGTGACCGGCGGCAACCAGGAAGCCGCGCGCCTCTCCGGCATCGCCGTCAACCGCGTGCGCACGTTCGCTTACGTGCTGTCCGGCATCTTCGCCGCCATCGGCGGCATACTGTTCGCCGCCCGCGTCGGCTCCGGCCAGATTGACGCCGGAGCGCCGCTGCTGATGGAGTCGGTCGCCGCCGTGTTCGTCGGCTTCTCCGTGCTCGGCGCAGGGAAGCCGAACGTGATCGGCACGTTTTTTGGCGCCGTCCTGATCGGCGTGCTGCTGAACGGGCTGACGATGCTCAACCTGCCTTACTATGCCTTTGATATCATCAAAGGATCGGTGCTTGTCCTGGCGCTTGCCATTACGTTCATTCATTTGACGCGGCGCCGCACTTAAAGCTTTTAAGTTCGCGTCTATGCCCGCTGCCGGCCGGAACACGCTTCCGTGCCGCAAGCGGGCATTTTTTTCCCGCACGCAGCAAACAGCAAGCAGCCTTCAGTCGAGCTTGGCCACGTGCCCCCGATGACGGCGGATCAGATCGACGATCTCGTCGTACTGCTCCTCGGCCACCTTCGCGCTCAGCGCGTAGCGGAGCTCCCGGTCATCCACGCCGTCGCCGTCTCTGTCGTGTCCGGCTTCGTCCAGCGTGCGGAAGCCGAGATAAGCCCCGGCTGCGGCCGCGCCGGTTGCGGCGATCGGTCCGACTTCGCTGCCCGCATAACCGACTCCGGCCGGAATCGTCCCCGTGCCTACGACAGCAATCGGAAACAGCAGCGGCGTATCCCGGTCCGGCGCCTCGTCCAACTGTCCGATTTCAACCTGCTCCACCCGGTACGTTTGCAGCTTGATCCGAACGTCCTCGGCTTCGTTTTCGGTATGAAAATAAGCTTGGATCGCTCTGCTCATCCTCCATCGCTCCTTTGTATGGAATGGCTTTCTCTTTTTCCTTACCCTATGTTGCCCGTTTTTACTCAAGCATGTCCGCTCTTTTCCTGTGTATCCCCCGCCTCCGTTACCCCCTAGACAAAAGGAGCACATTATATTATTATCATTATTGATAACGATAATGTAAGAGGTGAAGGCTGTATGAAAGACGCCAAAGCCGACCTGATTTTACATCCGGTCCGCTTCCGCGTTCTTGGGCTGCTGGTCGGCGGACGACGCATGTCCGCGCTCGAAATGGTCGAAGCGCTGCCCGACATTCCCCAAGCGACGCTGTACCGGCATTTGAACAAGCTGTACAAGGGCGGTGTACTGATCGTAGCCGACGAACGCCAGGTGCGCGGAACGGTGGAAAAAATTTATGCGCTGCCCGATAAGCAAGCCGTCCTGTCCGCGGCAGATTTGGCCCATGCCGACCGGGACGATAACCTGCGCTACTTCATGACGTTTGTCGCCTCGCTGGTGGACGATTACGGGCGCTATTTACAGCAGCCCGCCTTCGACTTGGAGGCAGACGGCGTCGGCTATCGGCAGGTGCCGCTATACTTGACGGACGAAGAGTTTGCCGAATTCGCTCAGGCCCTTCGCCCTCTGATTCGGGAAGCCATGACGAAGTCTCCCGAACCCGGACGACGGCGGCGCTTATTCACCACCATCTTCATTCCGGAGCCGCAAGCATCCGATTCGGAAGGAAAAGAGTGACGCTCATGAATCCAACCCGAACAACATCTAACGAACCGACCGACAACTACAAGCGTATCGGACGCCGCTTTTATATGGCGATTCCGCTTTATTTGGCCGTTCCCGCCGCCTTCTGGCTCGCTTTCCGCTATGCCGGACTTACGGCGGATTGGGCCGCCTTCGGGATCGGTGCGGCCGGTTGGTGGGCCGCGCTCCTGCTTCGCGGTCCGATTGCGCTGCTTGTCCGCAAGCAGCCGAAAGAGCGCGCCGGCCTGCTCGTCGCAGCCGCCTCCGGTCCGTTGGAGGAAGGCGTCCGGCTGCTGACGCTCTGGATCACCGGCTTCTCGCTCGACTCCGTCCTTTCCCTTGGTCAAGGCTGGGCGGCCATCGAGGTTGTGTTCGCCGTCGTCAACGGGATCGTCCTCGCCTCCATCATCAAGCGAACGGACGAAAAAGCGATGCAGGCCAAGGCGTTCCTCGAAGCGACCGGCCAAATGAACAGCTCGCCGCTATGGGGCGTACTGGAGCGCCTTTTCGCCAGCATGTTCCACATCGGCAGCACACTGCTGATCGCCCATATGCCATGGCTGCTCCTACTGATGATCCCGGCGCATACCGCATTCAACCTAGTCTCCGTCCGGCTGGCCAAACGGTCGCTGCCGCTGACAGAGCTGTTCGTAGCCGCGGTCGGAATCGTCACCTTAACAGCAGGTCTGCTTGTATGGCAATAAGACCCCGAGAAAGGAAGTGACCCCCCATGGTCAGCTCATGGTCCATTCTATTCATGATCACGACCGCCGTATTGTCTATAGGCGTGCCGGCAGCCTTATTTATCATTTACTACCGCAAAGAAAAGTTTTCGCTCAAAGCATTCGGCATCGGCATTCTGGTGTTTATCCTGTTCAGCCAGGTGCTAGAGAAGCTACTCCATGTTTACGTTCTGCAGGGCAATCCGTACACTGCAAGCCTCATGAGCCGAAATCCGCTGGCCTTGGCAACGTATGGCGCATTGGCGGCCGGCATCTTCGAGGAAGCCGGGCGCTACATCGCCTTCCGCTTCTGGCTTAAACGCAACCGGGAGCGGAAGGACGGCATCGCGCTCGGGCTCGGCCACGGCGGGATCGAAGCCGTGCTCATCGGCTTGCTGGGCAGCGTGCAATCGCTCTATATGTCGCTGCTGATCAATGCCGGACAATTCGATAAGCTGCTCGCTTCGGGCGCCCCGAGCGAACCGCTGCTCGCCGTGAAGTCGCTGCTGCTCACGACGCCCGCCTCGCATTTTGCCTTAGGCGGAATCGAACGGGTTGCCGCGCTGCTGATTCAGATCGCTATGTCGCTGATTGTGCTCTACGCCGTGCGCAGCCGCAAGCTGTTGTATTTGGCATATGCGATCGGGATTCATGCGCTGATCGACTTTTTGCCGGGGCTCAGTCAAGGAATGAAATTGAACATCTGGCTGCTGGAAGGCGTCGTGGCGGCTTTTGGGCTCGCCGCGCTGGCCTTCATCCTCAAATCGAAGGCTTGGCTAAAATGATGAAATAATTCCCCCCTCCTCTTGGTACGCTAACCAATAGAATGGAGGTGAGCAGCCATGACAGGAAGAAACAACAAGCCGGACAACGACGGACCGGCCAGCCAGCCGGGACGCTTGGACCAATTCGGCGACAAGCTGGCGGAGGAGACGGTATCCCGCGAGGCGGGCGCTTGCGACACCGGCAAGAAGAAGTAGCCTCGTAGTCCATGAAAAGTAGAACCGCTCGCCATCCCCCTTTCAAGGGAGCACAGCAAGCGGTTCTTTTTTGACATCCAACCAGTTTATTCCATTCTACGTTTGCCGGACTTCCAACCGCTTGGCCAACAGCGACAACACGTAGTTGACTACAAAATAGATCAGCGCTCCGGCGATAAAAACCGGGATGACCCAGTTCGGGTTTTTCGCAGCTACGATCTGCATATTGTGCATGAGCTCGGCGAGCACGATAACCGTCGCCAGCGACGTATCCTTGAGCAGCGAGATGAACTGGCTGACGAGCGGCGGCACCATCCGGCGCAACGCCTGCGGCAAAATCACATGCCACAAAGCCTGAACGTAGGTGAGCCCCGACGAACGGGCCGCTTCCATCTGCCCCTTCTCGATTGACAGCAGTCCGCTGCGGACAATCTCGGCAATCATCGCCGCTTCGAACACGGTAAGCGCTACGATTGCGGCGTACTCGGCATTTTGGAACATTTTCAGCCCGACCTCGGGCAGCGCAAAGCGCGTGAAAAAGATAATGAGCAGGAGCGGCAAATTGCGGATCGTCTCTACAGCCACCGCCAGCGCCTGAGAAAGCACGGGAACGCGCGCATATCTGAGCGTGCCGACGAGAGCGCCGAGGATAAAGCTGAATATGACCGAGAAAAAGGCCACTTTTAACGTCACATAAAGCCCCTGCATCAGAAACTTGAGATTTTCCGGGGCGTAGGCTCCGGCGAAGTCCATGTCGCTTCCCCCTTCCTCCCGCGCCGGGCGTTAGAACGCCATCCGTTTCTCCAAATATCGGACGCCCAAGCTTAACGGAATCGTCAGCGCAAGATAGAACAGTGCGATAAAAATGTAGACGCTGAACGTGACGAACGTCTGCGTCGAAACGATGTCGCCGAAGTACATCAGGTCGAGACCTGCGACGACGCCCAGCACGGACGTATTTTTGACCAGGTTCAAAAATTGGTTGCCGAGCGGCGGAACGACGATTTTGATCGCTTGCGGGAGCACCACGTGACGCATGGTTTGCAAGTACGTCAGCCCCGACGAACGTGCGGCCTCCGTTTGACCCTGCGGAACGGCCAGGATGCCCGCCCGGATCGCCTCGGCAATGAAGGCTGCCGTATAGATCGACAGCGCGATCGTCCCCGACGTAAAGCCGTCGAACGGCAGACCGAGCGTCGGAGCCGCCAAATAAATCAACAGAACGATCAGCAGCAGAGGAATGTTGCGGATAAACTCGACGTATGCCGTGCCTAGCCAGTTAAGCGGCTTCAGCGGAGCCATCCGAAATATGGCGATAACCGTTCCCAAAATAAAGCTTGCCAGCAGCGCGATCATGCTCGCTTTGACCGTATTGCCGAAGCCGAGCATGTAGGTATCCCAATGCTTGATCAAAATATCGAACCGCAAAAGCTGGTCGTTCATGTCCGGTTGAGCCTCCCTTCGGACAACAAGGATATAAGCTTGGCTTGTTATTTCGCCGGCTTTTCTCCGAACCACTGCTCATAGAGTTTGTCGTATTCGCCGCTCGCGTTCATGTCCTTCAGGAACTTGTTGACGTAAGCGACAAACTCGCTGTCGCCCTTCTTGATCGCCATCCCGTACGGCTCGTCGGTGAAATTGCCCCCGGCGAGCTGGAAGTTCGGGTCCTGCTTCACCATCCCGAGCAAAATCGCATTGTCCGTGGTCAGCGCATCGCCTTGACCGGCCTTAAGCGCGGTGAACGCGTCCTGGTAATTGTCGAACTCAAGCACCGTCGCTTCGGGCGCTTTGGCCCGAATGTTGACCGCCGACGTGGAGCCTTTGACCGCCATAACTTTCGAGCCCTTCTTCAGATCGGCGATCGACTGAATCGCGCTGCCTTTCTTCACGAGCAGCGACTGGCCCGCTTTGAAATAAACATCGGTGAAATCGACCTGCTGCTTGCGCTCTTCGTTGATCGTCATTGTGGCAATGATGATATCGATTTCGCCGTTTTGCAGCATCGGAATGCGCGTTTTGGAGGTAACCTCCTTCAGTTCGACCTTCGTTTCGTCGCCCAAAATGCTTTTCGCCAGCCGCTTGGCCATATCGATGTCGAAGCCTTCGACCTTGCCGGTGCCCGGATCTTTCAGCCCGAACAGCTTCGTATCGTATTTGACCCCGGCTACAAGCTTGCCGCGTTTCTTAATCGCTTCAATTGTAGAAGCAGCCGCTTCCGGCTTCGCGGGCGTTCCGCCTCCGGCCCCCGGCTGCTCCGCCGGTTTGGTGCCGCAGCCCGCCATCATCGTCATCATAAGCATCGAAACGAGCGTTAAGGAAAACAGCTTCTTCATTTTCAGCATTTTCACAATCCAGTCTCCTCTCCATGTTAGGAATTCGAAAATCAAATCAGTGATTCAACACCCGGCTAAGGAACGTGCGCGCCCGCTCCTCGCGCGGACTCTCGAAAAATTCGGCCGGAGGCGTCGTCTCGAGAATTTGCCCTTGATCCATAAAGACAATCCGGTCGGCCACTTCGCGGGCAAAGCCCATCTCGTGGGTGACGACGACCATCGTCATGCCTTCCTGGGCCAAGTCGCGCATGACGTCGAGCACTTCTCCGATCATCTCCGGATCGAGCGCCGACGTAGGCTCGTCGAACAGCATGATCTTCGGCTTCATGGCGAGCCCGCGCGCAATCGCCACGCGCTGCTGCTGTCCGCCCGACAGCTGCGACGGATAAGATTTTGCTTTTTCGGGAATGCCGACTTTGTTCAAATAAATCATAGCCGTTTCTTCGGCCTCCTGACGCGGGAGACCGAGCACCTTCATCGGGGCCAGCGTGATGTTCTCCAGCACCGTCCGGTGCGGATACAAGTTAAAATGCTGGAATACCATGCCGATGTTGCGCCGCAGGCTGTTGATGTCGGTTTTCTTGTCGTGTACCTTGATCTGGTCTACCGTCAGCTCCCCTCCGGATATCGTCTCCAGCCGGTTGATGCAGCGGAGCAGTGTGCTTTTTCCCGAACCGGACGGTCCGATCACGACAACGACCTCGCCTGCTTCAATCGTCAAATTGATGTTTTTCAATACGTGAAAATGACCATAGTGCTTGTTCACATCCTGGAATTGTATCAAGACGCTACCCCCTTTGTGCATGTCGGCTTTGAAGGATGATGCTTTTTTGTCCTACGGTCTCAGATTAAGTATGCGGGCTCGCCGCCAATTATGACTGGGCAATCGAAGTTTCGCCCAACAGCAAGCGCTTTCATTTCAACTTTTTATTTCGTTTGCCCGTCTTCCGCCCCCTTTGTGCCGCCTTTGCTGGTTAAGATTAACATAGACAAGGAAAGAAACGGCTTATATAGTTAATGGAAACGATATCATCTTAGGCAAAAGGAGAATGCGCTTTGAACAAACGTTGGTTAACTTATGCTCTGCCCATTGCCCTGAGCCTCGCTTCCGTCTTTTCCGCTTCCATTCCTTCGCATGCCGCCGACGCTTCCGCGTTTACCGATACAAGCCGTCACTGGGGCGCCGACACGATCTCGTGGGCGGTGAAAAACGGCATCGTCAACGGTTACGAGGACGGAACGTTTCGTCCGAATGCCGACGTCTCCGAGCCGGAATTTCTCGCGATGCTGCTGCGCGCCTATCCGGACAATGCTGTCCCCACGCCCGACTCCGGTGCGCCGTGGTACGAGCCTTATTATTCCTATGCTACTGCCCGCCATTGGCCGCTGCTCCAAAATACGGACCGGAATTCCTACAATCGCGGCCATGTCGCCCGGCTGATCGCGGCAACGCAGCAGCAAGCGCTTAATTTGAACGATTCCATCCGCTACTTGCTCGATAAAGGGCTGTCCCGGGGGAAAACGGCTGCGACCGTCGAAGGCTACAAAGCGGCGGATCACCTGTCGCGGGCGGAAGCGGTTCAATTCATCCGCAATCTGAAGCAAAACGTTTCCGCACTCCGTCCCGCCCCCGATACTTCCAAGGAAGCACCGGACGTTCCGGTGGCCTCCCAAGCTCAAGCCGTCGTCTCGGTCAAAGGCGTGGCCATCGGTGATTCCGCCGATGCAGTCGTGCAGAAGCTCGGGCAGCCTGCGCGTAAAGACGCAAGCGAATATGGCTTCCAATGGTATATATACAACCAGGACTATAAAGATTATGCCCAAATCGGCGTCAGCGGTGGCAAGGTCGTTGCCTTGTATTCGCCTTCAGCCAACTGGCGAACGGACCGAGGAATCGCCGACGGCTTGGGCAAAGCCGAAGTCGAGAAGCAGTACGGTCGTCCGGTTTCTTATATTATGAAGGGAAATACCCGCTTCATGATTAATTACGGCCAAGGCGAATATGGCACGTACGAAATCGCCGGAGCTTATGTCACCTTTTTTTACGATATTTATCGCGACAATACGGTCACGGGCTTGCAGGTCATCGAGAAACCGACGGAGCAGGCGTTTGCTTCCTTTTATCCGGAAGGCAGCGACGCGCTCGCACGCTCGTTCGAGCTTGAGAGCTTTGATCTTGCGAACGCCACCCGAGTGAAGCTCGGTTTGCAGCCGTTCGTCTGGGACGACAAAGCGGCCGACACAGCCCGTAAGCATAGTCAGGATATGGGAGCCCAAGGCTACTTCGACCATAACGATCCGAGCGGACACAGCCCGTTCGACCGGATGAAGCAGGACGGCATTACTTACCGTGCGGCAGCCGAGAATATCGCCGCCGGACAAGCCAGCGCCATCTTCGCGCACCATGGCTGGATGAACTCGGAGGGCCACCGCAAAAACCTTCTGAGCGATATCAAGCGACTTGGCGTAGGCGTCAGCTTTGGCGGCTCGATGCACATCTACTACACACAAAACTTTTACACTCCCTAACCCCGTTTGAAACAGCAAACGCCCCGTTCTCGACGATAAATCGCCGGAACGAGGCGTTTTTGCATGGATGCGAGGCTAGAAGTCCTTGCTTCTCGATGAATTCGAATAAAAACGATTGTCCGCCCGGGTCATGCCGCGTTTGTCGACGGCTCCGTATGCGTCAGGCCAAATAATGTATGCGTAATGATATCTACGGTCCGCTCCTCTTCCCTACTGCTTTAGTGACTGCCCGCTCAACCTTCAGGCATCCCGGACTTCGCCGGCATACGCATAACGGGAAGCATGACCAGCACGCCCATTGCAAACAGAACAGCCGACGCTTCATACATCCCCACGATCGAAAACAGCTCCTTCAGCCTGCCGGCCAAGCTCATCGTCACGACCATCGAGCCCATAAAAATCGGGTTCAAAATACCGTTGACCCGTCCGACAAACGCCCCGTCCGTATTTTGCAAAATAAGTGTGTTAATACCGATCTGAATACAGGGCAGTACCAAGCCTGCGAGGAACTGGGCGAACAGTGTAAACCACAACACTGTCGAAAAGCCCGTAAGAGCAACGCTTATTGCACTGACCGCCATACCGATTATGAGCAGCACTTGGGGCGCAAACTTCTTCGACAGCCCCATGGCAAGTCCGCCGCCTACAATCATCGCTACGCCGCTCGCGGTCATCAGCCACTGCAAATTTTCTTTATGCAGCCCGAGCCGTTCCGTGACCAGGAAGACGCCGAGCGGCTGAATGAGGCCGATCGCGAAACCGGCGGTCATGAAGCAAAGACCGAGCGTGGACAGCAGCTTGCGGGACAGCACGTAGCGGAAACCGGCGGCCATTTCCTCACGAATGGAAGTGCGCTCCTTGGCAGTCTCCTCTTCGGTATCCGGCGGCAGCATGACGAGCACCAGGGCGGACAGCAGAAAGGCAACGCCCATGATGGCGATGGCTACCACAATGCCGTAACGCTGATAGACGAAGGTGCCGAGAATCGGGCCCAGTACCATGAACAGCGCGAACATCGTCTGGTAAATCGACATACCCGCTTGAATGAGCGCCTCGGGCACGTGCAGCTTGAACAGCCGCATCCCCGAAGGCTGCGAGAACTGTGATAGGATGGCGGAAACCAGTGTGGCGAAAAACACGGCCTTCCAGCTGCCGTATACCAGAGTCAGCAGCACGGCAAAAACGGATACTGCACTGAGAATATCGCACCAGACCATCGTCCGCTTCGGCCTCCAGCGGTCCGCGAACGTACCTCCGATAAACGAGAAAATAAAGATTGGCGCAAATTCGGCCACTGAGATCATCGCAACGGCATTTGAATCCCCGTTCGTCTGATCGACAACAAACAGCAAAATGGCAAAGTTGCGCACCCAAATGCCGATTTGCAGCAGCAAACCCGACAGCAGGATGACTTGTACGAACCGGTTGCGAAATAAATTGCCCATTCCTGGCGAGGAAGTGGTCATAGGTTCACATCCTTTCTTTGAAACCATAATTAATTACGCAGCCAATCCCAAAAAGGTTGCTTTTCCGTCCACGGCGGACAAAATAAGGGCCGGACAGCTAAAGCCAACGGCTATCTTATCTTCGGCGCAGCGACTTGAATCATAAACCACGAAGCCAAAGCCACGCTTACTTTATAATGACCCCACCGAACGGAAGCGCTTCTCTCAAAATCCGTTTGAACAAGGAATCGCCCTGCAAAGGGTCGGCCAGCCCTAATCGCGGTCTGGAAGGCTGCAAGAGCACCTTGCCCGAGCCGGTAATTTCCCAATGGTAGTTCATGCGCTGGCTCGCAAGCGGGTTGCCGTAGACGCAAAGCTGTAGCTTAGCTTCCTCCGGATAAGCGACAAGACAGCCAATATCGACATAGACCGGTTCCGACGGATCGATCGTGAGCTCGCACAAAGGACCGCAGCTAAGCAGACCGAGCGTGCCGCCACCGGAAAATTTCATCCGAATCCAATCCTGCGTTACAACGGCTTGCTTGATTTTTTGGAAACGGCTCTGCAGCTTCATCCCCTCGCTGTACAGCAGCACATACCGGATGTCGAAAAGCAGGCTGCTATCCTCCGGCAGCTCCATCGCCCGGAAGCTGTAACCTGCCGGAACGCCCAGCACAAAGCGCGCAGGGCCGGTCAAACGCGACTCGATCCAACGCTTCTTCCGATAAACTCCGGCCACATTCAGCAGACGGTCCTCCCGGCTCCCGGAACGGCCCTGAAAGGCGATGATCTGCTTCGGATGCAGTACCAAGGCGGCTTCGCCGGCGGCAAGCTCCACGGCTGCCGCTTGTCCCTCGCTTCCGGCTCCTTCTTCTACGTGAATCTTCATCTGTTCCCTCCCCGGTGACTTGCGCTGCGGTTCCGGCGCCATACGGCCAGCCGAATCACTCGCATCAGAACAAAATAAAGCACAACAAGCAGCACTCCCGCCAACGCCGTCCGAACGATTTGTCTCGTGCGTTGCGCACTCGCCTGCTCCGCTTCTTCCAAGCGCCGGATCAGGTGCTCCAATTGCTCGTTGCGGCTGCGGAGCTCGTGATTTTCCTCCAGCAGCCGCTGCTCCGTCGCTTTGTACTGCTCTGCGGCTTCCTCCGAGCGCTTGAGCGTCGTCTCAAGCCGCTCCCGGTTTCGCTCCAGCTCCTGCTTCGTCTCGTTATATTGATTCTGAAGCTGGCCGATTTGCTCCGGCATGTCGTAGATGTCTTTCACCCGGTCCATAAAACCTGCTTGCGCGACAGGCCAGGGAAGCGTCAGCAGCAGAAAAAGGCAAGCCGTCCCCGCTTTGACCTTGATTCCCGATTCCGGCTTTTTGAGCGGACGCGGCATCATTTTCATACGTGCTCTCTCCCCTTCCTAATTGTACGAATAACAGGCGTATTTCCTTTATTTTACCTGTTTTTTCGACAAAAAGGAACATGCCCCGCTTCATCGCGGACAAAGAAAAGACCGCGTTCTTCCGGAAGCTTTCGCCTGCGGAAAGTGCGGTCTTATGACGATAGTCAAACGGAGGAGCAAGACGTCCGGGACGAGTCCCCAGGCCATCTTCATAGCACTCTGTCCGATCATTAGATGAGATGATGACGGAATAAATATTCTACGGCGGAACCAGCGAGCCTCATCCACCCGATAGCGGATACCCACAGCGGTATACTGAGCATCGTTCCTATAACGAGTCCGACGGAAAATCTCCCCTCCATGGTGCCAAGCCTCCTTTTACAGCGATGCCGCTGACAGGTTAATTCCATTATATGATGAAAGCGCTCTATTTTGAATTATTTTTCAGAATTTTATTAAAATTTACCGCTGTCTAACGATTTGAATTTGGTCCCCCGTTATTTTACAATAAAAGAGGATGTTTTTTTCATTGGCCTGAGCCATAAGGCTTAGGCTCTTTTTTAAGGGACCTAGCTCTTTTTATATGAACAACTTATGTTTAGCACGCTCTGCTCTATTGCACCAATCCTCTTTTTGCACCTCTTTAGATCCTGCGCTTTTCTGTTGACTACCCGTTGAGTTCCAAGTTCCGATTCCAGTCGAGCCGCTGTAAATTTAAACTATTTTAACGATTTTTGGCGTAAACTATAGTTATGGGGTCATTTTCAATCTTGGAGGGAGTTGGATAACAGATGATGTTCCTTAGCCCGACTAGAGGTTCCGTTGCATTGGAGGAAATGGTTAAAATCCTGCACGACTTTGTCCAAGAAGATCAGGAAGCAAGCTATAAATTGGTTATCGGAACGGATTCCCATACGACCCGGCGCAGCACGACGCTCGTCACGGCCGTTATCATTCACCGGATCGGCAAGGGAGCCCGCTTTTTTTATCGCAAACGGAGCAGCCGCCCGCTCTTCGACCTGCGCACGCGCATATACCGCGAAACCGAGCTCAGCCTGGAGCTGGTCGAGCTGTTGAACCGCAGCGGAATGAGCGACCTGACTTCCCAATGGCCGTTGGAAATTCACATCGATATCGGTCAGCAGGGCGAAACGAAGGTGCTGATTCAGGAAATTTGCGGCTGGGTCACCTCCGTCGGCTACGAAGCGCGGATTAAGCCGATGTCGTTCGGCGCCAGCTCGGTGGCGGACCGATTTGCGGAGTGAGGAACGCAAAAAAGAGGGCTTGGATGCCCTTCAGACTGTGAGAAAGTGGTCAGGTGAGATAATAGAGGTGTACGTGGGGGTAGGGTATCCACTTCCGACCGCTGCTCCACCCCACAAAGTGAAGTTGAATCGGGGAAGCTTAGTCCGATTACTTTGCGGGGACCCCGGGTCATCGGGAAATTTTTATTGAAGCCGCTTAGTAGCGGATATTTCCCGAAGACAAAGGCGGCCGCTATCGCTTCTCCAGTGGATACCCCACCTATGTATTATCTCTATTTTTGTTTAGACCACATTCCAGACACCTTGGGGCGTGAACGCCCTCTTTTTTGCGTCTATATAATAGTAGATAAAATTCGGTCCAGGTTTGCGACCGAACGGATTGCACCGAATTTTTGCTCGTCGTCGCCTTCGTACTCGACGGTCAGCCAGCCGTCGTAGTCCGCGTGACGCAGCCTTGTCATCAGGCTGTTCAGATTGATGCTGCCTTCGCCGGCGATGCGCCCGGCAAACCGGTCGCCGGACAATGCTTGATATGAACGCCCTTCGTAATGCTCGTCCACGCGGACGAAGTCCTTGAAGTGCACATGGGCGACTTGCTCATATAGCGTCTCTAGCGCTTCTCCCGGGTGCTCGTTCACGAGCAGGAAATTGCCCGTATCGAACGTGCTGCGCAGGAACGGCGAGTTTACTTCCTGTAAGATACCGAGCACCTGGTCGGCCTTTCCGGCGAATACGCCGTGGTTCTCCAGGCACAGCAAAACGTCCTTCTCCGCAGCGTAGGCAGCGGCTTTCTGCAAGCCTTCGACGATCCAGCCTTTGACCTCGTCATAGGAGCTGCCGTCCGGCGGTACGTCGCCGGAGAATACACGTACGACGCGGGTGCCAAGTGTGCGGGCCAAATCGACCGCGCCCGTTATCTCGCGAACCTGCTCTGCCCGCTTGGCCGGATCGCTGAAGGAGAAGTTGTTCGACGCCCCGATCGCGGCTACTTCCAAGTTATGGCGGTCGAGCGTAGCGCGGAAGCTTTCCAGCTCCTCCGGCTTCCAATACCGCGTTAGCACTTCGATGCCGGTCGCTTTCGTCTCCTTGGCTACAAACTCAGCCAAATCCGCATGCGACCATTCACCGCTGTTGAAATAAGAATGAACGCTCCATACGCTCAGCGCAATTTTCATGCTCGTCGCTCCTCCGCTGTTATTCACCGAGTTTTCCATTGCTTGCGTTCGTTATTTATATCGCCGAATAAAATCGACCGCCAGCCGGATGTCGACTTCCGGCTGTACGCCGACCTCACGCTCGATCGTCAGATAGCCTTGATAGCCGATCTCCTGAAGCGCAGCAAAATAAGCGTCGAACGGCACCTTCCCTTCGCCAAGCGGCACTTCCTTGAAAATTTCGCCGGACGTGACCATCTGCGCAATTTTGCCATGATCCATTGGCTCGAAGCCGAGCGCCCCGTATACCTCGCGCGGGTCTACCTCGCGGAACCGGATGCCGTCCTTCACATGTGTATGGACGATGTAATCCTTAAGCAGCCGCACGCCCTCCACCGGGTCGTCTCCCGTAACCATGACCATGTTCGCAGGATCGAAGTTCACCGAGACGCCGTTCGTACTGAGCGTATCCAAGAAGCTTTTCAGATGAGCGGACCGCTCCGGGCCGGTCTCGATGGCAAAATATGCGCCGCAGCTCTTGGCATACTGTCCGAGCGTCTCACAGGCCGTCTGCATATTGTGGTACACTTCGCCGCTCGTATCCTCGGGCACAATGCCGATATGTGTCGTTACGATGTTGGTGCCGAGATCGAGCGCCAGATCGAGAATGCGCTTCGACTTCTCGACCTTCGCCGGGTTGGCCGCGCCGTCCTGAAAGCCATGCCCTCCCAGATCGCCGCAGAGCGCGGAAATTTCGAGCCCCAGCGAAGCGATGTATGCTTTCAGCTCACGTCTGGCCTCCGCCGTCAGCGCGGCCGGGTCCATCTCGCCGCTGACCGCATAAATCTGTACGCCGTCGGCGCCGACCTCCTTCGCCTTGCGCAGTCCTTCGCGAACCCCGACACCGAAGCTGTCGACGATCACGCCGATTTTGTTCGTCAATTTCATCTCCGCTCTCCTCCATATTCAGAAGTCCGGTGAACGAGGCAGAGCCGACGGATCTTTCTTCCACCGCACAGCGCGCCGTTCACCGGACTTGGTTTTAGAATTGAATTTCGATGCCTTTTTCGCTCGACTCGTAGATGCCGGAGATAATCTTGGTCAGCTCTACGCCGTCTTCGACCGGACTGATCAGTTCGGCCCTTCCGAGACAGCAGTCGACGAAGGTATTGATTTCGTTCTGGAAGCCTGCCATAAAATCAAAGCTCGCATTGTCGATCTGCGGCGTCACGTTCAAAATCGTATCGTGCTTTTCCGTGACGATCGTAAAGTCTGGCTCGACCTCCGTGCCGCCCCGCTCGCCGAATATTTTCACGGCCACCTCGTTGCTCTTCGCATGCAGCGTAAAGCTGACGTCCACCATTAGCGAAGCGCCGTTCTCAAAGCGGATCAAAGCATTCGCCATGTCCTCGACGGTGTTTTTGGAAGCATCGAAGTCCGCCGCCTGATAATAGCTCAAATGTTGCACGTTCGAGCGGTTGCCGAGCTTCTTGTACGTATTGCCCGTCACCGATTTCACTTTCGGACGGCCCATCAAGTACCAGCACAGATCGATCACATGCACGCCGATGTCGAGCAGCGGCCCGCCGCCCGAACGCTCGGTGTCCGAGAACCAGCCGCCCGGATTGCCGAGCCGCCGCAGGTAGGACGCTTTCGCATAATAGATCTCGCCGAGCTCGCCCGCGTCGATGAACTTTTTCAGCACCGTGGTATTCGTTCCGTACCGGCGCACGAAGCCGACCTGCAGCAGCTTGCCGCTCCGGCGAACCGCCGCTTCCACCTCAAGCGCCTTATCGACGGTCGTGCACAGCGGCTTTTCACACAGTACATGCTTGCCCGCTTCGAGCGCCGCAATGCTGATCTCGCCATGAGAGTTGTTCCAGGTGCAGATGCTGACCGCTTCCACTTCCGGGTCCGCCAGAAGCTCGCGGTAATCGGTGTACACCTTTTTCGCGCCGAACTTGTCGGCGGCCTGCCGCGCCCGTTCTTCCACCAAGTCGCAGACGGCGACGAGCTCTGCCTCGGGATGATTTTGATACGAAGTTAAATGCATTTCCGAAATTGAACCTGCGCCAATCACAGCTACTTTCAAACCAGCCATGCTGATCCCCCTCTCTCCACCCGGATACTACCACATTTGTCCAAATCTGTGAATAGCAAATATTTCTCCCCGCATGCGATCAATTTATCCCTTGACCGCCCCGGCCGTCATCCCTTTCATAATCTGCTCCTGGAACAGCAGGTAGACGATAATGGTCGGCAGCACCGCGATCGACATCGCAGCCATCGTCAGCTTGTAGTCGGTCGCATACCCCGTCGCAAAGACGGACAAGCTGAGCGGAATCGTTTTTAAAGCGGGCTTGCTGATAAAGACGAGCGCGAACGCGAAGTCGTTCCAGAACCGCAAAAAGCCAAGAATCGCTATGGTCGACAAGGCTGGCAAGCTAAGCGGCAGCATCATGCGGAAGAAGATGCCCCAATACCCCGTGCCGTCGATCAGTGCGGCTTCTTCGATCTCCTTCGGAATCGCGGTCAAGTATGCCGCGACGACGAAGATCGCCAGCGGCAGCTCAAATGCCGTATAAGGGAATACGAGCGCCGCATACGTATCGAGCAGCCCGACCTTTTTCATCAGGACGAAGAGCGGCACGAGCGTGCTGTGAATCGGAATGAGCATGCCGAGCAAGAACAAGCCCATGAACAAAGGCTTCAGTTTGAAATCAAAGCGTGCCAATACGTAAGCCGCCAGCGCGCCGAGTACCAGTGTCAAAGCCAACGACAAGACGGTAACGATGGTCGAGTTGACAAGCGACGTTCCCATCGCCGATACTTCCCAAGCCCGTACGAAGTTGTCCCACTGCCATACCTCCGGCAAGGAGAACGGCTTGGAATGAAACTCTTCGTTCGTTTTAAAAGAGCTGACGAACAGCCAGAACAGAGGATAAAGCGTAACAAGGGCGTAAATCGTGAGCAGGACGTTAATTAGCCCGCGGCTCCATTTTGCCCCCGCTTTGCCCGTGACGCTTCCCGTTTTTACTGACAAAGCTTGTTCCATGACGGGTCCCTCCTTTCGGTTATCGGTAATTGCGTTTCATGAGGTATTGGCTTCCCAGGATCAGCAGCAGGCTGAGAATAATGATTGCCGTCGATACAGCGCTGCCGTAGCCGAAGCGGAAGACGTTGAACGTGTTGTTGTACATATACGAAGCGAGCAGCTCGGTCGAGTGCGCCGGTCCGCCGTTTGTCATAACGTAGATCAGGTCGAAGGCCTTCAAGCTGCCCGAGATGCAGAGCACGACGGCAACCTTGATCGTATCCCAAATCATCGGCAGGGTGATCGAGAACAATTTCCGCACCGGCCCGACACCGTCGATTCGCGAAGCGTCGTCAATTTCCGGGGAAATATTTTGCAGCGCGGCGATAAACATAATCATGTACGGCCCGATGTAGTTCCAAATAATCGGGATCATGAGCATATACATGGAAATTTTCGGATCGGATAACCATTGCATCTTCCAGGATTCGAGGCCGAGGGCATCGAGCAGGAAGTTCAAAATGCCGATTTGTGGGTGGTAAATGTAGCTCCAAATGATCCCCACGACAACCGAGGAAAGCACCATCGGCATAAATACCGAAGCGCGGATCATCCGCTGAAAGAGCGAGCTGCTTGTAAGCACAAGCGCCAGAATAAGCGCGATCGGAATTTGACCGAACACCGAAGCGGCGACAATTAGCATGTTGTTTTTAAACGAAAGCCAGAAAATCGGGTCGCGGACCACTTCCACGTAGTTGTCGAAGCCGATGAACTTCGCAGCCCCGATGCCTTTCCAATCGAAAAAGCCGTAATACGCGGACCAGAAAATCGGTATAATCGCGAAAAAGACGAAAATCAGCGTGGCCGGGAGAAGACCTATCGCAATAAACCCTCGAATACGTGCCGCTGCCGTCATGGAATCCCCTCCTTCTTCCGGAACTGGCGATTCCAGCCCCGGTGAAGAGCTGGAATCGCGCGGCCCATCTTATTTTGCGCCGACCGATTTGGCTTGCGCGTCTTGAATTTTCTTCGCTATGTCTTCGGGTTTGGCGCCCATGAGCAGCTCCTGCAGGCCGTTGTTCACGACATCGGCTGCGGCCGAGCTCAGGCGTCCGTCATAAACCGGCGTCCGTTTCACGGTGCCTACCATGTTGTGGACTTTGGCGAACAGCGAGGACACCTTGCTTGTGTCGAGATCGACCTTGTAGCTGACGAGCTGGTTGCTTTCCAGCGTCGCCTTCTGCGCCGCCGGGCCGGACATGGCATAGATCAGTTCGTACGCCGCTTCTTTGCTTGCGCCGGACGTCTTCTTGCTCATACCGAGACCGGTTCCGACGACGCCGGCAAGCGAGTTCGGATCGCCTTTGCCGTTCGGAACGGAAGGCAGCACCGTTACGTCCATGCCGTCCAGCACTTCTTTGGACGCATTGGCCGCAAGGTTCGTCAGTGCCCAGCCGCCGTCGATCATCATTGCCGCTTTGCCTTGCGCGAACATTTGCTCCATCTGCGTGTTATCGATGCTGTTGAAGCCGTCCTGGAACGCGCCGGCTTTGCCAAGCTGCTGCAGGTATGTCAGCGCCTGCACGAATTCCGGATCGGTGAACTTCGCGCCTTTTTGCTCGGCTGCGTTCAGGAACCATTCCGTTCCCGTCACGCGGTCGGCCAAGGAGCTCAAAATACTGGACTGCGCCAGCCAAGCCGCTTTGTTACCGAGAGCGATCGGTGTTATTTTTTCTTTCTTGAACGTTTCGACCAAGCTCATCATGTCATCCCACGTTTTCGGCGGCTTGACATTGTGTTTATCGAATATGGCTTTGTTGTAGTATAAAATCGACGTCGGCGACAGCCCCATCGGAGCGGCATAGATGTTGCCGTTCAGCGTGAAGTCATCGAAGGAGCTTGGCAGGAAGCCGTTCTTCCAATCCGCTTTGCTGTCCAGCAGCGGGTTGATCGGCTGAAGCAGATCGCCTCCGGCAAATTCTTTGGTCATGACGCCTGGCCACATCACAAACAAGTCGGGCATTTCGTTCGCCGCCGCAACCGTTTTCAAACGGGCTCTGTAACCATCGGGCGGAATGCCCTGAATATCCAATTCTACGTTCGAGTGATCCTTCTTGTACTGCTCCATGATCCCGCGCATCGTTTTGGCGCGCAGATCGTCCCCGGTGAAGTTATGCCAGAGCGAAAGCTTTACTTTATCGGACGCTTTTCCTTTGTCTCCGCCCGCGCTGCCGCCTGTACCCGCTTGGTCTCCACCCGAGCCGCAGCCGGCGAGGAGCGAAAGCGAGAGGGTCAACAGGACTCCCGTTGTAGCCGCTTTGTTCATCTTACGAACCCTCCTTATATATGTGAGTACTGCTTCAGTATAGGGGACAATCCCCGGAATACGTAACGGGAGAGATTTCGGCCCTAGGGTGGAAAAAATTCAGTCTTTGACCGATTGCCTGAATTCCGACGGCGTCTGTCCGGTATGCTTTTTGAACTGCTGGCTAAAATATTTGATGTCCTCGTAGCCGACCCTGCTCGCCACCTCGCTGATTTTCGCCTGCGACTCCTGCAAAATTTCCGCGGCCCGCCGCATCCGCTCCAGCGTGACGAATTCGATATAGTTCAGCCCCGTCTCCCGCTTGAACACTTCGCTGAAGTGGTTCGGGTTCAAGTGAACGAATTTGGCCACCTGCTGCAGCGACAAGCTTTGGTCCAGATGCTCCTTGATGTAGACGATCGATTTTTGAATATAAGCAAAGGGCTTGTCGGCAATCGCCTCGTGGAACGCCGCCATCACCGAGGACAGCAGCTTGAACACTTCGTCCTCGGCGCGCGAATCGACCTCGAACGTATGGAGGGCCGCCTCCGGCTTCCCGCCGCCCTGCGACCGCTCCAGCCAGCGGTGGCCGGCAATGACCATCGATTGCAGAAACGCCTGCACCGAAGACGGCGTGGCCGCCGAATCTTCGAGCTGCTCCCGCACCTTCCGGTTCACCCAATGCCGCAGGTCGGCTCCGTTGTTGCTCATCAGAATGGCCGCCAGCTCCGACTCCTCCTTCTGGGAGCAGACGGTCCGGCCACCGCAGCGATCCGCGATGTCTGCGGACGTATATAGTCCCTCGGCCCCGAGCAGTCCACGGTACGCAAATACCGTCCCGGCTTCCCGGTAAGAGTCCTGCAGCTCGCCGTACGAAGCAACGGAGCGGCCGAGCGCCGCGAACACCGTGCATTTCAGCGTTTGACGCACCCGATCGATGGCCCGCCCCAAGCCGCCACAGTCCGACACGCGGGCTTCCTCCCGCACGACAAGCACGATGCGGTCGGCCTTCAGCATCGTTACCGCCGGAAGCAGCTCATAGAGCATATTTTCGGCTGCGCCGAGCAGAAGACCGGCGAGCGCTCCGTCCCCCCAGCCTGTTGCCGCGAGCAGCAGCACCCGCATCGGCGCCAGAGACGATTCGTCCGGCTGCACGCCGTTTTTGCGGAACCAGGCCTGAACCGGCGCCAGGGACGACTCGTCGCCCTGGATCAGCAGCCGATCCAGCAATTGGCTGCGCAAGGCCGCCGTTTGCATCGTTTCCTGCTTGGCATTCTCCCATTTGTCCATGATGCGCTGCTTCGCCTTCATCGCCGCTTTAATAATTTCCTCGGGCCGGCTTGTCTTCAGCAGGTAATCGGTCACTCCTTCGCGCAGCGCCTGCTGGGCATACGCAAAATCGTCGTAGCCCGTCAGAATGACGGTTTCCGTATCCGGGAGCAGCCGCTTCACCTCGTGTGCGAGCTGAATGCCGTCCATTCCCTGCATGCGGATGTCCGTCAGCAAAATATTCGGCTTCTCCGCCGGGATGCGTGCCAGCGCTTCCTCGGCGGACGAAGCCGGGGGGAGCAGCGTCAAGCCGAGCTCCTTCCAGTCGATGACGGTACACAGCCCGTTCCTTATGATCACTTCGTCGTCTACGATTAAAATTTTCATGCGGGCTCCTCCAATACCGGAATGCTAAAAGAAACGCGGGTACCTTTGCCCGGCTCGCTGTCGATCGTCAGCCCCGCTTCGCTGCCGTAATGCAGCAGCAGACGCTGATGCACGTTGCGCAAGCCGTAGCTCGTTTTGGCCGCCGGTGCGCCGTTCCCCGTCCAAGCAAGCTGGCGGCGAATTTCGCGCAGCTTGTCCGCTTCGATGCCGATGCCCGTATCCTCCACGACAAACTTCATCCGCGCGCCGCTCAGCTCACCGTGAACATACACGAAGCCGGGCTCCTGCTTTTTCTGAATGCCGTGAATCAGACTGTTCTCGATCAGCGGCTGGAGCAGCAGCTTAAGCATCGGCTGCTGGTGCATGGCCGGGTCGATGTAAACCTCCATCTCAAATTGGCCGGGAAAGCGGATCGATTGCACGTACGCATAGTTCTGCGCATGCGCAATCTCCTGCTGCACGGGGCAAAACTCCTCGCCCTTGTTCAGGCTGAACCGGAGAAAATCGCTGAGCGCCCCGACCATCTCGGCGATCTGCCGGTCCTGATTCATCAAGGCCATCCAATGGATCGAGGATAGCGTATTGTACAAAAAGTGCGGATTGATCTGCGCCTGAAGCGCGAGGATGTCGGCTTCCTTTTTCTTCGCCTCGTTCAGCTGCACCTGCTCCTTCAGCCGCTGAATCCGGTCACTGAGCTTGTTGTAGCTGTGCAGCAGCAGGCCGACCTCGTCGCTGCTTTTTACCTCGTACGTCGGGATCGGCTCGTCCGGGTTGATGTCCTTCATCGTCTGCGTCATCCGGGTCAGCGGCCGCGTCACCCACTGGATGAAATAAAGCACCAGCCCGGCAGCCAGCAGCAGCGAGATGCCGACCGCTACCGCAGTAACCGTCAGCACATAGACGTTCTGCGCCGTATAGATTTGGGTCGGGATGAAGCCGACCAGCTTCCAGTTCAGGCTCGGGAGCGTGTAGTACAAAATCGTTTTCTGCCCGTCCCCGTGGCCGTAATTGAGAACGCCGCTCCCTTCCGCCATCGGCCCGATATCCGGGAACGGCTCGCTGACCGGACGGTTCAGCCACGCGGACTCGCCGCCGGATAAAATCCGGTTGTTCGCGTCCAGCAGCAGCACGAAGCCTTTGGCTTCCCAGCCGGATTCCTTCAAGTAGCGGGCAATCTCGGCTTCGTCCAAGCTGATGGACAGCTCGCCGAGCGGCTTGAAGTTGTTCACGTTGCGGATCGGACGGACAAGGGAGACGACCTTCTTCAGCCCTTCCGTCGTCTGATTCTCGTACAGCGGAGTCCACCACTTGGTGCTGTTTCGGTAAATTTCCTCATTTTTGCGGAGCACGTCCGGCAGGCCCGAATAAAGCACCGTCGTGTTCGACAGCGGCGGATAGCCGTTGGCCGAATTGATCGTGATGTTGGAAATGTATTTTTTGGAAAAGGCCAGATTGGTCAAAAAGCCGACGTTCAGCGTATAGCGGGCCACGTCCTCCCGGTCGTTGTCCAGATACGCCTGAACCTCTCGCTGGCCGATAATAAACAGGGACATGTTCTCGACGTCCTGTATAACGAACTCCAGCTTGTCCGCAATTTGACGCAGCGTGTTCATGCCCGATTGCTTCGCCTTCTCCTCCGTGGCGGAGGTCGCTATATTGTACGAAACCGCTCCTGTGGCGAGCAGCGGCAGGACAATCGCAATCAGCAGCAGCAGGGACAGCTTGTGTTTGAGCGACTTCGACAGCCACCGTTTCATTGTGTCGTTCCCCCGTTTAGCTTGGAAATGGAATTGTAAGCGTTGCGATGCCTTAATACTAGCACATTTCTAAGGGGAAGCTAACATACTTTTTTTCAACCAAAAAAACTTTTTGTTTGATTTCGCGCTGGATTATGTTAGTATCTTTCTCAGAATGACCCGGGGACCATTCAGCCCCCGGAAACGACCGGTCTGAAGAGGGGAATTCGGCTCGAATCAGGGCGGCGCTCTTATGCTTATCAGAATATTCGAAATATTATGGGAGTGAGTGAGACGATGAACGACCGACTGGATACCCCCAGCGTAATCATCGACACGGACGTCATGGAGCGCAACATCCGTTCCATGGCCGACTCGGCCAAAAGGCTCGGCATCGCGCTGCGGCCTCATGCCAAGACGCACAAAATGCCATGGGTCGCGCAGAAGCAGTTGGACGCCGGCGCGGTAGGCATCACCGTTGCGAAAGTGTCCGAGGCGGAAGTGATGGCGGAGCACGGCATCAAGAACATTTTTATCGCCTATCCGCTCGTCACCCCGGCCAAAATCGCACGTGCGATACGGCTTAGCGGGCAAATCGAGCTGATCGTCGGCGTCGACAGTCTGGACGGAGCCAAGCTGCTGTCCCAAGCCGCCCTTGAGGCCGGACGCGAGCTGCAGGTCCGCCTCGAAATCGATACCGGTCTGCGCCGGACAGGCGTGCCGTACGATCAGGCGGAAGCGCTGGCATCCGCTATCCACGCAATGGAAGGCCTGCGCCTGACGGGCATCTACACGTTCCGCGGCGCGCTGCTCGGCGGTAAGCCGACGCTCGATCTGCAAGCGGCCGGCGCTGAGGAAGGCCGGCTGATGGCCGAGCTCGCGGACCGCATTCGCGCGAAGGGCGTGCCGATCGCGGACGTCAGCGTCGGCTCCACGCCGACAGGCGTTCAAGCTGCTGTGGTCCCAGGCGTGACCGAAATCCGGCCGGGCACTTACGTGTTCCAGGACCGGATGCAGGCCCGCCTCGGTGTCTGCTCGCTCGGCGATTGCGCCGGCGCCGTCCGCGTGACGGTCGTCAGCCGGCCGGCCGCCGATCTGGCCGTGGTCGACGGAGGAAGCAAGACGTTCGCCACAGACGTGCAGCCGAACACAGACCCGATGCAACTGCAAGGCTTCGGGCACATCGTCGAGCTGGAGGACGCGGTGCTGGAGCGGATGTCGGAGGAGCACGGCATGCTGCGGCTCGGTCCCGCTGCCCAAGCTTCCGGCCTGAAGGCCGGCGATGTGCTGCACATCATCCCGAATCATATTTGCAGCACGGTCAATCTGCATGACAAAGTCTATTTCAAGAGCGGCGACAACTATGAGGAGCGGGCCGTTCTGGCGCGCGGCAAGCTGCAGTAAGCGGGGAGGGCTCGTAATCATGCTGGATCTTATCATTCGTAACGGGCGTATTGCGGACGGCACCGGAAACCCTTGGTTTTTCGGCGACGTCGGTGTGAAAGACGGGCGGATCGCCGCCGTCGGCCGGGTGGAGCAGGAAGCGAGAAGCGTCATCGACGCGCACCGCCAAGTGATCGCTCCCGGATTTATCGACGGCCATTGCCACTCCGACCTGATGATTTTCGACCATCCGCACAGCGAGATCAAAATCCGGCAGGGCGTGACGACGGAAGTCGTCGGCAACTGCGGACTCGCGCCGGCTCCCTTCGTGAAGGAGCGCGCCGAGTTGCTGCAAAGCTATGTTCAGCCGGTGCTCGGCAAGACGGACTGGGCTTGGCCGTGGGAAACCGTCGAGCAGTACATGGAGCATCTGGCCCGCTCCGGCCCGTCGGAGAACGTCGCCACCTACGTCGCGCACGGCGCGCTGCGCATCGCTGTCATGGGCTTTGCGAACCGTCCGGCTGCGCCGCACGAGCTGGAGCGCATGAAGCTGATGCTGGAGGAAGGGCTGCGGGCGGGCGCCATCGGGCTGTCCATCGGCCTGCTGTACGCCCCCGGCAGCTATACGGCCAAGGAGGAAATCGCGGAGCTGTGCTCGATCCTGCCGAAGTACGACGGACTGTTCTCCACGCACATCCGCGGCGAAGGCAACAATCTGATTCCTTCGGTCAAGGAAGTGATCTGGATTGCGGAGAAAGCCGGCGTGCCGCTGCATATCAGCCATTTGAAGGCGGCCGGCAAGCGCAACTGGGGCAAGGTGCTGGAGGCGCTGGAGCTGATCGAGGACGCCCGGGCCCGCGGCATGGACGTGACCTGCGACGTGTACCCTTACCACGCGGGCTCTACAACGCTGACAACTGTCCTTCCGCCATGGGTGCTTGAAGGCGGTATCGAAGGCACACTGGAAGCGTTCCGCGATCCTTCGCTGCGCGCCCGCATCCGCGAGGAGCTCGGCCGCGAGCAGGACGATTGGGACAACCTCGTCTGCTCCACCGGCTGGCAGAGCGTTGTCATCTCGGCGGTGCATACCGAGAAAAACCGGCATCTGGAAGGCAAGCATATCGCAGAAATCAGCGAGGAGCGCGGCCAACATCCGGCGGATTGCATGATGGACCTGCTGCTGGAAGAGGAAGGCCGCATCTCGATCGTGTACTTCCACATGTCGGATGACGATGTCTCGCAGGTGGTTCGCTATGAAAAGTCGCTGATCGCTTCCGACAGCCTGACTTGCGAAACCGGCAAGCCGCATCCCCGGCTGTACGGCACGTTCCCTCGCGTCTTCGCCAAATACGTGCGCGACCAGCGCGTGCTGTCGCTGGAGGAAGCGGTCCGCAAGCTGACATCGTTCCCGGCGCAGCGTTTCAAGCTCGGCAAGCGCGGACTGATCGTTCCCGGCTATGCCGCGGATCTGACCGTCTTCAACCCGGATACGATCCGGGATCTTGCCACGTTCGAAGAGCCAAGACAGTATCCGAACGGCATCTCGCACGTCATTGTAGCGGGCAAAACAACACTCACCGGCGACCAACACACGCATGCCCGCGAGGGCGGACTTATTCGTGCAGCGTCGTGCTGCACCCATTAATTTAACGAAACTATCGGAGGTATCCTATTTATGTCCCAAATCGAACAGCGTTTACAAGAACTCGGCATTACTTTGCCCCCGTCCCCGGAGCCGCGCTTTACGTACATTCCGTGCAACCGGACCGGCAACCTGCTCTATTTGTCCGGTCAAGATTGCCGCATTAACGGCGAATTGATGTACGAAGGCAAGCTGGGCAAGGACGTAACGATCGAGCAAGGCCAAGAAGCGGCCCGCCAAACGATCATCAACTGCCTGGCCGTGCTGAAAGGCTACCTGGGCGACCTCGACCGCGTGGTCAAAATCGTCAAGCTGCTCGGCTTCGTCAACAGCACGCCGGGCTTCGGCGACCAGCCGTATGTTATGAACGGCGCATCCGACCTGCTCGTCGCCGTCTTCGGCGAGAACGGCAAACACGCTCGCTCCGCGATCGGCACGAGCGACCTTCCGTTCCACACACCGGTGGAAATCGAGCTGATTGTAGAAATCCGCGACTAAGCGAATCGAAGATGTCGTAAACGGTCGGATTACATTTAGAAGCACCTCCGGCACCGGTGAATCCACCGAGCGCTAGAGGTGCTTTTTATATAGCTGCGCCTTACCCGTTAAGCTGCCGGTTCGCCAACTCCCGGAGCTTGCTCCGCTCCTCCTCCGTTATGCTCTCCACAAACCACGGGCACCGGCAGTCCGAGCCCGGCCACTTGGCGGCTGATCCGCCATTCGTATTCCATCAAGTCTCCGGTGGGGGGCCGGAACGATGATTTTATCGCTCCCCCATTCAAATACTTCTGCCGTATATCCTTGTCCGATGCGCTTCCCCAGCTTTATGATGACGACTTCCCCTTGTCTTGGCCCGGTTGTGCCGGGGCGATGTAACTAAACTTGAAATTCGGCCCCGGAACCGATATAACTGACTATAGACGTTTATATCCGGAAGCTGCTTCAGCTTTACCCGAGGGAGACCCTGCTATGATCAAAAAAGTTTTGGCTGCTTTGCTGCTTGCCGTAGTTTTGATCGGCGCGCTTGACGCCTGGTCGTATAAAGACGCGCTGCGCTACCGCGACCAAGTGGCTGTCCTGATGTACCATCATGTCCATGATGCGGACCAAAGCTCGAGCACCGTCTCCACCGCTTTGTTTCGCGATCAGCTCAATTATTTGAAGTCAAAAGACTATCATTTCATTTCACTCAGCGAATTCAAGCAATTTTACGATGGCGGTTCCGTGCCGGACAAAGCGGTGCTCGTTACTTTTGACGACGGCTACAAAAGCTTCTACGATAACGCGTATCCGATTCTGAAAGAGCTTGACGTGCCGGCCGTTAATTTCGTCGTGACGAAGGATTTGAACGACCCGCTCGCTCCGTCGATTCCGGCGCTATCCCGCGACCAGATCCGGCAAATGCTGAGCGAGCGGCCCGGGCGCTACGATTTTCAATGTCACTCGAACAATCTGCATTTCAAGGAAGGGAAGACGGCGGCGATTATCGGACCGCTTACGCGGGAAGACGGCGCGCTGGAAACGCCCGAGCAGGCCGTCGCCCGGGTGGCAGCGGACACCAAAGCCTGCGCGCAGCGGCTAAATGAGCTGTACGGCAGCGATCATGCGGCAGACAGCTTCGCTTACCCGTTCGGCATCCATTCCAAGACGGCGCAAGACCTTCTTACGCAAGCGGGCTTTCGTTACGCCTTTACGATTGTGAACGAGATGGCGACCCGCGCCAATCCGAAGCTGGAAATTCCGCGCGTCAACGCGGGCAATCCGGCCATCCGGCCCGAGCTGCTGGACAAGCAGATCATGCTGCGCGTCGAAAGCGTCAAGCCTTTTCACTGAACGGAATGCACGCTATTACGCGATACGGGACTCCTTGAAGACCTGTCAGGTCCGAACGGAGTCCCGTTTTCGTATTACCGGCCGAGCCCGAATAAATCTGCCAGCAGTTCGTACGAGCGCAGCCGGGCCTGGAAGTCGTACGTATAGGTCAGCACGATCAGCTCTTCCACCCCGTAGCCCTTGCTGAACTCAAGCATCTGCGCCCTCACCTTCTCCGGGCCGCCAACGATCATCCGTCTCCGGTTCGCCTGGATGCGCATGCGGTCCCAGTCGGTGTACGGATAACCGGCGGCTTCCTCCGGCGTTGGGAAGGGCCGACGGAACTGCCCCTGCTCCAGCAGCAAGAGGCGCAAATCAGTCGATGACGCCAGCCGTTCCGCTTCCTCGTCCGTGTCGGCGCAGATGACGATCACGCATACGTTCGCCTGAGGAGACGCGCCGAGCGGGCCGGGCCGGTAATTGGCAAAATACCGCCGAACCGCTTCATGACCGCCGTCGCCGTTAATGAAATGCGCAAACGAGAACGCCCCTCCCAGCTCCGAGGCCCGGTCCGCGCTGAAGCCGCTGGAGCCGAGCAGCCATAGCTCCGGCGCCGTATCGACGAGCGGCGTCGCCCGCACGCCTTCGAAACGGTGTCCCGGCCCTAGCCAGTCGGAAAGAAAGCCTCCGAGATCACGGAGCATCTCAGCGAAATGCTCCTCCCGCTCCTTCGGCCGGCCGTACCGCAGCGCCTCCGAGGCAATCGGCATGCCGCCGGGCGCTCTTCCGATGCCAAGATCGATCCGTCCCGGATAAAGGGCTTCAAGCACCCGAAAATTTTCCGCGACTTTATACGGGCTGTAGTGAGGCAGCAGCACGCCGGCCGAGCCGACCCGAATCCGCGACGTATGCGCGGCAATGGCTGCGATTAGAATTTCCGGAGAAGAACCGGCGAGACCCGGCGTATCATGATGCTCCGACACCCAGTATCTCGTATAACCGAGCCGTTCAACTGTTTTAGCCAGCTCTAAAGTGCGCGCCATCGCGTCTGCCGCCGTTTCTCCCGGAATGACCGGCGATTGATCCAATACGCCCAGCTTTAACATTCGAATCCTCCATTCCCCTCCTCTTATGACGTTCGGACGCGTTCATGAAGCCGGAGGAGGCCACTGTTTCTCCATTCATTATACGCCCAGAAACCCGGTTGCGCACTCTTACCCGTTCCTCGCCGCCTTCTCTCGATCCGGGATTCACAACTTGTTGGAAAACGGACAAGGAAAATTCCCAAAAAGGGTTGAAATTCCAGTGTATTCTGTTATACAATTCAATTGATAAAGATTCTCATTATCATCGTCCTTGTCATGGTACCCTCGCCGGTACTTGTTGAATAAGATCTCCTGCCTCGGAGTTCAGCTAAATTTTAAGGGAGTGGTTCGGTTGGAACGGTTATATACGGAACGGTTGGAAATTGCCTACGGGGAACGGTCCATTGTGCAAAATTTAAATATCAGCATTCCCTCAGGACAAATTACGGCGCTGGTCGGCGCGAACGGGTCCGGTAAATCGACGATCCTGAAAGCGATGGCCCGCATGATGAAGCCGAAGCAAGGCAGCGTCTTTCTGGACGGCAAGTCGATCCATCAGCAATCGACCAAGGAAGTGGCCAAGCAGCTCGCCATTTTGCCACAAAACCCGACGGCCCCGGACGGATTGACCGTTTCCGAACTCGTTACCTACGGCCGCTTCCCCCATCAGAAAGGATTCGGCTCGCTGACCAAGGAAGATCGCGAGATCGTACGCTGGTCGATTGCCATGACCGGAATGGAGGAATTTCATGACCGTCCCGTCGACCAATTGTCCGGCGGGCAGCGTCAGCGCGCATGGATTGCCATGGCGCTTGCCCAAGGAACCGACATTCTGTTCCTTGACGAGCCAACGACATTCCTCGATATGGCCCACCAGCTTGAAGTGCTTAAGCTGTTGGAAAAGCTGAACCTCGAAGAGCGGCGCACCATCGTTATGGTCGTTCACGATTTGAACCATGCGACCCGCTATGCGCACCATATGGTGGCGATTAAACGCGGAACGGTAGCAGCGGTAGGCAGTCCGGCAGAAGTGATGACACCGGAAATGCTGCAAAACGTCTTCGGCATCGAAGCGGACATTGTGCCGGACCCCCGCACCGGCGTTCCGTTGTGCATTCCGTTCGAGCTGGCAGGCCACGGCCGACCGGTTCAGGTCGCTGCTGCCTCCCCTGTCGCCAGACGCTCCGATGCGCGGGAGCTTGTTGCAGCTGCCAAGTAGAACGGGAACCGCCGTTTGTAAGCATATAAGATTTTTCAGGACTCCTTCGTTTGAGGGGTCCTTTTTTGTTGCTGCCTTCTTGTCGGAAGAAACATTTTCCATAGTTTTTTCGTTTAATTTAATATCACAAGCGTTCGGAACGATTCTATTCTCGAGCGAAGGAGGGAATGCGAAATGAGCAGGCGCCAACGGCTTGCTATCGCTTTAATGCTCATCACAAGCACCATTATTTTGAATTGGTCCTATCCCTATACCACGGCGCTCGGAGAGCGACTTTTTGAATGGATCGGGCTGCCTGTACGGTCACGAGGCGTCAGCGGTTTCAACTATGTCGGCATCACCTCATTGCTGCTGCTGTTCGCCGGTCTGTTCACGCTCAGGGCCTCGCTGCAGCGCCATGCAAGAAAGATTACCCTGCTCGCTTTAATTTTGGCCTTCTGGCTGCCCCCTCAATTGGTCACAGCTTATCAAATGGTGTGGGCTAAAGGCATCTACGCCTTGGAATATGTCAAGGACGAAAGTAACTGCAACTACAAAAAAGAAGGCGAACAGGTCACAGGTACTTGTTCGCTGACCTTCGTTAATCATAGCGGTCAAGATAGCCAATTCGCCGCTTCCATCCGCAATCAGCAGTATCTCGACGGCTCGTTCTTGGAATCGCTTGACATCCTTGGGGACCAAACCTTGACAATACCTTCCAGGCAAAAAAAGACGATCAAGGTAGCTTTTACAAAAATAACGTCAGACCCCCACAATTCTGTCAGCGGCTCGTTCTACGGATTTGATTTGACGGTGAAGAGCGGCGAACAAGAACGAGATTTATAGGCGTTACAGCCCCGCCGAATGCCAAAAAGCCGCAGCGCCCCTGCTGCCAGGGGGTGCGGCTTCGTTCTTCTCCATAACTGCCCTGCAATCCGGCCTACGGTTTGCCCTTTCCGCCGTCGCAGCTTAGCGATTGTCGACCTTCTCCGGGTACAGGTCATGATTCAGCAGCCGGTGCTCGGCCATCTGTTCGTATTTCGTCCCCGGACGTCCGTAGTTGCAGTAAGGATCGATGGAAATGCCTCCGCGCGGGGTAAATTTCCCCCACACTTCAATGTACTTGGGGTCCATTAGCTTGATCAAATCGTTCATGATGATGTTCATGCAATCCTCGTGGAAGTCGCCATGATTGCGGAAGCTGAACAAATACAGCTTGAGCGATTTGCTCTCGACCATTTTGAGGTCCGGGATGTAGCTGATATAAATTGTCGCAAAGTCCGGCTGGCCGGTAATCGGGCATAGACTCGTAAATTCGGGGCAATTGAATTTGACAAAATAATCGCGGTACGGATGCTTGTTATCAAACGATTCGAGCATCTCCGGCGCATAGTTCATCGGATATTTCGTTTGCTGGTTGCCGAGCAGCGTCAAGTCGAGCTCGTCTTCTTTTCTTCCTGCCATGGTGTGCTTGGCTCCTTTCTCTTCTTAAACCTTAATTATAGCCGATCTATCAGCTAAAGGTAAGTTTTTGCAAGAAAAAGGAAGACAAGCCGCAAGGTCATCAGGTCAATCCTTCCCATTCAACTCTTCCACGACCCAGCGGTTGTTCTCCTTCAGAGCCTTGAACGAAAAACGCCGGTCCTCCTGTTGATTCGTTGAGTCGGTAAGCACGCCATGCAGTTCAAAAAGCCATGTCCCGTCATCGTTCTGCACGCCTTCATTCGCCGTAATCGAGGCATACCACGGGCTGGAGCTACCTGTCTGCCAGCGATTGGCCGCATAGTCGTTGCCGATTTCCTCGCGCATCTTTTTGGATATCACCGCATACTGTAGGGCCCCGTTACGGTTTTTCAATCCTTTGGCAAACGTCTGCACCGCTTCCTTCGGGGAATCGGCAGCGACGGCTTCCTCCAGCAGTGTTACCCGTTCTTTCATCGAATCGGCGTCCTCACGGACGACTACCACCGTTTTCGTCTTCTCATCCCAGCTGACCTGCGCTTCACCATTATTTCGGAAAATTGAAATTACGACAAAAATTGCAAAACCTCTTGAAGGTTTCGGAATAAGATGGTAATATAACAACGAATGATGAGCGGAAGAACCGCCTTATCCATGCTTTAGTGGGTAGGGCGGTTTTTGTGTTTTCGTGCAAGAAAAATCTGTAAATTCAGCACAGTCATGGTACAATAGACCTAGTCCTTTTGGATCTGGAAATACATAACTTTGAATTCACTTGAGAGGAAGATTTTTGATGAAGCGAGTTGTCCCTTTAGTCGTATCCATGATGTTAATGAGCGCCTGCAGCCCCAATGCCAATACGCTTGTTGCCGCAGAGCAGCCGAAATCGGCATTGGAGTCAAAAGCGGGTGTCTCTTTAAGCGATATTTCCGGACACTGGGCAGAATCCGATATTAAGGCTATTGTTACAGCCGGGTACGTCGACGGTTATCCGGACGGATCGTTCAAGCCGGACCACACCGTTACGCGGGCAGAATTTATTACCATGGCAGCAAAAGCAGCCGGTGTGAAGCCGGTACCGGGTGGCGATAACAAGGAGTGGTATGCTCCTTACGTCGCAGCGCTTGTGCAAGCCGGAATCCACCAGTACAAGGACTTTTCTTCCGGAGACTGGAATACGCCTATTACCCGGATGGAAATGGCCCGCCTCGCCGTCCGTGCATCGGACAAATCGCTGCAATCGCCTGAGGACAGCACCGATGCGAAGAAGTTTATGTTTTTGGCGACGCAGAGGGGTTTGATTACAGGCATGGCCGACGGTCAACTCGGTAAAGATGAGTCGGCCACACGGGCGCAGTCGGTGAAGATCATTCAGCGGATTTTGGACGTGAGCCAAGGTAAGAAGCTCGAAGTGGACAAGCGTGCGGCAAGCTATGCGGAAGTGGAATTGTCGGGGAGTAACGTTCAGACGATGTGGGGCAGTCATGTGGTTGAGTTGCCTTATAAGATGCCGTTGCGAAATACGAAAGCGATAGTAAAGGTGCATCAGATTTTGATTATGGATCTAAATGAAAAGGATGGCGCTTTTCGATCAACTTTTGACGGCAATCTTGAAAAAATTAACGATAAGCCGTTCGATGATGAATATTTGATTGCGTTGAAAGTGGATATCTCCAATGAAACAGGGTCTCCTCTTAGCTACGGATTATTTGGAGAACTAGCTCCATATTTAGGGACACGGGTAGTAGTCATAAACTTGGACAAAGTTGATGCAAGGTTTATCCTTCCAAGCATTGGTACCAAGAGTAATCATTCTGAGGGATGGTATCTTTTCGCTATACCTAAAAAAAATATTCAATCGCAAATTGAGAAATATGGAGATGTGCTTATTAGGTTGAACGAAAATAACGGAGAGTTAATTACTTTAAGTAAATAGTTGGGAGGGAGGAGGCGGCTTTGTTTACAAAGAATCAACGGAAGAAAATCGTCGCAGCAGCCGTTATCTTCTTTGTTGGTCTAACTGTATTCATGTTCTTACGACCCGACTATATTATGGCAGCGATCAATTTTAAGACATTCGAGCCTATGTCAACCTTAACACACTATAAAGTCTACCTAAATTCTGGAAGCCGAATTGTAGATCGTGTTGATGTTTATATGATGGGGACTGATGGTATAGAGAAAAAAATTGATACGAATGCTTATGAAGTGGCTAATGATCAAGTCGTGTTCAAAGATTTATCGGGCGGGGTCCCCGTTAAACTATATGCTAAACAATATACTAATCCCGGACACATTATTTGGCGCGATCCAAGCGGGAAGTATTGGGATACGGAAGGGGAAAGGACGAAGCACTATCAATTTCCGGGGAGTTGTAACGGTTCCCCTGATACAGCACCATCCCCTTGTCCAGGGTTGTTTCCCAGTGACGCTACGATTTATCCCTCTGGTGAATATGTTCTTTTTAATGAACCAGACTTAAGGAAATGGGACGGCTCCGCTGTTACAACTGCTTATACGATTGCCCCACCTAAAGATTTCTTCTTGAACGAGAAACCAGAAGAACAACGGGAACCCATAGCTTCGGATCGAATAGATCCGAAAAGTATCACCATTACCAAGGCGCTCGCATTTGCTAGAGGTATAAATATTGAAGATTTTGGGAGGAAAGTAGATGGATTCGGATACTTGAAAGTTTCCAAGCCCTTTACTTCTACTTACAATAGATGTGATACTGACTACATTCTTTGGCCAAAAGATAGTAGTAGTTGTACAGATTATCCAAAACTTCAAGAAGGCCGAAATTACGTCATGGACGCCGACACCTTCTGGACCGCCACAACCTACAAATTCGAAGGCCGCATTGAAGTGTTCTATAAAGCGCCGACCTTTCCCGACCTGATCCCTATCGATCTCAAATCGAACGGGCCGGTCAAAATCGGCGAGCCGACGACGTTCACTTACACGTTCCGCAACGTGGGAGAGCCTATCAAGAACAAAACCTTCTCGATCCTGATCCAGAACCGTTCCAACGGCAAAACGATTCACAAGGCATCCTTTACAAACGCCGAGCAGAACGTGGATATTACGGGCACGTTTCAGTATACGGTGACGGACCCGGGAAAACTACTGACCGGATTTTATGTTGATTCGGACAATACGATCGACGAAGGTACGACTGGCGGGGAAGACAATAACTATAAGCCGTTTGATTTCCCTGTCGATATCGGCATCGACGGCGATTTTCGAATTAGGCCCGGACCGACGATCAAAATCCGGGATAATTTCGAACTGGAGCCTGTTGATTTTAAAATCCCGAAAGGCTGTACCTATTTCGGTCATCAATATCGGTTCAATTATAACGGCCAGACATGGTCGACGAATCGGGTGAAAGGGCAATCGCTGAACAGCACATTCCCCTATCCGAACGGGAGACCGTTTTATTTTGGAGAAGGTAACAACTACATAAGTCTGAAAATTCAAACTTCTTGCGGCGAAACGGACTGGATTAAGGAAAAACCGTTAACGGTTCTCCCCGATCCGAACAATAAACCGCCCTATTTTCAGGCAGGCTGGTTTTACGATCAAGATCGGAACGGGATCTATCCGCCGGACTATTTTTTGGTGGGCGACATGGTCAATGTCCGCGTTATTCATAACCAGTACACAGACCCGAAGTCACCTTCGGACCCGGACAACGATCCGATCCAATGGAAATGGGATTTTGATTCCGGTACGCACCCTTGGATTCAAAAAATAGCGAAGCAGCTGCACGAAGATTGGGGCAAGACGCTCGACGCCGAAGGCTATTATCATATCAAAGCGGATACGCCCGGAACCTTCTCCGTGAAAGCTACGGCGGATGACGGGCGCGGCGGGACGCGAACGGAAAACGTATCCTTGACTGTGATGGAGCCGAATCCGATCCCAGTCTGCACCGCGCCCGCGGAGATCAAGGAAAATCGTCCCATCCCTCCCGGAGCGATCCATGCGGATAAAAGCTGGAGCCCGGCGAGACGCACCATCGACCACTCGAAGGATTTGTGGGTCAACAAGCTTGATAAGTACTATAATGGTACCTTGCAGGACGTTACCGCGACCGTCACGCTGGCAAAAGTAGTAGACAGCTCCGGCATGGCATCGACCGGCTACAGCACGTGCAGCATTACTGTGCATCCGGACTTGCCTCCCGTCGGCAAAATCGTCGTACCGCCGCTCGGTATCCGGAATCAAACGGTGACCATCCGTAACCAATCGTATTCGCCGGACGGCGATCAGATCGTTTCCGTCAAATGGCGGTTCAAATACGACGCGGCAAATAACGGTTTTCAGGACGATCCTTGGCTGGATATCCTTGGGACAGACAGCAGAGTCGTTTCCTTCGATAACAACACGCTTGTATTTAAAACCGACATGGTCGGTAAATATCTATTCGATGTCCAAGTGACGGAGGACTACGGGAAAAGCGCCATGGCATCCGATACGCAGCCGGAAGCGCCGCGAACGCTGGATATTGTCAATAATGCGCCGCACGTTTCCTTTGCCGTCGAAGGGCAGAACGATCAGCCAGGCATGAATCCGCCCATTATGTTTAATGCCTATACGATCGTAAATTCGTGGGCTCTGTTCGATACGAACACGAATAACCGGATCAATAACTATGTTTACCGGTGGGCTGCCGAGGGCAACGCCATCCTGCGGGCGGGCTTGGGAAGAGAAATGGAGCGTCAGGAAAACATCATCAAGCGAGATAGTCCACCACAGGGACCTACCAACGTTTTCGGAACGTTCCTATGGCCGGACCTCGGGTTCGGCGCAAACTTTGTCAGCTCGTATAAAGGTACGGTTTATCAGTGGGTTGGCGGTAGACCCACGCTGACCAGTACCCCCATCTTAGTCCCATCAACGATCTGGGACCCGGATGCGAGGACGTATGTACCCGGATATGCTCCGGCGAAGTTCAATTCGCTCGTACGTACGAACAAAACGTATCTTTATTTTGACGAGGGCTCGAAGCTGTACGCCTTTAATAAAAAGAAGCTGCCGCAGTACAGTAGAAAATGGAACAATTCAGCTAACAACCTGTTTCATCTATGGGATCGGGACCCGTATGATTTTATCCTTACGCCGGACAAGTATACTGTCGCCGTACCGTTCCGGGATTCCCCGAATGGGCCTACTTATACGAAAGAAGTATACTTGGAGAGCGAGTATCAAGGTTCTGTGAAGTATGAGGTCGCAGGCGGAATCATCTACAAGGTTTCGAACATCAAAATGTATGACTACTTCACCACTTGCCGCAACGACGATGGTTCGAGAAGCTGGACGTGTGGCGTCGGCAAGGCCAACAACTCCTTTATGATTGAGGCATACGATGCGTATACCGGTAAGCTGCTTTCGAGCAATAAGGACAATCCGCTCAAGAGCGGCTGGGAAGTACTCGGAATGTCGGTTGATGAAAAGGATTATGTCGGACGGAAGACGTTCTCGCTGATGACAAAAGGCGAAAGCCTGGTCATCGTGTATCAGAAGAACTCTAGTAATGGGGCTTCTGCTATTGGGTTCGTCGAGATTAATCCGCAGCTCCAGGAAGTCAGAAGAGGCGGACAATCGTTCCCGGACAGCACGATTAAATATCAACGAAAATATTATAATACGATGCTGGGGCGCCCGGTTCCTGAGCAGTATGTCGAAGACTACCAATGTAGATACAGTGATCTAAACGGGCTATGGAAAGGGCCGGACGGGGAGTTTTACACTTACATCAAGCGTTCTTGCGATCGGGCCGACGGGTACATCAAAATTGACAGACGATATAACGAAGATGCTCCGATCGGCGTGTATCTGCTGCGCATCAATAACGACTTGAGCATGGGATGGACCGCCAGATTGGCGGGTATGGACTGGTTCTACCCTTCCAACACGTCAATGGGTGGAGAAATGCTTTACAACAATTTTACGGCGCTCGTTGTAAATCCATATAACCGGACCTTGCTGACCCGCAGTTACACGAATATGGATCTTATGAACGGTCGTGGCGACCACCACAGCTTCGGACAATACGTGAATATGGACACCGGCGCGGTATCGGACGGACCTGTTCCATACAACTACCCGTACACAGTTGGCGTAACTCCGGGTGGAGGATTCAATGGCGGAGGGGGTGGTTGCTCCTGGGGGACGGATGGAAAATGCAGCCGCTTCAATGTTCATGAGGGCGAATTATTGAATGAAGCATCGAATGAACAAGAGCGGGGAGACAATTACTTAGGCGGATTTTATGTAGGGGACGGCCTGTTTTTGGGGATGTACAATACGGTAAAAAGACAAACGGGCAATGGCTATTACTTCACGGAAACCGATAAGTACATGTATCTCGAAAGCGGTCCTTTGGATCAAGATCCGGTACTACGGAAAGGGTTTGTTCTCGGCCAGTTCGTTTCTCCGGACAGCTACCGGGATACGGACATTACGTTCCGAATGAAAATGGCGAGTCCGAACGAGGATACGAGCCTAAGCGGATTTTCGTTCCGCATGCTTGATCCGACAAACCGGTACAGTCTGGAGACAGACGGTTCCACGCTCTATCTAAGCCGTTATGTCGGCGGCAGCCGAACCGTACTGCGTAGTCAAGCGTGGCCGTTCGATAACACGGACAATTTGTTCAAGATCAGCTTGTCGGGCGATAACATTCAAGTATTCATGAACGGCGTGCCGGTGTTTGAGGTACAGGACGCCACATTCACAGATGGAAAAATGGGGCCTTTTACGGACAAATCGTTTGTCACTTTTGCGGCCATTTCCGTTAAACAGAATCAGGATCGCCGGGATTGGATGTCCGACTACGCCATATGGGAGAATGGTTCGGCATCTGCTAACGTCCGGTATAAAAGCATTCTGTTCGAAGATCCGGAAAACGATCCGATGGCCGGCAATTTCCGCTGGGGGGTTACACATACGCCGAAGTTCCTAAACAATCAGGGACTGTCTGCGCTGAACGGGAAAACGTTCGACGCTCCGCAGCAAACATTTGACGCCGTCGGCGTCTATCTGCTCACGCTGCGGGCGCAGGACGATCCGAACCGGAACTATTTATGGGCGAGCATGGTATTCGATCAATACCGCAAATGGTCCAATACGTTCCAGAAAAGATTGATCGTTCACCGCAGGCCGATCGCGCAGTTCACCCTCACGGAGAACGGGGACGGCACGGTCGCCTGGAACGATACGTCCTACGATCCCGACCGGTTCGATCCGAATCGGGCGGCTTGGGACCCGGCACGATGCAGCGCACCCGATGTGACGGGCTACGATTATTGCAGCATGCGCGGGATCGTTTCCCGGGAGTACGGCTATGTCGACCCCGACGGTAATTTTGTCGCTGAAAAGCTGACGAGACCAAAAAAGCCGGGACTTTATACCGTGTATTTACAGGTCATCGACGAGTACGGGGCAAAATCTTACCCCGCCACCGCTTCGATTCAGCTCAAAGGCAACGTCCCTGAAATTCCAAAACCGACGATCCAGCTCACGTATCCGACCGGAACGCGAGATAATCCTACGCTGGAGCACGGAACGAGACCGACGATCCATTGGAAGCAGGATGACCCGGCAGGCCACTTGTTTACGGGGTACGAGGTTCAAGTCATGGATTCGCAAGGAAGTCTCGTCATCAGCAGCGGGGAAACAAGTCAGAATGCGTCGCCCCATAGTACGGCTTCGTGGCAAGTGATGACGGATTTGATCCGCGGCGAGCTGTATCAGGTACGGGTGCGCGCGCAAAATCCGTACTATTGGACGGAATGGTCCAATATCGGATGGATGGTCATCAATTCGGCACCCAGCGTTGTTATTACGAATCCGAACGGACCTGACGCCTATAACCCAACGCTCATTCTGGATAACAAGCGACCGGCGATTGCTTGGGTTCAATCGGATGGCCAGAAGAACTACTATACGAAAATGTACATCGAAATTTTGAGCGAGACCGGCGGCATGGTCTACAATACCGGATGGAATGCGTATCAGAACACCACGGCAACATCGAACAGCTTCCAAGTGCCGACGGACCTGCCGACAGGCGTTCCTTTGCAAGCACGGATGAAGGTCACCGACGACGATCCGAACCTATGGTCCGAATGGAGCAACACCGTATGGTTCTACATCAACATGACGCCGACCGTGACGATGAACGTTCCTTCCGGAACGCAAGCGAATCCGACGCCGATGAGCCCAACGCCGACCGTTTCATTCACGCAAAGCGACCCGGACCTAAATACGACGTTCACGAAATATCAGGTCCAATTCATCAATGAAGCGGGAAATACCGTGCTCTACGATACGGGAGAACAAGGGCAACACCTTCAAGGGCAAGTGTCCGTACAAAGCGTCTCCGTTCCTAAGGACCATCCGCTGCCGGCAGGAGCCAAAGTTCAGGTTCGAGCGCGCACTTTTGACGGATTTGTATGGTCGGCATGGTCTGCACCGACATGGCTGCTGACCAACCGCCCTCCGACGGGAAATATTACGTTTGTCACGCCGATTTACGAGCACGACACACCGGTATTCACCGTATCTGTCTCCGACCCGGACGGCGATGCGATCGACGTCACGGTGGAAAGCAGCTTGAACGGTGGCGCATTCGGAATCATTCAGCAATGGAGCGGCGTTCCGTCCGGCCAAAGCAAGACGTTCACCTACGGGCCGCTGCCTCAAGGAAATTACTCCTTGCGGCTATCCCTCAACGACGGCAAGGGCGGAACGTTCAGTCAGATCTATTCGTTGGTCGTATTGCCGCTGTCGATTAAGGGCTATGTCACGCATACGCCGGAGTGGGAAAGCTACCGGCTGTTGTGGAACGAGAAGCACCCGGGCAAGCCTCGGGCTGCCGACGTCTTTTGGGCAGGGGAAGCGTTCGAGCTGTCGGCGACGGTGACCGATACCGGCACCAGCGCAACCAAGCCGCAGTCGGTCGATGCGACGCTTCTGGAAACCGGCGAGCAAGTCAAGCTTGACTCCTCCGACCGCATTCGCTTCAACGGACAGCTGGTCAATCCGGACCATGCCCAATCGCTGCGTAACGGCCAAACCTACACGTTCCGGTTCCGCGTGCATTGGAGTAACGGATTGGTTCAGACCGACGATGTGCCGGTCAAAATTCAAGGCAGCATGTATGATGTGATCGTCAATCAGATCCGGCATTGATAGCGAGCATTTTCGTTCGCTTGTCTCTAAAAAATAAGCGTCGGCACGAGTATAGCCGCACGTTTTCCGCTCGGTTTGACGATACGAATCTAAACATTTACAATTTAAGGTAGCATGTCAACCAGTCTGCTGGAGACCCCCGACAGGGGGTCTTTCCTATTCACAACATTCCATACCATCCGGAGGTGCAACCATTCATGAACGCCGTAATTGACCTGCTCCAAAGCCACCGCTCCATCCGCAAATTCAAGGACGTTCCACTGCAGCCGGAACACATCGACGCCATCGTCGCTTCTGCTCAAATGGCCTCGACTTCAAGCAATGTCCAAGCCTACAGCATCATTGCCGTGACCGACCCGGAGAAAAAGCGGGAGCTGGCCCGGTTCGCCGGAAATCAGGCCTATGTCGAGCATTCCGGTCTGTTCCTTGTATTCTGTGCAGATTTGTACCGGCTCCGCGAAGCGACCGAGCTGAACGGCGAAACATTCCATCAAAATACGGAAAGCTTCATCGTCGCCACCGTCGATGCGGCGCTTGCTGCGCAAAATGCCGCGGTAGCCGCCGAATCACTCGGATTCGGGATCGTGTACATTGGCGGAATCCGCAGCGCCCCAGAGGACGTAAGCCGGCTACTCCAGCTGCCCGAGCTCGTCTATCCGGTGTTCGGCATGTGTATCGGTGTACCTGATCAAGAGCCTTCGGCTCGCCCGCGGCTGCCGAAGCAAGCCGTTTTGCACTATAATGGTTATCAAGCGGACGATGTACGGCAACAGGTCACAACGTACGACGAGACGATGCAGGAATATTACCGGACGAGAACCGGAGGAAAAACGGTGACCACATGGTCCAGGGGGATAGCGGACAAATTCCGGCAGCCGGTGCGTGCGCATATACGAGGCTTCTTGGAGGCCCGGGGCTTTAAGCTGGAATAGGTTATTGCGGCTTTCGCCGATCCACATATTTGAGCGCTTCACGGATACTAAGCGGCGATAGCGCGGTTTCGGCAACGAACCTGCGGACCGCCGCTTCGTCCGTTTTGGAATATTCCCGGAGCGCCCAGCCGATCGCTTTTCGGATGAAAAACTCCTTCGAGTCCGCGCATTGCCGGATCAGCTCAAAGAGTAAAGCCGCATCCGTTCGCTTCTTGTAGCGAAGCTGGAACAGTAACGCTGTCCGCTGAAGCCACATCGAATCCGAAGCCATCCATCTTTGCGTATGGACCGGAATCAGCTCGGGAAACCGGGTGAACAATTCCCCTACCGCATGTCCCGCCAATTCATCCACCGTATCCCACCACGATTTGGTCGTTATGAGCTCTTCCACAAGCTCGATGCGGGAGGCATCCGCAGTCTTGCTTGTTTTCCCGAGCAGCGTTAGCGCCGCATACTGGAATTCGCGTTCCGGCTGCACCCATAATACCCGGACCGTTTTATCCAATTCCCCGTTTTCCGGCACGCCGTTCTCTTGAAGAAACTGCCGGACCAGCGCCGTACGTGCAGGCGATTTGATCCCCAGAAAAGCGAATTGATCGCGCATATATGCCTGCATCGGACCTGCCAATTCCGGGTTCGCATGGGATCGCATATGGGTTTGCAAACGTTCGGCATAATCGGGAGTCGCGTAAGCCAAGAAAACAACCTCCAGTATCGTTATTTTCTTCACTTTACAAAAAAGCGGACAAGCAAGCAACCAAGGGTATGGTAAATTGTTGCAGCCGGTTATACAATAAAACTAACCTGACTACGGGAGGAAAATCGTTTGGAAACCCAACAGTACGCCAACCACCGCAAATTGGATCCACTGTTCCATTTCGTGCTTCTTTGGCTAACTTTGATCGTTCTCATCGGCGCCGTGATTTATGCCGTCCGTTCCCTGATAGCGGGAGAAGACGTGTCCACCGCACTGCTTCTTCTCGGGCTGAGCGTCATCGCCGCCATCTTGGTCATGCTGGTGCGGACGTATGCGCTCAAGGCTCAAGACCGGGCGATTCGGGCGGAAGAGCAGCTCCGGCACTTTATCCTGACCGGCAAGCCGATCGATCCCCGATTATCGCTTCGACAAATCATCGCTTTGCGATTCGCCGGCGATCAGGAGTACCCGGAGCTATGCCACAAAGCGGCAGAAGAAAACATGCAGCCCGATGACATCAAGAAAGCGGTCCGGACTTGGCGGGCGGATCACCACCGGCTGTAACATCCCTTATATGAACTTGCGGCTGTATTTACACCATAGGTTATATGCACCATACACCAGATGCACCACATGCTATATACACCATACACTTGATGCTCCATACGCTATATGCGCACCATACGCCATAAGTCATGCGTGCCAAATAGAGGAACTGTAGTGAGCTATGGGTTTCACCGACCGCCTTTGGCAACATTTAAAGGAACTGCGATGCGCTATTGCTCCCTTTTGAGGCACAACAAACTATTTTCGACATGGATAGCTAACGTATGTTCCTCTATATTTTTCCTGAAGATATGGGCCTGCGACTAGCGAATCGGAGTTCCTCTATTTTGGTGCCCACAGCCAACGGGTCCGGCTACCATGAAGATATAGTTCACTAAAATACGATCCAGCCCCTCAGTCTTCTCTTCCAAGCCGACAAATCCATCTTCATACTCGTCACAGCTTCAACATCGAATAAGTCTGATTCCAAGTAAAAAGGACAGCTTCCTCCGCTGTCCTTTTGCCTCTTCATTCCGCCCGATATGTAAGTTAAGGTCGCCAAATTGCTGGATGGAGCCTACAAGGCCTTCTTTATTATAGTTCTCCGGGCTCCTATTCATCTCAACCAACCAGTCAACGTTGACGTATCGTTTATTCACAACGTTGCGAATCAGGGTAAGCCGTTCCGGCACGGTCAGCATACCGGGGATTCGGAACTCATAGTCCTCTCCCAGTTCGATCGTCCCATCCTTCCATCCTGATCCCTTCGAACTCGAAGCCCCACGCATCGAAACTCGGTATTCTTTGCCCTCAGAATCCCGTGCCGCCCAATCGTCATACGAAAATTCATTCCAGAACTCCCCATCGACATGCAGCACGCCTTCCGTTTCTTCACCGTTCGTATTCGGCGGTTGCTCGATCGTAAAACCTTTCAACCGGATATCGTCGCCGTCCGCACGGAAAAACACCGGTTCCTCCTGCAAACGGGCAGGTGCAAAGCTCACCGACGCGCCGTCCCGCTCAGCCACCGAATAACCGTCGAGGACGAACCGGTATGGCTGGTCCTCCGGCAAATATTTAAACGTGTAGCTTAAGTGCATCAGTCCGGGCTTGTCACCGGGAATGTGCGATAGAGTCATCAAACTATCCCTGCGCGGAAATTTTCTCGCATTCACGCTATGAATTTCGCTGCCTGCCGCGTCCTCAAAATGAAACATCAGCTCCTGCTTCTGCCATAAGTCTCCCGGAGACCGGACCAACGCCTCCGGACTGAGCTCTGTATCCAACTCCAAGCGAACGCCCTGCACCATACGAGTTAGCCGCTTTAAGCGAACCGTCATGCCGCCCGGAGAAGTATATTCTCCCTGCAATTCAGTAATCCTCGTTTGTTTCTGCGCCTCCGTCATATCGATCGGGAATTCGAAGTTCCAGTTTCCTTTAATAGCAGGAAATCCCTTGTCCCACGGATCTCCATCTATTATGCCGATCTGTCCCTCGATCGTGATACGATTCGATTGAATGGGCTCCGGAAAAAACGCAACGAGATAATAAAAGTCGTTCGTCGCCCCCATATCGTATAATTTTCCAATCACTTTCCCCTTCTCGTCCTTAACGACAATACGGCTTCCTTCTTCCGAGAGTCTTAAGCGATCCCGCTCATGCTTTCCGTCCGGGCCGAACAGTTGCAGCGCCACAATAACACGGGTAGGGTCGGCAACAGCCTCATCGATCTTGAGCGTGTAGCCTTTGTCTTTTATTTTAATGTTCGGATGCTGTACCAAACCGAATTCCTGCGCCCGCAGCAAGCCGATATCCACATGATTGCGTGAAAATAAAGATCGGATGATTTCAGCGACCGTCGGTATCGAATAGAAGGACGCCACGCTCAGCAGCACGAGGATAGAAGCTACGCCTACTGTGACCCACCAGATTTTCCGGCTGCGCTTCACCGCCACACGGCCTGCCCGTTCAGTCATCGGTGTGGGCGTCACCGGCTCGATTTCTTCGTCCCGGAGCGCGGACATGACTTGATCCGTGAATGATTCCGGCAGTGTTTCCGCATACATTTCCCGGGCCCACTGCTCCTGTTCCTCTAAAAGAGCGTTTTTCAATCGCTGACAATCGGAGCAAGCGGCGATATGATCGGCCATGCCGCTGCGATCGGTGACGCCAGAGCGGGTTAGGAACATCTCCATTTCATCGCGGCCCAGGCATTTCATATTCCATCCCCTCCTTGCTCTCGATCATGAGCTGTTTAAGCCGTTTTTTCGCCCGATACAAGTCGTTCTGGACTTTGCTTACCGGCACCTCCAGCACTTCGCCGATCTCCTCGTAGCTCAAATCATTCGTGTACCTTAACAACAGCGCCATCCGGTAGTTGGCCGGAAGCAGGGCCAGCAGCCGCTGAAATTCCGTTCGCCGTTCCGTCCGAAGCAGCGACTGCTCCGGACCGTCGCTGACCGCAGTCTCAGCCTGCCCGATCGGATGCTCCTCGAATCGGTGTTTTTTCTTATGGTCCTTCAACAGATTAGCGGCGATCGTATACAACCAGGAAGCAAAGCTTTTGTCCGGTCGATGCGAAGCGAGCTTGCGGTAAGCCTTAATAAAGGTTTCCTGCGTCAAATCCTGCGCATCCATAGGACTCGCCCCCATCCCCCGAAGGAGGCCGTAAATTTTCAGTTTATAGCGATCGACCAGAAAGCAAAATTCTTGTTTGCTTCCCGCTACAATCCGATGAATAAGCTCTCGTTCCAACTCCTGCCGGATATCGCGTTCCTCCACCATTCGGTCCTCCCAGCGTTCTATACTGTATAGACGACGAACAGGAATCCAATCTCTCACCTTAGGGAATATTTTTACAGGAAGCGGATGGGAGAAAAAATTAGAAACTTTTCGCATTCGCACGTCGTCTATGTAATAAGACCGCTAAAACGCGCGTGTATTTTAAATATGAAAGGATTTGGCTCTATTGAACTCTCGTCGCACGACCGCCGCAGCGCTGCTGCTGGCCGCATTCATGCTCGTTTCCGCCGCATGCGGAGACGGCGGCAGCAAAACGCAGGCCGACACCGCAGCCGGAACCTCGACGCCTCCTGCCTCATCGAATACCGGCTCGACTGGTACTAGCGCGGATGCATCCAAGTCGAAACCGTCCGAGACACCTGCCGCCTCTACGAACGGGCAGAATCAAGCTTCCGGTACCGCGGGGGTAAAGCAGACGGCTCAAACGGATACCAAATCCGGTACGAAAACAGACGATATTCAGGTTGTCGCGAACCCGGCGGATGTTGCGGTGCTTGTCAACAAGACGAACAAGCTGCCGGATAGCTATAAGCCTCAGGACCTGGTTGACCCGAATGTGCCTTTTACGTTCAAAGAAAAGCTTGAAAAGCGCAAAATGCGCAAGGAAGCGGCCGCGGCGCTCGAAAAACTGTTTCAAGCTGCCAAAAAGGATAACCTGCCGCTAGCCGGCGTCTCCGCTTACCGCTCCCATGAAACGCAAAAAACGGTATACGACCGCTATGTGAAAAAAGACGGCGAGGCCGCGGCGAACAAATACAGCGCCAAGCCGGGACACAGCGAGCATGAGACGGGGCTGGCCATCGACGTGGCCGGCAGCTCGGGCAAATGCGCGGCGCAGGACTGCTTCGGCGCAACCAAGGAAGCGAAGTGGCTCGCCGAGCACGCGGCCGATTACGGGTTTATCATCCGATATCCGGAAGGCAAAGAGGGCATTACCGGCTACCAATACGAGCCTTGGCACCTCCGCTATGTCGGCGTAGACACGGCCAAAGCGATCGTCAAGCAAGGCGTGACGCTGGAAGAATACGTTAAGAACGCCGTACCCGTAACAAAGCCGAAATCCTGATCCGCTCCATAAGAAACGAAAACGCCTGATTCTTTTTCCGCGAAGGATGAAGAATCAGGCGTTTTGTTTTTTTCTGTGCGTCCTGTACTACGGTTTATATACTTCGATGGAGTATAGGCTTTCCTCTCCCTCGGTTTTTATCTTCGCGCCCAATTGCTCGGCCACGAACCGGACCGGAACGTAGAGCGCATCTTTTTTCAGCACGGCGGGAGCGCCGATGCTTTTGTCGGTTCCGTTCACCCGGGCCGTCGCGCTGCCTGCTTGCAGTACGATCTCCGTCTGCGAGCTCGCGATGGTCATCGTTTTCGTTCCCGCATCCCAGGTCACCTTATAGCCAAGCCCTTCCCCGAGCTCTTTCCCTTGCACATAAGCGGTGCTATTGCCCGAAATATATGCGGCATTGTAACCGTAAGCCGGGTAGGCCGGATAAGCCTCCGTCCCCTCTGCTTCTGCCCCCGGTACGCCGTCCAAGTCGGATTCGGACCAAATGTAGAAGTACAAATACTTCTCCGTAATCCGAAGCTGCTCTTTCAATAGCTTAAAGAACGCCGAATCCGGCTGCACAACCTGTCTCAAGTTGTCCTCGTTCGATAAGTCCTCATAGCGGATCGCGTCCTTCGCGGAAATCATGTCCGGCTTCACATCTCCATTGATGTTCCAGCGATCCATCCGGACGGTAAGCTTGCCGCCGCGGATTCCTTCTTCCACCACCCCCGGGGGACTTTGCATAGCGATCTCGGCGTTCCACTGGCGGATCTGCTTGCTGTCGTCGACGAATGCGTCCACTTTGAGCTTGGATTGACTCAGCAGCTCCTGCTCCCAAGCTCCTCCCATTTCGGAGGTCAAATAAAGCGCAATCGCTTTCGCCCCTGTATAAACCGCTTCCGTACCGAGCTGCCGGTCTTGGAACAGCTCCTCCGCGAAGCCAAGTTCTTTTAGTTCCGGATGGAACTTATCGTAGATGACGACAGCCAGCTCGCGCAAGCCTTGGTCGTCCAAAGCTACGTTTTTAAACGTTGACCGGAATAACGAAGCAAATTGCTCTCCCGATACATCGAACCGGAGCTGATGTCCGCTTACCGTCTGCCCTTGAATCGTCTCCGTCTTCTTGTCTACGGCAAGGGAGGCAGCGTTTGGAAGGTTTTTGGCAAGGAGGCCTATCGCTTTGTTGGTCACCTCTTGTTGGTCAACCAAGTGAAACTCCTTCAAAAACCTTTGTAGCCTATAGAACCAATAATCGTCGTACATCGTCAGCTCGTGGGACATACCGGTGAGCTCATTGGTACGCCAATCGGCAATGACAATCGGCTTGTTCGTGCCCTCCACGGTTAGCACCGCAGCGTCCTTATCCATGGAAACGGCAAACGGAACGTTCAGCTTGGCAGCAGTGAGCGACCCTTTGGCCGACATCGTCTGCTCTTTTCGATTCACCTTCAAGCTGGATAAGTTTAATTGAAATCCGTTCCAAAAAGCCACGCGTTCCTTCGCGGATTCGGACAAGGCACTCGTATCTCCCACATCGTATTGCAGCGCCATCGACAGCGAAGCCTCATAAGAATTCGTTTTCAATTCGTTTTCGATGGCCTGATTCATATCCAAACCGCCAAGCGGCTGGCAGCCGGCCGTGAAAACAAGAGCTGCGCTCATGACCCATACGCCGATTTTTTTAAACAACGGGCATCTCCCCTTCGGTAGTCTTATGTACTTGACTAAAGATTCGGCGAGATGGAATGGATTTCCTTCTTTCGTCACTTTGTAAAAGAAAAAGACGTTCCCGCATAACGGAAACGTCACATTTGGCCAGTCAGCGTGCCGACCGCATATCCCGTGACGGAAACGACCAACCAGACGATTAAGCCAAGAATCATCGGCCTTACGCCGGTTGCGGTCATTTGCCGAAAATCGGCCGATAAGCCGACCGCGGTCAGCGCCATCACGATCATAAACTGCGCCGCCAGATGAATCCAGTGCAGGAGCTGCTCCCCGAAGAGACCGAGCGTGTACAGCATCGAAGCGGCGAGAAACCATAAAATAAACCAAGGAAATACCTGCTTGACCGAAAACGATCCCCCCTCAGAGGCGGTCGCAGCTTCCCGCTTCTTGCTCCAACCGACGACGACCGCCATAATGATCGCGATCGGCACGATCATCGTGGTGCGCGTCAGCTTAACGATGGTAGCGTAATCCCCAGCTGCGGTGCTGAACGCATACCCTGCGGCGACGACGGAAGAAGTGTCGTTCACCGCAGTGCCCGCCCATAAGCCGAAGCCCGCATCGGATAAGCCGAGCGCATGCCCAAGTGCCGGAAAAACAAGGACCGCTACGATGTTAAACAAGAAGATCGTCGAGATCGAATACGCGATCTCCGCTTCCTCTGCTTCGATAACCGGCGAGATGGCCGCGATCGCCGAACCGCCGCAAATACCGGTACCCGCGCCGATTAACGTCGCCATGCGCAGCGGAATGCGGAGCAGACGTCCGAAGCCGTAGGCCGCGGCGAACGAAAGCAGCAGCGTGACGATCATAACTGCGAACGTCTCCGTGCCGGTCTTCCATACCTCCGACAGACTGAGACGGCAACCGAGCAAAATAATTGCCCATTGCAGCACTTTTTTGGAGCAAAAACGAATGCCCTGCCATGTATGTTGCGGCTTCCGCCATAGATTGTTCACCAGGATGCCGATTATGATGCCAAAAACCGAACCGCCGATCAGCGGAAACAGCAGGCCGAGCCCGTAAGACACGGCCGCAATGACTCCCGTGAGCGCGAGACCCGGGCCGAGCGATTTCAATCCGTTCATCGATGTTCCCCCCGATTCCCCATGTACTTCCGACAGGTGTAATCGTAAGAGATTCGGGAGGAAAACACAAATACGAATCCTTGATGCTATGAATAAGCTTTTATTATGATTGACGGGATGGCTTTAAATTTTAATCATGAAGAGGCGGTACAGAAGCGCGATGACGGCACCGGTCCAGAAGAGCGCGGGAACATGCAGCCAAGCGGCCGCTCCGCCGGCGACGACAACGATCAGAAGGGCTATCAAAGAAGGATACAGACGGGAAGCGGCAGCCGTGCCGTCCCAATAAGTCAAAGCGTCCAGCAGCCGGTCTTGCGTCTTCGCCTCGGCTCCGCAGTGAGGGCAGATCGAAGCGTCCAAGGGCTGAACGCCGGAGCAGTGAGGACAACGTGCCGTCATCGGAATCACCCATTCCCTTCGGTTAATTCATAGTTATTTTATCGGATAAATAAAGATATTGCAACCCTCCTTGGGGCCTAACGCAAAAAAAACTTGCCGCCTATGCGACAAGCCTTTTGCGACTTCCTTATTTTTTCGCTAAATACTTCCGAATATCAAAAGCGACGGCGGCGACGATGATCAGCCCTTTTATAATGAGCTGCCAATACGGGCTGACGCCGATGAAGGTCAAGCCGTAATTGATGACGCCGAAGATGAGCACGCCGGCCAGCACGCCCGGCACGGTTCCGATCCCGCCCGCTGTCGATACGCCGCCGACCACGCACGCGGCAATCGCGTCAAGCTCGTACATGTTGCCGTAGTTGTTCGTCGCGCCGCCCGTACGAGCCGCTTCCAGCACACCGCCCAAACCGTACAGCGCGCCTGCGATCGCATAAATATAAATCAGGTTGCGCTTGACGTTAATCCCGGAGACGACCGCCGCTTGGCTGTTCCCGCCGATCGCGTACATATTTTTGCCGAGCCGCGTCTTGTTGAAAATGACCCAGACGATAAAAGCGACGACGATCGCGATGATGACGATATACGGCAGCGAATACGGCCCGTTCGGACCGATGAAGCCGGTGCCGATGGTTGTGAAGTCCTGACGCAACCCGGCAATCGGCTGCGATTCGTTCGGCTTCAAATCGAAGTAGATCGAGTTCGCCCCGTAGACAATGACCATAGTGCCCAACGTTGCGATGAACGGCGGCACGCTCAGCCTGGACACGATCCAGCCGTTGATCAAGCCGACGAGCAGCCCTGCGGCAATCCCGATCAAGATCGGCGCCCAGACCGGCAGATCGGGCATGTCCGGGAAAAAGCGGCGCGGGTAATCAGCCGTCTGCAGCATGGAAGCGGATAGTACCGCCGTCAACCCAACGACGCGTCCCGAGGACAAGTCGGTTCCTCCCGTAATCAGCACGAACGCGGCTCCCAGCGCGATAATGGCGCGGGTCGAGTTTTGCAGCAAAATGTCCCGCAAAATATCGACCGACAAAAACCGCGGATCGGACATCGCAATGCCCGCTACGAGAAGGATCAAAACGATATAAATGGCGTTTTGCGTAAAAAAATGGTTCAGCTTTCCCGTCTTCATAAGCCCGGTTCTCCTCCTTCGCGATGTCCTCTTCTAGTTGGCGGCAAGCCGCATAATTTCTTGTTCCGTTGCCTGCCGTCCGTCCAGAATGCCCGTCAGCCGCCCCTCCGACATGACCATAATGCGGTCCGACATGCCAAGCAGCTCCGGCATTTCCGAGGAAATCATGATGATGCTTTTGCCTTGCTTGGCCAGATCGGCGATGATCGTATAGATCTCGAATTTGGCCCCGACGTCGATGCCCCGGGTAGGCTCGTCAAGCAGCAAAATGTCCGGCTCGGTCAGAAGCCACCGCGCCAGCAGCACCTTCTGCTGGTTGCCGCCCGACAAGTTTTTGATCAGCTCCTTGATCGAAGGCGTCTTGACGCGCAGCTTCTCGACGCTCCCGGCGACTTCCACCCGCCCCTTCCGTTCGTTCAGCAGGAAGAACGGATTAATATACCGGTCCAGATTGGCGATCATCGTATTTTCCAGAATCGACAGCACGGGAAAAATTCCTGTCACCCGCCGTTCTTCGGTCAGCAGCGCGATTTTGTGCTTCTTGGCGTCGATCGGCGATTTGATCTTGACCTTGCGTCCGCGGAGACGGATCTCGCCGGAGGCGACCGAGCGCAGGCCGAACAGCGCTTCGATCAGCTCAGTCCGCTGCGCGCCGACAAGGCCGCCGACGCCCAGAATCTCGCCCTGCCGCAGCTCGAACGACACGTCCCGGAACGATTTTGGAAAAGGCGAGGTCAGCTTCTCCACCTTCAGCAGCACGTCGCCCGGCTTGTTGTGGCGCTCTGGGAAGCGCTCCTTCAGGTCGCGGCCGACCATGCGGGAGATGATGAGATCCGTCGTTAGCTCGGCCGCCGGCCACATGCCGATCAGCCTGCCGTCTCGCATGATGGTCACGTCGTCGGAAATCCGGAGTATTTCCTCCATCTTGTGGGAAATATAAATGATGGATACGCCGCGCCCGCGCAGCTCGTTAATGATCTTGAACAGTTGCTCCACTTCGTTGCCGGTCAGCGAAGACGTCGGTTCGTCCATCACGATGACTTTGGAGCGGAAGGAGACGGCTTTGGCAATTTCGAGCGATTGAATCTTGGATACGGACATTGAGCCTACCAAGGCGTTCGGATCGATATCCATATCCAAATCCCTAAACAGCGCAAGCGTATCTTCGCGCATTTTTTTCTCGTCGACGATTTTAAGCGGCCCGAGCCCCTTCGCCGGAAAACGGCCGAGCCAGAGGTTCTCCATCACATTGCGGTGCGGCACCGGGTACAGCTCCTGATGAATCATCGAGACGCCCAAGCTCAGCGCATCCTTCGAGTTGTTGATCTCCACCCGCTGGCCGTCCAGAATGATCTCGCCGCCGTCCGGCTTGTAAATGCCGAACAAGCATTTCATCAGCGTGGACTTGCCTGCCCCGTTCTCCCCCATCAGGGCGTGCACTGTGCCCGGGCGCACCTTCAAGGTGACGCCGTCCAGCGCTTTGACGCCGGGAAATTCCTTCGTAATTCCGTTCATTTCAAGCAAATATCGGGTTTCCGTCATGCCAAGGCCCCCTCGCGTAAGGATGCGCGCATACGACAAAAGGGGCAACGTCCGCAGCCATTGCCCCTTGCCGCTCGGCCGGGTAGCCGATTATTTCGCGTCATTCATGTTTTCTTTGGTGATTTTTTTGTAAGAGATCCAGACGTACTTGCCGTCGGTAATGTCATAGCCGGTGTTTTCTTTGGTCGGCGTCTGGCCTTGCGCGAGCACGTTCGCGATGCTGAACGTCGCTTTCCCCTGGTTTTTCGCGTCGTTCAGCACGGTGCCGAGCAGCGTGCCTTCTTCAAGCGCCTTGAGCGCAGGCGCCGTGGCGTCAACGCCGACGACCGGAATGAATTTGTTGTCTTTAAAATAGCCCTTCGCCTTCAAAGCTTCGATCGCGCCAAGCGCCATGTCGTCGTTGTTCGCGAAGACGGCTTCGATTTTGTCGCCATGGGAAGCGAGGAACGCGGCCATCTTCTCCTGCCCTTTGACGCGGTCCCACATCGCGGTGTCTTCCGCCAGCTTCTCCACCTTGATGCCGGCGTCCTCGACGGCTTTGATCGCGAACTTCGTGCGCAGCTCGGCGTCCTGGTGCCCCGGCTCGCCCTTCAGCATGACATATTGCAGCACGCCGTCCTTGTTTTTGTCCGCTGCGGGGTTCGCTTTGAAATAATCGGCGATGAGCTGGCCTTCCATCGTGCCGGACTGCTCCGCTTTCGCGCCGACGTAGTACACCTTATCCCATTTTTTCATGTCGTCGGCCAGCGGCTCGCGGTTCAGGAAGACGACGGGGATGTTGGCGTTTTTCGCTTTGTCGATGATGACGCCGGCTGCGGTGCGGTCGACCGGATTGATGGCGAGCGCGTTGACCTTCTTCGTAATGAACAGATCGACTTTATCGTTCTGGGTCGGCTGGGAGTTCTGGCTGTCGACGATATCCGCCTTGGCTTTGCCTTCCGCCGCTTGGGAAATCGCGTTCCGTACGCCTGTCATGAACGTATCGTCAAACTTGTAGATCGCGACGCCAATGGTCGGGTTTTTGGCGGCGCCGGCATCAGGCTTGGCGGCTCCTCCGCCCGCATTCGTGCTCGCGCCGCCCGCAGGAGCATTGCCGGAGCCGGAACAGCCGACAGCGGTGGCAAGCAGGGCTGCCGCGATGATCACAGGTACAGCTTTCTTTTTCATAACATCTGACCTCCTGTTTTTTGTGTGACGTTACGTTAGGTTAGCTACGTTCCCATTATCTTGGATTTTCGGAAAAAAACCCATTCAAAATCCTCATGTGTTTTATCGAAATCCTCATGTGTTTGGGGGAGGACGCAAAGAAACGTCCTTCGAATTTCAAAGGACGTTGAGTGAGTAGAGAACCCGCTTCGCTTAGAAAACTCTCTGCATATGCAGGTGGGGTATATCCCTCCAGCCGCTCTTGAAACCCGTGAATTGGATTAGAATTTGCGGTATTTTCACGGGTTCCAAAGGCGGACGTAAACTCTTACGGGATATACCCCACCTCTATTTGTCTGAGTTTTTCTACTTCTAGGATTTCTCAACACGCTGAACGCCTTTCGGATCAAAGGACGTTTCTTTTATAATGGGAGGGCTAGGGCTTGCAGGCGATTTACTTGCTCGATCAGCTTGGCGTGGATTACAAGTCTCCCCTTCGCCGGGTCAAGCGTATAGTCGCAGGTTGAGAGCGTGAGGATGCGGTCTTCCGTCCCGAGGATTGTGTCCATTTTGTATAGTGACCGCTCCCGGAGGGTTTGCAGGAAAGACGCGTATTCCTGTTCATTTTGGAAACCAGTCTGAATATAATTCAAATCTGCGGTCGCCGGGTAGACGGAGAAAATTTCGGCCCGATAGCTGTGATACAACGTATCGTACTGAAAAGCGAGGTTTTTCCCAATAAAATCTTCTTTTAGGAATTTATTCAAATCACCAAACATGGAGCCATCCTTCATGCGGTGGCCGTAAATCACCGTGTTCGGTTGAGCCTTGCCGATATCGTTGCGGAAGTCAAGGAAAATGCTGCCGGCGCTCGACTCCTCTCCCTTATAGTTCCGGTTCAAATAATAGGCGTTGTCCTTCCCTTGGACGACGGGGTAATCGATGGCCGTATTCGCGATTCGGAGCCAACCAACCACGTCTGGATTTACGTCGAGCAGAGCCTTGAATTGAGCGCGGGCCTCCTTGGGGGACTCCGTTTGCGAGGACTCCCCCTTCGGGGCTTCTACAGCATCAATCGGAGGTTTCGTGGCTTCAGTGAAAAGCGGCTGGGGCTCCGCATTCCCGTACAACTGCCGGGCTTCGGCCATGACGGTCCGGTTGTCGTGGTAGCTGCGGAGCATACCGGTTAACTCGTACCCGGAAAACAGCATCAGTCCCAAGCAGAGCGGCGTCAGCCATCTTCGAATGTTCAATTTATCACCTCAATGCAAGTCAAATACCGACGGGAATCATATACAGCCCCGCAGCTTCTTCATGCTTGACGATCACATCCACGCCGTAGATCATCTTGATCGAAGCCTCCGTAATGACTTCGTTCGGCGGGCCCTGCATCTGAATCTCGCCGTTCTTCATCACGATCAAGCGGTCGCTGTACCGGATCGCCTGATTGATATCGTGCAGCACCATGACAATCGTCAGGCCGTGATCGGCATTCAGCTTTTTGATTAACTCCAATAGTTCGATTTGGTAATAAATATCAAGAAATGTCGTCGGCTCATCCAAAAACAACATCGGCGTGCTTTGCGCCAAAGCCATCGCTACCCAAGCTCTCTGCTTCTCGCCCCCGGATAATTGATCGAGCGTCGCCTGACGCTTTTCCAGCAGATTCGTGCAGGACAGCGCCCACTCGACAGCCTTGTCGTCCTCCTCGCCATGTGGGGCTAGCATGCTCCGATGCGCGATCCGGCCAAAGCCCGCCAGCTTCTCCACGGTGATGTCGTGGGGCGCGTCGTTCTGCTGGTGGACGACAGCCAGCTTCCTGGCCAGCTCCTTCGGCTTGTAGCTGCGAATCGCTTTCCCGTCCAGCACGACCTGTCCGCTGTGCGGAGCGTAGTTTTGCGACATCACTCCGAGCAGCGTCGACTTGCCCGATCCGTTCGGACCGATAATGGTCGTGATTTTGCCGGGCTCGATCTGGCCGTTCACCTGCTTGAGCTGATCGCGCTTCTTGTCGTACGAAAAGCTGACCTGTTGAATTTCCAACTTAATGTCCATGGACCCGATCACTCTTTCTAAGCAGAAATATCAAGAAAGGCCCCCCGATCACCATCATAATAATCGAAGCCGGAATTTCGGCAGGCGCCAACACCGTTCGTCCGAGCGTGTCCGCCGTCAAGATCAGTAAAGCCCCCGCCAGAGCGGAAAACGGAATGAGCACCTTATGATCCGAGCCGACGAGCAGCCGGGCAATAGGAGGAACGAGCAGCCCGACAAAAGCGATAAGTCCACCGATAGCCGTAGCGACGGCCGCCAGCAGAACGGCGACGGCAGAGATCAGCAGCCGAGCGCGCGCGACGGGAAGACCGACGTTCCGGGCTGATTTGTCCTGCAGTGCAAGCACGTTGCACCAGGAGCACAGCAGCAGCGAGAGAACAAGACCGGCGGTTCCGTAGATGAGCATCACTTCGACGTCGCTCCACGTTTTCAAGGGGAACGTAGACGTCGTCGCCTGGTTGACGCTGGTCACCGCATAGCTGCCTCTATAGTTAAACGATTGTCCCAAGCCGGTAAACATCGCGTTGATGGCGATTCCCACAAGAATAATCCGAATGGGACTGAGGCCCGATTTCCAAGAGAACGAATAGACCAGAAAACATGCCAACGCGCCACCCATAAAAGCAAAAAACGGCAGCCAGAAAAAGAGGCTGGGGAATAAGGAGACCATCAAGATGGAAACAAACCCGGCCCCGGAAGAGATGCCGATCACCCCGGCATCCGCAAGCGAGCTTCGCATCACGGCTTGCAGAAGCACGCCCGATACCGCCAATGCCGCTCCGACGAACAGCGCGACAATGATCCGGGGCAGACGCAGGTCGCGGATGACCTCCACTTTTTTGTTCGCGCCGGTAACCAAGCCTTGAATTAGTTCGAAGCCGCCCACCTTGATGCTGCCCGTCGTTGCGGATACGATGACCATGACGACGAGCAAAAGGATGACGGCCAACAAGCTCCAAATCGTTTTGTTCATGTGCAAACGTCCTCTGCCACTCCATAGTTTACGGGTACAGCATGTTCGTCACCACGTCCAGCGCTTCGATCGCCGCCAGATTTCCCGTTGTCCCGAACAATCGTTCCTCCAGATCGTATACCCTGTTGTTCTTTACTGCATCGAAGTGCTTCCATATGTCGTTTTTCTTGAATTCTTTATCGAACATTTTGACGACCTCATCCGGCATCCCGTGAGCCGCCCGCAAAATGACGTCCGGGTTCGCCTGCTGGAGATATTCCGTATTGGAGGCCAAATATTCCACTTTTTCGCCCTGTATAACATTTCTCCCGCCAGCCAGCTTCACCAGATCGCCAATGTATGAGTTTTCCGTCGCCACCAGATAGCTGCCCGGCACGCCAAGCAGAATAAGCACGGACGGCGACGCTTTGCCCGCGATCCGCTGCTTGATTTCGGCGAGCTTCTTGTCGTATTGGGCTATGATCGCTTCGGCCTGCTTTTGTCGGCCGTATTTGTTGCCCAGCGTCTTGATCGCCTCGTTCATTTTGCCCAGACTGGTCAGATCAAGAAAGCTCGCTTCGATCTCTGCATTTTTGAAGACCGGCTCCAAGTCGTATTGCAATGTCGTCACGGACAGCACGTCCGTCGGATCGAGCGACTTTACCAGCTCCATGTTCGGGCTCATCGGATTGCCTACTTGGGGCAAGGAAGTGTACCGCTTGGGCAGCTCCTTATAGCTGGTCGGAATCCCGACCAAATCGACCTCCAGCGCATCCATGATTTCCGCAGCCGCCACCGTTGTGGCGATGATCCGATGCTCCGGCTGCGTCTTGGCCGTCTCGGGGCCGGCGTTCGCAGCAGCGGTACCATCGGTGTTCGCCTTCGTCGAGCAGCCTGTTAAGAGCAGCAGGAGCACGATTGTAGCGCTTAGTCCTTTGCGCCATTTGCCCACCTTGGCGATTCCTCCTTTCCTAAAAAATTACGGAGGACGCCGGTTACCCGGCATCCCCGCTCATCCGATTTATGAAGCTTCAACTGTAATTACTTGACATGATTAAGCATTTTTAAAACCAAATTCACCGCTTCGACCCGGGTTACGTTCGCATATGGCGCGAACCGGTTGTCGTTACTTGCGCCGACGATGTCGAGCTTGTGGGCCGCATCAATGTAAGGCTGCGCCCATGGTGCAATTTGTCCTGCGTCCGCGAACGGAAGAGACGCATTCGCTGCAGGCTCGACCTTCAGAGCGCGTACGATCATAACGGCGATTTCGGTCCGGCTCACCTTCCGTTCGCCCGAAAACGTTCCATCCGCATAACCGCTGATGATGCCCGAGCTTACGACGCCGGCCAAGTTCTCCTTGGCCCATGCGGGAATGCTGTCGAGGTCGGCGAAGCTTAATTCGCCCTGCTCCTCTTTCAGCTTGAGCGCCCGGCTGATCATCGCCGCCACCTCGACCCGGCTCGTCTCGTTGTCCGGACGGAACGTACCGTCCTCATAGCCATTGACGATGCCGAGTGCCGCAGCCCGCTCGATCAGAGCTTTCGCCCAGTGGTCCTCGATGTCGGTCAGCTTCGCTGGTACGATTGCCTTCACCGCAGGCTTGGTTTCCGCCGCTTTAGGCTCTTCCTTCTTCTCCTCTTCCTTCTTGACAGGCTTGATGCTGTCCAGATCGAACGTCATGTCCACGGTGTATATCAGGTTATATTTGTCCGGCCAGTCCATCTTGATCCGGACTTTTTTCGTGCTCGCGTCCTTCACTTCGAACTGAACGACCCGCGTATTTTCTTGTTCATTGGACGATACCACTTTGACGTCGGCAAACGGATCGGCATCCTTCTCGACCGTATCCCGCTCGACTTGGATCATCGGCATTTCTTTGCTTTTGTTCACGGTGAAAGTAACGAACTTCTTGCCGTCTTCCTGAATGGTCAGGTTAGCGGGATGCTTCACCAGATCGTTGATGAACGATTTTTTCGGCGCATTCTTATCGGTTTTCTTATCCGATTTATTGTCTTCCATCTTCGCTTGCTCCGGGCTTGTTGCCGAAATAAGCAGCGTATAGTTCATCGTATACTCGCCGGCCTTTAGCGATTTAGGAAACGGCTTGGCGTTCAGGACTTTGGACAAGTTGCCGTTGAGCGGCCGAATGCTGCTTTTGTCGAACGCAAAGTGCACGTCATAGGAATGGAAATAGTTGAAGGCCGCCCAATCGACTTTGACCCAGCCCTTCACCTTCTCGTCCAGATTCGGCACTTGGAATTTTACGACCCGCGTGTTTTCTTTCTCATCGCTGCTGACGACGGTCGTGTCGGTCAGACTACCGCCTTGCTCAACTTTGAACTCCGTAATTTCCTTGCTCTGCTTGAGCACGATCGAGACGTATTGCGTACCGTTCACCACTTGTAAGCTTCCCGGCATTTTCACGTAATCCTGCATCACGGATTTGGTATCGGTGCCGTATTTCAACACTTTAAAATCGATGCTGTATAACCCGTCGACAAGTCCGTTCGGGCTTTTTCCCTGCGTGATCGGCACGTTCGGATTCACCGGCCCCGGTCCTCCGGGCGAAGCAAGCACAATGTTGTTCAAGGCAATGCGGAACGAACGCTCCTCTGTTCCGCTAGTCTTCGCCACCGCCAGCTTGACGAGATAGGTGGCGGTCACATCGTCGACCTCGTATCGGACATCTGCCGCACCCGCCGTTAACGTACGGGCGGTTTCAGACTCCGTCGACATTGGCGCTTCCTGCGCCGGAATATCCCGGGTCGTCCCATCGGCGCGCAGCCATTGGAAGTTCGCAATCGATACGCCGTTTTTCCGTTGGAACGAGAGGAATTTCTTCCCGTCTTGAACGGTCAATTTCCCGGTATGTTCAAGATAAGTGCCTGCGGACGAGCCGAAACGGTCGCCGGAGATGACGACAAGATCGAAGCTGTACTGTCCGTTCGCGACTTCTACCGGAGGGCGGGTCCCAGTCACAACCGCTGCTTTGAATCCGGCAATCGCCGTCTCTAGAGCGCTTGCAGTCTGATCCACCTGCCCTTGCTCCGCTTCGTCCAGACCGGCTGTCGCTTGAGCCTGTCGGATCGCCGTATAAAGCGCGTTCTTGGCGCCATTGGCATATTGGCCCGGGAACGTGCCTTCAACCGCTGCGTTATGCAGCGCCTCGGCCTCCGAAATCAGCGCGTTCAGCTTCCCTTTCTCAGCCGGGCCCGCTTGAATGATGAACATATGCCAGCTGTCGTCTACCTTGAGCTGTCCGTTATGGTTGTTCACCACAACGTCGCTTAACGCAATAAGCGCATAAGTCGCCTGTGTCACCGATTGTGCTTGGAAGGTAAGCGTGATGTACTGGTTGTTTACCGGCAAAGGCCGCACGCCTTCGTCCAAGCTGGTCGACAAGCGGACTTGTCCGGGCGCGATCTCGTACTGCTCCGTGAGGCGAAGGCCGTTGATCAACGGGGACGCTTCAACCAACTTCAGCTTGGCCGGATCGAAGCCCAGCGTCAGCCCTTGCGTGTACACCTGTTCATATACGCTGTTCGTCACACCGCTCACCCCGAACGTCAGCTTCAACTGCTGTCCGGCTTTCACGGCCGCAGGTCCTGTCAGTTCGGAGGACGGGATTTTCTCGGCGTTTGCGGAGTCGAGCTTCAAGCGGATTTTGTGCGTTTTTTGGTAAGGCTGTCCGTTGTACGAGGTTTCCACTCGCACTTCGGCATTCACGAGAACGTTCAGATCGCTCACTTCAAATTCCACTACCCGGGTATCGTCCGCCGCATTGCGGCTTACCACAACGGCATCAAGCAGCACGCCGCCCTGCTCCACCTTGAATTGCGGAATAATCGAGCTCTGCTTCACCGTGAAGGATACCTTCTTCCGCCCCTGCTGAACCGTAAGCTTGCCCGGCTTAGCCAAGTACGCATCCATGCCCGACGTCTGATCCGCCGTCGCATGAAGCGCCGCAAACGGAAGGCGGTATACGCCGTCCTTCGCCGGGTCCGGGTTCGCGGTATTCACCGATGCCTTGAACGCATCGAGGGCCGCTTGCAGCGCAGCAGCCGCCTTGTTCAGCTGCGCCTGCGTAGGCGATGCGCTGTCGGCGACAGCCTTGGCTTGCGCAATCGCCGAGCTTAATTTGCTCTTGGAGCCTGCAGGATACTGCCCCTTCAGGCTGCCTTCCACGGCGGCATCATGCGCCGATTGCGCTTGGGTAACGAGCGCCGCCAGCCGGCTCTTGTCCCCCGGCTCCGCCACGAGGGTGTCCGTATCGAAAACGATGCGAACCGTATAGTAATTGTCGTAGACGAAGTCGGGCATGCCCGGCAAGCCGATAATTTTCACATGGATCTTGGCATTCAGCTTCGCCGACACATCCGGCACTTCGAACTTCACGACTCTCGTATTGTTGACTTCGTCCCGGCTTACAACTTCCGCATCGACGAATTGTCCGTTGTTCTCCGTCTTGAAATATTGCCACCAGCTGCTGTTAAGCAAAGTGATGGATGCGAATTGCTTCCCGTCCTTCACTTCCAGCTTGGCCTGGACCGGCTTCGGAAGGTAATCGTTCACCATCGACGGCTCGTCTTTATCTTCCTTCAGCACGGTTAAACCGATCGTATAGCTGCCCTCCTCAAGCGAGGGGGCCGCACCGGCGAGCGGAATTTGGACCGCAGCGAGAAAGACGAAGACGGCTAGAAAAACGGATAAAGCTTTCTGTACTATCCTGCTCAAAGTCATAACGCTCCTTTGTTGTCTCGTAAATAAACCGGGGATCAAGCTCCCCTTGCTTTCCTGGCCGCAGCGGATTACAGGTGCTTCTTAGCTACAATGACGCGCCTGGATGACTGGCTTATTGCGGTTTAATGTTGCTCGTATTGTATTGAATTTGAACGTTGTACTTGTGGTCGTAAGGGAACGGCAGCGTTGTAATTTTCACATGCGTGTACACGTTCGTTTTGGCCGTCAAATCGGATACCGGGAATTTAACGACGCGGGTGTTGGCTGCCGGGTCCGTGCTTACCACGGTTGCATCAACGTAGCTTCCGTTCTGCTCGGTTTTGAAAAATTGAATCCAATCGCTGTTTTTCAAAGTAACCGAGACGAATTTATTGCCATCGATCACTTCCAGCTTAGCCGGCTTCTGGAGATAGCCGTCCATGGTAGACGTTTGGTTGGTTTGATCCTTCAGCACGGCGAATTCAACCGTATAAGTTCCGTCAGCAAGCGCAGCATTGGCTCCGGCCAGCGGGGCTTGAACGAAGGTCAGCAGCGCAAACATCATCATAAACACGGCAATGGCTTTGGTAAATTGCTTTCTCAAAGGGATTCTCTCCTTTTAGGGTCTATTGGTTTTGGAGGCTGCGAACCAGATAGCATGCTGAAATGAAGAACAAAGCTGTAAAAAAAGCAAGGGGCGCTTGATCCCCGGTTTGCGGGTTGTCGGCTGATAGCATGACCTTGTCCGCCGACTGCTTGGCAGCGTAGGCTGTCGCCTCAGGCTTCGTGCTCGCTGCCGGAGCTGTGTTCTCCGCCTTGGCGATCGCTTCGGCTCTCGCTACCGGCTTCGCGCTTGCTGCTGGAGTTGCCGTGCCGGCCTTCGCACCTTTGTCGGCGCCGGTCTTCTCCGCAGCCGCAGCCGGAGCGCCAGCTTTATCGGAGGCCTGCTTGGCCGCCGATTCGACTTTCTTTAACTTCTTCGTGTCGAACATAAAGCGGATCGTGTAATCATGGTCGTAGTTAATCGATTCGACCGTCACATGAATTTTGGAAAGAAATGGCTTGGACAAATCGTCAAGCTTGAATTCGACGACTCGGGTGTCTTCGTTCTCATCGCTCTTGATTACCTTCGCATCGGCAAAATCGCCTTTGTCCGGCACTTTGAACATGGTGATCCATTTGCTGTGGTTCATTTGAATTTGCGCGGTGATCTCGCCTTTTTTCACCTGTAAGGTCGCCGGCTTCTCGAAATAATCGTTCGCCATCGAAGCCGACTCGTTCTCCGCCTTGACAATGGTGTAGTCAATCGTATACGTACCGTCGGCCAAATCAGATGCCGCTTGCACGCCCGGCGCAAAGAACAGGCTCAGGACGAACGCCAGCGTCAAAAACAAAGAGGGTAAAGCTAATGACCTTTTCACGTTGTACGGGCTTCCTTTCCGGTTAGTTTACAGAGAACTCATTGATAATCATTATCATCAATATTGATTATCATTCTCAATTAGAACTCAAAAAAAATGATCCCTTCCGGCTTCTTCTGTTGTCCTTTTTACAATTTTCTGAACATGGCATCCCTCCCTTATTTCAGTTCTGGAAATATTTAGACGAAATTTTGTCCGACAGGTTGATCTTATTCCAGATTCAAGGAAATTGTCAACCCAAATTATTGGCGGCAATCAAAAATTAAGTTATTCCATCCCCCTCCAAAAAAATAATTTGGATAAATCCCCCAACTCCCCATTGACATTGATAGTGATAATCATTATCATTTGTTTCGATCAACCAATCTAATATCCGGCTCCGCCAGATAGGAGGACGCAAATGAAACGATTGTGGCCTATAGGCATGGCCGTTCTGCTGCTCGGGGCGGCCGGATGCAGTCCGGGGCCGTCCACGGGAATTGGTGCCACGGCTGCGCCGTTCGAGGTGAAGCAGTCTGCTGCGAAGACGGCCGATGCGAAGCTATCCGTCCAAGATTTTGCCGGACGTAGCGTGACCTTCCCTACCGTCCCGGCCAAAATCGCCGCATTAAGCAACGGCGAGGTGGATATTATTTATGCATTGGGCGGCAAGGTCGTGGGACGGCCGACGTCGGCAGGTCCGGCGGCCGTCAAAGAAGCGGCCGGCGCGGAGCAGATCGGCAGCACCCACGGCATCGATCTCGAAAAAATCGCTGCGCTGGATGCAGATGTCGTGCTCGGCAACCATCCGTTGAACACGAAAGATATCCCTTCGGTCGAAGGCATCGGTTCCAAGATGCTGCTGACCTCCGCCAATTCGATCGACGATATCAAGAAGCAGATCGCCTTGTTCGGCCAACTGCTGCAGAAGGAAGACAAAGCCCGGGAGCTGAACGAAAGCATCGATGCGAAGCTCAAGGAAATCGCTTCCGGGTCGACCGGCCCCAAGCCGAGGGTCTTGCTCGTTTACGGCGCTCCGGGCACCTACATGGCTGCGCTGGGCAACTCCTTAAGCGGAGATATTCTGGCGAAGGCCGGAGGGGAAAATATTGCTGCGGACTATCCGAAGCTGGAAAATTATCCGCAATATGCTCAATTGAATACCGAAAAAATTATCCAATCGAACCCGCAGCTGGTTCTGTTGATGAGCCATGGCAACCCCGAGAAGGTCAAGGACGGATTCTTGAAAGAAATGCAGCAAAATGCCGCCTGGAACAGCCTGGACGCCGTCAAGCATAATCGTGTGGAGGTGCTGCCGTCCGACCTGTTCGGCACGAATCCCGGCACCCGGGTCCTTGAAGCGCTTGACCGGCTCAAAGCCTTGCTTCAAGCCGTGAAGTGACGTGACGCCCGATGAATAAACAACAACGCCTACTGAGAAGAAAGCTGCTCTGTATCGCAGCCCCGCTCCTTCTCCTCGCCGTCGCTTTTTATGGCATCGCCTACGGTTCCGTCTCCCTGTCACTTCAGGAGGTATGGACGGTTTTTACGGCAAGCGGCCCGCCTGCGCACGAGAAAATCGTCATGAACCTAAGGGTTCCCCGCGTGCTCGTCGGCATGCTGACCGGCGCATGCCTGGCCGCAGCCGGTGCGCTGTTACAGGGCGTGATGAAAAATCCGCTGGCCGATCCGGGCATTATCGGCGTCTCGGCGGGCGGAGGCCTTGCTGCCATCATGGCGATGATCGTGTTTCCGCAGCTCAGCTATTTGCTGCCCGCTCTCGCTTTTCTGGGGGCGCTGATCACTTCCGTGGTCATCTATGGGCTTGCGTGGGATAAAGGGGCCTCGCCTCTCAAAATCATTTTGGCGGGCGTCGCGATCAATGCGCTGCTGGGCGCCATAACCAACGGACTGATGGTGACGTACAGCGACCGGGTGCAAGCGGTTCTGCCCTGGCTGGCGGGCGGGCTAAGCGGCCGCAGCTGGCATCATCTGCAGTTCATGGCGCCCTACGCCATCACGGGGCTGGCTTTGTCCGTCCTTGCGATCAAACCGGCCAACCTGCTGCTGCTCGGAGACGATGCAGCCAAGCTGCTGGGCCAGAAGGTGGAAGTGCAGCGCCTGCTGCTAATCCTTCTGTCCTCCTTATTGGCCGGGGCAGCCGTCAGTGTCGCCGGATTGGTCGGCTTTGTCGGTCTGGTCGTGCCCCATGCTATCCGGCTGCTGGCCGGCGAAGATTACCGCTTCCTCCTTCCGCTGTCCATCGTGGGAGGCGCAGCGCTTGTCGTGCTGGCCGATACGATCGCACGCTCGTGGTTCGACCCGATCGAGCTGCCCGTCGGCATTCTGCTCGCAGGTCTGGGGGCGCCGTTCTTTTTATTTTTGCTGAAGAAACGGGGAATCGTGTGATGACCGCCACCGCTATTCATACGGACCATCTGGAGTTCCATGTCGGCGCCTTCCGGCTTCGGGACGTTACGGTCTCGATCCCAAAAGGCAAGCTGACAGCTATCGTCGGGCCTAACGGCTCCGGAAAATCCACTTTATTAAAAATTATCGCGCAATTGCTGAAAGCCGATCAGGGAGAAGTTTACGTTCATAACCGGCAGGCCAAGACCTATAAATCGATGGAGTTTGCCCAAACCGTGGCGATGCTCACCCAATCCAAAGGCCAGCTTCCCGAGCTGACCGTACGGGAGCTTGTCGCTTACGGTCGCTCTCCATACAAACGTATGTTCGATCGCATGACGGCGGACGACGAGCGGATTATCGATTGGGCGCTGGACATAACGGGCACCGCAAAGGCAGAGCAGCAAATGTTCCACACTTTATCGGGAGGTGAGCAGCAAAAAGTCCGGATCGCCATGGCGTTGGCCCAAAAAACGAATATTCTGCTGCTGGATGAGCCTACCACCTATCTGGATCTCGCCCATCAGCTTGATGTGATGGAAATGCTGCAAAGGATCAACCAATCGTATCGGCTGACGATTGTCATGGTGCTGCACGATCTTCAGCAGGCCGCCAATTACTGCGATTATCTCATTGCAATGAAGCACGGACGCGTGGTAGGGTCCGGAAATCCGAAAGAAATGATCAGTCCGCAATTTTTGCAGGACGTTTACGCCATCGAGGCCAAAGTCGCCTTCGACGACGACTATCCTGTTATCATCCCGATTCGAAAAACCTGTAAACCCAAGGAGGAAATCATATGGTCATTGTAACGAATACGTCCCACATCACGAAGGGTAACGCGCATAAGCTGATCGAACGGTTCGATAAGGTCGGAAAAGTGGAATATATGGAAGGCTTTCTCGGCCTGGAGGTGCTGCTGACGGAAAATACGCCGGAATACGACGAAGTGACGGTCAGCACCCGCTGGAGCAAAAAAGAGGATTTTCAAGCGTGGACCCGCAGCGAAGCGTTCCGGGAGGCGCACTCCCACCGCGGAGGCATGCCGGATTATATTATTTCCAACAAAATCTCGTTCTATGACGTCAAAATCGTAAGACAGCCCATTGCCGCTGGCTGATGAAGCAGGAGAGAGCGACCGCTTAGGCGGCCGCCCTCTCCATTTTTTCACTTCACAAAAGGAAACAACAGCTTCTGGTTGTCCGACCAGAACATGTTGTCCTGATCGATCACTTTCGTCCCGGTATCGAAGCGGGCGGGCACCTTCTTGCCTTCCAAGGCTTCCACCGCATATTTGACGCCCAGATAGCCCATGCTGAACGGGTTCTGGATAATCGTCGCCTGAATGACGCCTTCCTGCAGCGATTCGATATTTTCGGCCGTGCTGTCGAACGTGACGGCTTTTACTTTTCCTTCCAGCCCTATCTCCCCGATCGCCCGGACAACCTCAATGGACGAAACGGCATGCAGTGCGACGATTCCGTCTACGGGCTCCTGAAGAAGCCGGCGGATTTGCCGTGCGCACGGAGCGGGGTCCGAGGTGCACTCGACCTGCTCCATCACCTTCATCTGGCTGTGCTTGGCGAGTTCGTCCAGCACACCTCGCTCCCGCTGCTCGGTCGTTCTCACGCTTGGCTTGAAGCCGATCACCGCGATGCGGCCCCGGTTCCCGACGAGCGACGCCATTTTGAGCCCCGCCTTGCGCCCGGCCTCGAAGTTGTCGATGCCGATGAAGCTGCGCACCCGCGGCGAGTCGATTTCCGTGTCGATGGCGATGACCGGCATGCCGCGCTCCGCCGCCTGTCCGGCCGCTTCCGCCAGCGCTTGGTCGTCGTTGGCCGCCAGCACTAGCGCATCCCGCTTATAGTTAACCGCTTCGTTTACGAGCTGAATCTGGCCCTGCACATCCTCTTCCTGCTTGGGCGCCCCGACGGACAGCTCGACGCCGAATTCTTTTGCCGCCGCTTCCGCCCCTGTGCGCACCGTTTTCCAATAATCGCTGTTATCCGTCTTCAGCACGAGCGCAATTTGCTTCTTCGGCTCCGCGATGTGCGGCTCGGTGTTCTCGCTCCCGCAGGAGGCGAGCAGCGGGATGCACAATAAAGCTGCAAGCAGCACCGGAATCGTACGAATCGCTGCGTTTCCGCTTGTCATCGCTCCTCCGCCCCTTCCGTTCGTACGGCCGGAATCCACAGCGTCACCGTCGTGCCTTCCTCCAGTTGGCTTTCAATCTCCAGCCCATAGGCTTCGCCGTAGCCAAGCCGGATCCGCTCGTGCACGTTGCGCAGGCCGACGGATGAGCCTTCGCCGCCTGCCCCCTCGCCCGTCAGCAGCCGCTCCAGCTTCTCCGCCGGAATGCCGAGCCCGTTGTCGATGACCTGCAGCCGCACCTTTTCCCCGGCGAGCTCCGCGGTGATCCGGATGAAGCCTTCGTCCGCCATCATTTCGATGCCGTGGTAGATCGCGTTCTCCACGATCGGCTGCAAAATCAGCTTCAGCGTCCGGCAGCCCAGGACCTCTGGCTCCGCTTCGATCGCGAACTCGAATTTGTTCTTGTACCGCATTTTCTGGATGATCAAATAATTGCGGACATGCTCCAGCTCATCCTGTACGGAGATGACGGTCTGGCCTTTGCTGAGACTGATGCGGAAAAACTTTGACAGCGCCGTAATCATCGTAATGACCTCTTCGCTCTTGCCTCCGCCGGCCAGCCGCACGACGGAATTCAGCGTATTATATAGAAAATGCGGGTGAATCTGCGCATGCAGCACCTCAAGCTCGCCCCTGCGCTTCGCTTCCTGCTCGCGGATGATTTGGCCCATCAGCTCGCGGATGCGGGCCACCATATAGTTGAACCGGCGTGACAACCGCCCCACCTCGTCGTCGCCCTGCACCTGGATGTGAATGTCGAACACACCCTGCTCCACCTTGCTCATCGAACGCTCCAGCCGGCGGATCGGCTGCGAGATTTTGGCCGACATGAATGCCGAAATCAGCAGCACGAAGACGACGACAAACAGCAGCAGCCAGGCGATGAAGCCGCCGATTTCCTTTTTGGCGGTCACGATTTCGTCCATATAAGAAACGCCGATGATTTTCCAGCCGATGTTGTTGACCGTTGCGATAGTAATCAGCCGCTTGTCGCCGCTGGACGAATCGAGATAGTTGCCGTACGTGTATTTGAGCGCCTGCTCCACATTCTCGTATTTCAATCCGATATAAATGAGCTGCTGCTGAGGGTGGTACACGATGTTGCCCGCGGACTCGTCGATGATGTACACGTAGCCTTTCTTCCCCAGGCTGACCCGGCGGCACAGGTCGTCGATCGTCTTGAAGTTGAAGTCGACAAGCAGCACGGCGTTCCGCTTCTCGCCGCCGCGTTCGATCGTAATCTGCTTGCTCATGGACACGACCCACGTGTATTTGCCCTTGTACAGATTCTGGATGTGCGGCAGCGAAAAGGTCAGATGGTTCGGGTTCTCCAGCGCCGTCTTGAACCAGCTCTGCTCGGTCAGCTTCGTGTTCTTGCGCATGTCCATGACCGGAAGGCCCGCAATCGGCTCGCCGTCCGCCGTAAACAGCGCCATCGACACGATATCCGTGCGGCTATCCAGTATCGTCCCGAGCTGCTCGGTCAGCCGTCCTTCTCCCGAGACGATGGCATTCATCCACACCTTTTGCTCCACGGTCTGAAACACCTGGGACATATTTTGCAAGTAAATTTCGAGGTTGTATTTGACCTGCGCGACGATCTGTTCATTGCTGAGAAACGTGTTCTGCTCCGCCGTCTTCGTAAATTTGTTGTACAGCATCACGCTGACGAATGCCATCACAAGCAGCGTCAGCAGCGTAAACGACGCGGTGATGATCACCTGAATGCTCTTGACCTTCCACGTATAGACAACGGAGGCGGCCATCCGCCGAAGCCACCGTCCCACCCGGTTCATCCGCGGTGTCCCTCCATGGCGGCGCTGCGGTATTCCTTCGGCGAGACGCCGACATGCTTGCGGAAGCTAAAGCTGAAGTAGTTCGGCTCCGCATACCCGACCCGCTCGGCGATCTCGAACGCTTTCAGATCGGTCGTCCGCAGCAGTTCCTTCGCCGCTTCCATCCGAATGTGCATCAGGTAGCTGACGAACGTCATTTTCGCTTCTTTCTTGAAAATGCTGCTGAAATAGCCAGCGCTGATGTGCAGATGGCTGCACACTTTCTGGATCGAAATGTCCGTCTCGTGGTAATGGCTCTTCGTATAGTCGATCGCCTGCTCTACCAGCGATTTATACGCATACTGCCGCTGGCTGGCGATGCTGTTCATGATGGCTGTGCACAGCCCGAGAATACGGCTCTTCGCTTCCTGCAAGCTCGCGAACTTGTGCAGCTCCGCGAACGGCACGAAATCCGTCCCGAGCACCGCATCCAAATCGACGTTCGCGTCTTTGGCCGCTTTGAGAATGGCTGTTAACATTTCCATCAAGTAAATCTGGTAATCCTTGAACGACACCTGCGTTTCGCCGATGCCGTGAAACAAGCCGTCCACCGTCTCCTGAATTTCCTGCGGGGTACCGACCTTCAGACAGCGGATCAGCGCATGCTCCTTCAATTCGTCGAAGCGCAGCTTCTCGACGAAACGCGTCTCCACATCGTCGATGCAAATGATCCGGTTACTGCCGAGAATGCCGCGGTAATCAAGCGCCAGCACCGCATCCTTGTACGAATAGGAGACGTCCGTCAGCTCGCCGCATACGGTGCCGACGCCGATCGTGACGGTGAATTTCAAATATTTCTCAATGCTCTGCCGGATGTCCTCCAGCGCCGTAAGCGTTTTCTTAAGCGCGGAAGCTTCGCCTTCCGTCCCCTGTCCGGCTACCGCCAAAAGCACCAAATAATCGTTATGCAAAAACACCCGCCCCAAGCGGTGCTTCTCAACGATTTCTTCGGCAATGTTCAGCACGGCGAAGCGCTTCAGCTCCGTGTCCTTCGAACCTTTGAGCGAGGCTTCGGCTTCCCCATCCGTTTCTTCGCTGTCGCCCATATCCATGCTGATGACCGATACGACGTAGGCGTCCGCCGACAGCTCCAGATCGTAGCTGCGGCATTTCTCCTCGATTTCGCGCCGCGGCAGCTTCCGGGCGACCAACGAGGCCAGAAACACCTCGCGCAGCACGGGCAGACTTCTGCGGTAGTGCTCCTGCAGCGTCTGGACGTTTTCCTTCTCCGCCGCTTCTTCGTTAATCCGGCGCTTGATCTTCGCCAGCACGTCGATCAGCTCCTGCGCCGAATACGGCTTGAGCACATATTCGTCGATATGCAGCTTGACCGCTTTTTGCGCGTATTCGAACTCGTCGAAACCGGTCAGGATGACGATCTTCGTCGCCTCATACCGCTGCCTGATCCACGCTGCTAGCTGCAGCCCGTCCATAAACGGCATGCGGATGTCGGTGACGACCACGTCCGGCACCTGCCGTTCGAACAGCTCCGCCGCCTCCTGACCGTTTTCCGCGGTTTCGATCACTTCGAATCCATGGCGGGCCCAGTCGATCTCCCGCAGGATGCCTTCGCGCACATCTTCTTCGTCTTCCACAAGCATGAGCTTATACATTGATCACGGCCTCACTTTGCGCCGCTGCGGGAGCTTGCACCTCCCGGCTTCGGCAGGTTTCCAAATCTCGTGATACCAATGTACCAGAAGGGCGCCTCGTTTGAAAAGTGAAGGAATGAAGTCTCCGCTACTTCCGGCACACCGCCACGCCGATAAAATACCGGATGCCGTCCCGCGGCTTCTCGAAAGTCACGCCCCGCTGGTAGTAAATGTCCACCTCGGCAAAGCCGGTGAACAGCTCCTCGAACTGCTCCGGCGTGAGCTGGTGAACGTGAAACGGTTCGCTGGTCGGCATCCCCCGCCCCCGGCCGAACGGGCTGGACAGAACCAGAACTCCCCCCGGCTTCAGCATACGGTAGAGGTTGTCGATGAACATCCTGTCGTCCTTCAGGTGCTCGATCGTTTCAAAGCTCAAGATCGTATCGAACTGGCTAAGCCGCTCCGGAAGCTCCGGGTCGGTCGCATCCCCTTGCACATACGTCACCTTCTGATGATGGTACTCCCGGCTTGCATACCGGAGCGTCTCCTCATCGTTGTCGACGGCGACGATTTCCGTCACTTCCCGCTTCCGCTCCTTGGCCGTCATATGGCTCCCGTATCCGGTTCCGCACGCAATGTCCAGCACCCGTCCCCGCACATAAGGAGCGGCAAAATAATATCTCGCGATATGCTCCAGCAGCATGCCGTTCGTCGGCTTCATCTGCTTCGGAATAATTCGCTCTCCCGTCCACTCGAGCAATTTCATCACCTCATTCGGAACCTAAAAAAGACCGCTCATCCAAGTTAAACAACTTGAACGGCGGCTGTCAAATTCGTGCCTATTCCTCTTGCCCGGCGTTAGCCGGCCGATGATCCAGCGCCGAGTTCACGAGCACCGGAAGCATTCTCGTATCGCTAACCATAGGGGACTGGCACAACGGACACGTCGGGTTATGCTCGAACATAAAATTGTCCCGCATCCACCCGTTGCAGTCTTCTTTTGTACAGGACCAGATCTTGGTCTCTTCCTTGGGGACTTCCTCAAACATCTTTTTACGATAATTCATGGCCATTCCCCTTTCCGATCTCAATACTAAAAGAAAAACCGCCCCTAACTTGCGTTAAGAGCGGGCTTGCTGCTTAGTAAACTTTTACAACGTTCTCAGCTTGCGGTCCGCGGTTGCCTTGAACAACGTTGAATTCAACGCGTTGGCCTTCGTCCAGGGACTTGAAGCCTTCGCCTTGGATCGCGCTGAAGTGCACGAATACGTCGCTGCCGCCTTCAACTTCGATGAAGCCGTAGCCTTTCTCTGCGTTAAACCATTTTACTGTACCTGTTTGCATGGGTGTGACCTCCACAATTAATAAATTTAATATGCTCATTTTTAACCAAAATTAAAAAATTCACACATTGAAAAAAGTATCATGTAAAAAATGTCACCTTTTTCAATATGTGAATTCCGGTTTCATTTATAAACATTTATTTCATTTTACCACATTCCGTACGGAAAGGCAAATATCCCCGCCAACAAACTTCGGGCGACGGACGGCGGCAAAAAGAGGGGAAAAAGGCTTTGTTTATGGCAGAGAAGTAAAAGTAAATTATTAAGAATTATTTAGAAAAAAGCACTAACTTTTGGAGAAGCGCCTGCCGATATACAAATGAGCAATTCAAAATTTACTGTTGTTAATGGGGGAATCGCTGTGGATTATAATGCACCGCAACATCAAAACAAGAGTCCGAAAAGCTTCGTAGCCGCGCTGCTTCTGGCTTTCTTCTTTGGATCGCTTGGCGTCCATCGCTTCTACGTAGGCAAGGTCGGCACCGGTATCCTGATGCTGATTACTTTAGGCGGCTTCGGTGTCTGGACTTTAATTGATTTTATCATGATCGCCGTTGGAAGTTTTACCGATTCCGATGGCAGACCTATCAAGAATTAATTCTCGTTGATTTACACAGGAAACTGCTGCTGCGCGGCAGTTTTTTTCATTCACGCTTGTCCGGGAAATAGAGGGTCACGGCGATAAGAAAAGACACCGCCAGCAAGCAGAAGGGAACGACGCTGATCAAACAGCGGAACGTGCCCTGCGGATCGGGTCCAGGCTGCTCCCCGCTCACATACCCGAACAGCATCCCGACCACTCAGAACGCCAGCGCCGAGATCAAGCCGCTCGAACGTGTAATAAAGCCGCCGACCGCGGTATAGACTCCCTCTCTTCGACGCCCGGTCTGCTCGAAGTCCCGGTCGATGATCTGGCTGCTGAGCACGGGCGGCGTTACCAGAAAGCCCGCCAAGCCGAACCCGACCGCAATGCCTGCCGCGATGCCGCCCGCCAAATGGCTGCCGAACCACAGCGGAATGACGGACAGTCCGTACACAGCCAAAGAAAGCCGCCAGCTTCGGACCGCCCCCAGTCTGCGAACGATCCAATACCACACGGCAACCAGCGGAATAACCGACACGAATACGGAGGCAAGCAGCAGGGAGACTTGCGATTCCGGGATGCGAAGTACGTATTTGGCATAAAACGGAATCATCGATCCGATCAGCCCGTTCACCGTCTGCGCGAACGAATTGGCCAGATTGAACAGCCAGAACGCGCGGTTTTTGAGCGTTTCATGGAACGCCTCCAGTAGCCGGAGCGGCGGTTCTTGGCGGGCTTCCTCGCTTTCCCTTATGGTAGCCGCGCACAGCAGCATGAATACGGCAAAAGCAGCGGCGTACACAAGCGCCATCCGTCCGAAGCCCATCGCGGCAAATAGCACCGGCGTCAGCGCCGAGCCGATAAGGATGGCGGCGATCTGAAAGCTCTGCTGAATGGCGGATGCTTTGGCCCGCAGTCGCTCGCCCCGGAACAGCTCCGGGAACAAAGCACCGTAATTCACCCACAGAATGGCGGACACGCTCTCGAACAGCACGAGCGCTATCAAAAACCAGGCGAACAAGCTGTAACCGGACAAGCCGTCCGGGACGGCAAATACTATAACGAACGTCAGCATGAACAACGGAACGGAGCCTACGATCCACGGCTTGCGCCGTCCGCAGCGGCTGCGCGTCCGGTCGGATAAATAGCCGAACAAGGGCTGGTTAAGCGCATCCCAGATCAAGTAAATCGTTCTTGCGAGCGTGGCAAGCCCTACGCCAAGACCCAGCTTCTCCACATAGTAGTAGCTGTAGAACGAACTGAACGCTTGAGTCGGGATCATCATGGCGAGCATGCCCAAGGCGAAGGCGGTCGGGGAATTCACATATTTTTTCACACAGGTACCGTTCCCCTTTCAGCATTGATCACAATGTAAACGCTGCCAAAAATGCCTCTTCAGGTTTGCTCCCTATACCGTTATGCGTGCCAGTCGTTACATTATTCCGATTTATCAGATTTGTAATATAAATGAAATATAATTTTCATCGTCCCTTAATGTTCGCAGACTATAATAATCCTTGACCCCCTTTTTAATATATAAAACCTTTAGACCCACAGCCCGTTGCTTGTGGGTCTCTTTCTGTCCATGGATCCAAAGGCAATACCATTTTTACAAATATTACAATACTAAAGAATGATACCCATGGAAGCGAAATTTCCAAATCCCGATGTGTATAACCTATTTTGTGAATATGTGAATAATAACAAGCCTCTGGGGTAAGATTTCCCGTCGATAGGCTGTTTATTATGTGCATAACTCCGTGGATAACTAGGAGATCACATCAAAAATTCACCCAGATAAGGGGCTCTAAATTGGTAATTGCCTCGATTTCCAACGCGCAAAAAGACTTCCTCCCTCAGGTCTCCCATGCGATAACCCAAGGTAATGAAGTCTTTTTCTAAAATCGTATTATTGCTTCTTGCTGTGCATCGACCGCAGCGCCGTACGGTAGTCGTCGTCCTTCATCGGAGCTTCGTCCGCTTTCTCGGACGGGGACTCGGGCCTTGCCGGTTGGGCAAATCCGCGGAGCGCCTCGCGATATTCCGGATCGGCCAGCTTGGCCGAAGTCCGCGCAGCTTCCGCATTGGCTTCAGGAGCGTGCGCCCGGCCCGATTGAGCTACGGGCTTCTGCGCCGCTACCCGAACCTCAGCTTCCTGTTCCGCCGCCGGAGGCACTTGGGCCGTTGCGGCCTCGGCTTTCTCCTGATTCGCCGCGGGCCGCTGCGGCGCCGAAGGCTGCGGTTCGCGCTTCTGCTCCGCCGGCGGGTGCTTCGCTGCCGCGGCTTCCTGCACCGCAGGACCTGCGGGCGCTTCCGCTTGCGGCCTCTTCCCCGGCGCCTCCTCCGAATGGCCGGGAAACTGCCGCTCGCTCCGGGGGACCGACGAAGACATCATCGATCGCATGTTATACATGATGAGAGCAATAACCAGAATGACGGCTATTGCGATGCAAATGACAGGAACGGTCATCTCGCTACCTCCTTCCGTCCGCCTGGGTCATTCGCTTATGAACGCGCAAATCTCCGCGTCACCTCAGCAATCCGCTTCCCGAAGGCCCGGCCCAGTTGTTCGCCGTGCCCGCCGAGCAGCTCTTCGCTATCGATCGGGCACGTCACGCCTACGCCGTAGTACGAGCCGTAGGTGGCGTTTTCCGGAAGATTGCCGGGCAGACCGACAATGATCATGCCTTGATGCAGCATCGGCGTCATCAGGCTGACCATCGTCGATTCGAGGCCTCCGTGCTCCGTCGCCGTCGTACAGAACACGCCGCCGATTTTATCGATCAGCTTGCCTTGCGCCCACAAATAGCCGAGCTTGTCGATCCATGCTTTAAGCCCGGCGCTAATCGTTCCGAAATGCCCGGGACAGCCCCAAATAATCGCATCCGCCTCCGGTAGAGTCCTGATGTCCGCTTCCTGCACACTGTACACCTCTACCTCGGCGTTCTCGACGAGGGCGGCTCCCGCCGCAATGGCGTGCGCCAATGCCTCGGTATGTCCGCCTTCGCTATCGTATACAATATATATTTTCACCTTGTACCCTCCTTGTCCAAACCGTTTCTCTTCCAGGCTCATGTTACTTATTGCGCCGTGTGTCCCGGCGACGGGAGCAGAATAACCTCTGTCGGACGCGCACTTGTCTCCTCGGGTGCAAGCAGACCAGCCTTTGGCTTATCTTTTCTCACATCGCGCAAGAATACACTCAAGCCCAGACCGATCACCGAAATGATCGTCGTCCAGAAAAAGGCGTCGTTAATCCCCATCACCGTCGCCTGCAGCTTCGCTTGTCCGGCCAACGTTGCTGCCGCTTGCGTTTTCGCTTCGGTTAACGGCAGATGCGCCGCCGCAGCGATCCGGTTGACAAGCGCATTGAACGAATCCATGAAGGTCGGGTCCGTCGTATCCATCCGGTCCGTAAAGGCAGCATAATGAGCAGTCGAACGATTGGTAAAAATCGTCGTAATCAAGCTTGTCCCGATCGAACCGCTGATTTGGCGCAGCGTATTGGACATCGCCGTTCCGTGCTTGCTCAGCTCCCGTGGAAGCTGATTCATGCCGGCCGTCATAATCGGCATCATCAACAAGGACATCCCGAAATAACGCGCCATATAAATGGCAACAATATAACCGTAAGACGTATCCAAAGTCAGCGTTGTAAATTCGTACGTCGTCACCGTCGTAATGATCATTCCGATGACCGCCAGCGGGCGCGGACCGATCTTGTCGAACAGCGTTCCGGAGATCGGCGACATGATCATCATCACGATCGCTCCCGGCAGCATCATCAGCCCGGAATCGAGCGGCGTAAAGCCCCGCAGGTTCTGCAAATAAAGCGGCAGAAGAATCATGCCCGCGAACATGCTGGCCGTGACGAACACGTTGATCACAGTCGACAGCGAAAAAACGCCGTAGCGGAACACCCGCATGTCCAGCATCGGGTTTTCCGAACGTATTTGCTGAATGACAAACGCGATAAGCAGAACGAATCCGGCAACGATGCAGGACAAGACAATGGCATCCGTCCATCCTCTAGACCCGGCTTCGCTAAGCCCGTACAAGAGAAGCCCTACCCCGGAGATCGAGGTGACCGTGCCGAAGGTGTCCAGCTTGATTTTTTTAGGCTCTTCGATATTTTTCAGCTTGAAAAAAGCAATGACGAGCACCAACACGCCGAACGGGAGCATTCCCGTAAACAGCCAATGCCAGTCGTAATTTTGTACAATCCATCCCGACAAAGTCGGTCCGACCGCCGGTGCGAACATCATCGCGAGCCCGAACAGCCCCATCCCTTTCCCCCGCATTTCCGGTGGAAATATAAACAAGATGACGCTCATCACAAGCGGAGTCAGAACGCCGCCGCCGATCGCTTGAATCAAACGTCCGGTCAGCATGACCGGGAAGCTTGGAGCAAGGCTGCAGATTAGCGCCCCTGCCGTAAAGGAAAGCATCGCGATCAAAAACAACCGTCGAACCCCAAGCCGTTCAATCAAGTACGCGGATAAAGGGATCAGAACCCCGTTCACCAGCATATAGCCGGTGAGCAGCCATTGCACCGTACTCGTGCTGACGCCGAAGTCGGCCGTCAAATGAGGGAGTGCGACGTTCAGCAGCGTCTGGTTCAGAATCGCCAGGAACAAGCCCAGCATCAGCACCGTCAATAAGCTCCCATAACCTGACAAGCCGCCCCGGTTATCCTTCGTTTCTTGCGGAGAAGCCATCATCGCAGCTCCTTTCTTTATAAGATGTTAGAACTAAACTATTATTTTTTCGTCAATTTAACCGTAGCGTTCATTCCAGGCAGCACAGAATCCGAATAGTTGGTCATCGAAATTTTGACCTGCACCTTCTGCGTCACTTTCGTATAATTCCCGCTCGTATTGGCGGAAGGCAGCAAAGAAAATACGGAGTTCGTCACATGTCCGATCTCCTCGACCTTTCCTTTCAGCGTCGTGCCGGCATCGCCGTCCACCGTAATGTCAACCGTCGAGCCGACAGCAATGTCTTTCACGTCGGTTTCGTCCAGGTTAGCCGTAACATACAGGTTCTTCATATCCACAAGCTGCGCCAACGGCTGGCCGGGCTGCACCATCTGGCCTTCCTTAGCCTGATTTTTGACGATCGTGCCGTCAATCGGGGCAGCGACGTTCACCGTTTTCGACCCGTCGGACACTTGACCGACGTTGCCGTTTTTGGCTACGACCCCGCCTTCCTTCCCGCTCCAGGACGACAGCGTGCCGACCGCCGGGGCGGATACCGCAATCACATCGCCCGCAACCCGGGCATCCTCGGTCTTGATATATTTGGACGACTGATCGTAATAATAAAATCCGCCGAAGGCTAACAATACAATAAGAACAACGCCAATAATATTGGCTGCAAACATGCGACCTCTCATTCCAATTTCTCCTCCATTATTTTAATATGTTAATTACTTTACAATAAAGTAATTTTGCGATAAAACAACTTTAGCATGAAAAAAAACGGAACACAATTAGTAATAAAATCCGGTATACTTGATCTATCTACCGATTTCGAACAAATGTAAGGAGAAGCCGCATGCCCGTAAACCAGCCTCTGGACACGTCCGCCCATGAATTCGACTCGATGAACAAACTGGCGGAAACGTTCTTGAAATACAAAATGAAGCTCATCGAGCAAAAGCTCAAAGAGCCGCATATGCGGATGAACAATACGAAATACTACATTCTTAAGACCATCTACCATAACGAAAACTGCATGGTCGCCGATATCGCCAAACGATTGCAGCTTTCCTCCGGTGCCACGACGATCGCGCTAAATCAGTTGGAGGAAGACGGCTTCATCGTCCGTCTGCGCAGCGACTCGGACCGACGCACCGTACGGATCGCGCTCACGGATCAAGGCGCGGCCTTCGTGATGAGCGCCATGGAAATCCGGCGGCAGCTGCTTGCCGATATGCTCGAACCGCTGAACGACGAGGAGAAGACGCAGTTTTTCGCTATGATCGACAAAATTACCGAGCAGCTCGCCTTGAAGCTCTAAAATACAAACGACCCGTAAGCAGGGCACTTTTTACAAAAGCGTCCGTCTTTACGGGTCATCGAACTTGCCAAATATTGAAAACGTGATTAGAGCCGCGAATCAGCTTTTCCTTCCAGATTGCGCGCCGTTTCGCTTTTTTCCACCTGCTGCTCGTCGCGAAACGTGCCCAGCATGACATCGAACAGTGGGTTGGTTACGCCGTACCAGTAATGTTCGCTTTTATAATGATGCCAGAGATGCACTTTCTTCATCCAGCGCCCCCAGGGCGTGATCGGCTTAATAGGCCGGTGGGCGACAAAATGCGTCCATTCGTAGTAAAGCAGGAAGCTGATCACTCCCGTCACAAAAGCGATGGTCAGCACCGTATCCCACGTCACCCCATAAGCAATCAGCGCCGGTCCGGCCATGACCGGGAGGCTGTACCATACGGGAAGAAACAGCAGATGCAATTCGTTAGGATAAATATGATGGTCATAGTGCAGACGGCGGAGCATAGCAAGCAGCAGGGGATGCTTCGGCGGCTTCATATGAAACAAAAAGCGATGGATCATATATTCGCTCAACGCATAACCCGCCATGCCAATGACGAGAGCCAGCCATATCGTCCCCTCATTCGCATGCGGCAAAATGACCGTCCACCCCGCCACCAGCAATACGCACATCACGCAAATATCAACATGGGTAAAAAACTCTTTGATATAGGGTCTCATCGCGCGTCCCCCTTGCCGCTGCCCGGCTCGCTTATTTGGATTTTCGCAACAACTCAAGATACGCCCGAATGAAACCAACCAGGCTTCTCCGGGAACCGTACCAGCTTTTAATCAGACGGCCGAAGACCGGGTACTTGCCCGCATACGGAAACCAGTTGACTTCCGCCGGTTTCGTTCCCCGGTCCAGCATGACCGCCTTTTGATGACAAAACAACGTAAGGCCCTCTTCCCCATGGTAGCGGCCTATTCCGCTGTGCTTTATCCCGCCAAAAGGCAAGTACGGATTCGCGATCGTGACCATGACATCATTAATACACACGCCGCCGCACTCCAGCAGGTCGGCGACGCGGCGGGCCTTGTTCAAGTCCCGGCTCCAGACGCTCGCGTTCAGGCCGAAGGAGGAGTCGTTCGCCAGCTCGACCGCTTCCCTCTCATGGTCAAAAGGCATGACGTTAATGACGGGACCGAACGTTTCTTCACGCATCACCTTCATCCGCGGGTTCACCTGCGTCAGTACGATAGGCTGAACCTGCAAGCCCTGCGACAGCTTCCATTGTTCGGGATGAATGCCGCATTCTAGCTCGGCCCCTTCCTCCAGTGCATGGCGAACATGATCGCTAACGATATCCACCTGCTTCGAAAATGTCATCGAGCCCAAGTCCGTATCCTCGGTTCCATTTTGGCGCAGCCGGCTCACTTCCTGCTTTAGTCGCTCGGTAAAGTCGGCATAAACGGATCGCTCGACATAGATTCGCTCCACCGAAATACACGCTTGCCCGCTGTTGGCCAGCGAGCCCCATACCGCTCCTCGCACGGCCCGTTCGAGATTCGCATCGGCGAAGACGATCATCGGGTCTTTGCCGCCGAGCTCGAGCGTGGTCGGGATGAGCCGCTTCGCGGCTTCTTGCTGAATCCGCGCGCCGGTTTCTACGGAGCCCGTGAAGAAAATATAGTCCGGCTCCGCCTCAATGAGCCTGGCTCCCAGCACGCCATCTCCATGAGCGATTTGCACAAGCCCTTCGGGAAATCCCGCCGCCGCGAAAATACGCTCCATCAATATCCCTACAAGCGGCGTTACCTCGGAAGGCTTGATAATGACGCTGTTGCCGGCTGTTAATGCGTTTAACGCAGGTATCATCGCAAGCTGAAACGGAAAATTCCACGGCGCAATGACAAGAACGACACCGCGGGGGTGGTAGGAAATCGTGGATTGCTTCCCGAACAAGGTGAGCGGTGTCTTCGCTTTTCGCGTTTTTAGCGTTTTGACTGCGCAGTCTTCCATATGCTTGATCGCATCCGCCACGATAAACAGCTCGTGCGTCGCCGCTTCCACGAGCGGCTTCCCGGTTGCCTGAACAATCAGCTCCGCGCATTCCTCAAAATGCTCCGTGATGTAGTAGCGAATCCGCCGCAAATACGTCAATCGTTCCGCTACCGGCGTCTGCCTCCATCGGGCCGAAGCTGTTTTCGCCTTTTGCATCATTTGGTCCACCCCCTCCAGCGGCGTTACCCGAATCTCCTCTCCTTCTTCTCCAGTCGCAGGATTTACCGCTCTCCACGCCAACACGATCGCTCCATTTCGCTACAAAATATTTTATTCGCCGAACCTCATCCTGCCGCGGCGTAAATAATCGCCATCTGTCCGGCGACATACGTGAACCAGATCCATAGTTCTTTATGTTTCATTCGGTATCCCCCGACATCCGTCACGCCGATCAGCAGATCGGACAGGACAAAGATCAGCCCGCCGACAGCCGTCAGCCACCAGACTCCCCCTAACATCATGGCCAGATCAAGAGCAAAACAGGCCATTCCGCCGACCCATAGTCCGTATCCAAGCGCTCCATAATTAAGGATGGCTTGCTTGCGGGGGTTGCGAATGAAGAACAGCCACCCGACAACAAGCAGCAGACCGTAACCGGCCACACCGATCCATAATCCGCGGCCTCCCGCGGCCCCTCCGCTGGCAGACATCATTTGAATAAAAGCCGTCATATAGAAGCTCTGCGCGACCGCGAAGGTCAGCATGCCGCCAATTAGCCGTTGCGGCCAAGGAATGACGCCGGCCATGGACAGATCGCCGAGGAAGGACATCAGCATTCCCCAAAACACCCACTCGCCATAAGGCGAAGCGGGGTCGGATCGCCAAATCACGAACGCTGCCACAACCAACGAGAGACTGAGCAGCACTCGTGCCCACAGCGGAAGTATGAGATCGTCCTCTCCGCTTGCCGCTCTCCGCCTTGCCATCCCTAGGCCCCATGCAAAAAGAGCAACCTGCACCAAAGCAATCCCCATCGTACCCCTCCAAATCTAAATCCATTCTATATCCTATATATGCCATTTTCCATCATTTCATTGACGGTTCAGTTAAGAAGAGCGGCTCAGGCTCAGCAAAAAGCTGAAAGCCGCAGACGCGCCTGCGAATAACGCAGAGCACGACGGCGGCTTCTTTTGCGACCTAATGAAGAAAAGCTTTGCGACCGAACGTCAGTCTGTTACGCCCATCTTTTGAGCGAAGGGATGAATTGATTCAGCATTTCGCGGGCTTGCTGCTCCGATATGCCTTGACCTTCGACCACATGCGGAACGCATTCCTCGATCATCGACTGCACAGTAGCGTCCGGGGAGGTGAAGGCCCCTCCTTGATAGCAGTAGGTGCAGTACTCTTCATTGCGGCTTCCGTCGGCATTCGTGCCGAAATCCTCGGCAGTGTTCAGGGGCATGCTGCAGCTTTGACAAAACTGTTTATCCATTTTGACAACCTCCATTTGATTGGGAATAGCTTCAGCATACACCCCTAACTCTGACAACAGTTTGTCATGTTATTTTTTCATTTTCCGTACATCTTGCAGATGCGCTCCGCGCGACCCCGGATGAGCATGCGCAGCCGCTCGGGTTCGAGGATTTCGACCTGGTCCCCGAAGCTGAGCAGGAAGCCGTACACCCACTCGTCCTCGGGATACGTTTGCACAACCGTCAAGAAACCGTCCTCTCCCGCTTGCCCTTCCTCCATGCCGAAAAACTCTTCCGCCCGGGCTCTCGCCTCAGGCGCGAAGCGCAGTACCATCGTCACCGTCCGGGAGCCGCTATTCCACATCTGCTCCAAGTCTTTCTCTTCCAGGCTCGCATGCTCTCTGCGCTCGAATGGGTGATCCGTCACAACCACTTGAGTCATGCGGGACAACCGGAACATGCGAAAGTCGCCGCGAAGCGGGCAATACGCGTACAAATACCACGCTGCGCCCTTGAGCACAAGCGTCATCGGCTCGACCTCCCGGTCGGTCGTCACCCTGTTGTTCGAAGTATAGGCGAAACGGAGGGTCACCTCCCTCTGGAGCGCTTCCCGAATCAGGGCGACCTTCCGCTTCATCGCACCGTCTGCCCCCCACGGGTTCATATCGATGACGAGCCGCTCCTGCCAGAAGCGGGCGGTTTCTTTTTCCTTGTCGGTGAGCAAGCTCGTATATTTCTCCAGCGTCGTTCCGAGACGCGTATCGTCGAGTGTCTTCGTCATTCCTTTTAACGCCGAAATGACCGATGTGATCTCCTCGAACGTCAGCGCGTTCCGGTCCAGCCGATAGCCCTCCATGACGGTAAAGCCGCCCCCAGCCCCTTGGTAGGCGACGATCGGGAACCCGGCTTGGCACAACGTTTCGATATCCCGGTAGACGGTCCGGACCGAAACATCCATTTTGTCCGCGAGCTCCGCGGCCGATATTCTTCTCCTGTTGACCACCAGCATCAAAACAGCAAGTATCCGTTCCAAACGCAAGACCGTTCCAGCCTTTCTTTATTCGGACTCTCCCTCATAGCAGCATTATTTCGACTTAAGCAGTACGTCCTCCTTTTTTCCGGCCCATTCGACATGTATGGGGATTTCCTCGCTCTTTTGAAGAGGAGCAATCGAGGAGACGGAGCGGGCTATAATTTTATTATTTTTTATGTTATAGCCTTTTGTCGAGGAGCTTCCCCCGGAAAAGGAATAGGAGAAGTCAATCGGCACTGTAAGCCGCTCGTCCGGTTTATATTGAAGCGTCAATCTTTCCTCCGCTTTGTCGCCGATCCGATAAACTTCAAACTTCCCCGTCCAATGCTCGCTCTCTCCGGAGAACACATGGTTCTTTTGATCTTCACGGGCACATCCCTGCAAAAGTAACAGTAAAAATAGTAAAACGAAGGCTTTTCTCATCGTCAGACCTCCCTGTTATTTACAATAATACCGTACTAAAAAAGCCAGCTTATGGGAACCGGGAATTTTACATTTTTGTGTGCTGAACAAGAAAAGCCCATAGGCGCGATTCCTCGTCTATAGGCTGAAGCATCGTATTCTATTCGTTTCGTATTCATAGTATACTTATTCCAAATGGTAATGATAGTAAAATAAATTACTATAAAACTTTATAAGGATCTATAACAGGGAGTTTCAAAGATGTCGAATAACGAAGCCAAAGAATTGTATCCTAAACCACTTGGAGGATGGTTACTTGTTTATTTAATAACTTTGCTTATAAGTGAAGCAATGTATATTTCTGGAGTTATAAGAATATTGCCTTACTTAACTAACCTTATTGAAGAAAGAAATTGGATACAGAATGTCATATTATTAGGAACTTTCATAAAGACGTTAGTTACAGGACTACTATTATTGCTCTTTATTAGTAAGAAGAGTTATGCTCCGCGACTAATTATTATTTTTGAAGTGTTTTGTATTGTAATTAGAATATTAACGTATATGGACTATTACAGCAGAGGACAGATCATCCCCAACTCCTACCATTTATCAATACTTGTTGGGGCAATCAGTATCATCTGGATTTTCTATTTTTTTAAATCGAATAGAGTAAAGGAAACATTTATAAACGGTTGATGAAGTGTGATGCTGAATCAGACTCTAGAAAGGCCGATGAGGTCAGTGAACTGAAAGATCGAGCTAAAAAGATTAAGCAAAAAATAACTCATTTTCAAAAAGAAACGAATCTTAAGGAAAAAACCGTAGAAGTTAATCGTGGAGGGAAGTATTAATATTTTGGTGCGTGCGCTCGTTTTATTTTAGACGAGTGCTTTTTTTTGTTTTCGGGCTTTGTTGCATCTGTTTTCGGATCGATATTGGAACATTCGATCCATAGTAACTATTATTCTTTCAAATGGTAGATTATTTGATATCCATATATTGGATTTTAAGACCAATAACTTCACCAGTCTTCAGATCAATATCTACATAACCATGATAAAAATAGCTGCACATCCCCCATACAAAACATACTTTATTTGATACATCCTGGTTATCAATCTGATATGGCTTTTTAAAAACAAACCTATAACTAACACTTGGATTGTTTGTTACGTATTTGTCCACCAAAAAAACTTCCGATTGATGATAAGGCAATTCAGGATAAAATTTCCCCAAAGTTCTTTTTTCATTTTTTAGATTCTGGCCTAGCATTGGCTTGGCCAGATTAACGTTATATTGCTCCTCCCCTTTGATTTCGAGTGATGCAGAGGGCAGATAATTAGTTAAAGCCTCTTGAAGATAGAAATTCATTCGTTGATTCAAGCTTTCTCTGACCACAAAGATCATACTAAATCCTAATAAAACAATTCCTACATAGGAAAGACTATTGAAAAGTTCAGATATGTTAAAACCGTTCTTTTCTTCATCGTTAAGCCCCCATCAAAGGGATTCGGCAGACGGTCCTCTTCCCCAGTTTCAATTCCTCATAAATTGAAATGCATCTATATTGAATCCAAGTATATCTTTAAAACCATTGATTACCAAGGGTTTCTCCTGTTCGTATACGCTTCTAATCCGAGTAGATTGTTGAGCTTCGAAGTGAAGTGTGTCCCCCTTTCATCCCCCCGTAGTTGGAAGACCGTCAATGCTACGAAGAAATAAATTCCCAAAATGCAACATACAGTATGTTGATACACATTTTAAATACTGGGAGGGAAAAGCAAATGTCTCCCAACAATAATCCGGTTTCAGGATTGAATCAACCGATCTATGTTAAAAGCCTCCAAACCATTACTACCCCAAACATTGTATCTTCACCATCTTATGCAGCCGCACAGAACGGCACATTTTTTGCAATTACCACTCAATCGCGCTCCGTGGCCGCTAACGGATTTCTTACTATCCAACTTACCAACCCTGCCAACTCGGGAAGAACTCTTTATATCCAGAGAGTTTCGGGAGGGGCTACAGTTAATACGACAATTGATGTCCTTCTTAACGCAACTTTTTCTGCAGCAGGAACAAGCATTCCGCCTGTTAATTCCAATCAAGGTTCAACTAATACCAGTTTGACAACTTCGAAATTTATTACACAAGCTACCGATCCTACGATTGGCGGAACAATTTTTAATTCGATAATTCAGACTGGTGGACCCGTTGTTATTGATTATAATGGAGAAATTGCTATACCTCCTACTACAACGAACAGAACTTTTTATGTCAAGCTCACAAACAATACAAACCAAACGAACCTTTTGTCCCTTAATATAAGCTGGTTTGAGTTGGTAACTTAAATAGATAAAGCCCCGGCACTCT
>NZ_BIMB01000028.1 GCF_004000865.1 Paenibacillus elgii NBRC 100335 | reverse complement strand
CGCCATTAGCGCAGGTGGTGGGAGTGTTCAAGAAAAGACTTTGCCTGGCGGGGAAGTGTTGAGGACCGCTGTGTCCAAAGGAACCGGGGAAATCAGCAAAGGTTTGTTCAACCGGATTTTGAAACAACAGCTTAAGGTAGATAAAGCGTACTTTAATTCGAAAAAATAGGGAATCCGGGTTAGGATAAGGAGTTCAATTCTCTGAGAAGAGAAATGGACTCCTTTTGCGTTTGCAGCCAATATTTTAACGGCTATCCCTCTATTCAATCTCCCCATCATTCTGTCGATAATAAGAGAAGTAGCGCGGGTTGGAAAAAAAGGGAACGAATCGAGAGCAGAGGTGCATTTCTTTGGTCAAGCCTTCGGATTATTCGGAATCGGGCAACCCGATTTATAAGTATGAGGATAAGGAACGCGGCTGGATGCCGCCCAACTATGGCGAGGAAGGCTGGACCGAGAAGATCGAACGGCATTTCGAGACATACATCGGCAAGATCGACAACGTATTTCATGAAATCATTTCGGATATCGTCCATATCGATGTTTATCACATTAAGCCGACGCAGGAACGGAATTACCACACGTTGTTTACGACGGGAATGAGCTATTTGCCGATGAACGTTCCCGAAGGCATCGAGGGCTATAATTATGCGGAACTGATGATTTGTTTGCCGCCTGAATGGCCGATCACGCAGGAAGCGTTCGCCGACGAGGACCATTACTGGCCGGTCCGTTGGCTCAAGATGCTGGCCCGGCTTCCACATGAGTACGAGACGTGGCTGGGTCATGGACATACGGTGCCTAACGGCGATCCCACGCGTCCCCTGTCGGACCAGACGAAATTGAACGGAGTCATTTTGCTGCCGCCCATTATGGTTCATCGGGATTTTCTGACGCTGGAGATGGACTCGGAGAGAACGATCCGATTTTACTCTATTGTCCCCCTGTATCAGGAAGAGATGGAGTTCAAATTGAAATACGGCTGCAACGACTTGACCGATAAATTCGACAAATACGGCATCAATGAAATCGTCCGGCTGAACCGGAGGAATGTGTGCCGGTCGTCGGTTATTCCATTCCGGAGAAGATAGGTTCGGAAGCGACGAGACGAGCTAGGCCCACGGTTCATTGCAGCAGATTGTTTTGGAACCTGAAAGAGCATCGCCCTTGGTGGACGATGCTCTTCTTATTTATCAAGCAAAAAACCTGCCTCAACCATCGCCCTGGCAGGTCTTTCGATCTACACTCATTATTTCGCTTCGGATACTCTCACTTGCTCATTCAGCTTAAGGAGATCCGCGAAGCTAAGCGGCTTTCGATCGCCTTTACCGTTCAAACCGGTTCTTGGGGGAAACATACAAAACCCTCCTTTGCATGAAAATAGTCCTGTATTCGTAGGATAGCACGCCCAACAATGGAAGGTCAATCCTGTGATTTTGTGTACTTTGTAACATAATGAAGCAGGGCGGCGAAGTCGGCGGAAAACAGGTTTTCCGTCCCGTGGTAGCCCTCCCGCTGGCCGATGATCCGGGCGAACTTGGAGTAAAGCCGGGTTAAATACGCGTTGTCGGCCAAGGCGTAGAATTGAAAAAAGCGGATGTGGCGGTTCTCGGCTGCCATATGATGCACCAGATGGCAGAAGCCCTCGGCGAACAGACGGCTGCTGCGATGCGCCTGCGTCGTGATAGCCGAATCCATAAAGGCAATCTCGCCTTCCGGATGCGCTTCGCCGTCAGGTGTCACGTACCGGTAATGCGCCCAGCCGATCGTATGTTCTTGCTTGTCGATCACCAGAACAATAGTTGACGTCTGGATCGTTTCCAGCGTATGCATAAGGGCATCGGCCAAGGAAAAATGACGACTGAAATCTTGGCGGTGGCGGATAAAAAATAAAGCATACTGCGCATAATCTTCATCGCTGCGACAAACGCGGTATTCCGCTAACATTGGGATTCGCTCCTCCTATTTCCTGCGTTCCAGCAGCGTCTGCCGTATACGCGCATCGATCTCGGGATATTGAGACAACACATAAGCGAACGCCTTCCTTTGCAAAGTCAAAAAGACGCAAGAGGTCATCGCCGTTACATCGGCATTTCGCGAGGCGCTATCCATCAGCGCCATCTCTCCGAAATGATCCCCATCCTCGAGAACGGCCAGCCGTATCCGGCTCTCGGGTACAGCAGCTGAGCGCTTGGAGACCTCCACCTGCCCGCGGGCGATGAGATAAAATTTTTCCCCCTGGTCCCCTTGGTAAATGACAGGCTGTCCGGCGGCGAACGTCTCCGTATGGAACAGGCCCTTGATTTCCTTCAGTACTTCTGCGTGCATCCCATGGAAGAAAGGAAGCCGGGATAGCCGCTCCTCGTCAATGTCCGCTTCCTGCCCGCTCGGCGATATGGACAAGCCGCTCTGTTTGTCCCACAGCTCTTTGTAGAAGCCGCCTGTCAGCAGCATCTGCGGGTGGGTCCCGCTATCGACCAGACGCCCCTGATCGAAGACGAAAATTTGATCCGCTTCGGTAATGGCGGAGAGCCGATGGGTCACCGTAATTATCGTCCGGTTATGCGACAGCTCAGCGAACGTCCGGTTGATCGAGGCCTCCGAGATCGGGTCCAGCGCCGACGTGGCTTCGTCCAGTAACAGGATTGAGGGGTTCCTCACGATGGCGCGGGCAATGGCGATGCGCTGCCTTTGACCGCCTGAGAAATTGCTCCCTTCATCCAGCACTTGGGTATGGTAGCCCTCCGAAAGGCTCATGATGAAGTCGTGGATTTCCGCTTTTTTCGCCGCCTCTATGACGTCTTCCTCGCTGGCATCCGGCTGGCTGAGGCGAATATTGTCCAGAATCGTGCCGTGAAATAAGAAATTGTCCTGAAACACGACGCCGATCTGTTCCCGGTAAGACCCCAGATCCAGCTCCCGCAGGCTGCTGCCGTTCATGCGGATATGACCTTCCTGCGGAGTATAGAAGCCGAGCAGCAATTGCAGCAGCGTGCTTTTTCCTGAACCGCTGGAGCCGACGAAGGCTGCCGTGGTGCCCGGAGGGATGTGCAGACGGACGTGCTTCAGCACATCCTGCTGCTGTTCCGCATAGCGGAACGAAACGTCCTCAAGCGCAATCTCCGGCGGGCGTCCCTCTGCAAAAGTGAAATGGGTTTCTCCCCTAGCTTCCCGAGGCTCGCTTAACAGCCCTTGAATCCGCTTCATGCTCACCGAAGCATCCGTAAAAGCCGGGATCGCGACGGTCAGATTGAACACCGAGTTGCCCATGGAGGTATACATGGTAAAAAAGGCGACCAACGCCCCCACGCTAAGATGACCGCGAAGCGCCAAGTACGACCCGAATCCGATAATCGAAAAGTTAATGAGGAGCAGACTGATCATGGGAAGGCGCTCAAGCTGGGCGTTGACGACATTTTTCTTGTAATGGGTCACGGACAAAGCTTGCAGCATGGCACTAAACTTATTCGCCATCGCCTCCTGCAGGTTGAAGCCTTTGATTACTTTCTGGGCTTTAATATTCTCCTGCACGACGCCGGTTAAGCGGGCGAACTGGTCCTTGTACGCAGAATTGACGGCCTCGGCACGCCTGCCCAGCAAATACGGGCCGGCAAAAATAACAACGGCCCCAAGCAGAATCAACAGGGCCATGCTCCACTGCAAATAGAACAAGACGACCGTGCTGATGACCACGACGGAAAACGACTGGATGCCAATGGTCAGGATGACCTGCATTGCTTGCGCGATCGAAGGCAGATCGACGGAATAATAAGAAAGCAGCTCGCCCGGGCGGGCTTTCTGGAAAAGGCTGATGTTCGTATGCTGCATATGGTCGAACAACCGCATTCTGAGATCCTGCTGTACTTTTGCAATCAACCGGGCCAGCGCATAATCGCTAATGACACCGGCGCTGAATCCGATCAGGCCACCGATCCCGAGAACGGCAAGAATGAGGAAAAAGTAGTCGATGTCCTGCGGCGTGATCGCTTTGTCGATCATGAATTTAAAGCTCAAGGGAGCCAGCGATACGAAGGCGAGATCCAGAAATAACGTCAGGAAAAAGAAAGACGCCAGCAGTTTGTACGGACGCATGTAGCGGAACAGGTTCGTAATGACGGTGAGCATAGAGAGATTCCCTTCCAGGGTCAAAAGTACGATTCGTGACGGAACTGCATGGCGTAAGCATGCCAATCGGAGAACGGGGCGCGGTATTCTTCCATTGTGCCGAACGCCGTATCCCGGACGTCGGCTCTCACGGCGAGCTTGCCGCACAACTTGCGAAGATCGTCCTGTACCGGCGTCCAGAAACGAAGCTCCGTCACCGGTCTGTTCAACTGGGTGATGAACTGGGTCAAGTACTGGAGGCCCCGGAGAAAAAGACGGGTTCTGCGGTATTCATCCAGCAAAAATACGGCCTGAATCTGCACGATATGCGTATCTTGGTAGTCGTTCTCGCCGGTTCCGTAAATATAACCGAGTGCTCCTACCAATTCGTCTTCGTCATTGAAGCATAGAATGGCTTCTTCCTTCATGAGAATCGGACTTGCGAGGAAGCTAAGGGTTAGCGGGAACGAATAGGGAAGGTTTAATTGTTGATAGTTCATCAGCATAAATTCGATGTACTTTTCCTGATATTTCTCGGAGGCGCAGATCGAAAAATAGTAGCTCATGCAAGCGATTTCTCCCTTGGTGAATGTGCTCAAAGTATACCACGATCTTCCTGTGAACCCAAGTGAAGAGTTGGTTAGGAGAGGGATTGTTGACGGGTGTGACTCAACGTAAAGTTAAATACTTCAATGTTTAATTTAACTAATTGTTGAATCTATTTAAATAAAATTTAACAAATGTTAATATGGTCTCTAAGTTGGTTGGCAAAAAGCTAATGGAGAGGAGCCCGGATAAAATGAACAACTTACAAAGCAAATACGAGACTTTACTTGAGGAAGAACGTCTGCTCGCGGATAAAATCGAAAGCTGCGAGGAATGTGTTGAAGCGATACTCGATTATATCGCGAAAAAAGCGGACACGATCCATGTGCTTACGGCGGAAGAGATCGTATCGGCGGTGCATGCCATCGGGAAAGATTTGCAAACGGAGCTGCTGCATGTAAAGCTGGAGCGGAGCATCGTTTCCAACAAATTAAGCGGAGTCCTATAACCAAGACGCTTAAAAAAGTTTTAATTTTTTTCGAACTCCCCACAAAAAAATTTACGGGAACGAACAACTTAGTGAGCTCATGCAAACAAGAATTTTTAACCAACAAAGGAGAGTTATTGATGAACATGAAGAAACCTATGATGATCGCCGCATCTTGCGTCGTCGCAACTAGCCTGATGGCCGGCTCCGCATTGGCAAAGTCCGATAACGACAACCGCTCCGACAGAGCGGAAGCTGCAGCGCAAGCAATCACTGTCGGCAAAGAAAAAGACGTCAAGGTTAAAGTAGAGGTAGAACCGAAGGCTTCCGTTACGGGCACGACTTATGAAAGTAACGGCAAAAACGGCTATAAAGGTCTGCTCAATGCCATTGAAAATGTAAAGGACAAACCGGCTGGTGCCGTGCTTGCCGATCTTCTTTTGACCAAATACGAAACACAGCTTACGGCTGAGAAGAAAGCTGAATTGGAAGCTATCGTCGAAAAAGACGCTGCGCTTTCCGCGGCAGCCGATCTGCTCGACAATCAAGGTAACGTAACCGATGCGGTTTATGTTCAGAAAGAAGCCGTAAAAGCGAATGTGAAAAACCTCAACGCTTACAAGAAGCTTGGTAAGCTTTACGAGAAGCTTGGAAAATCCGGCGTGCAATTGTACGTCAATGGCGAAGAGCCTTCCATGGAAGTCCGCCCCTTCATCCGTGAGGGCAGTACTCTGGTACCTTTCCGGGCCATCTCCGAAGCTCTGAAAGCGGAAGTAAGCTGGAACCCGGAAGAACGTTCCGTAACGGTTACTCGCGACGGCATCACCGTTAAACTTTTCGTTGATAGCACGAAGGCTTATGTAAACGGCAAAGAAGTGACGCTGGAAGTGCCTGCGGCTATTGTGGAAGGCAATACCGTCGTTCCTGCCCGTTTCGTCAGCGAGGCTTTGAAAGCCGTTGTGAAATGGGAAGAAGAATCGAAATCCGTTGTAATCTACGAAGACAAATAAGACAAGTTTGCCAAAAAGCCTGCCTTGTAGGGGCTGTTGACAAATGGGTTGGGGACCGTGGTCCTCGGCCCATTTTTTGCATGTTACTCCGAATCAATAACCACGGCATGCTGCTCAATAATTTCAACCAGCTCTTCAAAAGAGTACCTATGATTCACCATATCCACAGTAAGATCTTCAGCCTTCTTAACATCCATCACAAACCGATAGCCATTATACCGAAGGAAAATCACTAAAGCGGTAAATGCCGTTCGTTTGTTTGCATTTTGAAAAGGATGATTTTGCCCCAACGATTCGAAAAGGGCAACTGCTTTATCGAACAGGGTGCTATAAGCATCATCTCCGAACGCAGAAGACTGAGGACGCAGAACGGCTGATTCCAACAAGCTGTTGCTTTTTACTCCGATATGTTCGCCAAGACTATATTTTTGAATAACGGCTACGTTTACGGCGATGACTTCTTGAATGGTTAAATAACGAACGTGAGCCATTATCTATCTTTTAACCCTTTCAGAGTTTCATCGTACTCCTCCATGACTTGCGAAAGGGTCTCCATAAAATCCGGACTTATTCCTGCAGGTAGGGAAACTTTGTTTGCTTTTCGTATGACGATCTCCCCGTCTTGCTCCCGCACATCGATCTGTACCGAGTCACCGAGCTCCACTCCGATTCGTTTGAAGGCCTCTGTCATCGTGATGCCTAAGCTGTTGCCGAATTTGGCGACTTTTCGCTCCATCCCAACCACCTTGCTCATATCATCATTCTCCTTATTAATATGTCAAATTGTTATAACAATTATACAGTATGTATGTGTTTTTTAAAAATAGGACTTCCCGGAATCCTCCCCGACAAACCACTCCAACTCTTTCCGCATCTTGTCGAAATCTAGCAAAATTGTCTGTTATAACGCATCAAATGGAAAATTTTGAGTCCAAAAAGGGTTGGTTTCGTAGTATATTAATGTAAAAGGATTACGCGCGAGACCAGCATATGGAAAGGGGTACCTAGATGGCAATTATAGAAGTAGTCAAATTCGACGGGCCGCCCGATTTATTGGTATGGAAATATCCGAACCAAGAACTAGGCACATGGACTCAACTGATCGTCAATGAAACCCAGGAAGCGCTGCTGTTCAAAGGCGGGGAGGCGCTTGACCTGCTCGGTCCCGGCCGGCACACGCTATCAACGCAAAATATTCCGGTTTTTTCCTCCGTCGTCAATTTGCCTTTTGGCGGCAAGTCGCCGTTTACGGCGGAAATTTGGTTCGTGAACAAGCTGCACAAGCTGGACTTGAAATGGGGGACGCCGACTCCGATTCAACTGCAGGAGCCCAAATATCACATGATGGTATCGGTCCGCGCGTTCGGTCAATTAGGCATCCAGATCGAAGATACGCGCAAGTTTCTGCTTAAGCTGGTCGGGACGCTTCCGGCGGTCGATCAGGCGGCGCTTGGCAAATATTTTCGCAGTATCCTGATGATGAACATCAAAGAGCTCATCTCCGCTTATCTGGTACATAAAAAAATTAGCATTTTGGAAATTAACGCCTATATCTCCGAAATCTCCAAACATATGGAAAGTCGAATCGTTTCGATTTTTCAAGAATACGGGATTCGCCTGGTCGGCTTCCAGATCGATTCCATTAATCTGCCCGAGGAAGATCCGGCTACGAGGCGGTTAAAGGAAGCGCTGGCGAAAAAAGCAGAAATGGACATTCTCGGCTTCTCTTACCAGCAGGAAAGAACCTTTAATACGCTGGAAAGCGCGGCGAAGAACGAAGGGAATCCATCGGCCTTCTTGGGAGCGGGCATCGGTCTGGGGCTCGGTCAAGGCGTTGGGATGACGATTGGCGATTCGTTTTCGCGGTTGTCGGGACATATGGATGTGTCTACTCCTGTGCAGACATGTTCGAATTGTGGCACGAGCAATGCGCATGATTCCAGCTTTTGCAGAGGGTGCGGACAATCGCTCAAGCAGGGAGCCGCTTCCTCGGACGTGGCCTGCCAAGCGTGCGGGCATTCTCTTCCGGCGGGATCGAAATTTTGCCCGAACTGCGGCGATAAGTACCATCCTTGTCCCCGCTGCCAAGCGGATAACCCGGAACAGGCACTTCATTGTGCGAAATGCGGCGAGTCGCTGGGCGCTCCTTGTCCCCAGTGTGCGACGATGGTGGAGGCGGGAGCGAAGTTTTGTCCGGAGTGCGGCAAGAGCATGGTGCTCACTTGCAGTCAGTGTCAGCAGGTCGTGCAGCCGGGGCAAAAGTTTTGTTTTGAATGCGGGAATAAGTTAGGGTGAAAAGGAGCTTGAGATGAATATGAATCGTTTGCCTGCCGTGGCCGCCAAATTGATGTTCGGCCTCATTGTCTTGGTAACCGTAGCTGCCTTTTTCTTATGTCGTGTGGAGGATTGGGGAACCGGGCACTGGTGGACTTCCTTGATCTCCATCGTTCTTGCGGAAGCGGCTTGTTATTACTGCGCAGTAGGTGAAGTGAAGCAAAACCGGCGCGGAGACGGGCTTCCCGCCTCCTTGACCTTCGTTACGATATCGGTGTTGTATGGAGCTGCCGCTATTTTTCATACGGCTTTTTTCTGGCTCACCTTGCGGATTTCCCTGACCTCATTCGTGGTGATTGAAGTCATCACCGCCGCGGTCTGGGCGATCGGGATGGGGCTTGCCCATCATTTTACGAATGTTGTGCGGAATCAAGAGGATGATCAAAGGGTACAGATGCAACTGATGAAGCAGATGAAGCTGGCTCTCGATTCGGTAAGCTATGCGCTGGAAGAAGAGGAAATCGAGGAACGGGAAGCGTTGAAAGCGGGGGTACGGGAGCTGATCGAAAAAGTGAAGTACAGCGACCCGGTTTCACATCCTTCGATGATTCATATGGAGGAGAACTTGCTGTGGCAGATCAAGGAATTGGAGCGCTGCGTCCGCGGGCTCAGTGATCAGGCGGAGGAGAAGGGCAAGGTCGAGATGTCCCGCAAGCTTCTGCGCGATATCTCCGCCGACCTGGGCCGCAGAAACAGCCAGCTGATCACGTTGAAATGAGGTCGACACGGTGCATCAGAGCAATATAGAAGAGAAGCCACAAGTTAGATTGGACATGGACAGACCGGCTATTCAAGGCGTCGTGATCGTGCTGGCGTTCCTCTTGTTTTTTCCGGCGGGCCTCCTTTTGGCGGCTATCCGACTGTGGAAGCATCGCAATCTGAGCTATCAAAAAATAGATGACTGGCGAAATGCCGGCGCAACCTTTCTTGTTCTGTTTGTATTCTGGGCATCGATATTTTTATTCATGAACAGTATATCTCCAGCAGATACGTTTGCGTTGTTTTCGATGTGGTTTATTCTTATTATTTTTTTCTTCACTCCCGGAATATCCATGCTATGGGTGAGCAAGCAGAGTCGTAAACGGCTTTTGGCCCGTTATGACTCTTATCGCCAGATCGTCATGTTGCAAGGAATTACTTCTGTCCATACCATCGCGGAGATGACCTGGCATCGCCCGGCGGTCGTTGCCAACGATTTGAAGCGCCTGCTCGGTCTTGGCGAGTTCCCCAATGCCTATTTGGATATGGATTCAATGGCGATCGTTTTTCAGCGGTCAGTCGAACCGACGGCACCTTTTCACTCGCCTCAGGAGAGCACGACTGAGAAGGATTTTCCGGAAGATCTGCCTAAAGACATAGACTTCAAACGCGCTTACGAAGAGATTCTGCACGAATACACCCAAATGACCTCTTCGTCCAAAACGGACAAGAAGCCGCTACCGAAGACGGTGGAATGCCCCGGCTGCGGTTCGTCGACCTTGCTGCAGCCCGGGGAAAGCAAAACGTGTGCTTATTGCGATTCTCCGTTGACGTATCCGTCGAAATAGGAAGGCCGTATCCTTTGTAAATGTTAATGATCGAATCAGGAGAGGAAGGAACACGCTTGGACTTTGACGATAGACCTGCTATAAAAGGCGAGTGGATATTGCTGGCGTTCCTCTTGTTTTTTCCGTTGGGTCTCATTTTGGCAGCTATCCGATTGAGGAATCATCGCGATCTGAGCTATCAAAAAGTATTGGAATGGAAAAATGCCGCGGTAACCCTTTTTACTTTGTTCGGGATTTCTACGTTTCCCCTTTTTATAACCTTGTCCTTCGCCATCCAAGAGGAGAGGTTTGGGGTATTTTATGTGTCTCTTTTCGCCGCTATCCTGTTCTTGCTGCTGCCGGGGCTGTTCATGCTGTGGAAGAGTGGACAGAAACGCGAACAGCTTTTTACCCTGTACGATCATTATCGTCATATCGTCGCAACAGAAGGAATTACTTCGATCCAGACGATCGCGGAGATGACCAAGCAGAGGCCGACGGTCGTTGCCAACGATTTGAGGCGCCTGATTTATCTTGGTGCGTTCCAGGATGCTTTTGTCGATATGAATTCAATGACCATCGTTATTAATCGGCCGGCAATGGACTTGTCCTCAAGACGTACTGCCGCAGTGGAGGAATTGGAAGGTTTGACCAAAGAGCTCAAAGGTGCCTACAAAGAGCTCTTAAACGAATACATGAAAACGACCTCGTCGTCTAAAACGGCAGAGAAGCCGCTGCCGAAGAAGGTGGAATGTCCCGGCTGCGGTTCGTCGACCTTGCTCCAGCCCGGCGAAAGCAAGGCGTGTCCGTATTGCGATTCCCCTCTAACGTATCCGAAGAGCGGATAGAAGGCAGGTATTCAGCACACCAAGCGGGGAGGCGGAAACCGAATTGAATACGGATAAACCGGCGATAAACGGCGTGCTAGTCGTACTGGCGTTGGTTCTCTTTTTCCCGGCCGGTATCATTCTGTTCGTTATCCGTGTACGGAAGCATCGGGACTTGAGCTATCAAAAAATATATGATTGGACAGTTGCGGGCACGGCGTTTTTGATTATGTTTCCTTTCATGCGCTTCATCTTCACGAATGAAATCAATCAACTATTTTTTCTTCTTCCGGGTGTATTCCTGCTAGGGATAAGCCAGTGGAAGCGAAAACGGCTCAATGACCGGTACAAGCTTTATCGCAATATCATCATGGAGCAAGGGATCAAATCCATTCTCGGTATCGAGAAATTAATCAACCAGCGCCGGGGCGTGGTGATCAACGATTTGAAACGCATGATCGGTCGCGGCATGATTCCGCATGCTTCCATAAATATGTATTCGTTGACCCTTGTTTTCCATCAGAAAGGTTTTGTTGCCCGCGAGGGTACTGGCGAAGGCCACATTCACGAGTGGGACAAGCCACTGCCTTTATACAAACCGTCGGAAAAACGATTGCCCAAGTCGGTTGAGTGCCATGGCTGTGGTTCGTCTACAATCGTGCGGCCAGGCGAGAGCAAAGCTTGTCCTTATTGTGATTCTTTGCTAAGTTACCCGGAGTAAAATAGGCATGTCGAAGCATAAAAGAAATGAGGGAGCCTCCTTGAATTATGATCGTCCAGCCATAAGCGGCGTTGCGATAGCGCTGGGACTTATTTTATTTTTTCCGATCGGCTTCATTTTGCTGGCTATCCGTCTATGGAAGCACCGCGATTTGAGCTACCAGAAGGTCATTGACTGGAAAAATGCCGGCACGACGTTTCTGGTTATATTTATCCCGTTTCTGATTTCGTTCTTGTCTCACTTGGCCGCAGGGAGCGATATTCAGTATTGGGTGATGGTGTGGGTTGTCCTCCTTGACTTGATTCCCGGCATATACATGCTGTGGAAGAGCGGGCAGCGGCGCAAGCAGCTCTTCGACAGATATGACTATTACCGTCATCTCGTTTTGGTGCAGGGAGTGACTTCCGTCCAAAGCTTGGCGGAGACGACGAACCAGCGGCCAGCCGTGGTGGTCAACGACCTGCAGCGCATGATTTATCTCGGCGTGTTTCAGGATGCGTTCATCGATATGTACTCGATGTCCATTGTATTTAACCAATGGGCCCCTGGGGCCTCGATGGTAAATGTCAACGTGTCCGTGAACGGAGATAGCTTCGTGCCGCAGCAGAGCAGGCCGCAGACGCCGCCCCCAACGCCCAAGACGGTGGAGTGCCCCGGCTGTGGGTCGTCCGCCCTGCTGAAGCCCGGCGAGAATAAAACATGCCCTTATTGCGATTCCCCTCTGGCTTACCCGCAGCACGGATAGGAGCAAGCCTCTATACGCAAAACGACCACTAAAGCATCGGCCTGAAGGCCGGTGCTTTTTTCGTGACTCGACTGTCCCCGCTCCTCATTCTGTGACGCTTTTATGACCCGCATTGACCAATCCTTTTTCCGGAGCTATAATAAAAACAAATCGAAACGTTTCGATAAATTTCGGATGGCTTTATCGGGGGGAACTATGGTTACGATTAAAGACGTTGCAAAGCATGCGGGAGTGGCGCTTTCGACCGCATCCTACGCACTCAGCGGAAGCGATAAAGTAAGTCCGAAAACCCGCGAATTGGTATTGCAGGCAGCCAAGGAGCTGAATTACCAAAAGAACGGCTTCGCGATGGATCTCAAGCGCAAGTCGACGAAGACGATTCTGCTCATTTTAAGCGACCTGTCGGGGCCTTATTACTCTGAGCTGATCCGCGGGACGCAGGAAGTCACGCTGTCCAACGGCTTCGATCTGATTGCATGCAGCTCGGTCGGCGGGGCCGATTCGACGGCGTATAAATTTTTGCAGGAGCGAAGAGTGGACGGCGCGATCGTGCTCGATCCGAACATCAGCGAGCATCTGCTGCGCGAATCGGCCCGGGAAGGCTGCCCGATTGTCGTGATGGACCGTTATGTTGAAGGTGATTTCATTATGAATGTGGCAGCGGATAACGTTCAGGGCGGATACGAAGCGACCCGCTATCTCATGGAGAAGGGACACCGCGATATCGCCTGGATCGGGGGGCCGAGCAATTCGCTGGGCAGCCAGCATCGTAAAGAAGGCTATTTGAAAGCGCTGCAAGAAGAAGGAATCGCCAATACGAAATGGATGCTGGTCGGCAATTTCACGGAAGAGGGCGGCTATCATTCGACCAAGGTGCTGCTCATGCAGGAAGAGCGTCCCACTGCGATCTTCTACGGCAACGATGAAATGGCGATCGGCGGCTACAAGGCGCTTCGCGAATTCGGCCTGAGCGTGCCGGGGGACGTATCGATCGTCGGCTTCGACGATATTCAGGTGGCGGAATATTTATCTCCTCCCTTAACGACAGTCCGGCAGCCCAAGTACGAAATGGGCACCATGGCTGCGCATCTTGTGTTCCAGGCGATGGGTGGGGAATACGTCAACAAGTCGTATAAATTAAAAATCGAGCTGATCGAGCGCCTGTCTTGCCAGCCTCCTCGGCTTGCTCCGAATCGCGGGAAGGGGATGGAGACTTGAAATCGTTAGTCGGGAACGTTTCGCTTACGAGAAGAATATTTACGCACTGGGAGCTTTACCTGCTCTTGCTCCCAGGCTTGCTGTACTTCCTGATTTTCAAGTATGTGCCGATGTTCGGGATCATCATGGCGTTTCAAGAATACAGTCCGTTTCTCGGCGTGACGGGCAGCGAGTGGGTCGGCTTCCGGCACTTCGTTGATTTGTTCCAATACGATCAGTTTTGGCGGCTGCTGCGCAACACGCTGCTGATCAGCTTTTATAATATCGTGTTTTATTTCCCGGCCCCGATCATTGTGGCGCTGCTGCTCAATGAGTTGCTGCGGGAATGGTTCAAGCGCACAATCCAGACGATCGTTTACCTGCCGCATTTTATATCCTGGGTCGTGGTCGGCTCGATCACGTATATCCTGCTCAATACCGAAACGGGCTTGGTAAACCAACTCATCGTCTCGTTCGGCGGCGAAGCGCATAACTTCCTGGCTGACCCCGATTCGTTCCGGACGATGATTGTGCTCCAGAACATTTGGAAGGAAGTCGGGTGGGGAACCATTATCTTTTTGGCAGCGCTTTCCGGCGTGGACACGCAGCTGTACGAAGCGGCGACCGTCGACGGCGCGAACCGCTGGCACAAGCTATGGCACGTGACGCTGCCCGCGCTGCGCAGCACGATTCTGATTCTGCTCATTTTGCGGCTCGGCAACGTGCTGGATGTCGGCTTCGAGCAAATCTTCCTGATGCTCAACGATCTGGTGTACCCGGTCGGCGATGTGTTTGAGACGTTCGTTTACCGCGAAGGCATCGGCGGCGTAGGTCTCGGCGGCGGAAGGTTCAGCTTCGGTGTCGCGGTCGGTCTGTTTAAATCGGTCGTCGGTCTGATCTTGGTGCTTGGAGCGAACAAATTGGCCAAAAAATTCGGCGAAGAAGGCGTGTTCTAGGGGGAGGGACTTGCACAATGAACAGTAGAGCAACCTGGACGGACCGGATCGCCGATGGGGCGATCGCGCTTGTGCTCATCTTGCTTGCACTAAGCTCGTTATTTCCATTCGTTTACATCTTGGCGACGTCGCTATCGCCCATGGAGCAGGTGCTGCGCGGCGGGATCATTTTATGGCCGGACCGTTTTTCGTTCGATGCGTACAGCACGATTCTGGGCAATACCAATTTTGTCCGGTCACTGTACATCACGGCGGTGACGACGGTCGGAGGAACGTTCGTCAATCTGGCCCTGACGACCTTTATGGCGTATCCGCTTTCCAAGAAGACGCTGCCCGGCAGAGAAACGGTGCTGCTGCTCGTGACGATTACGATCCTGTTCAGCGGCGGCATGATTCCGACGTATATCGTCGTTAACAAGCTCGGCCTGCTGGACAGCGTGTGGTCGCTCATTTTGCCCGGCGCGATCAGTGCATTCAACCTTATTATTCTGAAAAACTTCTTTCAGGGCATTCCTTCTGAGCTGGAGGAGGCCGGGAAAATCGACGGGTGCCGCACGTTCGGTCTGCTGTTCCGGATCGTGCTTCCGCTGTCCATGCCGGCGCTGGCGACCTTTACGCTTTTTTATGCGGTCGGCAACTGGAACCAGTTTTTCAACGCGGTTCTCTACATCACGAAGCCGGAGCTGTGGACCGTACAGGTGTTCTTGCGGCAAATGATTTTCCAGGGCTCAACGCAGGATGTCATGGGACAATCGGGCTTCTCGGGGGGACAGGACATTCTTCCGGTCACGATTCAGATGGCGGCGATCGTCGTTTCGACGCTTCCGATTCTGGTGGTGTATCCGTTTCTGCAAAAGCATTTTGCCAAAGGCGTGCTTCTCGGCTCCGTAAAGGGATGAGCGGTATCAGCGGTTGGGTTCACGAGCGGCGCTGCGGCGCGGTTCTGACCATATAGGTTATGGCGGTTATGAACATATAAAACGGAGGGGTTCACATGAAAGTATCGGGAAAACGGTGGAAACAAATCTCGTCCTTGGCCCTTGTTGCAGCTTTGGTAACGGTGACCGGCTGCGGAGACAAATCGGGCGGTACGGGGAAAGAGGGCGCAGCGTCCGGGGATTCCGGGAAAAAGCAGAAGATCAGCATGATGTACCCGCTTTACGGCAATCCTCCGCAAAAGACGGAAGTGTGGAAAAAGATGGAGGAAGCGGTCGGGATCGAATACGAATCCATGGCGATTCCTTCGGCCCAATATCCGGAAAAGCTGAAAGCGTCCATAGCCGCCAACAGTCTGCCGGACATTACGCATTATATGTCCTTCCCGGACCCGAACTTTACGCAATATGCGAAGCAAGGGGCTTTTCTGCAGCTCGACGACTATATTAAAGATACGAAAAATCTGAAAAACTTGCCGCAGTCGATGTGGGATTTCATCAAAATCGACGGCAAAACGTACGGAATTCCGCGTCCGGCGCAGATGGAGCGAGCCGTCGTGATCCGCAAGGATTGGCTGGATAACCTCGGTCTGCCGATCCCGAAGACGCTGGACGAGTTTTACGATACGGCGGTTAAGTTTGCCAAGAACGACCCGGACAAGAACGGCAAGGAAGATACGGTCGGCATCGTGCTGAACCAGACGCTCGGCTATCACTTGGACCCGGTCTTCATGGCGTTCGATACCGGCAACGGCTGGCGCAAAATGGAGGACGGCACGCTGATGAACTCCGCCATTACGCCGCAGCGCAAGGAAGCGCTGATGTGGCTGGCGAAGCTGTATAAAGACGGCGGTATCGATAAAAACTTCACCGTCATGAAGGACAACCAGATGTGGGAGACGCTGGAAAGCGGTAAGGCCGGGATCTTCTTCGGCGCCCAAACGAGCGATTACAGCCGTTTTGTGACGAATCTGAAGAAGGTCGATCCGAAGGCCGAGCTGATCATGATCGCTCCGCCGGTAGGCAAGGACGGCAAAACCGGATTCCCGGACGGCGTCGGCATGTTCGGACAGTTCGTGCTGCCAGCCAACATCTCCAAGGAGAAGGCGAAAAAAGCGATCGAGCTGCTCGATTGGCAGGCGGGGCAAGAAGCCCATATGCTTCGCAAGGTGGGCGTCGAAGGCGTTCACCATAAGAAAAATGCCGATGGCACCATCGAGATGATTGGCGATAAGTATGCTCAGGATGGGATCGCCTATCTGATCTGGAACGTGCCGAACGATCCGCTCGTCTCCGTTCCGCTGAGCGCGCCGAAGAACATTCAGGAAGCGGTGAAGAACAATTTGACCGTCGTATCCAAGCTTGGCGTGGTCAGCCCGGCCGTCGCTTATATGCCGTCGACCAACGTTTCGAAAAACTTCGCCGACCTGGATCAACTGATGCGCGGGCTTTCTGTGAAGATGGTTATTGGCGAAGCGACCGACAAGGATTTCGACAAGTTCGCCGCAGAGTGGAACAAGCGGGGCGGCGAAGCGTGGACGAAGGAAGTCAACGAATGGTATAAGCAGCAGAAAAAATAATTTTTAGCGATAAGGCGGGGCGGTAGCGCATGAACGCAGTTCAAAAACGAATCGAAGAGCTTCACCGGTATGCGCCGGAGCCGACCGCTCCGGTCGACCTGGAGGCATTCTGGAGCCGGACGCTGGCCGATGTGCTCGACAAGCCGGTTCAAGCCCAGCAGACTCTGCAGGAAACGCCGTTCCCGTGTATGGACACTTACGATGTCACGTACCAAGGCTTCGCGAACACGCCGATCAAAGGGTGGTATCTGCTTCCGAAGTTTCCGGTACGGGAGAAGCTGCCGTGCGTCGTCTTGTTTCACGGGTATACGGGAGGCCGGGGGTATCCCGAGCAGTATGCCTCCTGGCTGCTGATGGGGATGGCGGTATTCGCTGTTGATATCCGCGGACAAGGCGGCGAGACGGGCAACCGGCTGGACAATACGTACGGGATGACGAAAGGCTGGATCACGCAGGGCATTCTGGATAAGGAGACCTGCTACTACAAGGCCATTGCCGTCGATGCGCTGCAAGCCGTCGAATGGGCGGCGGCGCAGCCGGAGGTCGACCCGGGCCGCATCGTCGTGGCCGGCGACAGCCAGGGAGGCGGCTTGTCGCTGCTGGTCTCCGCCTTGAGCGACAAGCCGGTGCTGTCCGTCGCGAATATTCCGAATATGTGCCATATGGACTTCGGCATTCTGAATTCGGTCAGCTCGCTCTCCGAAGCGGCGGAATTCGTGAACCGGTTCCCGGAGCATCTGGATAAGGTTATGGAGACGTTAAGCTATTTCGACATCATGAATTTGGCGGAGCGCATCCGGATTCCGGTGCTCGTGTCGGTCGGCTTGAAGGACACCGTATGCTTGCCGGAAACCGTGTTCGCGGCGTACAACCGGATCAGATCGACGAAGGAGATCGGAGTGCATCCGTTCGCGGGACATGCGACGAGCGGCTACCAGAACCGCCGCACAGTGGAATTTATCCGAAAGCATCTTTCCTTTTAGCGCGGATTTCGGGTTAAAACTGATTTCGAAAAAGGACCGCTGGAGCGATGGTGTCCGGCGGTTTTTTTCACCCATATATAAACAGAAAACGGAGTGGAGACGATGACCATGCTGAACACGTCCCGGTTTCGGGCGGAAGCGGGGAATTTACGGTTTACCTTCTTGAACAGCGGCGATTTGTACGACGCGGCTTGCCAAGATACGATGATCAATCAATGGCTGTCCGATCCGGTTAGCGGATCGTTGAACAATTTGTTTTTGCGGCAGCACTTGGCCTCCGGCATAGAAGCGACGCCTTTGCTTGGCGTTCACTCTGCAAGCCGTGTGCGCCAGGTGGACGGCGGTCGCGTCGTCTGGGAAGGCGAGGCCGGCGCGCTTCGCTATGAAGTGACCTTTCGCTTGACAGCGCGCGGGGTATGGTTCTGGGACGTTGCCGTGTACGGGCAGGAGGCGGAAGTCGACGTCGTCTACGGACAGGACGTGGGCATCGCCCATCCAGGCGCCGTCCGCAGCAACGAGGCTTACTTGTCCCAATATATCGACCATGCCGTATTCGAGGACACGCAGAAGGGGTATGTCGTCTGTTCCCGGCAAAATCAGCCGCAGCAGGGGAAGTTCCCCTATCTTCAGCAGGGCTGTCTCACGAAAGCGGCCGGTTATTCGACGGACGGCTTCCAGTTTTTCGGCATGTCCTACAAGGAAACGAACGAGCCGGAGGCTTTGACCAAGGCTTCGTTGGCTAACGAAGTATACCAATATGAATTTGCGTATATCGCGCTGCAGTCCGAACGGGTCAAGCTGGCCGGCGAAGCGAGATTCGTCTTTTACGGCTTGTTCCGGGACAACCACCCGGAGGCGGTAGCCGCCCTGGAATACGAAGCCGACGTATCGGACGCATGGCGAGAGGCGCTGGAGCAGGAATCCTCAGCCCCAGCACCGGCCTCCTCCGGCTCTTGGCAGGCGAAGGTCAGCGCAGCACCTCAGATCGGAGCGCCACTGCGCACCTTGTCCATGACGCGGCAGGAAGTCGAAGACCTGTTTCCGAGCCGCCAGCAAGTGGAGCGGGACGGAGAGGAACTGCTATCCTTTTTCACCGATACCCACGAGCACGTCGTGCTGAAGGAAAAAGAGCTGCGCATGGAGCGTCCGCACGGACATATCCTCATGACCGGGAACAACGACCGGATGAACGAGCAGGTTATCACGACGACCTCGTACATGTACGGGATGTTCAACGCGCAGCTGGTGGTCGGCAATACGTCGTTCAACAAAATGCTGACCAACGCCCGCAATGCGCTGAACGTGCCGAAGACGTCGGGGCAGCGCATTTACGTCGAGTTGGACGGGCAGTACCGGCTTCTGGCGATGCCGTCCATGTTCGAGATGGGCTTCAACTATGCCCGCTGGTATTACAAAACGGCGGACGAGCTGTTTGTGATCACGAACTATACGACCGTGGATACGCCGGAGGTTGTGCTGCATGTCCGTACGGCCAGCGGCAAGCCTTACCGCTTCCTGCTCTCGAATCAGGTGTGCATGAACGCAGCCGAATACGAGCTGCCGTTCCGCATGGAGCAGCAGGACGACGGTCGGACGCTAGCTTTCTATGCGGACGCCCAGTCGCTCAGCGCCCGCGCTTATTCGAGCCTGTGCTACCGCATGAGGGTCGAAGGCACCGACATGCAGACGGGAGACGAGCGGCTGCTGGTCTCGAACGCGGAGCCGTGCTCGGCTTCGCTGGTCGTCCTCGCACTCAGCGCAAGCAGCGAATGGACCGTGACGGTGCAAGGCTCGCTGCATGGGGAAGAGCTGCCGTTTGCCGAAAGGGATGCCGATGCGGAAATCGAGCGGTATCGCGAGTTTTACCGATCGGTCATGAACGGCTTCCGCTTGACCCTGCGCGGTGAACGGCCGGACGAGCTGGACAAGCTTAACACGCTTGCATGGTGGTATACGCACAATATGCTGGTTCACTTCTCGGTGCCGCATGGTCTGGAGCAATATGGCGGGGCGGCATGGGGGACGCGCGACGTGTGCCAGGGGCCGACGGAATACTTTTTGGCGACGCAAAAATACGATGTGGTGCGAGACATCTTGACCACCGTGTATTCGCATCAATACGAGGACGACGGGAACTGGCCGCAATGGTTCATGTTCGACCGGTACGCCTTCATCCAGCAGGAAGAAAGCCATGGCGATATTATCGTGTGGCCGCTTAAGGTGCTGAGCGATTATTTGACGGCGACCGGGGATACTTCCATTTTGGGAGTGCGGCTGCCCTATACGAAGCGCGGCGGCTTTACGTTCACGGAACAGACCGAGACAGTGCTGGAGCATGCCAAAAAGCAGCTTGATTATATCAAGCGGCACTTTCTGCACGGCACGCACTTATCTTCGTACGGCGACGGGGATTGGGACGATACGCTCCAGCCGGCGAATGCCCAGTTGAAACGCTATTTGATCAGTAGCTGGACCGTCGCCTTGACGTATCAAGTATTCAGCCAGCTCGCCGCGGCTTTGGCGGAAGTGGACACGGAGACGGCGGCCGAGCTGAAACAGCTTGGTGAAGGCATTCGGGAGGACTTTAACCGGTATATGCTGCAATCCGACGTCATTCCCGGATTCGTGTACATGGAGCAGCCGGGTGAAGCCGAGCTGATGCTGCATCCGTCGGATACGAAAACCGGCATCCGCTACCGGCTGCTGCCGATGACGCGCAGCATGATCGGCGAGCTGCTGACGCAGGAGCAGGCGGAGGCCCATTACCGGATCATCAAGGAGAAGCTGTTCTATCCGGACGGCGTCCGGCTGATGGATCGCCCGGCGAATTATACCGGGGGCGTCAGCAAGCAGTTCAAGCGGGCCGAGCAGGCGGCTAACGTAGGCAGGGAAATCGGCCTGCAGTACGTTCACGCCCATATCCGCTTTATCGAGGCGATGGCCAAGCTCGGCAAACCGGACGAGGTGTGGAAGGGGCTGGCCACGATTAACCCGGTCGGCCTTCGGAGCGTCGTGCCGAACGCGGAGCTTCGTCAAAGCAACGCCTACTTCAGCAGCTCCGATGCGAAGTTCAGCACCCGCTACGAGGCGCAGGAGCGCTTTGACGAATTGCGCAACGGCTCGGTGCCGGTGAAGGGCGGCTGGAGAATTTATTCCAGCGGTCCGGGAATCTACATGAACCAGCTGATTGCTAATGCTTTGGGGATTCGTCTGATCGAGGGCGATATGATCATCGATCCGGTGCTGCCGCCGTCACTCGACGGGCTGGAGTTCGATTTCGAGGTGATGGGGATTCCGGTCACATTCATGTATCATCTGACCGGTCAAGGGCAGGGCCTGAGCCGGGTGACGATGAATGGCCGCGAACTGACGGTGAAGCCCGTCGCCAACCGTTACCGGGAGGGCGGCGTACGCATCGGGAAGCGGGAATTTGCGGGCAACCGGTCGGAAGACGGCAATGTGATCGAAATTTTCATGTAATAAAGGGAGGGGCTAGCTTCTCAAGCACCGGCCCATGAACACGGCGGCGGCCGTCTGGAACATGTGCTTCATGTTCGGACGGCCGCCGCGTTTTGTGTTCCCTGCAAATTATCCTTTCGGATCGAACGCTTCCTTCGCGCCTTCTCCGATAAAGTTGATGGCGAGAATCGTAGACGTAATTACGACGGCGGACGGCAGCCAAACCCACCATTGGTTTTTGATCACTTGGGGCGAGATTGCATCCGACATCATATTTCCCCAGCTCGGAACATTGGCCGGCACGCCGAATCCAAGGAAGCTGAGACCCGTCTCTACGCCAATCATGACGGCCATTACGACGATCGCCTGCACAATAATGGTAGAGGCCACATTGGGCAGCAAATGCTTGACGATCACTTGGAACGGCTTGCAGCCGATCGCGACGGCGCTCATGATGTACTCGTTCTCCTTCTCCGCCAACACCTTGCTTCGGACAAGGCGGGCGATCCCGCCCCAGCCAAGCACGCTAATGACGACAATTAGCACCAGGATGCCCGAGTCCGCGATGACTGTCTTCAGGACGATAACAAAAATAAGAAACGGGAAAATCATAATAAAATCGGTGAAGCGCATTAACATGTTATCGATCTTGCCTCCGAAATAACCGGCGACAGAACCGATGGTCACCCCGATAAACGTCACCAAAAAGCTGATGCTTACGGCAATCATCAGCGTCGTGCGTCCGCCGTACAGCAATCTTGCGATAATGTCGCGCCCGCCCTTGTCCGTTCCTAACAGATGCTCCACCGACGGCGGTTTATGGATAAGACGCAGGTTGATTTTAACCGGATCATAGGAGGTCAGCAGCGGCGCCAGTGCACACAGGACCGCAATGAGGACCAGAAACGCGAGGCTGGCGACCGCCAGCTTGTTGTGAAAAAATCGGCTCCAGCCCGTCACCCATGGGGAGGCGCTTCGTTTTTTGCCGATGGGCATTGTTTGATTCAACGGCTTCGTCGCGGTATTCATAGCCATCCTCCTCTCATGCTAGCGAAGCCGGATACGCGGATCGACGTAACCGTACAGCAAATCGGAAATTAAGTTGCCGATCAGCGTCATGACGGACGCAAACATCGTAATTGTCATCACGACGGAATAATCGCGGCTGCTGATCGAGGAGACGAACAATTCACCCATTCCCGGATAAACGAACAGCGTCTCGGTAATGACCGCCCCGCCGAACAATCCCCCGATATCGATACCGAGAAACGTAACCATGGGGATCAGCGAATTGCGCAGGATGTGCCGGTTGTAAATATGCCGCTCGCTTGTCCCTTTCGCCCGTGCCGTCCTGACGTAATCCTTGCGGCTGCTCTCGATAATGTCATTGCGCAGAAATTGCGTATAAGCGGCTGTGCCCAAAGAGCCGAGTACGAACGCGGGCAGCAGCGAATTTTTCAACACGTTCAAGTAATACGCAAGCGTGCCGTCGGCCACTCCGACGCTGCGCGATCCGCTGGCGGGTACCCAGCCGAGCTTGATCGCGAAGATGTAGATGCAGACGATTCCGATAATAAAGCTCGGAAGAGCATAGACAATGTAGCTGACCGTCTGGATCGAATAATCGATCGGCGTATTCGGACGTCTGCCTGCGACCATCCCGGTCAGGAAAGCGATCGCATAGGTAATGCATATGGCCATCGTGGCAAGAATGGCCGTATTCTGGAGCCGCTGGAAAAACAGGTCGCTCACGGGCATCTTGTGAATGAAGGATTGGCCGAAATCGCCCCGCAGCATGTTGCCGAACCAACGGACGAACTGCTGCGGAATCGGGTCGTTATACCCCAGCTGCTGCCGCATTTCGGCGATATATTCCGGCTTCACGTTGGCCGGATCGATCATCCCCGTCAGGGCGTCCCCCGGCATTGATTTTGCCAGGGTGAACACCACAATGGAGATGAGCAGGAGCAGCGGAATCATGCCTAGTACTCTGCGCAACGTATAAGTCAGCATAAGCCCAGCCTCCCGGATGCGGTCATTGCGTGACCCACCACTTATGAACGTCGATTTGATTCGTGAACGAGTTCGCCTTGACGTTCTGCAGACGTTTGTTGCTCACTGTCACATCGATCGGAGAATACAGGAACATCATCGGCACTTCTTCGTTCACGAGCTTCTGCCACTTGTGATACACGTCCTTGCGGTAGTTCAGATCAAAAGCCTTCTCACTGATCCCTTCGTCAATCAAGCGGTCGGATTCGGCCGAGTACCAGCGCGGGAAATTCCAGAGCACGTTGCTCTTCCATAATGCCTTCGGATCGGGATCGCTGGCAAGCGACCATGCGCCGGCGAACAGCTCGACAGACGGATCGTCATTCTCGACCACATCGTAGAAGGCGTTGAACTCTTTCAATGCGCCTCCGTTTAGCTTTACGTCGAGTCCCACATCCTTCCACATCTGCATCATCGTTTGGGCGCGCGGCGCGGCAACCTCCGTGCCGGACATGGCGTCGAAGTTAAACGTGAGCTTGTTCCCTTGCGGATCTTCACGCAATCCGTCGCCGTTCGTATCTTTATAACCCGCTTCGTCGAGCAATTTCTTCGCTTTATCGGGATTGTATTCGTACGGATTCAATTGATCATCCGGAATCTTCGCCCAGCTTACTCCCGGCATGGGGGCGGAGATCGTCTTGGACAGACCGTTGGCGAACGCATCGATCAGCGCTTGCCGGTCCAACGCGTAATACATCGCCTGCCGCAGGCGTTTGTCGGCGAACTTGGATTTCGGGTTCGCAATAATTTTCTCGGATTTCTTGTCCCACGTCCCCAGCTTGAAGCCGATATAGGCGTAGGAAAGCGCATCTTGTTTATCGATATTGACATTTTTCAGCTTTTCAACGTCTTTAAATTGACTGTTCGGCACTTCCATGATGTCGATTTCGCCGTTTTCCAGCAGACTGGTCGCCATATTGCCGGCAACTACCTTGTAGATCACGCCGTCGAGCAGCGGCTTGCCTCCCCAATAGTCGTCGAACCGCTCCATCTCGACATACTCGCCCGGCTGAATCTTTTTTACCTTGAACGGCCCGATGCCGATCGGCTTTTTGCGGACTTGCTCGGAATTCAGCATATCTTTGACGGCAACACCGGCAAAATACTTTTTCGGCATCGGATACGACCACAGGTTCGAGATCGTATTCGGCGCAGCGCTTTTGACGGTAACCGACATCGTGTAATTGTCGATCAGCTTGATGCCGGCAATATCTTTGGCTTTGCCCTCGCGGTAATCCTCAACGCCGACAATCATCTCGACGTTGCTGTACCGGCTGCCCCCGGCCGCCGTATAGTCTTTATGGGCAACGGTCTCCAGCGCGAACTTCCAGTCCTCCATCGTCAGCTCGTCGCCATTGTGCCACTTGACGCCGGGCTTGATCTTGAACGTAAACGTCTTATGATCGTCCGACTCCGTCCATTCGGCAATATTGGGATACGTCTTGAGGTCGTCGCCGGTTTTGAGCAGGTCGTCCGTCATGAACCGCAAAATCAAATCGTCGTCCTGACCGCCATAAAATGCGCGGTCAAGCACGCCCTTGAACGGCTGCGTATAGCCGTACTTTACAATGCCCCCCGGTTTCGGCTCGCTTGTCGCCGCTTTGTTCTCTTCAACCTTTTTTGGCGCGTCCGTCGCCTCCGGTGCTTTATCCGTGCAGCCGGTAAGGGACACGGCAAGAAACAGCAGGGCGGATAAAATCATTGAAGCTTTTTTTTCCATGGAACGCATCCTCCTTTTATGAGATTATTCGTATAAATGACAGGCGACCTCGTGGTGAGGCGCCACCTGTTTAAGTGTGGGCTGCTGCTCCCGGCAAGCGGCGACGGCATGGCGGCAGCGCGGATGAAAGGCGCAGCCGGCGGGCGGATTGGCCGGACTTGGCACATCGCCTTGCAGCACGATCCGCTCCCGCTTGGCGTTCGGGTCCGGGATCGGCACGGCGGACAATAAAGCCTGGGTGTAAGGATGAAGCGGCTGTTTATACAAGCTTTTCTTATCCGTAATCTCGACGAGCCGGCCCAAGTACATGACGCCGATCCGGTCGCTGATATGCTTCACGACGCTCAGATCGTGAGCGATGAACAGATAGGACAGCCCGAAATCGGCTTGAATGTCCTGCAGCAGGTTCAGCACTTGCGATTGAATCGATACGTCGAGCGCGGACACGGGTTCATCGGCGACCACGAGCTTAGGCTTTAGCGCCAGCGTTCTTGCGATGCTGATCCGCTGCCGCTGCCCGCCGGAAAACTCATGCGGATATTTGTAATAGGAGTCCTCGGCAAGTCCGACCTTCACGAGCAGCTCAGCGACGCGCTCCTCCAGCTCTTTCCCGGTACGCGATTCATAATTGCGAATCGGCTCGGAGACGAGATGGCCGACCATCATTTTCGGATTCAGCGAGCTGAACGGGTCTTGGAACACCATCTGCATATCCTTGCGGATTTGCCGCAGCCGTTCGCCTTTGATCCGGGTAATGTCCTCGCCTTCAAAAAGGATCGTGCCCGCCGTCGGCTCGATGAGACGCATGATCGCGCGGCCGGTCGTCGATTTGCCGCAGCCGGATTCTCCGACAAGTCCGACGGTTTCGCCCCGCCGCATCGTGAGCGAGAAGTCGTTCACCGCCTGAATCGAGCCGACCTGCCTCCGAAAGAGCCCGCCGTGAATCGGATAATGCTTTTTCAAATTGAGAACTTGCAGCAGTGGGCGGTCATGAGCGGTCAAGTCGTTCATACGGTTTCCTCCTCCCGGGCTGTAGGCACACACGCTGAAAAGTTCAGGCAGCGAACGTAATGGCCGCCGCCTGCATTGGCGAGCTGCGGCGTCAGCCTGCGGCAATCGTCGCTCGCGCTCGGACAGCGTCCGGCGAACCGGCAGCCGGTTCGGGGCATATGGACAAGCGACGGGACGATGCCGCTAATCGATTTTAAGCGTTCCTGCTCCTCGTCAAGGCGGGGGAGCGATTGCAGCAGCAGCTGCAAATACGGATGCTTGGGCTCGTAGAAAATTTGCGTGACATGCCCTTGTTCCACAATTTGACCGGCGTACATGACGGCGACCGTATCGGCCATCTCGGCGACAACGCCGAGGTCATGCGTGATCAAAATCATGGACATGCCTCGCTGCTGCTGAATATCTTTAAGCAGCTCAATAATTTGCGCTTGGATCGTGACGTCCAGCGCGGTCGTCGGCTCGTCGGCGATCAGCAGCTTCGGATTGCAGGCGATCGCCATCGCAATCATGACGCGCTGGCGCATGCCGCCCGATAATTGATGCGGATATTCGCCGACAATTCGCTCGGCATGCGGGATGCCGACGGACCTGAGCAATTCGATGCTGCGTTTGCGCCTTTCTTTCTTGCTCATGACAAGATGATTCTCCAGCACTTCCTCGATTTGATAGCCGATCGTAAATACCGGATTAAGCGCGGTCATCGGCTCTTGAAAAACCATTCCGATATCGCTGCCCCGCAGCTTGAGCAGCTCGCTCTCGGATAAATTCATCAGGTTGCTGCCGTCAAACCAGATTTCACCGCTATCCATCCGGCTAACCTTTTTGGGCAGCAATTTCATGATGGATAAGGACATGACGGATTTGCCGCAGCCGGATTCCCCGACGACGCCGAGCACCTGACCCGGCAGCAAGCGGAGAGACACGTCGTCGACCGCGCGATAATAATTCCCTTCAATGGAAAATCCTGCACTCAAATGACGGATGTCAAGCAAGGCGCTCGACGGATTGTTCATAGGATCACCTCGAGAAGTTAGCCGGTTTGCAATGTTGGAAAACGCTTCCAACACTATGGCTGCCAGATTGAATTTTTAAGACCGATAAATCGCTTATGTATTGGACTTAGGTGCTTTGAACGATGGAAAGGGGATCGTCCCAGGATCATGGCGTCGTATGGACGATCGTGTAGGCATGAGATTCGTGAGGTCACCGAAACCGATGGTGCTTGCTGTGGAAGACGTCGTAGTGTTGTATTAAACCGTTGGCAAAAAATTGCGACAATTAAAAGCAATGACATTACTACACATTTTACATACACTACCTTTTTTTGTCACCCCCCTTTTTTTGTTCGCATGAATTGTTGAATTTTAGCGAAGGCATGTTCTGTTTATGAAGGATTAACATAACATCGCTTGTTAGCTATTAACACGCAAAAAGACCGCAAGGCTGTGCCTGCGGTCTGTCTAATCTTTGTATGGGATTAAGCTTGGCTCGCTTGAGCTTGGTTGGTGATCATCCAGATCACGCCGTACTTATCTTCGATCTGGCCGAACAGGCTGCCCCAGAATGCCGGCTCCAACGGGTGCTTTACGGTGCCGCCCTCGCCAAGTTTGGCGAATGCCTCGCGGGCTTCGGCTTCCGTCGGGAATTCCAGATTCAGTTGAATGCCGTTCCCATGGTTAAGCGATTCGAAGACGGAATCGCTCATAAAGAAGTTAATTCCGCCGGCCATCACACACATATGCAGCACTTTGTCTTTCAGCGCTTCGCTTGCATCCGGAAGCTGTCCGTGCGTCATTACGGACAGAATCTCTCCGCCGAGCGCGTTGATATAGAACTCCGCTTGAGCTCTTGCATCCTCCGAGACCAAAAAAGGTATAAGCTTCGCCATAATACAACATCCTTTCAGCCGTTAATTTTGTCGATTTCATCCCAAGTATAGCATTCCCCCGGACTTCCGGTTTCTTACGGATTGCTGTTTCGCGGGAAATACTTTCTTTAAATCTAACGTTTTATGTAATGTTTTAAAGCGAAAAGGAGGATATGAGTTAAAATTTACTGTTCCATGCCTATAAAAATTATGATAATATGAAAGCGAACGTTTGTTCCGTGAATTGGAAGTGTTTGACTAGAGGAACATGATCGGAGGAAGTGAAGGAATGGCGACCGACAAGTATCCGGAGATCGACGCGGTAATCGACTATATTCATCGGAATATTTATGACCCGCTGCCGCTTGCTCGCTTGGCCGCTTATGCAGGCTACAGTCCGTTTCATTTCACGCGTATTTTTAAGGAAAGAATCGGCCTCCCGCCGTTATATTATGTTTCTTCCCTTCGTCTGCAAAAGGCAAAAGACTTGCTGCTGCGCACGAATCTGAGCGTTCGCGATATCGGATTGGAGATCGGACAGCAGAGTCTGGGAACTTTTACAACGAGGTTTACCGAACGGGTCGGCGTGACACCGTCCGACTTTCGCAACTCGACGCCTCAAGCGGACAGCCATTTCCGGACGTTGCAGCAGCTCAGCGATTGGACGTCGGGGCATCCCGTTTTCGATCACTATGCCAGAATTGAAGGGACCGTGCAGGCAGAGGTCCCTTTTGAAGGCGTGATTCTGATCGGTTTGTTTCCGAGGCCGATTCCCGAGGGAATTCCGCTGCACGGCACGCTGCTTTCCTCGCTAGGGGAATTTTGCTTTACCGGCGTGAAGCCGGGCACTTATTATCTTATGGCCACATCGGTCTCCTGGGGGATGCAGGCGGTAGACTTTTTGCTCCCGCATAACACCTTGCGCACCCGGTCAAGAGAGCCGATCGTCGTTCAGCCGTATTCCTCTGTTCCTTATCAGCAAGTAATGCTCCATGTCCCTCGGCTGGACGATCCGCCCATCCTCATTTCCTTGCCCTTGTTGATGAACAGGTTCCTGAGCGAGCGGATGCAAACGAGCTACCGCTAAGCGGAAAAGGCTCTATCCGTTATTATGAACCGGACAGAGCCTTGATCGCCTCCTGACAGAGACGGCCTCTTGGGTTAACCTTACTTTAAAGTTTGAGTCGAGGTGAGCACGCCGTCGGTGAAGTACAAGTAATTACCGGTGCCGATGCTCGAACCGCGGTATACCCATTGCTCGAACGTACCGAAGCTTCCGTTCGTTTTATTGATATCGTTCGGCTTGCCCCAAGACATCAGGACTTGTTCCTGGGTCATACCGATCCTGACTTTTTGTTGGCGAATGACCGCTTTGATGCTTTCCGGCCAGTCGAATTGGGCCAGCGGATCGGCGGTGAAGAACGATCTATGGATGGCTTCGATCGAATCGAAATTAAACTGGACGTTCTTGCTCCCGTTGCTTAAGACGACGGTCGGACCGCTGTAGCTGATGACGGCCAACTGCTCGAATCTTTCGAATCCGCCGTTCTTGGCGCCATCGCTGCTGCGGGGCAGGGAATCTACCCAGAGGTTAGGATAGTTTTTCCATATCGCTTCGGCGTCCGAATCGAGTCTCAGCTTTTTGATTCCATCGGAAATGATATTTTGGTTGCCCCAAGTATTGTTTTTCGACAAGTTCCCGACGGTGAGATCCACCCGCTGCTGCTCCCCCCAAACGATTTTCATGTCCATATAATCCGTCAAAAAGACAAGCGGCACATAAATGACATCATTCTCCGAGATCGGCGGAAAGTCCAGACGTACCGTGTGCGAGTCCATTTTGCCCCCGTAATACGTTAGCAGATTGCTATTGGCGCGCAGCAACAAAATGCGGCTCGGATGATTAATCCGGATGACCCCGTCAACGGCTTGGGCCGACGCGTTCACCTTACCAAGTACGGCCCATAAAGGCACATAGACGGCGTTATTGCGAACAATCGGAGCATAATCCGACTTCAAGTAGCTTCCGTTAATGTAGATTTTATAGCCTTCGGTCCCCGGGGGCGCTTCTTCCCGGACCGGTTTTCCGTCCTTCCATTGGCCCTCGAACCATTTTTCGCCGTAGATGGAGGTTCCTTTAGCGGCAAAGCCTTTCCCGTCGGGCAGACCGTTCTTCATTTCGCCATCGTACACAAGCGGCACGCCGTCCAGCTCGAAATACGGCCGAGCGCTAATATACATATCTTTCTCCTTGGTGTCGATATGTGTCGATTGGGCCTTGGCGTCCCATTCCACCTTGGCGCCGAAGGCTTCTGCCACGAAACGGATGGGAACGAATGTTTGTCCGTCCTTGATCTGCGGCGGGACATCAAGCGTCTGGGACTTGCCGTTCACCTGAACGGTCGGGTCGCCGATTTTCAATTGGACGGTCGTACTGCCTTTCGTCAAGGTGATCGATTTCGTGCTTTCCTCCCAGCTCAGCTTGGCTCCGAATTCGTCGGAGATATCGCGCAGCGGGACAAGCACTCTTCCGTCGACTTGAATGCCGATATCCATATTGACGCCAGGTTTGGCGCTGTTTGCGGCAAAAGCGGGGACAGCCGTAACGAGCATGACGGAAGCGAGCGTAGCGGAAACGGTTTGCGACAGCCGAAATTTGATTTTCATAGCGGGTTGCTCCTTTGGGTAAGTTTTCGGTGGCAATAACAAAATATTACAAATAGTATAAGAGTTATTTCCTGCATTGTCGACAATTTTCTAGTAAATTCGACTTATACTACCGGATAATTAAAGAGATTTTTAGGAAATTTGTCATATCTTAACCTGCTAATACGGGCCGTCCAGGAAAATGTTTCAAAAAAAGCCCGCCATCGCAAAATGGCAGGCTTCTCTGTTTGGATTCGCTGCCCGTCGGTCCGTCAGGAGGCGAAGGGCTCCCGCTCGAAGGCGGGCGAGGCATAACCGAATAGCTGCGGCTGCGCCTGCATCAGCTCCATCTGCTCGATGCGCTTGGGCAGCGGCGGATGGGTCGACAGGGCGTAGCTGAACCAGACGAAGAAGCCCGTTTCCTTACGGCTCTCGGCGATGTATTCGGCGACGTTGACCTTGGCGTACATCGTTCGGCCGATGGCCAAAATGGTCAGGGCGGAGACGGCAGCCGGGACGTTCCCCGTATAAGCCGCCGCCATCCGGTCGCAGGTGTATTCGCAGGCTCTCGAATAAGCTTTGCCCAGAAAAGGCATCCATTGGGCGGGTAGCAGCAGCAGGCTTTTGGTCATGTGATTCCGTTTGATATGCGCCAATTCATGCGCGATGACGTAAGTCAGTTCGTCTTTTTCGCTGTCCGCCATTTCGAATAAATTGGAATACAGCACAATGAAGTTGCGGCCGAAAAAACGCGAGGCGAAAGCGTTCAGCATCCCGTCCGATTGAAGAACGAACACGTCGGGAACCTGCCGGATGTCCATCTGGGCGCATAGCTCGCGCACTTTCCGGTGCACGGCAGGGAACTGATGCTCCGTCAGCTTGACCCCATTGCTTCGGATGTGGCCGATCATAAGGCCGTGAAGGAAAAACGTGATGCCAAGACCTATCGCCAGATAAAAGATGCCGATCAGCGAAATGACCAGGCCAAAATAGACCATGATGCTAAAGAGCAGGCTGATAATGAAGTACGACGTTTCTTTACTGTGAATTAACCGCGGATTCATGGGGTTCATGCAGTGTTCGTTCCTTTTCTCATGATGAATAATGTGCCGTGTATTCAAGGCTCATTTCTAATTGTCGGCATTGCTCTGCGTTTTGTTTAGACATTATTGGAAATCTCGCCCGGATGCGGGGATGCGGGGAATACCAGCCTGTGGAGCTAGTCCGATCGTTGAAAATATCCGTTGCCGGACCGGTGCGAGTCATGTAAGATGTCGGATATGATAATGATTATCAATCTCATATGAGAGGAAATTATGCTGTCTGTCAAAAAAGTGATTTCCCTAATCGGCGCCTTGATTCTGATGGCCTCTCTGCTGCTGGCTTGCGCCAGTACTACGGGCACTCCGGACGCTGCCGGGCAAGGCCAAGAATCTGCCAATAAGGAAGCGGCGACCCGATTGTTTAAAGATGCCAAGGGCCGCGAGGTACCCATTCCGGCCGCCCCTCAAAGGGCCGTCGTCCATATTATGCCGCCGAGGCGATCTCTTTGGGCGTAAAGCCGGTCGCTACGAATTGGATCAATGCCAATCTCATTCTGACCAAGGATCAGCTGCAGGGGATCGAAGATATCGGAGGGGAGGGAGTGAACCCCAATGTGGAGAAAGTCCTTTCGCTCAGCCCGGATCTTATTATTGTCCCCGATTTTCTGGAGCAGACTAGCCTGGATGCCTTATCCAAGGTAGCTCCTACCGTAGCGGTGAGCTATACGGATGATGTTTTTACGCGAATGAAGACGATGGGCGACGTGCTGGGAAAAAGCAAGGAAGCGGAAGCCTGGACGGCCCGGTACAAAGCAAAAGCCCAGCAGAAGCGGGAGCAGCTCAAGCCTTACATCAAGGAGGGCGAAACGGCTTCGGCCTTCGTCTTTTTCCAGGATAAGCTGCTCTATGTGTACGGGAATCAGCGGCTTAGCTCCACGCTCTACGATGCGCTCGGATTTTCGCGTCCGGAGAAAGTGGCGGCTCTTTTTAAAGATAAGCCGACCCTTCTGTGGCAGTCGATCTCGAATGAAGCGCTGCCCGACTATGCCGGAGACCGGATTTTCCTAGTCACGCTGGACCATAACGAGAACGCCAAAAAAGGGGCGGAGGAGCTCATGAATAGCCCCGTATGGCGCAACCTCCCCGCGGTGAAAACTGGGAAAGCCTATGTGGTCGGCAACAAATGGTCGTTTTACGATCCGGTTACCTTAGATTGGTTGCTCGACGAGATGCCGAAGCTCATGATGAAATAGCAGGCGTACCGCACCGTGGGGAATAAGCTTTTAGGCCTCGATTAAAGCAGCCTCCCGTTTCATCTGTCGGCATTACCGCGCGTTGTGTTTAAGCGATAATCGAAATTTCGCCCGGAGCGCCGGAAGCATGCCCCCAAGCAGAATCAGGGAATAGGCCCACAGCAGCCAGGCGGAAAATAAATAGAGCCCGGATACGGGGATGGCGGGAAATACCAGCGTGTGAAAGCTTGTGCTGACGATATCCAGCAGCATCCCCGGAAGAGCCAGAAGCAGCGCAGCCAAGGGCCGCTCCGCCGGAGCGGCTTTGCCCCACGCGAAAGACAACTTTAGCAAAAGCGCAACGACAGGGACGACCCCGATAAACGTGGCCCACAGCAGAGGGGTATGGGGGGCAAGCAGCTCCGCTCCCCATAAGCGAAAGACGGCGGTCGCCGCCAGCCACACGACAAAACCGATAACGGCAAACAAAGGCACGAAAGCCTCCTCCTTTCTGGAATGAATGTTAATGTGTTCATTCGGCTGCGATTCGGGCAAGGAGCGCCGACAGCTCCGCATAAATCTTCTCCGACTCGAAGTCCGGATTGATTAAGGCCTGCAGGGCGAGACCGTCCATCAGCGCGTTGGCAAGAATCCCCCAGCTTTCCATGGATACGATGGAGCGGGCGGAAGCGGGCAGCCACCCGTCCAGCAATTCGGCGGCCTGCGCATTTTCCTTCTCCAGCAATCGGCCGAGCTGCTTCAGCATCTCTTCGTTTTGAAGGCTGTGGACGACGAGCGAGAAAAACAGCGTGTGGTAGAACGATCGATAAGCGGCGCGCTCGCGGGCCCCGGCCAGCGCTTGAAGAATAGAGGCCAGCCGGTCTTCGCCAGCCGTTTGAGCGGGCTGCACAACCTTCCATGAGGCGTCGCAGAGTGATTGAACGATTTCGAACAGCAGCTGCTCCTTCGTCTTGAAATGATAGTAGACGGTTCCCTGCGTGACCCCGGCTCCTTCGGCCACCGCCTTGAGCGTCAATTTGTCGATGCCCTTGTCCCGGATGCACCGTTTCGCAGACTCGATCAGCTCCTGCTTGCTGATGCCGTTGGGCTTGGCCAAGTGAATCCCTCCTGTCTTAGTTAGTTGAATAACTAACTTGTAAATTCATTTTACCGAAAAGATGGAAAATTGTAAATGAAGGATCGCGAGGCGGGTGCTGGAGAATATCGTTCAAGCGCGCGGAATGATATAATCGTGTTGGATTGAACAGATCCAGCAGACCAGGGAGAGGGATGATGACATGTTTGGGAAAGTAGCCGCCGACATCTTGGGAATCAGTGACATCGGGTCGGTCATTAAACCGCAGGATTACGACAAGGTCGACTCCGACGATTATGTGATGCACGAAGACAACGAGAAAATTTACTTCCTTATCAAGTCCAAGACGGACGAATACTGCTTCACTAATCTTGCACTGATCCATCTGGACGGCACGAGCGCCATCAGCAAGAAGCGCACACTGCACCGCTACAGCTACAGCACCTACAGCATCTCGGACGTTCTGCTGGAAACGGCCGGAACGGTGGATCTGGACGTCGAAATCAAATTTACGATGGGCTCCGGGTCCGCAGCGTTCTCCATCGATGTGCATAAGAAGCATATTGCCGAGGTCAAAGATTTGTACAAAGCGCTCATCAAGATTTCCGAGCTCACGCATGAGAACGAAGTGACGATGGCGTACGCGAAGGAAAGTCTCGAACTGGCGTCCTCTACCTTGAACCGCGTGGTCAAGCACGACATCGATACCGCCGGGCAGTTCAAGGAAATCAACCAAGCGGCGTTCGATTGGCTGACTAGTGCCCGCAAGCAGTATAAAGTCAAAGACTTCGGATTCGTATTCGAGAAGTATATCAACCAATAGCGGCGGGTTGTCGCACTTGCAAAAAACTGCCAAGTGAAATGATGAATTGTGACCTACAAGAGGGATACTTTGAAAAAGGTGCCCCTCTTGTGGGTCATTTATGTTTTATTCAGAATAAGGATAAGGTGTGAGTCGAACACAGGTTATTTACAAAAGACAGATCAGAAGTTGGAGACGAATTCTTAATGTGCAACATTTGTCCGATTCGATCATTACCTACACGCCTGCTTTCAAATTTGTAGCGGTACAAGCCTACGCGGGACAGACACCTTCGGGAGATTTTCATACAATCTGGCATTATCGCCAAGGCTGGCCCAAAACAGTCTCAGTCCCAACGACGCTTCCATGGAATCGTTTTTAGGTCACATGAAGGATGAGGTTGGTTTCAGATGTTGCCTGACTATTGAAGAGGTTCAAATTACGTGTTGCTGACTAAGAGCGATATCAATGTACATTAAAAAGATGACCCCTTATGAATTCCAGGGTCATCTGCTAGTAAGTTAAGCTTATGACTACTAAAAATTGTCCACAAGTCGGGTCACAGTTCCTAACCTTGGGCAAGTTTTAGGATCAGCCTTGTTGAGAAGTTGCTTTATTATTTCCGACGTATAAGTGCAAGTAATAAGTAGAGGTAGTCGAGCCATTCCATGCTGTCCATGCGAATCTTAAAGATGCACGAGCAGGTCCCTCCAAAGATTCATTTTGTTTATCAATCTTGAGGTCAGCGTTAGAGTACGTCCCACCATAAGTTGTGATGTGGTAGTCCCTAACGGAGCTAATAGAATCGTTAAAATCGCCATCGACTAAAGTATAGCTAGCCTTGAAATCGGCCTTAAATACGACAGCCGAATCGGAAACAGTTGCATCGGTAACAGTGCAATAACCACTACCACACTGTTTGAGGCCACCTTCAACGGCGCTAGGAAAAATTGTTTGTTTCGGCTCTGAGACATTTTGTACTCTTACTGAACCATCCGGAAAGGTAACCTTAGTAGTGCGAATAATTGAATCTTCTGTTTCTGCAGTTGTTTCAACGGCAAAACCCTTATCTTTCATTTCTGGATTGATAGAGTCAATTAATTGACCAGCTTCAATTTTTTTAATCAAGCTTTCTTGTGTAGTCGGCGATACACCAAATTCTGTGAAACCTTGTTTAAGACCGTCAATGTCGCGTTGACTCAGTTTAGTTTGATTCACCTGAACTTGAGTCGAGGTTGAGGGCTTCAGCGCGTCCTCAGCAGAACCGACCGCGGCAAAGGACATGGACAATGAAGCAATTAAAGCTAGTGTAGATATTTTTTTCATTTTCTACTCTCCTCTATGGTATAATGTGGATATAGTTACAGGTTTTATTGTAGTCTAATTTTCAACAAATTACAAATTTTATAGGAGGTTACATTTAATGGGTAATGAGGTAGTGTCTAATTCTCAACAATGGGACTTGGTGCCTGCTTATCTCAGTCTAACACTTTCATTAATTCCGCTGCTTGTCCTAGTAATATTGATTACCTGGTTCGTCGTATCTAATAAAAAAAGAGACAGAAAAATTAACCGAATACTAGAAGAACTAGAAAAAATGAATAAAAAGTCTTAGCTTAGTATCGCCGTAGTTGATCGTATCTCCAAGGCCGCTCAGAGCTCCGGCAGTCACGGAAAGAAACGATGGGGAAGCTGTCGCTCGCCGTGGCCCATTGATTATATGGCATGCAGGAACCTAATATCGCCGTAGATGGCGCGTCATCTAGAGCAACACAGCCGGGATGCTGTAGGCTTCACTGTTTACTCTTATTTACAATAGGACACAAAAGCCAGAGGAGATCAAAAATCTGGAAAAAGCATCGTACAACCACGGTGCACCGACGTGAATATAGACATTTTCAACAAAATTATTATTATTTGTAGAATTCGTGAATGTTCACTTTATGGCAATCGATTGCTATAGCCACTTAAGCATAGAATTTTCCTTATTTCTCCACGTCGCCGATTTCCTTACATCGAAATTAAATATAGAATCATGCGTCGCCGAGAAATTTTGCTCTCATTTTGTCTCAAACAACCCGCTTAACTTAGTCTCTGTGAGAGAAAACTGGTCTAAAAATTAAAAAATCGGCAGCTCCGAGGATAACCCTTGGATCTGCCGATTTTGCCGTTTATACCTTGAACTTCAGCAGCTCTTCGTTGAGCTCCTGCGACATCGAGCTCAGCGATTTGGAGGAAGACGAGATTTCCTCCATCGAAGCAAGCTGCTGCTGGGAAGCAGCCAAAATTTCCTGCGCGTTCTGGAGGGAAGCTTGCGAGATGGTGACCAGCTCGGTCATCGAAGCGCTGACTTCCTCCGTTCCGGCCGACATTTGCTCGGAGGCGGCAGAAATTTCTTGAATTTGCTCCGAAATGCTTTGTACGGATGCGTAAATGTTTTGGAACAGCTCTCCGGCTTCGGTGATCAGCTTGGAGCCTTGACCGACGTCGGCAACCCCTTGATTCATCGAGGTCACCGCTGCACGGGTCGAGCCCTGCACCTCTTTCACCAGACCGGCGATATCGTCGGCGGATTGCTTCGCCTGCTCCGCCAGCTTCTTGACTTCATTGGCGACGACGGCGAAGCCCCGGCCTTGCTCCCCGGCGCGCGCCGCCTCGATGGAGGCGTTGAGCGACAAGAGCTGCGTTTGATTCGAGATATCCGCGATGACTTCGACGATGTTGCCGATTTTTTGGGACAACTCGTTGAGAGCCGCCAAATCGGATGCCGTCTGTCCGACCGAAACTTGAATCGACTTCATTTGGCGAATCGCCGAAGTGACAAGCTGGTTACCTTCCCGCGCTTCCTGCGCCGAGGCGAACGATAGCTCCGAGACGTTGGAAGACGATTCGGCGATTCTTTGTACGCCGACGGCCATTTCCTCCATCGCCTTGGATGTCTGTTCCGCGCCTGTCGCTTGCGCCTCCGAGCCGTTGACGACTTGCTGTATCGCCTCGGCGACGTGATTCGAGGTTTCGACCGACTGGTCTGCAATCGCGTTCAGCTCCTCGGAGGAAGCCGCGACATGCTCGGCGGTCGCATGGGCCTGCTGGATCATGCCTCCGATCGAAGTCAGCATCGTATTCATGTTCTCAGACAGCTGCCCGACTTCGTCCTTGGACTTGACCGGGAGTCGCGTTGTGAAATCGCCCGTTCCAATCCGCTCGAGAAGCTGGGATAGAAGCACGATCGGCTTCGTGTTGGCTCTGGAGATGAGCAGCGCCAAGAGCGTGTTGATGACTACGAATACGGCGATGAAGATCCAAGAGATCAGCTTGGACTTGGCGATTCCTTCGTACACTTCGGAGGCCGGAGCGACCGTAATGATTTTCCATCCCGTAGAAGGCACGGTATCGTAGGCGGCGATATTTTCGCCGTCCTCGGCTGCGAAGGTCACCATACCGCTCTCATTGGCCAAGATGTCTGATCGGAACACCGCCGCTTGCTCTGCGGTGAACGCCTCTTCGACTTTTTTGCCGACGGCTGCCACATCCCGGAACGTAACGACAGTGCCGTAGGAGGTCACCAGGAAGCCGAAGCCGGTTTTCCCGAATTTGATATTTGACGTCAGTCCGTACAAAATCTCGGAGTTGAGTATGGTGGAAATCGCGCCGATAAATTCGTTCTTTTCGTTCAGCATAGGCACAAGCAAGATGATGACATTTTTGCCGGTTTGGCGGCTCACGATCATGTCGCTGACGACGGGCTTCTTGGTTTCCCGGGCTTGCTTGTAATAATCGCGGTCGGTAATTTGGCTAGTTTTTCCGTCGGCGGCATTGCTGATTCCGTTGGCGTCCACATAGGAGTAGTATTCGACCTCGCTGTCGATTTCCCCGAACGCCTTCAGCAGGGGTCTGATCGCTTCGACATTGCCAGATTTGAAGACCGGATTTTTTGCGATCATCTCTTGTACGAGTTCCGTCCGTTTACGCACCCAATACTCCATATATCCGACATTGGATGAGGCCAGACTTCTCTCTTTGTCACGGGTCTCGTTTTGAATTTCCGCTGTCAAATAATTGGCCAAAAAGATGGTGCTGCACAGCAAGGGAAATAAAGAAAGCACCAGTAATAATACGGTTAGTTTGATACGGATTGAAGTATTGACCCACTTTTCTAGCATGCAAGTTCCTCCCGGTTGTAAGTTTGAGTCCAATGTATGTTGTCTTGCGGCAGTGGCCGAAAGCATCTGGTTATTATATCGGTGTTGCCAGGAAACAAAATGATAGCCATGCGTGCAGTAAATAAAAAATTAATGAAACTTTAGAATTGAAACGATTATCTTTTTCGTTGCGCTCCGACTTTTTCCAAGCTAAGCTCTTAGTATGGAAAGTTCAGGAGGGGTCCCAGATGCGATGGACGGCAATTCCGTGTGCGGGCAAAATCAGTATCGCCGCCGTGCTGGCGCTGAGCTTGTGGTATGGCGCAGCCGGCAAAGAAAGCGGGGCCGCAGCCGCGGCGTCTCCCGACATGCTGTACGAGGCGGAGGACGCCCGGACGGAGGGGACGGTCATAGCCGCCACGCGGCCCGGGTTCTCGGGGACGGGCTATGTTACGGGCTTCGAGCACGCCGGGGAAGCCGTGCGGTTTACGGTGAACGTGGAGGCGGACGGGTTCTACCCGCTCAAGATCGGATACGCGTCGCCGTTCGGCGATAAGACGAACTATGTGGAAGTGAACGGCAGCACGGCGGGGGAGAAGCTGTTTCCGCAGACGGAAGCGTTTACGGAAATCGATTTCGGTCAAGTGCAGCTGGAGGAAGGCGAGAATGAGATCCGTATTTCCACCTACTGGGGCTACTTCGACGTCGATTACATCCGGCTCGGAGCGATGCAGCCGCGGCCCGCGATCCCCAAGGTAACGCCAAAGCTTGCTACGCCGCAGCCCTCGCGCGAAGCGCAGGCTTTGATGGACTACATGACATCCCGCTACGGGAAAAACATATTGTCCGGCCAGCAGCGCACCTCCTCCGAGGAGCTGAACTATATTTACCGCATCACGGGGAAGCTGCCGGCCATGGCCGGGTTCACCGCGACGGATTTTGGTGACAATGCGCTGGAGTGGGCGAAGTACGGCGGGATCGTTTCCGTGGAATGGCATTGGCCGGCGCCGATGGGGGGACATGAGTTTTTCGCTTCCAAGACGACCTTCGACGTGGCGAAAGCCGTGACCCCTGGCACGGAAGAGAACCGCATGCTGCTCCGGGACCTCGACGAGATGGCGGAGAAGCTACTCCGCTTCAAGCAGGCGGGCATCCCGGTCGTCTGGCGCCCGCTGCATGAGGCGGAGGGAGGCTGGTTCTGGTGGGGAGCCAAGGGGCCGGAAACCGCGAAGCGGCTGTACAATCTGATGTTTGACCGGTTTACCGGCTACCATGGGCTGGATAACCTGATTTGGGTATGGACGACGTCCGATACGATCCATTCGAAGGATTGGTACCCCGGCGACGACAAGGTCGACATTATCGGGGTGGACCGGTATATCAGGGACGGGGATTACAGCCCGCTGCTCAGCGTGTACGATACGCTCGTAAACATGACCGGCGGCAAAAAGCTGGTCGCCTATCTGGAGAACGGCCCGATCCCGGACCCCCGGCAGCTCAAAAAAAATAAGGTCGGCTGGATGTATTTCAACACGTGGAACGGCAAATTTCTGATGGACGGGAAGGTCAACGCCGAGCAGCATCTGCGGACCGTGTACAATCATCCGTATGTGATCACGCTGGACAAATTCCCTTCGCAAACGATTTATGGCAAGCCGCCGGAGCCTTATCCGTACCCGGCGCGCAAGGAAGCCCCGCAGCCAGTTACCGCGCATTGAGCGGGTCGGCAGGGCAGGAACTCTAATTTCGAATAAGAGGTGGGACTTATGCAAAACACTCCAAAGCTGTTCGAGCATTTGAACTGGGCCAACCTTCGGATCTTGGAACGATTGAGAAGCGGGGAGACCGGCAGCCATCCGAAGGCGGTTGGGCTTTTCGCCCATATCTTGCAGGCGGAGCGGATTTGGCTGACCCGGCTGCAGGGCAAGGACAGTTCGGCGCTGACGGTCTGGCCCGAAGCCGATCTGGACTTCTGCGGCCGGATGGCCGAGAGGAATCACGAAGATTACACCGCTTATTTGGCGGGCCTGACCGCTGCCGAGTGGGACCGCGTTCTCCGTTACACCAATCAGTCCGGCAAAGTGTTCGACACTTCGGTCGGGGATATTTTGACTCACGTGGCTCTGCATGGACAGTATCACCGCGGCCAAATCAACGCCTTGCTCAGAGCGACCGACACGGAGCCTGTGAATGTGGACTTCATTACCTTTGTTAGAGAAAAAAATGGCGCATAAGCGAAGAGGCCATCCCGGCAAGCAGATTTGCCACGGGGCGGCCTTTCGTCCGTTCTCGGACGAAAACAGGGACTTTTCGCCGGGCGGGCCGCAGTGGTACCCTCCGATTCGGGGCTCAGTGGCTCTAACCGCAGCGGGTAGGGCATGGTATAGTATCCGCACGTGAACCAGAAGGAGGAACTCGTCCATGTCCAAGCCTTGGGCGGCTTATGCCGCCATGACCTTATCGATGATGACCGTGGGAAGCTCGGTCGTCGCCGGAAAGCTGCTCGTTCAATCCGTCCCCGTATTCGTCGCTTCCGCTCTCCGTTTCGGGATCGCCGCCGCCCTGTTGATCGCCTTATGGTTTATTTTGGACGGAAATAAGCCCGTATGGGTCAAAAGCGAAGTATACCGGATGCTGCTTATGTCGTTCTGCGGGTCGTTTCTGTTCTCGGTCTGCCTGCTGTACGGTCTGCAATATACCGGTGCTGCGGAAAGCGGCGTCATTACCAGCACGACTCCGGTATTCGTCGCCTTGCTCTCGGCGCTCCTGCTTAAGGAACGATTGACGCCGCCGGTCATGCTTGGCGTCGCCGCCGCTGTCCTCGGGGTGGTGGTTCTGCACATCGGTGAACCGGTCGGGACGGAGGCGGGGACGGGGGCTGCCTGGATCGGCAATCTGCTGATCCTCCTCGCCGTAGCGAGCGAAGCGTTATTTACGGTCATCGGCAAGGGGCTCACCGGGAAATACAGTCCGGTTCTTCTGTCGGCGATCTCGTGCACGCTCGGGTTTTTGTGGTTTCTGCCGCTTGCGGTTTACGATGTCGTACGGATGGAAGGGCTTCATCTGACCGCCGGCGAGTGGTCGTACATTGTATATTATGCGGTCGTCGTGACCGTGCTGGGGTACATCCTGTGGTACGCTGGAATGAAGAAGGTTCCGGGATCGGTCTCCGGGCTGTTCACGGCGGTCATTCCCGTCACTTCGATCGTATTGTCGTTCTTCATTCTGCAAGAGCAGGTGACTTGGCGTCACGGCATCGGCGTGCTGCTCGTCGTCGCGGGCATCTTCGGCTATGCGCTCCTTGCGTCCGGTACTCGCAAAGGATGGCAATCGTCTCGTTCCTCGTATGCAGGCAAGAAAGTTTAACGCGCGGCTATGCCATCCAAATGAATCCATAATATAATTGAAAATAGAAGCCGGGTTGACATGTTCGGAAAATTCGTCGTAGGCTAACCTGGTTCAAAACATATTATTCTTATATGAATAATAGTAAAAAGGGGTGTGCATCAGATGAACCCAAATCAACCGTCGGATATGTTCATCCGCAGCGAGCGTGAGGCTGAACTTGCCGCGTTGGCGGACCGATTGGCGGCACGCTTCGCGCAGCGGGCGCCGGAGTATGACCGGGAAGGGAGCTTCCCGTTTGATAATTTCGCCGATCTTCGGGAAAGCGGCTACCTGCGGTTAACCGTGCCGCAGGAGTACGGGGGCGACGGAATTTCGCTCTACGAGCTCGTGCTGGCCCAAGAACGATTGGCACGCGGTGACGGTTCGACGGCGCTGGCGGTCGGCTGGCATGTCGGGCAGATGCTTCATTTCCGCTGCACCCGGTCGTGGCCGGAAGCCTTGTTCGCCCGATTTTGCGGCGAGGTGGTGCGCGAGGGAGCGATGATCAACCACTTCGGGACGGAGCCGGCGACCGGCAGTCCGAGCCGGGGCGGGAAGCCGCAGACGACGGCGGTCCGGACCGAAGGCGGCTGGCTGCTGAGCGGACGCAAAACCTACAGCACCTTGAGCCCGGTGCTGAACCATTTTACGGCAACGGCCGGAATCGAAGGGGAGGACGCGACTGGCGTCTTTTTCGTCCGGCGGGGTCCCGGCATCCGGGTGGAAGAGACGTGGGATACGCTCGGCATGCGGGCAACAGGCAGTCACGACCTCGTGCTGGAGCATGCTTTCGTGCCGGAGGATGAGCTGCTTGGCCGATCGGACTCGGGCTGGCCGCGTGTCGACGACGGCGACGGCTGGCTGCTGAACATTCCCGCATGCTATATTGGCATCGCTCATGCGGCAAGGGATTTTGCGATCGGCTTTGCCCGGGATTACCGGCCGAACAGCTTGCCCGGACCGATCGCGGAGCTTCCCCATATCCGCCAACAGGTCGGCCAGATGGAGGCGGACCTGATCACAGCCCGCACGCTGCTGTATGCGATGGCCGACCGGTGGGACCGGGATGAGGCCGGACGGCCTGCGCTGAAGCCGGAGCTCGGGCTGGTCAAGTACGTCGCGACGAACCATGCGATCCGGATCGTCGATGCCGCGATGCGCATCGTGGGCGGCGCGAGCTTGTCCCGCAAGCTGCCGCTGGAGCGGATGTACCGCGACGTCCGCGCCGGGCTGCACAATCCGCCGATGGACGATGTTGCGCTGCAGCGGCTGGCGGCACGTGCGTTAGCGGAGTAAGCGCAGGAGGCCAGCCCCTGAAATTTGGGTAAATTTTTGTAAGCCGCCAGCCGATATTGGTAAGAGAAACATAACCTGACCAAGTTCGAACGATGGGGGCATTAAAAGTGAGTTTGTACGAAGCCAGCTTGTCGCAGGAAACGATACGCCGTACCAAATCCTACGATATCGGCAATTTATTCTATGTCGCGTTTTTCGGAGGCGTCATTGCGCTTACCGTGCTGGCGAACCGGACCGGCCGCTGGCTGCATGTGAATCCGAACGTCTTAAGGGGCTTCATCCTCGTGGCGGCCCTGCTGTATCTTGGCAAAATGGGCTTCTACTACGCTTATTTTCATCACATGATCGAGCTGGAGCGCGTTTATGTAAAATATATTGCCCGGGCCGCGGAGCTGCTGCTGTTCGGTGGGTACTATTTGGCGCTCCGCCAGCCGTACCGGCAGCATATGCTGACCGTCGGCGAGAACGAGCCGCTCAAGAAAAGCGGGATCATATGGTGCCTGATTTCCGCCGGGATCGAAATCGTTTCGATCGTGCTGTTGATCGCACTTTAAGGCTGGGGGGCTGCGGTTTCGTGGACGAGAGAGCAAGCAGGGCGTTGGATTCGAAAATCGACCATTATTTGGGCATGCGGCGCTACGCCAAAGTGATCGAGCTGGCGAAGGAAGGGCTGGCTGACGATCCCGGCCAGGCGCGGTATTATTTTTATCTTGGCGTCTGCTTCTATTCTCTGGAGCGCTACCGCGAAGCGGAGGATCATCTGCAGGAAGCTCTGGTGCTCGGTTACGATAAAGAAGCAGTATTCGAATGGCTCGGAGACGTCTACACCAAGACGAAGCGCTGGGTGGAGGCGGAGCGGGCGTATCTGGATGCGCTCGGTGATAACCCCGAGAGCGCACGGGTTCATGCGTCTTATGCGATGCTCCTCAGGGAGACGGGGCATCACGACAAGGCGGACCAATTGATGCGGAAGGCGCTCGAGCTGGACCCGGAGGACGATTACGTGGTGCGTTCCCACTATATGTTCGCGCTGACGAAGGACAGCCGTTTGCAGCAAATCCATTCGCTGGAGCGGCTGATACAGGTGTCGGGCGATCAGATCGCCATCGAGGTGCATCTCGGGCTGGATGCCCTGTACCGCGACCGTCTGACGGAAGCCCGCGACCATTTCCGGCAAGCGTTCCTGCTCGACCCGACGAATAAGGAGCTTGCGGCGCTGTTGGAGGAGCTGGACTGGGGACGGCATCCGATACTCATCCCGCTGCGGCTGGTCGAAAAAATCGGCGGCCCCATGGTCGTCTACGTCGTCGGCCTCGGCGCGATGCTGGGGACCCGGGCACTCGGATGGGAGCAGGCGACGATCGTGCTGCTCGTTCTATATTTTTCTTACTTAATCTATTCGTGGACGGCCAAGCCGCTGGCGAAACTATTAACGAGAATCCGAGGGTAGCGTATGGACAAGATCAATTGGCTGGAGCAAATGGCACAAAAGCAGCCGGAGGATGCGCAGACCTGGTTCTGGCTCGGCAAGGAATACGAGGCCGTGGAACGCTGGCTCGATGCGATTCAGGCGTTTTCCAAGGGCCTAACGTATGCCCAAGACGGTGCCCTGCGCGGCGAAATCGTCGCCGTATTGTCCCAGGTGACGGCGCGGCTGCAGCAGAGTGCGGCGGCAAGCGCTCCGGCGGACGCCGCTGCAAGCACCCCGTCACCGGCGGAGTCCCGGCTCGAAGGCCGGCCGGACACTTCCGGCGGCGGCACCGTGACGGAGCTCTTTTCCGGCCGGGGGCCGGAAGCCGCAGAGCATGGGGACCGCTTTGAGGAGCGTGCGGACTGGCGTGACGAGCGGTTCGGGGAGCGGAAGCCGGAGGACGACGGGCCGGATGAAGACGAGGCGGATGTCCGCCGCGTTCCGGGCAAGCAAGTGACGGCGTTCCGTCCGAAGGTACACCCGGGCTTGCAGGTGGTGGCCGGCGGCAAGGAACCGGTTTCCGAGCGGAAGTCCGACATTCCGGTCATTATGTTCGAGCACGTGGCGGGCCTCAAAGACTTGAAAAAAACGATCCAGATGAAGATCATCAGCCCGTTTTTCAACCAGGGCTTATTCTCCAAGTTTCGGAAGAAGACGGGCGGCGGCGTGCTGCTGTACGGGCCTCCGGGCTGCGGAAAGACGTACATGGCCCGGGCGACCGCAGGAGAATGCCGGGCGAAGTTTATTACGGTGCACATTACGGATATTTTGGACCCCTATATCGGGATAAGCGAACGCAATCTGAAGGAAGCGTTCGATAAAGCGCGGGCGCAGCGGCCCAGCGTCATGTTTTTCGATGAAGTCGACGCCATCGGCTTCAACCGCTCCAAATCGTCCTCGCTCACGAGAGGCTTGGTCGATACGTTTCTGCACGAGATGGACGGTATCGACAGCGATACGGACCACCTGCTGATCATCGGCGCGACCAATATGCCGTGGGACGTCGACAATGCGCTGAAGCGGCCCGGCCGGTTCGACCGTCTGGTCTTCGTCGAGCCTCCCGATGTGGAAGCGCGAGAGCATATTTTTGCGTTGCAGATGCATGAGCGGTACGCCGAGAAGCTGGACACGGCCAAGCTGGCGAAGGCGACGGAATTTTTCTCCGGCGCGGACATCGCGAACGTATGTGAGCGTGCGGTGGAGCGGGTGCTGATGGAAATTCTCGAAACCGGCGTCGAGCGTCCGGTCCGGATGCGGGATATGGAGGAAGCGCTGGCGGAGGTGCAGCCATCGACGCTGGACTGGCTGCGGACGGCCAAAAACTATGTCAAATACGCCAATCAGGGCGGGATGTACAACGATATCGAGCGGTACTTGCGCCAGCATGGGAAGCATATTTGACCGGCTTGTCGCGCACCCCGAGACAAGTTGAAAGTGGAAGTCCGGAATGCTATCATTTAAGTACTAATCATCATGTATGGAAGAGGAGCCCGATTGTGCGTCGTTCGGGCTTCTCTTTTTTGTAAAATCGGACCCGGGAGGAGGCGGCGCATGAACTTCAGAGTGCTTGTGGCGGATGACGAGCAAGCGATTGTCAGCGCAATTGCATATGCCTTGAAGCGGCGAGGCTGGGAGCCGACGATTACATGACCAAGCCGTTCGATCTGCGCGAGCTGGTCGCCGAGCGGGTAGCCGGAAAGTCCGGCGAAGACTTCTTTACCACGGTGTATGATTTGAAATCGTAGAGAAACCAACATGAGGTGGAGTGCAGATGATGAAACGTGCTGGAAGGATGGCTGTTCTGGCGCTGCTTGTCGTGACGGTGATGACAGGGTGCGGAAGCGGCGACAACTCGTCGACCGTGAAGGAGCCGCAAGGGCAGACGACTTCTCCGCAGCCGGGGACGCCCAATTCGGAACCGGTCCGCGGCAAGGACTTGCTGAAGCAGTTGGACAAGACTGCTTCGGGAGCGAAGGAAGCCCGGGAAATTACGGCGTTTCTGGACGTTAACTTGCAGAAGGCCGACGTGAAGACGGCGGACAGGATGCTGCTGCGGCTTGAGCAGTATTACGACCAGTTGCTGCCAGGCGTGAACGGCAATTTCAAGCGGATGCTGGAGCAGCCGGGAACGGCCGAGAAGCTGCGCGAGCTCGGGTTTCCTCTCGATTTCAATAAAATCCAAAACGACGATACGCTGAAGCAGTGGCTCCTGCGGCAAACCGAAGGGAAGCTCGCGCTGGACATGAGCGGCGAAGGCGATTTTTATTGGAAAATCGACTATGAGGCTTTGAAGAAAGCGTACGCTTCCTTCGCGTCCGACGATGTTAAGGCTTACCTCAGCATCCGGGCGGCGGAATCGAACAAGACGTTTTTCGACGACGGCCGTCTGCTGATCGGACGCAGCGAGCTTGCGGATCGCATCCTGCGGGCGGAGAACTACTTGACGAGCTATCCCTCCGGCCATCGGAGGACCGAAGTCAAAGCGCTGTATGTCGATTATATGGAGCAGTACATTCACGGATACCGGTACGACGCCATCGATGAAAGCACGATGAAGCTGCTTCCGGCGGTCAAGCGCAGCTACGAGCAGCTGGTGAAGCAGCACCCGGATACGAAGACGGCGCAGATTGTGCAGGATTACCTGGAGGAGATCAACCGGAACAAGGACGTGATCTATCATCCCGGCAAAAAAGGCGAGAGTATCGTCGGCGATCCGAAGCGGAATATCGGCGAGTTCTGGAGCGGGCTCCGAAGCCGGATCGATGCCGCATTCCAGACAACGAAGCAGCAGCCGGGGGCGGGATAAACAACAAAACTGAATAAAAAACGAAAAAAGGACGATAAAAGCTAATGAAGCCGTGGAAGAAGGCGATCCTCACGTTGACGGGCCGCGGGATCTTATGATGTTCTTTTTCCTAGGGCACGCAAGCCCGGACAGCGGGACACGTTCCCGTGCTGTCTCTTTGCCTTTTGAAATATTTATGTCAATCGGGCGCGTTTCCCTGAAACTTTCGTTCCCTTTGCTTCGTATACTGCATGGGAAGTTTTATTCCTTATTCCGGCGGAACAGGAGATTAAATGTATGGAATGGCTTAAAACGATGTTTACCAACCTGACGGTAAGAAGATTCGCCATATTGCTCATAGTTTGCTTTTTGCTGTTCCAAATTCGGGATATGCTGAATTTGGTGCTGCTGACCTTCCTGTTCACCTTCATCATGTACCGTCTGCAAGGGTATGTCACGGCGCAGTTGAACCGTTTCATCCGGATCAACAGCAAGACCGTTGTGATCTTGCTGTATTTGATCATTTGCGGCCTGTTGGGCTGGGCGATCGCTCACAATCTGCCCAAGGTTATCGTCCAAATCAAACAGCTGTACGACGTCGTGTTTTCACTGATGAACTCGCCTCACCCGGATGATGAGCTGTCCAGATGGATCGCGGGCATCTTGAAGGAATTGAATCTGCAATCGTATGTGAAGCAAGGCTTCGAATATGTGCTCAAGATCAGCAACTGGGGAACGACATTTATTTTCGCGCTGCTGCTCAGCCTCTTCTTCATCCTGGAAAAGAACCGCATCGTCCGATTCACCTCGAAATTTAAAACGAGCAAAATCGCTTGGCTCTATAACGAGCTGGAGTATTTCGGCCGGAAGTTCGTGCTTTCCTTCGGCAAGGTGATCGAAGCGCAGCTGCTGATCGCCGTGTTCAATACGATTTTTACTGCGATTGGGTTATGGATACTGGGGTATCCGTACTTGTTCGCGCTGTCGATCATGGTGTTCCTGCTCAGTTTGATCCCGGTGGCGGGCGTTATTATTTCACTTATTCCGCTCTGCATTATCGGCTATACGCTGGGCGGCCTGCTGATGGTCATCTATGTGATCGTGATGATTACCATCCTGCATTTCCTGGAAGGGTATTTCCTGAACCCGAAGCTGATGTCGTCCAAAACGAATCTGCCGATGTTCTATACGTTCATCATCCTCATCTTCTCTGAGCATTATTTCGGGGTATGGGGGCTCATTATCGGGATTCCGGTGTTCGTCTTCCTGCTGGACATTCTCGACGTGAACGTGGATGAACGCTCTGGCAAGGGATGAGCGGGAAGCTGGTTGGGTAAAGTCATAAAGCTTGAAACTTAAGACAAGGCGCCTTCGGGTGCCTTTTTTGTTGCTCTAACAGTGCCATAATCCGACAAAAAAGGATGTTGGCCTGCCTCCGTTTCTAGTATAATCTTCCTATAACACCGATGCGGACGAGGTGGAAGGATGAAAAAAATACTACTCGGCGTCATGCTGGCGTTAGGGTTGCTGGTTCACCAGAACGCGCTGGCCGACCCGGCTCCTGCAGGCGGCGTGCCTTCGGAGAATGCTCCGGCCAAGCCTGATCAGGCGGTACAGCCGCCTGCAGAGAAACCGCAGGAAACGCCGTCTTCGGTTCCTGCTCCGGCGGATGCCCCGCAGTCAGGGAAGATTACCATTTCTGCCGGTACGTTCTTCCTGGTGCTGGGTACGGTACTGGTTTTACTTGTCGTACTCGGCTGCGGACTTGTCTACAAGCTGAGGGTCAGAAGGCTTCGCCGTGGGGCGCAGCGTCTGCTGGTAAACATGATGAGCGCGGTGGAAGAGTTAAGACCTTACGAAGGGAATGCAAGGGGAAGCACCGAATCGATCGTGAAGCAAGCAGACGAGCGGCTGGCTAACCTTACGGTGGCTGTTAGCCGGCGGTTGACTGTGTTAACGGAAACGAAAATTTTCTTTCTCCACTTCGTCAAGCTCTCGCGGTTTATCCGTGATTCGAAGGGCGAACTCAAGCGGTTGAGGGCGTCCTTCAAGGAGGTTCATGCCGAGGTCCGCCGCGTTCTGGAAGCGGCCCAAGCCCTATCGCCGCAGCTTCAGAGGCTTACCGATCAGCGTGTCGCCGTAGAAGCCGAAGCGAAAAGCCGGACAGCGGAGCTTGCATTTCCGCTGAACCAAACGTACGAAGAGCTGGAACGGCTCCGGCAGGAGCTGAAGCAAGCGTCCGATGCGGCGCGGCCCGACCCGGTCGGAGCGCAGCGGATTGCGTCGCAAGCCGAAGCCCGGCTGCAAAGCATCAGCCGGGACGTGAAGGACATTGGCGTCTATCTGAACGAATACCGGGCTTTCCCGGGCCGGGTGAACCAAGCTGAGGCCAAAGTGAAGAAGCTTGTGGAAGAGCATTGTTTAAATCTGCTTCATATCGATCCTTACGGGAGCCTTGCCGAGGCCCGGAGGCTGTCGGAGGACATGCTGGAAAATCTCAAGGCCGGCAGCCTTGAACAGGTTAGAACCACCGCTGCCCAAGTCAGCGCCCTTTTAAAGGCTGCGGTTGAGATGACGCAGCGGCATGCGGCGTTCCGCCAGCAGAACCCGAAAGACATTCAGCTTGTGCAGAAGAAGCTGTGGGAATACCGGACAACGGACGCGGCGCTCGCGCCGGCGCTTGCGAGAACGCGCCAATGCTACGCTCAAGAGCATTGGCAGGACATGTGGGAGCGTTACGTGACAATCGATCGGCATGTGAAGCAGATGGAACAGCAGTTGCCCGAGGTGAAACGGCGATCCGACGACGAGCACCAGGATTACGATACCGCCAGACACGCTTTGGACGACATGCTCGCACGGCTGCGCGAGGCCGAGGAGATGCAGCGGAATTGCCGCAGCGCCATTGAGCAGTTGGATCGGGGCTACGGCAGCTTGAAAAGCAGACAGGAGCAGGCGTGGTCGGCGCTTGACGCGGCAGTGAAGCAGGTGAAACAAAACCATCTGCGCTTCCTCGTGGCGGACCAGGTCGACATGGTGCTCGCAAGGGCGGAATCGTTAAATAACGAGCTGAATCAGCGGCTGTTCGTCCCGCCTTATCGTCTCGGAGCGATTGAGCAGCATGTTGTCCGCCTAACCGATCTCGCCAATGAGTTTGCCGGAACCGTCAAGCAGAGGCTGGATCAGAAGCGGCAGGCGGAAAAAGCGCTTGGTCAAGCGCAATCGAGCTACCGCTCCACACGCGCCAAGGTAAGATCCAGGATCGAGGTTCGAAGGTTCGACGCTCCTCATACATCCGTTATTCAGCGCGTAGAAGGCCTTATTGCCGGAGGCCGCTACATCGAGGCTGTCCATGAATGTCATGATATGGATAAAATTATAAGCGAGATGAAACGGCTGTATCGGCGGGAAATCGAAGAAGAACGAAGAGTAGCGGCGGCACGCCGGGCAAGCGCATCAAGCTCGAGCTCAGGATTCTTCGGTTCCTCCGGCTCTTCCGGTTCCTCTCGCACTTCCCGTGCTTCCGATGACGATGACGGCGGAGGGGATAGCGGAGACGAAGACGAATAGACGGCGCATAAAAAAGGCACCGCTCCTGTTTTGGCAGGATGCGGTGCCTTTTGCATGGATGGGTTTGGCTCTGACAGGGTCGCCCCATCAGTAAGTAATCATAACCGTCCGCGTAGCTTCGGCGTAATCTACTTTGGCCCCCAGCACTTCGGCCAGCAGGCGGACTGGGACCATCGTGTTGTCGCCAACCAGTCGGGCAGGCGTATCGGTTTGCCGCAGGTCGCCGTTCACTTCGTAGGCGTTTCTCGTCGTGTATAGCGTGACCTTAAGCGTTCCTTTCGTATACACCGCCGCGCGCTGCTGCTCGTCCCATTCCACGTTCGCACCGAGCGCCGCGGCCAGATCGCGGATATACAAGTACGAGGAGCCGTCGACGATGACCGGCGTCCGCTGCATCGGGAAGGAGACGCCGTCGACCGTATAGCTGCTATCATCCAGCCCGAAGCTGGCTTTACGCTGAGTCGGCAGCACGGTGACCGCCTGTTTGAGGTAATCGGACGCATTGCGGTGCAGCTTCGTTTTTCCGAGCTGCGGCAGCGGCTCCGTCGTGAAATTCCATTCTTTCGACTCGGTCGTCGTGGTGCCGTCTTTTTTGGTCACCTGCAGGCTCAGCTTGACGAGATAAGTCTGATCCGCTTGCAGCGGCTTGCGCGGTAGCACGATAACGGCATTGGCCAATTTGTCGTCGTTTTCGGGCGAATTCGCGAACAAGTCGATTTTCTGCTTGGCGTTATCGGTCAGTTCGGCGCTCAGCAGCTTGATTTTGTCCACATTTTCACCGAAATATTGGGCCATGATCGGGTAGCCGACGGGGTAATTGCCGTCTGTATGCATACGCAGCGGGTCCGGGGCTTCGTTCCCGTCAAAGGACGTCGGCACATACCGCTCCCCGTCCGCCGGCGAGACGACGATCGGCGAATTTTCGCTTGATCCGAAACCGAATTCGATGATCGTGTAATCGCCTATTTTAGCAATACCGACTTCTTTGGCATCCGGATTTAAGAAAGGGGAACGATGATACGGCGCGTCGAACAGTACGTCGACCGTCTCACCGATCGATCCCACGTGATACGCGGCGTCTTCCCCGAGCTTGGCCGAATACCCGTAGTAAGCGGCGCGTTCCCGCGGCGATTGGCCGAAAAATCCGGGTTTGTTCAGGTTCTGATTGTGCAAGCTCTCCGCGCTTTTATCGTCTTGGGCGATTTTATTCGCATCCAAATATTTTGCATGCGCCTTCGCCATTGCGAGAAGCCGATCGTTCATTTGAAGCTGGGGAAGTCCGTACAGCACCCGGTAGTCGTTAATGGCGGCGAGTCCGGCCAGATCCTCCGGAGCAGGGGCTTCGAAACGGCTGATCGCGTCTTTCGCTACGGTAAACGACCACGATTGCTCGATAGGCTTATAGCCGGGATAGGTGATCGACATTTGCACGGTGTAATTTCCGGGCGCAAGGTCTTTGTCGGGCGTGTAGGTGAATGTCCCTTTGTCATGGTCGTAACTGGCAGGCACGCTCTGCCCGTTCAGCGTCATGGTGTAAGACGAAGGCGCAAAGGTCAAATCGGTATCGAAATAAAACGTGAGATTCGGCTTGGTGACGCCGACGGTTCCTTTGGGAGCCGCCTCGTAAGAATAGGAGGACGCTTGCGCTTGGGGTACCGGAATTGTAAGACCGATACACCATAGCATCAGCGCCAAGGATAGGAGCATCAGAGATTTGCCCAGACGGGCGGTTGAATTCAAGGGAAATACCTCCTTACTAAATGTATGTTAGGGGTGTGGGCTTCCTCTCTTAAACTATTCGGCGTTTGCAGGGGAAACCCTTTTTCGAAAAAATTTCCAGACCACAGCGGGCGCGAAGTGCGGGGAGGAAAAGTTACGGGAATTTATATGATAATGATAATCATTGTCACTATAACGATGATTTGCTATAATGAGTGCCGACCGGAAGATTATACCTACGCAAAGGGGATACATAACGTGAAACTTCTTAAGTCACTTTTTCTGATTGCTACTGTCGCCTTGATCAGCGCCTTGCTGTTTGGCTGCTCCAAGGAAGGCACGCCGGATAAGCCGGCCGAAGCCAAATCCGCTTCAACGGAGACGAAATCCGCATCGGCCGAGACGAAAAACGCAGGCTCCGCTGCCGTGATAACCATCAAGCATGACCTTGGCGAAACGCCGGTTCCAAGCTCTCCGCAGAAGATTGTCGTGCTGGAGCTGGGCTTCATTGACGCGCTGCTGGATGTCGGCGTGAAGCCGGCCGGCGTCGCCGACGACAATAAACCGAACCTGATCGCTGCTGAGGTGCTGAAAAAAATCGAGGGCTACACCCCGGTAGGCACCCGCGCGCAGCCCAGCCTGGAGAAGATCAAAATGCTGCAGCCCGATCTGATTATTGCGGACACGGACCGGCATAAAAATGTGTATGCGGAATTGTCCAAAATCGCGCCGACGATCGCCTTGAAAAACTTGAACGCCGATTACGACGATACGCTGAAGACGGCGCTTACGGTCGCCGACGCTGTCGGGAAACGCAGCGAGATGGAGAAGGTGATCGAAGCTCACAAGACCAAGCTCAAAGCGCTGCAGGCCAAGGCGCCGCAAGGGAAGCCGAGCGTGCTGCTCATCGGCAATACGAACAACGAAATCGCCGTACGCAGTCCGGAATTTTTCGCCTCGCAGCTGCTGACGCAATTCGGGTATACGTATGCGTTGAAGGATGCTTCGAAATACGCGTCTACTTCGACGAACGCCAATTTGACACTTGAGCAGCTTCTTGAGATCGATCCTGACACGATCGTACTGATGTCCGCCGAGAGCGACAAGCGTGACAAAGAGGGTGGCCGGCCTATCGAGAAAGACCCGCTGTGGAAGGACCTCAAGGCGGTGAAGAACAAGCAGGTATACGAGGTGGACCGGTACGCTTGGTCGCTCCGCCGCAGTGTGCAGGGGGCGAATGTGATGATCGACCAGGCGGATAAGCTGCTATTCGCAGCCAAATGACCTTGGCCTCATACGCTTGGTACAAGTTCGGCAGATTCGATAGCGAAGGGGTCGGGTACTAGTGGATTATTCCGTACAGCCGCATACGGAAACAAGAGCGGTCCGCAGACGCGCGGCCCGGATCGCTCTGGTAGCCGCAGCCGGTTTCGTGCTGCTGACGGTGGCGCTCTTGCTGTCCGTTGCCGTAGGCTCGACGTCGATGCCGATCTCGTCCGTTCTGACCGCGCTGCTTCACGAGGACGGGTCGCGGACACACAGTATTATCCGGAACATCCGGATTCCCCGCACGGTTGTCACGGCGCTTGTCGGGGCGAATCTGGCCGTCGCGGGCGCATTGATGCAAGCCGTGACGCGCAATCCGCTTGCTTCGCCGGGCGTCTTCGGGATCAACGCCGGGGCATCGGTGGCGGTCGTCTTTGTGGCCGTCACGTATCCGTTTGTGACGGGCGGATATACGGTGGCAGCCGCTTTCGCAGGGGGAGCCGCAGCGGCGGTTGTCGTCTTCGCGATGGCTTCCGCCTTTAAAGGAGCTCATATGGAGGTCAACCTGGCGCTGACGGGAGTGGCCATCCAAGCGATCCTGTCGGCGGCGACGCAGGCACTGCTGATTTTCAACGAAACGAAAACCGATAGCGTGCTGTTCTGGCTCGCAGGATCGGTGTCAGGGAGGAGGTGGGAGCATGTCCAAACGCTCCTCTGGTGGGGCGTTCCCGCGCTTGCCGTCGCCTTCGCGCTCGGGCGCTCGGCCTCCATCCTCAACTTGGGCGAAGACATGGCCCGGGGACTGGGCCAGCGTGTCTGGAAGACCCGGAGCAAGATCACGCTTGTTGTGATCTTGCTGGCCGGCGTGTCCGTAGCCGTCGCCGGTCCGATCGGCTTTGTCGGGCTGATCGTGCCGCATATCGCGCGTTATTTGACCGGCGCGGACTATCGGGCGGTGATCCCGCTGTCCGCTCTACTCGGGGCGGTGCTGCTGCTGCTCGCGGACCTCGCCTCCCGCTTCGTGCTGTTTCCGTATGAGACGCCGGTTGGCGTCGTCACGGCGCTGATCGGCACGCCGTATTTTATTTATTTGGCCCGCCGCAGGCGCAAGGAGGGGAACGACGAATGAACGGACAGCATGCTCCGGTTGCGGCAGGCAGACGGCGAAACGCCGGCGTCCTCGGCCTGCTGGCGCTCGCGACCCTGCTTCTTGCCATAGCCAATATCGGCATCGGGGATGCAAAGCTCGGGATCGGGCCGATCCTGGCGTCGCTCGTCGGCCAAGGCGACCCGAACACGGCTTCGATCATTTTCGACTACCGGCTCCCGCGCATCGCGCTGGCGCTGCTGGCCGGCGCCGGTCTGGCCGTCGCGGGCGTCATCGCCCAAGGCGTCATGCGCAATCCGCTCGCCGCTCCCGATACGCTCGGCATTACAGGAGGCGCGGGGCTGGCTGCGGTCGTCGTGACGCTGCTGCTGCCGCTGTCAGCGCCCTCCGCGCTCATGGCAGCGGCCTTCGGCGGCGGTATTGCCGCCGCATTTGCCGTGTATTTGCTTGCTTATCGCAGAGGCGTCGCTCCCGTCCGGCTGGCGCTGGTGGGGGTGGCCGTCAGCGCGTTTTGCTCCTCGGGCATTCACCTGCTGGTGTCGCGGGCGACGCCCAACGTGAACACGGCGCTCATCTGGCTCAGCGGAAGCTTGTGGGGCAGGTCATGGGACCAGGTGCTGCAAGTGCTGCCTTGGATGCTGCTTCTTATTCCGCTCGCCTGGCTGCTGGCCGTTCATTTGGACGTGATCCGCCTCGGCGACCCGGTCGCCCTTGGACTCGGCGTCAAAGTCGAGCTTCTGCGGGCGTCTCTGCTGGCGATGGCCGTCGCGCTGACCGGTTCGGCCGTAGCCGTGGTGGGCACGATCGGGTTCGTTGGACTGATTGTGCCGCATGCCGCCAGGCAGCTTGTCGGGGGACGCCATCGCATCTTGATCCCCACGGCGGCGCTCCTTGGCGGGCTGCTCGTTCTCGTCGCGGACGCGCTCGGCCGGGGACCTGTGCCGCCGATGGAAATTCCGGCCGGACTGGTCGTTTCGGCCGTCGGCGGTCCTTATTTTCTTTACTTGCTTTGGCGTCAGTCGAAGCGATGAGAGCTATTCTACTTTATGAGGGGAAGGGGAGAGTCGCATGAAAATTGCCTTGGTTATTTTTGATCGGTTTACCGATCTGGATTTGTTTCTTCCGTGGGATTTGTTGAATCGTGTCCGTTCCGTCGCGGGCGTGGAGGATTGGCAGGTGAAGATCGTAGGGACCAAGGATACGCACGTATCCGATGCCGGGCTGCCGATCCAGACGATGGGGACGATCGACGAACTGCAAGAGATGGACGCGGTCCTCTTTACAAGCGGGGTACTGGTCCCGGAGCTGATTCAAGACACAGAGTATATGGCCCGCCTCAAGCTGGCTCCGGACAGGCAGTGGATCGGTTCGATGTGCTCGGGGGCGCTCATTTTGGCGGCGTTAGGCTTGTTGGATGGTAAAGAAGCGACGACGTATCCGACCCGAAGGAAAATGCTGGAGAAGATGAACGTGAAGGTGGTCGCCCAAGATTTCGTCAGCGACGGAAGAATCGCGACCGCTGCCGGCTGCCTGGCCGCCCAACAGTTGGCGGAATGGGTCATCGCGTCCGCGATCAGCCCGAAGGTCGCTGCACAAGTATTGAGAACGATTCAGCCGGTTGGCAAAGGACTGTAGCATAAAAACAACCCGCGCGGATCGTAACTCCTCGCGGGTTGTTGTCGTTATTGCGGAAGCTGAACTTTCATCTCCAGTTCCTTCAGGAACGTCACTGGCGTCATGCGCTTGGTCAGCACCTCAAGCTGGGCTGTCGGGTCCACGGCCGGAAATTCCAGCTCGTATTGGTAGACGCCGTCCTCTACGCTAACCAATTCCGTGCGGGTATAGTCAAGCCGCTTCCCGTTTTGTACCAGCCAAGTGCCCGTCTTCTGAACGGATGCCGTTTCTCCGGCGATCGCCAGTTTCAGAACAGTTTTATCCTTGCCGAAGTCCACGCCGGTTACCGACATGCTGCCGATTTTGCCTTGATCGAGCGTTAGCGGATACTGACCGGTCAATGGCGCGGTCACATTTGCTTTTTCCGAGAACATCGTGCTTGTATCGTCATACCAGGCTCCTACATATGGCCTAATGGTCAGCTCCTTGGGCTTGCCCTGCAATGGCTTCACATTTTCGGTATAGTGGGGCACGAAAGAGCCATCCGGCTGCTCCTGTCCTTGCTCTTTGGCTTTTTCGTACTCGTAGATCCATCCGTTGTCGTCCGTCACCACATAACGCATGTCCATGAGCTGTTCATCGACTTCTTTCGCAATCCCATTCGGGACGTGGCGGGCCAAGACAAATTCGGTCGTCTCCGGTGAGGCCGACAGCGACTTCAACGTGAACGTGGCCCCGCCGTACTGCTTCTGGATGGCCGGGTTCAGCTTGAAGGTTTCTGCGTCTTGAGTGGCAACTGGCACTGCGGCGGTTTGGTTTGCGGAAACGGCGGTTGCATCGGCCCGAACGGCCAGCGGTGCGAGTCCTCCTAATAATACGGCTGCGCTTAATACGGCAATGGTTGTTTTTTTCATTGTGGTTTGCTCCTCCTCTTTTTGGGTCGTACACCTTATAGGCGAACGAACCGGCGGCTTGGTTCATGGGTGAACCGAATTCGATTTTGTTTCGCCTTAAGATAAGGAGGTGTTTTCGTCCGGCCCAAGCGGCGATGATTCGGGGCGAAAACTAAGCACCGCCGCAATCCCTTATATGGAAAGATGGAGGATATGATGATGTTGAACAAACGAAAATGGATGTCCGCAGGACTAGGTCTCGCATTGCTTGCCATGGCGCTGCCTCTTAACGGAGCGACGGCTGCCCCGGCAGGAGCCGGAACCGGCGCATTGACCCTTGAGCAGGTCGCCAAGGAAATCGAAGGGAAGAAGCCGAGCCTGTTTTACTTGGAATGGAAGCAGACGTCCACGTTCGAAAATGGAACGAGCAAGGTTGTGTCATACAAGCAATGGGAGGATGTGCCGAATGCCCGGTACCGCTCGGAGATCAACTATGACGGAAGCGGCAAAACGATGAGCACTTCGATCATCAACGGAGATGACGGAGTTTTCATCACGGAAGGGAAAACAAGCGGAGTAAAGTTGAAGGGGATGGAATGGGACGGCTTCTCCAGAATGTCCAAGCAAAAACTTAAGTCACTGTTAGAATATAACGAAGCTCCGGTTTTTAAAGGAGAAGAAACGCTCCTTGGCCGGGCCGCCTATCACCTGTCGGGTGCAAGCAAGCCATTGAATCGAAAATTTACGGATGCCCAAGGGATCGAGAGAGTAGAAAACGGGGTCATCCCGGCCAGTGAGCAATGGTTCGACAAAGAAACCGGCATATTGCTGAAAGAAACCACAACCGATCCGCGTGGCGGCGGCAGCGAGAGTATCGTAACGTCGGTTGATTTCACGCCGGTATTCGGCAGCGATACGTTCAGTTTCGAAGCGTCCACAGGCGGCACCGACGCCATTAAGGTAACGATTGACGGTACCGCGCAAAGCTTCGAGCAGCCGCCGGTTATCGTCGAAGGCAGCACGCTTGTGCCGCTAAGGGCGATTTTTGAAAAGCTGGGCGCCACGATCGATTGGAACGAAAAGGAGCAGTCCGTGACCGCCAAGAAAGGAACGACGACGGTGTATTTGAAAATCGGCGATAAACGTGTCACGGTCGGCGGTTCGGCCAAATCGCTGGAAGTGCCGGCGCAGATCGTGAACGGCCATACGATGGTCCCGGTCCGCTTCATCGGCGAAGCGCTGGGAGCGGAAGTGAAGTGGGAGCCTTCGTCCCAAACGGTTATTATTACGAATAAATAACGGGATAAAATAAATTAAACCTTGGTTTGGGTCACGGTTGGTCGTGCCCGAATCAAGGTTTTTTTACATCCGCTAGTGTCTTTCCGGATCATTGGACCGGCCAACGAGATAATCCAGACTAACGTTGAAATAATCTGCAAGAGCAAGAAGACCTTCATAATCCGGCCGTCTGTTGCCCAACTCATAATGGCTGATTGAACGAACGGAAACCCCGAGGATTTGGGCGAGTTCCTCTCGTTTGACCTGATTTTGCTCGCGTAGTTCTTTTAATCGTTCGGCAATGGTAGGCATAAGGTTCTCCATAGTGCTAATACAAGTCATAGTAATGATTGTGCATGAAAATGAACTGTTAAATATACTTTAAACGATTTGGATATTACAGACAATTTAATCAAATCACCGTACGTTGGATCATGCCGGAGGAAACCTACGAGAGCCGGATCGCCGATATATGGGGTTTTGTGCGGGGCAACCGTAATGCTGCTATTTCCCCAAAAAAACACCCCGTGCCTTGACCGCATCATGCCGGCGTGATTCCGTCATGAACGCGTTCAAAACACGGGGAACTTCAAACAAAGCGACGATGGTGCCAAGTATTCGCAAGGTTACGACTGCTACTTTCTAATTTCAAACGTGATCTCTTTTTGCAGCGGGATCGGGTTGGCGTTGCGCAGCATCGTAATTTCGTAAGAGTCCTGCTCGGGCGTCATGATGCCTGCTTCAAAATAGTCGTCCTCTGGCCGCTCGGACCGCGGCACCCCGTCGATTAACGCAACGCCGGGATGCGGCTCGTACAATTCATACAATTCCGGGGTGTTCTGGATTTTCTCCTGATAAGCTTTGTTGAGGTCCTGAGGAATGCCGAACTGGATGCCCAAGCGGACGTCTTCCGGACGATCCTTCTTGATTTTGAGCCACAGGTACCCCTTTTTATAAGAGGTCCCGACGATCGTAAATTGTTTATCCTTAAAGCGTACCGTTTTCGGCAGCTTTTCGCCGGGCGAGAGCGTGAATGAGGCGCTCGGCGTTTTTTCGGTAAGCTCGAAGCCGTTCAGGTGCAAGGTTAGCCGCTTCACGGACGGGTCGAAATAGGGCGAAGACATGAACTCCATCTTGTTGCCGTCCCAATCGCCAGGCCGAGCAAGGCTATCATACATTTTCTGCGGACTATCCACATGTAACGGGTATTTGTTCCCCTTGTCATCGGTAAGATAAGGGTCGAATTTACGCTCATAATCGCCAGTCTGCCTAAACTCCAAATAGTGGTTTGCGCCCTGCTGGATCTTCACATCAAGTTGCGTATTCGTAGGCGTAATCTTGACCTGATCCAAGGCAAACGACGGAAGATCCGGGTCCCCGGCCACCTCAACCTGTTGATGAAGCGGAACAACAAGGTCTTCACGCCATTGCGACTTGTCGAACGGCACGCTGATCTCGGACAAGAACTCCGCATTTTGTTGTCCCGGTTGAACCTTGGATACGTCGAACCGCAGCTCCTTCGGGTTCTTATTCATAAAATCCTGGACTTGCTGCGGCGTCAGGGTGAAGCTGTGAGTTCCGGCATAAATAGGCTCCTTGGTTGAATCGTCGGACATAATGATGCCCCCGCTGCCTCCGCCCCTAATTTCATTAAAGTCTTCGATACTGAACAAATAATTCGTTGTGTTTCTCCAGTCTACGTCCCAATAGCCGTTATCTCGTTTGAACGCGTTTTTCTTAATCTCGTCGGACTTGACGAACGTTTTGTAGGAAAGCTTATCGCCGGTCAAATAAACATCGCTGATACCGATGGTGACGTCGCCGAACTGCTTCACGACGGGCTCGGCCGGTTCATAACCATAGGAGCGCGCATTGCGGACGCCGTCATAGCCCCGTACTTCATCCAGCCAGCTTAACACGCCGGAGAAGCCCGGAAGGCCCTTTACCATATTGGCGAACGTCGGGGAAACCTGCGCCGCGCCGACTGAAGCGACTACGGCCAAGGCACAGGCGGCGGCAATGGTGAAGCGTGCCTTCCTGCTGCGCTGCCGGATCGGCCTGCGGGCCGGGATAGCAGGCAGCGATTCCGCCATGTTCGGAACGTCCTTTGCGAATTGAAGCAGCGATGCCGGGACAGGAAGCTCTTGAAGCGATTGGCTGAGCTCTTCTTTGACTTGTTTATCGCGTACCGATTTCAACATTCCATCACCTGCTTTGGATTAGGTTGCATCATTTTTTCGTTCAATTTCAAGCGGGCGGCATGCAGCCGCGATTTGATCGTGCCCTTCTTCACGTCGAGCACATCGGCGATTTCGTCAAGCGACAGCTCCTGATAATAGTACAAAATGACGACTGTCCGGTGGTTGATGTCCAGCGACATCACCGATTCCAGCAGCTCGTGGCCCGCTTCCTTGCGGATGAGCGCGTCGATCGGGGAGGCTTGCTCGTCCGGGACTTCAATCTCCTCCAGATCGCCGGTCCGGCTGGCCAATTTCGAACGTTGCCTGGCCAGATCGAGCGCGCGGCAGGCGGTCAAATGATTGAACCAGCTCTTGAAATTGCGAATATTTTTGCCGTTCATAATGGCTTGATATGCTTCGAGCAACGCATTCTGTACCGCATCCTCCGCCAGGTGCGAGGAACGGAGTATCGCGGCCGACGTGCTGTAGACGCGGCTTAACAACGGCTCGACCAGCTTGAAAAAAGCTTCTTTATCTCCGTTCCTGCACTGCTTCATATATAGCTTTTCCTGATCCATTTACGTCACCTTCCTGACTTCCTCTACCTTATAGGCGAACGAAACGGGGCTTCGGTTCATTGATTCCGCAAAAAAGTTTTGCTCCTTCTTTAATGATACTTGCTTATCGTCGCGATCAAGGCGTCCGCCGTCATGTACGGCTCGCCCGCATTGATCCGGTACACCAGCCGGTCTGCGGCGGTATTGATGCCTTCCTTAATCGTAAACAGCAGCCCGATGCCTGCTTCCTCCGCCGCTTGAAGCGTCTCTTCATTGTACGCCCCGTACGGAAAAGCAAGCAACCTCGAATGATTGCCAAGCTCGGCGCGGAGCCGCTCGTTCATAAACGTCAAGTCGCTGCGAATCCGCCTGCGGTACTCTTCGGCTGACTCGGTCCGATTGCGCTGGGTCAGATAGGCGGGATGGGTCAAGGCCGGCTGCGGCTGGCCGCCGGGGGCGGTATGGAGCATGCGGTGCGAGTCGTAGGTATGGCTGTAAATGCCGTATCCCGCCCGGACCAGCTCCCGCATTTGGTCCCACGTCAGATGCGGCTCCGCATCGGGATGATATGTATCCGACAGCGCTCCGATCATAAAGTTGGATGCGGGAACGCCGTGCTTTTGCAGAATCGGATACGCGCGGGTATAGAACGACTCGTACCCGTCATCGAAGGTGAGGACGACGGCGTTGGCGGGAACGGGTTTTCCTTGCAGGGCGAAGCGGACGTAGTCTTCCATGCCGATGATCTGGTAGCCGTGATCTTTCAGCGCTTTCAGATGAGCGTCGAATTGGACGGTCGAAACTGTTGAGGGCTGCGGAAATCCAGCCGCCTCCGGTTCTTGGACATCGTGGTACAGCAGAACGATAACTTTATTTTCATAATGGGCTTCGACCTCCGACTGCAGCGTGTGCCCGGTCAGCGTGACCCCGGTCAGCAAGAGCAGCAGAAAGGCGAGGCCCGGGATAAGCCTTCTCATGCGTGCCTCCTAAGCTTGATGTGGTGTGCGCACATGATATAGGCGAACGAAAGGGGCAGGCGGTTCAAATGATTCCGATTCCAAAATTACAAAATTATGGGAAAAATTTCATGAGCATCAAGGGGGGCAGAAAGGGGGAAAGCGTCACGTACGCCGTCAAAACGCGGGGAAGCTTCAATAAAAGCGAATGTGCCGGCCGCCGGCAAGGTAAAGACTTTACTGCCGGCTTCCGGACTATCCTCGTTATTTTTAAAGATGGTTATCATTCATTTTTATGATACTTTCTTATCGTCGCGATCAAGGTGTCCGCGGTTATATACGGCTCGCCCGCGTCGATCCGGTGCACCAACCGGTCTGAGGCGGTATTAATGCCTTCGCGGATGGTGAACAGCAGCTCGATGCCTGCTTCCTCCGCCGCTTGCAGCGTTTCTTTATTGTACGCCCCGTACGGAAAAGCGAGCAGCTTCGAACGGTCGCCAAGCTCGGTGCGGAGCCGCTCGTTCATGAAGGTCAAATCGCTGAGAATCCGCTTGCGGAACTCTTCGGCCGATTCTGTCCTTTTCGATTGTGCCAGATAGGCGGGATGTGTCAAGGCCGGCTGCTGCGGGCCTTTCGGCGCTGTATCGACCATGCGGTGCGAATCGTAGGTATGGCTGTAAATGCCATGCCCCGCCTTGACCAGCTCGCGCATCTGGTTCCATGTCAAATACTGTCCCTTTTTGGGATCTCTCTTATCCGTCGGCGCTCCGATCACGAAATTGGATGCGGGAACGCCGTGCTTTTGCAGAATCGGATAGGCGCGGGTATAAAACGATTCGTATCCGTCATCGAAGGTGAGGACGACGGCATTCGGGGGAACCGGTTTCCCTTGCCGGGCGAAGCGGACGTAATCTTCCATGCTGATGACCTGATAGCTGTGGTCTTGCAGAGCCTTCAGATGAGCATCGAATTGTTGTGGCGTGACCGTCAAGAGGCGGGGCATGCCGGCCGCATCCGGTTCTTGGACGTCATGGTACACCAGAACGATCACTTTGCTTTCATAATGGATTTCGGCTTGCGGCTGCCTGGCCGTTGTGATATCAGACAGCTTGAGTGCGGTCAGCAAAAGCAGAAGGGAACCGAGACCCAAGAGGATAGCGATAGTTAAAATAACTCTTTTCATGCGTAATCTCCTATGTGTTGATATGTTGTGCGCACATGGAGTAGACGCGGGAAATGGCTTTGCTGTTCCCTTGAGGGGAAAGGGGATTCCAACATCTTGCAAATCAGGAATCTGTATGAGAATCTAGAGAATAGGGAGGGGAACGTCATGTTCCTCCGCCTAAGTCATACGCAATGGGGGAATCGGCAATGGAGCTGACGGTGAAGCGGCTGTCCGAATGTACGTTGAATCAAGCAATAGAGGCTTGGAACAAAGGATTCGAGGATTACTATGTTCAGATCGTCATGACGATCGATGCGTTCTTGGCGCGAATGGTGGCCGAAAGCTTGTCGGCGGACTATTCCTTTGTCGCGTTTGACGGGGACGAGCCGGTGGGGATCATTCTGAACGGCATCCGTACGACGAACGGCGTCAAGACGGCCTGGAACGGGGGAACAGCCGTTGCCGTGTCGCACCGCAGGCATGGCGTTGCCAGGCAGCTGCTGGAAGCTTCCATCCGGTTGTACCAGGAGGAAGGCGTATCGCTGGCGACGCTCGAAGCATTCAAACAGAACGAAAAGGCGATTGCCTTATACCGGAAAATGGGCTACGAGGTAACCGATCAATTGGTGCTGCTGGAATCGGCGGAGGCTTGGCAGCCGGGAGAGCTTCCGCGCGGGGACTATACGGTCCGCTGGTCCGGCCCGCATGAGGGGGCGAGGCTTCCTTTCTACAACGCCAACTCGGCTTGGCAGACGGGATGGCAGAGCTTGAAGGACGGACATACGGTTATTGCATCCGACTCGGAAGGCCGCCCCGTCGGCTATGCGCTGGTCAAGCGGGCATACGATGCATCCGGCGAGCATGTCTCGACGCTCTTGTACCAATGTGTAACGAGCCCGGACGTCACGGATGCGGGCGGAATCGTCCGGCTCTTGTGCTCGGAAGTGTTTGACGGAGCCGATGCGCTGCGGAAACGGGCGTTTAACTTGTCGAAGACGTCTGTCTGCGCGGAGGTTTTGACGGCGGGAGGGTTTACGGTCGCTGTGGAGCAGGTTAAAATGGACAAAAGCCTCTAAAGGAACTGTGCGGGGGGAGCCTTGCGCGGAACTGCAAGAAAAAGGGGAAGTTTGCGATGCCATTTCAATTCGAAGCGGGCGAATATCCGGAACGCCCGGGCTGCTACATCATGAAAAATGCCGAAGGCCGTATCCTTTACGTCGGCAAAGCTAAAAATTTGCGCAGCCGTCTGCGCTCGTATTTCCAAAACCGGGATCAGCGCAGAGGCATTCGTCAAATGGTGCAGGACATCGCATCCATTGAAGTGGTGCTGGTCAACAACGAGTCGGAAAGTCTGCTGCTGGAGAACAATCTGATCAAAATTCATAAGCCTCCGTACAACCGGGCGCTCAAGCGGGATAACAGCGGGTATGCTTATTTGCAGATGACGGACGAGCGGTTTCCGCGGCTGACCGAATATTACCGCGACCGCAGGCTGCGGACCGCAAGTGGTGAAGGCCGGGATGCTGCTTGGGGAAAGGAACACCGCTTCGGCCCTTACCGGAGCGCCCGCTTCCGCGATGCCGTGCTCGAATTTGTCACGGAGCACTATAAGCTGAGGACGTGCGACAAGCTGCCGAAGCGCGTCTGTCTGCTCTATCACCTTGGCAAGTGCAGCGGCGTATGCGAAGGGAAAATCACGGAGGAAGCATACCGGGAAACGGCGCAGCAGGCGGCCGGTCTGCTTTTGAACCAAGGGGAGAACCTGATCGCCACGATGCGCACCAAGATGAGCGAGTACGCTGAACGTCTGGAATTCGAGAAAGCGGGCAGCATGCTCCACCACCTGCGTATTTTGGAGGAAATGCCGGAGAAGCAGATTGTCGACCGGGAAGGCTCGATCCATCAGGATGTGCTGTATTTCGGCGAGGATCGGGTGCTAATCGCCAAGGTGCAGGAGGGCATGCTGCGGGATTTTCAGATGCATGAACTGGAGCGCGCTTACGATGAGGTCGCTTGCGACCGTTTTTTGGTTAGCCGCTATGGGGAAACCGAGGGGCCGGACGAGCTCATCGTGAACAAAGTAAGCGACCCCGGTTCGGTTCGTGCCGTATTGCGGCGAACGGGAGGCCGGGCGATCAAGATTACGACGCCCAAGCGCGGCTTGAAATACGATTTGCTGCAATTGTGCAAGGACAACTACGAATACCGGATCGGGCGCGACGGGAAGAGGCCGTAAGCGAACGGCAAGCCTAATAAAATAAGCACGGACCGCGGACAAGACGGTACGTGCTTTGTTTGTATTCGCTCAAGCCTCCCACCAGGCCAAATTGATCGCGGATGTAATCGTAAGGCCCGCGACGGAGCTTGACGACGTGACCGTGGCTGACAGAGAGCTTCCCGGAGGGACGACAATGCCGCCGATGAAATTTTGTACGAATGGTCCGGGAGCCAGCTGATAAGAATAAACGGTGGTCCCTCCGGTTACGCCTGATGTGGACGATTGTGCGGTGACGACGCTCGCGGTCGTGCTGTTAAAATTGTTGTTGGTCGGCGTCTGGGACGCAGCCCCCGATAACGTCCCGCCCTTGAACAAAGTCGTGCTTCCGAAGAGCGACGAAAGCAGGGAAGAGCCGCCGATGCTGCCCGTCAACCGGGAAATGTATACGGTCTTGCCGCTATTGGACGGATTGGACAGCAGAAGGGAGAACGTTGCCGACGTCAAGCCCAGCACGACCAAAGCCGAAGCGGAGCCGGTCAGACTGAACAAGCTTCCGGCGCTTCCGGCGCTCGTCTCTGGCGGAGCAGAGATGTCGGGCGTTTGGACGGTGTTGGTCATTTGCACGTAAACCGGATCGTTTTTATAGTCGAAAACGTTATCGTTCGTCATCCCCGCACCTCCGAATCAGTACTCCCACCAGTTGATATTGGCGGAGGCTGTAGCCGAACCGAGTCCGACGCTGACAGTGATGGAATTTCCGGGCGGCACGACGATTCGCCCGCCAAGCTCCAAGACGAACGATCCGGCCGATAAAACTAATGTCAGAATGGCGACCGGACTCCCGCTTACGGTTCCGGCCAGGCTTTGTGCGGTCATCACCGATACCGTAGTGCTGCCGAAGTTCAAGTTCACCGGCGTCACGGCGGAACCGGCAACCGTTGCGTTCTTGAGCACATTGACGGTTGTACCTGCAATCGAGGAGCTTCCGGCGATGCGCGAGACGTACATCGTTTTACCGCTGTTGGACGGATTGGACACCTGCAGAATAGCATTCTGCGCAGCCGTGATCGACGAAGAGAAGTTGGCGGCGAACAGAATACCCGCCATAGCTGCTCCGCCTTCCGGCGACGAGTCGATACCGGGGGTGGAGAACGTATTGACCTGCTGGGTAAATAGCGGCCCGTTTGAACGGTTAAATACGCTGTAATTTGGCATAATTTCGTGCCTCCCGCCTTCCGGCCTGCAGGCAAACGTGCTTAATTCGTCTGCAGACCCTAAACCTGCTGTATCAGTATATGCGAAAACGTTGTGCAGGTTATGGGGAAAGGGCTTGCCCTTCAATTACTTTTAAGGGTTGACAAACCGAGTAATTGTAACTACAATGGTTACAGGTGATGGATTTTGACAGAGAGGAGAGGATATGAATTGTCGATCAGCAGTCGTTTTGCCGTAGCGATTCACATCTTGGCTCTCCTCGATATCAATAAGGAAGGCCGGAACACGTCGGAATTTATCGCGGGCAGCGTCAACACGAACCCGGTGGTGATCCGCCGTGTGATCGGACTGCTCGGCAAAGCCGGGCTGGTGCATACGAGTCCTGGCGTCGGTGGCGCATCGCTGGCCCGACAGCCCCAGGACATCAACCTTCTGGAAGTTTATCGCGCCGTACAGAACGACCCGCCGGGGGAGCTGTTCGCGGCGCACGATAAGCCGAATCCGAAATGCCCGGTCGGGCAAAATATTCAAGGCACGCTGGACACCGTCTTCAGACGGGCGGAGTCGGCCATGGAGAACGAGTTGGCGAAAGTTACGCTGGATCAGATTGTGTTCGATTTGGTGCGGGGTGACCGGTAACCCTTTTTTTTGCCATAACCTGTAACTGACATGGTTACATGTGAATGGGAAGAAGAGACTAGGAAGACCTTATTAAGGAGGTGAATTTCAATATGACCGTCAAAATTCAAGTTTATTCCGACTACGTATGTCCCTTCTGCTTTCTGGCGGAAGGACCACTGGAGCAGGCTGTACAAGGCAAGGACGTCGAGGTGGAATGGATGCCCTTCGAGCTGCGCCCAAGCCCGACCGAGCCGCTGGACCCATGGAACGACCCGCCGAAATTGAGGATGTTCGAGCAATCCATTGCTCCTTACGCGCAGCGGCTAGGGATCGATATGAAGCTGCCGCGGCTTTCCCCGCATCCTTACACGCACCTTGCGTTCGAAGGATATCAATACGCCAAGGAGCATGGCAAAGGAAACGAGTACAATCACCGGCTGTTCCGGGCCTTCTTCCAGGAGGAGCAAAATATCGGGGACCCGGACGTGCTCGCGAAGCTGGCCGGCGAAATCGGACTGGATGCCGCCGAGTACCGGGAAGCGCTGGAAACGGGGAAGTACAAGGAAGCTCATCAGCAAGCGCTGAACCATGCTTACCGGGAAGCGGGCATTACGGCCGTACCTACGTTTTTTATCGGCAATAAGGTGCTGAGAGGCATAGCAAACCGGGAGACGCTGGAGCAGGTGATCGCCGAGGAGCTGGCTGGTCAGGCTGGCAAGGCCGCCGAAGGCTTGTCATGCTCCGTGGATGGAGAATGCGATTAATCGCAATAACAATTGATCACAATAACATTTTATAACACGAAAGGATGGAGTTAACGATGAAAATTGCATTGGTTGGAGCAACGGGAACGATCGGACAGCGGATATTGGAGGAAGCCTTGAGCCGTGGACATCAAGTGACGGCGATCGTGCGCGATCCGGCTCGTGTGACGAAACAGAACGAGAACCTGAAAGCTGTAGCAGGAGACGTTTTCAATGCGGATAGTCTCGCCGCAGCGGCAGCCGGTCACGATATCGTGATTAGCGCTTACGGTCCGGCCCACGGCCAAGAGGAGAAGCTGGCCCAAGCTGCCCAAGCGTTGGTTGATGCGGCGAAAAAGGCCGGCGTTAGCCGTCTGTTGAGCGTCGGAGGTGCAGGAAGTCTGGAAGTGGCTCCGGGCGTGCAGCTGGTCGATACGCCGGAATTCCCCGCGGAATGGAAAGGAATCGCACTCGCGCACCGGGATGCGCTGGAAGTATACCACCGCTCCGAGCTTGACTGGACGAACCTGAGCCCTGCCGCATTGATCCAACCGGGAGAAAAAACCGGCCAATACCGTACGGAAGAAAACCGGCTCGTCACGGATGCCGAAGGGAACAGCCGCATCTCGGCCGAGGACTACGCCGTTGCCATGCTGGATGAGGCGGAGCGTCCGCGTTTCTCCCGCAAACGGTTTACGGTCGGCTATTAATCCGATTCCAAACAAAGGCGAACCGCAGCGATTCACATCGCAGCCGGTTCGCCTTCTTCGTTTATCCCCGCCCCCTCCAGGGGACTATGGTCTGATGCTTCCGGCGCTGAAGTTGCCCGGGCCCAACGATCCATCCAGCCAACAGCGTTCAAACGCCGGGCCCATGTTTTTGTCACTACGCGGCTCGCGTTTCGACTGCGGCCAAGCACGATGCGCTTTGCGGAAAACCAAGCCTCGCGCGGCAGCCGGAAAAAGGCGCTGATCAGCAGCCGTTCTTCGGGAAGCAGCGGTCTGAATTGTTCATATCCGCGCAGCAGCGCTTCCATGCGCTGTGGTTCGAAAAGCGCGGTATTCTGCAGCGTTCTGGCAATTTCCAGATAAATTGATCCAAGCCGTACCCGGTCCCAATCAATCAGGAACAGCCTGTCGGGCCGGATGATGACGTTCGGAAAAGTAACATCGCTGTGAATGAGGGTGGGGTGCTCATGCTCCATCAAGATGAGCCGCTGTATCTCCGGCGTCTCTATAATTCTCCAGGCCTCGTCCGCCAAGGCGATGCATTCGGCCTTATGCTTTTGAAACCATCGGCCTCGCCGTCTATCCAACCGCACGAGCTGACGGCGAAACAAGGCATCCTGCCACTTCATGGAGCCGACTTCCTTTAACGTGAAGTGGGACATTGGAAAACGGGTGGTTGGGCAGACATTGTGAAGTCCGGCCAATGCTTTTCCAAGGCTGTCATAGTCTTGTACATCGTTTTGAAGCTCCCGGCCTTTAATCCATTCCGTCAAATAGTAGGGTCTGCCTTGATAGCTGGTCCAGTAACGGCCGGATGACGTTGTCAGCCACTTCGGCAGGTGTGGGTAGCCGGCCTCCTTCAGCGTGCGGATGTGTGTGGAAATGCGTTCAATTTGCTGCTTGGGGGTGCGCCGGCCAAGGAGGCGGCTTTGGCAAAACGGCTTCAGCAGGAAGTCGCCCCGATCGGTGATTGCGCGGTAAGCGGCATTGCGTTTATAAAGCGAATGGTATGGGATGATTCGCTTGATTTGCAGTCCGTAACGGCGGGCCAGGAGACGATATCTCGTTTTGAGGGTTCGGTGAGCCACACGGGGTTCCTCCCATTCGTGATGGTATGGAGTTGGAGTCTACCCCTAGTGTATTCGGCTGCCCGTACCGCGTAACGGACAAACGCATAAATTTGCAGGAAATGTCTAGGTTTGATGCGGGTTCCGATGACGCAGCGACCGGATGAGGTCAACCGCCAAATATAAGAGCGGGATCATTTCGACAATCAGGAGGAAGGCGATCATTCCCTTCTTGCCCAATTGAGCGATATCTATCGTAGTCTCCGCCATGTACAAGGAGAAGCCAACCATCAAAGCCGTCACGGACAACGTAAACGGCTTATGGTCCGTTAGCGAGAAGGTTTGCGCAAGCGTATTCACCGCAAGGAACAGGAGCAAGCTGATTTTCACAAACAAGCTGACGAGCCATAACACGATGATCAAAGGGTCCAAATTTTCCAAAAAAGCGCCGAGCCGGATGTACCGGATCAGCTCCAGCTCGGGGTACGTCAGGTTGCCCATCAGATCGGGACCGAAAATAAGCAGCGCTGGAATAAAGTTGCTCAGGATAATGATCACCGAGGTCACGACGGCCGCCGCCAGCGAGCGCATCGTCTTGCGCTGCCGGGCGAAGTAAGGGAACAGAAACAGAATAAACGCCGTCTCCCCGTACAACGAGGCGACAAAAAGCGAACCGTCCCAAAGGCCCGGAACATTAAAATGATTCCAAAGAGCGACAGTCATGTCGGGGTCTACCTCATTATGCACGAAGAGGGGGACGATGAGGATGCCCGCAATGCTCATGAAAAATACCCCCTGCGCGCTTCGGAAAATGACCCCGATTCCCGACCGGACGGCACAGGCGATGCAAAAGGCGAAAAGTGCGGACACTGCCCAAGAGGGGGTGGTCAGCAAATAAATCTGGATCAGAAAGTCTTGCAGCTCCCGGAGCAGCACGGCCGCAGTAAACACAAAGAAAAGGGCCATGGCCAGCACGATCGGGTAGTGCAGCCATTTGCCTACAATATGTCGCCCGTACAGGACAAAATGCTCGGCGGGACGTTTCATCGCAAGCCGATAGGAGGCATAGGCCAGGGCCCAACCCAGGAAACCGCCGATCAGGATGCAGAGCCAGGTCGAATAACTGGCGATTTTCACGATGGAACCGATCCGGAAGCCCAAGATCGTGGTGAACAAATACAAGGAGAACAGCATATAAATTTGCAACTGCGTAACTTTCCCCATGCCTTGTTCCCTCCGTTACTGTTTCATAAAGAGCAGCTTTTGGATCGGTCCGAATACCGTCTCTACGACGTTGACCAGCGCCCATTTTTCCTTGAATACATAAATCGCCTCAAGGCCGAGGAACATCGCGGCCAAAGACCCAAGCACGACGAAATAAGTCCGGCGCCGCCGGTTGCGTGACGCAAGATACTTCCATTCGTATAGCAGGATGCAGCCGTATACGAGTGCGATCCCAATCATTCTGTCTCCTCCGTATGCGTGGCGGACTGCTGGACCGTTCCCAAACGTTTAATCGAGATGTTCACTTGTATGACCGGTTTCAGGCGATTCCGGTACCATTCCCTCCACTGAGGCTTCATGCTTTTCCACAGCCGCGGATAGTTCCAATCAATATATTTGGCGAATTGGAAAGCATCGGCCCGGACTTCCTTGGTTTTGGCAATTGCGCTGTTCATCCGCTGCTCTACCAGCGCATCCAGCCGCTGCTCTAATTCGGATAGCTGCTTCCGGTCCTCCGTATTCAGACGGGAGTCAGACCCCAGCATTTCTGCCGAAGCTTTCGTTGTGATATGCATGGCTATGCCATTCCCGGTTAGCACCGGTTTGATCTTGCTGTGCATCTGCTCGATCATAAAGCTGACCAGCTTCCCGTCTGTCGGAGACGGCACGCTGATTTCCGCGTCCTGCAGCTGCCCCGTGACCCACAGGGCTCCCCGCATCTCCATCGTATCGAGCGTCCCGACCATTTTGTTTTGCTTGAACACAACCGCTCCGTCAGTGCCCATCCATTTGCCGGTAGGCTTCTGCTCGTCGGCGATTTTCTTCGAAGTAAAAACTAACGAAGGCACGAGAACGTCCCCTCCGTAGTACCTGGCCATTAAAAAATCTTTCACCGTCGTTCGTAAAGTGACGTTTTGCTTAACGTATCCCGTCAAAATATCAACGGGGAACCGTTCGAATACCGCAGGGGCCGAAGCGATATCGTCGGCCTTTCCAAAAGAAACGAACACATTGGCATTGACGTGGAATTTTGGCTCCCGGGCCAAAAAGTCAAGCAGATTGGAGATGCCCTCCCGTGCGAAATCATCGCTGACGATGACGGTGCTCGCCTGTCCGAACGTAATTTTCCGGGACAGATCGGACTGAATTTTGCGGTAGGCTTCTCCGATGTCGCCCCCTGTTTTGGTGATAAAAACGTACGGCTTCCCCTTCCCGGAACCTGCTCCCACCATGCCGGGGATCATGCGGTTCGGCAAAGGAAAGCCCAGGCTCAGCTCGATGCCCTCCTTGGCCTTGCCCACGATCATGACGCGGACAAACGAACGGTCGTTAAGCTCCACAGAAGACCAGCAGCCGGTCAGCAGCACAAGGAGGCAGAGAGAGCCGGCGGCTTTCATTTTGAGGACAAGCGCGTATTTAAGCAATTTCAATCGTTGCCGCCCTCCTGCTCCGGCTTCCGCGAACGGACATTCATTCGTTCGGAGGGCCGCCCGGCCGAGATGAGCCAAGGCCTGAACTTCATCATGCGCCACGAAGTCCGGACCACCGTATCCTTCAGATCCGACGGCACAAGGGGAGCCAGCGGAGCAAGATACGGAAGCCCGAAGGAGCGCAGCGAGAGAAGATGCAGATAGACGAGAAGCAGGCCGCAAGCGATGCCGAACAAGCCGAACATCCCGGCCAGAATCATGATCGGAAAACGCAGCAGCCGGATGGCCAGCCCCAAGTCGTAATGCGGGATGATAAAAGAAGCGATGCCTGTCAGCGCGACGATGATGACCATGGCTGCAGATACGATTCCCGCTTGAACCGCAGCCGTTCCGATGATCAGCGCTCCGATGATCGAAACGGCTTGGCCGATCGATTTGGGGATACGGACCGCGGCTTCCCGAAGCGCTTCGAAGGCAATCTCCATCATGAACGCCTCGATCAGCGCCGGAAAAGGCACCACCTCCCGGGACGAAGCGACGGTGATCAAGAGCCGGGATGGGATAATTTCCGGATGAAAGGTTGTAACAGCTACGTAGGTCGAAGGCAGCAGCATCGAAACGTACAAAAACAAAAACCGGATCCACCGAATCCAGGTGGAAGCGATGTAACGCTGATAATAATCTTCGGCCGATTGCATCAGCATGAACAGGGAGACCGGCGCGAGCACGACAATGGGCGTTCCGTCCATGATCAAGGCGACCCGGCCTTCCAGCAGTGCGGCGGTGACGACATCGGGACGTTCGGTATACTGCATTTGCGGAAAAGGGGAATAAGGATTGTCCTCGATCTGTTCCTCCAAATAACTGCTTCCCAGTACTCCGTCGATCTTGATCTGTGCCAGCCGCTGCCTGACTTCGGCGATAAGCTCCGGTTTGCAGACGTCCTGCAAAAAAAGCAAGGCCACGTCCGTTTGCGTACGGGCGCCGACCTTGACCGTTTCGATCTTCAGCGCCGGCGTTTTCAATCGCCTCCGGATCAACGTGAGGTTGACTTCCAAGTTCTCGATAAACGCTTCCCGCGGCCCCCGAATCAACGCTTCGTTCGGCGCTTCTTCAATCGCCCGCTTCTCGAAGTAAGTAGCGGCGAAGTCCAACAGCAGGGGCTCGTCCTGCATGAGAAGCAGGGCATGGCCGTCCAATAAGGCCGTCAGACCTTCCGACAAGGAAAGCGTCACCGTCGGGTTCGGCATGGGCAAGCGCTTCCGCTCGAGGATATCGCGGCGGAACGCGGCCGCATCGTCGGCCTGCATAGACAGCAGGACGTTTAAAACGTTTTCCTCCAACGTTTTTTGTTCGACCATTCCCCGAATGTAAATAAGCGCACATCGTTGGTCCGGCCCGGCGGAAAACGAATGAAACACGGCGTCGGAGCAATTGTCGAGCTGGGCTTGAAACCAATGAAGACGGATGTCCAGGTCAGCGCAGCCATCGAGCGGCAGGGGAGGCTCGGGGCTCTCTTGAGGAGCCTCATGGGAAGGCGAATCGGACGTCTGGCCGGGAAGCTTAAGACTTCGGTTTCGAATTCGAGAAAATAACGGCATCGTCCTACCTCTCCCTCGGATTGGAATGCGCACCTCTAAAATTTTTGTTACATTTGATATTTTTATTCCTTAATTCGGGGAGGAAGGAAGGAGTAGGGGGGAGAAGGTTATCCAATTTTTCCAGCAGCTTCAAAAATATTTCACAAACGATTGCCTTTGGTGTATAATAAGTAAATATTTTAATTGTTTATTAGTAAATTATTTTGTGATTTAATGGTTTTACTTTGAAAGCACCTTCTTTGGAAGGCATCTTTTGACACGAGAGGAGTGATTTTCATGAATGAGGAGCATCAATTAAAAACCGAACTGGCCCGCACGTTCCGGAAGGTCGTCAAAGAAATGTCGTACCTGTGGAGCCGGCATATCGACAAATCGCTTTCGATGGCCCAGTTTATGGTGCTCCGGCAGCTGCGCGGAGGGCCGCAAAAGGTATCCGACTTGGCTGAAGCGCTGGAGCTGACATCCGGGGCGATTACCGCCAAGGCCGATAAATTGGTAGAGAAGGGGTATGCTAAGCGGTATCGAGGGGAAGACGACCGGCGGGTTGTTTATTTGGAAATAACGGAACGGGGCTTGAGCGAGCTAAGGCAGCTCGGAGAGCAGCAGACGGAGCTGGTCGAATCGTTGTTCGCCGGTTTGTCGGAGGAGGAGATCCGGGAGCATCTCCGATTCTTTAACCGGATGCTGAACAACATGGAACATTTGGGAGAGGAGTAAGAAGGTAACGTGGAACATTTATCGTATAAACGCAAAATCACGATTATGATCGCCATTATCGCGGCGATGTTCTTTTCGGCCATTAACCAGACGATCGTCGGAACGGCTCTGCCGCGGATTATCGCCAAGCTTGGCGGGATGGACTACTATACATGGGTCATCACGATTTATTTGCTTACCTCGACAATCGCGACGGTGCTGGTCGGCAAGCTGTCCGATATTTACGGGCGGAAGCCGTTTATTCTTACGGGGATCGTCTTATTTATGATTGGCGCCCTTATGGCAGGGACGTCTGCGGATATTTTTCAACTGATTACGTACCGCGGTATTCAGGGGCTGGGCGCCGGGATCATCATGGCAACGGCATTTACTGCCGTCGGCGACTTGTTCGCTCCCCGCGAGCGCGGGAAATGGTCCGGGATCATGATGTCGGTGTTCGGGTTCGCAAGTGTCGTCGGTCCTGCGCTTGGCGGCTATATCGTCGATCATTTGGAGTGGCACTGGGTATTTTGGATTTTCCTGCCTCTCGGTATTGTCGCTTTCATCATGATTCTGACGATGTTCCCGAAGGTGGAGCGCAAGCCGGCGGAATCGATCGATTATTTCGGCTCGCTGTTCCTTACGTTGACGATCGTGCCGATGCTGCTCGCGTTCTCGTGGGCTGGCACGAAGTATGCCTGGGGCTCGCCGCAAATTATCGGCTTGTTTGCCTGTACATTGGCGGCGCTGGTTATTTTCCTATGGATCGAGAGCCGAGTGAACAGTCCGGTGCTGCCGCTCTCGTTATTCAAAAACGGGATTGTGACGATCTCGAACGTTATCGGGTTTATCATGAACGCCGGGATGATGGGAGCGCTCATGTATACGCCGTTCTTCGTTCAGGGCGTGATGGGCATTTCGCCGACCTACTCCGGTTATGTGACGATGCCGATGTCTATCGGCATGGTCGTCACCAGCTCGATCAGCGGGCAATTAATCACGAAGACGGGCAAATACAAGCGGATTGCGATTATCGGGCTTGCCATTATGGTTATCGGAATGATGATCATGCATTACATGAATACGATCTCGGTGACGGTGCTCAGCATGGTCGTGTTCGGCTTCGGTCTGGGGCTTGGGATGCCGGTCTTCTCCTTGACCGTTCAGAATGCCGTATCGCCGAAGGATCTTGGCGTCGCCACGGCTTCCTCGCAGCTGTTCCGCAGCTTGGGCGGCACGATCGGTATTGCCGTCATGGGAACGGTCATGTCGACGGGTATGACGAACAAGCTGCAGGAAATTCTGGCCAGCGGGCGGGGCGTCGACTTGAGCAAGCTTGATCCGAAGGTGGCCGAGAAGCTCGCCGCGTTCCACAATCCGCAGATGCTGCTTGATCAGCCGAAGCTGGCGCAGATTCAGGCAGCCCTGCCGCCGGAGCTGCAGACGGTGTTCAGCCAGATGATCGACTCGCTTCGCGAGGCGCTCAGTTACTCGCTGGCCAATGTGTTTTTGGCGGGGACTGCGCTGCTGGTGGTCGCGCTTGTGCTGACGTTCTTCTTGAAGGAAATTCCGCTACGTACCGGAAGCGGCGGCCAAGGGCCGAAGCCGCAGGAAGCTGCGGAAACGGACCGCGAACCGGCGCCCCGACTCCGCGGCAAGCAGCCGGCGAACGGGTAAAACCATACACGGGCTTGGACCATGAGCTTGGTCCGGGTCCGTTTTTTTGGTTTAATCGAGCAGACATAAACAATTTCTATCGAATTCGATAAATTCCATCACATCAGCTTCAGCTCTTTGATAAAGTCGACAAACGCTTTAATCAACGAAATATGCAAGGGCTCCTTCCGGTAAATCATCCACGATTTTCGCAAAAGCGGCTCCCCGTGCTTCGTCCTCAATTGAAGGCCTAATGAAACGGATGCGGGTGCGGATTGAGCTGTCCAATCGATAACAATTGCTTGGTATATCCGAGTTCCTTCGGCACCTTCAATACTCTTTCAAGGCCTGCCAAGCGAGTAAAGTTATGTCCGAACGTCATCGGCAGCATACCCGGAATCAATACTTTCGCGCAATACAATCCGTTTCGTACCGTTTCCGGCGTTGACTGGTCGATAACAATGACATCAAGATTCAAGTGCCGTAACTTTTGCAAAATATCCTTCAAATCGTCGGTTAAATCCGCATGCCCCGTCTTTCGCTCGAATTCTTCGTCGAATGTTCGGAGCGGACGATGCTCATCCAGCAAAAAACGCAGGCGTTCCTCGGCTTGAGGCGCACAGTACAGCAGGGGATGATCCTCCATCTCCGTCACCAAGGAAGGATCGCTGTACATTCGGATGATCTCTTCGCGGTTCGTCTCAAAGGTTGTGCCCAAGTAATGTATCAGGCCGTCCAGCTCATGAATCGCGCTTTTAGCAGCCCGTAACGGGTCCAAATGAGCTGCAGCCGCGCAGAAGACATTTGCTCCCGTTGGGTTCCTGTTTTTCGCCAGCGCCCAAATGCTCGGAATCCCGCTCTCCATCGTCGAATTAAACAAATATATATCGTATCCGGCTACTGCCCGCAAACGGTCAATCATGAGCCGCAATTCTCTGTCTCCAGCGGAATAAGGATCAAGGCGCGGGATAGGCAGGCGCGCGTACCAGGTCATCAGGAACGAATCACGTTCCGCCACTTCCAAAATACCGTATAAAATGGCTTCTTCCAAGCTCCCGCCCAGGGCGCAGCCATTGGAGGTTTCAATAACATAACGATCTCCGGTATCCACGCAGTAATAAGCAAGTGATTCCGGAACCAGAATGGGGCGTTCTTGCAAAAACGAATAGCCCCATACCCAATCGATCGGACGGTCGGGATCAAACGGCTTGAGCGGAAAATCCGGCAGCGCATACTGCTCCTCCGTATGGACTCCGACCGTAACAGGGTCAAGCGCTTGCTCCGCCAATTTGCGGTAATTGTCGTGCACTACGGTCCGTTTGCCGCGGGGCAGCATGCCGCAATACCGTTCCAAGCCCTCCAGAATCGCGGTACGCTCGCTTTCTGCATAAGAATGAGTCCGGCCGGCTGACAATATATCTTTTCCGATCAACACCGGAAGATTTACCATCACATTAGCGAATGCCGATTCGAGATTGGCCGTTTTCCCGTTCAGCAAGCCGGTTCGGTCATCCAGGTAATGGATGGTCAATACTTCTTTCAATTCCTCCAACGATCTGCAACGGTAACGGTTGGCGTCTGTCTTCAGATTCGGCCGCAATAAGATGCGGGCCGCCTCGGAAGAATCATCGGGCAGCCGGCCGCAAATCTCACAGAACGGGTCGGGAAGAAAAGAGTGGAGCGAGCTCTTCAACGTTTTCAGATCGATTAAGAATATCCGGCCTTCCAAGAGGGACTCCCTCCCCCGCAGTACTTTCCGCGCTTCCGCCGCAATCAGGCACGCCATCTGGAAGAGCGCCAGACGCGAAACCGGCGCGCCGCTCGGCTTTTCCCCCTGCAGGAGAAGTTTCAGCCGTTCCGGGATGGCCTCGCTGCCGTGTCCGGCCATTTGTCTCCTGCTCACCGCACACTGGGCACATCCGGGTATACCCGGGCGTACCAACGGCCCCACGATGCCCTTGTCATACGAAATAAAACCGCCTAGCCAAGGGAGGCCGGAGCTTTGCAGAACCTCTTCGGCCATCCGATACTCGGAAGGACGCCAGTCATCGTACAGCAACAAAGCCAATTGCGCCGTTTGCGGTACGTCTTCATCGAAGCGGGCCAGGCGAATGATCTCGTATTGGTTAACCAATTCTCTGTATACGAAGTCGGAGAGCAGCCCCTCTCCAATTACTGTAATAAGCTTTTTCACAGGGCATCCTCCTCTCGTACAAGCACGCCAACGACCCCGCCCAGCCCCTCTCTCAAAAACGGTTCCATCGCCATGTCGAAGATCAAAAGCCGCTTACGGTTCCGTTTCAAAGCCTGCAGAGAAAGCTGTAGAATCTCCGCTTGCGCGCTTCTTTCCCCCGTTGGAATCACAAGGCTCGACGAAGCCTTTTCTTCCAAATGTACGGAAGGGGCCTCTACCCCTTGCGCAACGAGACTAGTGGACTCGTTTTGCGCTCTCAACAATGCCCGCTGCAGCGACAGCCGCAGGGCCCATGTCGTATTCAAGCCCGCACAACCGTACCAACAGCCGTTAGCGCCGACCCAGAACACAGGAAAACCGAAGCGTTCCTCGCCCAGCCCAATCACCGGTGTTCCTTGCATTTCGGTTAATGCCTGCAAGTAATATCGGCAGCGCTCATCCTCCATTTCGCCAAGCTTCGCCGGAATAACGGAAGGCTTCTGACCTGCCGATACCTGCCTTGCCAAATCTTCCTCCAGCCATTGTTGCAAACCGCGGCAAACGGCTTCATCGATCGTTTCCCCTGCTCCGATTCCCACATGTTCCTGCGGTCCGATTTTATGGTAATCAGAGCTTTGATTCGAGGCGGGAGTCGTAAGAGCTCGGGTTGCCAATCTTGAGACATACGCTTCGATCCCGGACAATCCCGCTTCCCGCCGGGCCTCGCCATGAGTAAAACCCGCACACGCCATTTCAGGGAGCAGGTCAGCCGGACCATCCGATAGCGGGTCAACCGGCTGAACAAGGCACTGGAAAAGCGGAAGCTGCCCCTGTTCTCCCTCCTCCCAAGTGTGAAAAATCCCCGATACCGCCGATGTCAATCCGCTGAAGAAAGAAAACAGCCCGTTCGATGCATTCCTGCCCGTGCTCCGTCCGATTTGTTCATGCAGATTTTGAATCTGTTTTATGGGACGATGTCCGGTAACAAGCGGATGGGGGATAAACGAATAATAGCTTCCTTCCAACGTCCGCAGATCAAGACAAAAAATTTGATCCTTCAATTCCGGTTTGGCCGCTCCAGTAACCGCTTTTGCCAAATCAAATGCGATCACATTCGCGAGCAACGCCCCAGCCTCGGAAGAAAAAGGTTGCGAGTGAGCATCCTTAATAAGAGCGCATTGATGAATGCGCCGCCAGGACGATTCCCAACACCCCTCCGAATCCGGATGTACCAACGGACCCGCCAAACCCACTTGCCCCGCACGGATGGCGGGAAGAAACGCTTTCTTCTCTTCCCTGCAAGCCGCATGAAGAACTTGAAGTTCTTCGATACGGCTTTTCTGGGAAACAAACAAGACGGCATCGTACGGCCGAACCGTCTCCCTCCACGGACTCTCCGCGTTTTTCGGAAAGTCGATCTCCTTTGCCGAGGCTTCGGGATGCGCCGCACGGGCTTGCTCAACGCATTCCGCAAGCCGCTGCCGATGGGCAGCCGCGGAGTCTGTAAGCAAAACGTCGAACTTGGATAATCCGGATTCGAACAAAGCTGTAACTAACGAGAGCAGAAACGATCCGGAACCGACCGCCAAAATTTTGACCTGACGTGCAGACTGGAAAGGGGAAAGAAACGTATTTTCTTGCACTTTTGGATTTATAGAAGGAGCCAAGCCTCGAACCCTCCCTCCTGTATTGTCCATTCATTATATTCATCATGAGATTGTAACTGTGATAACAAAAACGAAATCATAAGCAGCGCAGAGGAAACGGCGTCAAATCTATACCCTCAGTCATCGCTCTTCTCCACGCGTTTGAAAACGGAAGGCAAATCGGGCATGATGAGAGTGAAACGATCCGTCAAACGATTCGCAGCCATTGGCGGATTGACGGAACGTATTTCCCATCGGCAGGTGAATCGACTTGAGAGTACATATATTGGTGGCGGATGACGACGCGCATATTCGCGAGCTGCTCCGCTTTTTTCTAAGCCGGGAAGGCTATGTCGTCTACGAAGCGGACAATGGGCTGGCCGCCGCGGAGCTGATGGAGCGCGAACAGATCCATCTGGCGGTCGTAGACATTATGATGCCCGGCAAGGACGGCTGGGAGCTGTGCCACGATATTCGCGGGCACTATGACATTCCCGTCATTCTCCTGACGGCCAAAGGCGAAGTCGAGGACAAGGAAAAAGGCTTCTTGTCGGGAACCGACGATTACGTCGTGAAGCCGTTCGAGCCAAAGGAGCTGCTGTTTCGGATCAAGGCGCTGCTGCGGCGGTACCAGATGGTGTCGTCGGCGAAAATCCGGTTAAACGGGACGGTCATTGATCGCAGCAGCTACGAGATCCGGGTCGGCGGCCGGACGATGACGCTCCCGCTCAAAGAATTCGAGCTGCTGTGCCAGCTGGCCAGCTATCCGGGGCGTATTTTTACCCGGGAGCAGCTGGTGCAGCTCATCTGGGGCCCCGACTTCGAAGGCGACAGCCGGACCATCGACGTTCATGTGAAACGGCTGCGGGAGCGGTTTTCTCCGGTGACGGACGATTTTGTCATCACAACGGTGCGCGGCTTGGGATACAAGCTAGAGGTGAAGGGCGAATGAAGACGCTGTATGTGCGGATCGTCGCAACGTATATTTTGATCGCCATGGTTAGCGGCGTGTTTGCCCTGCTGGTAGCTAACGTGTATTACCGGACCCAGATCCGGGAATATAACGAACAGAAGATCATGAAGGTCGCCAAAGAAATCCGGACGCTGTTCGAGCGGATGCCGGATACCGATCCGGACGGCTATTTTCGCAGCATCGCACAGTTGGGCTTTCAAATGTACCTTGCGGACGGCAAGGGGCCGGGCGTCTTCTACGGCGAGCCGTTCCGGCATACGCAGAGCGCGCCGGATCAAATCCGCCGCGTGCTGGACGGCGAAATCTACCGCGGCATCACGGAGGAGCCCCGCCTGCTGACGATTACAGGCTTTTTTGAAAGCAGCCTGCGCAACACGGTCGGCATCCCGATCGATATCCGGGGGGAACGCCACGCGCTGTTTTTGCGGCCGGCCCTGGAGCAGCAGATCGGGGAGGTCCGTCTGCTCATGGCGGTGCTGCTCGCGGCGACGTTTGTATTCAGCATGCTGCTCATCGTCGTCTGTACGCGGTATATCGTCAAGCCGGTCAAAGCGCTGACGGAGGCGACCACCCGCATTGTGGGAGGAAATTACGAGATTGGGCTCGACGTTGCGCGCGCCGACGAAATCGGCAACCTGGCGCGCCACTTCGCGCATATGGCCGAAGCGCTCCGCCAGCTCGACAGCATGCGGCAGGAATTCGTCGCCAACGTCTCCCATGAAATCCAGTCCCCGTTAACGTCGATCCAGGGCTTCGCCCAAGCGATCCAGTCAGGGGAATTGCCGCCCGAGATAGCGCAGCGGTATTTGCACATTATCGAGGAGGAGAGCAGACGGCTTTCGTCGCTCAGCAAGCAGCTGCTGACGCTCGCCGCTTTGGACAAAGAAACGGGCGTTATCAAGAAAACGAGCTTCCGCTTGGACGAGCAGCTTCGGCAGGCGGTGCTCGTGACGGAATGGCAGTGGATGGAAAAAGGCATCGTCGTCGAGCTGGATCTTCCGGAGATCGTCGTCCATGCCGACCGCGATCTGATGCATCAGGTATGGCTTAATTTGATAACGAACGCTATCAAATTTTCGGATTCCGGCGACGTGCTGACTATCGGCATTTCGGTGGAGGAAGACATCATCGTTCGGGTTTCCGATACGGGTATGGGTATTCCTGAGTCCGAGCTGCTTCATATTTTCGACCGCTTCTACAAAGCGGACAAAGCAAGAACCCGTTCCCGCTCCGGCAGCGGTCTGGGACTCGCCATTGTCAAAAAAATCGTCGAGCTCCACGAAGGTACGATCGACGTACACAGCCGCGTCTCCGAAGGAACGGTATTCACCGTCCGGCTGCCCCGTTTATAAATCGTAATCTCTCATTCATCTTCCATTCATATTTCTGTCCTAGAATCCGAAGTGAGATCGAGGACAGGAGGTTGAATTGAAAAAATGCTTCGCGCTTTGCATACATTTTCCTCATGGGTAAGCAGCCCCAAAGGGGCCAAAAGCATCGTCGCCGGCTGGCTTCTGCTTGTCGTTGTGCTGGCCGCGGCGGCGCCGTCCGCCAAAAAATTCGCCATCAGCAGCGGAGAAGGAAGCGTCAAAGAAAATACGCCGTCTGCGGCGGCCCAGCAAATTATGGACGAGCAGTTTCCGTCCGCCGATGGCTTAACCGCCCTGCTGGTGCTGCACGGGAAGCAGGCGATTACCGCGGAGGAGCGGGCCAACATCCGCCAGCTCAGCGAATGGCTCGCCTCCGATAGTAAGCCGCAGCACGTCACCGGAGCGCTGCCGTTCCACCGGCTTCCCGAAGCGGCGCAGGACCGGCTGTTCTCGGAGGACCGCAAGACGCTGCTCCTGAACGTAACGCTGGAGAAGGGGCTGGAGTCGGACCGGATCTACGATACATTGAAGCAGATCCGGGAGCAGGCCGGGAAGCTCGGCCTTGGGGAGCTGCAGCTTGAAATGACGGGGCCGGCCGGTATTGCCGCAGATACAATAGCGCTGTTCAAAAATGCCGATTTCGTGCTCATGCTCGCGACGGTCGGATTAATTCTCGTCATTTTGCTGCTCATTTACCGTTCGCCGCTGCTCGCGGTGCTTCCGCTGGTCATCTCGGGCGTCGTATACGAGGCCGTGGACCGGGTATTGGGGCTGTCCGCCAAGAACGGCTGGCTCGTCGTGGATAAGCAGGCGCTGTCCATTATGATGATTTTGCTGTTCGCGGTCTTAACGGACTACTGCTTGTTCGTGTTCTCCCGTTACCGGGAGCAGCTCGGCAAGGTCGGCTCGAAGCACGACGCCATGCGCCTGGCGATGAATCAGGTGGCGGAGCCGATTCTGTTCAGCGGCGGAACGGTGCTCGTTGCCATGCTTGTGCTGTTCGCGGCCGTCTTTAAGCCGTATCACTATTTTGCGCCGGTATTTGCCGTGGCCATGGTCGTCATTTTGCTGAGCGGACTGACGCTGATTCCAGCCGTCTTCACGCTGGTCGGGCGCAAAGCGTTCTGGCCCTTCGTTCCGAAGCTGGAAGAGCGGGAAACCCGGCCTGCGGGCCTATGGGCCAAGGCGGGCTCGCTGGTCGCCAGACGCCCCGGCATGACAGCGGGCATCCTCACCGTGCTGCTGCTGTTCGCTTCGTTCAATATCGGCGGCATGAAATATTCGTTCAATCTGCTGAAGTCGTTCCCGGATACGGCGTCCTCCCGGCAAGGGTTCGAGCTGCTGGAGCAGTCGTATCCGCCGGGCCAATTGGCGCCGGTTACGGTCATCCTGCAGTCCGATCGTCCGCTGACGGAGGAGCCGCAGTTCCGGGAGAAGCTGACCTCGCTGACCGGCTTGCTCGCCAAGCAGACGGGCGTGGGGCCCAAGCCGGACACGGCGCGAGGTGAATGGCCTGCGAACGCGTTGTCGCAGGATAAGAAGTCCGTCCGGCTGCAGCTGCTTGTGAAGGGCAACCCGTACGATCCCGCGGCGCTGGATGCACTGAACGCGTGGCGGGGGAATAGCGAGACGATGCTGAAGGACAGCGGCTTCGATCCGCTGCGCGATTCGCTGCATTTTGCCGGTCAAACCGCGCAGCAGCTTGATGTCAGAGCGATGAACGAGCGGGATACACTTGTCCTGTTTTCGCTGATCGGATTGCTGATTACTGTCATGCTCGGGTTTCAGACCCGCTCCTTGCTGATGCCGGTGTACATGATGCTGACGATTCTGCTGTCTTACGCGGCAACGATGGGGCTCGGCTGGGCCATCGCACATGGCTTGCTTGGGTATGACGCGATCAGCTACCGGCTGCCGGTCTATACGTTCGTTTTCCTCGTCGCGCTGGGTGTTGATTACAACATCATGCTCGTCTCCCGGGTGAAGGAAGAGGCGCGCAAGACGGGCTGGAGCGAAGCGGTCAGCCGCGGCGTATCGCTGACGGGCGGGGTGATCTCCTCCGCGGGCCTCATTCTCGCGGCGACCTTCGGAGTGCTGATGACCCAGCCGCTGCAGGAGCTGTTTCTGTTCGGGCTGACGATGACGATCGGGATCTTGATCGATACGTTCCTCGTCCGCGGGCTGCTGCTGCCCTCGATTATGGTGCTAACCGGGAAACGGAAGCCGTCGAGTGCACAGAGCCCGCAGGTTCACTCATCCTAGACTAGACGACGATAAATGAATTGAAGGAGGTATCTTCATGTTCGGCTTTCTGTTGTTTTTGCACCTGACCGGCTTGTCCCTATGGATCGGCTCGGGCCTGACGGCGGTCGTCATGCTGCCGCTGTTTAACCAAAGACCCGGTTCCGTGGAGCTGCGCGCCTTGGCCCGCAAAACGCTTCGCGTAATCAGCACAATCGCTCATCCGAGCGCGCTTATCGTTCTGATCTCGGGCGTCGTCATGATCGTCCAAATGAATATTCCTGCGCAAAGCAAGCCGCTATGGCTGCAGGTCATGGAAAAAGGCGGCGGGATGGTCATCCTGCTCGCGGTCATTCTGACCGGTATCCTCGGCAGCCGGTTGAAGAAGCGGCTGAACGCCGAGAACGGGCAAGGGACAGGGGCGGCCGCCCCGGCCCGCATCGGCGGCTATGTAGCCGCGACGGCCGGCTTCATGACGCTAACGCTGGCTGTTATGCTGATCGTCAGCTTGAAGCTTTAACAGGTACCCTCCGGGAGACGGCTCCACGCCGTCTGCCGGAGGTTTTTGCCGTTTGCGGGCCATCGGACAGGGCGGAGTTTTGTCCACATTATTTTCACAAAATTGCTTCGAGCGCCATAATTTTTTATGATAAAAGAGGACTCCATTAGGTGGTCTAATCTAATACTTAATTGACGAGGGACCAGACTATGATCGATAAATTGAAAGCGGCCGGCGAATGGAAAGAGATGTTCCTGCCTTACAAGTTTGCGATGGAGCAGTTGAGCACGACGATCCGGCATATTAACGAAGAGGCCATGCACGTTTACAACTACAACCCGATCGAGCATATCAAGACCCGGATCAAATCGCCCGAGAGCATCATTAACAAGCTGCAGCGCAAAGGGCTGCCGATCAGCCTTGTCGCAGCGCGAGACCATTTGAACGATATTATCGGCGTTCGGATTATTTGCTCGTTTTTGAGCGACATTTACGATCTGTACGAGATTCTGAACAACCGGCACGACATGAAGATCATCGAATGCAAGGACTATATCCGCAATCCGAAGCCGAACGGGTATCAGAGCCTGCATCTGATCGTCGAAGTTCCGGTACTGCTCTCCAAGGGTACGCAGCTGGTCAAAGCCGAAATCCAGCTGCGCACGCTGGGGATGGATTTTTGGGCCAGCCTGGAGCATAAAATTTTTTACAAGTACAACAAGGATATTCCGGACCGCCTAAAGCAGGAGCTGCTGTCTGCCGCTCACCTAACCGTCGAGCTGGATGCGAAAATGAAAGCGATCAGCGACGAAATCGGACACTTGGATTCGCCTTACGCAAGGATTCAGTAAATCGGCACGCAAACCGGGCTGTACGGCTGGAGAAAGACAGGACGCCAGGGTCTTGTTTTTCTTCGCGGTAAAGAGAAAGCGCTATACGCTGCGTCAAAAAATTTGCATTTTCAAAACATTTCCAGCATAATGGCAAATAATAATACATATAGGGAGGTAACGGCCGCCTGATGAAAGCACTCAAAGAACTTGGAAACTGGATTGGCGCATTCTCCATGGCTTTTGTCCTGTCCTTGGTCATCGGCATCTTTATTTTCCAGCCTTACAAGGTCGAAGGGCATTCTATGGAACCTACTTTGCAGAACGATCAGAGGATCTACGTTTCGAAATTATCCCATACCTTTTCTTATTTGCCGGAGTACGGCGATATCGTCGTGATCGACAGTCGGGTTAACCGGGAACGAACGTTGACGGACAGCATCGTGGAGAATCCCATGGTGCAATACTTCAGAGGGAACACGGACGAGCACGTTTTTTATGTCAAAAGAGTCATCGGCAAACCGGGCGACGTTCTGGAGTTCAAGGAAAATCAAGTTTACCGGAATGGGGAAGCGCTGAAGGAGCCTTACATGAAAGAGGCTATGATGTTTAGCTCGAACCGGAAGTGGACGGTTCCTGACAAGCACATTTTTGTGATGGGGGATAATCGGAACAACAGCAGCGACAGCCGAAACATCGGCTATATTCCTCTGGATCACGTGATGGGAATTATGAAGTTCCCGTAAGCAAGGGAAGAGAACTCTCTGTGAATACGGAACTTTATGAAAAATTGGCCTTGCGTATGCCTTTATGCGCAGGGCCAATTTTTTTTGTCCAATCTAATTCCGGGCCGCGATCCGCGCCACATCCCGCAGCTTGGCGGTTAACCGGTAATTCCCCCGCAGCGGCTCATAGCCCAAGCTGCGATTGATCCGGAGCATGGGCGCGTTCATGGAATCGTTGTCCGTGCGGATATAGGCGGCATTCCGTTCCTTGGCCAAGAGCATGGCTTTGATCTTCAAGCCCTGCGCAATTTTGCGCCCGCGGTAAGCCCGCTTCACGCCTGTGTACTCGTGGTACATCCCGTTGGTCAGCTGATTGTGAAGCACGTTGGTTACTCCGACATAGTTGTCGCCGTCCGCTGCAATGATCACTTGCTCCGGTGCGTAGCCTTCGGCCATAAGGTACCATTTCCGCCATTCCTGAATGCCGGGAACCTCTCCCGTATACCCCGGAATGTCTACCAGCGTCTCCTTGTACAGTTCGTACAGCTTCCGCTCGCTCTCCTCGCCGGGCTCGTCCGCCAGCGTCAGGAACCGCAAACCTTCGCTCTCCAGCAGCTTGAGCGTTTCAGCCTCGCGCAGGCGAATCGGATCAACCCGATCCAGCTTCAGCACCGATTGAAAAGCGTGCCGTTCGACCGTGAACCCCCGGCGCTCGGCAAATTGCAGCGCATCCGGGTGATCGTCCCAGACGTCCGTGACGAGGGTCGTTGCTCCGAGAGCGGTTCCCCAATCGATGACATGCTCGAGCAGCAGCTGACCGGCTCCTTGCTGGCGGTGTTCTCCGGCTACAATAAGCGTGTTACTGAGATGCCCCGGCTCTGTCCATGGCGCCCGCCAAGACCAGACGTATCCGACAATGACATCTTGTTCCGTAACGGCAACGCGCCGTGTGCGGTCATAACCGGCAAGCAGACCGTTCTCATCGAGATACGTATGGCCGACCGTATAGAGCTTGGCATCGTCCTCCTCCAGCCTTTGGGCCGTACAAGGCTCCGACCAGCAGGTATTCAACAGTGCCGCTATCGCTTCGTAATCATCCGGCAGCCGCAAGGGCCGCAGTTCAATGGACATTCCGTCACCTCTTCTTTATGTTCAGTCGATCGACTATGGAACTTATTATGCAATGAAGCGCTTACGGTAAGGAATGGAAAATTTGGTTATAGTGAATTGGGCGTGAAATCTATCTGGATCGGGATCGGCCTTTTTCGGTTTGAATACGGCCGCTCCCTTTGATAAGATTACAACCAGACTCGAAGGCTTGCGCAAAAAATAAGGGGAGACCTGTCCATGAAATTGTCCGGTACGAGACCGGTGTCATACTTGTATACTTATGCTTGTCACGAGGACGAGGCGGAGCTGTGCGCGCTTGAGCTGCGCACGCTGCTTGGCGCGGAAGCGCGGGACGGCTGGCTGGAGAGTCCGACAGACGTCGATCCGAGCCGCAGCCCGTTCGTCAAGCAGCGCGTCGATGTGCTGTGCGAGGCTGACAGCCTGCAGGAGCTCGGGGAGCTGGCTCGGATGCTGGAGCTGGACGGCGGCTCGTTCAAGGTCGTCTTTGTCAAGGCCGGCTGCTATGCCGCGTACGAGGACCAGCGAGCCATGGAGCGGGAGCTCGGCGCGCGCATCCGCGGCCGGGCCGACATGCGCCGGCCGGACTGGCTGCTCGGCTTCGCCTGCACCGGCGAAGGGCGCTGGGTGCTCGGCCCCTGCCGGCAGAACGAAGCGGTCTGGCTGAAGCACAGCCGGAAGCCGCATAATTATTCCACCGCCCTCAGCACGCGGGTCGCCCGGGCGGTAGCCAACCTTGCCGTGCCACAGCCTGCCGGCATCCGGGCGATCGATCCGTGCTGCGGCATCGGCACGGTGCTGATCGAGGCGCTCTCGATGGGGATCGACATCGTCGGCTCCGACATCAATCCGCTTGCGGTCCGCGGCGCCCGCGCGAACCTCGCTCACTTCGGGCTGCCGGACGTCGTCCGCGTGGCGGATATCGGCGACGTGAGCGGCCGGTACGATGCCGCCGTCCTCGACCTGCCGTACAACCTGTGCTCGGTCATTTCGCCGGAAGAACAGCTTCGCCTGCTCGGGAACGTCCGGCGGCTGGCGGAGCGGGCCGTTATCGTGTCCACCGAACCGGTGGAGACGCTCGCCGGGCAGGCCGGGTTCGCCGTTCTGGACCGATGCGTTGTGCGCAAAGGCTCGTTTTCCCGGCACATCGTCATATGCTGCTAAGCGTGGACCTGCCCAGGGTCGGCGCTTTTTTCTTCAGTTAGCCAAACGGATCGGCAAAGAAGCGGCGGAGCCGTATGCGGACGAGGAGCTCAGGAAGCGGAGAACACCCGAGGTGCAGAGCGATTTGTACGCAGTGGGGCGTATCAAGAACACCCCGGGCAGCCGCCTTATGCGGATACGGAAACGTTTCGATTGGAATTGGACAACACGCTGCTGAGATTGCAAAATGCAGCAGGCGCTAATCAGGAGCTGGAGTTTAAGCATCGCGAATTCCTCCCGTTTCGTGAGTAGCAGGTAATACGGACGAACGTAAGGATTTCACGGGCCGCATCCGGCTGACGGGAAAAGCATTGACTTTAACGTTTTGGGCGGCATATACTCAAGAAAACTTTTCATAGCCAAGCTTCTTCAGCGGCTTTATCGTTAAGGCTGAGAAGACTCCCTCTTCGATAAGGGGGAGATGAATCAGCATCTCTTGTGTATGAATGCGAACATAAGTTCTATAATTATCGTAAAATCACCAAAGGAGGTGAATCCCGCATGTTGCATCATAAAGCTTTTCGCTTTCGCATCCACCCTACGGAGGAGCAAA
>NZ_BIMB01000027.1 GCF_004000865.1 Paenibacillus elgii NBRC 100335 | reverse complement strand
CGAAACCGCCAGGCCCCGAACAGGCCGGCGGCGGCGATCAAGGCCACTTGCGTCACGGCGCTAGGGGCCAGCAGGGCGAACGTGGCCGCCGCAACGGCCAGCGTGGCGCGGGGCCGGTCGGACGCCAGACTACGGCCCATGCCAAGCACCGCCTGCGCGACGATGGCGACGGCGACAAGCTTCAGCCCGTGGAGCCACCCGGCCTGGGCGACGGGCGTCCCATGCAGCGCGAGCGCAAACAGAGCCATCGCGAGAGCGGACGGGAGCGTGAAGCCGAGCCAGGCGACCACCCCTCCAAACAAGCCGGAGCGGATGATGCCAAGCCCGATACCGACCTGACTGCTGGCCGGTCCGGGCAAAAACTGGCACAAAGCGACCAGATCGGCGTAGCCCCGCTCGTCCAGCCACTTGCGCTTGACGACATACTCGTCCCGGAAATAACCGAGATGCGCCACAGGTCCTCCAAAGGAGGTCAGCCCCAGCTTGGCGGAAGCGGCGCCGATTTCCAGTAACCGCACAAATCCGTTCCGGGGCCGGGACGATCCGGCGGAGTTTATATCTTCTTCATTCCGTGGCGGAGCGGATGTATCGTTCGGACTTACAGGCACGTGTCGAAAACACTCCTTTTTTGTAAGCGAAGGTTATATTTGGTAGTCACTTTTTCATCAAAACAGATTTTCCGGTTCGATTCAAGTAATTTTTTGTAATTTTTTTATAAACCGGTCCTCTGCGGGCTCAACCGCTGAAAAAGAAGGCATCCTCCGCCCGTGGCAAGCACGGCCGGGGATGCCTTCTTTTGCTGTCCCTCTGTTTGACAGAGGGGGCTCCATTTACGGTTGGAACTCCCGGACCAGACGTTTGGCCGGTCCGTTCGGCGTATCGATCGTCTCGTATACGCGGATCGTCACGCCCGATTCGATCTGCTCCGTCTTGACGTTCGTGAACGAAATGCGCTGCGTGCCGGTGATGAGCTTCTGCGTGCCGGTAAAACCGGCAGATTGCGAGCCGAGCACCCGGCCGAGCCCATCGACAAGCTCGAACTCCATCTTCGAAAAGTTCTGGTCGATGATGACCGGTTCCCGCTGCTCGATCGTTAGCGACAAGTTCAGATGATACGAATAGCCGGTCGATGTGCTGTAGGTCGTCGCCAGATTGTTCGCATCGATGGTAACGTCGAACGGATAGAAGCTGATTTTACCGTACTCCTCTTCCCGCTGCGCGGCGATGCGGAACGTGCCGAGATCCAGCTTGGCCGGCGCGATCGCTTTCGGGTCCGTCACGCGGAAGGCGATATTGTCCCCTTTTTCGTCCGCCGGCACCATGAACGAATATGCGACGACATAGCTCGTTCCGGGCATGATGGTGGAAGCCGCCGTCGTCTGCCGGACGCCAGGGAAAGCCAGCCCTTGCGAGTTCAGCAGCTCCGTGCCGATGTCCGGAAGCGTCAGGACCGAGCTTCCGCGGTTCGTGTACTTCACTTTGGCAATGGCCGTTTTGTATCCGTAATCGGTATTTTCGTGCAAATGCAGCTCGACAAGCGACATGTCCAGCTTCGAGTCGATCAGGCTGCTTGCCGCAAGGGGCAGCGGCGTACCGTACTCGTAATTTTTGGCCGCCATCGTCGGGTTGTACTGCTGCGCAATGCCTTGGAGGCCGACGACCATCACCGGCCGCCCGTCCGTCTTCGTGCCGGACGAGGAGCTTGTTGCACCGCTTCCGCTCGTCCCTGTCTTCGTCTGTCCGCTCGTGCCGCTTGCAGCACTGGTGCCGCTAGTGCTTCCTGCCGCAGAGGACGAGCCCGAAGCAGAACCGCCTGCTGACGAGCCGGATGTTGTGCCGGATGCGCTTGTTCCCGTGCTGGCAGCACTTCCGGCGGTTCCACTGTTAGCCGTATTCGCGCCGGTGGACGCGCTCCCGCCGCTGGCGGACGCTGTCGTGCCCGAGCCGGCGCTTGACCCCGTCGCAGCCGTGTCCTCCTTCACGCGGACCACAAGCTCCGCTGCGTCCGGCTCAACGCCGGACGGGAGCAGCGCCGTGTAGCTGAACGATACCGCGGCTTTCGGCGCCAAATAAGCGTCGCGCGAGGAACGGGCTTCCGAAGCCGTTGTGAAGCCGTCTTTGCCGAACTGGTAAGCTCCGGTCAACGCGGGTACCGCGATCATCCGGTCGCTATCATTGCGCACCGTCACGGTCGACTGCACGAGCATGCCGTCTTCCTGACGGATTGCCGTCGCTTTCTCGGCGACAACCGTCAGTCCGCTGCCCGTTCCGTAACGGGCCAGCGGCTTCTCGCTGCCGAGCTTGATTGCCGGCGGAAGCTCGCCAAGCGGCAGGCCGCCAAGCACTTTGTCCTCGCCCGCATCCGACGTCACCAACTGCAAGGTCAACGGGCCGACGGACTGTTCGGAGAGCTCGGCCTTCACGGTCCGCTGAACAGTTTCATTCGGCAGCAGCGAAGAGCTGTCCGAGCCGGAAAGGGCGGCGGCAAGCGTTCGCCCGTCGGACGTCAGCAGCCGGTATTGAAGGCCTGACGGAAGCGTTGCTTCCGTTTTGCCGCTGTTGGTCACATACAGATTCATATACAGATACGGCTTGCCGTTCTCGACGACGCGGAAGCCGTCCCCCTGCACGAACGTAAGGAATACATCCTCTTTGGCTGCAGGATCTGCGTCTTTGAGCCGCACAACGGTCTGCGAAGCCGTCGATACCCCTCCGGGAAGCGATCCCGCCACGGGCAGCGCGCCAATGTCGCGCGTCTGATCGGCCCCGCTGCCGTCCCAGGCATACAGGTCCACCTTCAGCCCCTCGACCTTGACGCCCGGCGCAAGCTGGGAGTAAAAATCGAACGTCTGCTCCTTGCCTGCCTGGACACGGGCGCTTTGCTTGCTGCCCAAGCGCGCCGGATAGCGGTTCCCCGCCTCATCCACCACCCGGACGCCGTATCCGTTGAAATCGACAGCGCCGCTGCCGCCGTTATGAAGCTTCAGCGAGAACTGCATCAGCGGCGAATCACCGCCTGGGGCAAGCGATGCGTTCTCCAGTGTAAAGTAAGTGTCGTTCGCTACAAAAACGCCCGGTTTTCCCGCATAAGCAGCCGGCACGGAAGCCGACAGGCATACAGCGCTTATCGCGAGCGCTCCGAGCCAAGCCGTACGGGACGGTTTCGTTAACATGTTTAAGCTTTTCAAAAGCTGCTTCCTCCTTTGGTAAAAACCGGATGTCAAACTTAATCGAAGCGGAGCGCATCGATCGGACGAAGCTTGGACGCTTTGTTCGCCGGGTACAGGCCGAACACGACGCCGACAAGCACGGAGAACAGGAACGCATACAATCCGATATCCATCGACAGCTTGGTCGTCTGGCTCGGATTGATCATCGGCCAGACAAGCGCCAGACCGCTGCCGAGCAGCAGCCCGATGAGGCCGCCGATGCCGCTGATGACCGTCGCCTCGACGAGAAACTGCATCAGGATGTTGCGCCGCTTCGCCCCGATCGACTTGCGGATGCCGATTTCCCGCGTCCGCTCGCTTACCGTGACCAGCATAATATTCATAATGCCGATGCCGCCGACCAGCAGCGAGATGCAGGCCACGCTGATCAGCTGATTCGTCAGCGTGCTCGATGCGGCGACCCGCGCGTTCATCAGCTCATCCTGATTGATGAGATTGAAGCCTTGATCGCTTTTGAATTTATAGGTCAAATACTGCTTCATCGTATCCTGCGCTTTGTAGATGTCTTCCTTCGTCGGCGTATCGATATAGGTCGTCCGGATATTGCCGAGCTTGAAAGTGCGCTGCGCCGTCGTGAGCGGGACGAAGACCGCATTGTCCATCGATGTGCCGCCCGCCCCGGTGCCTTTGCTTTTCAGCTTGCCGACCACCGTGAAGACGACGCCGTCAATGTTGATCTGCTCGCCCATCGGGTCGAGCGTGCCGAAATACGTTTTCGACACCTCGCTGCCGAGCACAGCCACCGGGTTGCGGAATTCAAGATCGGCGTCGACGATGAAGCGTCCGGTCTCCAGCTGGCCCTTCATAATGCTGAGATAGCGGTCGTTCGTACCGGTCACCGTATATTTCTCCTGCGTCCGGTCGTACTTGATATTGGAGTTCGCTTTATTGATCGTCGGGGCGATCGAGGAAAACTCCGGCAGCTGCTCCAGCTGCATCAGATCGTTGTAGTCGAGCTGCTGCGCCCGCCCCGTCCCCAGCACGTTGACGACGAGCATGTTCGTGCCCAGGTTCTCGTACTGCTTCTCGATTTGGTCCGACGTGCCACGTCCGATCGCAACAAGCGTGACGACCGAGCTGACGCCGATAATCACGCCGAGCATGGTGAGCATCGTGCGCATCGGATTGGACAGCACCGTCCGCAGCGCCATGGTGATTAGTTCCGTCGTTCTCATGCCGTTACACCCGCCGCTCCGGCCGGAATCTCAGCCAGTCTCTCGTCACGCACGATCAGGCCGTCCCGGATCGACACCACGCGTTTGGCGTTCTCGGCGATATGCAGATCGTGCGTGATCAGCACGATCGTATTGCCCTGTTCGTTAAGCCGGATAATCAGCTCCAGCACTTCCTTGCCGGTCTTGGAATCGAGCGCTCCCGTCGGCTCGTCGGCCAGCATCAGCGACGGCGACACCGCCAGCGCGCGCGCAATTGCTACCCGCTGCTGCTGTCCCCCGGACAGCTCGCTCGGTTTATGATGGCCGCGCTGGCCCATACCCAGCAGCTCCAGCATCTGAAGCGCCGTCTCACGGCGCTTCCTGGCCGGTACGCCCGAGTAAAGCAAGGGCAATTCCACGTTTTCCAGCGCCGTAAGCTTGGGAAGCAGGTTGAACTGTTGAAAAATAAAGCCGATTTTTTTATTCCGCAGCTCTGCGAGCTGGTTGTCCGTCATCTTCTCGGTCGCCACGCCGTCCAGCTTGTAGGAGCCGGAGGTCGGCACGTCCAGCAAGCCGATCGTGTTCATCAGGGTCGACTTCCCGGAGCCGCTCGGCCCGACGATAGCAACGAAGTCCCCCCGCTCCACCGTGAGCGACAGGTCGTTCAATATGCGCAGCTTTTCCGCGCCCCGTTCATATTCCTTCGTAATGTGCTTCAGCTCAATCATCGGTTCCATGCCGGGATTCCTCCTTTCGCCGTTATCTGCCGGATTGGCCGCCGCCTCCGTTGGAACGACTTCCGCCGCCGGTATTCCCGCCGCCTGAGCCGCCCGCGCCTCCTGCGCCGCCACCGCCCGGAGCGAACTGGAAATTGCCGCCGCCCGGAAATCCGCCGCCTTGGCCGCCCTGGAACTGCTGACGCAGCCTGTCGATATCGGCCTGGCTTAAATTTTGCCGCTGCTGCCGCACGGGCACGACGACTTTGTCGCCTTCCTTGAGCCCTTCGGTAACCTCCACATCCGTTTTGCTGCGGATGCCGATCTTAATCTCCTTCTCTTCCTGCTTGCCGTCGGGCCCTTCCACGGTAACGAACCGTTTGCCTTTTTGCTGCTGGAGCGCCTCCATCGGCAGGACGAGAATGTCCTTTTTATCCTGGATCAAAATGTTCGCGGTTCCCGTCATACCGTAGCGCAGGTCGCCCGTATTTTTGACCGCCACCACCGCGTCGTAGAACGTCACCCCGTTGGTCGTCGTTCCGACCGTGGACACCTGGGTCACTTCTCCTTCAAATTTGCGCCCTGGCAGCGAATCGACGGTCACTTCTGCCTTCATCCCGCTCTTCACGCTCGGCAGATCGAGCTCGTCGACCTGAATGGGAAGCTGCATGAAATCGAGGCTGGCCACCGCGCCGAACAAGGTCGTCCCTTCGACTTTGGCCCCTACCGGATAGCTCGCCAGTACATTCGTTTTCTTGTTGGCAAAATCCGTGGAAAATACCCCGTCAAATGGCGCCTTGAGCGTCAATTGGTTTAACTTGTCCTCCAGGCTCGTAATCGTCGCCTTCTGACGCTCGATCGTCGCCTGCTTGTTCAAAATATCGCCGTTTAGGGTGTCGCTACCGATCACAGCGATCAGATCGCCTTTGTCTACATGGCTTCCGGACTTGACTTTCAGTTCGCGGATGCTTCCGTTCGCCCCAGCGAACACCGTCTCGGTTTTTATGTAATCCAGCGCAGCCTTCTCCTGCGAGTCGACGCTGCGTCCGCCAATCGTCGCCGTCCCTTTCACTTTCATTCCGGCATCCAGCGTTCCGTCGTTCGCTACGGTCACTTCGACATCGACCAGCTTGCTGCCGGTGCTGTCCGACCTCGTCAATGTCCCTACCGATGTGATCGTTCCCGTCTTCGTCAGCAGGAAGCCGTCGGGAGCGAGATCGAGCGTGTCGCCCTTCTTCAACTGCGTCGCATCCTCCAGCAAAAACGGCAGCTTCACCGTCAACGAGGACAGATCCGCAATCGTCCCCACGCGGCTCGATTTGGTCGTGTTCGAGCCCGCGTCCAGGTTGCCGGACAACGTCAGCTTGCCGCTGATCGGAGCGGTAATCCGCATATTCCCCTGCTGGTTCCGCAGATCGTTCAAATCATTTTCCGTCTGCTGAAGACTCGTTCGTGCTTCCTGCAGGTTCGTTTCAAGCGTCGGATCGGCGATTTCCACCAGCACGTCGCCTTTTTTAACCGGCTGGTTCCGGGTCAGGTTCATCGTCTTGATCGTTCCGTCCGCGGGAGCGATAATGTTCTGCATGTCCCTTGCCTCGAATTGAGAAGTACCGGAAACCGTTGACCGGATTCCCCCTTTTTTAACCTCGACCGTCTTTTCCTGTACGCTGGCGGCCGACTTTTTCGGTTTCTGTTGCAAATACACATACGTTCCGGCTCCGACCACCAAGAGGCCGAGGACGCCGATGATCCATTTTTTGTAGCGCAGCCACGCCATCCGCGTATCTCCTTTCTAAACTCGATGTAGCTCGATTACCCCTTTCAATGTAGCACCCGTTTGTGAAAAAAAAGTGAAATGTCGCTTAATCCCAACTTAAAGTAAGAGCGGCCGTCCGGTGCTGCGACGAAGGAACGCCAAAAAGCCCGCAGCAACGATAAAATCGTTGTTGCAGGCTGGTGCTGACGTATTCCAAATTAAGCTTAACTCAAACGAGGACCAGCGGCGCGAACCGCCTCAGGCGCATCTGCGAACTTCCCGAAGTTGCTGACGAATCGTTCGGCAAGCTCCCGAGCTTTAGCGTCGTAAGCTTGTTTGTCCTCCCACGTGCTGCGCGGCTGCAGCACTTCATCCGGTACGCCGGGAACGTGGCTTGGCACCAGCACGCCGAATACCGGGTCCGGGGTAAATTCCCCATGCTCCAGCTTGCCTTCCAAGGCCGCCGTGACCATCGCGCGGGTGTACGCCAAATTCATCCGCTTTCCTACCCCATAAGGTCCTCCGGACCAGCCGGTGTTCACCAGGTAGACGCGGGCTTCGTGCTCGTCGATCTTGCGTCCAAGCATCTCCGCGTAAACGCTCGGACTCAGCGGTAGGAACGGCGACCCGAAGCAAGCGGAGAACGTCGTTTCCGGCTCCGTCACGCCGCGCTCCGTTCCGGCGAGCTTGGATGTATAGCCGGACAGAAAATGATACATCGCCTGCTCCTTCGTCAGCTTCGCAATCGGAGGGAGCACCCCGAACGCGTCGGCCGTCAGGAAGACAATCGTCTCCGGATGTCCCGCCGTACCGGGGATCACCGCGTTCGCGATCGATTCAAGCGGGTAAGCGGCCCGCGTATTTTCCGTGCGGGAACCGTCGTTGTAATCCGCTTCCTGTGTGCCCGGCCGCAGCACTACATTTTCCAGCACGGCTCCGAACCGGATCGCATTCCAAATTTGCGGCTCCTTCTCTTCGGTAAGCCCGATGCATTTGGCGTAGCAGCCGCCCTCGAAGTTGAACACGCCGCGGTCCGACCAGCCGTGCTCGTCGTCGCCAATCAAGCGGCGGTTCGGGTCGGCGGACAGCGTCGTTTTACCCGTGCCGGACAGTCCGAAGAACAGCGCCACGTCGCCCTTGTCTCCGACGTTGGCCGAGCAGTGCATCGGAAACACGCCGCGGAAAGGCAGCAAATAGTTCAGCACGCTGAAAATCGACTTTTTCATCTCGCCTGCATATTCCGTTCCGCCGATCAGCACGATGCGCTTCTCCATCGAAACAGCGATGAATGTGCCTGATTTCGTCCCGTCTGTGGCAGGGTCGGCCTGCAAGCCGGGCAGCGCAATCACCGTAAATTCCGCACGGTGCTCCTTCAATTCCTCCGCCGTCGGGCGAATAAACAGCTGACGCACGAACAGATTGTGCCACGCATATTCGTTCACAACGCGAATCGGCAGCCGGTATTCTTCATCCGCACCGGCGAAGCCGTCAAACACGTACAGTTCGCGTTCCTTCATATATTGTGCCGCTTTGGCTAATAAACGATCGAAGTGCTGCTCCGCCATCGGCTGGTTGACGGCTCCCCAAGCGATGTGGCCGTCGACGGAAGCCTCCTGCACGATATATTTATCCTTGGGCGAACGGCCCGTAAATTTTCCGGTAAAGGCCCGCAGCGCCCCACTGGATGCAAGCTCCCCCTCCTGCCGCTTCAACGCGGCTTGAACCAAAACAGGAACCGGCAAATTATAATGAACGTTCCCCCCGGCAAGAAGCGCCGCCGTATCGAAGCTGTACTCCGTCGTTTTCATGTAATGCCCCAACCCTTTCTGTCTTCATGTCATTCTCATTTATTGTACACTATTCATTTATATATTGTATACTATTTGATCATAATGTTCACGGTTTATACTAATAATTCCGCAAACATAACCAATCTAAGGATGGGGTAAAAAAAGAGGGTTTATCCGAACCGAACGCCGGATAATCCCTCTCAGGTTATACGCATGTTATGAAACGCATAGGCCGTTCCGAGCTCTTCAGGCTGTCCGGGCCGCTTCATCGGCGAGGCGATGTCAAATTTCGCCACCTTCTCCTCATCAAGCTGCTTCTGCGAGATGTCGTCGAGGCGATGCTGCGGAGATGCTCACCCCTATTGTTCTCCACAATGTCCAGCCCGCCGAAGGTCTCGACGTTCCGCTTTACGTTTTCCCGGCAGAACGTCTCATCCCCGGCATCGCCCTGAATCACCAGGAATTTCGATGTATTCGGCCTAGCCTGAAAGGCTAGGAATAATTATGCGACGTCTCTACGGTACCGTCTCTGCGGTGCACGATCGCGCTCGTATTCGCGTCGGAAGCCCATTCCTTCGCCCGGTCCACAGCCTCCAGCTTGGTGCCTGCTTGATAACGCACCGCACCGCCTTCTTCCTTCACGGCCCAGCCGTCCTCATGCGGGACGACATGGAGCTTGGGGCGGCGCTTCTTCGACCGATGCTCCGGATGCTCCTCGTTCCATTCCTTCGCTTTGGCGGTCGCGATGGCAATCGCCCGCCCTTCATCATATCCTTCATCTAGCAGCGCATTCGCGATGTCGACGGCCTTCTCCCTCACTCGAGGCTCCAGGTTTTTCATGGAGACCGGATAATCTCGTTTGTTCCACGGCACGGAAACAACCTCCTCTCCTGACTGGCCTTACGTTCTTTACTTACCCGCCGAGCCTGTAGCGAAACAAGCACCCCGATCTTCCCACCGACTCGGAGAACACCCCTGTTATTCCTTATTCGGCCGACTGTGTTCAGGAGGCGATATATATAATGAAAGAACAAGTGAATTTCGGAAACCTCTCGCAGGACTACGCCCGTTACCGCGACGAGCTGCCTGCGAGGCTGGCCAATTGGCTGGAAGCGCACGGCGCTTTGAATACCGGTGCACGGGCGGTCGATCTCGGTGCCAGGACGGAAAGCTTCTCCCGGCTCGGCTCTAACCGCACGCAAGCCAAAAAGGCTGCCGCCCGACGATCCGTCAGGCGTGCAGCCTTTTGCCTTATTGCGCCTTGCTTATCGCTTCGCTATCGTGTCCCAATCGGCTGCGGTCACATTCCCCATGTGCCACAGCGAGACGCCTTTTAGCCCGTAATACTTGGCCAACCACAGCTTCTTGGCGATGCTGTCCGCATCCTCGTAATAGATCGTATGGCTGCCTCGCTCGTCTTGAAAGGCAATTTGCTTCAGAAAATAAGGATAAGTGCGGTTCAACGCTATGCCCGGGGAAGCGATCCGCTTCTCCACCTCCGCGATATCCGGCTGCGCCAGCGTCACCTTCCCTCCCGCCGTGACCCACTGATTCGCCTGCTTCGAAATGCCCAGCACCAGCTTCTCTTTAGGAACGGAAAGGAGCGCTTGCTTCACCGTATCGCTAACCAACGGCAGCGGAGCCGAAGGCAGCCCAGAATCTTGATGGGTGAAATCGTAAGCCATCAAAATGACGCTATCCGCCACTTCGCCGATTCCACGCAGGTCGTACCCTTTATAGTAATACGTCGGCGGTACGGCCACCGTTAACGTTTTGCTCCCGAGTCCCGCCTTCACTTCACGCAAAAACGCCACATAGTCCGCGGCAGCGTCCGCTTCCTTCAGCCCTTCCAGGTCGAGGCTAATTCCCGTGAACGCCTCTCCCGATTCAGACAGCACGGATTTCAGCGATTCGATGAAGCTTTTCCGCGCCGCGGCATCCTGGAGAAACTCCTTCACGCGGTCGCGCGGCTCGGTTGCGAAGATCATCAGCTCCTTGCCGAGCTTCGCCCGGGTAGCGGCATCGACGGGCTCCTGCCAGCCGTCCGGAAACCGATACTCCGTCGACTTCGTATCCAGCTTCGCGCTTCCGGCACCCTCGTAGGATAAACGGGACCAGCCGAACGCGACGCGATCGAGCAGCGGCATCCGCTGGATGGCAGAGTATGAACGAATCGCATAGAAGCCGGTCACCTCAAGCTTTCGCTGCGCGATTCCGGCATTCAGCAGCCGGTACATCGTCGCGGCGGCTTCCTTGCGCGTCAAAGAGCTGGCGGGACGAAACCCGTTCGCATCGCCTTCCATAATCCCTTGGCGGACGGCAAAATAAACGTAGGGCGCCAGACTCTGATTTATCGCCCCATCATCGGAAAAGCGCCGCAGCTCCCGCTCCTTCGTCCATTCACCTTCCGTCCAGCGCTTCGCGACATCCGATGCTTCCAGGCTCAGCAAATATTTTCCGATGGCGGCGGCCACTTCCTCCCGCTTCACCGCAAGTTCCGGACGAAGCGCACCTGACGCATCCGGCATAAAATCGATCCACTGCTTGTTCAGCGCCGCGGTAATGTAAGGATAAGACCATCGCTCCGCCGGCACATCCTTTAGCTTCAAGCCCCCTTCGCCCTGAACGCTCCCGCCATCCGGGCGTGCCGCGTTCACGAGCAGCTTGACGAACGCTTCCCGGGACAACGAATCGTTCGGGCGGTACGTCAGGTCTTCGTAGCCCTCGATCACCCCGAGCGCCGACAAGGAGTATACGGCGTCCTCGGACCAGTCCTTGGGCGCCAGATCCGCAAACGGCTTCAACTGCGCTTCATAAGCGGAAGCCGTTCCCGCAGCCGCCAACAGCATTCCTGCCGCAAGCAGCGCCATTTTCTTCATCATTCCGTCTTCCCCTCTCTATGGTAGCGTAAAATTATACGCCACGAAGAGAGAGGAGGTTGCGCTCGGACCGGCTGATGGCTGTCTGACAACTGCCTGATACCAAGCTGATGTCCATGCCATACGCCACGATAGCGCAAAGCCCGACGGAGCGTTGCTTCCGGCGGGCTTTAGGTACGGAATCAGTCTTGGTTGCTTTTCCGCTTTGTCGGCAGCTGCTTCCCGGGATGGCCTTTCCCCTGATGCTCCCGGTTTTTCTCATCCTTCTCCTGCGTTTCGTGCAGCTTGTTCAGCCAGGCTTCCGTATCGCCGGTCAAGTCGTCTCTCATCTATGCTATCCCTCCTTTCGTCGACGCTATTATGCCCTTGCCGCCGAAAAATATGGGGCAAACGCCAGGTTGAGAATCGAGTGGGCCTGCGCGATACCATAGCGGATAAATATTTTATTATTAAATTTCTTTTAGATTTATTAATTTATTGTTCACCGATCCGATAAAAGGAAAGTATGTCCTAACAAAGAACCGACAAAAGGAAGGGATTGGATTGAAAACATTACGTCTTGCTTTGATTTTTCTGCTTTCGCTGGGGCTTGTCGCCGGACAAGCGTCGGCTGAGGGCGAAGGAGCAAAAGGGACCAGCAGCTACCGCTGGATTCAAGGGGGGACCAAGGTCGACCTCGGGACGGTGGCCACCTTGGATTTAGGCGCTCCGTTCGTTTTTCTGAACGGGGACGACACCCGCAAGCTGTTGAAGGATTCGAAGGATATTCCGTCAGGCAAAGAAATCGGCAGCATCTTCCCCGTCAACGAGCAGGAGCAGTGGGAAGTCATTCTGGAATATATCGATACCGGACATATTAAAGATGAAGAAAAAAAAGATTTGAACGCCGATGCGATTCTCAAGAGCTACCGGGAAGGAACGGAAGAACAGAATAAGCAGGTGCCGGATGAGAACAAGCTGCAAGTGACCGGATGGGACGTGAAGCCTTTTTACGACGAGAAGACGCACAACCTTACCTGGTCGATTGCCGCCCAGAATGCGCAGAAGGAAGCGCTTGTGAACTATAACGTCCGCATGCTGACCCGAACGGGCTACATCTCAGTTGTTCTCATCTCCGACCCGGCGCATCGCGCGAAGGACCAGGAGCTGCTGGCCAGTCAGATCATTCCCAAAATTGCCGCAAAACAAGGCCAGCGGTACGAGGACTTCGACGCATCGAAGGACAAAATAGCGGAATACGGTCTATCGGGCCTTATCTTGGGCGGTGCCGGGCTGGCCGTTGCCAAAAAAGTCGGACTGCTGGCCATGATTGCGCTCTTTTTGAAAAAAGGATGGGTTATTGTGGTGGCCCTGCTTGCCGGCGGCTGGACATGGATCAAATCCAGAATGAGGCGTTCGCGGCAAAATGATCAACCCGCTCCGCAGGAGACGACGGCCAAGGAAGACAACTCAAACCCGCAGCCATAGCAACCGATCACAGCTTCAGCCGCCCAAGCTGCCTGACGCAATCCTGATAAACCGATGACTGCGCTTTGTCTCGGATAAGCCGTGTGGTATAATGGGAAATCATAGCCACTCGATTATTGACGGAATGTGGAGGGATTTTTATTCTTTACGTGGCCGCGTTTCTTATGTCATTTACGATCGTATTCTTGCTCATCCCCCCGCTGCGCCGCCTGGCGTTTCGCATCGATTTTGTCGATAAGCCCAAAGTCGACAACGAAAGGAAAATACATAGGGAACCTATCCCCTTGACGGCCGGACTTGCCATCTTTGTGGGGTTTGTGATCACCTACCTGTGCTTCGTACGGGACGATTGGAAGCAGTCCGCCGCCATCCTGGCCGGATCGCTGCTGATTCTCGTCATCGGCATGGTGGACGACTGGTATAAAACCCACGGCAAGGAACTCGCCGCTTGGCCGAAGCTGATCGTACAGCTGTCCGCAGCCGTCATCGTGTACAGCTCCGGCGTCGTCTTTTACGGGTTCCATAATCCGTTCACCGGAAGCGACGTCATTCTGCCGGTCTGGCTGCAATTTTTTCTGACGGTCATGTGGATTTTCGGGGTGACGACAGTCATTAACTTTACGGATGGCATGGATGGGCTGGCCGGCGGTTTATCGGCGATTTCGGCGGTCACGCTGTTCGTTGTCGCGCTGGCCAAAGCGCAGTCCGATTCGGCGATGCTCGCCATCATCCTGGTCGGAGCGGCGCTAGCCTACTTGAAATACAACAAACCCCCGGCCAAAGTGTTCATGGGCGACGCGGGCGCGACGCTATTCGGCTTTCTGCTCGGCGTCATCGCCTTGGACGGGGCGTTCAAAGGCGCGACCGTGCTGTCGCTGCTCGTTCCGATCTTGGCGCTCGGCGTACCGATCTTCGACAACCTGTTCGTCGTGTTCAAACGGATGATGAACGGCAAGCCGATCTATCAGGCCGACGCCAGCCAAGCGCATTACCGGCTGCTGCGCAGCGGCTTGAATCCGAAGCAAGTCGTGCTGTTTCTTTGCTTGATCAATACGTGCTTCAGTTTAACCTCGATCATTTTACTTTTGCTTACGGTATAATCTATCGCGTCATTTATAGGAATTGCAAAACAAGCCTGCCGCGCAATTGCGGAAAGGCTTGTTTTTTTATTGTGAAAATCATCTCTACCTTAAATAATCTTAATATTAACGATTCTTTATATACTAAACGTATCTCGATTTCAAGGAAAATCGTATAATAGATACGAATTGTATAGTAAATGGAGGTCAGATCATGAATAACGATAACAAACAAATCAGCAGAAGAAAACTGCTCGCTTCCTTGGGAACGCTCGGAGTCGGCGCCGCTGGAGCCAGTCTTTTAAGTGGCGTAGACAAAGTATACGGAAACTCCGTTACAAATGCCGTTTACGGCTCTGCTGCGCTCAATGTCCCAAGTTCAAATTTCGTAAGTGTCACGGACGCTCCTTTCGGAGCCGATCCTACCGGAAAAAACGATAGCTCGAAGGCGATCAACGATGCTTTTGCCTATGCTGGTCAAAACGGCAAAGCCGTATTTTTCCCGGGCGGAACCTATCTTATAAAAAACACGATCAGCGTTCCATTGCATGTCAGCTTTTACGGTGTAGGACATGCCTCCGAAATTAGAGCGGCAGCCCCTATAAGCATGTTTACATTTGCAAGCCAAGGCACAAGCGAGTACGGAAATCGGTACGGAGAAATGTCCGGATTGTACATCAATGGCAATCAGATTGCGACAATCGGACTCGAACTGGCCTTTGTCGTCGTGGAGCGATTATTTCAAGCCGTTCAAATCGAAAATGTACTCGGTCCGGCCATACGAATGGATTCATCTCAAAACAATACGTTCGTGTCCGTGAACATTGAACGCTGTACACAAGGCATCGTCCTGCTCAATGGGGCTGGCAATAACGCCTTCTACCGCTGCGAGATTAACGATCCCGGAGACGTAGGGATCTTGTTTGATTCGAATAAGTCCTTAACCGGTTACGGCAAAAATGCTTTCCATAATCAATCCACCGGCAACGAGTTCGATAAATGCATTATCGAAAGAGGCACAACCGCCAATTACGGAGTTCTCATCAAGACGGGATACCGAAACGTATTTTGGAATTGCGACATCGTCGCCGGCAGGTTGGCCAAAGTAAAGATCGAGTTCGGCGACAATCAGTCACTTAACGGATTTTACCGCTGCGCCTTTACGTGCTCGGATAATGCGGTCGCCGTTTCTGGGGGAGGCTATCGGACGATGATTCAAGACTCGATCATCGACGGGTATACGGGAACTAACCCGACCTGCATTGAAGTATTCAAAGAAACGCATATTATCAATTGTCATCTGAGTGCCAAGACATACAAGATTGTGAACAAGGCCGGAGATCAAAAATATAATATCCGCTTCGAGCCGCTTAACGCGATGGGATCGACGGAAGACCGGCCGAATCATGGGCATATGGGAGTCGGTGTTCAATATTTTAATATTACTACCGGGATGCTCGAAATCTGGAACGGCGAGGTATGGAAAAGCGTAGCCTATCAATAATCAATAATCCTTCTGAATAACGCCAAATCCGGTTACAGGCTTCTTCTTTTTTGGAAGAGCCCGTAACCGGATTTGCTCATGCCGCCCACTTCGCTATGTTTAGGTCAATACGTAAGCAGCACGCCAAGCGTTTCTTTCGGGGCGCGCAAGTACCCTTCGTACGCCTCTCCCGCCCGGTCCACCGGAAGCTTCTTGGAAATGAGCGGCATGACGTCGATCTTCCGCTCGCCAAGCAAGCGGATATATTCATACATGTTGCGCCCTTCCGTCCAGCGCACGAAGCCGACCGGGTAATCGACGCCATCCTGCTCGTAAGCGGTGTCGTACCGCCCCGGTCCGCCCGCACGCGCGATGTGCAGCTCCGCTTCTTTGGCAAACATAAGCTCCCGGGACAGCTCCGCATGCATGTCCCCTACAATGACAATCCGGCCCCGGTCCCGCAGCCAGCCCAGTGACCGGTTCAACAGCTCCGCGCCCCCGCCGCCGGCGCACAAGACGACCGCATCCGCGCCTTCGACCAAATAATCCGCCCGCAGCGAAGCCTCCAACTCTTCGTAAGAAGCAAACACCGTTTGGAGCCCGGAACGCCGGAGCATCGAGCACCGCTCCTCCAGCAAGTCCAGCGCGTACACCCGGTATCCCGCCGCTTCCGCAATCTGACAGGTGAGCTGACCGAGAATGCCCAGCCCGACCACCGCTACTTTGCTTCCGAATTGCAGCCCTGCTTGCCGAAGCCCGTGAATCGCAATCGCTCCGAGACCGACGAATGCCGCCTCTTCGGCCGACAACGAGTCCGGGAGCGGAATGGCAAGTGCTTTCGGCACGGCGAGCAGCTCCGCGTGCTTCACGTACGGGGCTCCATAGCAGGCAACCCGGTCGCCCGGACGGACATGCGTCACCCCTTCGCCGGTTTGGAGCACCGTGCCGACCGCACTGTAGCCAAGCGAGACCGGACTCGCGCCGGCCCGCTCTTTCATTGCGATCTCGGTGCCCGGACTGATCGCCGAACATATGGTGCGAACCAGAATCCGATTCGGCTCCACGACCGGCTCGGGCACTTGTCTGACCTCCGCCTCTCCGTTGATGGCGACTACTGCCCTCATGATGGTCTCCCCTCTCTCTTTCCCAACCGAATCTAAATCCATTATTTTAAGCCGGACATCGTAATGCCCTCTGTGAAGTAACGCTGGAAAAACAAAAAGATCAAAAACGTTGGAACGAACGAAATGACTGCACCGGCCATTTCGAAGCCGAAGTTGCCCTCCTTGGTCAACAAGGAGGCGAGACCCACGGTAAGCGGGAACATTTTCTCGGACGTCGTAAAAATAAGCGGCGTGAACAAGTCGTTCCAGCATGAGATGAACGCAAACGTTCCAACGGTCGCCAGCGCCGGCTTGGCCAGCGGCACCATGAGCCGGAACAAGATTTTGAAATCTCCGGCCCCGTCGAGATAAGCCGCTTCTTCCAGATCCTTCGGGATCGTCTGCATGAACTGCCGCACCAGGAATACGCCCATGATCGCCCACAGCTCCGGCACGATAATGGCGGAATACGTGTTGATCCAATGCATTTTGCTGAACATGATGTACTTGGGGATAATTAACATCTGGTTCGGGATCATGACCATCGCCATAAAGCACCAGAAGATCGTTTCTTTAAACCGAAACTGCTTTTTGGCGAAAATATATCCGAGCACGCCGGCGAAAAACATCTGCGTCGCCACCGGTACCAAAGTTATAACGAGCGAGTTGAATAGCCAGCGCATCATGCTGCCACTGTTGAAAATGTAACCGTAGTTGTACCAGGTCGGCCGGTCGGGAATCCAAAAGGAAGGATCGGCGAGCGCCACATCCAGCTTTTTGAACGATCCGAGCACCATGACGACAAACGGGAACATGAACGCGATGCCCGCCAACACGAGCGGGATATAGACCAGCGCTTTTCGTCCAGCTGTCATGCCATTCGCCTCCTTTCTCCGCGAAGTTTAATGGTAGGACACGTCTTTGCCGAGAAATTTGCGCTGCACGAGCGAGATCGTGAAAATGATGAAAAAAAGCACGTACGCCAGCACGCTGCCGTAGCCGAAGCGCAGCGACGTGAAGCCTTCCTGATACAAGTAATACACGATCGTCGTCGTCGAATAATCCGGGCCGCCTCCCGTCAATAGAAACGCGGAGTCGAAAATTTGAAACGAACCGATGGTCGTAATGATCGCCACGTAAAAATGAATCGGCAGCAGCAGCGGAAACGTGACGCTCCAGAACGTTCGCCAGCCCGTCGCGCCGTCCATCTTCGCCGCTTCGTACAGGTGCCCTGGAATCGACTGCAGCCCGGCGTAATAATATACCATCGTGCTGCCGCATACTTTGAAAATGCTCAAAGCGGCCAGCACCGGCAGCGCCTGCTTCGAATCGGAGAAAAAGAGCTGCGGTTCGATCCCCACATAGCTGAGCAGATGGTTGACCACCCCGTAGTCCGTTCCTTTGAACAGCCAGGCCCAGATGCCAGACAAGATGACGAACGACGTGACGACCGGAAGGAAGAACATCCCTTTGAACAGTCCGACCAGCTTGACTCTGGAGTAGACGAGCAGCGCCAAAATCAAGCCGAGTGCCATCGTCGGCACGATATAATAGACCGAGAAAAGCACCGTGTTCCAGATCGACCGCCAGGCCAGCTTATCCTGCAGGAACCGTTCCCAATTGCCGAGACCCGCGAAGGACGGCTCGCCGATCATCGGCCAATCCATGAAAGTCAGCACGAAGCTGAAGACGAGCGGAGCGAACTGAAATACGACAAAATGCAGCAGCACCGGCACCAGAAAAACGTAGATGATGGCGTTCTTTTTCCAGCTCAGCGCGATCCGGCCGGATAGCCTACTGTGCTGTTCAATATGCAAGTTTCGTACGGATTCCATACGGCGAATCGTCACCTCCTGCAGGTCCGAGGCGCAGAGAGAGGCGGCGGCAGTCGCTGCCCCTCCCCGCCACTTTAGTTTTCGAATTACTTTTTCGCGTCGAGCTTAAGCGCTTCGGCGGCGGCATCGGCCGCTTGCTTCGGCGTCTTCTTGCCTTCCAGCATCGCGCCGATCTCCGCTTGAATCTTGGGCATAAATCCGCGGGCGGCCGGATGGGAGATACCAGGGATCGTCAGATCCGCGTACTTCATAAATTCCTTCATGTCTTGGTCGTCGTTATAAATGTCGCCCGCCGATTTGCGGACAGGCAAATAGCCGGTCAATTTATTGAACGCTTTGGCCGTATCTGTATTCGTGAGGAATTTGGCGAATTCGACGGCAGCGGCTTTATTTTTACTCGTTTTCGAGACGACGAACATGCCTACCGTGCCGAAGCTCGCCTGCTTCTCCTTTTTCAGCGGCGGCCCGATCACATATGGTTTTTTCTGCGCTTTCAGCGTTGCCAGCGTCGAGCCTTGCCCCCAGACCGCCAGCATTTTGCCGGACAAAAATTCGGGGAACTGGTTGTCGTTAGAGATCGAGTCCTTCGGAATCCAGCCGTTGTCGTACATTTTCTTCACATACTCGAACGTCTGCACGCCTTTGTCATTGTTCAAAATAATGCCGCCTCCGTCGTCCGTCACGTTGCCGCCACTCTGCCACAGCAAGGGGTACAGCGTGGCATTGCAGCAGCCCGCGCCGCCTTCGAAGTTGCGTGCGTAATAGCCTTTGGCTTTCGCTTTCTCGGCCCAGCGGTCAAATTCGTCCCAGGTCGTCGGCAGCTTCGCCGTATCTTCGCCGATCGCCTTGATTACGTCCGGGTTGTAGATCAGCGTCTGGACCTCCTGCAGAATCGGAAGCGCATACAATTTACCCTGATAAGTTGCGCCGGCTAACGCTCCCTTGCTGAAATCGTCCGTACGGATGTCCTTAGCGTAGGCGTCAAGCGGCTCCAGGGCATTATTGCCGGCAAACTGTGGAATTTGATCCGGAAGCTGATAGAAGACGTCCGGACCGGACCCGGCAGCGAGCGCCGTCAATATTTTTTGCTCCCGGTTTTTCCACGGAATCTCTTCGTAGTTCACTTTCACGTCGGGATACTTCTGCTTGAACGCGGCGATCGTGTCGTTCCAGAACGCCTTGAGCTGCTCCTTCTTATCGTCACCGACATAAGGATGCCCCCATACGGTAATTTCTCCGGCCACCTTATCCCCGGGCGCGCCCGGAGCGGCTGCGTTGTCAGTACTGCCCGCATCCGAGCTGCAGCCGGACAATACGATGCCGAGCGAAAGCACAGCCGGCAGCATCATCGATAATGCACGTTTGGTCATAGATGTGACCCTCCTCGCTTGTAGACTGAACTGACGAATCCATGACTTGTTTCGGACCCACCGGACTTTGATCGACAGTTGACGCTGCTTTCTTTTGACGGACGGGCCGTCCCCCTTTCAGCCATGAGAACCAATAATGATCCAGTTCTTAGAAAATCAATTTCAACCACATTCTAGATCATATCTGGTATTTATTTATACTATAACGACATCAGAAAGCGCTGTCAACCGTCCGCAAAAAATTCCACAGCCCCAGAAAAAAAAGAAAAGCCGTCCGGCCTCAGGACAGCGCCTCCTCCAGCCGACGGCAAATCGTATCTTCCTCTTCCATCCGGGACCAGAACCACTTCAGCTCCCGGTGCATCGCCTCCACCTGTCTCGCGTTCAGATGAATGTCCGTCGTCCAGCGGAACGACGGAATAATTTCGCGGTACATGGGGTAGCGCGACGGATGCTTGACCGTTCCCTTCCCGCGCCATTCCGCGGCCTTCTTCAGGCTTGGAATGCTGAAGGTGTTCTGACGCAGCGTCAGCTGGGCCGCTTCTCCCAGCAGGTAATCAACCAGCGTTCGCGCCGCTTCCTTTTGCTCCGAATGACGGTTCATCCCGAGCGCAACCGAAAGCAGCAGCGTCCTCGGCTCGTTCAGGTACGGCAGTGGCGCCACGTCGAAAGAAAACCCCGCCTCCCGGATATCGTTCAAGCTGAAATAGGTCGTCATGATCATCGACACTTTTTCCTGCAGGAACAGCGCTTCCGCGTCGGCATCATTCTCCGCCGCAAACCGCGGGAACATGCCTTCCGTGTAGACCAGCTCGCGGCATTTGCGCAGCCCTTCCATCAGCTTCGTCCCGCAAAACGACGGACGCCCCTGCGCGTCGTAGCGGACCACGTCCCCGCTTTGCAGCAAAAATACCGGCCACCGGTTCTGCGACAGGAAATAAAAATAAAACCCGAACCGCCCCCGCTCATCCGCGAGCTTCTGCGCCGTTTCGGTCAAATCGTCCCACGTCCAGCCGCTGTCCGGTTCCTCCAGCCCTTTGTCGGCAAAATGATCGCGGTTATAGCACAGCACAACCGGGGAAAAGGCGAACGGCAGCGCCAAGCACCGGTCGCGGTGTTTGAACGCGTTCTGCAGAAACGGGTACTGTCCGGCTGGCGGGTTCATGGGCTCCAGCCACTCCTGCCGGCCGCTGTCCACCACAAGCTGATAATCGGTATGGTTGATCGTAAATACGTCGACCATACCGCCCTTCATGTATTCTTCGATCGCCTGCGCGTAATTATCGTAAGGAAGGGCTACCGTCTGCACCCGGATATGCGGATAGGCAACATGAAAATCCGACAGCAGCCGGTTCAAGTCCATCTGCTCCATGACAGAGGTGTAATAGCCCAGCTTGATCGTAACGCTGCCCTGGACCGCGGGGCTGCTGACCCGGTTGCCGACTCTCGGCACCTTCTCGATCAACTGCTCGTCCACCAGCATTTCCAGTCCTTTGCGGACCGAATTTTTGCTGAGCTGGTACTGCTTGCCGAGCTCCACCTCGGACGGCAGGTGTTCTCCGACGGAGAGCTTGCCGCTGACGATATCTTCCCTGAGCTGGGCGACCATATGATCCAGACGCTTATGAAACGTCGTGCGGCTGGGCTTTTTCGGCATCGCAATGTCCCTCCTGCCTGTCGAATAAACTGGTTCTCATCTAGTTTATATAATGGCGAGTTCGATGTCAATGCACGCTGGATTTACTAGTTTATATGCACCAAAAAAAACGCCTGCTCCGTGCTGAGCCGGAACATGCGTTTTGGGGTACGGACGTTATACCTCGTTGCCAGTGTTGCCACCATAGCTGTGAGTGTGAGGTGTACTGCCGTTTACAGTCGTACGACCTTCAAAATAATGGTAATGTCCTCCGCAGGACAGCGGGATGGCCGGGCCAGTCGTCCCGCGAATGATGTGGCTATGGCCGGCGTCAAACGAAGTGACAGCGTAATAGCCGTGAACATGCTGAACCCCGCTGGGCGCCGGTTCGGTCATGCCGGCATAATGATGCCGATGCCCAACATCGTACGAAGTCGTTCCCGAGAAAGGATGGACGTGAACCGGCCGGCCATCCCACGACGTAATATAAAGCCTGTGGGCATGATTGGGATCATCTTCACCGCCGGAATGAACCACGAATCCCGTAACGGGGATATCCATAAGCACCAACCTCTTCTCCATGATGGGTAATACCCCATCGTATGTGAAGAGAGCTTGGGCCGTATGGGCGTTCGTTTAAAAGTGAACCGCTCGCTGCCCGCCTATTTCAGATGCTCGGGATTCAGCTTCTCCAGCTCCGGCACGACAAAGCGGCCGTCCTTGCGGATCAGACGATCGTCAAAATAAATTTCGCCGCCGCCGTATTCCGGACGCTGGATCAGCACCATATCCCAGTGAACCGAGGACCGGTTGCCGTTATCCGCATCCGTGTAAGCGTTACCCGGCGTGAAGTGGATGCTGCCGTCGATTTTCTCGTCGAACAAAATGTCTTTCATCGGCTGCTGTATGTACGGATTGACGCCAATCGCAAACTCGCCAACAAAGCGGGCACCGTCGTCGGTATCCAAAATTTCGTTCAGCTTGGCGGTATTGTTCGCCGTTGCCTCGACGATCTGGCCGTTATCGAAGCGGAGCGTGACGTTCTCGAACGAAGTTCCCATATAGATCGTCGGAGTGTTATAAGAGATAACGCCGTTGACCGAATCCTTCACCGGAGCAGTGAACACTTCGCCGTCCGGAATATTGTTCTGGCCTGCGCATTTGATCGCCGGAATGTCCTTGATCGAAAAGCTGAGATCAGTACCCGGTCCGACAAGCCGCACTTTGTCCGTCTTGTTCATCAGCTCGACAAGCGAGTCCATGGCCCCGGACATTTTGCTGTAATCGAGGTTGCACACTTGGAAATAAAAATCTTCGAACGCTTCGGTGCTCGTATTCGCCTGCTGCGCCATCGATGGGTTCGGATAACGCATTACGCACCATTTGGTATGATTGACCCGTTGATCGACGACCGGACGCTGGTACACCTTCATGAACAAGCGCAGCTTATCCTCAGGCACATCGGACGTTTCGGTAATGTTGTCGCCGCTGCGAACGGCAATGTACGCTTGCATTTGCTTCATGCGGTTCAGCTCGATGGCCGCCATCCGCTCGTACAGCTCCTGGTTGCCGCCAAGCATCAGCTTGCGCGTAACTTCGGGATAACGGAACTCGATGAACGGATGCCCGCCAGCCGCGTACACCTCTTCTATTAAACACTTGGTCAATTCCTGATCGCGAAGGCCGATCATTTCAATCAGGATATTCTCACCCGGCTGAAGGTCGACGGAATACCGTACCAGGTTTCTCGCAAACTGCTGCAAACGTGGATCTCGCATCTTCTTTCTCTCCTTTGGGGACAGCATCTTGAACTCACCTTCTCAACGTACCAAATTTTCACGGAAAGTTCAAACCCCTAATGAAGGTTTTCGGATAAAAGATTGCAATTATTTTTACATTTTGAGGAAACCGATTGCCGGACGGCTAGATCCAGCTTTGCAGCGCCCGGTCGTAAGCAAGAAGCTCTTCCGGCTTGAAAAAGTTGGCGATTTCCCGTTCTGCGCTTTCTGGAGAATCGGAGCCGTGAATAATATTGTTGCCGGTATGAACCGCATAATCGCCGCGGATCGTTCCTGGCGCCGCATCCAGCGGATTCGTCTTGCCCATCATGGCGCGGGACAGCGCAATGACGTTATCGCCCTGCCATACCATCGCAAAGACCGGACCGGAGGTAATAAACTGAACCAGTTCGCCGAAAAACGGTTTTTCCTTATGCTCGGCATAGTGGGTTTCCGCTTGCTCCTTCGTGATCACCATCAATTTGGAGCCGACCAATTGAAAGCCCTTATCCTCAAAGCGCTGAACCAGCTTGCCGATCAACCCCCGCTGTACGCCGTCCGGTTTAATCATCAAAAATGTTTTTTCCATTATCATTCCACTCCGTTTTTAAAATGATAGATTGCTAATCTTACACCTGAAGCTGTGTGCATCCCAGTATACCCGCTTCCTGCATTTTCCATGCCTGAAGGGGTTCCGGAACAAGACACAAGAGCGCCGCCTGCACCCTTGCCTATGCAGGCGGCGTGTGACAACGTACGACGAACCTTTGCTGCTTAAGCGCTCCGGCCGGACGTGACGGGTTCTTCCGCAGCCGTCTCCCGAGCATCGGGGTTGCCCAACGCCAGCTGTGCTTGCGCAGCGGCGATTCTGGCGAGCGGTACCCGGTACGGCGAGCAGCTGACATAATCCAGCCCTACCCCGTGGCAGAAGAAGATCGACTGCTTGTCGCCTCCGTGCTCGCCGCAAATGCCGGTCTTGAGCTGCGGCTTCACGGCGCGTCCGCGCTCGACCGCCCATTCGATCAACGTTCCGACGCCGTCCCGGTCCAGCACTTGGAACGGATTGTCGGGAAGCAGCTTCGTCTCCACGTAATGCGTCAAAAATTTGCCCTCGGCGTCGTCCCGGCTGTAGCCGAACGTCATCTGCGTCAGATCGTTCGTGCCGAACGAGAAGAAATCGGCGTGCTGCGCAATGTCCCCTGCCGTAACGGCAGCCCGCGGCACTTCGATCATCGTGCCGACGCGGTAGCGGAACGTGCGGGCAAACTCGCCAAGCACCTCCTCCACCTTGCGGGTCACGAGCTCGCGCATCCGCTGCAGCTCGTTGCTATGGCCGACCAGCGGAATCATAATATCCGGCCGGACGTCGAGCTGCTCGCGCAGGCAACTGAGCACGGCGCGGAAGACGGCCTCAATCTGCATCTCGTAAATGTCCGGCAGCACGAGTCCGAGACGGCAGCCCCGGGTGCCGAGCATCGGGTTCATCTCATGCAGCGCCCTGACTTTGCGCAGCAGCTTCTCCAGGCGCTCCTTGCGTTCCGGTTCTGCGTCCGGCTGACCGTTCAAGCGCTCCCGCTCGACGACCAACTGCTCCATGTTCGGCAAAAATTCGTGCAGCGGCGGGTCAAGCAGGCGAATCGTTACCGGCAGCCCGTCCATCGCCCGGAAAATGCCCTCGAAGTCCTCCTGCTGCATCGGCAGCAGCTTCGCCAGCGCTTCCGCCCGCTCTTCCGCCGTCTCCGCCAAAATCATCGCCTGCACGACCGGTACCCGCTCGGCGCTCATGAACATATGCTCCGTCCGGCACAGCCCGATGCCTTCGGCGCCAAAGCTGCGCGCCTTGGCCGCATCCTCCGGCGTATCGGCGTTCGTGTACACCTCAAGCGTGCGAATCTCGTCCGCCCAGGCGAGCAGCTGCTGCAGCTCGCCCGTCAGCTCGGGCTCGCGCAAGCTGACTTCGCCGAGGATCACCCGTCCGGTCGCGCCGTCGATGGACAACGCATCGCCTTCCCGTACCGTGACGGCTTCTCCGTCAGCGGTCGTAACGGCAAAAGCGCGGTCTGTCAAGCGCAGCGCTTCGCAGCCGCAGACGCAAGGCTTGCCCATCCCACGGGCAACGACTGCCGCATGGCTGGTCATGCCGCCCCGGCTGGTCAGCACGCCTTCGGCTGCCAGCACGCCGTGAATATCCTCCGGCGTTGTCTCCGAGCGCACGAGGATGACTTTGCGCCCTGTGCGGGCCCATGCCTCGGCCGTATCCGCGTCGAACACCGCGACACCGGAAGCGGCTCCCGGCGACGCCGGCAGGCCGGCCGCCAGCACATGCAGCGGCTTGTCGGTATCGATCGCGCGGTGCAGCAGCTGATCCAGATGAAACGGCTCGATGCGATTGACCGCTTCGCCGGTATCGATCACGCCCTCACGCACCAGATCGACGGCGATTTTGACCGCGGCTTGGGCCGTCCGCTTGCCGTCTCGCGTTTGCAGCAGATAAAGCTTGCCCTGCTCGACCGTAAATTCGATATCCTGCATGTCCGTGTAATGCCGCTCCAGCTTCTCCGCCGTCCGCACGAGCTGGTCAAAAACAAGCGGCATTTCCTCGCCGAGCTTCGCAATCGGAACGGGCGTCCGCACGCCGGCCACGACGTCTTCCCCTTGCGCGTTCATCAAGTATTCGCCGTACAGCACGGGCTCTCCGGTAGACGGATTTCGCGTGAACACGACGCCTGTCCCGCAGTCGCTGCCCATGTTGCCGAACACCATCGTCTGAATGTTGACGGCCGTCCCTTGCTCGTCGGGAATCTGGTGCACCTTGCGGTAAACCTTCGCCCGCGCATTGTTCCACGAACGGAATACCGCTTCAACGGCCAGAGCGAGCTGCTCCTCCACCTGCTGCGGAAACTCGCGTCCCGCTTCCTTGCGGATCACCGCCTTATACTCTCCGATCAGCTCCGTCCAGCCCTCGGCACTCACTTCGCTGTCCTGACTTACATTGAATCGCTGCTTAAGGCGGTGCAGCAGCCGTTCGAATTGATATGTTTCGATGTCGAACACGACGTTACCGAACATTTGGATCAAACGGCGGTAACAATCGAACGCAAATCTCGGATTGCCGGTCAATGCCGCAAGCCCTTGCACCGTTTCGTCGTTCAAGCCCAGGTTGAGAATTGTATCCATCATACCGGGCATCGAAGTCACCGAGCCCGACCGGACAGACACGAGCAGCGGCTTGGCTGGATCGCCGAAGCCTTGGCTCTTCGCCTGCTCCAGCTCCCGCATCGCTTGGTGGACCTGCTCCATCAGCCCCGCCGGAAGCTGCATGCCCGCTTCATAATAGGAGCGGCACACGTCTGTTGTAATGGTAAACCCCGGCGGTACCGGCAAACCGGCGTTCGTCATCTCTGCAAGATTCGCCCCTTTACCGCCAAGGAGCTGCTTCAAGCCAGCATGCCCCGAATGAAACGGCACTACACTTTGCATGATTGATAATCCTCCCGTCATTTTAGAACCTACGGTACGCAGACCGCGAGTACACATATGGAACGTTGTGGATGTTTAATGATGTATAAAACATATCATAGCTTTATTACATTGTAAATAGTGTGTATTATTTATATTTATTACACACTATTTATCGCGGCATCTGTGGTTCCCGGACCCGTGAGGGAAAATGATGGCGTCCATTCAAAGCCAATGCATTTGATAATATATTTTTATAGATTTGAAATATTAATTAAAATTTCGTTTAAGGGTACGATGGATTCGCAATAGCTCTGGTCACGAATGACGTATAAATGACGAAGCTTGCTTCGTTGAGGTAAGGGGAACGTTCGTTTAATATACGGGGAAAATCTTGGACCTTTTCTCGTCAACGGTTGTCGCTGTTTCGATTTCCAGAGTCAGTCTAAAACTTATTGTACGGAGTCTGATGGTTTTGTTTCTTCTCACAAGACAACGGAACTGACGTGCGTTATTTTTTGTCTTAGATGGCCTGTTCCCAGAATAAAGAACATACGTTCCTTTATTTATGTCGAAACATTTATAGCAAGGTTAAAATCGGGCATTTAGCGCATCTGAGTTCCTTTATAATTGCAGAAGGAGGTCAAAACGACGGGTTAGAGGAACTTTTCCGCCTCTATTTTTGTCTCGCGCTCGATCCGGCCATAGTGAAGGATCTCCGTCTGGGTTCATAGCAGCTTCTGGTGGCTCCTGGCGGCTCACTTCTGCCTTCCCGTTATCGACAGATCTTATCGGCACAAGTTCGCAAACAGCAAAAAACCTCTCCGAAGAGAGGTTACAACGTCACAATATTGCGGCATTTTAAAGCTTGCCCATCCGTTTCTATGATCTTGTCACGCCATCCCGGCAGCCCGGCTATCCTGCTCCATCTCCCGCTCATACAGCGACAGTTTCGCGCCCAGCGCGTGGAAGCTGCCGATAACGTCCTCATAGCCACGTTCCAGATGCTCCACGCCCGTAATGCGCGTGCAGCCTTCGGCTGCGAGTCCGGCGAGCACCAGACACGTGCCTGCGCGTACATCGGTGGCATGCACCCAATCGCCGACAAGCGGCCGGCCGCCCTGGATAAAAGCACTCTCTCCGCGGACCTCGATCTCCGCTCCCATGCGCCGAAGCTGCGGAACGTGATTGAACCGGTTCGGGTACACCCGTTCCGTGATGATGCTTTTGCCTTTGGCCTGTGTCAGCAAAGCCGTCATCGGCTGCTGCAGGTCCGTAGCGAAGCCCGGATACATCGTTGCGCGGACCCGGGTTGCACGAATCTGACCCGTGCTGCGGGCGGTAATGCTGTTTTCGTCCCATTCCATCTCCAGCCCGGCCTCGCTCAGCTTGGCGATACACGCCCCAAGGTGCTCGGGAATGACATCCTTCACGGTCACGGTACCACCGGTGATGCCCGCACTCATCAAGAATGCCCCGGCGACGAGCCGGTCGGGAATTACGGTATGCCTTCCCCCGTTCAAATAAGGCACGCCCTCGATCCGTATGCGGTCCGTCCCTGCGCCGTAAATGCGCGCGCCCAGACCGTTCAGGAACGCCGCCGTATCGACGACCTCCGGATCGACTGCGGCATGATACAGATTCGTCCGGCCCTGAGCGCGGACCGCCGCCAGAATCGCGTTGATCGTGGCGCCCGATGTCACAGTGTCGAAGTAGATGTCCGCCCCGCGCAGCGTTTTGGCTTCAACAATATAGTGATCCTCGCGGAACTCCACCGTCGCACCCAGCGCTTGGAACGCCTTCATATGCTGGTCGATCGGTCTGGAGACAAAGTTGTCTCCCCCCGGAAACCCGACCGTCACCCGCCCGAATTTGGCCAGCAGAGCACCGGCAAAATAGTAGGACGCCCGGTAAGCGGACGCCTTGCCCGGATCGATGATCGCGCTGTGGATGTAACGCGGGTCCAGCACAAGTTCGCCGGATGGGCGGCGGGTGATTGTCAGACCGATGTCTTTGCCGATCTGGGCGATCAATTTCACATCGTCGATATTTGGAATGCCCTCCAGCGTCACCAGACCGTCCGCCAGTGAGGCGGCGGCCAACAAGGCGAGCGAGCTGTTTTTAGAACCGGGAATATGTACGCAGCCGTTCAGCGGGCCGGCAGGTTCCACTTCAATCCATCTCATTGACCCTTACCCACTTTCCGATGATGTCGTTATTTGTTATGAAGCTCCAGCACGTATCCGCTGCCGCGAACCGCACTGATGAGGAAGGTGTCTTTGCCGTATTTTTTGCGAATCCGGTACACCAGCGCATTCAATTCGTCCATCGTTACATCCGGAACCCCGTCTTCGCCGACCGAGCGCTCCGGCCATACGGCTTGCTTGATTTCGGCAATCGGCACGAGCCGGTTGGCATGATCGTACAACAGCTGAATAAGCAAAAATTCTTTCTCGGACATCGCAATTCGCTTACCGTCCACTACGCATTCCCGTTTTTCCCAATGGATCGTCAGCGGGCCGTGAGGCTCATCCCATCGCTGCGTAATGCTAAGCGGCTCGAACTCCAGCGTCTGATCAGCGAAAAGATACGAAAAATGCAACACCGTCATCCCTTTGGCCAGCTTGACGATATCAAACGATTTCAGCGGATACGGTTGATTCGGTTCGACGATCACACCGTTGATTTCCGTGCCGTGCGTGCTGCCCAGATCGTACAGGACCGCACGCTCCTCTTCTTTGCGGATCACTATATGTTTACGGGAAATAAACGCGTTCGAAAAAGCGAAGTCCGGAGAATACGAGTTCGAAGCCCTCCCGATTACCGTTTCGGCGGCGGTCAGATTCAAGCACGTACCCGAGCGGAAAGGTTCTCCGCGAATCACATAAAGACAAGCGAAAGTATCCAGTTTCGTTCCCTCCGAGTGCTGCACAGCGGTCATGCATCGTTGTGCGGTCGATAAAAATAATTTGACCTCCTATCATCATAGCCTATTTCAGCCTTGAAGGAAAATAGACTTCGCTGACGCAACAGTTATATTTCGGTAATACGAACCTGTCAGGGAGAAACGGACATAAAAAAGCCCGCTTCGCCGAACGATTAGTAACAACAGTTCCATAATAATTTCCTTCGGTACCGGCTCCCCGTTGAATTAATTGATCGTCCGCCGCTTGCGAACCGTAGTAGCTGGCTATACCTGGACGTGTTTCCATCATGCCAAACCTCTCCTTTGCTTATGTTTCGCCAACGCTTGCAGCACGTCGTTCATATTTTCTCGTAGGCCGGAAGACCGAAGGTCATCCAGACATCGGTGGTCACTTCGTGGACCTGGCCTTTTTAACTTCAGGGATGTTTTTCCATATGCTGTTGTTCATCAGTTCCTTCGCCTGCTCGTTCCGGCCTACCAATCACAGCTTAAAATAAATCATTCAGCTCTAAAACACCTTGATGCGCCTCTCTATCTACAAGACGAAGGTCCGTGGTATAATGGCACTACTTTAACGAAAACGTATTCAAACGGGAGATCCGCCTATGCCTTTGTTTTTTCGCCTTACGGCTTTAACCTGCGGCTTGTTTCTTCTTATTCTTTTGCAAGCTTCGGGCTATATTCGACCTCCCGTCCCTCTGCCGCCGCCCGAGATTGAAATTCAAACCGAGTGGTCGCCCGAAGAGCTGCAAAAGCCCCCGAACATCATCATCCTGCTGAGCGAAGCATTTTGGGACATCACTCAAATCAAAAGCCTGCAATTCAGCGAGGACCCGGCGCCGATGTTCCATGCGCTGCAGGAGAAATTCACCCACGGCACGCTGCTTTCCCCGATGTTCGGCGGCGGTACGGCCAATGTCGAGCTGGAAGTGCTGACCGGGCATTCGATGCGCTTTTTCCCGGAGGATTCCACTCCGTACGAGCAATACATCAAGCAGCCGACCGCTTCGCTGGCCAGCTTGTTAGCGGGACAAGGCTACAATACGACGGCGATCAGTCCGTTTTACCATTGGTTTTTCAACAGCTCGGAGGTATACAAGCATCTCGGATTTTCGCGCTTCATCAGTCTGGAATATTTCAATCCTGACGAGTATGTCGGCCCATACATCGGAGATCACGCCGTCGTGCGGCGCATCATCGAGGAGAGCGAACGAAATCCCGGCCCAGACTTCATTTTTGCCAACACGATGGAAAACCATTATCATTACTGGCCAGGCAAGTTTAAAAAGAACCATATCGAAGTGAAAAGCAATATGTCCAACGCGGTCACAGGCATTGCCGAGACGTATGCACAAGGTTTGTCGGGCGCCGACCGGGCGCTGCAGGAGCTGATTATGCATTTCAGCAGGGTGAAGGAGCCGACGATCATTGTTTTTTTCGGCGATCATCTCCCTTCCCTGGAAAAGCTGTTGGTTTATAAGGAATCGAAATACATCAGCGGCGAGGACGACCCCGACTTCTTGGAGAAAATGCATAACACTCCCGTTGTCGTTTGGAGCAACTATTTGCCGAAGGAAGCGAAAGAGGAGCTACATATGAGCCCGTCGTTTCTCGGGCCATACATTTTGAATCTGGCGAAGCGGCCGGGCAGTCCATACACAGACTTTTTGTCCGACCTGTACCGAAAAATGCCGGTGCTGCCGCCGAAAACGTACTATGAAGCGATGAACATCGACGTGAATCTGGTGCAGCAGTACGAGGATCGGCAGAAGGCCATCCTGAAGTTGGAGAAGCAGGCGGCCGCAAGCGGCGGAAGTGCAAGCGTGGCTGGTGTTGACGCAGCGGACAGCGGTGACAGCGTGGCGGGTAGCGACGGCGCGGACAGCGGCGACAGGAATAGCGCGACTGGCATGGCCGGGACGGTCGACAGCAGCACAAGTGACGCGGCGGGCAGTAGTGATAGTAACTCAGCGATCGATACTGGCGCAACTGGCGGCACAATGAAAGGAACGCCGCCGTTTATCCTCGGCTACGGCGAACCGCTGATCGAACGGGTAAGCCCTGATACCTTAACCGTCGGGGGCGATGTTTTCGGAAGATCGCAGCTTACCGTACATGGCGGAAGATACGGCCTTGGCAGCACCATCTTCATTAACGGCGAACCGCAGCAGACGACTTGGCAGAGCGAATCCTCGCTTAGCGTGAACCTGCCGAAGTCACTGACGACTAATGCCGCAACGCTGGACGTTCAAGTACGCGTCCTCGATTCCAAGAATCGGGTGCTGGCCGCCTCGCGAATCGTAAAGGTGCCGGTGCTAGAGAAGAAGCATTAAAAAGCCGAAGATGCGGCATCCCTTCTTCGGCTTTCTTAATCAGACGATCATTTATTCTCTCCTGAAATCATTCACCTGAAATAGCCCACATATAATTGCGCACCTGAAATGCTCTATCAGTGGCAAATCGAGCCATCTCAAAATCTTAGCGGAACTCAGATGCTCTACTTTTGTCGAAATTTCTCATCCACCTTCCAAACGGAGCACATAGCGCATCTGAGTTCCTTTATTTCCCAGAACACTTCTCCCCGCCGGCCATTAGTGGAAATGAGATGCTCTATTTCCATCCGCTGTAGAAAAAAAAAGCGAAGCCGATGCTCTAAAAAACACATCGGTTTCGCCGCAGTTTAACCGCCCGGACACCACGATGGTCCTGACGATTTCATAACCTTCCACACTGTAGAAGCCTGTCGACTCCTGCGCTTGCCCGGGAAATGGACGAAGCACAGCAGCCTCCCAAACAAGCATCTAGCCGCCCCAACAACCGGCCCCTCTTATGCCTCGCCGCGGTGCCATAGCCGCTGCAGCTCCGCATTCGATTCCAGCAGTTCTTCCAGTGTGCCTTGGGCATCGACGCGTCCGTCCTTCAGGACGACGATTCGGTCCGCTCGAGCCAGCGCCGCTTTGCGGTGGGAGATGACCAGGCAGGTCGCGCCTTGCCGCAATTCTTCGAGCCGCTCCCACAGCTTGCCCTCGGTATCGACGTCGAGCGCGCTTGACAGATCGTCGAAGACGAGCAGCTCCGCGTCGCGTACGAACATCCGGGCGGCTGCGGTGCGTTGGGCTTGCCCGCCTGACAGCTTCACGCCGCGCGGCCCGATGACCGTGTCGAGGCCATGCGGCAAATACCCCAGATCCTGCTCCAGCACAGCAGAGCGGATCGCCCGCTGGAGCTGCTCCGGCTCGGCATGCATGCCGAGCAAAATATTGTTCTCCAGCGTGTCGCTGTACAGCCGCGGGATTTGCGGCGTATAGGCGCTGCGCGGCGGAATGAAAAAGTCGTCCGGTTTCGCCACCGGCTCCCCGTTCCAACGAATAGCTCCCGCCTGCATAGGCAGCAGCCCGAGCAGCGTGCGCGCCAGCGTCGTCTTGCCGGAGCCGACTCGTCCCGTAATGACGGTGAACGAACCGCGCGGCAGCGTCAGGTCGATCCCTTCAATCCCCCGGCCTGTTTCGGGATAGCGGTATGTCAAGCCGCGTACTTCCAGCGTCTCCAAGGTCTTGCTGCCGGGAGCCGCAGTCCCTTCATTCATTTCCGGCAAGCTTCCCCGCAAATGCAGCGGATGGTATTCCGTCAGCCTTTCCTCGTCCGCCCCTTGCAGCAGCGTCACCAGACGGTCTTTCGAAACCGTGCTTTGTTTAAAGTAAGTCATGAACTTCCCGAAGTTTTGGATGAACTGCGTCACGAACGTGAGGTAATAAACGAACAGTGCGAAATCGCCAACCGTAAAGCTGCCGTCCCGCATCGATTGCGCGGCCAGCAGCAAAATCAATCCGGTGCCGAAATTAACCGCGTTGGAGAAAATCGATTCGAGCGTCGTGCTCAGCAACCGGTCCTTCAGCATCGCTTCCCGGCGCTGGTCGTTCAACCGCTTGAAACGGTCGATGACCCGATCTTCCGCGCCTGCCACCTGAATCGACTGCACCGTAGAGAACATTTCGCTAATTGCTCCGGTGACCTGGCTTGTCGCTTCCCGGCTCGCCGCCCGGTATTTTTGCAGCATTGTCGTCGACAATTGAGCGATCGTCACAACGACGACTAATGGCAAAAACACCCACAGCGTCATCTCTGCGTTAATGCGGATAAGAATGTAGCACGATACCGCAGCGAACAGCGTCATCCCGAACGAGTCCACCGACCAGCTGACCGTTTCCTCCACCTGCTCGACATCGTCCCGGAACGAGCTGATCGCCTCGCCCGGCGAGATCGGAATCGCCCGCGCTCCCGGTTCCTTGAGCACATGCCGCAGCAGGTTCCGGCGCAGCAGCGCCGCGACGCGAAATCGGAACTGGACGTCCGTGATAAAGCCGAACAAGATCAGCACAACCCGCGCCAGCGCCGCCATCAGCAGAAAGAGAACCAACGTCCAAATGCTGAAGCTGTAGGCGGAATGACCCGACAGCTCGTCGAAAAACGCTTTCGTCACAAGTCCGGGAACGATCGGGGCCAAATAAATCAAAGACCAAGCGAGCGCGTTCAAAATGTAAAGCCCCAACCGGTAACGCGTCAGCCGCCATAAAAAAGAAAAGGTCGTCATACCAGCATTTCCTCCATTCCGACCTTCAGCATCCGGCTGTAGCGGGAATCCGGGTCGGCCCCGAGCCTTGCCCGGTCTCCTTCCTCAGCGATACGACCGTTGTCGAGAATAAGAATGCGGTCCGCCCGCTGGATGGTCGCCAGCCGGTGGGCGATAATAATGCAGGTCCGGCCTTGCAGCAGCCGGTTCATTGCCCGCTCGATCCGCTGCTCGGTCGCCGGGTCCAGACGCGAAGAAGCCTCGTCGAGAATGACGAGTCCCGGATCGGACAAGAACACCCGTGCGAACGACAGCAGCTGCGCCTCGCCTGCGGACAATCCGCCGCCCCCGGACTCCAGCATCGTATCCAAGCCGCCCGGCAGCGAGCGAAGCCACGACTCCATCCCCAGCTCCCGAAGCACCTGTTCCACCCGTTCGTCGGAGATCGTCTCGTCAAAAAACGTCAGGTTGTCGCGCACCGTCCCTTGGAACAGCTCGATCGACTGGGTCACCATCCCTACCCGGCCGCGCAGCTGCTGCAGCTTCGCCTCCCGAATATCCGTCTCCCCGAGAACAATCCGTCCTTCTCCCGGATCGTAGAAACGCAGCAGCAGGCGCGCCAGCGTCGTTTTACCGCTACCCGTCCGGCCGAGCAAGCCCAGCACCTGCCCCGGCTCCAAGCGGAAGCTCACGTCCTGCAGCGTCGGATTATCCGCCTCGTAGCCGAAGCGAACACCCTCGAACGCCACGGACAGCGCTCCCTGCGGCACAGGCGTACCCGGTCCGTCCTGAATCACCGACTGTGTCTCCAGCAGCTCCTTCACCCGGACGATGCTGGCGTCCGCTTTTTGCAAATCCTCCATCTGCGTGCGGATTTGTTCGATCGGCTTGGCCATCAGCTCGGTATAGTAAAAGATCATGTACACGGTACCGAGCGTAATCGAGCCCTTTTTCCACAAATAAAAGCTCAACACAAACGCAACCGCGTTGCCGATCGCAAACACGATCAGGGTCGTGATCCACATCGACGCCCAACCGAAAAACGCACGCACGCGGACCGGCAGCCATTCGCGCAGCAGCTCGTGATACCGACGCATCACATACCCGGTTGCGCCGTTGGCCCGTGTATCCTCCGTCCCTTCCAGATGCTCGCCCAAGAAGCCGTAAAACTTCGCGCTCACCTGTCTCAGCTTCCCCCAATGAGGCACCGCAAACTTCCGGATATATTGGATGGCGACTATCGCGAACACGACAAAAAAGAGCATGCCGACGCCGATCAGCCATCCTTCCCGGAAGAGCAGCACCAGCATCCCCGCCACCAGCACGAGATTACTCAGCAGCGTAATGACGAAACTGGAGAAAAAATTGGACAAATTGTTGATATCCCCGTCCACCCGCTCAATGATCGCGCCGGATGTTTGCGACTTATGAAACGTCATATCAAGCTTTAAGCAATGATCCGCCACATCGCCGCGCAGCTGATTGGTTGCCTGCCATCCGACATTCGCGCCTACATACGTTGCGGCCACGGCAACAACCTGCTGAATCAGGGTGACGACAATGAACAGACCGCCTGCGATAAGCAAGGGTCTGGTGCTTGACTGGGACTGCGCCGTATCGATGAAATAACGGATAATTTGCGGGTTCGCCAACTGCATGGCAATGCCGCTTACGAGCAGTACGGCTAGCAAAATCATACTTTTGCGCTGGGACTTCAAGTAGCGGCTCAGCAAGAGGGCGTATTCACGAACCGGTATTTTTCGTATGGCTTTCCTCAACCTCTCCGTCCCTCCTTTATCGTACAAACATTCTACCACAGGAAACACTTGTTCGGCCATCCATTTCCAAAAGAAAAAAACAATTATAACCAAATTTCCAAACCCATCGGCAGCCACAGCGTTCGATAAGCCCCAAACGAAAAAGACGGCCGCGGTGCCGTATTTAACAACGACGCCACAAGCCATCTTCAAAACCCGGTTTCCTACGTGATCGAATGCTTCGTCTCGCTCCACCGCTCGTAGAACAGCATCCGGTCCCGCCGTACGAAGCAGAGCAGCGCATGGATGCCGAAGACAAGGTTAAGCAGCCCGGCGACGAGCAGCAGCGGGATCATCACCATCGAAGGGAGATGGTTCATTTCACCGCTGATAAACAGCACATTGGGACCGCCAACCCCAAAATACAACGAAACGCAGCGGACCAAAAGCGCGTGCAGCGTCAACCCGCCATCCCTTCCGTCCAGGCGAATGCGCACGACCCGCTTACCCAGCGTCCTGCCTTCGGCCAAGTAGGGCACGACGACAAAATAGAAGAGGACCGCACCAGCGAGCGGAAGCAGCATATGCCGCCCCAGGAAAAACAGAACGAACGGCGACAATACCGCCCAATCGATCAGCCACGCAACAAAACGGCGGGTGTAGCTGACGCGCGTAACGGACAGATCGACCCCCTCATCCAGCGTCTCGCTTTTGGGCATAAAAGCCGTCAGCCATGGAGCTATCGCATAACCGACCAGCCCGCCTGTCGTATTAAGCATCAGATCGTCCACGTCGAACAGACGGTAGGGGCAATCGTAAATGCCGTACAGCCCCGTTCCCTGCGTCACTTCAAAAAACAGCGACACCAGAAACGTCGTCACCGTCGTCCGCACAATGCGGCGCCGGAAATAATAGCGCAAAAACACGCCCAAAGGGACAAGCAGCAGCACATTGAACGCTACTTGCAGAAATCCCCGTTCCCCGAACACCTTAAGATAGGTTGCCGGATTGTTCCACTGCAGGCCCGTTTCCCGCAGAAAATCGCGGACAAACTGGAACGGCACCCATTGATTGAACGAGCCCGTCGTCCCGGTGCAAGTATGCCGGGTATCCGGCAGCGGCAGGATGACCAAGTACAGGGCGCACAATAAATACAGTAGAAATGAATACAGGACAATGACGCGTATTTTATTGACATAGCCGTATTTCCGGTACTGTACGATTAAAAACGGCAGCGTAAAGACGAACGCCAACAGTGGAAACGTCTGCAGCGCGAAACCGATTGGAAACAAATAAGCTTGAAGCATTGTCTTCACACCCATGCTGTAATATTTACTAAGAATTATAACGGAAATACGGCTTATATGAGTGACATTATTGTCACCTTGTATACGCAAAAAAACACGCCGAACATCAGCGTGTCATGCAATTTTGCTTTTTACAGCTCCTTGCGCATACGGACATGCCAGATTCCTGCGTCGAGGAACGGCTTGGTAGAAACCGTTTTGTAGCCTAATTTCTCGTAAAACGGCTCTGCCTGGGTCTGAGCGTCCAGGATGATCACCGGAACGTCCTGCGTTCGGATGTCCTCTTCCATCGCCTGAATGATCTGGCGTCCGAGCCCGTATCCGCGGTACGGCTTCATCACGGCAATCCGCTGGAGCTTGGCCGTCTTCCCGTCGTACATGATCCAGCGGGCAGCCGCGGCGGGCTCATTTCCGTTCATGATCAGAAAATGCTTTGCCGCGCTAGGCGAAGCATCGTAATCGTCCATCTCTTCTTCCGGCGAAACCCCTTGCTCTTCCACGAACACGCGAATACGCACGGCAAAGCAGTCGCGAAGCTGTTCTTCCGTATGTACAGGCACGATGCTCAAATCCATGATGTCTTTTCCCCCAAGCTATAACGTAAGTTTTTCTCCCGGCTGCAGCACCTGGCTCTGGATGCCTTTATCCCGAAGTCCGGCGGCGAAACGATCCGCATCCTGAACGATCGGCGGGAACGTATTGAAATGAAGCGGCACGACCGCTTTCGCGCCCAGCCACTCGGCGGCCTGAGCCGCATCGTCCGGTCCCATCGTAAATACGTCGCCGATCGGCAGGAATGCCAGATCGATTTTGTGGCGCTGACCGATCAGCTTCATATCGGAGAATAACGCGGTGTCCCCGCTGTGAAGAATCGTCAGCCCGTCCCACTTGATCACATATCCGCCGGGCATGCCGCCATAAATGATCTTTTTTTCTTCTTCCAGCACGATTCCCGAGCTGTGAAACGCTTGAATCATCTCGATCTCCGCAAATCCGATCGACGTTCTGCCGCCGATATTCATCGCGAAGGTGTTCAAACCTTGCCAGCTCATGTAAGTCGCCAGCTCAAACGTTGCAATGACCGTTGCATGATTGCTTTTGGCGATGGGTACGGTATCGAGAATGTGGTCGGGATGGCCATGGGTAAGAAGGACATATTCCGCCTTCACATCCTCGGGCTTGGTTGTCGCCAGACGGTTCCCGGAAATAAACGGATCGATGATTAAGGAATGCCCTCCGTGAGTCAATTGAACACAGGAATGACCATGATACCAAATCTCCATGCGACCAGCTCCTTCTTTTGATTCGAATAGTAGCTTTTACGAATTCTATTGTACCAAAGAGAAGACGTGAAACTCAAAAAGAAAGGTAGCCGTTCCTGACGGCTCCTTTCGCAGCTGCACCTATGCATCGTCAATCCTAGCTCGCAAACGCCTTTTTCAAAGCCTCCCGGACCCGGTCCTTGCTGAACGGCTTGACGATAAAGTCGCTTGCTCCCATCGAGACGGCCCGAATCAACAGCGCCTGCTGGCCCATAGCGGACACCATGATTACTTTTGCGTCGGGGTCCATATTCTTGATCTCTTCCAGTGCCGTGATCCCATCCATCTCGGGCATCGTAATGTCAAGCGTAACAAGATCCGGCTTCAATTCAGAGTATAATGTCAGCGCTTCCAGTCCATTGCTCGCCTCGGCTACCGTTTCGTAACCCAATTCCTGAATTACGTTTCTCAGTATCATTCGCATGAATAGCGAATCGTCCACGATCAAGATTTTTTTCACGCCGAACTGCCCCCACCCGTTGTTTTTGTACATAAAAAAATAAGACCGCCCCAAATGCCAAAAGGGAGGCCGTGTTCGACTATTTCCTCTTGTCCTTCGGCAGCTGGCTGACATCGTGATACACCTTAGTCCCTATAGCTTTGCGTCCTTGACTTTCGCCAAGTTTGCCATGTCTGTGACAAAAAACGATTGTAAATTGTATTATAAGCATCTGGTAGAAAAAATACAAGCATAACGCCAAATAAGACCTCTTCGCAACATCCCCGCCGTTGAAGAATTACGATTGAGAGGTCTTAGGCTTATGAGTTACGCAGGCTCAGCCGAACGGGCCATGTTTTGCAAATATCGCTCAAAATCATCCGGCGGCAGCGGCGGGCTGTAATAGTAGCCTTGCACCAGATCGCATTTTTTGTCGCGTAAAAAGTCGATCTGCTCCTGTGTCTCCACGCCTTCCGCGATGACCTGCAGGCCGAGATGGTGCGACATGGCTACGATCGTAGCGACAATCGACGCCCCGCTGGACTCGTGGGCAATGTCGCGTACGAACGATTGATCGATTTTCAGCTTGTCGATCGGGAACCGGTTCAAATAGCTGAGCGAGCTGTAGCCCGTGCCAAAATCGTCCATGCTGACCTGTACGCCGATTTGCTTCAGCCGGCGCAGCGTCGTTTCCGCATTGTTCGCGTCCGCGGCCATCATGCTTTCCGTAATTTCCAAATCGAGATATTTTGGCTCCAGGCCCGATTCCTGCAGCGCTTCCCGGATCGTTTCGATCAAATGCGGCTGCTCGAACTGCTTGTTCGACAGGTTGACGGAAACGGGCATCGGCGGGAATCCGGCTTCCTGCCACAATTTGTTTTGCCGGCAGGCCATGCGCAGCACGCGTTCGCCGATCAGATGGATCAGCCCGCTTTCCTCGGCAACCGGGATGAATAAGCCCGGCGATACGAGGCCCTGCTCGGGGTGCCGCCAGCGCACGAGCGCCTCGGCCCCGATCACCTGCCCCTGCATATTCACCTGCGGCTGATAATGCACCTCGAACTCGTCCCGCTCCAGCGCAAGGCGCAAGCCGTTCTCAAGCGCCAGCTTCTGTTCGGACGCTTCGTCCATTTCCGAGGAATAAGCCTGTATCCGGTTGCGCCCCTGCTTTTTGGAATAAAACAACGCGGAATCGGCATGCTTCAGCAGCATTTCCCCGTTAGCGGCGACAGACTGCACCGCGTAGCCGATGGTGAGGCTGAGGTGTACTTTGTGCGCTCCCAGCGTGAAGGGACGCTGGAGCCGTTCGTGAAGCTGCAGCGCTTCCGCAGCCGCTTCGCTCTCTCCTCCCTCAATTCCGCACAGCAGCACGGCAAACTCGTCGCTGCCGATTCGCGCGATGACCTTACCTTCGTCAGCGGTGTGGTGCAGACGGTCCGACAGCTGCCGCAGCAGCTTGTCCCCTTGCTTTTGCCCGATGGAGTCGTTGATCAGCTTGAAGCGGTCGATATCGATGACCAGAAGCGCCCTTTCGATTTCTTCTTCCGCCTCCGTCAGTCCGTTCAGCGTTTCCAGCAAATAACGGCGGTTCGGCATCCCTGTCAGATCGTCCCGATAGGCAAGGTCGTTAATCCGGCGCTCCGCTTGTTTCTTTTCCGTGATGTCTTGACATATCCCGAACAGACCGGTGACCTCCCGGTTCACGACAATGGGAACGCAGGTAACGCTGAGATCTATGGATTTCCCCTGTTTATGCTTGATGGTCATTTCAAACTTTTGGGGGATGCCCTTTACAGATTCCGCAAACCTCCAGTTCAGCTCATCGGTACTCCAAAGCTCCGAAATGCGGCTTAAGCTGCGTCCCACGGTCTCCTCCGCCGAATAGCCCGTAATCGCCTCGACCGCCGGATTCGCGGCGATGAATCGCCCTTCCAGATCAATGGAAAACACCGCATCCGTATTATAATCAAACAGCGATTGAAAATGCTGCTCGCTTTCGTGAAGCTTGGCCGCATGGTGCGCCAGCCTTTTGTCCACGAATGATGTCACAAGCGCAATCCCTAGCACCAATAGCGTCATCATGCCGATTACATAGGCGATCAACGACGTTTCCACGCTCAGCTCGTTGCTCATCCAATTCATATGATCCAGACTGATAAAGAGAGCTGCCCCCATGCCCGTGTAATGCATGCCCGAAATCGCCGCGCCCATTACAAAGCCGCTGCCGACTTTACGGTAAATGCGTGATCTGCCAATGTCATCGCGAAAATAATAGGTCAGCCACATCGCGGCCATGGACGCGATCACTGCGATAACAACGGATAGGCTCAAGACCAAAGGACGGTACTGAATGACCGCGTTCATCTTCATCGACGTCAATCCCGTATAGTGCATGCCTATGATGCCGAAAGCCATAAACAGACCGCCGACAGTCCAATTGCGCCATCCGAAATGTCTGCCCCCAACTGCAGCCAAGGCAATATACGAAGCGCTGACGGCAAATACCATGGAAAGCAGAACGAGGGAGACGTCGTAATGGACCTCCATCGGCATCCGGTAAGCAAGCATTCCAACAAAATGCATCGACCAGATCCCAAGCCCCATGGCCGTCGCTCCGCCGCAAAGCCATACTAACCGGGTACGTCCGCGTGCCGCATTGATTCTGCCGCCCATATCCAGTGCGGTATAGGAAGCCAGGACCGAGATCACATAGGAAAGAAAGACCAAAAACCAGTCATAGGTGCCGATCATTTGCTGCATAGTCTTTACCTTCTTTCCAATTTGATCCTTTTCTTTTCTATATTATACCTACGAGGCCTATATACCGTCTACATCTTTTTGTCGAAATAACTCGAATATCATAAAGATGTCGAAAAGACTGCTTTTCGAGCATGCAAAAGAAGCAGATCGGCAGACCTGCTTCTTTTTCGCTTCTGTTATTTATGCATCGGCACGTTTCGAGTTACCTGCGGACAACAGGCTACCTAGCGACAGCAGCGAGCTGCCGGCTATGGCCAAAGCCAGCGCCATGACGAAGAACGCCAAATCCAATTCGTACCCGGCCATCTGCGGACTTCCCAAAAATCCGCCGGCCCATTTCGCCTTCACGATCGCGCCGATCATGAGCAATGCGAACAAAGTAGAAACGGTCCGAGTGCCAAGGCCCAGAATCAGGGCGATTCCTCCGGCCACCTCGATAATCGCTACAACATAAGCGGCGAAGCCCGGAAGACCTATGCTTTCGAACCAACCGGCGATGTTGCCAATGCCGCTCTGAAATTTGACCACGCCATGAACCAAAAAAGAAATGCCTAGCACCAAACGGATCAACAGCAGACTAACCTCGTATTTCTTATTCAAAAGTTCTCTCTCCTTATTTCCTAAATAGTTATTGTTAAAATTGCAAACACATATAGCTGAGTGTGCCTAAATCATAGCTCCGATGGATCACCTGAGCTTGCCCTTCCCCGCTTCCCATCGCAATGAACAGCGGCACGAAATGCTCCGCTCTCGGCACGGCTTGACGGGCATACGGGGCTTGCTCCGCATACTGGAACAACGCATTCAAGTCGCCGGACTGCAGCTTCTCCAGCAGCCAGTCGTCGAAGGCAACCGCCCATGGCTCCGGCGTCTTCTGGCCCCAATTCAGCATCCGGAGATTGTGCACGGTTACCCCGCTGCCGATCACCAGGATGCCTTCCCGTCCCAGCCCGCGAATCGCCTCGCCGATCCGGTATTGCCCCTCAGGGTCAAGATAAGGATTCACTGATACTTGGACTACCGGAATATCCGCCTTCGGATACATGCGATGGAGCAGCGTCCAAGAGCCGTGATCGAGTCCCCTGACCGAATCGGTGCGGACATCGATACCGTTTGCCGTCAGCTTTTGCTCCAGCATCGCCGCGATCGCTTTGGACCCTCTGGCCGGGTACTTGACCTGATACAGTTCATCCGGGAATCCGCCGAAATCGTAGATCGTATCGTAGATATCGTCCGTCGATGAAATCGTCAACGTCTCGCTTTCCCAATGCGCCGTAAAGATGACAATCGCCCGGGGTTCGTACTGCTCGCCCAATTTCGCCAAAAAATCGGTATAAGGCGTCTGCTCGATCGCGAGCATCGGAGAGCCGTGCGCTAGAAATAAAGCTGGAATCATCATGCTACCCCCTAAGTAATAAGGTTACTTTATGTAAGTAAGTATATAATGATAATTTATCTATGTCAAGTAACTATATTTTTGTTTGCAACTATATTATTTTTGATAATCATACGGTATAATAGAGGTATAGCGAGGTGACGGGATATGAATCAGACTTCAGTGTGCCCCAGATTCGAAAAAGGCATGCGGATCGTCAGCAAGCGATGGGCGGGTCTCATTATCCATCAGCTGCTTAAGGGACCTCAACGGTTCTGCACCATCGAGACGGCCCTTCAGATTAGCGGTAGATTGCTATCGGAGCGGTTAAAAGAGTTGGAGCATGAGGGGATTGTGAAGCGGGACGTGTATCCGGAAACCCCCGTTCGCATCGAGTATTCTCTCACGGACAAAGGCCGTGCTCTGGCTCCTGTCTTCCGGGAAATGGAGAAATGGACGAGCGTATGGATAGAGCTCGATGAGGAACCGGCGGCCGATCCGCTTACGAAATAAACGCATGCAAAAAAGGCGCCCTTTGGCGCCTTTTTGCATTAATGAAACACCCACACGAAATCGCCAAACGCCGAGGACCAGCCGGCTTCCGTATCGCTGACAGAGCCGCTTTTGCGGCCTTCGGCATCCACGGTGACTTCGGCCGTGCGCCAGCGGTACTCGCCTCTCTCGTAGGCAAACGTTTCCCCGTCGTCGTCGAACAGCCGGAACATGCCCGGACTCGTGCCGTAATGGTGCAGCTCCAGGTCGATCTTCTCCCCGGCGCGCGGCGCATGGTCCATGGCAGCCATCATCGGAATCACCGCGCCGTCCTTCACGAACACCGGAATCTTCTCAAGCCCCGGTTGGACGTAAATCGTTCGGCCGCCTTCGAAGCGTTCCCCCGTATCGAAGTCGTACCAACCGCCTTGCGGCAAATAAACGGTCCGCCCGGTTTCCCCTTCAAACAGCGGAGCGACAAGCAGCGAATCGCCGAACATGAATTGGTCGTCCCATTCTTTATCCGCTGCGCCCCCGTAGGCGAATTCATCCGAGTCGAAACGGCCGCTGCCGGCCTGCGCACGCACGGACACGCCAGCTTCCAGAGCCATGGCCCTCACCGGAGGCACGCCCTCCGCCCAATAGCTGGCGAAGGTCGAATACAGATAGGGCAGCAATTGCATGCGCAAGCGAATGTAACGGGTAACGATGGGCTCGACCTCGGGGAACGACCACGGCTTCGTCCCGTCAGCCCATGCATTCAGCATGGCAAGCGGCGAGAAGCACACGGTCTGCATCCGGCGGACCCAATCCTCGCTGCTCCGCGCTTTTCGCACCTCGGGCGTCCAGAGCAAGCCGCTGAAGCCCGAATTGCACAACGCACGGACATAGTCGCGGTGATCGTACAGATCAGAATAAAGCACATAAGGAAGCGACGAAGCGACGCCTGCGGAAGCACGAACCAAGCCGTACGTCCGACGGTTATGGGAGCGGTACAGATCGTCGGTCATTTTCTGAAGCAGCAAGCCGTACAGCTGCCGCAGTTGCTCGCCGTCGCAGCCTGACGGGAAGCTTGCATGCGCAGGGAACATCCACGAATTGCGGGTCAGCTCGCTGCCGTCGCATTCGTCCAGCTTGTAGCCGGATACGCCGATCTTCACGTGCTCGCGTTCGTGTTGTTCCGTATATATCGCCTGCGCCTCAGGCAGCGTATAGTCCGGCGCCAGCCCGTGCCATACCGTGTGGGAGCCGGAAAGCGGCCGAAGCGCCTCGTAAATGGCCGCATCCGGCGACACGTACGGGTGCTCCCACAGGTTGATTTTGAAGCCGTCCTTCTCCAGGTCCCGGACAAATTGCTCCGGATCGGGAAACAGCTCCCGGTTCCATTCGTACGTTACCGGGTAGCTGCGGGTGTGCCAGCCCGGCTCCAGTCCGATGACATCGCACGGAATGCCCCGTTCCCGGAATGCCGCCGCTTCCGCGCGCACCTCGTCGGCCGTGTAGCTTTTGGGCACCCGGTGCCAGAAGCCAAGCCCCCAGCGCGGAGGAAGTGCGCCGCCGCCGAAATACAGGTTATAGCGGCGAACGGCGTCCAGCGGCGTCGGTCCGGCGAAAACATAAACGTCTACCCCCTCGTCGGCCACCGTAATTTCCACCCGGTCGCTCACAGGCGTCGCTTTCCACGACGAATCACGGTTGCGATCCTTCGCGTTCCCGGACAGGCCGCTATCGAACCGAACCGACGAGCCGCAGCACAGCGTCACGATGCGGGACGTATCCGCATATACCCCGTAGCCTCTGCTGGATACATAGAACGGAACGGGCGCATGCGTCTCCCCCGTATCCTGCTTCGGGTCGCTGTTGACGCGCAAATAACGCGTCCGCCCGCGGTGATTCAGCTTCAGCAGCTGCAGGCCCAGTCCGTACAGCGACTCCTCGCTTCCGAGCGGCAGTGCCACGACGATACGGCCGCCGACCCGCTCGATTTTCACATCCGCCGCATCGAACGGGAATTCGGCTTCGCCCATCGATTGCAAAGCCGCCGTTTTGGGAGTCCGGTTCATGACCGAAGCGGGAGACAGTATCGTAGGCTGTCCCGCCTTCAGCCGCCATATTCCCGGAGCTACCGCCTGCCAGCTCAATGTCGATTCTGTCATTTGCTTCTCTCCTTGGTCCGATTTTTATCCTATATCCCCGGCTATGTCGTCTTTAAGGGAAATACCTGATTCCAAGTATTGCTGCAATCCGAAAAGCCCTTTACGCCGTCCGATACCGCGGCAAACAGATGCGTGGGCTTGCCGTTCGCATCAAAAAGCAGAAACGGCCGCTCCAGATTGCCGAGCGTCGTCACCGTCCCGTCATCCCAGACAACGGTACGCGAGTACGCTTGGGGCTCCTCGCTTACTTCCCAATTCAGCCCGTCCCGGGAATGCGCGCGGATGCCGCCGTATTTTTCGCCGCAGACGGTGCCGTCCATATCTTTGGCAATCAATTCGTAGCCCTCCTCGGTCCGCCAAATAAACGGATCTTCGAGGTGGAACCGCTCCGGCGGAAAAACGGGCGTTTCCTGCAGCACCCGGTACGGGCCTTCGTAATGATCGGCCGCAGCCGCGCCGATGGTCATTTTGCCGTGAACGTTGCCTTCATACCGCCGCGCTTTATAGATCAGCAGCACGGAGCCGTCCTCGCCGACGCTCGGCGCCGGATTGGACGTCAGGAAGCTGTCGAACTTGCCGGGCCGCACGTCGAGAATCGGAGCGTCCCGCCGGGTCCACGGACCGAATACGCTGGTTGCCGTGGCGAGGCCGATGCGCTTGTTCGCTCGTGCCACGATAGTCCGAGGATCGTTCAGGCCTTCGAACGTTTCCGGATCAGGATCGCTGAGCGGATGCGTCGAACCCATATAAAACAGCAAATACCGGTCTTTATGCTTCACGATGTGAGGATTGTGCGTACTGCGCCCATCCCAATATTGGGCGCCGCGGGCAGGCAGCATGACTTCCTGAAAAACATATGGCCCTTCCGGCGTATCCGACACGGCACGGACCACCTCGGATTGCAGAAGCCAGCCCGGATGCATCGGGAGCGACTTCGGCCAGCGCGAAGCGAACATATGATATTTTCCGTCCTCTCCTTGCACGACGGAACCGCACCATACCCAATACCCTTCCATCCGAAAGCCGCCATCTCGCGGCGCCGGCAGCATTTCCCATTTCATCCCGTTCGCCTCTCTTTTCTCGAAGTAAGATTGTTTTGAGTCGTTAAAAATGCTTCATGGCGGAGACCGCGGACTTCATTTTCTTTTTCCTGAATTGCGAGGGCGACTCGCCTTTGCGCTCATGAAACAGCCGGGAAAAGTAGGACGTCGTCCAGCCGACGCTTTCGCTGATTTCCGTCACGGTCATGCTCGTCGTTTCGAGCAGCTCCATCGCTTTGAGCAGCCGCACTTCCTGCAAATATTGAATCGGGCTCATCCCGAGCCGCCGGTTGAACAACCGTATGATGTAATGCGGGTGGAATCCGAAGCGTTTGGCCATATCGTCGAGCGTGACTTTGGCCGCATAATGATTGCGGATGTAATCGGCCATCGGAAACGGACCGCCGCCGGATAAAGCTTGCTCGGAGCGAAGCTCGTGAGTCAACGGCTTCCGCCCCGTACCCAGCCGCGCCAAAGTAAGCAGCACTGTCTTGACTGCCGCATCCATCCGGTAGGACGCCAGGGGATCGTCCGTATCGCCCGGCAATCCGCCCGCTTGCAGCCAATATTCGATGTCGGACACCGCGGCCGAACCGCAAGCTCCCGTCCATGGCATGGCCCGGACGATCCGCTCCAGTCCGCCGTCGCACAATTCGAACCGGACGCCGAGCGCCCGCCCTTCCGTCGACAACGCGAGCTTGCAACCGTATTCCGGAGGGACGAGATAATAGTAGCCGGAAAGAACGACGAACGATTCCGCATCCATCCGCAGTTCTCCGCGGCCTTTCAATGCCAATAACAATAAATAAGCCTCGCCGTTCTTCCTGTCGGAAGGCACTTCGTTATGGCATCCGCCGTCGAAGCTGTAGAACCCGGTAGCCCGAAGCCCGGCGTCCCTCAACTCGATATGCGTCATGTCGATCCCGTTCATGGAAGCCCTCCTTTGCTTGGGCGCGAACCGCTCCCGCTGCCGGTCCGCACACCGGACTCTTCTCGAATCGCTAGGGAATACGCCAACGATGCCATGCTTGCACGGCGGTTCTTTCCTTGAAAGCTTCGGCGCATCTTGACTTTTCTCTTGTTCTAAGCTCATCTTAACCGGAATCGAAACGCAAATAATTACGGAGTTTTAAGATCAGGTGTCGCTCTTTTGCTATGCCATCCCAATGCTCCGCTGCTGCCAAGGGATATTTTTTCGGCCCATTGACAACGATCAAGTTACGTAATAATATATTTTTACGTAGCAAATACTGTTTTACGGAGATGAACCACTGTGACCGAAGACATATTGGAAAGCTTGCGGATTGAAGCCCCGGAGCAAGCCATGGCGCTGCTCAATCCGCTGCGGGCGGATATTGCCGCCCGGCTGGCGGCACCCGCTTCCGCGGCAGAAGTGGCCCGGGCGATCGGGGAAGCGCCGCAACGGATCAACTACCACTTGAAGGCGCTGGAGAAAGCCGGGCTCGTGCGCCGGGTCGGTACGAGACAGGTACGCAATCTGGTCGAGGTGCTTTATCAAGCCGTCGCCAAGACGTTCATCCTGTCCGATCAACTGGGAATGAAGCCGGAGACGGTCCGCCGTCTCAAGGACCAAGGCTCGCTGTCCCATCTGGTTCAAACGGCAGAGCGCATTAAGCAGGATGCGCTGCTCCTGATGGAGCATTCGGACGAAGGCCAGGACATTCCAAGCGCGTCGCTGCAGTTTCAAATCTCTCTCCGGGATGCGGAGGAGCGGCACGCTTTTGTCGAGGAGTACGCCTCCCTTGTCCGGCAGTTGACCGCCAAGTACCGCAAGCCGGCAAACGAAGCAGAACCGGCAGACCCGTATCAGGTCGTGCTGGCCGTGTATCCGCAAATCGATCAATCCTCGGGAGGGAATGAGTAATGGAACGCGAACGAGAGCACGAAACAAAGCAGAGCGAAGCAACCGAAGCTGGCGGAGCCAACTCCCCAGCCGTCGTGTGGCAGTGGTCCGAGCCGCAAAAGGACCGGGAAGCCGAACGAGGCCGCCGGCCAGTGACGCATTTGGACGACTACCGGCAGGCCGGAAACGATCGCTCGGAAGCGACCGTAACCCGCTGGCCGCTACCTTCGCGAACCGGAGAACCGGGCGCCGAGGAAGTTCTCATCATGGTCTCCTCGGGCTTTACTACACGCAGCCAACGCGGCCTAAGCCGTGGAGGCACAACTATTCAAGCGCTGGCCGCCTGAGCGGTCTAAGCCACACAAGGAGGGTATCAGGCATGAACTATGTACCGGTCGTCGTAGAACAAACCGGCCGCGGGGAGCGTTCCTACGATATTTATTCCCGCTTGCTGAAAGACCGCATCGTCTTTCTCGGAAGCGAGATCGACGATCAAGTCGCCAACTCGATCACCGCTCAACTGCTGCTGCTGTCGGCGGAGGACCCCGAGAAAGACATTCATCTCTACATCAATTCGCCGGGCGGTTCGACCACTGCAGGCTTCGCGATTTACGATACGATGCAGTTCATCAAACCCGACGTGTCGACCATCTGCGTCGGTTTCGCCGCCTCCTTCGCCGCCGTTCTGCTCGTCGCCGGAGCCAAAGGCAAGCGGTATGCGCTGCCTAACGCCGAGGTCATGATTCATCAGCCATGGGGCGGAATGAAAGGGCAAGCATCCGATATGAAAATTCATGCCGACCGCATCCTCGATACCCGGGACCGGCTGAACCGGATCGTTTCCGAGCGCTCGGGACAGCCGCTGGAGAAGGTGGCGCGGGATATGGACCGCGATTACTTCCTGTCTGCGGACGACGCGGTGACCTACGGCCTGATCGACAAGGTGATGCAGCCTTAAGGCAGCGAATAAGGATCGGGGCTTCTTTCAAGGAAGCCCGGTCCTTTTTTTGTATTTGCCCCCATCGCTTCCGCCCCTCTCTTCTGCAGCAGGCTTATAAATCTCGCCTAAATTATATATGGAAACGGAAACACCCGAACATGGAATATTCTCATCTGTTTTTGGTTTTTATTCAGGTTTTTGGGAAACGGCTTATGACGCTGCTTGTTCTTTTGTATATTAAATCATTTCATGTTAAAAAAATTTGTAGTATGATGGACAAGTTCAAGCACTGCAAACTGAGGCATGTGGAAGGAGTCTGCGAATGGAAGGCGATCTGCTAGTCGGGCTGCTAAAATTAATTCTGATCAACATCGTGCTTAGCGGAGACAATGCCGTCGTCATCGCTTTGGCCTGCCGCAATTTGCCGGCGGAGCAACAGAAAAAAGCTATATTCTGGGGGAGTTTCGGAGCGATTTTGCTGCGGATCGTCCTTACCTTCGTAGCCGTCTGGCTGCTGAAAGTTCCGTTCGTGCAAGTGGCCGGAGCGCTGCTGCTCCTGTATATCGCCGTGAAATTGTTAAAGGGCGAAGATAACGCCGAAACCTTGAAATCCAGCAGTAAGATCGGAGAAGCGATCAAGACGATCATCGTTGCCGATCTGGTTATGAGTCTCGACAACGTGCTTGCGGTAGCAGGTGCCGCCGGCGGAAACCTGCTGTTAATCGTAGTGGGACTGGCTATCAGTATCCCGCTGATTGTCTGGGGAAGTCAGCTGCTGATGCGCCTCATGAACCGTTTTCCTTTCATCGTTCTGCTCGGAGCGGCACTGCTTGGCTATACTGCAGGGGAAATGACGCTTGGCGACAAAGCCGTCGGTCATTGGATTGAGACAAGCTTCCCTGCCGGTCACTACGTGCTGCCAATCGCACTGGCTGCCGTGGTTGTCGTCGTCGGCAAGCTGGCGGGCCGGAGGCAGGAACGCGAACACGCCAAAAAAGAAGCGGAAAAGCACGCCGTTTCCTAACCAAAAAGCACTCTTCATCCCGTACGACGCGCATGGCGCCGCCGGCTGACGAAGAGTGCTTTTTTTCATCGGAAACCGTTACGTTCGGTTAGGCTGCGTGAACGCCAAGCTTTAAGGCAGCGGCTGTGCAGGTACATTCGAGATGGTGACAGCCTCCGTCTTCAAGTTGTTGCCCGCTTGTTTGAGCCGGAGGTTCGCCGAACCGTTCGTTCCCGACTTGATCTGAACCGTCAAATCTTTCGTAGCCTTTCCTTGGCTGTTGGCCGTAAGCGAGAAATTCGCGCTGTAGCCGTAGCCCGACGGCCACGAGCCGTCCGCATTGCGGATTTTCGCCACTTGGGTTCCGCCTGTCACATAAATGCCAAGGCTCAAATCCGATACCGTAGTCCCTGGAGCCAGGTTGTCCACGACGACACGAATCTGGAACTCTTGGGCGTTCGGGAGCGGCTCCTGCTTGACGAAGCTGTACGCCGGATTGCCGACCACCGACCCGGTGCCGTACGATCCCGACTTGAACGTCGAACGGTCCCACCATTTATATCCGGCCGCCGGCGTTGCCCACGGCTCAGGCTTCGGCTCGGTCGAGCTTGCCGGATCTTCGAACGGCAGCAGCGCAGTCGGTTGGTCCAGCTGCAGGTTCGGGACTTGATTCAGCTGCGTGTAGCTTTCCTTTTTGGAGAGCCAGTTTACGATGTTCACCAGCAGCTTGCCGTCGTCCTGTTCCTTGAAGCCGTCGTAAGTCGTTTTGGCTTGTCCCGTTTCTTCACGGCGGTATTTCGGCGTGGCATCCTCAACCGGCGACGAATCGCCGATGAACGCCGCCTTGCCGGCAGCCACTTTGGCAACAGCCGCATACGGCCCTTCCGCCTTCCCGCCGCCGTTATATATGCCTTGATCCACCGCATTCGGCCAAGCGGCGTTCGTCTGCGGCAGGTATACGATGCCTTTTGCCTTAAGAGGATCGATGATGGCAAGAGTCGAACCGGCATGCATCGCGACCGTCGAGACGCCTTGGGTAATCCCGAACGCCTGGTTAGGCGAAACGATCTGGTTAGCCGTAACGTCTCCCAGCGCATTGTACCGGAAACGGACGCCAAAATTCGTGGCGAGCCAATCCGAGCTGGCCACTCCCTGCATGGCGTCGGAAGCACGCTCTTCGGCGCTCATGCCTTTCGCCGGATCGGTCCAGGCTCCCCGCCGGTAGCCGTTCATCACTTCGGAGGCATCCCAGCGATTTTTGTTACGGTCCGCGTTATAATGGTCGGCGACGAAAAAAATGCTGCCGCCATTCCGAACATACTGCGACATCGCGTCCTGCTCGCTTGTTTTGTAAGGAATGTTGGCCTCTCCGATCACGAACACGTCGTAGCCGCTCAAGTCGTTCAGTGTGATCGGCGTCGTTTTGCGGAGCTCCTTGACGTAATAGCCATTGTTCGCGAGCGCATTGGCAAAATCCGAGAACCCTCCGTCAATAACCCAATCTGCGGCCCCCGCCGTCTGGCCGTGCGTGTTATCAAACAAAATCTTTTTGCCCGCATTCTCGTTCACGACCGTAGGATTAATGAACGGAGCAGGGTCCGTCGGCCCTTCCGCCAGCGCCTTCGGCGCCTCCCCTATCCATCCCGGCAGCGGAAGGAGCAGCGAAAGCGCCAGTGCCGTCTTTGCAAGAACAGTTTTAAAGGATCTCATCAGTTACCTCCAGTATTTTCTATATTGGGGCATACTGCCCAAATCTATTTTACCATTTTGTAAAAGATTAGGAGATTAATTTTTCGTAAAAAAGCTAAACGAAAAGCGGTTCACAAGTCGGTGACATGCTCCTCATTCCCTTCCTCTTGACGCATGGCTTCGAGTTCGCCGCGAAACCTTCGTTCGATCGCTTCCTTGTCGCCATATACGAATAGGATATCTCCCTCTTGAAGGGCCAGCTGCAGACATCCGCTGCGGATTTTCGTTTCTCCTCTCTGTACGAACAAGACGCGGATGTCCTCCTCCGGACAACAAACTTCGCGGAGACCGCGCCCTGCCATAGCGGACCCCTTGCAGATCGTAATGCGGGTAAATAAATCGCTGCCCGTAAAATACAACACTTCCTCGATCGGCAGCTCGTGCAGCTCGAATTCCTGCTTGAGATGCTTGTGGAACCGCCGCTTCAAGCTGTTGACGATGTGCTTGTTTTTGGTTGCCAGCAAAACGGCGCCGAACAATAACGTCAAGCCTGCCAGCTGCGGCACGCGGAAGCTTTGGGCCAATAGATTGCTGAGGGTAGAGATCATCACTGCGAGTGAGAACACCCCGAACAGGATGAGAAATACGCCGATCTTACGCCGGACAGGGTGCCGCAGAATCAACTCCGACTCCTTGGTAGTAAACCCGGTGGAGGTTAACATGGAGACTGCTTGGAAGCGTGCGATTTCGTTGTCGAGACCGGTGACGATTAGCAGCATGACGGCAATTTCCAGCACGATAAAAATCAAGACAAAATAGATCAAGATGAAAATAAAGCCCATTCCCCCGGCTCCTCTCTATCCGTTCTATTCTCTTCATTACCATGCTTGTCCGCCAGTGAACCCCGTGCCGCCCGCGCCAGCTGCCTTTTTATCGCTGACTACGGCGGTGAAGTTCGCGAATTTAGAGGAACTGCGATGCGCTATACTTTCCATATTCGTCGGCCCGGCCAAAATAACGCATCTGCAATGAGCTATCGGTCTCGTTTTGGGGAGCATGAACATTTTTCGACACACTTAAAGCATCCTGCTTCCTCTATGCCAGCACCATCATGTTAAAGTTCCGATTAACGCATCGCCTTTCCTCTATCCGTACATAAAAACAAGCCGCCCCTTCGCCCGGAAAGCGGCAGCTTGGACTGCGGCTATCCCGAGGCAAAAGAAGCGGCGCTTCGGCATCGACGGCCAGCGGCAGTACCGGGCAAACTGCCCGCTGCACGCTAGAACGTGTTGTAAATGTTTTCGCACTCTTGCCCGATCGGCTGGTAGAAGCATGATACTTACAGAGTACTGCCGTACTTGCCGATAGGTGATTGTCGCCAGCGAAAAACCCGGCCGGAGCTTTCAACTCCTGCCGGGTTCAACACTAGCCTTAATAAGCGCGCAGCACGTGAAGCAAGTATTCATTCCGGTTTAACGGATTGTAGTCGGTCCGCGCTCTTGTCGGCACGTCGCCATGGAGCCTTACGAATCCGGCCGGTTCAACGAGCATGAAGCCTTCCCCTTGGGTGAACGCATGCAAGCTTCTCTTGAAGCTCTCCGTTGCGGCTACAGAAATGCTGCCTGTTATGAGACACAACCCGTTATACATAGCCGTTTCGTGCACCACCGCTTGGATCGCGGATAATTTGTAGATCGCTTTGCTCATCATAGCGGCGGGCACCGTTAACTCGAACGCATGAATAGGCTCATAAACATCCGTACCCGCCTGCGCCAGCGCCTCCATCAATACAAGAGGAGCCAGCTTTCTAAAGTCGCCCGCTGTCGATACCGGACTGAAATAACCGGTATGAGTCAATGTCACGACGATATCGGTGACCTCCCAGCCGTACAGCCCTTGTTTCAAGGTTTGGTGGACCGTCTCCTTAATGGCTTTGTGAAAGGGCAGCGGCAGCGAGCCCAATTCAACCTCTAAAGCGTAGGAAACTCCGCTTCCCGGCAAGCCGGGCTCAACTCTAAACCCCACGGTCGCATAAAAAGGATTATCGCCTTCCGCGATGATCTCAAACGCCTGACCCGTTCCAACCGGTTTTTCCAAGCAAACCGTTCTGGTCTCCGAAAACCTGACTTCCAAATCATACTGTTCCTTCAAGGCCGCTTCGATCACTTCTTTTTGCACTTCGCCGAAAATGCGGATATAAAGGTCTTGATGAACATCATCTTTCATCACTTGGATTAACGGATCTTCCTCCGACAGGCTGATAAGCGCCTTGTACAGCAGGTGGTCCTTGCTCGGCTCCGCCGTTTCGATTCGCGTTTCCATTTGAGGGACTGCGAAGCTGAAATGCTTGATTAGATGAGATTGCTCACCGACGACATCCCCGATCCGGACGTCTTCCAGCCCCCATACTTTGCCTAAATCGCCCGACGTTACCTTGGCGGCGGAAACAGCCTTTCCATTAATCAAAGCGTAAAGCTTTTTGATTTTGCAGGTGCGCGCTTCGAATTCGCCCTGCCCGTTTTTCTGCTGCAGCTTCACTTGTTCTCTCATGTTTAAGCTGCCTGAGAACAGCCTGACATAGGCGATCTTTTCGCCGGACGGTTCTTTTTCGAGCTTAAATACGACCCCGGACAACGGTTCTCCCTCAGCGTCTTCATTTACCGGAAACCATTGGGCCACACCGGCAAGCAGGCCGGACACGCCCACTCCCGTCATGGCGGACCCGAAATAAACCGGGTAGACGTTCGCTTGCTTTACTTGCTTTCCGAATGTCTCTTTTACTTGTTCTTCCGTTACCGCTTCGCCGTTAACATAAGCTTCCAACACCCGCTCGTCATGCGCTGCCGCAAGCTCGATGCATCGTTCCATAAAATCGGGGTTCGCCGCCCAATCGAAACGGGATTCAACAACGGACGCGTGCCCCGTACCTGCGTGTTCGACCTGACACAGTGGAAACGCGTTCGGTGTCAGCTTTTCGCGGATTTGTTCAATCGCCATCTCGGATTGCGCGCCCAAACGATCAATTTTGTTTACGAACAGGATCATGGGCAGCCCCATTTTCTTCAGGACGGAAAACAGAATTTTGGTCTGCGCCTGAACGCCTTCCACCGCGGAAACAACCAATATAACGCCGTCCAGTACGCTCAGCGACCGCTCCACTTCCGCGATAAAATCCGCATGGCCCGGCGTATCGATCAAATTCACTTTCAACCCATGGAGATCAAAAGAAACGACAGATGCTTTAATTGTGATGCCTCTTTTCCGTTCCAATTCCATGGCATCCATCTGTGTATTTCCTTGATCTACCCTTCCCAGCTCGTCGATGACCTTCGTATCATATAAGATACGCTCAGCCAGACTTGTCTTTCCGGCGTCGACGTGCGCCAGAATCCCTATATTCATCGTATGCATGCGTTAAAATCCTCTTTTCTCCGTTCATATTATTCTCCTTTCGAATGTGGTTAAGTTGCCGCATTCCGATCACTCCAATCTATTGTATTAACCCCAGTATATACGGATTTTACGGATTATTCCAATGAAATGACGCTTACGTCTTTTGAGCGGTTATGATATAATCGGATTGGTTTATTTTCTCATTTTTACGAATTTGGAGGCGTAGCATATCATGCGGCAAAACAATTTCGCAAGGGTACAACATTTAGGGGAAGGCGCATCATTGACCCTATAAACTGCGATTCCCCTTCCTTTAAAGGGGTTATATTCAAGTGCAACACCGAAATGAAGTTCAAGCGTCGCGATTCATCCTGTGGTTGAGCATTTTGACATTTTTCAGCGTCATGAACGAAACCATGTTTAACGTTTCGTTGCCGGACATTGCCGCCTATTTCCATATTGCGCCGTCGGCGGCCAATTGGACCAACACCTGCTTTTCGCTTTCTTTCGCGATCGGCGTCGCTGTGTACGGCAAAATATCGGAGCATACAGGCATGCGAAAGCTGTTGTTGTTCGGTATGTTAACCTACGGTTTCGGTTCGGTCGTCGGCCTGTTGGGTTATGCCTGGTATCCGGGCGTGCTGGTCGCGCGTTTTTTGCAGGGAATCGGGGCTTCGGCCATTCCGTCGCTCATTATGGTGATGATCGTCAAGGTCGTGGAACCGGGGAAACAGGGCAAAGCTTTCGGCCTGATCGGCTCTGTCGTCGCCTTTGGTGAGGGGCTCGGTCCGGTCATCGGAGGCGCGGTATCCGGCTATATGCATTGGTCGCTGTTGTTTGCGCTGCCGCTGCTGTCGCTGCTGGCCCTGCCGTTCGTCCTTCGGACGCTGCCTGACGAGACGACAGAGACAAAAGCATTCGACATGACCGGAGCGATAATGTTGTCTGCGGGCATTTTGTCGTTTGCGCTGTTCACGACGCTGTATCATTGGATTTACCTGACTGCAAGTCTGGTTCTGTTTGCGCTTCTCGCTCTTCATATACGCCGGCACCGGGAGCCGTTCTTGGAACTGTTTCTGTTTCGGAAGAAAAGGTATCTTGCCGGCGTGCTCACAGGCGCCCTGCTTCTAGGCACGGTCGCGGGCTTTATTTCCATGGTGCCTTATCTGATGAGAGCGGTGTACGCTATGCCAACCGGCCTCATCGGAAGCGCCATTCTGTTCCCCGGCACCTTGAGCGTCATTTTGTTCGGGATGCTCGGCGGGATGCTGGCCGACCGCCGGGGTCATATCGCCGCAATGCTAACCGGATTAAGCATGATTGCCGCCGGTTTTCTGGTCGTCCTGTTCTATGCGGACCGGACGCCGTGGTTTATTGGGGCTTCGATGATTCTGACGTTTGGCGGCCTGTCGTTTGTCAAAACGGCCGTTTCCGCAAGTGTCGCCAGTACGCTGGAAGAGAATGAAGCGGGCTCCGGTATGGGCATGCTCAACTTCGCCTGCTTCCTCGCGGAAGGGATTGGCATTGCCGGTGTGGGCGGACTGCTGACGAAGCCGTGGCTGGATTCTCCGCTTGTCGGGACCGTAACGAGCCAAACGGCTGCGCTTTACAGCAATATGATGCTGATTTTTATGGCGCTCGTGGCGTTTGGCGGTACTCTGTTCGTTATGTTTTATAGGCGGAATAGTCAGTGATGATGTAAAGCTCCGGGGTTTCCCGGAGCTTTGTTTGTTGTAAAACCCGATGCTCGTAGTTTCTCTGCATACAACGGTGGGGTATATCCCTCCAGCCGCTGCCCCTCCCCAGAAAGTGATGTAACTCTTAAAAGCATATTCTAATACTTGCTTGGGGACCCCATCTAGCCGTGAAACTGATTAGAATTAGCGGTAATTTCACGGGCTTCAAGGCGAGCGTAAACTCTTAAGGGATATATCCACGTTTATTTGTCTGAGTTTTTACTCCTGGAATTTCTCGATACTCTAACCTCTCTGCGGAGAGTTTTTTTGTTTTGTTCAAGAGCCCGTACCGAGAGGACCTGTCGATTTCGGGAGCCCTCAGAAACATCGGGGAGGTAAGCAGCAGAGCCGGCTTTCTGTGGCGGGATCGCGCGTCAGCAAAATAGATGCAGAAAAGTTCCTCTAAATCGGCTTTTTGACCTCTTCGTGCAAATACAGAGGAACTCAGATGCGCTAAATGCCCGATGTTAACCTTACTAACTATGTTTCGACATGAATAAAGGAACGTACGTTCGCTATTTTTAAAACGGGCTATCTCAGACAAAAAATAGCGCACGGCAGTTCCGTTATCTTGTCTACCTTACTACTGTGCACATAAGTATGTGCTCAAGTGTTGAGAAAGTGGTCTCTTAAATGATCGCCACCTGCTGTTCCTGAAAGCGGGACAGCCGGAACATGCTTAGGTCGAACGCGTCCGGTTTTCCTTCGATCCGGTCGGCCAAAATTTCGCCGACGACGCTGGCAAACTTGAAGCCGTGACCCGAGAAGCCGCAGGCGATCTGAATGTTCGAATCGAACGGCGCCCGGTCGATGATGAAATGTTCGTCCGGCGACAGCTCGTATTTGCACACCCCGCCGCGCAGCAGAGCGCCCGCCGCAGCCGGCATATACGTCTCCAGCGCCCGGCGGACATCGCCCTCGTCCTCCGGCAGTGTCCCGAATTCAGCCGGCTGCTCAACCGGCGAGAGCGGAAGGCCGGTCTCGTGCCGGCCGATCTTCACGCCGGACCCTTGAATGCTCGGAAAGCCGTAAAAGCCGCCGTCTGGGGTGCTTAGCGTGAATCCCGGGAATCGCTCGGAAGCGAACAGCGCTTCGTCGGCCTGAAACCAGGCGACTGCTTTGCGGACCGGCGCCACGGGCAGCGCAAGCGACGGAAGCAGCACGCTGCCGACTCCGGCGCCCGCGCTTACAATAAGACAGTCCGCGTGGAAGTCGCCGACCCCGGTTTTTACGGTGACGCCCGCGTTCCACGGCACGACCTCCGTTACGCGCGTATACGGAAGCAGCGCCGCCCGATGCGCCAGCGCCGTTTCGCGATACGCCTGCACGCATTGCTCGCTGAGCAAATAGCCGGCCTCCGGCTCGAACAGCCCCGCGTAATCGTCCGGCAGTTGAACGCCCGGCCAGCGCTTCGCAATCTCCTGCGACCGCAGCAGCTCGACCGGCAATTGAAGCGCGGCCGACGATTCAAGTTTGTAGCGGAGCCCCGAATGCCCGGCCGGCGCCATATTCAGCACGCCGCTGCGAAAGAACAGCTTCCGGCCGCGTTCCTCCTCCAGCTCGCTCCAGAGCTGGTGCGCCCGGACGGCCATGGCCACGTAAGGGCCCCCTCCGGCATAGGCATGACGGAGCAGCCTCGTTTCTCCGTGATGGCTGCCTCCCCCATGGGGCGGGTCGAACGCGTCGATCAGCAGCGTGCTTATCCCTCGCCGTGCCAAATGCGCCCCCGCACTCATGCCCATGGAGCCTGCGCCGATGACGATGACATCGTAAGACGTACGGATAACGATCACTCCTTCCTAATCGTATATTAAACCGCCTTATATTTAGGTATAATCAGACTATGACCACCTACATTCCGAAGGAGTGAACTTTTTTGGAGCATAGATATTTCGGCGCGTCCGACAAGCAATTTCCGATTCTGGGCTTCGGCGCCCAGCGCATCGTGGACGAGCATCAATGCACGGAGGAAGAAGCAATTCGCATCGTGAACCGGGCGATCGACGAAGGCATAACCTACTTCGATACGGCCCCGAGCTATTCTGACGGGCAGTCGGAGGAGCGGCTGGGTAAAGCACTCGGGCACCGCCGCAGCGACGTCTGGATCGCAACGAAGACGCACGACCGGACAAGAGACGGCTCGTGGCGCCTGCTCGAAGCCAGCCTGAACCGGCTGCAAACCGACCATGTCGACGAGTGGCGTCTGCATAATCTGGTCACGATGGACGATCTGGAGCAATGCTTCGCCAAAGGCGGGGCGATGGAGGCGATGCTCGAAGCGAAGGAGCAAGGCATCATCAAGGCGATCAGCGTCAGCGGGCATACGAACCCGGAAGTCCAGCTCGAAGCGATCGAACGGTTCCCCTTCGACAGCGCCTTGGTGGCACTATCCGCCGCCGATCACTTCATCTACAGCTTCGCGCACGAATTTGTTCCGCGGGCCGTCGAGAAGGGAGTCGCGGTAATCGGCATGAAGGTGATGGCGCTCGGGAAGCTCGCCCCATGGTACGAGCAGGCGCTGCGGTACACGTTCTCGCTGCCCGTTGCCACAACCATTATCGGGATGGAAACCATGGAGCAGTTGGAGAAAAATCTCGCTATCGCCAAGCGATTCTGCCCGATGTCCGACACAGAGCAGCTCGACTTCTTGAAAGAAATCATCCACCTCGCCACACCGGATGTGCTGCGCTGGAAAGCGAGCGAGTGGATGTCCGGCGAATGGTACCGGCGCGACTAGTCCCGCAGACGGTCCAAAGCGCGGACCGCCGTAAGCGCAAATAAAGCCGCTCCCGGCACTAACGCATCCTCATTTAGCGTAAATTTCGGATGGTGCCATTCCTCCGTTCCGCTCGTGCCCATCCAGAGGAAGCAGCCCGGTATCTGTTCCTGGTAGTGCGCAAAATCTTCGCCGCCCGTGGAACGCCGGGCCCCCGTCACATGGAGGTTCAAGGCTTGCGCCGCCCCGCGGGCGATCTCCACCGCTTCCGAATCGTTGGTTACGGACGGAATTCCCGCAAACCAAGTCAGGCGCGCCTCCGCGCCGTAGCCCGCAGCGATGCCGCCGGCGATGCGCTGCAGCAGTTCCGGCAGCTTCTGCCGGACCTCCGGGCGGAACGTCCGCACGGTGCCGTCCAAGACCGCTTCGTCCGGGATGACGTTCCACGTGCTGCCTGCATGAAAGCTGCATACGCTGACAACCGCGCTGTCCAGCGGGCTGATGCTGCGGCTGACCGCGGTCTGGAGGCCGCCTACGATCGCGCTGGCGGCCACGATCGGGTCGATCGCTGCATCGGGAATGGCCGCATGGCCGCCCTTTCCGGTCACCGTCAGCTTGAAGCCGTCGACGCTGGCCATCAGCGGCCCCGGCGCCAAGCCGACAGTGCCGACCGGCAGCTCGGGCTTGTTATGCATGCCGAAGATCGCCTGCACGCCTTCCAAAGCGCCCGCGCCGATCATCGCTTTCGCACCCGTGCCCTTCTCTTCCGCTGGCTGAAACAGCAGCTTCACGGTTCCTTTCAGCTCGACGGCATGCCGCTTGAGCAGCAACGCCGCACCCACAATCGCCGCGGTATGAAAATCGTGCCCGCAAGCGTGCATTTTCCCCGGAATTTCCGAGGCGAACGGCAGCCCGGTTTCCTCCGTCACCGGCAGCGCGTCGATATCCGCCCGCAGCGCAACCGTCGGCCCAGGCTCCGCCCCTTCGACCTCCGCCAGCACGCCGACAGGCAGGTCGAGCGGCAGCAGCCGGATGCCCGCTCCGCTTAACGCTTCCCGGATTTTGCGGGTCGTCTCCACCTCCTGCATTGACAGCTCCGGATGGCGGTGCAAGTCGCGGCGAAGCCGCACCAATTCGGGCTTCAGTTCCTCAGCCTCTTGAAGCAATCGTTCAGGGTTCATGCGCAGATTCTCCTCGGTTTAGCCTGTGGTGGCGCGGACTTCAGGCAGCAAATTTTTACGCAAAAAGACGAGCTTGTCGTCCCGTCCCAGCTCCCGCTCATAGAAGCGCACGTAGCCTTTCCGTTCATACATCGGCAGCAGCCAGGGATGCTTCGCCGAGGTCGCGAGCACAACAGCCGGCGAAAGCAGAATATCCCGTACGACCGCTTCCTCCGCGTAGGCCAGAAGCCTACTGCCGACACCACGGTTCGCATATGCCGGATCGACGGCAAAGTTGTACAGGAACGGCAGATCGGTCACCTCCGGCAGCGACCGGAGCGAAATGGTCGCGACGATCCTCCGGTCGATCTCCAGCACGTAGCTGGCATGCTCGGCAATATTCGTCCGTACCATCTCCAAATCCGCATGGACGGCCGCAAATTCGATTTTAAGCTCCCCGATGCTCCGATAAGCTCTGCGAATCACGCCCAGAACCTGCTCGGCATCGTCTAACGTCGCTTGACGATACACCTCGTTCACGGAACTCACCTCACGATTTTCGCTATTATATCACATAACTCCATTCCGGCGTGATTCTCCGCAGGAACTGCTTGGTGCGCTCTTCCTGGGGGCGGGAGAAAATGTCCTCCGGCTTGCCCTCCTCGACGATGACGCCTTCGTCCATAAACACCACGCGGTTCGACACTTCGCGGGCGAAGCTCATCTCGTGCGTCACGACGATCATCGTGATGCCTTCGCGGGCAATTTTACGAATGACGGACAGCACCTCGCCGACCAGCTCAGGATCGAGCGCTGACGTCGGCTCGTCGAACAAAATCACCTCGGGATTGAGCGCCAAAGCGCGGGCGATCCCGACCCGCTGCTGCTGCCCGCCCGAGAGCCGGCTGGGGTAGGCATCGGCTTTTGCCGCGAGGCCGACCTTCTCCAGCACCTGAAGACTTCGCTCCCTCGCCTCTTCCTTGGGCACTTTCTGCGCAATAACGAGACCCTCCATCACGTTTTCCAGCGCCGTCTTATGCTTGAACAAATTGTAATGCTGAAACACCATCGCCGTTTTGCGGCGCAGCATCAAGATGTCGCGCTTGCTCGGATGCTTGCAGTTGACCGTAAAATCGCCGATCGCCACCTCCCCGTCCTGCGGGCGCTCCAGCAGGTTGACGCAGCGGAGCAGCGTCGTTTTGCCTGATCCACTGGGCCCGAGGATGACGACGACCTCCCCTTTTTCCACCGACAAGTCGATCCCTTTCAGCACCGCCTGCTTGCCGAACGACTTTTGAATGTTCGTCAGTCGGATCATGTCACGCCTCCCCGATTGTATTTAGTTACCTTTTTTTCCAAATAAGCCGTCAGCCGCTCCGCCACGACCGTGATTCCCCAATAAATAAGCGCCGCCGCGATAAAGGCTTCCAGAAACTTTAAATTATTCGACGCCACGACGCTGGCTTTGCCGAGCAGTTCCATCTGCGAGACCGTGAACGCAAACGTCGACGTATGCAAAAAACCGACGAACAAGTTGCACAGATTCGGCAAAATAACCCCGATCGCCTGCGGCAGCACGATGCGTCTGAGCGCTTGAGGCGTGCTCATGCCGACGGAGTAGGCGGCCTCGATCTGACCGCGGTTTACCGCCAGGAGACCGGAGCGGATGATCTCGGACATGTAGGCGCCGGCCGTCAGGGAGAACGCCGTCAGCACGAACGACAGGATCGGGATCGAAGCCGTCTTGATCCCCCACCCGTAATGCGTCGACAGCTTGTCGATCAGCAGCGGCAGCCCCCAGTAAATGAGGAATACGTGCAAAATGACCGGCGTTCCGCGCAAAAAGGAAACATAGGCGTCGGCGATCCGGTGCAGCACCTTCACCTTGTACATGCGGATCAGCGCCGTCGCCACGCCGATGACGAACCCGAACAGCAGCGGGACGATCGTGATGACCAGCGTCAGAGGCAGCGCGTCCAATATTTCAAAAAAAGCCGTAACGATAAACCCGATGTCGATACTCATTCGTTCTCACTCCATCCCCGGACCGGGAACCGGTCATGCGCTCGCAATTCTTTGTTCGTGCCTCTGCAATCGGATTTCCGTCAACGCAAAGCCCTTCTCCAGCAGGAGCACGGTCAAATAATAAATGATCGTCAGACCGATATACACCTCCAGCGTGTGGGCGGTCGTCGCAATCAGCGTCTGCCCCCGCCCCATCATGTCCATGACCCCGATAGAGTACGCCAGCGACGTATCTTTCAAGAAGCCGATCACCGTGCTCGCAAAGTTCGGAAAAGCAATGACGAACGCCTGCGGCAGAACGATCCGGAAAAAGGCCTGCGGCCCCGTCATACCGACGGCGTACGCGCCTTCAAGCTGGCCACGGTCTACGGCGTTGACCGCCCCGCGGATCACCTCGGAAATCGAGGCGGCGCTGCCGAGCGCATACGTAATAATAACGAATACGATCGGATTCATCCGCGACATGTCGAAGTCTACGAGCTGCAGCAGCGCAGGTACCCCGTAAAAGACGAGAAACAATTGGATCAAAATCGGCGTTCCGCGGACAAACGAGACGTAAACGGCGGCGATCCGGTTCAGCACCGGAACGTTGTACAGCCGGGGCAGCGCGATCAGCAGTCCCAGCACTACGCCAAAGAAGAGCGAAGCGGCCAAAATAAACAGCGTAATATGCAGGTAAGACAGCAGTATAGGAAGGAACTCCCATATGAGCGCGGCGTCGAACGATTTCCCCATTCCCACCCATACCTTTCTGTAAGGAAATTTGGTCTACTTCTCCACAGTGTAGTCGTCGCCCAGCCACTGCTTGCTCAGTTTCGCTAACGTCCCGTCGGCCTTGATCTCCTTCAACGCCTCATCGATCCTCTTTTTCAGCTCGCTTTCGTCCTTGCGAAGCATGAAATACACTTTCGAATTGGAAAGCGTCTCGCCAACCGTTTTGAGCTGGGCGTCCGCGCTTTTATTTAAGTAATCGATGGCAAACTGCGTGCTGATCAAGGCGTCGACCCGCCCGGTTTTGACTTGCGTGCTCGTGTCTTCGCCTGCGCCGGTATACACGATCTGGATCGGATTACCGTGTTCCTTATTGTATTTTTCGGCCAGCGCCGCCGCATTGCTCGTCGCGGTTGCGATCAGCTTCTTGCCCTTCAAATCCGCAATCGACTTAACGTCGTTATTGTCCTTGTGCACGACGATTTTGTTCGGGAAAATGTTGTACGCTTCGTCGTTGTACAAAAATTTCTTCTGTCTCTCCTCGTTCACTTCCATTTGATGCGCGATAAAATCGATCTTTTTCGTTTCCAGACTGAGCAGCAAATTTTTGAATTCCATCGTTTTCAGCTCGAACTCATACTCCGGCAGACGTTTGTCGATTTCTTTGACGAGCTCCACATCGTAGCCAGTCAGCTTGCCGTCTTTGTCGATAAAGCAAATGTTCGGAAACTGCGTGCCCGTGCCGACGATGATTTTTTTTACAGCCTGACTGCCATTGGAAGCCGCCGCGCTTGAGCTGTCCACCCCTCCCGTAGAGGCTTGAGTGCCGCAGCCTGCCAGAAGAAGAACGGTGAGCAGTGACGCCGAAAAAAATCGTTTTTTCATATGGTAACCCCCATGATCGTGATGAATTGGCGACAAAAAGCCCCTGCTTCAATCAACAGGAGCTTTTGGCGGTCCAATCAGCTTCTTTTTTTTGCAAGTATTCTTATTTCGGCGTCTCCTTCTGCGGGAGAGCCTGCTTGATTCGCTCGATCTGCCGCAGATGCGTCTGCACGTGGTTGATAAAGGCTTGAACCGCCTGCTCCAGCGTCACGGTTTCGCCTTTGAAGTTAACGCCGCTCTTGCTCCAATCTTCCCCGGTTAACCGGCGGAACAACTGGCTGTTGAAGACGAGCAGCGCCCGGAACACGTCCAAAATATCGTCTGCGGAGCTTTCGTTCGCCTGGACCGAGCTTACCCACGGGTCCTGCTTGAAGGCGGGCAGCTGCGCCGCCGATCCGGACAACAGCTCGCGGATGCGGAACGAGACGACGATGTTGTGATCGGCCAAATGCGACAGCACCTCCGTGACGCTCCACTGCTCCGGCGTCGCCTTCCATTTCAACTGGTTCTCCGACAAGCCTTCGATCGCTTGCTTCAACTGCTCATGCGTATGCAAATATGCTTCAATATCGATCACGCTCTGACTCACAGTGTCTCCTCCTGACTTTATGCGGGGTAATGGCAAGCGGCCCAGCGGCCCGCTTCCACCTCGGTTAACTCCGGCTCCTCCTCCCGGCATCTCGCCGTTGCTGCGGGGCAGCGCGGATGAAAGCGGCAGCCCGAGGGCGGATGGGCCGGCGACGGGATTTCTCCTTGAATGGCGGTCCATGTTCTTTTGCGGGAAGGGTCGGCAACAGGGACGGAGGCAAGCAGTGCCTTGGTGTAATGATGCGCCGGCCGGTAGAACAACTCCTCGCTTGGAGCGATTTCGACCAGCTTCCCCAGATACATCACCCCGATCCGGTCGGAAATGTAGCGGACAATCTGAAGGCCGTGTCCGATAAACAAATACGTCAGCCCCAGACGGCGCTGCAAATCCTGCATCAAATTGACGATCTGCGATTGGACGGACACGTCGAGCGCGGACACCGCTTCGTCGGCCAAAATAAACTTCGGACGCAGCGCGATCGCCCGGGCGATACCGATCCGCTGTCGCTGTCCGCCGGAAAATTCGTGCGGATACCGGTCGTACCACGCCGGATTCAGCCCCACGGCGGTCAGCAACGGCTCTACCCGCTCCCGCTTCGCGCGTCCGCTCCAGCCTTCATGCACCGCCAGCGGTTCCCCGATCAGATCGCCGACCTTCCAACGCGGATTGAGCGATCCGAACGGATCTTGGAAAATCATTTGCATGTTGCGCCGGACTTCCCGTAAATTTCCGGCGGTCAGCTTCGACAAATCGTGCCCGTCGAACCGGACCCGTCCGCTTGTCGGACGGTCCAACTGGAGAAGCAGCCGTCCCAGCGTCGATTTCCCGCTGCCCGATTCCCCGACGAGTCCGAACGTCTCCCCTTTGCGGATGGAAAAGGATACTTGATCGACGGCGTGAATGTGCGCTCCGGCACGCCCGAAGCGGAGAAAGCCCTGCTTCACCGGGAAATGCTTGGTCAGCTCGTGCGCTTCGATCAGGTTGGTGGTAACAGGCTGCGCTGCTTCGTCCTCCTCCGGCTCGACGATCCGGGACACTCGGGCAGCGGCGGCTTCTGAGGCTCCGGAGGCGAAGGCGGTCTCCCACCGCCCGGAGTGCGTTAAGGCTCCGGCGTGCCAGCACGCGACCTGTCTGCCGCCGATGTCCGCCAGCGGCGGGCGCTCTTCCTCGCAGACCTCCGTGGCAAACGGGCAGCGCGGATGAAAGCGACAGCCGCCCGGCAGCTCGGACAGGCTCGGGATCGAGCCGTCGATCGAATACAGCTTCGCCCCTCGGTCGCTCTCCAGCGTCGCGACCGATTGCAGGAGCCCCTTCGTGTAAGGATGCTGCGGCTCCCGGAACAATGGCTCTGCGGCCGCCTGCTCCACGATCTCTCCCGCATACATGACGATAATGCGGTCCGCGATTTCCGCCGCCACCCCCATATCGTGCGTAATGAGCAGAATCGACATGTTGAATTCCGACTTCAGCTCCTGCAGCAGTTGAAGTATTTGCGCTTGTATCGTCACGTCCAGCGCGGTCGTCGGCTCGTCGGCAATGAGCAGCTCCGGACCGCAGGCCAGCGCCATCGCGATCATCGCGCGCTGCAACATGCCGCCGGAAAGCTCCCCGGGATACTGCTTCATCCGGATTTCCGGCTCCGGGATGCCGACCTTGCGCAGGAGCCCAGTGCCGCGCTCCCAAGCTTCGGCCCGGGAAGCTACTTGATGGCGGACCATCGACTCGGCGATTTGACTGCCGACCGTAAAGACCGGGTCAAACGCCGCCATCGGCTCCTGAAACACCATAGCGATTCGTTTGCCGCGCCAGCGCCGGATTTCCTCCTGCGGCAGCGCCGTCAAATCCACGCCGTCCATCCGGACATGGCCGCCCGTAATAACGCCGTTCTCGAAGTCGATTAAGCGCATCAAGGCTTTGGCCGTCACGGTTTTGCCGCTGCCGGACTCGCCGACCAAGCATACCGTTTCGCCGGCTCCGATGCGGAGCGACACGTCCCGGATCGCCGGAAGATAACCGGCCGGGGTGACGAAATCGACCGTGAGCTGCTCGATCTCAAGCAATGCCTTCACTCGGGCACCTCCTCCTGACGTAGTGGGAAATTGGTGTACGGATTCCGCTCCCTCCGCTTCTTACTCACGGGCTCCGCTTCGGGTCCAGCCGATCGCGGAGCTGATCGCCGATCAGATTGACGGCCAGCACGAACAACGTAATCGCCAGCCCGGGGAACGTCGCCATCCACCAAGCGACGGTCAGGTAACCACGCCCCTGCGACAGCAAGGTGCCCCAATCCGGAATTTCCCGCAGCACGCCCAGCCCCAAAAAGCTGAGCGACGCGCCGATCAAGATCGAAGAACCGACGCCGATCGTCGCCATCACCAGCAGCGGTGACCACGAGCCCGGTAGCACATGCCGCAGAAGGATATGCGCATGAGATGCGCCGACCGAGCGGGAAGCCGCCACATAAGGGCGCGCCTTGATGCTGAGCACTTGGCCCCGCAGCACGCGGGCATATCTCGGAATGGCCGATACGCTCACGGCCAGCACCACGTTGAACAAACTCGGGCCGAGGGCGGCGGCAATAGCGAGCGCAAGCAGCAGGCTCGGGATCGCCATCAAAATATCGATGAACCGCATGAGCACGGTGTCGACCGCACCGCCGATATAGCCCGACAGCGCGCCGAGCAGACTGCCGGCCAAGCCGCCGAGCAGGACGGAAGCAACGCCGATGAGCAGCGAGCTTCGGGCTCCGTAGACGACGACGCTGAAAACGTCCCGCCCGAAATAATCGGTGCCGAACGGATGGGCCGCTCCCGGCGGCTGCAAAATCCGGTCCGCCCGCATGTCCGTCGGCGAATAAGGAGCGATCCACTGCGGGAAGACGGCGCACGCCGCAATGAAGAGCACCGCCAATATCGCCCCGTAGAAGAACGGTCCGGATAGCGACGATGACAGCTTCGGACGGCTCGGAGCGGACACGAGCGGTCTTCTGTGGGACAATACCGGCCTAGCGACCGAAACGACGCTTTTCATAATTAACCCTCTTTTCCTTCCGGATTACTCGGTTTAAAGTGAGCGTCTTACCCTCGGATCGACGATCGAGTACGAAATATCTACGAGCAGGTTCACGACCACATACGCAATCGCGGTAAAAAAGACGACGCCCTGAACGACGGGCAAATCTTTGGCCGTAATGGCATCCGCCAGCAGGCGCCCGATGCCCTGCCGGGAAAAGACGGTTTCGATCACGACGGCCCCCGCCATCAATTCGCCGATCTGAATTCCGACCATCGTGATGGCCGGAATGAGCGCGTTGCGCAGCGCGTGACGGTACATGACGATTTGTTCCGGCAGTCCCTTGGAGCGCAGCGTAACGATAAACGGCTCGCCCAGCACCTCCAGCATGCTGTTACGCACCATCCGTACGATAAACCCGGCGCCGACAAGGCCAAGCGTCAGAGCAGGCAAAATCAGCGTCCGGACGCCTTCCGAGCCCATAGCGGGCAACCACTGAAGCTGCACCGAGAAGATCAGAATGAGCAGAATGCCCGACCAGAACGTTGGCATCGAGATGCCGAACAGGCTGACGATCCGGGCGAACAGATCAACCGCGCGTCCCTTATGGATTGCTGAGAGCACTCCGAGCATGACACCAAACGCAACGGCGATGCATGAGCTGACCAAGGTTAAAAGAGCGGTAGCGGGAAACTGCTCCCAAATTTTCGGCAGTACCGGGTCGTCGCTGACCAATGAGCGGCCGAAATCTCCGCGAAGCATATCCCAGAGGTACGTTCCAAGCTGAACCCATACCGGCTGATCGAGCCCGAGCTGGTGACGCAAGTTCTGCACCGTTTCCGGGCTGGCTGGCGCCCCGGCGAGCATGATCAGGACCGGATCGCCCGGCAGCAAGTACAGGATGAAGAAGACGAGGATCAACGCTCCGACAATGACCAAAACGGACGATAAGAGACGCTGAACGATCACCCCAGCCATAGCAACCGGCTCCTTCCGTCGTTATTTTTTCACCGTCACGTCATAGAAGAGCGGATAGCCGAGGGAATCGAATTTCAATCCGCGAACTGATTTGGCGGCAGCCACCGTGTACGGGAACACGTAAACCGGGAACCCGTAGGCGTTGTCCACGACATAGCTCTGCACCTTTTTGTAAATTTCCGCGCGCTTCGCCGGGTCCTGCTCCCTCAGCCCTTCCTCCAGCCATTGATCCAGCTGCGGGTCGGAATGCCGGGTATGGTTGTGTCCCCATTTTTCCGGCGTCGGAACGGCGCTCGTATGGAAGAAGCTGCGCAAAATGTCCGGGTCACCCGACACGTTGCTGACGCCGACCAGATCGTTCGTCCCCTTGACCATGACCGCATGGGTCGTGTCCGGAAGCAGCTCGACGTTGACGGCAATGCCGACTTGCTTCAACTGCTGCTGGATCATGGCGGCGATATCGTTGCGCTTCTCCCGGTTGGGCGAGCCGTCGATGTAATGAAGCGTGAGCGGCTTGCCGTCCTTCGCCCGGATGCCATCCGCTCCGCGTGCCCACCCAAGCTCGTCGAGCAGCGCGTTCGCTTTGGCGATGTCCGGCTTCACGGCCTGTTCGAGCGAAGCATTATACCCTAGCATAGACGGCGACAACGGAGACCATGCCCTCGGATATGTCCCAAGATAAAGTGTCTTGACGATCGCATCGAAGTCGATGGCGAGTTGTACGGCCTTGCGCGCTTTAAGCTCGTTCCATGGGGGGTGCTGCTGATTCAGCATGAGCGTATACGGAATGCCCGTCGACTCGGCTTGCAGCAGATTGACGTTCGGATCACCCTTGAGCGACACGAGATTTTGCGGCGGAACCGTCTCGACGGCCGACACCTGCCCGCTCTGCACGCTGCCGATGCGGGTCGCTTCCTCCGGAATGATTTTGAAGGTCAGCTTGTCGATGCGCGCAGGACCGGCATGTTCGGCAATCGGAGGCCCCCACTTGTAGTCGGGGTTTTTCTCCAACCGAATCGCCGCATTCTCCGTCCAGCCGGTAAATGTAAACGGGCCGGTGCCAACCGGATGCTTGGCCAGCTGGTCCTTGTGCTTCTCCGCTGCCGCCGGCGAGACGATACCGAGAAACGCTTGGCTCAAGCTGCTCAGAAAAGCGCTGTAGGGCGATTTCAAGCTGACTTTGACCGTATAGTCGTCGATCACTTCCGACGATTCGTAAGGTCCGATCAGCGTCACCGCAAACCGGGATTTGGTCGCCGGATTGACGATGCGGTCAAAATTGTACTTGACGGCTGCAGCATTGAACGGCGTGCCGTCGTGGAACTTCACGTCCTCGCGCAGCTTGAAGGTGTAGCTTTTGCCGTCCGGGGAGACCGTCCATTCCGTCGCCAGCCACGGCTTGATCGATTGATCGGGCATTTGCACGACCAAGCTGTCGTACAGCGCCCGCATCACCCGGTAATCGACGGCCCCCGGCACGACGTTCGGGTCCAGCCCCGATGGCGACGTGGCGAGGCCGTAGGTCAATTCGCCGCCTGACTGCGTTTCTCCCGCCTGCCCTCCTGACAAGGGCTTGACGCCCGATTCGCCTCCGCAGCCTGCCGTAAGCAGAAGCAAAGCTGCGGCAAGCATCCATGGCCGTAGTAACCGTGACCGTTTCACTGGGACCCTCTCCAATCCATGAGCATAAAATCGCAAGCGATGATCGAGTCCGATCAGCAGCTTTTCACAAAATCTTGCGGCGTTCGTCTGGCGAGCGTATAGCGGTTTTCCGGCTTGGCAAGGCCCAAATTCCCACGCAGCGTGTCGGACTCGTACTCCTCCCGGTATATTCCCCGCTCCTGCAAAATCGGTACGACCAGCTCGACGAAATCGTCAAGTCCTCCCGGCACGCTCGAATGAATAATAAATCCGTCGGCCGCCTTCTCCTCGAACCACTGCTGAACGAGGTCGGCCACCTTCTCCGGCGTCCCGATAAACTGGCCTTTCGGCGTCGCCGTCTGGAGCGCCACCTGCCGCAGCGTCAATCGCTGCTCCTTGGCCGTCTGCTTGATTTTGTCCGTCGTGCTGCGGAAGCTGTTGCTGCCGACATCGCCCAAATCCGGGAAAGGTTCGTCGAGCGGGAATTGCGAGAAGTCGAAATGGTCGAAGAAGCGGCCCAGGTAATTCAGAGCGTTCTCGATCGTCATGAGGTTCGCGATCTCTTCGTATTTTCGCTCGGCCTCCTCCTGCGTCCGCCCGACGATCGGCCCGATGCCCGGGAAGATGAGAATATCGTCGGCGCTGCGGCCGTATGCGGCGGCACGCGTCTTCACGTCCTGGTAAAAGCGCTTGGCGTCCTCGATCGACTCGTGCCCGGTGAATACCGCGTCAGCCGTCTTGGCCGCCAAGGTGCGTCCGCTGTCCGACGAACCCGCCTGGAATACGATCGGGTGCCCCTGCTTGGAGCGGGCAATGTTCAGCGGGCCCTGTACGGAGAAAAATTGTCCCTTGTGGTCGAGCCGGTGCATTTTGTCCGAATCGAAGAATACACCCGAAGCTTTATCCCGCACGAACGCGTCGTCCTCCCAGGAGTCCCATAGCCCGCGGGCCACCTCCAAAAATTCCTCGGCGATCTTGTAGCGCAAATCGTGCGAAGGATGCTCTTTTTTGCCGTAGTTGAGGGCGGAGCCTTCCAGCGGAGAGGTGACCACATTCCAACCGGCCCGGCCTCCGCTGATATGATCGAGGGAAGCGAACTGCCTCGCGACCGTAAACGGTTCGCTGTAGGAGGTCGACAAGGTGCCAACGAGCCCGATCTTCGAAGTGACCGCGCCGAGCGCGGATAAAATCGTAATCGGCTCGAACCGGTTCAGAAAGTGCGGAATCGACTTTTCGTTAATGAACAAGCCGTCGGCGATAAACACCAGATCGAACTTGCCTTCTTCGGCCTTGCGGGCTTGCTGCGTGTAAAACTCGAAGCTGACGCTGGCGTCAGACCGAATATCCGGGTGTCTCCAAGCCGCCATATTCCCCCCGACGCCGTGGATGATTGCGCCCAATTTCAGCTTTCTTGCGCTTGTCATACCGATTCCTCCCTCGTTCTCCTCGTTTATACGACCGTTTCGGCGAATGCTTCCTTGAGCTGCGACAGCGCCTGAAGCCGCTGTTCGAATTCCTTCAGGGCGAGGATCAAAATCAGTTCGTCCACGCCGTACTTCCGCTGGATGTCCAGCAGCTTGGCGCGCACGGTTTCCTTGGAGCCGTGCACGACGTCGGCATCCTTAACTTCGATCGTATATTTCTCCTCGCTTTGCCGTCCGAATTCTTCCGCATGCTCTACGGTTTTGACGGTGATCGTCCTTCCGCTCTCCAGATGAATTTTCACGAGCTTGGCGTCGGCGGCAAGGCGTTTCGCTTCCTCGTCCGTATCCGCCACAATGACCGACAGTGCGAGAATGGCCTCCGGTCGGGCGGACTTTCGGGGAGCAAACCGGTTCCGGTACGTGTCCAGCGATTGCCGGACGACAGTCTCGTCCCCGTTAATAAACTGCGCGAAGACGTAGGGGATGCCCCGGCTCGCCGCAAGCTCCGCACTGGCCGGCGTCGTTCCGAGCAGGTACAAGTCCGCGGGCTGGGCCGGCAGCGGAATCGCTTTAAGCCCATGCAGCGGATGATCGCCGGGGATCGTATCGGTCAAATGCTGCTCCAGCTCGATCAGCTTATCCGCCAGCGGCCTGCTTTGCCCGGCCGTCTCCTGCTGGAGCGCCTTCGTCGAGCGGGGAAGTCCTCCCGGCGCCCGGCCGATGCCGAGGTCCACCCGTCCCGGGGCGAGCGAGGCAAGCACATTGAAATTTTCCGCCACCTTGTACGGACTGTAGTGCTGCAGCATGACCCCGCCGGAGCCGATACGAATCCGCTCCGTCTGCGCGAGCAAGTGAGCGATCAGCACCTCCGGGGAAGAGCCTGCGACGGCGGCCGAATCGTGATGCTCGGACACCCAGAACCGGTGGTAGCCGAGCTCCTCCGCTTTGCGCGCCAAAGCCACCGTATGCCGGAACGCGTCGACTGCCGTTTTTCCTTCGTCAAACGGACTTTGATCCAAGATGCTAAGCTTCAGCCCCATCGTCCATCCCTCCTGTAATCCGGCTATTGAATTAAATATAATCCAATAGGTTTTGTCGGTTTTATTTGGTTAAAAAAAGTCTATCACCGCCCCCTGTAGTCCGTCAACGGGGTACGTAATAGAGGATTTCTATTCTTATATCGAACAATTCGATTTAAGCATTTCGTTTCCAATCGATCTCCCGGCTGAGCTCCAGCACCATTTTGCCGAGAGCCGAGCCTTCCCCTTTGAGCGAAACGAGATTGGTGCGCAGGGTGATGCCGGCGAGGGAAGGAATGTCGACCGGCCACAGCAGCCCTTCCTTCACTTCCTTACGCACGCACAGCTCCGGCAGGAAGCTGATTCCCATTTCTTTCAGCACCAGCTTCTTGGCCGTCTCCAGGTTGTCGAGCTGAAGCTCGATATTCGGCGGGCGGTCGAGCGTATCGAACAGCCGGTGAATTTTCATCCAATCAAGGGCTCCACATTCGAAAAACACGATCGGCTCGCTCCCGATCTCCTCCAGCGCAATGCGGTCCTGACTCGTAAACGGATGCCCCTGGTATACGAAGAGGCGGATCGGGTCCTCGTAGAATCGGACGGAGTCCACATGCGGGTGCGTAATGTTGCGCACAAGCCCGACGTCCACTTCCTTGTTCAGCAGCTTTTCCAGGATCAACTCGCTCGAAGCCGTCACTAATTTTAACTGGAGATCGGGGTATTTTTGCTTAAAGAGGGGCACCAGCTCCGGGATCATATAATTGGCTACGGATACGGTGCAGCCGATCCGAAGCTCGTGAGGCGCGGCGTTCATTTGCCGCAGCTGCTGCTTGCCTTTCTTGTAGGTCTGCAGCACTTGCTGGGCGTAGGGCAAAAACTGCTTGCCCTTGTCCGTCAGCGAGAAATGTCTGCCCTCCCGATCGAAAAGCTTGACGTCCAATTCGCGCTCCAGCGACTGGATTCTGGCGGTAATGGACGGTTGGGACAAGAACAATGCGTCGGCCGCTTTGTTAAAGCTGTTGAAATGAATGACATAGACGAACGCCTCGAGATTCTCAATATTCACGAGCGCTCCCTCCTCCTTCCAGCTCTTGGCGAACTTGTTAAAAATCAATATATCACAAGTATTCCATTAGGAATAGTGTAATTTATGTTCGAACGAAATTGACGAACAAAGCAATATCCGTCAATTGTAGTTGAGTTTCCGCCATTTCGGCAGATGCGCAAATCCGTTAAGCTATAGGAAAGGCGGCCTGTTTTTTCCAAGCGGTCCGAACGGCGGATTCGATCCGAAAATTGGCGGCGTTTAACGAAAACGCTTCCGACGTGTCGTCTTTGGCAGCACGGTTCGCGAAAGGGGTGACGGTTCGAAAGTCCGCAGCACAACCGGCCGGCCGGTGCGGAACTTTGACAAAGCTTTACAGTCTATAAAGCTATTCATTCGAAAGGACGTGTTCTGATGTTCGTTAGAAAATACGCAGTACTCTCATTAGCATTTATCGTATGCTTTGCCTTTCTCGCTTTCGAAGCGCCCGCGCATATCGCATGGGCTGCGACCAAAACCGTACCTCCCGGCGACGTAGCCGCTCTGCGCAGCTATTTGGCCGGCGCCCAGCCGGGTGATATCCTTGAAGTATCAGGCACGTATGCCGTATCGGACGGCACGATTGCGACGTCGGTCAACGGTAGCGCGGGCAAATATATTACGATCCGGGGAACGGGCAGCGGCGCGGTCTTCAACTTTACCGAAACTGCGGGCAATGCGGCTTTTCATATTAAAAACAACTATTACAAGCTGGAGAACATCACGATTGACTCGAATGCCAAATCGAACAAAGGTATTCTGATCGAAGCCTCGCACGGCTATCTTACGAAGGTGACGGTGAAGAATACGCTGGGCGAGGCTTTTAAAATCCGCAAAAACAGTCAATACTGGCTTCTCGAAAACTGCACGGCGGAATCTACCGGGCAAAGCGGGAAATTCGGGGAAGGGTTCTACGTAGGGGATGCCGATCAGAACTGGCAGACGAAGCCGGATGCGGACCGGAGCGGCTACATCACGTTCCTGAACTGCAAGGCCATTCTGACCAAAAACGACGGATTCGACTTCAAGGAAGGCACGCACCACATCAAGGTGATCGGAAGCACGGTCGATTTCAAAAACACCGTGCTGGAGTCCACCTTAGGAAACAACGGCTTGTTCATCCGCGCGAACAACGTGCAGGTGATCGGTACGACAGTAAAAAACAACGCCGGGACCGGCCAAGCTTTCCGCGCCAACAAAATGACCGCTTCCGACGGCGTATCGTACGGCAGCAATCTTGAGCTCAAAGCCGTGACCGCTTCGAATCTCGGCGGCGCGATGATTCATACGAACTTCGGCTCGACGAAGCTGTATTCGGATTATACGATGACCGGCGTCGCGGGAGGGCTTAAAACGTCGGGCTCCGCCACGATCACCACCGTCGCGCCGTCCGCCTTCACAGAGATGACCTGGAACGGCGAGGGCGGTGATACGTACCAGTAAGATTCACGAGCAAAGGCCAGCCATTCGGCTGGCCTTGAGCGGGTATCTACTGTAGGAGCGATAGCGTTCGCCTTTGTCTGCGGGAAATACCCGCTATTAAGCGGCTTCAAATCAAATTTCCCGCGGACCCGGGGTCCCCGCAAAGTAATCGGATTAAGCTTCCTCGATTCAACTTCACTTTGTGGGGTGGAGCAGCGACCGGAAGTAGATACCCCGCCACCTCCTAACCTCTATTACCTCATTGACCACTTTCTCGATAAGCTCAACCTGCCGCCTTCAGCTTGCCTTGGATCTTATCCTTCCTTCCGAAGCCCTGTTGACCCAGGAAAAGCATGGTCAGCAAGGACGATTTGGACATGAGCCAAGCGGCCCCTAACGGAAGCAAGACGCCGGCCAGCGTAAACACAAACGAGCCGTACTCCAAGCCTAAGCCGTACTTTAGCACGATATTGATCGGAATGTGCAGGTACATGATCGTAATGGTCACGGTTCCTAAAAACGCCAGAGCGGACGATACCGGCCAGCGCGATATCCAGTAGCACAATTGAAGCACGACAAGGACGCACGCCAGCGGAATAATAAGATCCAGCACCGGCTGGGTATAAAGCTTCATCTTCATATCCATTCGGAAAATCAAGATTTGTTCTTTATCAAGAACAATAGCAGCTGCCGAAATGAGCACCGCTGGAATAAACCAGATCCCCCCCTCCAATCCGGCAGCCAACTGGGACTTAAAGGTATAGCCCAGAAAAAAGAACGCTATCGCCATAAGCGCCACATCCGCATTCCAAGGGATGTCCACTTCGGCCAAAGGCGTCATGCTGACGAAATGAGCGGCGATATAGGACATAAGCACCGCTGCCGCTTGTACCTTAACCGGATATCGGGTAAGAAACCCCATCAAAAGATGCACAAGCAGCAAACAGGTGATGAACCAGAAGACGCCGTACCATCCGCCTAACACCGTTCCTCCGTAAATGAGATTCCAAATATCGCGGGGAACGGATAACGGATCTCTCAGCTTGGCTGCGACCAGCATTGCAATGACAATCCCATAGGCGAAATAGGGAATCATGAACATTCGAATACGTCTCAGCGCCCACGATATGTACTTGTCCGGCATAACGCTTTTGAACAAAAGCCCGCTCACCAGAAAAAACAACGGCATACGGAACCAACCGAGATAATCGTCGATCAACTCATTCCCCGAATGCCCCAATACGACCAGGATGATACTTAACCCCCTGGATACGTCAATCCATTTTCTGCGCTCCTGCACGACCGTTCCTCCTTCCAGTTTCGTAACCCTGCTAAAACGATACTAAATTTGGAAGGAGGATAAAATAGGTTCATTTGTCGAAAACTGTAGGTCTTCCGAATGGGATGTGGACAGCCACCGGAAGCCACTCCCCAGTCAGACGCAGAAAGCTAATCCGAATGGCTTATTCATTTTACTGCCCGTGCAGCCGATAATCCGCCACCCGATCCTCGCCTGCGCCGAAGCGGGTCAAATACACCTTGCCTTCGCTCCCCCGTACCGGAATCGTGATCAGATCGAACGCCGTTTCGCTAACCGTCCCCTCCGTCCGGGCCGGAGCCTCTTCGAAATCTTGCTTCGTATACGCGTTCAAGGTGGAGATGACGCGAATGCCGTCTTTGAGCAGCATTTGATCAAAATGCACATGGCCGAAAAAGCTGGCGATCAGCCCCCCGGGACCCTGCTGGGAGTAATCGGCCTCCACGTCGTAACCGAACTCCCCTTCGCGGGATGAACGGTAAGCCGTACCGTTCCGGAACGCTTTCATAATACCCCACATCGCTTCGTCGTTCTCGATGCCGTGATCGCCCCCGAATACACCCTCCTGCAAAGCAGACGCGTGCGAGAACAAAACGACGCGCCAGTTCTGCGCATCAGCCTTGCTGCTGAAGTCAAACGCTTTATGCGCCACCCAGTTGAGCTGCCTGTCCGAGAAGGCGTACTTCCACTGGCCGTTAACCTGCAAATTCCCCTTTTCCGTCACGCAGTAAGGGATGTCGATGATGTTCAGCACGACAATCCTCACCCGCTTCTCCGGGATGTCGCAGAAATAGTACAAGCCCAGCGGATGCTCCGGGTCCAGCGTAACGGCGTCCTGCCGTTCTTGCACGTATAAGTCAAAGCTGTCCCCCGGAAAGACCACGTGACCCGCGCTCCCCGGATGATGATAGAAGTCGTGAATCGAATTGTCGTCGTGATTGCCCTTGAGCGGCAGCACCGGGCATGCCGCTGCCGACAGCTCGCGCATAATTTCACGCTGCGACTCCATAAAATCGTCCAGCGGCCCGTTCAAGCTGTGGTCGCCGCCGCAGACGACCGCGTCAAGCGGCAGCCGGCGCGTCAGCTCTTGAATGGCCCGGGCCGTGCGAAGCTGGTTCCCGCCTTTCCAGTGATGAAGATCGGTGACGAAGAGAAGACGGAGCGCTTCTTCCTGCGGCAGCTCGTCCCATCGCTTAACGACACGATCCATTTCGGCGTTCATATAATCGGGCAGCTGCGGCCCGATCTTCGTTTCGTAGACGGTTTTCGTTTTCATGTCCAGCGCTTCCCTTCAAGTCGAAATGAGGATATCGGTTACCCGGAACTGGCGATCATGACGATCCCTGCGACGACGATGACCGATGCGGCGAGCCTTCTTGCCCCCTGCCGTTCTTTGAGCACGGTCAGGCCCAGCAGCGTGCCGAAAACGATGCCGATTTCCCGCAGCGGCGCAATATAGGACACTTGAGCATGCCTCATCGCGAGCAAAAACAACAAATACGAACCCGGAGACAAAAGCGATCCGAGCAGCACGATCTTCCCCTGCCCGCGCACCGCTCGTTTCAATCTCCCGGAAGACAAAGCGGCCGGGGTCAAACCGAGTACGAATCCGATATTGGAGACGGCGAGAAGCGACAGTGGCGACAAATACTGTAAATTTTGCTTGTCGATCAGCGTGTAGCAGGTAATGCAGAGTCCGACCGACAGCGCGAACAGGACAGGCTTCCAGACCGCAGGCCCGCGTTCCGTTTCCTGCTTCCGCCCGCTCATGACGACAAAGCCCAGAAGCATGCAGCCGATCCCCAGCCACCCCCAGGGCGGTAACGATTCCCCCAAGAAGAGGACTCCCGTCGCGGGAATGAGCAGCGTGGACGTTCCCCGCATCACCGGGTACACCTGCGACAAGTCCCCCAGCTTGTAGGTATGGGACAGCAGCAGAGCGTAAGCGCTTTGCGCAAGCAAGGATGCAACGATGAAAAGAAAGGCTTCGGCCGGAATCCCCGTCCGGATAAGCTCAAGAACAAGGTAAGGTATAAGTCCGAGCGTCGTAGGCATGAAGATCGCCCACAGAAACGCGCTTTTATCCTCGCTTTGCTTGGCGAACAAATTCCACACCGCGTGCGACATGCCCGATCCGATCACAAGGAGCAATGAAAGTAAAATTTTCAAGCACCTCCCGAGATTTTCAACTTTTCCAACATAATAACACACATATACACACATTTACAACGACTTATATTATTTTCTCCACAAACCGAACCCGCCACAGCCAAAACAAAAAGTCCCGGACAAGCTCCGGGACTTCAGGCTTACTGCTTATTTGCCGGGACGGTTTCGTCTATTTATAGACGATCTCGACGCCGTGCTTTTTATATTTGTTCACGATAGCCGGATCGATGTTCGAATCGGTCACGAACCGTTCGATCTCCGCGCAGCCGCACACTTTGATCAGCGAAACCGCCTCGAACTTGCTGCTGTCGGCGAGCGCAATCGTCCGTTTGGCGTTCTTCAGCATGATTTTCTTCATCTGCACTTCGCCGAGACCGTAGTCCGTGACGCCTTCGGTCAACGTGACGCCGCTCATGCTCATAAAAAATAAATCGGCATGGAACCGGGAAGCGAACTCCTCGGCCAAATCCCCGATCATGCCCTGCTCTTCGTTGCGGATCACGCCCCCGATCAAAATGATCGTATATCCCGGCATATGGACCAGCTCGTTTGCGATCGGCAGCGAATTCGTAATGATCGTCAACCGTTCGATTTTTTTCTTCAGCGCTTTGACGAATTGCGTATTGGTCGTGCTAACGTCAAGGGCGATGGACTGCCCCTCTGTCACATACCGCGCGGCAATTTCGGACAGCTCGTTTTTCCCGTCCAAATGGACCTTTTCCCGGACGGTCATCGGAATCTCTTCGCGGTAATCCCACTCCTTCAGGATCGCGCCGCCATGGACGCGCTTCAAGTACCCCGCCTTCTCCAAATGCTCCAGATCGCGCCGGACCGTTTCGAACGATACGCCGAACAGCTCTATCAAGTCTGACGCCTTGATCGACTTCTCGTGGTTTATTTTTTGAATAATCGCTTGATGCCTTTGCTCAGCGAACAACCCGCTCCCTCCTCTCCGTGAAATGACGGGCACGCCGCACTTCTCTATGCAAGTAGTCTACCATAAATAAAAGCAAACACAAACATTTGCACATCGAACGGCATTCCGCTTACGGAAGGAAACGCCCCTCCTAGAGCATTTGTATGACGGTATCCGTTTCTGGATACAAACGGGATTACCCTTCCACGCAAAAAAAAGCAGCGGTCTCCGCTCGGGAGTCCGCCGCCATACGGGCCGCAGCCTATCAGGCAATATTCAGCTCGGTCAACACTTGAAGAAAGTGCCGGCGCAGCTCGCGTCTGTCCGCCTCTTCCATGAAGCCCGCTTCCAGCCCGTTTAACAGCAGCTTGCCGATCTCTACCGGGGTAAACCCGAACTTTTCCGTCAGGATATAATATTCCTTCGTGAGATTCGTGCCAGATACCGTGAGATTGTCGGTGTTGATCGTCACCGGTATTCCTTGATCGAAGTATTCGCGGATCGGGTAAGCATCCCATCCGGAGACGGCTCTCGTCTGAATGTTGCTCACCGGACACATTTCAAGCGGAATCTGCCGCTCCTTGACCAGTTCCAGAACAGCAGGATCTTCCTTCATTCGGACGCCATGCCCGATCCGGGCCGCCCCCAGACAATCGACCGCTTCGTACACACTATCGGCTCCGGCCGCTTCCCCGGCGTGGATTGTCACCGGCAGCGCTTTGCGGCGGGCCAGGGCAAACAGCTCGCGATGAAGCCGGGCAGGGTATGTCCCTTCGTCGCCGGCCAAATCCACGCCCACGATCCCTCTGCCTTGGAAACGCGAAGCGGCTTCGATGACTTCCATATTATCGAGCTGCCCATGATGCCGCAGACAGCAGACGATCCCGTTGGCTTTCACGCCAAACTGCGCTTCCCCTTGGTTCAACCCGGTGATGACGCGGGCAATGACTTCATCCAGCGTCATGCCGCGATTGCGATGCAGCTGCGGGCCGAATCGTACCTCGATATAGCGGCACCCGTGCACCGCCGCCTGCTCCACAACCTCGAACGCCACCCGTTCCAGAGCTTCGTGCCGATGCAGGAACCGCCCGACAAACTCGAATTTCCCGAGGTACGCCCGCAAGCTGTCGCAAGGCTCATCAACCTGCATGTAAGGAATCAGGCCTTCCGGCGTATCGGCGGGCAGCCGGATTCCCTCCGCGGCGGCTAGCTCAAGAACCGTCTCCGGCTTGACGCTGCCGTCCAGATGCAAGTGCAGGTCAACCTTCGGCAGCAAGCGCAGCCACTCCATACGGTCGCTCGTTTTCATTCCGTTCACCCTTTCCCTTTACTTTGTTTATCTCCTCAGTTCAGTTATTGAGTTATACTATATGTCGGCGTTATGTGAATGTCAATATAACTTACATAAATTGCATGCAGCTTATTTTTTTCGAAAAATCTGACATTTATATAACACTTAAAAAGTCGGCAACCGACAGGCTCATCGCAATTACAGTAACGCTTTCCCGATCCGGCTTTTCTTCGTGCTTCTCATGACATCCTCCTCAGGTTTAATGAGAATTTATTCGCCCAAATCATTGGACAAAAAAAGCCGTGCTCCAAGAGCACGACTTCCTGCGTTCGCCGCACGAATAAAGATCAATCCATAAAATCTTTCAGCCGCTTGCTGCGGCTCGGATGTCTGAGCTTGCGCAGCGCCTTGGCTTCAATCTGCCGGATACGCTCCCGGGTCACACCGAATACCTTGCCCACTTCTTCCAACGTTCGCGTGCGGCCGTCATCGAGTCCGAAACGAAGTCGCAGCACGTTCTCCTCCCGCTCCGTAAGCGTGTCAAGCACATCCTCCAGTTGCTCCTTCAGCAGCTCGTAAGCCGCCGCGTCCGCCGGCGCAAGCGCCTCCTGGTCTTCGATGAAGTCGCCCAAGTTTGAATCGTTCTCCTCGCCAATCGGCGTTTCGAGCGAAACGGGCTCCTGCGCGATCTTCATAATTTCCCGTACTTTATCGGGCGTCAAATCCATTTCCTTCGCAATTTCTTCCGGGGTCGCTTCCCGGCCAAGCTCCTGCAGCAGCTGTCTGGACACGCGTACGAGCTTATTGATCGTTTCCACCATATGTACCGGTATCCGGATCGTTCTCGCCTGATCGGCAATCGCACGCGTAATCGCCTGACGAATCCACCATGTAGCATACGTACTGAATTTGAAGCCCTTGGTGTGGTCGAACTTTTCCACCGCTTTGATTAACCCCATGTTGCCTTCCTGTATCAAATCAAGGAACAGCATGCCCCGGCCGACATAGCGTCTGGCGATACTGACGACCAGACGGAGGTTGGCTTCGGCCAGTCTGCGCTTCGCTTCTTCGTCTCCGCGCTGAATCCGTTCCGCCAGCTCGATTTCATCATCCCCCGAAAGCAAGGGCACCCGTCCGATTTCCTTTAAGTACATACGCACAGGGTCATTGATCTTGATCCCCGGCGGGAGCGACAGGTCGTCGTGAAGCAGTTCGTGTTCCTCGTGCTCCGGTCTGAATGCGGGGTCCTCTTCCGGTTCCCCGCCTACCTCGATGCCCAGCTCGATAAGCTTCTCGACGAACTCGCTGATTTGTTCCGGATCGGGATCGAACGGAGCGAGTTTCTCCGTAATTTCTTTGTAAGTGAGCGAAGCTTGCTCTTTGCCTTGCGCGATGAGTTGCTGTTTCACCCGATCTAAGGTAAGCTCTGTCTCCGCTTCCTTGTGCTGATCGTTCGCCATATGCTGCCCCCTCTTCTCCGAACCCACTCTTTATTAAATCTTGACAAAGCCGTGAAGATGTGATAGTATAATATTGGATATTAGTGATGAATATCACATTTTTTCAACTGCTAACCGTCATTCTAACACAAAATCCATCGAAATTCAACTCCTTCTATAGAAACCGACGTTCGCTCTTGCGGACGCCGGTTTTTTGCTTTTACCGTATCCGACCGGAGATGCAGGAAGCCTTATTCCGGCTTACGGCGGCAAGAGGAAAACGGCCCCGCCCGGGTCTCGGGTCTAGCCTTTCCCCATGAGAAAAAGGAGCCCCGCATCTGCGGGGCTCCTTCGCTCCTGTTCCATCGTATGCTTGCTGTTTCCGTTAATTGATCCACTGGGCAAGGGTAAGCCAGCGGCTGATCATCACGGCGGCTTCCGCCCTGCTGGCCTTTCGATTCGGAGCATAGCTCGTATCGGTGAAGCCGGTAATGACGCCTGCCTTCACATTTCTCGCCACCCCGTCTCGGGCCCATGAAGAGATACTTTCACGGTCCCGGAAGCCCTGCAGCATCTCCTCAGCCTTGTCAGCATACCCGTCCGTCTTAAGGCCCGAAAGGGTCATCGCCCGGGCAATCATAACAGCCATTTGCTCCCGCGTCACCGGCGCATCCGGCCGGAACGTGCTGTCGTCGAAGCCGCCGATCAATCCGGCCTCCAGAGCGGCTTCAATCGTTCCGGCATGCCAATCGGCTCCGGCCACGTCTTTGAACCGTCCTTGCGGTGGTATCGGCTGCAAGCCGAGCGCACGCGTCAACAAAGCCGCAAACTGCGCCCGGGTGATTTCCGCATTCGGGTTAAAGGAACTTTCCGTCATCCCTTGGACGAGCAGCTTGGCCGTTAGCCGGTCGATTTCCTTTTCCGCCCAATGTCCGGCTATATCGGGAAACTTCCCTTTCTCCCGGACAAGCACCATGTAAGTGCCGTTCATCCGGCTGAATACGGTCGCCTGACCGCCGGAGAATACCGCCGGGACGAAGCTGATCGAACCGTCCGGCAGGACACGGATCACCGTCGTTTCATCCGGATTTGCCGCTCCCTGAAGTGTGATCGTCCTCGGAACGTAAACGGAGAAAACATTCAGCGACGCGGCAGATCCACCGGTACGGGCCCTTACGTCGAAATCCATAATCGGGGCTATAAGCCGATAGCCGGCTTCCGACGCTTGCCGTTTGAAGCTCTGCAGCCTATCGGGGTCCGTGACCGGCCTCATCGTCACCGAGATCGTCAATTCCTTGATACCGCTCCCGAGCTGCTTGGCGAGCGACGACAGATCGACGGCGTCAGGAGGTAAAATATACCCGGCTTCCGCACCTTGCAGTACGATCCTTTTCCCAGCCGCCTGCGCGGCCGCCACAATCGATTCCGCAGGCAGATCGACGCGGATCGAACGTTTGCCCGCTTCATGCGAAGCGTCGATTGGCAGCACTACGTCCGTCCCGCGGGCTTGGGCAAGCGCCCCGGCGAATGCCTCTCCGCGGACGGTTAGCCACAGATCCGGCTCAGCCGCCCGGCTGTTGACTTCGAACAAGCCTGGTCTGGCAGCATCCGGCTGGCCCGCAGGCCCAGGTCCCGAAACGCTTGGCGCCGTAGTGGCGGGCGTCGGCGAACTTGGAGCGGAGCTTCCGCTCTCTTCCTCTTCCGGACGTACCCGGACCTTGCGTACGACTTCAAGCGCACGGTTGCCGGACGAATCCTCGACCTGATAGCGCAGCTCGTAAACTCCGGGCTTGCGGGAATCGATGGTCCCGACCACCCGAATGCGGCCGCTGATATCCCCGTCATAGTTATCCATGGCTACAGCGCCCGGATCGACGAAGGAGGCGCCGTAGCTTATAGACATCTCCGGCTCTCCTCGCAGCGTAATGACCGGCGGGATCGTATCCTTCACCCGTACCGTACGGGTTACGGGAATCGCCGGATTTCCGGCCCGATCCGTCACATCATATTGGAGCACGTAGCTTCCGAGCCGCGTTACGTCGACATGGCCTGTTACCGCGATCCGGCCCGTAAGGTCACCGTCCTGCGGATCGAACGCCTTGGCTCCCGGATCGACATAGGCCGTACCGGCCTGCCAATCCAGCGGATTTTCGCCAAGCAGCACGATATAAGGGCTTTCCTTGTCCACGACATGAACGGTGCGGACGGCTTCCGCCACATTGCCGGAGCTGTCGCTGACGCTGTAACGGATCATGTAGATTCCCATTTGCTTCGTATATACGCTGCCCGTCACGGTCATCCGGCTCGTTAAGTCGCCGTCGTAATTGTCCATCGCTGTCGCGCCGGCATCGGTGTAGGAGTCTCCCAAAGCGACGATGGCCGGGTTCGCTCCCCTGATCGTGATTACAGGCTTCGTCGTATCGACAACGTGCACGATTCTTGTCGCTTCCGCGGTATTCCCCGTCCGGTCCGATACGCGGTACCGGAGCTCATAGGTGCCAAGCTTGGCCGAATAGACGCTACCCGTCACGGTCATTTGCCGGGTCAGATCGCCGTCCTGCGCATCCAGAGCCTCAGCGCCCGGCTCCGCATAGGGGGTGCCAACTTCCAGCAGCATCGGATTGTCCCCTTTTAACGAAATGACCGGCTTCCCCCGGTCGATCCGGATTACCGCGTGGGCTTCAGTGCTCCGGTTGCCCGCCGCGTCGACGGCCAGCGCAAACACCGGCGTCTCTCCATCCGAGCTTACTTCAACCGGGGTGCCCGGGTATTCCGCCCAAGGTCCGTTCGCGCCTTGCTTCACCATATACTTCGCAAGACCGCTTCCCGTATCCGAGCTGCCGTAAACCTCGAACGTGACGGGACGGTTCGTCCAGCCGCTTTCGCTTAGCGACAAGATCGGCACGTTCGGCGGCGTCCGATCGATACGGATGATCGCGCTAGCCTCTTCGCTGATCAAACCGACCCGGTCTATGGCCCGGGCGAAAACGGCCGTTTCGCCTTCCGATTCGACGGTCACCGCGGTGCCCGTGTAATCGGTCCAGCTCCCGCCTTGGCCGATTCGATACTGCAAGCGCGCGACCCCACTGCCCGCATCCGCACCGCCGCTCACGGTAAAGGTAACCTTATCGTTTGTCCAGCCTGTCGCGCTTGGCGCCAAGACCGGGGCGGTCGGAGCCGTCCGGTCGATCCGAACGACAGTATACGCCTCTTCGCTCACGTTGCCCGCTTCGTCCGATGCCCTCACGTAGACGGGCGTCTCGCCTTCGGCACTCACGGTGAAGCCGGTTCCCGGAACATCGGTCCATGCGCCGTTCGGGCCCAGCTTGTACTGATACTTGACTGTCCCGGAAACGGCATCCGTGCTTCCGTAAACGGCCACCGTCACATTCCCGGTCGTCCAGCCGGGTGCATCGGTTGTAACGAACGGAACCGTAGGTGCCGTACGATCGATCCGGACCCGAACGGCAGCCTCCCCGCTGACGTGGCCCAGCCGGTCAATCGCACGTGCCGTAACCGTCGTTTCGCCTTCGGCGGTAACGGTAACGGAATCGCCGGGAGTCACATCCTGCCAAGGGCTGTCCGGCCCCAGCTTAACTTGGTATTTCAGCAGCCCGCTCAGGCGGTCCGTGCCTGCGAAGTCAACCTTGACGTCCCGGCGGGTCCATCCGGATTCGCTGACCGTAACCGTCGGCGCCTCCGGGGCGGACCGGTCGATTCGGACGATAGCGGACGATTCGTCGCTCACGTTGCCCGCTTTGTCTATGGCGCGCACCCGGACCTCGATTTCACCTTCCGCTTCGATCCGAAGCTGACCGGTATATTCCGTCCAGTCTGCGGTCGCTCCGCCGCTGAGCTTATACTCCAGACGCTGCAAGCCTGACAATCCGTCCTCGCCATAGACGGCGACGGATACGCCAGGCGCATCAATCCAGTCGGACGTTTGCGGGGTCACGACCGGAGCGCTCGGCTTGGTCCGGTCGATTAGTACGGTGAAGGCGCTCTCCTCGCTTACATGATTCAGCTTATCGACCGTCCGCGCGCGGACGGTCCAGCGTCCTTCTTCCCGGATCGTCAGGGGCGACACGTAAGGGGCCCAATCCGATATGACGGTGCCGTCGGAGGCAACGAGCCGAACCTCGGAGCGCAATACGCCGATTCCCGCATCCGCGCCGTCCGCCACGGTAACCGTTACCTGCTCCGCGCGGGTCCAGCCGGAAGCATCCGCTGTCACGACCGGGGGCTCCGGTCCAAGCCGGTCGATCCGGACCGTCTTGGCACTTGCTTCGCTGACTTCCCCCAGCTTGTTCCAAGTTCTCGCCTCGACCTTCGTCTCTCCGTCCGCTTCAATCGTGAACGGCGCCGTGTAGGTCTGCCACAAGCCGCCGTTCAGCCGGTATTCCGTGCGGTCCACTCCGCTTACCGCCGGACTTTCCGCAATCGTAACCTGAATAGGCTGCTCGCTCCACGCTTCCGAGCTGACCGTGATCACCGGCGCTTGCGGCGGTTGATTGTCGATCACAATCGGATTCGTCGTCACATATTCCGACAAGCCGTATTCGGTTCCTGCCCGCACCCGAAACTTGGCGTCGGAGGTATTGACGCTTGCGGGTATATCATAGGTGAATTCAGTACCGGTCACCCGATCTCCAATTTGCGTCCATGCGCTCCCGTCGTAAAACTCCACCTGATAGTAGCGGTCGCTGCCGAGCCCCCACTCCGGGGGTGTCCACTGCAGCGAGACAGGCCCTTTTTTTCGAGGGGACGACGGAGTAGCAACCGAGCCAGGCGTCTGTGGCGCATATTGCTTCAAGACCCATTTCAACTTCGGTTTGTAATTGAAGCCTTGCGCTTGGGCGGCAGCCACCGACTGTCCGTTTTTACGAACGGCGACGGCGTGAGATTGACGGCGGATCGAGACCTGAATGATATCCGTCCACTTATCCATTTCCGCTTGAATTTCGGGGAACACATCGCCTGCCGTGACAACCTTGCCGTCCTTCGTAACGCCTGCCGCAACCGAGGAGCCTCCAGAAATCCATACGATATCTTTCCATCCGGATACGTCGGGACCTCCCGTCGATACGACCGTTCCGTCGGCTCGAAGCCCCAAAATGAAAGTATCGCCGGCAGCGATCTGCACGACATTGGTCCAGCCGCCGACATTTCCCTGCCCATAAGCCGTGTTGCCCTTCATGACAACCTTGCCGCTATTGGTCAAACCGACCGTGAACATATCGCCGGCGGCAATCTGCTTGATGCCGGACCATTCCGACAAATCGCTGATTTGGCCGTAGCCGTTCATCCTGCCGAGGCCGACGACGGTTCCGTCGTTTTTCAGCCCCACCGTAAAGCAATCTCCTGCAGCCACAGACTTCATCTGCGTCCATTGCGTCGCTCTTTGGGTCAAGTCGTCGCTGGAGTAGCAAGCGGTGTCATCGTTTTTCCCCGCCGCATACACCCTTCCGTCCTTCGTGACCGCGACGGCATGCTTCAGTCCCGCATCGAGCGACGCTACGTCCGTCCAGCCCCACACCTTGAAGGATTGGACTTGACCGTCACCGGACACCGTTCCATCGGGATTAAGCCCCAATGTATAGTCTAGCTGGGTGACGATGTATTTGGGCAGCGGATGGGGCGGGTAGCCCTCTGCCGCTATCGCCGGCCGTTCGCCGCACAGTCCGGCCAGCACCAACACCCCGGCAGCCGCCAGAATGACCGCGGGCCGGCCCCGTATTCTTCCGTTCCATGATTGCGACAACAACGTGTTCGACAACTCCTCTCCGCCTGTGAATGATCAAGCTAACCCTAACAGCATAACGCGGAGAGTTTAAAACCGGTTAAAAACGGAAAAACTTGCGGAATCCGCCCGCCCTCTTTTTCCCCGTCCCTAATCGAACGTTAGAACAACTTTGCCGCGCCCGTGCCCGGTTTCGACTTCGCGGTGGGCATCGGCGGCTTGGTGCAGAGGGAATGTGCTGCGAATGAGGAGGCGCAGCTTGCCCTGCTCGTACAGATCGGCGAGTTCCGCCAACCGGGCAGCCGACCGCTGGCTGCGAATCGGGCGGATACCCAATTCCTCGGCCAAGTCGAAGCCGACGAGGGTACCGATGCGCTCCCGGTTCCGGACCCATTCCACCGAGACGCGCAGGGCGTCGCCTCCGGCCCCGTCAAGCACCGCATCGATTCCATGCGGAGCGAGAGCTCGCACTCTGTCGGCCAGACCTTCTCCATAGGCGACGGGTATGGCGCCGAGCGAACGCAGGTAGTCATGGTTGCGCTCGCTGGCGGTGCCGATGACCGTCGCTCCCCAAGCCTGGGCCAACTGCACGGCGATCGTACCGACAGCTCCTGCAGCGGCATGGATCAATACGGTGTCACCATGACCTGCACCAATCTCCTTCAGCCCGGTATACGCCGCTTGTCCTGCCCCGGACAGGCCGCCCGCCACCTCCCAAGGCATGCTCTGCGGTTTGACGACGATTTGACTGGCATCGACCGTCACATACTCGGCATAGCAGGTCAGCATTTTGTAACCGATCACCTCGCTGCCGATGGCAAAACCGGTGACCCCTTCCCCGACTTGATCGACAACCCCGGCGAATTCGTTGCCCGGGATTTGCGGGAACTGTACCGTTATACCGGGCGGAGGGCTCCAGCCGCTTCGCAGCGCCAGATCGAACGGCTGCACGCCAGCCGCCTTGACGCGCACCCTCACCTGCCCCGCTCCCGCTTGAGGATCGTCAAATTCCATCGTTTGCAGCACATCCGGTGTACCCGGAGAAGAAAACGCCGCTGCTTTCATACCAAACCCCTCCTCTTTTTTATCGCCGCCCGCAGGAACGGTCCGTTCCCGCGCAGCTTCTCTTTGTGCCTATCCACAAATCTTTTTCCGCGGAATTTGCCCGCTTGCAGCATTTATTTTATACTGGAACATAAATAAACAAAAATACATCTTATCTCATAGATTATATAACCTTGAGTATATGAATGAATGGGAATGAAAAGGAGTGAACGAGGATGGAACTGCTGCAGCTCCATTATTTTCGCACGGTCGCCAAGCTGGAGCATATGACGAGAGCAGCGCAAGAGCTTCATATCGCACAGCCGGCGCTCAGCAAAACGATTTCCCGGCTGGAGGCCGATGTGGGCGTGCCGTTGTTCGACCGCGAGGGCCGGCAAATCCGGCTTAACTCGTTCGGCAAAGCGTTTCTGGACAAAGTGGAAACCGCGCTGAACGCGTTGGAAGAAGGCCGTCGGGAAGTGGCCGATATGGCCGGCAGCGAGCAGGGAAGCATCAGCTTGGCCATGTCCACGCTGAATCGCCTGACGGACCCTTTAAGCGCGTTTTTGTCGGTTTACCCAAATGTGAACTTTCGCATGACCCAAGCTTCCATGGATGAAATGGCACAGTTACTCGAAGCCGGAGAGGTCGATTTTTGCTTTTCGGCGATGCCCATCGAAGGGCCGGACATCGATGCCGTGGCTATCCTGCATGAAGAAGTGTATCTGGCCGTGCCTCCGGGGCACCGTCTGGCGCACCGTGGCAGCATTGCGTTAAGCGAGGTAGCCGATGAGCCGTTTATCGGGTATAAGGAAGGGTTTATTTTCCAAAAGATGAACGATGCGTTCTGTCGCGAAGCGGGGATCTCGCCGAACTTCGTCTGCCGGGTTGACGAACCTGCCGCCGTAGCAAGCTTGGTACGCACCGGGTTGGGCGTCGCTTTTGCAGGGGGATGCAACATTAACGCAACCTCCGTGCCGCTTACGCTGCTGCATATCGAACAGCCCGTATGTCAGCGCACGTTCCAGCTCGCATGGCATGAGAAGCGTTATTTATCGAAGGCGGCCCGCAACTTTCGCGATTTCGTCGTCGACTACTTTACCGGGCAGCAGAAGCAGGTCGTGACACCCAAGCTGGAAGCCGCCGTTAAATAAAGATAGAAAAAAACCGTCCGGACATCTCCAGACGGTTTTGCTTTACCAATCGATATCATCTACCCAAGAAGCCCGGACTCCCGCACTTGAGCGTAAAAGTTCCCGAACTCCTCAATATTGAGCTGCTGGGCGGCATCGGACAATGCCGTGGCCGGGTCCGGATGCACCTCGACCATGACCCCGTCGGCACCGGCAGCTAGAGCCGCTTTCGCGCATGGGGCAAGAATGTCTTTGCGTCCTGTGGAATGCGTGACGTCGACCAGCACCGGCAAATGGCTTTCCTGCTTTAGGATCGGCACGGCGGAAATATCGAGCGTATTGCGGGTCGCCTTTTCGTATGTGCGAATGCCGCGTTCGATGAGCATGACCTGCGTGTTGCCGCGAGCCAAAATATACTCGGCCGCATGCAGGAATTCGTCGATCGTCGCCGCCAGCCCGCGCTTGAGCAGAATCGGCTTGCGCACGTCGCCC
>NZ_BIMB01000026.1 GCF_004000865.1 Paenibacillus elgii NBRC 100335 | reverse complement strand
ATTACAATTATAGCACAAATGTTCGTGTTCATATACAAGAGATGCTGATTCATCTCCCCCTTATCGAAGAGGGAGTCTTCTCAGCCTTAACGATAAAGAGAATTTTTCTCAATCATCATGCACACACCCATTTACCGAAGCGCATCTTCGATCCCCTACCTTGCCTTCGGCACCGGCTTCTGCTCCTTGTACTGAAGCTCGAACAAACGGTAATAGTACCCGCGCTGCGCGAGAAGCTGGTAATGGTTTCCGGTCTCGCGAACCTTGCCCTTATGCATGACGATAATCTGGTCGGCATGCTGGATCGTCGACAAGCGGTGCGCCACGATCAGCGTCGTCCGGCCTTTCGAGATGTTCATCAGCGCGTCCTGCACGATCAGCTCCGTCTCCGTATCGATATTCGACGTCGCCTCGTCAAGGATGAGAATCTGCGGACGGAACGCGATCGCGCGCGCGAACGACAGCAGCTGCCGCTGGCCGAGCGACAGATTGATGCCGCGCTCGCCGAGCAGCGTCTTGTACCCGCCGGACAGGCTGCGGACAAATTCGTCCATATGCACCATCCGGGCCGCCGCGACGACCTGCTCGTCGGTAATTTCCGGGTGGTTCAACCGGATATTCGAGGCGATATCTCCGGTGAACAGGAACACGTCCTGCTGCACGATGCCGATGTAACGGCGCAGGTCGTCCAGCGGAATGTCACGGATATCGACGCCGTCTAGCTTGATACTGCCTTTTTGAATGTCGTAGAACCGGTTGATCAATTGGATGATCGAGCTTTTGCCCGCCCCTGTCGCGCCGACGAACGCCACCGTCTGTCCGGGCTGGATCGTGAAGCTGACATCCTTCAGCACCCAATCTTCGCCGATATAGGCGAACCATACGTTCTCGAACGCGATTTCGCCGCGGATTTCCTTCGGCAGCCGCTTCGGCTGCTCCGGGTCGACGATCGCGGGCTTCTCGCCGAGCGTCTCGAAGATGCGCTCCGCGCCGACCATCGCCGTCTGAATCTGGTTGTATTTCTCCGCCAAGCTCTGCAGCGGCTGGAAAAATTGCCGCACGTAATGCGTGAAGGCATACACGATCCCGAAGGTTAAGCCGCCGTCGATGACGCTGGCGCCGCCGTACCAGAGAAGCAGCGCGATCGCCAGATTGCCGAGGAAGCCGATCGCCGGCTGGAAGATTGAGTTGATGACCGTTCCCCGCATCCCCGCCCGGTAATATTCCGTATTGTGATGATCGAACTGCTCCCACTGCCGCTCTTCGCGGATAAACAATTGCGTGATCCGGATGCCGGACAAATTTTCCGCCAGAAACGAATTGAGCCGTGACAGGATCATCCGCGATTTTCGCTGGGCGTCCCGGATAACCGACCGGTACCAGAACGTCAGCACGGCCAGAAACGGCAGCACCGCAAACGACAGCAGCGCCAGCTTGACGCTGAGCTGCAGCATGACGGCGACGATGCCGATCAGCACGATGACGTCTTTGATCAGGTTGACGACCACCTGCGAATATAGCTGGTTAAGCGCCTCCGTATCCTGCGTGACGCGGACGACGAGCCTCCCGACGGGATTGCGGTCGAAATACGACATCGACATGCGGCTTAAATGCTGAAAGAGCTGCTGCCGGATGTTGAAAATGATCGTCTGCCCCGTATACTGCAGCAGATTGCTTTGCAGGTAACTGACTAGTGCCCCGATGACGACCGCGCTAAGAAAAGCGACGCCCAGCCAGAGGAAGCCGGTGTAATCCTGCTTGCGGAACGCCTCCAACGCGGTGGCGTCCAGCGGCTCGGCGGCGAACGTCTGCCCTCCGGCGCTTACTTCCGCCTTGCCGCCCACTTCCGCTATGGTCGCCTGCTCCGGCTGCTTGGCGATCCAGCCGGCGATGAGCCAGTCTTTGCCGTCGATGCGGACGATCTGAGCCTGCTGCGCTCCAAACTCCGGCTGGCGGGCCGCCCGCTCGGCTGCATCCTCCGGTTCGAGCCGGACGTAGGCTCTGCCGTTCCACGCCGTCACGGCTCCGTAGCTCCGCAGACGGTCGGCCTGGGACGCTTCCGCCGACAGCATCGGCTTATGCAGCCCGTTAATATGGCCGTCGATCGCCACCTTAATGAGATAAGGGCGCGCCAGATCGGCAACGACGATCAAAAAAGCCAGCGCGATGCACAGCACGATCATTCGCCAATAAGGCTTGGCGTAGGACAGCAGCTTCGTCAGCAGCTGCGTGTCCTTCATCGTCTTGACGGTTTTCTCAGCGTGTATATTCATGCGCCCGCCCCTCCCCGCATCAGCTGCGAAGCAGCGGCGTCCTGCTCCTGTCCGTCTTCCCGCTCGGCTTCCTGATCCAGCAGCTGCTTATGATACATGTCGGCGTAAATGCCGCCCCTGGCCAGCAATTGCTCATGATTGCCGCGCTCGACGATGCGTCCTTCGTCCATGACGACGATTTGGTCGGCGCTCTGCACCGACGAGATCCGGTGCCCGATAATGATCGTCGTCCGCCTGTTCATCACGGATTTGAGCCCTTCGAGGATCAGATCCTCCGTGATCGTATCGACCGCGGACAAACTGTCGTCGAAGATCAGCACCGACGGCTTCTTGATCACGGCCCTCGCGATGCTGACCCGCTGGCGCTGGCCGCCCGACAGCGAGATGCCGCGCTCGCCGAGCGCCGTATCGAACTGATTCGGAAACTCGACGATATTTTCGTACACTTGGGCGATCTTGGCCGCTTCCACGACCTGGTCGTCGCTGTAAGGCTTCGGATCGAACCCGATGTTGTCCCGAATCGTGGACGAGAACAGGAATTGGTCCTGCGGCACGATTCCGATCTGGCCGCGCAGCGTCCGCAGCGGAATTTCGTGGATGTCGTGCCCGTCGATAAACACCGTCCCTTTCGGCGGGTTGTACAGCCGCACGAGCAGATGCACCAGCGTGCTTTTGCCGCTGCCGACCCGGCCCACGATGGCGAGGCTGGAGCCCTTCGACACCTTGAGCGAGACGTTCCGGAGGGAGGGCCGCTTCGCTTCGGGGTAAGAGAACGTCAAGTCGCGGATCTCGATCTCACCGCCGATCGTTTGAATCTCCGGCTTCGCGATGACGTCGTCCACCACGTCCGGCTGCGTATTGAAGATTTCCAGCAGCCGCAGCTCCGACGCCTTTCCGCGCTGAAGCAGATTGACGACCCTTCCCAAGCTTTCGATCGGCCCCATAAGCAGCGACAAATACGTATTGAACGCGACGAATTCGCCGAGCGTAATGATGTCTTTCAGGACCATGATGCCGCCGAGCACGACCGAGACGAGAAAGCTGAATCCGACAATCCCCGCGCTGAGCGCTCCGAATAACGAGTTCGAGCGCACGTACCGCCGGTTCATTTCGACGGCCCGCCGGTTATCCTGGGTGAACAGCTCCCGCTCCGCTTTTTCCTGTACGAATGCTTTGACGACCCGGATGCCCGCGGTAAACTCCTGCACACGGCTCGTCAAATCGGAGATCGCGGACTGCATATCCTTCGATTGCTGCATGATCCGCTTGTTGAACCGGTAAGCGAGCAGACTGAGCAGCGGCAGAGGCAGCATCGTCAACAGCGTAAGCCAAAGATTGACCGAGCTCGTCATGGCCACCACGGAAACGACGATCAGAAACACCGCTTCCATCACGTTGAAGTAACCCTGCATCGTCACCTCGCGGATGACCCCGACGTCGCTGATCGCGTGCGACATCAAGTCCCCGATCCGCTGATTGTTGAAATATTGCGCCGACAGCTTCTCCCAGTGGACGAACAGCTCACCGCGCACCCGCATCTCCAGCTGCCGCGACAGCCGGAACAAATAAATACGGGAAACGGACCGGAAGAAAGCGATCCCAAGCCCTGCGGCAATCATCCAGACGCCGAACCGGACCGCCTGATCGTAGGTCAGCGCGCCTGTCTGGAGGCTGTCCGTAAACCGTCCGAGCAGCCAGGGAATGATCAGCTGCAGGATGGACGATATGGACAATAATGCAAAGCCCATTAGGTAGGGCAAACGGTTCCGCTTGATATGAGACCAGAATATATTGTTATTCTCCATCCATTTTCCTCCGTCACAATTGAAGACTATTGTAAGGGTACCGCGATCGGGAGGAAGAAGCCATGGATATGTTTACCTTATAGAATGGACTATTTGACTTTTTGGAACTGCCAAATATGAATTTTGGCGCACCCGCCCGGCACCCATTGTCCGAGAGACGCCCAACGTTCGGGATCGATTCCGTCCCACGCTCCCGGCTCTGCGGCGTATTCGTCCTTCCGGGTACGGACGGCCCGCATGAACCGGTATTGCTTGTCGCTAAGCCCGTTCCACAGCTCCACGAACAGCCCCGGCTGATCCGTTCCCTCGTACAGCTCCACCTGGGGAAAATCATCGCGCAGCCGCTGAGACCATTCTAAGTACGGGAGGCGATATGACGCATCAATTCGGTATTCGACAAAAACGATACACATTTTTTTCACAGCCTTTGCTTTATTTTGGACAAGAAAATGATACACTAATAGTAATGGGCTAGAGTAGACTATTGAAAAATTAGACGTTCAGGAGGTTAGTCCATGGACACCGGTACACACCTGGTGATCGGGCTCGGCCTGGCAGGCTTGGCATATATCGATCCGGTTGTGGCAGCAGATCCGATGGTTTCGACAGCCGTACTGATCGGAACGGTAGCCGGCTCACAGGCACCCGATGCCGATACGCTGCTGCGGCTGAAAGGTAACGCCGCTTACATTAAAAATCACCGTGGCTTATCCCACTCGCTGCCTGCTTTGGTGCTTTGGACGGCGCTCATCTCCGGGATTCTCTGGCTTGTTTTTCCCGCTTTGCCGATGTGGCATATAACGATGTGGGTGTTTATCGCGGTTGCGTTTCACGTATTCACCGATTTGTTTAATGCGTATGGAACCCAGGCGCTTCGCCCGATTTCAGAGCGATGGGTCTCGTGGAATATCATTCACATTTTCGACCCGGTCATTTTCTCGTCTCACGTGCTCGCTATTTTTATATGGTCGGTGCATCTGATGCGTCCGGAAATTCTGTTTCCTATATTATACGCATTCCTCGCCCTCTATTATATATGGCGTTCATGGACCCATTACCGGCTGGAGTCGGGGCTGCGCCCGCAGGATCCGACTTACGAGCCTGGCGACCGGTACACGCTGATCCCGACGGTCCATCTGCACCAGTGGCAGATCGTGAAGCGGAAGCAGGACGGTTCGTTCCAGCTCGGGGAGCTCAGGAACCGCAAAATCAATTGGATCGACCGGGTTTCCTGTGCCGTCCACCCTGCCGTGGAGGCCTCTAAAGCTCACCCGAACGTCGCTTGCTTCCTGTACTTTAGCTCCTATGCGTGCGCCGAGCTGAAGGAGCATGCCTGGGGGTACGAGGTGCGCTGGGCCGACGTGCGCTACCGGCACCGCAAGCAGTATCCGTTCGTCGCGGTGCTGCTGCTCGACAAAAAGCTGAATCCGATCGATTCGTACGTAGGCTGGGTCAGCGATTCCCGGCTCGAAAAGAAGCTGCGGATGGGCGGCGCTTAACAAGCGGGCTCATCCTCCTCTTTTTTGCTGCCATGGAAAAAAGCTCAAGGATTTCTCCTTGAGCTTATATTCGTGAAGCTTGGTTCCCAAGCCCCCGGTTAGCGGACTGCGCCGCCGGAGATGGCTTGCTCGGCGATTTGGACCAAGCGGCGGGTAATGTGACCACCGATTGCGCCTGTGTCGCGGGAAGCCATGTAACCGTAGTAGCCGTCTTGCGGAATTTGAATGCCCAGCTCTTGAGCAACCTCGTACTTCAATTGCTCCAAAGCTTGGTTTGCTTGAGGTACAACTAATTGATTGCTGCTGCGGGATTGTCCTGCACCCATGTTCAGCACTCCTTTCAACGGGATGATGTCTTTGATGTATTTGCAAGCTTGCAAGCTTATTATGTGTCGTATGCCTGAACTTATACTCCCTTTTGAAAAAATCAATCGGAGTTTCAAATTTTATCGGAAAGGCAGGTGCGAACTCGTCATGACGAAAGGATTAGGGTTGTTTTTTGCCTTCGGGGGCACCGCGCTCCTCGCATGCATCAGCTTCTTCATGGCCACGGGCAAGCCTTGGCTGGCGGCGCTGTCCGGCTTGGTGTCGGTGCTGTTTATCGGAGCCGGCTTTATCGTGAAAGCCAAAATGAGAAAACGAAACGAATAAAAGAGCTTGTCCGGGACGAAGAAAGTTTCGTCCAGACAAGCCCTGGGGATGGGCTACAGAACAACGTAGCCCATTTTTTCTTTAACCCGCTTCAGCATTTGCTCCGCTTGCGCTTCCGCGCGCACTTTGCCTTGACGCAAAATATCGTAGAGCTCGCCCGAGCTGCGGATCTCCGCATACCGCTGCTGGATTGGCTCCAAGGCAGCTACGACCGCTTCGGCCAAATCCTTCTTGAACGGCCCGTAGCCTTGCCCTTCGTACTGCGCTTCGATCTCCGCAATCGTTTTGTCCGCACACTGGGCGTAAATGCTGATCAAGTTGCTGACCTCCGGCTTGTTTTGCGGGTCGAATTTGACTTCCCGCCCCGAGTCGGTCACGGCCCGGCTTATTTTTTTGCGGATGACGTCCGGGGCGTCCAGCATCGCAATGTAGCTGCCGGCGTTCGGGCTGCTCTTGCTCATCTTCTTGGACGCGTCGTCCAGCGACATAATCCGTGCGCCCACTTCAGGGAAGTAGCCTTTTGGAATCGCAAACGTGTCCCCGTAGCGCTGGTTGAAGCGGTGCGCCAGATCGCGCGTCAGCTCCAAGTGCTGCGTCTGGTCGTCGCCGACCGGGACGAGAGCCGTATCGTACAGCAAAATGTCGGCGGCCATCAGCGACGGATAAGTAAACAGGCCCGCTCCGACAGATTCCTTGCCCGCAGCTTTGTCTTTGAACTGCGTCATGCGTTCCAGCTCGCCCATATACGTGAGCGTCGTCATCAGCCAGCCGAGCTCGGCATGCGCAGAGACGGTTGATTGCAGGAACACGGTCGCCACGTTCGGATCAATGCCTGCCGCCAGGTAGAGCGCAGTGACGGCCTCCGATTGATCCTTCAGCTTTTCCGGCTCCTGTGGCACCGTGACGGCGTGCAGGTCTACCACCATAAAATAACAATCGTGCGTATGTTGAAGCTTCACGTAATTTTTCAATGCGCCGATATAGTTGCCGAGCGTCAGCTGACCGCTGGGCTGCATGCCGGACAATACTCTCAATTTGGACATTTTCAAGTCCGCCTCCTTTATCTTATCTCGCCTGTAAGCTTCCCGAGAAAAACAAAAAGGTCTCCCGCCGCAAGGGACGAGAGACCGTGGTGCCACCCTAATTTACCCACAACGTACTGTCCCAGACAGATCCCGCGGGTCTTCAGCCTCCTGTAACGGGGAGGAAACCGGACCGGCCTACTGACGCGCAACGCTAATCGAAGCTTTCCCGGGCCCGGGTACGTCTGCGCACGTTCAACCTTCAGCTCAGGGACCCATTCGTTCGGCTGCCGCCCGCCGGTTCGCACCACCCACCGGCTCTCTGCAGAGCTTGCCTGCCGACTACTTATTCCCGTCATCGCTCTTATTAGACGTCATTGTACCCAAACACCATCCCCTTGTCAACCTCGGAATCGAAACAGGAGCGTTAAACGCCGTGGCCACACGCTTTTTCAGCGTTCATAAACTCTAAAAACTTGTCCTATGTACGAATCGGAAAGCATACTATATAATAATAATTACGAATAATAAGGAGACATGCCCCTTGCAAACAATCGTCCAACGGTGGGTTACGAACATTCTCGCCGTGCTGTGCATCCTGATGCTGGTTCTCATTTATACGCAAAAGCAGCCGCCGGACTTGTCCTTTTTAAGCAGTGCCAGCATGCAAAATTTCAAGACGCTATTCATCAGTATTATCCTCGAAGCGCTGCCGTTCGTCCTGCTCGGCGTGCTTGTGTCCGCACTGCTGCAGATGTTCGTGTCCGAGCAGACGATCCGCCGGCTGATGCCGAAAAATCCGGTGCTCGGCATTCTGTTCGCCTGCGTCGTCGGCATTATTTTTCCGCTGTGCGAATGCGGCATGGTACCGGTCATCCGTCGGCTGGTGCTGAAGGGAATGCCGGTCTATGTGGCCGTCGTCTTCATTCTCGCCGGTCCGATTATCAATCCCGTTGTGTACGCGGCGACCTTCATGGCATTCCGCACGCGGCCGGAGATCGCTTACTCCCGGATGGCGCTCGCCTTCGTCGTTGCGGCGGCGATCGGCCTCATCGTATACCGGTTCGTGAAGCGTAACCCGATCCGCGGGGCGGCGCCGGAGCTTAGCGCCAACGGGTACGGCGCTCCCCAGACCCTGCATGAGCGCCACGGCGCCCAGCATAGCGCGCATGAGCACGAGCATACACATGAGCATGGCCATTCCCATGAGCATCATCATGACCATGCCCACCATCACGAGCATACGCATGCTCACAGCCACGCGCACGACCACGGGCATGGGCGCAGCCGAGGCAGCCGTTTGCTCGGCGTCCTCGGACACGCCTCGGACGAGTTTTTCGACATGGGGAAATATTTGATTTTCGGCGCGTTTCTGACCGCACTCATTCAAACGTTCGTCGCGCGCGAAAGCCTCGTGTCCATCGGCCAAGGCGACTTTACCTCCCATCTGTTCATGATGGGGCTCGGGTACGTTTTGTCGCTCTGCTCCACCTCGGACGCTTTTGTCGCTTCGTCGTTTTCCGCAACCTTCTCGACCGGCTCGCTGCTGACGTTTCTCGTCTTCGGTCCGATGCTCGATATCAAAAGCACGCTGATGCTGCTGTCGGCCTTCCGCGCCCGCTTCGTGCTTCTGCTGTCCGCACTGGTCGTTATAGTCGTGCTCGCCGCATCGCTGCTGTACGAACGGCTTTTCTTCATGTGATTTGACATCCAACAAGGCAAAAAGGAGTGTGTGCCGTGAATTCTCGGGTATTGGGCCTGCATCATGCTTTGAAAACCGTTATTTTGCTCGGCTTCGCCGTCTACATCGCCTATTTGGTCAAAACCGACGGCATCCTTCTGTACATAGCTCCCCGTATGGTCGACTACGTCAAATGGTCGGCCGTCGCCCTGTATGCCGTCGCCGCCTACCAGCTCTACTTGGCTCTTCGCACCTGGCGCGGCCGGGCATCCGCCGTCTGCGATTGCGACCATGATCACACCCCATCGCGGTCGCTGTTCAAAAACATCGTCGTGTACGGATTGTTTTTCTTCCCGCTGCTGCTGGGCTTTCTGCTTCCCGACAGCACGATGGGCAGCAGTCTTGCCGCCAAAAAAGGGATGAACCTCAGCAGTTCCAGCTCGGTGAAAAAAGACAGCGAAGCCGCCGGTGCGGAGACCGGAACCACGAGCGCCCCGGCAGGGACTGCCGCAGGTACGGATACCGCCCCCGCTGCTCCAGGCGTTCAAGCACCCGGAACCCAGGCGGCGACGCCTGCGGATGGGGAGCTTTTTCCTGCGGATAAATTTACCCAGCAATACGCCAAATATGCGAAGCAGCTCTACAAATCCGATTTGATTACGGTGAAAGAAGATTTGTTCATCGAAACGCTGACGTCCGTCGATCTGTATCTCGACCGGTTCGTCGGCAAAAAGCTGCAGCTCACCGGCTTCGTCTACCGGCAGGAGGAGATGAAGAGCAACCAGTTCGTCGTGGCGCGCTTCTCCATCCAATGCTGCTCCGCGGACGCCGCCCCGTTCGGGGTACTGGCCGAATACGACCGCGCCAATACGCTGTCGGACGACAGCTGGGTCACGGTCACCGGTACGATTCAAAAGACGAAGCTGAACGATGCCGACATCATGGTGCTGAAGGTCGAGAAAATCGCCAAAGCCGAGCCGGCCAAAGTGCCGTACGTCTACCCGAATTTCGATTTCGGCGCCTGATCCAAACCATTTTCCCGGGTGACAGTCCCCGGCTCCTCTGGTACAATGGAAGCGATTTACGATCGGACTATTTTACCGGACAAAGGAGAGCTTTCGGAATGATAATTAAGCAGATCGACTGGCAGGGAACCCCCGCCTATACACTCGAAAACGACAACCTGATCGTCAGCATTTGTCCGTCCGTCGGCAACAACGTATACAGCATTTGGGACAAAACGCTGGAGCGGGAAATGCTGCGCGTCCCGGCCTCGCCGGCCGAGATGGCCGCCGAGCCGGTTCAGTACGGCACGCCGATTCTGATGCCGCCGAACCGCATCCGCGATGGCCGCTTCACGTTCGAAGGGCGCAGCTACCAATTCGAGATCAACAATGCGCAGGGCAATCATATTCACGGCGTGATCAAGAGCCAGCCCTGGACCGTGCTTGCCACCGGCGAAAAGGACGGGGCCCTCTACATCACGTCCGTCTTTCGTCTGACCGACGATGCACACGTGCAGCATCAATTCCCGCACGAGTTGGAGCTTGAGGTGGCTTACGAGCTGCGGGGCAGCACGCTCCGTCACCTGCTGAAAGCGACCAACCGCGGCCCAATGTCCGCTCCGTTCGGCTACGGGCTCCATACGTGGTTTTTGCTGGACGGCGAGCCGGAGAACTGGACGCTGCAGCTGCCGACGAGCGGCTTCTGGGAGCTGGACGAAACAAACGTGCCTCTCGGCCATATCGCGCCGCTTAGCGGCAGGTACGCGAAGTTGCCCGAAGGCGACGTGCTGGAAGGCCATGATATGGACACCGTGTTCCAGATCGGGGACTACCCTTGCCTTGCCGTGCTGTCCGGCCCGAAGGCGGATATCCGCTACAGCGGTTCCGATCTGTTCAAGCAATGGGTCATTTATACGAAGGGCGAAGCCCGGGATTTCATCTGCCTGGAGCCGTACACTTGGGTCACCAACGCGCCGAATATCGATCAACCGGCCGAGGTGACCGGCTTCCGCGCCATCGAACCGGGAGGCTCGCTGGAGCTGGAAGTAAAGCTTGAGGTTACTTACAAATAACTAGATGATCAAACGTTAAAAAGGCTCGCAAACTGACCGGAACGAAACCGGGCGGCGCGGGCCTTTTCGCATTATTTTCCCCCTCGCCTCGTTGCCCCACCGTTCTTTTCCTTTTTCTACACGGGTCTATAATTCCAAGTCCGTACGCAAATATTAGCTAGTAGCTTGGAATTAAGCGATCTGGAGGGCCGCGCGATGACCAAACGATATTGCCGTTATTCCGTTCTTCTGATCCTGCTGCTCTCGGGCGCGTGCTCTCCCGCGGCCGAGCGTACCGCGCCTCCAGCACCGTCTCCAAGCGAACCCCGGACGGGGAACGCCACGAAGGCAACTCCCACACCCGCGCCTGCACCTCGCCCACTGTCTTCTTCCGAACCGGCTGCCCCTGCGGAACGCCGGGTCACTTTGGCCGCCGTCGGCGACGTACTCATTCACCGTACGATCTACGAGGACGCACGGACACAGCGCAGCTACGATTTCAACCCCGTCTTCGAGGCGGTACGGCCGCATTTGGAGGGGGCCGACGTCACGTTCGCCAATCAGGAGAGCATTACCGGCGGAACCGCGCTTGGGTTGTCCGATTATCCGGCCTTCAACAGTCCGTTCGAGGCAGCCGATGCTCTTCGTGACGCGGGAGTCGATATCGTCTCGATGGCGAACAATCATACGCTTGATCGCGGAGAACAGGCGGTGCGTCAGGCGATTCGGCATTGGAAACGGCTTGGAGTCGAATATGCGGGCGCAAGCGAGACCGAAGCGGACCGCCAGCGTCTCCGGATCGTGGAGCGCAACGGCTTGAAGCTTGCTTTCGTCGCTTGGACTTACGGGACGAATGGAATTCCCCGACCTCCGGGCAAGCCTTATTTGGTGCATTTGCTCGAACAGGAGCGCGCATTCCAGCAGGAAATCGCCGAGGCCAAGAAACAAGCCGACGCTGTCGTGGCGAGCCTTCATTTCGGAACCGAATATATCCGGCTTCCGTCGGAGCAGCAGCGAAAATGGGCCCGTTTGGCCGCAGCCGCCGGAGCCGATGTGATCCTCGGCCATCATCCGCACGTGCTCCAGCCGCTGGAATGGATCGATAACGGAAACGGCGGGAGAACGCTCGTCGCTTACTCCCTCGGCAATTTCCTAGCCGCGCAAAAAAAGCCCGGTCCGCACGTGCGGATTGGCGGAATTTTGAAGGCGGAGCTGAGGAAGCCTATCGGAGCGTCTGGCGGCAAAGCGGCCGTCGTGATCGGCGGAGTTCGGTTTCTGCCGACCTATGTCCGGTTTCAGGCTTGGCGGGGATACCTGGTCATTCCGTTAAGCCAGGCCTCGGAAGCGGAGCTTCCCGGCGTGCGCAGCATACGGGAGGAGATCGCAAACCATATGCGGCGGTGGCTCCCCGAGCTGCTTGTCGATTAACTGGTGGAATGACAAAAAGCTGAGCCGTATGGCATCAGCCTTTTTCTCCTTTTCGAGTCCGGAACACACACCTGCCCCGCTTTTTTTCGTACGATATAGAAAAAGAATGCGGAAAGGCAGGCTGGACAGATGAGCATCAGCAAATCCGATTGGTTCGACGGAATTACCAAATTGTTGACCGAGGACAAACAGATGAAGACCATGTTCAAGGAAATGGAAAGACTGGAAAAAGAGATGACCGCCCTAATAAAGCAAATGGAGGCGCTCAAGAAGCCGAAAAATAGCAACTAGCCCCGGGCAAGCTGCCGCTTTACCGTTTCGACGGTATCCTTGAAATACGGCCGGTAATCCAAAGGTTCGACAAAACGCAAAAACGTCTCTCCGATCTCCCTTACCTGCTTGGCGTAATCCGACCAATCGATATCATACGTGCCCAATTCGCGTGGGGATCTTCCCTCCCGTTCCTCCACTTCCGTCAATTCCAACCGGCGGTCGGCCTTATGCCGTACGATAAACGAGAACGCCCGGCATTCCGGATCGCCGCAGCCGCAGCAGAAGAACGGTATCCGCTGCCATTCGTCCGCCGGCGCCCACCGAAACGGCTCCACATCTTCATGAACGCTGAGCAGCAGCGCCGGAAGCCCTACGTCGATGCATAGCGGTTCGTCGATCAGCGTTTCGCCGTCAATCTCCAGTTTAACGTCGGCATGCACGATTTGCAGGTCCGCATCGAAGGACCAATTACTGCACGTCAGCAAAAATCCCAAGTTCAATCCCTCCTCGATCCGATGGTCGTATTTACCAATTTCCAGTCCGTGTATAATCGTTCTCGTGGAACATACTACCTAGTGAACGGAGGTGATATCGATGGGCGCAGGACAATCCCGCAGCAGCAACCAATTGGTCGTACCTCAAGCTAATCAGGCTTTGGATCAGCTGAAGTATGAAGTTGCTCAAGAGCTGGGCATTCAGATTCCTCAAGATGGTTACTATGGCTTTATGGCAACCCGTGATACTGGGGCAATCGGGGGTCACATCACTCGTCGTCTGGTTCAAATCGCCGAGCAGCAGCTGGCAGGCAAGTTCACAAGATAATGCACGACCTCAATACTTAACCGGGCGGCTCCTTAGGGACCGCCTTTTTCCGTTGCCATTCATTATAGCAAAACTATCATTTGCTTTCTATTTGCCACTTTAGCTATGACTTAAGTATAATTGGAAACATAGTCCCTCAAAAGGAGGATTGCTTTTGGCTCTCCGGTTCGGGAGAAGCCGTTTGCCTGAATTGCTGGCTCAGACAAACAGGACACAGGCAGATCTAGCAAAGCATTTGGGAGTTACTGAATCTTACATTTCACAAATCATCAAAGGGAAAAGCAAGCTATCCGTTCTCAAAATGAAGATGGCGGCGGATTACCTTAATTGTTATATGGATGATCTTTTTGAATGGGAATGGGAGACAGGTAAACGGTAAAGAGCAAATTTGGTTTGCTCGTTCTCCGGCCATAAACTTAAGTTATAGCTTAAGTCGAGCCAAAAATGGTAACGATGTCCGAGATCAATATGCTGCTTGCAGACATGCTAAAAGAAATAGAACAGCTTAGAATAGGGCTCAATGCCCTATCCCAAAACAAGAATTCCTTGGTAGACCCTGAAGTGATCAGGGCTAGTAAAAAATTGGATGACGCTTTGAACGAATACGCCCGCCTGTCCAGCAAATGGCAAGACCCCCCCACCGGCCAAGATTAGTGGGGGGACTGTTTTCTATGGCTTCTTCCGGCAATTCGTCCGCGCAGTAATTGCCGGACGACCTCGCGTGTTAGAGGTTGATCGCATAGAGCCGGAGCTCCTCATCCGAACCCGCTTTCGGGATCATACCCTCAAAACTTAAACCTAGCCTTTCCAGCAGCTTGGCCGAAGAATCATTATCTTTGGTGGTGATCGCGGCAACGCGTTTTAGCCCCAGTTCGGATTTGGCATAAGCCATCGCGGCGGAAGCAGCCTCGAAGGCGTACCCTTTCCCCCGGAAATCGGGAAGAAAAGCATAACCGACATCGACATCCTCCAAGTAATCCCGTTTTGCAAATCCACAGATGCCGATCGGCGTGCCCCCATCCTTTAGTTCCGTCAAATAAAATCCGAACCCCTTGCGGGCATAGGAGTCCAGCGGCCCTTTTATAATAAAGCTTCGCGCGTCATCGAGCGTCCTCAAGCCTTTATCGCCGATGTAGCGGATCCAGGGAGGATCGTTCATAAGCTCCAGAATAAACGCCGCGTCCTCTACGGTTTGGTGGCGAAGAATCAGCCGGTCGGTTTCTAGTACGATCATCGTCGTTGCCCCTTTCATTCGCAAAAACACACCCCTGTGGTGCTTAATGAGGTGTGTCATTCGGTGGATTATGCTTGTTATTTTTCTTGTCATGGATGTACAGATCGAGCGCTTCAATCCCTCTGCGCGCAAGCTGAATAAATAAAATTAAACAGTAAATGGAAAGACCGATTAAAATGACATAAATCAGCATACTCCCAATAGCAAAAAACTCTATGTTAATCACCTCCGAATTGATTATACGCCTGCTGTTCCAAAAAGTTCCATACTATAATCCCCTATTAAAATCAAAAAAACCTCCCCATCAAGGGAGGCTGTAAGTTATATCGAACAATTAGAGCGTCAGAAGGATTGAATTTAGTTGAAAACATAAATCAATTTTAAAATAATTATAATGGGATAAAAGAAAGACTTGGTATGAGTGCAGTAAGCTTAGTCAATAAGAAAAATTTCTATCGAAGTCTATTCATGGATGAGCGACCGCGGTTTAGCGGAAGTTTTTCTTGGGATATAGAATTTGTTCAGCTTCGCTGAAAACTTATAAATTCTATATCGTTCAAAAATCGCGCTTGTTTTTATTGGACTCGCTAACCAAATTCGCCATGTTGTAATTTGATTCAAAGGTCACGCTGGTGCAAAGCAAGTCTTGGCGCATCGCGAATTCAAATTGAATCTCACCGTGCGTCCAACGTTTCAGCTTCAACGATTCCAGAGCGGTCTGGCGGAACGAATGCTGATGGCTTTCGGACAGGCCGCGCTGTGCCACCTTGATCTCCGTACCCTTGCTCTCCAGAGGAAAATGCCGGATGCCGAACTTCCCGACCATGTTATTTCGAATCTGGACAAAAACCGTCCCCGAGGTAAGCTGAGCCAGCTCCTCTCTCAATTCCCGAAACACCAAATCCAACTGTCTGGCTAAAGGCAACTGTTCTAAAATCACAGAGTTCCTCCTTTCAAGTAGTATAATTGGAATATTATGTATATCTGAGGCTCTAGACCCATTATAGGACAATATAACCACGTTGACAACAAGTTTTTTCATAAAATTCACGATAATTCAACAAAATTTTACATCACGAGACACCGCACATATGGGACCGCTTTCATTGAAGTGACTGAATGGCTGCTCTCGTTGGAAAACTATGGACCGGGCATTCTTGGGGGTGGTATAATGACCCATACAGCCAGGGCGATGACGTAAGCATTTTATCCTATACCTCAAAGGAGTCGTTAACTTATGAACTGGTTTCTGGGCCTTTCGTTCAAGAAGAAGCTGCAAATCGGCTGCTACACCCTCGTTGTCGTCTATTCCGCCGCCATGCTTCTGCTTATTTCCGCGTCCTCCTTAAGTCCCATTCTCGGGTTCGTGTTTCTGGCTGTGATGGCAGGACTCAGCTATCCTTTTGTACGCTGGTTGGAGAGAGCGCTTACAGAACCGATTAGCGACATCTCCCGTGCCGCCCTGAGCATCTCCAAAGGCGATTTCTCGCAAAAGATCCACATTCGCTCCGACGACGCACTTGGCGAGCTGGGAACGGCCTTTAACCGCATGACGGAGAAGCTGCGCGAGCTTCTGCAGGAAACCGGACGGGCCTCGAAGCATGTGTTCGACTCCAGCAGAGATATTTATTTTAAGAATGAGAAGATGAAAACGGTGCTTGAGGAAGCGTCCGTCGCCGCCGGAGAGCTTGCAGCCGGAGCCAATCAGATTTCGGAAGAGATCAGCGGCGTCTCCTCGGCTACGAAGGATATCGAGCAGCGGGTAACCGTATATACGGAATCGACCCGAGAGATGAACTCGCGGGCCAGACAAATGATGGCGCTGGTGAACAAGGGGCTTCAATCGGTGGAAAGCCAGAGCGGAGGCATGCGCAAAAATGTCGACGCGACGGCTAACGTGTCTCAAACGATCGATTCGCTCGCCCGGCAGACTGGCAGCATCTCGCAAATGACTCGAACCATCTCGGATATTGCCGAACAAACGAATCTGTTGTCGTTGAACGCTTCCATCGAAGCGGCACGGGCAGGTGAGCACGGCAAAGGCTTCGCCGTCGTCGCCCAAGAAGTCCGCAAGCTGGCGGAGGAAGCCACCGCCTCGACCAAAGAGGTGTTCGGTCTTGTTCGCAGTATCGAACAAGGGATTCAGCATGCGCTTGCGTCCATGGCCGAGAACGAGCAGATCGTCGCGGAGCAGACGAAGCTTATTGGCGAAACGGAACGGGTTTTCGCGGAAATCGTCAGCAGCGTCCGGTTCATTTCCGAGCAAATCGCCGCTTTCGCCGATGGGACCGAACAAATGCTGGCCGGAGCCAAGCACATTTCGGCTACGATGGAAAATATTTCGGCCATTACGCAGCAATCCGCCGCCGGGACCGAGGAGGTGTCCGCCTCGATGATCGACCAGATCTCGGCCGTACAGGCCATCGTGGCCCAATCGGAGGAAATGACGAAGCTGGTGACGAAGCTTCAGCAGACGATGAGCATCTTTAAGCTGTAGCGTTAGGCGGGGCTTTGTCGGAAGGGCATATCTTACGCTGGAAATGAGGGATAAACAGGTCCGCCTCCGGCCGCTCTTGATATCGGGTCATTTGAATTATAACTGAAAGGTATTGACCCGATATCAAAGGCGGCACGTAAACTCTCCGACGGACCCGTTTATCCAATTTTTCAGCTCTAGGAACCCTTTAGATAACAAACCCCGCCTAAATAGGCGGGGCCCAGGTTGTTTTAAGAAACCCAGAATGGAGAAAATCTCAGACCAATAGAGGTGGGGTATATCCCGTAAGAGTTTACGTCCGCCTTTGAGACCCGTGAAAATACCACAAATTCTAATCAAGTTCACGGGTCTCAAGAGCGGCTGGAGGGATATACCCCACCGGCATATGCAGAGAATTTCTACGCGAAGCGGGTTTCTCACTAAACAAGCCCCGCCTAAAAAAATAGGCAGGGCTAAAGATTACTCCGTTAAGCGCAGGAACTCGTTGACGTCGGCGATGGTGACGTCCATCGCCTGCTGCCAGAAGTCCGGCTTGCGCAGGTCGACGCCGAGATGCTTGCTCGCCAGCTCTTCGACCGTCATCCGTCCGGTATCGCGCAGCAGCGCGATGTACTGGTCTTCGAACGCCGCGCCCCGGCGAAGCGCTTCGGCGTACAGACCAGTGCTGAACATGTAGCCGAAGGTGTACGGGAAATTGTAGAACGGCACGTCCGTCAAGTAAAAATGCATTTTCGATGCCCAGAAGTGCGGATGATACTCGGCAAGCGCATCCCGGTACGCCTTCTTCTGAGCAGCTTCCATCAGTTCGTTCAAGCGCTCGATGCTCACGAGCCCTTGGCGGCGCTCCTCGTAAAAGTCCGTCTCGAACAAGAACCGCGCATGAATGTTCATATAGAAAGCGACCGAACGCTGAATTTTATCTTCAAGCAGTGTTAAGCGTTCTTCGTCTGTGGCCGCCCCTTTTACCGCCGCGTCGGAGACGACCATCTCGGCGAACGTGGAAGCCGTCTCGGCGACGTTCATCGCATAGTCCTGAGCCAACGCCGGCAGATCGTTCATCACGTGCTGATGATACGCATGTCCGAGCTCGTGCGCAAGCGTCGATACATTCGATGCGGTGCCCGCATAGGTCATAAAAATACGGGTTTCCTCGGAGATGGGGAACGACGTACAAAATCCGCCGGGACGCTTGCCTGCGCGGTCCTCCGCTTCGATCCAGCTGTTCTCGAACGCCATCTCGGCGAATTCGGCCATCTTCGGACTGAAGCGGCGGAACTGCTCGACGATGAGCTGCGCACCCTGATCGTAGCTGAACGTCGTACTGCCTTGGCCGACCGGTGCGTCGACATCGTGCCATGCCAGTTTCTCCACGCCCAGCAGCTTCGCTTTCCGCTCTAGGTAACGGACGAACATGTCTTTGCTTTGCTCGATCACGCCCCACATCGCATCCAGCGTTTCCTTCGACATCCGGTTGATGGTCAGCGGCTCCCGATGAATCTCATCCCAGCCCCGACGCTCATACAGCTTAAGCCGGAAGCCGCCCAGATGATTGAGCGCGTCGGCGCAGTAATCGGCATGCTTCGCCCATTCCCGCTCCCACAGCTCGAATACCCGCTGCCGTACGCTGCGGTCCGGGCTGTACATTTTGTTGGCGGCTTGTCCCGCCGAAAGCTCCGTAACGCTCCCGTTCTCTTCGAACGGGATGCTGAACTTGCTCACGGTCGTGTTGTACAGCTCGCCCCAACCGTGGTACCCGTCTACGGCAAGGTCGTGAATGAGCGCCTCCTGCTCCGGCGGCAGCTTCTCCGAAGCAAGCCGGCGCCGCTCTTCAAGCGGGTAAGCGATTTCAATCAACTCCGCGTGAGCAAGCAAGCCTTGCCAGGCCGACTCGGGAATGCGGCGCAGGAAATCGTCGAAACGCGTCAAAGCGGAAGCGAAAGCGGCTTGAATCGACTTCACCTGCCCGGTGAGCTGGACCGCGCGCTTGTCGTTTTGATTTTCCGCTGTCAGGCAGCCGGTGAACGACTCCGCTTCACGTATTTTTAAAAAGGCCGTTTGCACCAGCACGATCACGGGAAGCAGCGATGCCGATTGCTCGGCCCTTTCCGGTACGGCCAGCCCGCTTAACGTCTCGTCCAGTTCGACGATGTTCGATTGCAGCTCTTTCAAAAATTGAGTAAAAGCATCAGACCCGCTGCCTCCGGGAAAAAAGCGCTCCAAATTCCAAGTTTGCGGCAAAGGATTACGCATGGATAAACACCTTCCTTATTTATACATTATGTATCTCTTTCCATTAAACCACAATTTGGCGCAAAACCAAAATGCGGCGGCCCCATTTTTTGGTTGAATTTTAGGTCTCGGATATGATTAAATGGAGACTGTAGATCTATAGACTGGAGGGACTGCCAATGAGACCTTTGCAGATTTCACCTGAGACGGCGCAGAAACTCGCCAAGGAATTGAAGGTTCCGATCGAACACCTGATGCATATGCCTCAGCATATTCTTTTGCAGAAGCTGGCCGAGCTTGCCGGACAGACGAAGGACAATTCCACGGCTCCGGCACCGGATCAAGATTCCGGCAATTCCGGCCGGGAGTAGACGTATGATACCTTTTGAGAATACATGGCCCTATGAACGGATCGGACAAGACGTGTATGTGACCAGCTGCCCCTTTTGCCACGCTGCCAATGTTTTGCTGCCGCTCAAACTTAAAGACCTCTCGGAACTTCGCGAAGGCGTCAAAAAGCTGCTCGTCTTCCCCTGCTGCCGAAATAAAGAGACTCTGGTCGATGCCGACCAAGATTATTTGCTTGCGGGCCGTCCGCTGCGCCGATACGGCAAAGAGTAAGCGTTCCCGCCTTCCCAGGAGACATCTTCATGGATTTCACTGCGCTTACGCATGCTTGTACCTTGATAGCGCTCAGTTATATGGCACTTAAGATACGTAATCTGCTGGTTATCGAACGTTTACAAGCATTAGCCGTGCCTTTGCTGACGGGAGCCGCCAGCATCGTTATGATGCTCTTGCCCTTGTCGGGGGACTCCCTGTTCAGCGACTTGAAATTCGCGCCGATCGTCATGGCCGGCCTGCGGTTCGGCTGGCTCTCCTCCCTGCTGTCCACCTTGCTTCCTGCGGGGTACATGCTGCTGGAGCACAAGCCGGACTGGGGCATCGAAGCTGTTCAGTCGCTTCTGCTGCCCGCCATTATCAGCTCGTTGTTTCACCGTAAAGAATATGATTCCGGTTATGCTTTCATCCGGCTAATCGACGGCTGGAGCGTCTGCGCGATTCTCACCGTGGTGCGCGTCGTTTCGCATGTCCAGCTGGAGACGGCCCAAACCTCGCTGTTCTGGCTGTCGCAGCTGCTGATGCTCGTCTTCTCGGGGCTGGCAATCATGGCCTTGATCTATATGTTCAACGACGAGAACAAAATCTGGATCGTGCAGCGAAAGCTGGAGCTGGAAGCGAAGCAGGACAACCTGACCCGGCTGCCGAATCTGCGCGGCTTTATGGATATCGCCAAGCGGACCGTCCGCAGCCGGCGCATCGCCATCATGATGATCGATATCGACAATTTCAAACGGTACAACGATACGTTCGGACACCTGCACGGAGATCAGCTTCTTCGGGAGGCCGGGCAGCTGCTGAAAACGGCCGTCCATGAGCAGGACTACATCGCCAGGTACGGCGGAGAGGAATTCATTATTTTAAGCCACATGACAGATGAAACCCAGCTGTCGCATTATGCGGATTGGCTGCGCCATAACATCGAAGATCACCGCTTTTACGGGGATTCGGTGGCCGGAACGACGATTTCGATCGGCATCTCCATCTCCCGCATGCCGGGTGACGAGCTCCGTCGGCTCATTGCCGAAGCGGACGAGGCGCTGTACGTCTCCAAGCAAGCAGGCAAAAACCGCTATACGTTCTATCGGGCAGACCAAACGCAGCAAAAAAACGCTTGAAGCGTTCTCGGATCGATGCCGGGAAGCTTGAAGCGTTTTTGAGTTGAGGGCTTAGGTCAATTCCTGGGCCTCGGGTTCGAGAACGACCGAATCCGCAAGCATATCCTCACGGGTCACGGCCCATTGCTCGCGGCATGCCCGAATCATGCCGGCATCCATGATGCGCTTGTCGTTAATGACGCGCGAGAACCATTTGACCGCTTGGTTATACTGCTTCAGCCGGCGGCTGAGCTCCCCCATCAGGTACATCAGACGGGCATTGTTCATCTCCGCCGCTTCCGTCTCGAACGCCCGCGTATACTCATCCAGCGCATGCTGCAAAAACCGGGCTTCCTGCTCCTTGTCGTTCCGGTAGCGGTAAAGCCAGGCGATATGGTGCAGCATCCCGGCGGTAATGCGCCCTTTATCGTTGACCGTCTGGGCGGTAACAAGCGCAAGCTTATAAGCGTAGAGCGCATCCTCCCACGTCCGTTCGCCTCCGTAGTCCTTGTACGTCCAATGGTCGGCGATTTTTTCGCGAAATGCCGTTTTTTGCGCCGGCGTCAGCCGGTCCTTGGAATTCTCCGTCCCCGCAAACCCGCAGTGGGGGCAGATGCGTACGACATAAAAGTCGGGGTTGATGTCCTTATAATGAACGCAGAAATCGGTGTCGGTCCCGGAAGCCTTCTTGAAGCTCGGGCGGACGCGGGACGTTTGAAATACGGCGTCGCAGTGATGACATCTGACGCTGACTTGAAATAAAGGTTCGACCACGGAACACACTTCCTTCGATCAGCTTCGTTTTCTGGTTTCAATAAGCTTCGTTAGCTGTTGCTATGGGTGTTGACAAAATGATACGCCGGGCCCTTCAGCCGCTCCAGTACGGCAAGCCGAAGCTCCCGTTCCATCCCCGTTTCTTCCAGCGCCTCCGCCATACAGCCGAGCCAGGCGTCCGCACGCTCCGGCGTGATCGGAAACGGCAAATGCCGCGCACGCATCATCGGGTGCCCGTACTGCCCGGAATACAGCGGCGGCCCGCCGAAAAATTGCGTCAGGAACAAGTACTGCTTCTCCATGACCGGCATAATGTCTTCCGGGAACAGAGGCCCCAACAGCGGATGCGCCTGCACCTTCGGGTAGAAGGCCTCCACAATGCTGCGGATGGCCGCCTCCCCGCCGATCGCTTCGTAAAACGTCAACTCCCGTTCTTCCCGGGTCATGCGGTTCATCTCCCAACGAAAAAAGATGCTAAGCTGCCTTGCGACTTAGCATCGTTATTTTGTAAAACGCTTTATACATCCTCTTCGCCCGACGTCATCAACGTCTCCCTAATGACATACACAAAAGCGCATACGAGAATTCCAGCAATGATACCCATCATCTGAAATCACTCCCATTCTCATATTGGTACTATTGTACCATACATAGCTCGAAAATTCAGCCTTTTTCTGACGGCCCGGCAACTTTTTCGTCCCCGATGCCTGCGCGTCCGGGAGGCATGTCTCCCCGCAGCGGCTCATATATCAGAATGACAGGCCTTTCTCGAAAGGAAGTGGTACCTTTGCTTGGCAAACGAATATCCGTCCATGTCGCCGCATCGCTCGCCGTCCTGCTGGCCTGCTTGATGCTCGCTTTCCCCGCCGAGGCGTTTCAAGCCTCGCTAAAAGGATTGTCCATCTGGTGGGACGTGCTGTTTCCGGCGCTGTTCCCGTTCTTCGTCATCGCCGAAATCATGCTCGGGCTGGGCATCGTGCATTTTTTCGGCATGCTGCTTGATCCGATGATGCGTCCGATATTTCGCATTCCCGGCATCGGGGGCTTCGTCATGGCTATGGGTTTCGCCTCCGGCTATCCGATCGGCGCTCGCCTGACGTCGCAGCTGTGGACGCAGCGGCTCGTCAACCGGGAGGAGGGCGAGCGACTGGTCGCTTTTACGACATCGTCCGACCCGATCTTTCTGATCGGCGCCGTAGCCGTCGGTTTTTTCCACGATGCCGCGCTTGCGGGCGTGCTCGCTGCAGCGCATTACGGCTCGGCTCTGCTGATCGGTTTCCTGATGCGGTTTCACGGCAAACCGGGGAAGCACGCCGACGAATACCGCCAGCCAGCGTTCGCGTCTCTGCTGGAAGCCTCCCCCGGCCAGCCGCTGTGGCGCCGCGCTTTCGAAACGATGCATCATGCCCGGATGAACGACGGCCGGACGCTGGGCACGATGCTGCAGCAGGCGCTCGCCTCGGGGCTGTCGATGATTTTCGTGATCGGCGGACTCGTCGTCTTTTTCTCCGTCGTCATGGAAGTGATGGCTTCCGCGAAGGTAATGAGCTTGTTCTACGCGGCCATTGAATCGGTGCTGGGCGTCTTCGGACTGCCGCTCCCGCTCGCCGAAGCGGTAGCGAGCGGCTTCTTCGAGGTGACGCTCGGGGCCAAAGCCGCAGGGGCGGCAGCCGGCGTCCCGCTCGTGTATCAGGTGGCGATCGCCGCCTGGGTGCTATCCTGGGGGGGCCTTTCGGTGCATGCGCAGATCATCAGCCTGCTGCACCATACGAACCTGCGCTACGCGCCGTTCGTCGCGGCCCGATTCGTCCACGGCCTGCTTGCGGCCGGGCTTGTCATGGTTCTATGGCAACCGCTTGCCCCTTATCATGCCGAGCTTGCCGCCTTTTTTCCTAAGCCGGATATGACCCGCCCGCTGGAGACGCTGGCGCAGCATACGCTTCCGGCGGCCGGGCTTACGTTTGCTGCGGTGCTAGGCGCATCGCTGCTCCTATCCTTCTGTTTTCTTATAGGGAAAAGATGTATGAAGCGGATTCGATCATAAGATACTACTAGGAGCCAACAGAAGCGTAACCGGTTCCTTCTGCTTCCGCAGTCGAAGAACCAAATTCAGGGTCGAGGTGAAACGATGTATACGATGTTCCATCGAAGAGATTTGGCGCTGCCGCCTGCGATCGGACGATTGACCGAGCTTGCTTTCAACCTGTGGTTCAGTTGGAACGACGGAGCCAAGGCGCTGTTCGCGGCGATCGAGCCGAAGCTGTGGGACCAGTTCCGGCACAATCCCGTGCGCTTGTTGACGGAAACAGATGCCGCCGTCCTGAAGGAACGGTCGGAGGACGAAGCCTTCCTGCAGCGATACCTTGACGTCATGGCCGAGTGGGACGCGTACCGCGAGGCGGAAACGTGGTTTCAGAAGGAATACCCGCAGCACGCCCGACAGGCGATCGCTTACTTCTCGGCGGAATTCGGCTTTCATGAATCGCTTCCGATCTATTCGGGAGGACTTGGCGTTCTGGCCGGGGACCACTGCAAATCGGCCAGCGACTTGGGCGTACCGCTCGTGGGCATAGGATTGCTTTACAAGAAGGGCTACTTCGATCAAAAGCTGGATACGGAGGGAGGGCAGCTGGCCGAAAATATCGCCTACGACTTCAACAAGCTGCCGATCGTCCCCGCCTATGTTCCGGTGCTGGAAGCCGAATCGCCGGCCGCAGGTCAAGGGGATGCCGCGCCTCCGCTGCGGGAGTTGGCCGTTGACGTGACGCTGGCCGACCGGACCGTCCGCTTGAAGGTATGGCAGGTGCAGGTCGGCCGCGTACCGGTCTATTTGCTAGATGCCGACTTGGAGGAAAACAGCCCCTGGGACCGCGAGCTGACAGCTCAATTGTACGGGGGGAATCAGGATATCCGGATTGCGCAGGAGGTGCTGCTCGGCGTCGGCGGCGTCAAAGCGCTGCGGGCGCTCGGGATTCCGACCGGCACGTTCCATATCAACGAAGGGCATGCGGCGTTTCTGTCGTTCGAGCGCATCCGCGAGCAGCTCGACAAAGGCCTGCCGTTTCACGTCGCGCTGGAGGTCATCCGCGCCAGCACCGTATTTACGACGCATACGCCGGTACCGGCCGGGCACGATGCGTTCCCGCTCCCGATGTTCGAATATTATTTCAGCCGCCTGTTCGCCGATTATCCGTCCGCCCGGCGGGAATGGACCCAGCTTGGGCTCGACGAAGCGAAGCAGTTGTTCAACATGACCCACCTTGCCTTGAACACCTCCGCGCTGCGCAACGGGGTCAGCAAGCTGCACGGCCACGTGTCGCGCGAGATGTTCCGGGCCTTCCACGGCGGCATCGGTATCCCGGAGGTGCCGATCGGGCACGTGACCAACGGCGTCCACCTGAGCACGTGGCTCGCCCCCGAGCTCAAGGAGCTGTTCGGCCGCTTTTTGCCGGGGACTTGGCTGAGCCATCAAGCCAGTAAAGACTCATGGAAAACCGTCGATCTGGTGCCAAGCGAATCGCTCTGGTCCATTCATCTGGAGCTGAAGCAGCGGATGATCCGGCTCGCCCGCGCCAACCTGCGCGAGCAGCGGCGCCGCAACAGCCTGCCGGCGGACCGGATCGAGGAGGTCCGGAACTATTTGTCCCCGGACGCGCTGACCATCGGCTTCGCCCGGCGGTTCGCAACCTACAAGCGGGCCAATCTCATCTTCAACGATTTGGAGCGGCTGGACCGCTTGGTGAACGATCCGAACCGGCCGGTGCAGTTCGTCTTCGCGGGCAAGGCGCACCCGGCCGACCGTCCCGGACAAGAGCTGATCCGCGAGATCTACAGAGTGTCCGAGCTGGACCGGTTCCGCGGCAAAATCGTGATGCTTGAAAATTACGACATGAACATGGCGCGCCATCTGGTGCAAGGAGTGGACGTGTGGCTCAACAACCCGCGGCGGCCGTACGAGGCGAGCGGCACCAGCGGCCAAAAAGCCGCGATGAACGGCGTCATCAACTTCAGCGTGCTGGACGGCTGGTGGGAGGAAGGCTACGACGGCGCCAACGGCTGGAGCATCGAATCGAGCGAAGGAGCGGATGCCGGTACGCAGGAGCGCGAGAACACCGAAGCGATCTACCGCCTGCTCGAAACGGAGATCGTGCCGCTCTATTACAATCAACGCCCGCTCCCGGCCCAATGGGTCACCCGGATGAAGCGTTCGATCCGCACGCTTGCGCCGGTCTACAATTCGGACCGGATGGTCATGGAGTATGTGAACGAATTTTACGTCCCCGCCTTGAAGCGGACGCAGCATTTTGTAGCCAACCGCTATGACGAAGCGACCAAAGTTGCCGATTACAAGAGGTTTATCCGGAAAAACTGGCATCACGTCCGCGTTGCCGAGCTGAACGATCCTCTGGCCCACACGAATGCGACTTCCCCTAAGGAGATCACGGCCACGGTGAAATTCGGACCGGTCTGGTATAAAGATACAGCGGTCGAGATCGTCTATTACGAGGAAAAAGCGGGCCGCTGGGACCCGGTGATCGTGACGATGGAGCCCGTGCGCGAGCTCGGAGACAACACGGTGCTGTACCGGGCGGTTCTTCCGCCCCATCTCCAGCATGGCCCCCATTACAGTGTGCGCGTATATCCGGTGAGCGCGAACTTCGCCCGCCGCTTCGAGCTGCCGCTGGTTACGACATTCTAACGGAACGACGGGTCAAATCTCGATCCAGCCTTTGTTTTGGGCGATCGCCACGGCGTCGATCCGGTTTTTGGCTTCGAGCTTCTGCATGATTTCGGAGATATAGTTGCGCACTGTACCCGGAGATAAAAACAAGGTGCCGGAAATTTCGCCCACCGTCGATCCTTGAGCCAAATGCCGTAAAATATCCTGCTCCCGCTCCGTGAGCGGGTTTTCTTGTTCCCACATCGAGTAGGCGAGCTCGGGACTGATGACCCGGCCGCCCGCATGAATGGTGCGCAGCGCGCCGGCCAGATCGGATACGGGGGCATCCTTCAACAGATACCCCTGTACCCCCGCCCGGATCGCGCGTTGAAAATAGCCGGTCCGGGCAAATGTCGTCACGATGACGACCCGACACCGGCTTCCCTCCGCCTTCAAGCGCTCGGCCACGTCAAGTCCGCTCAGCACCGGCATTTCAATGTCCATCACGCAAAGATCGGGGTCCAGGCTCAGGATAAGCCGCAGCGCTTCTTCCCCGTCCCCGGCCTGGCCGACGACCTCGATATCTTCTTCCATCGAAAGCAGCGTGCTCATCGCGCCACGCAGCATACCCTGGTCTTCCGCAATGACGATTTTCATCATTTCCCCTCCGTTTGCTGCCGTTTAACAACGTTCGGAACCGTAATGGTCAATGTCGTTCCCGTCTCCTCCCGCTTGGAGAACTCCAGCGTCCCTTCAATGAGCGTCAGCCTTTCCTTCATCCCCAGCAGGCCGCTTCCCGCCTGTCCAAGCTTGCTTCCCTCGCCGTCGATCCCGACGCCGTCGTCGTGTACCTTAAGTACATAGGAACCTGATTTCTCCATCAGCTCCACCTTGCAATGCTTCGCCTTGCTGTGCTTGACCACATTGGTTACAGCTTCCCGCAAGCACATGCTTAAGATATTCATCACGACGGGAGTCATCCGAATCCGCTCCGCATCCCCCGCCGTTTCGAAACCGATCCCGGCGGAGCTCAAAATTTGCCCGGCCTGCCGAAGCTCGTCCGAGAGATGCACCGCGCGCATATCGGAGATCAGCTCCCGGACCTGCTTCAGCACAGTTCTCGACGTTGTCTGGATATCCCTCGCTTCCTGCACCGCCCGTTCGGGATCGTGCGGGATGAGCCGCTCGACCAACTCGCCCTTCAGCGTGATCAGAGACAACGTATGACCGAGTGTATCGTGTAGGTCTCTGGCGATCCGCTGGCGCTCCTCATTTTTGATCAGCCGCTCGATCTCGTCGTTCGCATGCCGCAGCTGCTTGCGCAGCTCTTCCGCCTTACGGTGCGATTTCATGGCAAAGGGCAGCACGGCAAGAATGATCAGGCTGGGAATAAAATCGAATTGCACCGCCTCGCCCACTTTTTCGTAAAACAAATACATCGTCAAGACGAAGGCAGCCACCATATATGCGACGGAAAACGCCACTTTGCGGACGGTAGGGAGCATGCCGATAGCCATGATGCAGTAAAAGCCGAAATATAAAAAAGAGGGGGTATACACATACCCCAAAACGGCGACGGAAGTAATCTGGATCAGCGCATAAACGAAACGTCTCTCCCTATCCCACAACGCCTGCCGGAAAGCAAGTGCCAGGATAGCGACGCTCGTGTACCCGATCCACGCTGCACGGAAAGGCAGTTGCAGCAAGTAATATAAAGGGATCATCAAATTGATGATCCAAATGAAGCCGAAAGGCTTGAAATTTTCCGGAAAAAACCGGAATGGCAACCTTATCTTCATTTACACCGCTTCCTGTTTTTTGGCGAGATAAGAAGATAGTAGCACAAAAACGATCAAATACGCAGCCAAAACCGTCAAGCTGGTCCATTCGGGCAGATGGCCGGCAATGAGCGACCAGGTCCCGTTTCCGAAATTGTAAGACGGCGTCCAAACGGCGATGGCCTTCATCATCGGCGGCATCGCATCGACGGGCATCCATAGGCCACCGATCAGCGACAGCCCGATTTGCAGCAGACTGGCGATCACTTGGGCGAATTCCGCCTTTTTGACCATGCCGACGAGTGTGCCGAGCGCAAGGAACGTAAGCGAACCGATCAAAAGCCATAAGCCGCAGCCGACCCATTGCGCCATGCTGAGCTGAACCCCTTTAATCAAGCCGCCCGCCAAAAACATGACGGCGATAATCGCCGCATTCACCACCGACATGGAAACGATTTTGGCGCCGACGTATGCGCCGGAAGGCAGCGGCGTCACATGCAGACAGCGCACCCAACCTTGCGCCCGCTCCTGGGACATGCGGACTCCGAGCGTATTAATGCTGATGGACAGCAGCCCGAAGGCGGTCATCGACATGAGATAATACGTTTTCCAGACGGTACCACCCATACCGGCATCGCCCCCGGCGGAATTCGTAAAAATAAGATAAAACAGCATCGGAACGCCGATGGAAAATATAACGACCTTTTTGTTGCGAAGCGAGCGCAAAAGCTCTGCCTTGCATTGGGCAATAAACATATTCATTTTCGTCATCCTCCTGTGCTTTCGAGTGGGTTAGACCGCTTCCGGCGAGCCGACCAGCGATTGGAAAGCATCTTCCAGCCCGCCTTTGTGTGTCTCGATATCGTGAATGTCCAGATCGCTGCGGATCAGCGCGTAGAGCAGGCCGTCCGTATCACTGCCGTACACCTTCACGCGATGGCCGGCCCACTGCACGTCGGCCACGCCGGGCAGGTCCAGCAGCTGGTGGGTCTTCACATTCGATCCGGCAGTGAAAGACACGTGCCGGTTGCCGGCGCTTTCCTTAATCTCGTCCAACGTTCCGTCGGCGATGATTTTGCCCTGGTTGACGACGACGACCCGGTCGGCGATGCTGTCGGCTTCCTCCAAATAGTGGGTCGTCAAAATAATCGTCCGTCCGCTGCCGGCAAAGGAGCGGATCGTCCGCCAAAACAGCTGCCGCGACGTCACGTCCATCCCCACCGTCGGTTCGTCCAGAAATATCAATTCCGGGTCGCCAGCCATCGCCAATGCGAAGCCCAGACGACGCATCTGTCCCCCAGACAGCGAGGTGGCGTACTTGCCCCGTTCGTCTTCGAGCCCGGAAATTCGCAGCAGCTCTCCGATCGATAACGGGTTTGTATAGTAACTGCGGAACAGATTGATCGTCTCCTCCACCTTCAGGCTGTCGATCACGCTTACCTCCTGCAGCATCGCGCCGATCCGGTTGCGAACGGCCCGATCCCGCGGACTGCCGCCCATCAACCGCACGGTGCCTGCCGTGGGGGAAGTCAGCCCCAATACCATGTTAACGGTCGTCGATTTGCCTGCGCCGTTGGGGCCAAGCAGCGCCACGATGCTACCTTGCTCAATATGCAGCGTCATGTCGTCCACGGCTTTTTTCTCGCGGTATTGCTTGGTTACATGTTCAAGTTCGATCGCGTGCTTCATGATTTCATCACCTTTGCTGTTCGGGTTAACTTTCTTGTTTGAATCATATAATGCCGCGGTTTGGCGCTGTAGTTATTCGTATCATCTCTTTCGGGTGATAAATATCATCTCGTGCGCGCGAACTCGAACTCTTCGCTTCCGGCATTGTGTTATTTTACATTATTGATTATTATGGATGTAAACGGTAATGAAAGTTTCAGAAAATCATACCGTGTGGTGATAACTGATGAACTGGACCTTGGCCTTGGCAAACGAAACGGTTGTTTTCCCGAGAAGCTGCAGTCTCATCGTGGTAGGCGAAACCAAAGAGGGCTCGCCCTTTTGCTACGAGGACAATTTTACGCTTCTCAAGGGTTCAGCGGAGGAACTGACGGTCACGCTCGACGCCGCGTCGATCCATCCGCTGGAGAAGCTGCATCATGTATGCTTTATTGAATTTTCTTTCCGCGAGCAGGGCATTCTGTATTATGCTTTGGTTGATCTGCTGCATTTGGAAACGAAGCGCAATGTGTGCACGTTGACCTTAACCGCGCCGCTGGAGCTGAAGCAGTCGCAAAAAAGGCGCTATCCGCGTATTGCCCTGCCTACCCGCACGCCGGTTACTTCCCGGATCGTCGGGGTACGGGAGCAAATATCGCATCAGAACGTGGCGTTTACGGGACAAATCCTGGATTTGTCCAGCGGAGGAATGGCGTTTATGACGTCGACCCGCGTGTTTTGCCCGCTCGAATTGGAATTATCTTTTGTTCTTCCCGGCATTGCCCAGAAGATTACGGTCTATGGGGAAATCGTGCGCGTGGCCCATTTCAGCAGCGATGCTTACCGGGTAGCCGTACGGTTCCATCGTGTTCCGGACAGCACTGCCGCGCTTATGGAGGAGTATTGCTCCGCTTCGGGAGCCGACAGCTGACGAAAGCGGATAGTTATAGGAGGATAACCGGTTGAAATACAATGTGATACACCGCGGCGATGACATCTCCATTCAATTGATGCACAGGTTTCACGAATTGATCCGTCAGTACGGGCTCATTCACGAAGAGGCGTCCCCCGATATCGTACTGTCCATTGGCGGCGACGGGACGCTGCTTCATGCGTTTCATCAATATAAGGACCAGCTCGATCACATTGCATTTACCGGTATTCACACCGGAAGACTCGGTTTTTATGCCGACTGGAAGCCGGATGAAGTCGAGCTGCTTGCCCAACTGATGGGCGAGAGCGCCAACCAAAACGACCTGCGCGCCGTCAAATATCCTTTGGTCGAGATCCAGATCACGACTCCCCAAGGAATCGAAACGGAGCTTGCGCTGAACGAATTTACGCTGAAAGGCGTCGACGCCACGCTGGTTGCCCAGTTGCATATTAACGACGAGCTGCTCGAGACGTTCCGCGGCGACGGCATCTGTATCTCCACACCGTCGGGAAGCACCGCCTACAACAAAAGCTTGGGCGGCGCCATCGTGCACCCGTCGCTCGACGCCATTCAGATTGCAGAGATCGCATCGATCAACAACCGCGTATTCCGTACGCTCGGTTCGCCGATCTTGCTGCCGAAGCACCACCACTGCGACATCTACCCGCGCGCGAACCAAAATATTTTGCTATCGCTCGATCACTTGTACATGCAGCGCAACGATATCATTTCTATCCGCAGTCTGGTCGCCGCCGGCAAAAAGGTCAAATTCGCCCGCTTCCGCCCGTTTCCGTTCTGGAGCCGCGTACGCGAAGCTTTCATCGGCTATGACATGGTCTGATTACGCTGCAATAGGCTGACGCAAAAAGACCCGCTGCCCCGTCCTCCCCGCACGTTCGCAGGGAGCCGGAGCATCGGGTCTTTCTTTGTCGTTACGCCTCCACGCGGGACGATTCCGTCTTGGGCTTCGGCGGATTTTGGGAGGGCTGTCCGCCTTTCGGCTTGGATGTGTGCCCCTGCTGCCTGTTCTGGCCCTGGCCTTGATGCCGGCCCCCGGATCTTCCCTCGCCCTGCCGCCCAGAACCGTGCTGCGATTTGGACTGGTTTTGGCCGCCGGATTGCTGGCCTTGCCCGTGGCGGGAGCCATACGTCTTGCCGGACGGGTTGTACCGTTGATGCTGTGGCGTGCGAGGGGCCGCAGCAGCGGCCGTGTCCTCATGCCGGTGTACGGAGGCTTCAGCCGTTACAGCGGGCTGCGCGCCTTGTTCCGTCCCTGCGCCTGCCTCGGCTGCCGGACTATCCTCATAGAAGTCCCCCGGCGACCCGGTCGGTTCCACTCCGCTCTTGTTCGGCACCTTCTCAATGATGAAATAGGCGCAGCCAAAATTGCAGTATTCGTTCAAATAATCCTGAAGCGTGGAGATCATGCTGTCCTTCGTCGCTTTCGGATGGTTGTCCTTAAAAAATCCGCGCAGCCGGAGCTGGCTGTAGCCCCAGTCGCCTACAATATAATCGTACCGCTCCAGCACCTCGCTGTACCGGTCGCGGAACGCCTCGAAACGCCAGCCGTTCTTATGGTCAACGACTACTTCGTACGTTTTGCCCGCAATATGAATCACCGTTTCACCTCCCCAGTTTTACGACTGCTTCGCCGATTGGACCTGTTCATGCGCATGATACGAGCTGCGAACGAGCGGACCGGACTCCACGTGGCTGAACCCGCGTTTCAAGCCCTCCTGCTTCAGCTCTGCGAATTGCTCCGGCGTGTAGTACTTGGATACCGGCAAATGCTTGAGCGAAGGCTGCAAGTATTGGCCGATCGTCATAATGGAGCAATCGACGGCGCGCAAGTCGTCCATCGTCTGTAAAATTTCGTCCCATGTCTCTCCGACGCCGAGCATGATGCTCGATTTCGTCGGGATCGAAGGGGCAATCCGCTTGGAGCGCTCAAGCAGCTCCAACGAACGGCGGTATTTGGCCTTGGCCCGCACCTTGTCGGACAGCCGCTCCACCGTCTCCACGTTGTGGTTCAAAATATCGGGCTTCGCTTCCAGCACGGTGCGAAGCGCCTCCTCGTCCCCCTGAAAATCGGGAATGAGCACTTCGACCCCGGCCAGCGGCAGACGCCCCCGGATCGCCCGGATCGTTGCGGCGAACACCGAAGCCCCGCCGTCCTTCAGGTCGTCACGCGCAACGGATGTCACGACGACATGGCGCAGACCCATCTGCTCCGACGCCTCTGCGACGCGCTCCGGCTCCTGCAGATCCAGCTCCGTCGGCATCCCGGTATTGACGGCGCAGAATCGGCACGCCCGCGTACAGATGTCGCCCAGAATCATAAAGGTGGCGGTCCGGGCCGCCCAGCACTCATGGATGTTCGGGCACTTTGCTTCCTCGCATACGGTGTGCAGCGTTTTGCCGCGCATCATGTTTTTCAGCTCTTTGTAATTGTCTCCCGTCGTCAGCTTGATTTTCAGCCATTCGGGCTTGCGTTCTATTTGATGAGTCGCCATGGATGCACTCCTGTTCCGCAGCAAGCTTTTTCTTGTGCTTGGATTTGAAGCTATTATATCACGAATAGGCCAACAATCCACTTTCGAAATTACTTTGGGAGTTGAAATATGGTACACTGAGGAAAGGGTTTGGGAGCGGGAGGTTCGAACATTTACGATGATGAACATCGACAACATACTTAAGCTGGTACAATCCGGTGATCTGGACATCGCCGAAGCCAAACGACTGCTGGAGGAAGGGCTGTCCGGGGCGCATACCGCCCCGGCCGGCCGCCCGGAAACGGCCGTTCAGGCCGTTAAAACGCCGGAGCAGCCGGCAATCGATAAAACGATAATAGACGCCTCCGGGGAAACGCCGATGCGCCGCAAGGCGTCCTTCCTATCGCTTTCGGAGGACGCCGTCGACGACAGCCTAGGCTATGCGCAGCTCGATCTGAGCCGTCCGGCGCGGACCGGCTTCCCCGAGGTCATCTACGGGGAAAGCAAATCGGCGGAGCAAATCGCCGCGATCTTCGAGCGGCTGGCCGCCCATACGGACCGCGTGCTGGCGACGCGCGTCGACGCGGATAAAGCCGCCTATGTCATGCAGCGCATCCCGGGGGTGAAGCATCACCCCGAGGCGCGGGCGCTGACTTGGCTGCGGAGCGGCGAAGCCGTGCCGGACGGCGGCAGCTACATCGCCGTCGTCTGCGCAGGCACGTCGGACGTGCCTGTGGCGGAGGAAGCCGCCGTGACGGCCGAGTGCCTGGGCTCCCGCGTGGAGCGCGTCTACGACGTCGGCGTGGCCGGTATTCACCGGCTGTTCCGCCGGCTGCCGGTCATCCGCGGAGCGAGCGCAGTCGTGGTCGTCGCCGGGATGGAAGGGGCGCTCGCCAGCGTCTTGGGCGGCCTGGTGGCCGTGCCGGTCATTGCGGTGCCGACGAGCGTCGGCTACGGAGCCAGCTTTCAAGGCGTCGCCGCGCTGCTATCCATGCTCAACGCCTGTGCGCCCGGCATTTCCGTCGTCAACATCGACAACGGGTTCGGCGCCGGCTATAACGCTGCATTAATCCATCAAAACGGGACAAAGAGGGATGAAACGTGAAAATCTTGTATTTGGACTGCTTCTCTGGAATCAGCGGCGATATGACGCTCGGCGCGCTTGTCGACGCCGGCGCGGACCGTCACTATATCGAAGAAGAGCTTCGCAAAATTCAGATCGAGCCGTTCACGCTGGAATGGAGACGCGTGAACAAGCGCGGCATATCCGCGCTCAAGCTCGATGTCGTCCTTGATCCGCATACGCCGCCGGCGCACCATCGCCATTACTCGGAAATCGTGGAGCTGATTCATCGTGCCGGCTTCAACGAGCGCGTCGTCAAGCTGAGCCTCGCGATTTTCGAGAAGATCGGGGTAGCGGAAGCGAAAATACATAACATCCCGATCGAGCGCGTTCATTTTCACGAAGTCGGCGCGATCGATTCGATCGTCGATGTGATCGGGGTAGCGTTGGCCATCGATTCGCTGGAAATCGAGAAAATTTTGTCCTCCGCCGTACCTCTCGGCTCCGGCACGGTGCATTGCGATCATGGCATTTATCCGGTGCCGGCCCCGGCTACGCTGGAAATGATGAAAGGGCTGCCCATCGCGCCGACCTCGTACTCGCTGGAGATGACAACACCGACAGGCGCAGGCATCGTCTCCGGACTCGTCGACGAATTCGCCAAGGGTCTTCCGCCGATGATCGTGGAGTCGATCGGCTACGGGGCCGGAACACGCGATTTGCCGAACCAGCCTAACGTGCTGCGCGTCGTCGTCGGTCAGGCCGATCCCTATTTGAGCAAGTGGCAGGTGCACCATGAAGAGTTTTCACACGAACACGTTCACGGACATCATCAGCCAGAGCACCATCATCACGAGCACTCGCATGAGCACGGCCATGGGCACCATCATCACGAACACTCGCACGAGCACGGCCATGAGCACCATCATCACGAGCACTCGCACGAGCACGAGCATGAGCACGGGCACCATCATCGCGGGCATTCGCACGAGCACGGCCATGAGCATGGGCACGAAAAACATAGCCATGACGAGCATTCACACGATGAGGAGCACCCTCACGTACACCACAAGCATGACAATGACGGTCCGGATGATACTTGCATACGGCAATAGGTAAACCGAGCGGCCTTTTCCTCCGGGAAAAGGCCGCTTTTTCGTTCTCTGCTTTACTACGATCGAACGGCCAACGGACGGCTTCCGCCGGCAGAAACGCAAGGTCTGCTTCGGAAGAACCGTCCGTTTGCCCGTTTAAGCGCGGCTGCGCTCCATAAACCGCCGCCGCACCTCGTCGTACACTTGCTTGAGCGGCACGCCGTACGTTTTGGCCGCCTGCTCGCATTCCTTAAACTCCGGGGCGAACTGGACGAGCTCACCCTGATGGAACCCCGCTTTTACCTGAATGGGCCCCCAGGGCGTATCAACCCTGTGAAACTCTCTTCCCAGACGATGGCAAGAGGCCCGCAAATAACGCAAGCCAAGCGTCGTCGTTTCCCGGAAAATGACTTCCTCCATTCGCTTCACGCCCTCATCGTCGGTCAGTACGTTCAGCATGACGCCGGGGCGCCCTTTTTTCATAATAATCGGAATCCAGTATACGTCGTTGGCCCCCTGCTCCAGCAGCAGGTCGGTCACGTACGAACAATATTCCGGATTCATGTCGTCGATATTGGCCTGCAAAATGAGCATGCGGTCATCTATATGCTCTTCCCGGTGATCAAACGGCATCCGGCATCCCCCCACGCCTCCATCATATCAAACCGGACAAGGGATAAAAAGGCAGCGGCCCGCACATGCTACAGTTAAATGAAACCAGCGTATCGATACCCGAACGAAGGAGGCAGCTATATCGTATGGCGGCAGCCCATGCACGATTGTTAACCGCAGCGGCTTTGTGCGCCGCGCTGCTCGTTGGCCCGGCAGCAGGGGGATTGGAAAACCGGGGGTTCGCCTACGCTCCCGCAGCCAAAACTCCTGCATTACCGAAAGCAAGCAAGGCGGTGAATGGAATGAAAGCCGTGTTCGCCGAGCGTAAGGATCTGTTCGACAAAGTCAGTGCGATTACCGGCATTCCCTGGCATTATTTGGCAGCCGTCGATCAATACGAACGGACGATCAATCTCGCGAAAAAACGCCCGGCCCCTGACGGACTAATCGCCATCTATTTTACCGATCTGCAGTGGGGTGGCATACTCAACCCCGACCACGAAGACAAAAATGCGAACAGCATTCAATGGTTCGGAGGAATCGGCAGGGACGGCTCAGGGGATGGCTTGGCAGACCGGATGAACGATCTTGACCGGCTGTATTCGATGGCTGTCAATATGCTCAAAAAAGGAAGCGCCGAGGAAGACCTCCGCATCGGACTTTGGGATTATTACCAAAATACCCGGAGCGTCGAACGGATTCAGCAATTCGCCCGGATCTACGCCCATTTCGATACGCTCGACCTGTACGAGCACTGCTTCGTTATGCCGCTTAGCGCCGATTATTCCTATCGCAGCACATGGGGCGCCAGCCGCGGCTGGGGCGGATACCGCATCCACGAAGGAACCGACATCTTCGCCGGCTACGGCGTTCCGGTGCGCAGCGCTACGTACGGCGTCATCGAAGTGATGGGCTGGAATCCGTACGGCGGCTGGCGCATCGGGATCCGCGATTTAAACAACGTGTATCATTATTACGCGCATTTGTCTGGCTTTAACAAAAAAGAAGTGCAGCAGGGCAGTATCGTAAAGCCCGGCCAAGTGGTCGGTTGGGTAGGCAGCTCCGGCTATGGGAAGCCCGGTACGTCCGGGAAGTTTCCGCCCCATCTGCATTACGGATTGTACCGGGACAACGGGCTGACGGAATGGTCCTTCGATCCGTACCCCCATTTGCGCAAATGGGAGCGGGAAGAGCGCATGCGGCGCAAGACGACCACACCGTGACGGAGCTTCCTTTCGCCTAAGATAAGTATACATTTGCAAATGATCCGGTGCGTAAACGCGGAGGCTTCCGTGAATCCCGTACCGGATTTATTTTGCTTTCGGCTCGACGGACGACTCCTTGCTTCGCGCCTCCGAAGCGTCGGGCTTCGCCGCCGGAACATTGACATTCGGGAGCGAGATTCCCGGGGGCAGCGGCCCCGACTGGCCGACCGGATTGCCCCGGCCGTCAAAATAATAGGTAGGCACATCTCCGACTACCAGCGAATAGGATACGGGCAGCTCCGTTTCCATCACTTCGGGCGCGGAATCGAATGGAATAATGACCGTCATTTCGACCGTCACATGAACGTATACCTCCACCAAAATCATATTGATACCTGCACTCTGATAGCGCGTGTTCAGCTCCACCTTGGCCGTGCCCGCAGGTACGAGCCGGATCGGAATATTCGGCCCGAACGAAGCGAGAAGCGGCGAATGCATCGCCTGACCGAGCGGGATATGCTCCGGTACGGAGCCTACGGCTTCGAGCTGCTTGGTGACAATATTGACCGTATCGGCGGTAATCCGGCTATGCTCCGCATAATTTAACATGAAGCCCGTAATTTTGCCGCTGTTGTCGGTACGCCAATCGATCAGCTTCTCGAAATTGGTGCTCTGCGCCATCCGGTCCGCGATCGCCGAATTGATCGCCTCCGTCGCGATCTGCTTCACGCGCACCCGGGCCAAATGCACCAGCGGCTCCTTTAAATTTCGCTCGACATACAAATAAGCCTGCATGCAGAGAAGCAGCAGAACGACCAGCACGATCAACAGCGTGCGCTTCAGCTTGCTTTTGCCCGAGGGACTGCTTCTCCATCTGCGCCTCAGCACCGCGGCTCCCCCTTCCCCGGCCTGTACGGCCCGTCTGTTACAGCCTATGCGGACCGACCGGGAAAAAGACGGCGCGGATGGAAACGAACGGCGCGGCTTTCAGGCTGAAGCAAAAAAACCGCCTTTCGCAAGGAAAGGCGGTTGGGCATGGAGCCTCGCGGCTTTACGGCTTGATGCGGAGCAGCCGCATACCGTTGGCAATGACGATAAGCGAGCTGCCCGTGTCGGCCAGCACCGCCAGCCAGAGCGTCGAAGCTCCGAAGAAGATGAGAGCGAGAAAGACTGCCTTCACAAGCAGGGAAAAGGCGATATTTTGCTTAATAATCCTCAGCGCACGGCGGCTTAGCCGCACCGTGTACGCCAGTTTGGACAGATCGTCCGCCATCAGGGCGACATCGGCCGTTTCAAGCGCCGTGTCGGTGCCGGCTGCCCCCATTGCGATGCCTACGGTAGCCGTGGCCAGCGCAGGCGCATCGTTGACGCCGTCCCCCACCATCGCGACATGCCCGTGCTCGTTCATCAGCTCGCGGACGGCGGTTACTTTATCCTGCGGCAGCAGCTCGGCGCGGTAGGCGATCCCGCCCAGCTTGGAGGCGGTCGCCTCGGCCGTTCCCCGGTTGTCGCCGGTCAGCATCACCGCTTGACGGATGCCTGCGGCGCGAAGCTGCTCCAATGCCGTACGGCTGTTCGGACGAAGCTCGTCGGAGGCCGCGAAGACAGCCCACGGCTCCTCCGCCGTACCCAGCACCATGACGGTGTTTCCTTGGCCTTCCAGCCGCTCCAGCTCTCCCTGCAGCGATTCCAGGGAAACGCCCAGCTCTTGGACGAACCACCGGGGGCTCCCGATAAAGAATAAGCTGCCGCCGACTTGCGCTTTAGCCCCGCGTCCGGGCACGGCGGCAAACTCCGTGATGTCCGCAAGCGGCACGCCCTCCCGCTTTGCTTTTCTAACGATCGCCTCGCCGACAGGATGCCCTGACCGGGCCTCGATCCCTCCTGCGATCGTGAGCACCTCTTCCGCAGTTCTTCCTCCCAGCGGAATGCATTCCGTCACCTCGGGCACGCCGGCCGTCAACGTGCCGGTCTTGTCGAAGGCGACGGCCTCTACGGCGCCGAGCCGTTCCAAATACGCGCCGCCCTTGATCAATACGCCGTGTCTCGCCGCGTTGCCGATCGCCGATACGATGCTGACGGGCGTAGAAATGACCAAGGCGCAAGGGCAAGACACGACGAGCATCATCAACGCGCGGTAAAACCACGGCTCGAACGGCTGGCCGAACGCCAGCGTGGGAATCACCGCAATCCCAAGCGCAATAAGAAGCACGGCAGGGGTATAGTACTTTGCAAAGGCGTCGATGAACCGCTGCGACGGCGCTTTCTGCACCTGAGCGTCCTCGACCATACGAATGATGCGGGACAGCGTGTTGTCTTCCACGCGCCGGGTTACCCGGATTTCCAGCGCCCCTTCCCCGTTGATCGTACCGGCGAACGCTTCGCTGCCCGTTTCTTTGAGCACCGGAACGGATTCGCCCGTAATCGGAGCTTGATTCACCGACGAAGTTCCTTGAACGACCATCCCGTCCATGGCGATTTTTTCGCCGGGCTTCACGAGCAGAATGTCCCCGACTTCGATCTGCCCCGTCGGCAGCTTCATCTCGCTGCCTTGCCTGCGGACCAGCGCCTCCTTGGGCGACAAATCCATCAATCCGCGGATCGACCTGCGGGTCCGGTCCATCGTGTAGGCTTCAAGCGTCTCGCCGAGCGAGAAAAGCACCACAACGGCGGCCCCTTCCTCCCACTGCCCGATGCAGCCGGCGCCGATCGCGGCTACGGTCATAAGCAGATCCATGCCGATCGTCCCCGACTTGAGCCCGTAGATGCCGGTACGCGCGATGCGGAATCCGCCGATCACCATGGCCGCTACATACAGCAGCGTGACGACCGACTCCGGCGCGACTTTGATTGAGGCAAGCAGCCAAGCAACCAAAAACACCGCTCCAGATACCGCCGTCGGCACCGCTTTTTTGTTGCGTTTCCAGAACGGCTGCTCTCCGTGGGTCCCGGGCAGCGTGCCGTTGTCGGCGATGGCCGTGTAGCCCGCCTGCCTTACCGTCTGCATGACGGCTTCCCCGGCCGTCCCGTCATGAATGACGGTCATTTTGGCGGCCCCGTAATTGACCGAAGCGATCCGGACGGTCGCCAGCGCCCCGACCCGTTTCTCCAGCTTCCGCGCGCAATCCGCGCAGTCCATTCCTTCGATGCGGTACACGCTGGATATCGCTCCGGCCGCAGCAGCTTCCGCAGCCGCCGCCGCCAGGGCGGCATTGGCCGCATCCTCCTCGTGGCTGCTTCCGCAGCCGCAGGCGCCGTGATCGTGGCTATGACCGTGGTCGTGGCTGTGGTCATGATCATGATGATCCCCGCAGCCGCAAGCGTCATGGCTGTGGCTGTGATCGTGAGCGTCACCGTGATTGTGACTGCGATCATGACCATGCTTGTGATCATGACCATGCTCGTGGTCGTGTCCGCACCCGGCATCATGCGTATGCTCTAGTTCTTGGCCGTGCCGGGGATCGCCGTTTCCATGAACGTCAGGCTTGCTGCCGTGCGGCGCTCCAGCCCCGCAGCAGGATGGTTTGCCGGACATATCTCCATCTCCTCTATGCAATACATGATTAATTGTTCATACGTTTATTACCATCTTATGTCATCCAGCGCAGATCTGTCAACCGTCGTTCGCCCTTCTTTTGAACCAGCGATGAAAAAGAAATATAAAAAAAGCAGGAGGATCTCCCCCTGCTTTAGTATGCTCACTTACCGCTAGACGTGCTTGACGTGCTGCAGCATCTGCACGAAAATTTGCTCGATATGCTCGTCGTCGAGCGAGTAGAATACCGTCTTCCCTACTTTGCGCCGCTTTACGATACGTAAATTGCGCAAGTAGCGAAGCTGATGCGAAATCGCCGACTGCCCCATTTCCAGAACCAAGGTCAGGTCATGCACGCAGAGCTCTTTTTGCAGCAGCGTATATATAATCTTCACCCGCGTCGGGTCGCCCAGCGCTTTGAATACGTCCGCCAGTCCGGCCGCCGTCGCTTCCGGGATCAAACTTTCCTTCAAATCATCAATCTGAGAGGTGCCTTCACAGGTCTCATCGCATTGTTCTTGCAGCACTTTTTCCAAGACATCACACCGCCTTCATCCTAAATCAAGCTTATCCGTTGCTCCCATTATAACAGAAAACCGAATGGGTTGCCGGATCTCCTTCAGCTTATTAGTAATAATTATAATTTAGCATCTGCAATTTGCAATCGTCCCTTGACTCTCTATGTATAACTGTTATATTTATAGTATAACAGTTATAACTACAAGCTTGGGGGAACAGCATATGAGCAAACGATGGAATCACAGCATGCAACAATTGGCCGTCGGTTCGCTGCTTGCGGCGGCGATCGTCCAACCGGCACACGCCCTGGCAGAAAGCACACCGGCGGAGCAGATGAGCGCTCAAGAAGCGGCAGCAGCCAAAGAAGCCGATACCGGCTCTTCCAGCACACTCGCACGGATGGTCCCGCTGCGGGCCGTCGCCGAAGCCATCGGTGCGGGAGTCGAATGGGAGACGGAGAACAGGCTGGTTACCGTCACCCGGGGCGCGGCCAAACTCGCCGTAAACATCGGCGAACGGAGCGCAAAAGTCAATGAATCCACAACGATCTCCATGACGCGGGAAGCTGCAATCGTTAACGATACGACGATAATTCCGCTGGATACGATCCGGCAAGCCTTTCAAGTCTCCATCGAGTGGGACGACGCAAACGGGCTGACCATCGATCCTTCCGATGTGACCACAGCGGGGAGCCACTTCATTTACCTGCTGCAAAACGGTCAATTTCAAGCGGCAAGTCTGATGCTGAGCGACAAGCTGCGGGCCGGGCTGCCGGAAGCGAAGCTTGCGGGGTACTGGACCAGCAATACCGGCATCCTAGGGGCGCCGAAACGGCTCATCTCGCTCAAGCGGGAAATTTCGGCGGTCCAACGCAACGCCCTGCTCGGCTATATGACGGAAAAATCGACGCCGCTGGGCATCGCCGTCCGGTTCGACGCGAACGGCAAAATCGACGATATTTTCATGCCTCTTTCTCCCGCTGGCAATTACCGCGAGCCGGAGTACGACAAGTGGGAGCTCTATTCGGAGGAGGAAGTGACGGTCGGCGAAGGCGAAGCGCCGCTCCCCGGCACGCTGACGCTGCCGAAGGGCGAAGGGCCGTTCCCCGCCATCGTGCTCGTCCACGGCTCCGGGCCGAACGACCGCGACGAAACGCTCGGCAGCTACAAGACGTTCCGCGATCTGGCCGTCGGTCTGGCCGCCAACAACATCGCCGTGCTGCGCTACGAGAAGCGGACGCGGGTGCACACGCTCAAGAGCGCGCTCCATCCGGCCTTTACCGTCAAGGAAGAAACGGTTGACGATGCGATCGCCGCGGTACATACGCTGCAAAAGGACCGCCGCATCGATGCGAAGCGCATCATCGTCCTCGGCCACAGCCAGGGCGGGATGCTGGTCCCGTCCATCATCGAATCCGACAAGCAGAAAAGCATTGCCGGAGCGATTGTGATGGCCGGCCCTTCCCAACCGTTAGAGGATCTCGTTCTGGAGCAAAATAAACAAGCGCTCGCATGGGCGAAGGAAGCGGGGCAGCCGACTGAAGGGCTGGAGCAGCAGGTGAAAGCGATGGAGCATCAAGTCGCTCTTTTGAAGGACCCGCAATATTCCGCCGCGAACATACCGAAAGATTTTGCGCTGGGCAATCCGGTCTGGTGGTTCGACTTCCGGAACTATCGGGGCGGGGAAATCGCCAAGCGTCAATCGACGCCGCTCCTCATCCTGCAGGGCGACAACGATTTTCAAGTGACCGCAAGCAATCTGGACGGCTGGAAGTCCGCCCTGTCTGCGCGCCAGGACGTCGTATACAAGCTTTATCCGAAGCTGAACCACGGGTTCGTCGAGTCCGATCAGCCTTCCACCGGCAAGGAATACGCCCTTCCCGGCAACGTGCCGTCCTACGTGATTGACGATATCGCCGGGTGGCTGAAAGGCAAAAACTAATTTTGAGGCCGGACCACGGGGATAACCCCGGAAGCCCAAGGTACGAGGGGATTTCATGATTATTAAATTGGATTTACAGTCGGAGACTCCAATTTACACCCAGTTGATGAATCAAATTCTCGAAGGCATCGCAAGCGGCGCCTTGAAGCCCGGCGAGGCGCTTCCCTCCGTGCGCAGTCTCGCTTCGGATATCGGCATCAATCTGCATACCGTGAATAAAGCCTACACGCTCCTGAAGCAGGAAGGCTTCATTCAAGTTCATCGCCAAAAAGGGGTTGTCGTCCAACCGGACGGCATGCCGCAGGTAACCGAGGCGTATAAACATAAATTGCGTGAGCAGCTGACGCCGATCGCAGCCGAGGCCATCTGCCGCGGGATGCGCGAGGAGGAGCTGCTCGGGTTTATCCAGGGCATTTTCCGCGAAATCAAAGGGAACTAAGGAGGGGATTACATGCATATTGGAATCGCGTTGCTGGTCGCCGCCATTTTTGTGCCGGTCCTTGTGATGCTGGCCGGTTTGCCGTATTTTACGAGAACGACAAATCATTTTGGCGTATCGATCGATTCGCGGCATTATCACGATCCCGAGCTGCAATCGATGCGCCGCCGCTATGCCTGGTGGAACGGGGCGATCGGAGCCGTGCTCCTCATCGTCTTGATTTTTGGCATCCAGCGAACGAACGAGACGCAGCAGGGACTGTTCATCATCGGCTTTACCTTGGCGCTTTTGGCGGCGGCGACGGTCAGCTTCCTCGTCTATTACAACAAAATGAAGCTGTGGAAGGCCGCGCGTCCCACACAGGACGCCAGCGCCCGGTTCATTGCCGTCGACACCTCGTTCCGGAACCGGAAAACGACGTATTCCGACTGGTGGTATCTGGTTCATCTGGCCTTCGTCGCTCTGTGCGCCGTCATTGCTTTGTTGAATTACGACAAGCTTCCAGATATTCTCGTATCGCGGTACGATATGCAGGGTAACCCGACAGCCACCGAGCCTAAAACGTATTGGAACGTCTTTTTCCCGAACGTGATGCAGTTGGTCCTGATCTTCATCTTCGCGTCCATCAATACGGTGATTCGCAATAGCAAACAGCAGATCGACGCGAATGCGCCTGAGCAGTCGCGCGAGCAGAACATCCGATTCCGCCGGATCTGGTCCCTCGTGTTGATGGTCATGGGCTTCTTGATGCTCGTGCTGTTCTCGTTCATCCAGTTTTTCTTGCTATTTCCCTTTGATGGCTCGGTACTCGTCACCGTGGCGATCACGATTCCCGCTCTGATATTAATCTTGGTTCTCGTGGTCTCGTTCATTACCGGGCAAGGCGGGAGCCGGCTCGGCGGATCGACCGCAACGGACGGGAAGCTGGTGCACGGGGTGGCCGATGACGACAAGTATTGGAAGCTGGGATCGATCTACTATAATCCCAACGATCCTTCGCTGTTTATCGAGAAGCGGGTCGGCATCGGCTGGACGATCAACGCAGCCCGGCCGATGGCGTGGGTCATTATGCTGGCGCCGCTTGTGCTGATCGGGGCGATCCTGGTCATCGCGGCCATCAAAGGCTGAGCGCGGGCTTCAGGATACCGGTCAGACGTTGAATCGGACTTCGAATTAGATAGCACGGCAGCAATCCGTCCCCTGAAGGCGGGCTTGCTGCCGTTTGCTGTTCATAGCCCTGTGCGTGCACGGCTTGACAATTGGAGAGGTCCGACTATAATTTGAGTACATACTCAATTTCTTTTGAAAGAAGGACGAATGATGGCGAGAGGCGAAAAGAACGATCCCGAGCTGAAAAAACAAAAAATCGTCGCCACGGCCCTCCGCCTTTTTTCCGGGAAAGGCTATCATGCGACCACGACCAAGGAAATTGCCGAGGAAGGCGGCGTAACGGAAGGCTTAATCTTCTACTACTTCGGCGGCAAGCGCAAGCTGCTCATGCATATCGTTAACAGCTTCTCCTTCGCGCTGCTGGCGCAGGACGGCGCGGACCGGTGGAAACGGCTGCCGCTGGACGAAGCGCTGGTACAGTACGGATGCCAGTATCTGCAATTTTTGAAGGAGAACCGGGAGTACCTGCTGCTGATCTGGTCCCCGGAGATGATGCGGGATGAGGCCGTTTCTCAGGAAGTGCTCCGGCTTATCGGAAGCATCGGCGCTTCCGGAAGCGGCATTTTGAAGCAGTCGGCCCCCGTTGGGCAAATAAGCGAGCAAACCTATCACGTTGCCGCAACGATGCTTAACGCGTCAATTCTGCTTTATTTCGCGCTGCATTCCCGCTTCAGCAGCGAGATGGCCGTGCTGGGCGACGAAGAAGCTTATATTCGCCAACTGGTCGGCCTGATGCTCCACGGTCTTTACAGGGGTGATGCGTAATGCGTTCCGCTGAAAGACCAATTTTTTTGCAGAATTTTTGAGTGCACACTCAAATTCAACTCAATAATAAACAAACCAAGGAGGAATCGAACATGCTCACATTACTGAACGATTGGATTTCCCTGCACACGTTGATCTGGCTCCTGCCGGTCGCCTTCTTCCTTCATGACGGCGAGGAAATCGTCGTCGTGGAACGCTGGATACGGCCGCGCAAGCACACCTTGCCCCCGTTGATGCAGCGGGCGCTGAATTGGGACAAAAGCATTACCGTTCAGTTCGCGACAGCCGTCGCGCTGATCGGATCGCTGATCTGCCTTGGCGCAAACATTGCCGCAACAGCAGTGGAGGACGGCGGGAAGCTCGGCCCCGTCTTCGTCGGCATGGTCGCGGTCATGCTGCTGGACGGCATCAAACATGTAGGCTTATCGCTGGGGAAGCGGAGCTATACCGTCGGAGCCGTAACCGCCGCGCTGGTGGAAATCCCGTATGCCTCGTACGCCCTTTACCGCTTTTATGAGGCGGACTTGGTAGAGTCAGCCGCCTTATGGCTCGGCATGGGCATCGTGCTCCCGCTTGTGTTCCTTCTTATCGGAATCGGGTTTACGCTCGGCCGGTGGATCTCCCCCTATCGCAGACCCGTAGCGGGGCCGGGCCGCCGTTTGTAGGAGCCTCTGCTATAAGCCCGCGGAACGCTCTATTCGACGCGACCGCTCCACAGCGATCCCCCGCACCTTCCGGCAGATTCATGCGCATATTTTCGGCAGGCTAGTCAAATAATGGATATGTCATGAAGAGCTTTCACTACTGGGAGGCAAAAGTGAAATGAAAGATAACCATTCAAACGGAACTTCGGTTGAGGGTGTCGGAGGATCGCCCGACGAGCGGCGTTCGCCGGGCGAAACCGATACGACGCTGACGGATCGGCAGGGCCATCCCATTGCGGACAACCAGAACATCCGGACCGTGGGCAATCGGGGGCCGTCCACACTTGAAAACTACCATTTTATCGAGAAAATCTCGCATTTCGACCGGGAACGCATTCCCGAGAGGGTCGTCCATGCCCGCGGAGCGGGGGCTCACGGCTACTTCGAGGCCTACGGCAAAGTCGGAGACGAGCCGGTCGCGCGGTACACGCGGGCGAAGCTGTTTCAGGAAGCCGGGAAACGGACTCCCGTCTTCGCCCGCTTCTCCACCGTCGTTCACGGCGGACATTCGCCCGAGACGCTCCGCGATCCCCGCGGCTTCGCGACCAAGTTTTATACGGAGGATGGGAACTGGGATTTGGTCGGGAACAATCTGAAAATCTTTTTCATCCGCGATCCTCTCAAGTTTCCCGACATGGTCCATTCGTTCCGTCCGGACCCTGTGACGAATCTTAACGACCCGGAGCGCATGTTCGATTTTCTCGCGGGCACGCCGGAAGCGACGCATATGGTGACCTTCGTCTTCTCTCCTTGGGGAATTCCGGCGAATTACAGACAGATGCAGGGGTCCGGCGTCAATACGTACAAGTGGGTCAACGCCAACGGCGAGGCGGTCTTGGTTAAATACCACTGGGAGCCGCTGAAGCAGGGTATCAAAAATTTAACCCAACACGAAGCCGAGGGGATTCAAGCCAAAAATTACAGCCATGCGACCCAGGACCTGTACGAGGCGATCGAGCGCGGCGAATTTCCGGAATGGGAGCTCTGCGTTCAAATCTTAAGCGACGACGAGCATCCCGAACTCGACTTCGATCCGCTGGACCCGACCAAGCTGTGGGATCAGGAGCGCTTTCCCTTTTTGCCGGTCGGAAAAATGGTGCTGGACCGGAATCCCGAGAACTATTTCGCAGAGGTCGAACAGGCGGCCTTCGGGACGGGCGTCTTGGTAGACGGCCTCGATTTCTCCGACGACAAGCTGCTGCAAGGACGGACGTTTTCCTACTCGGATACGCAGCGGCACCGGGTCGGCACCAACTATCTCCAGCTCCCGATCAATGCGCCCAAGAAGCACGTCGCCACCAATCAGCGCGACGGGCAAATGACCTACTACGTGGACCGCGCCGAGGGGCAAAGTCCGCATGTCAACTATGAGCCCTCGCTGCTGGACGGGCTGACCGAAGCGAAGCCACAGGGCAAAGACCATGAACCCGCTTATCAGGCGAAGCTCGTGCACCACAAGATCTACCGGACGAACGATTTCAAGCAGGCGGGAGAAACGTACCGGAAATTCGAGAAGTGGGAACGTGACGAATTGATCGGTAACCTAGTCGCTGCGCTTCAAGTATGCCGGCCTCCGATCCGTCAGCGGATGATTGACTATTTTACGCAAGCCGATCCCGAGTACGGGCGGCGCGTCGCTGAAGGTCTGGCCCAGGCCGATGCCGGTTCGCCGCATCTCGGCTCCGTTTCCGCGCAGCAAGGCGCAGACTTGGCGGAGCGGATGGGGCGCAGAACGGACGGCTACTGACCGGCCGTCTCCGGCTTCTGCTGGCAGTACAGCCCGTCATGGTCCGTCCATTCCGCGTATAGCACATCCTGCGGCCGTCCGATTCCTGCGGCTTGAAGCTCGCCGAACAGCCACGCCTCGTCCCGGCCGAGAGCTTCGAGCCTTTGCCGCCGAATGTGCCCGTTCTCGATCAGCACAACCGGCAGGGACATCGGAACGTCGGGCAGACGCAAGTCCTTTCGCGTTACGCTGTCCGCTTCCGTCCGTTTCATCACACTGATGCTCCCGTTCGTCTCGAACACGGCGAAAGCGACCTCCCGTATGGAAAATACGCTTTGCTCCCGGAGCATTGTGAGCAATTGGTCGAAATCGAGATTGTTGCGCTTCATCGCCTGCCAATCGATTCGGCCGTTGTCAATAATGAGATCGGCCGTCCCGTTCAGCGGCTTGGACAGCCACGGAACGTACTGCACGAGCTTCTCCAGCGCCAACGACATCACGGTCCACAGCGCGAGCGCATAAAGCAGCTGCTCCAGCCCGACGTCACGGTCATACAGCGTATTGCCGACAATTTCGCTGAGCATTAACGAGGAGACGAAATCGAAAGCGGTCAGCTGGGAAATTTCCTTTTTGCCGAGCAATCTCGTGATGATCCACAGCCCCGCAAGTCCCGACGCGAGCTTGACGGTAATATAGGCGAAGTCCGTCATCAAAAGCCCTCCTCCGAAAAAGGAAGTTGTGTCCTTCCTTACCCGGGGAGGGCATCGTTTGAACCCGCAGAATCATCCGTTAAGCCACCTAAAGAACCAATGCAAAAAGACCAGAGACCCGATAATCGCAAGGTAACGAAGCTTCCGGGGCGTCCGAATCCACAGCTTCAGTAAGCGCATGTTGTTCCCGCTCCCTGTTTGGTTGTTCATCCACCGTACCCTCCCCTTTACTCCAGCCTCGAACAAATCAGCTCGCCCGTCCGGGCATCGATCCAACGGATTTCCCGGCCTTTTTCCTTGTGCACCAAACGGTACTTCAAAGCGTAACGGCGCCTTTTGCCGTTGCCCGAGTAATCGATCTCCCACCCCAGCTTCAGGTCGAGAGCTTCCGCATAAATCCGGCGCGCTTCCGACTCGTTTATGAGCGGTGTTACCTCGACGGCCTGCAATTGGGCAGGATCGACGGATTGAGCCATCACGTGTCCGATCCGTCCCGACGTCTTGTTGACGGACAACCGGATGTGCTTCAGCTCCAGCCAGACGCCCTGCTTCCCGATGCGGAAATCGAAATGCTCCCTGTCGGAATCGGACGCTTCCTCCTGCTGCCGCAGCTGTAAAAATGGCGCCAGCCCGGGCTGCATGCGGGCCAAAAATCCGAGCGCGATGTCCAAGCACGCGTCCCGTGTCAGCCGCTGCTCCCCCGGAATCTCCTCTTCAAAACGAATAAACGACACCAGCTTTCCGCTGACCGGATCGATCTTCGCTTTCAGCGTCTCCTCCGTCCGCTGCCGGAAAAAGGCGTCCAGCGAACGGTCTTCTGTCTCAACCGGCTGCCAATCGCGCCGCCGCCAGACCATACCGGTCATGCAGTCGTCCATTTCTACTTCCCTCAGCAGCTCGTACCGCTCCGGATCGATGCCAAGAAGCTCTTGAACGTCCTGCGCCGTCCGGACAGCCGGAGCCTCGACCGCAGGCAGCTCGGGCACGGGCAGCCATACGGCCGGCTCCTCGGTTTCCGTGTCTTCGTCGGCCGCTTCGCGGACTTCTTCCGTCCCGTCCGCCCGGAAGTGCATCCAGCGGCTGCTCGGTTCGTAGACCAGTCTCAGCTCCTCCTTTTCCGTGTCGTCGACGGACTTGTGAAGGAAGTCCAGCCGCAGGTCCAGCTTGGCGGTATCCGCAATCTGGCACAGCAGTTGCTCCTTCGGAACAATCGACTCCGGGACTTTCGGCTTCGTCTGCCGGCCAAAATACCGGAAGTCGCTGACGATGCCGCTGCGGTGAATCTTGACCCGGAAGCCCGACATCGGCAGCGGCAGCCCCATGACCTCCTGCTCGTAGAAAAAAAGCGTCCCGGAATCCGCGGACTTGGTGCGCGTCAGGGAAAACGGCTTCAGTACGCCCGGATAATGGTCGAGCGCGAACTTCTCCGCCCGGAGCCGCAATTGTTCTATGGACAGCTCCGGCAAATCGCCGGCCGCCTCCTCCACATCGATCGTATACTCGATCAGATCCCCCTGATCGTTAAGCTCCACGGACAAGCCCCTATCCTTGCCGGGCTTGCTCCATACGGGGTCCTCGCCCGCTTTGGTCCAGACGAACATCGCCCGTCCGCCTTCGCGCTTGTCTTCGTGGTAATCCGCAATCGTAAGCACGTACGCTTCCGGGATGTCGAAGAGCTCCTCCGACCGCAGCTTCAACTCGGCCAGCCTGTGCTGCAAAGCTTCCTCGGCGGATAATTCGGATGCCCCGGCCGCTGGAGACGGGTTTGAGCCTGCCGATTCGTCCGGGTTATCGTATCGTTTGCGCAATTCCTTCAACCCCCTGTGCAAAATGGTTTTCACCGTGCCTGTCGGCTTGCGGAGCAAAACGGCGATCTCCTCGATCGTCATATCGTGCCAATATTTGAACGCGATCACCTGTCTCTGCTTCGGCTCCAGCTGCCGGACCGCCGTACGCAAGTCAAGACGGTCGTCGGGATCGGCCGCAAGAGCCGGCTGACGTTCGGCCCAACGGCTGTCGTCCGGCACCAGCCGCTGCCGCTTGTCCAATACCGTCAACGCGCAGTTGATGACGATGCGGGTCAGCCAAGTGGCGAAAAACTGCGGCTGCTTCAGCTTCGGCAGTCCGACAAGCGCCTTGTAGATCGCCTCGTGAACCACATCCTCCGCGTCCATGTCCTGCCGCACGTAATAATAGGCAATCCGGCGGAGGCGGTCCTGCTGTTCCTCGATCAGAGCCAGAAAGGCCGCGTGATTTCCCGCTTGGGCTTCTCTCACCCGGTCGCTTCGGTTCATGTCCTTCCCCTCCCGTGTATACCCTTTAGACCGGCGAGAGCGCATTTAGGTTTCAGTGGTTTCGAAAAAAATACTCGTTCAGCTTGGCCTTGATCTTCTCCGGCCGCGGATATCGCTTTTTTCGTCATTTTTATACATTTTATCCCAAAAAAATCGTTTTCCTTTCGCGCTTCAACCTTCCTCCCGAACGCTCCTCGGCACATCGTTCTTTTGACCTACGCTTTCATTCCCCCGGGCACACGCCGTCCGATATTTTTGCAGCCGTCCTCCCCCCTTTTAACCTATGGTTATTTCATTAACAGCCTTCCTGTCATTTTCTTTTTGAAAACGAATACATTTTATTAAAATTGTATTGAAAACACTGGTATATTGTGGTAGCTTGGTAATATATTTTTACAATCTTAATATTACAAATCACCCAATAATATTTCACCACACCTAGAATTTGGGACGAGCATTCACTTCCATCCGGGCCTTCCTCCATGCTCCCGCCGTCCCCGAGCCGCTAGTCCTGCTGCTCTACTCCCTACTTCATAAGAACCTGCATAACCAACGCGGCAGTCGATGCGTCTTGCGTAATTTTGCCAAGGGATCACAGAACGATTCATCGTCGTTCTTGATTATATAAAATAATGAAAAAGGAGCGAGCTTATGAAGATTCGCAAATGGCTGGCTACAACGGTCATCCTGACTGTTGTCGGCGCAACGGCAGCCGGATGTACTGGCGGCAACACCAGTACGACCCCCGGAAGCGAAGGCGGCGAGAAGAGCGCTGCCCCCAAGCAAGAGATTACCCTTAACTTCAGGACGGAACCGGGGGCGATGGACGTCTCCAAATCCACGCAAGTGGCAGCGTTTACCGTCATGAACGCCGTTAGCGAAGGGCTGTACCGTCTGAATAAGGACGGCAAAGCCGAGCCGGGGCTGGCGAAAGACATGCCGAAAATTTCGGAGGACGGTAAGACGTACACGATCCAGCTCAAAGACAACCTGGTCTACTCCGACGGCCAGCCGGTCAAAGCCCAAGACTTCGTCTACTCGTACCAGCGTACGCTGGACCCTTCGACCAAGGCGCTATATGCGTTCATGGTAGCTTGGGTGAAGGGCGGGGCGGACGTGCAAAAGGCGAAAACCCCAGAAGAGCTCGAAGCGGCGAAGAAGGCGCTCGGCGTTAAGGCGCTGGACGATAAAACCGTTGAAATCACTTTGGAACGCCCGATTCCATTCTTCACCGAGCAGTTATCCTTCCTGCAATTTTTCCCGCAACGCAAAGACATCGTAGAGAAATACGGCGACAAAAACGGCGGAGACGCAGAATCTGCCATCGGCCCGGGTCCGTTCAAGCTGGCCCAATGGGACCATGAGCAGCAGCTCGTCTTAGTCAAAAACGATAAATATTGGGACAAAGATAAAGTCAAACTGGAAAAAATTACGCTGAACATCGTCAAAGACGAAAACACCGGTCTGAACCTGTTCCAAACCGGAGCGACCCAGTTGCAAAACATTACCCGCGAGAGCATCAACCAATGGGAAGGAAAGCCGGAATTCGTCCTCCAGCCCGAGCTGTCTTCCTGGTATATTAAGCTGAGCCAGGATAACGTCCCGGCCTTCAAAAACAAAAAAGTCCGTCAAGCGCTGGCGCTTGCCATCGATTCCAAAGCGTTTATTGAAACGGTTACAGGCAAAGGCCCTGTCCCGGCTACCGGCTTCGTACCGAACGGAACGAGCGACGGCAACGGCACAGAGTTCCGCAAGAAAGCGGGCGATCTGCGGCCGAAATACGACCCGGCCAAAGCGAAGCAATTACTGCAAGAAGGCTTGAAGGAACTGGGCGTGGCGCAGCTGCCGAAGTTCAAGCTTCAAGCGGACGACAACGGGGTCGGACCGAAATCCGTCGAGTTCATTCTCGCCCAATGGAAGCAAAATCTCGGCGTCGATGTCATCGGCGAGCCGGTTCCGCACAAGCTGCGCGTAGATAACGAGAACAACCACAAATACGAAGCGTCTCTTTCCGGCTGGAGCGCCGATTACAACGATCCGATGACGTTCCTCGAAATGTTCGTGACCGGCAACGAATTCAACGATGCCGGTTGGTCCAATGCCGAATACGACAAGTTAATTAAAGGCGCGCAAGTCGAGATGGACAAAGCGAAACGTTCCCAGTTAATGGTCGACGGCGAAAAAATACTGATGGAGGAAATGCCGCTCATCCCGAACTACTTCCGCTCCCTGAGCTGGCTCAAAGACCCGAAGCTGCAAGGTGTGGTCTTCCCGCCGTATGCGCTTGAATATGAGCTTAAGTGGGCGTATGTGAAGTAAGCCCCCGAGCTAAAAAAGGCGAAAGCCGTCCTTCCGTTGAACTGCCAACGGAGGACGGCTTTTTCTATGATGGTACCGATGGACGATACCATTGTTGGAACGGGAGCTTGGCCTTATAATCAGGGTATCGTCTTAACTGGCAACGTTAGCTGCCCGAAAGGAGAGTCCCGCATGGCATCGGCTTCATCCCGCCCAAGAGCGGTCATTATCGGCGCCGGTATCGGCGGATTGTGCGCAGCCATTGCGCTGCAAACCACAGGATGGGAAGTTTCGGTCTACGAGAGGTCCCGCTCCCTGTCAGGAATCGGCGCAGGCATCGTCCTCGCCGCCAATGCCATGAAAGCGCTGCGGCAGCTTGGAGCGGACGAGCAGGTAAACCGTCTCGGGGCTCCTCTGCGGCAAGCGGAGATTTATACATCGGACGGACGGCTGCTAGTATCGCTTCCGACAGAAGAGCAGGCCCGGCGCTACGGGGCGCAAAGCTACCTGATCCACCGGGCCGATCTGCATTCCGTTCTGCTTGGCCGTCTGGAGCCCGGAACGGTACGGACAGATAAGAAATTGCGCCGCTGGGAGCAAAACGAGCGAAGCGTCAAGGCCGTCTTCGAGGACGGCACGACCGCCGAAGGGGACGTGCTGATCGGTGCCGACGGCCTGCACTCCACCGTTCGGGCGCAGCTCTTCGGCGAGAGCGCCCCGCTTCGTTATGCGGGATATACCGCGCTGCGGGGCATTGCGCATTGGCACGACGAACGGTACCCGTTCGATCAGGGTGGCGGCTTCGAAGCCTGGGGACCGGGCAAGCGGTTCGGCGTGTCGGGGATCGGACAAGGACGCATCTTCTGGTTCACCACCGCCAGCGCGCCACAAGGCCAAGAGCTCCCACCCTCCGAGAGAAAGGCGGCCGCACTATGCCGGTTTCGCGGCTGGATGGAGCCGATTGAGGCGCTGATCGCCGCGACCGATGAGACCTCCATCCTTTCGCACGATATTTTCGACCGCCAGCCGCTCGCCGGCTGGAGCCGGGGGCGCGTGACCTTGCTCGGCGACGCCGCGCATCCGATGCTGCCCAACCTTGGGCAAGGCGGGGCGCAGGCGATGGAGGACGCCCTTGCGTTAGCCCGCTGCTTGCGGCAGGCATGTGGCATGCCGGGCACGTCCGATGTCGCCGCCGCTCTGCAGCAATATGAGCGGGAGCGGTTCGGACGGACCGCGCTGGTCGTCCGCAGGTCACGCGCGATGGGCCGGATGGTGCAGCTCGCGAACCCCGCCGCCATTGCCGTCCGGAACCGGCTGCTTCGCCTGCTCCCCGCCCGGATGCAAATCCGCCGCCTGGATTGGCTGATCGGGTATGAGCCTTGATCCCGATCAGCCTTCTAGTACGGCCAGCACTTCCTCAATCGGTAGAGCAGCAATCGTTCTACCTTGGCGCCCCGTGGTCGTCTCCGCCATAAACAAGGAGTTATAGATCGCTTCCTCGGTCGCCTCCACGACGGCGCGGAAGCAGTCGGACATCAAGCGGCCGTCTTCGCGAACGACGCGGAGCTCCAGCACACCGGAAGCCGGCGTATGCGGAATGCGGTTGCCGTTGCTGAAGGCGATCGCGATATCGCCGCTTCCGTGATGGGCGATCGAGCCGGTACGCGCCAAGCCGAAGCCCGCCCGCTTGGCAATCCGCTTCAGTTGACGGGCGTCCATCGGCAAGTCGGTGCCAATCACGATGATGATCGAGCCGTCGTTGTCCCGCGTTTCCTCTGGTTTCGCCCGAAGGGATTCGCCCACAGGCTTCCCAAGTATGGTCAAGTCTTCCCCAAGGCCGAAGTTCGTCAGCACCAACACCCCGAAATGGTAAATTTGCCCGTCCACTTCCACCTGTCTGGACGATGTCCCGATTCCTCCCTTGTAGCCAAAGCAGACCATCCCGGTTCCGGCTCCGACCGCCCCTTCCAAGACGCGGCGGTCCGTGGCTGCCCATCCCTGCCGGATCGCTTCCATCGCGTGCTCCGGACGGACGTGAAGTCCTCTCATGTCGTTGAGCAACGAGTCGTTGCACTCCCCGGTGACGACGTTCAGCGAGCCGTCGCGGTCTCCGATCCCGTCATCCTGCGCCAGCATGTAACGAAGCGTCCCTTCGGTCACCGCCGGTACGCCGAACGTATTCGTCAGCATAATCGGCGATTCGATGACGCCCAGCTCGTCAACTTGAACCAGACCGGCCGTTTTGCCGAAGCCGTTGATCACATGCGCCGCGGCAACCGTTTTCTCGCGAAACCAATCGCCCGGGTGCGGCAAAATCGCCGTAACCCCCGTCCGGACGCAAGCATCGGGGCCGTCCTCGTGTAACGTCACATGCCCTACGAATACTCCGGGGACATCCGTGATGCTGTTAAACCGTCCAGTCGGAAGCTTTCCGACGGTAAATCCGTAATCGCGCAATCGTTTTCTGCTCATTAAACTATTCTCCCTCTATTCGTTTACGCGACGCAGCATGCGGGAGCCGTAGAAGGCCGCCCAAGCCTGCGGCTCATCCTTGAAGAAGAACCGGATCGGATACCCGCTGTCTGCGATGACAAGCGTACGGTCGTCGCTAGCCCGCAGCGCGAAGGCTTTGCCGTCAATTTCAGCGACGGGCAAGTTCCCGTCGAGGACGATGTCGACGCTGCCACCCTCGGCGGACCGGTAAGCGCCGGTCAGACGCCGCAGTTCCTCCGGGGAGGCCTCGTACGTCGGCTCCACATTGCTCTTTTGCTCCAAGGGGAAGCCGAGCGCCGTATTGACCGCCGCCAACCACAGCTCGTTTGCGGGCACGTTCGCCACGTTCGTCAAGACGGCGGCTACAAGCCCGCGTTCGGGCACGAAGCCAAAATACGACGACACCCCGGGCTGACCACCTCCGTGCTCGACAAGCGTAACGCCAGAGTAATCGGGGATCACCCGCAGCGCGCAGCCGTAGAACACATTTCTTCCGATCCGGTGAATCGGTTCCCACATCTGCCTCAAGCTCTCGCTTCGCACCACGGGGCCGCCGTTCGAAGTCGGGGCATCACCCACATACATTTGCCCGTACTTCAGCAGATCGCGCACCGTCGACCGGATGCCGCCGCCCGCTTCGTAGTTCCCCAGCTTAGGCCACGGTACCACGTCCAGCGTCTGTGTACCGCCCCGCTTCACATACGGCACGGAGACATTATCCCAAGCAGCCAGCTCATCCAAGCTGAACGTCGACCGCCGCATCTGCAGCGGCTCCAAAATCCGCTCCGTGATCGCCGTTCGGAACGGGCGGCCCGTCAGCCGTTCGATGATTGCCCCGAGCAGCAGAAACGTGTCGTTGCAGTAGCTGAAATAGTCCCCCGGCGCTCCCAAAAGCTCAATCTCTTCGCACGCCAAATAGTCGAGGTGTTCGGCGAACCGCCGAAGCTCCTCCCGGCGGCGCATGGGCGGGACGCCCGCCGTGTGGGAAAGCAAGTGCCGCACTTTGATACCGTCGCTCCGCACTCCGCCGGAAGTGCGCAGCTTGAACTCGGGAAGGTGCTTCGTAACGGGATCATCCAACGCAAGCTTTCCTTCCTCCGTAAGCTGCATGATGGCTAAGGCCGTGAACGATTTGGTAACCGACGCGATGCCGAACACCGTATCCGGGGTAACCGGCTCACCCGTTTCCATATTTCTTACGCCGAACCCCTGCTGATAGACGGTCTTCCCGCGCAGCGAGACGGCCACGGCCGCCCCGGGGATCGCTTCTTTCTCCATCATCGCCTTCACATAGGCTTCGAATTCGGACCAGTTGCCGGTCATGATAGCACCTCCATAGACTGCACGGTCCGCTTACTTCGGACGGTTGCGCAAAAAGTTCTCGGCGGCAAATCCGCGCACTTCTTCTTCCTTATAATATTTTAGCAGCTCGTTGATCAAGTTCTGGCTTTTGCCCGCGTGCTCCAAGTCTGCGACAAACTCGGAAATGCCGTCAAAATCCGAACCGAGCCCGATATGCCGCACGCCGCCGAGCGCGCACAAATGATCGATATGCTTTAATAAATCGGCGATCGTTACATGCCTTACCCGCTTCACAAAGGCAGGGCAATAAATGACGTGAAGCGTCCCGCCCTTGGCAAACAGCGCCTTGGCCTGTTCGTCCGTTAAATTGCGCGGGTGATCGCAAACCGCCCGCGCGTTGGCGTGGCTCGCCATCGGATAATCTGCCAGCTCAACCACATCCCAGAACGCCCGCTCGCATAGATGAGCGACATCGGTAAGCAGCCGGTGCTCGTTATTGAAGCGCACAATGTCCCGGCCGAACGAGGTCAACCCCGCGCCGCGTGGCTCCAGCACGCCATCGGCCGCGAGGTTCGCGTAGTTCCAGGTCAAGCCGACCGCACGCACGCCAAGCTGGTATAAAATGTTCAGCTGGCGCAGGTCGTTGCCGATAGGATCGACGCCTTCCAGCGTCAGCATGGCTCCAATCTGCCCCGGTTCGAGCGCGTCGAAATCGGCCCAGTCTCGAATCTGCTTCATTTCCGGATGCTTCCCGAGCACCTCGTCGTAAAAATAATGAATCTGATCCAGCGCCGCTTGAAACTTCTGTTCCGCCTTGAGGTGAGGCGGAACGAAGACGGCAAAGCACTGGGCCTTCACGCCGCCTTGCTGAAGCCTTGTTTTATTCGTCGCCAGCTCCTCCGAGCTGCCGTACGACAGCTCCCCGCCGCTTTTCCAGAACTTATACAGCACATCGCAATGAAAGTCGATGATTTCCATGTTTTTCCCCATTTTTTGCTCCAACCTTTCCTAGTCCTGTCCCGTTATCGTACGGAACCGTTCGTACAGCGCCCGCGCGACCGGTCCGGGCTTACTGTCCCGGATCAGGCTTCCGTCCTCGAAACGGACGACCGGCATCACTTCCGTCGTCGTACTGGTGATGAACGCTTCATCCGCCTGCCGCAGCTCCTCCGGCGTAAACGATTGTTCGACGAACGGGATGCGCAGCTCGTGCGCGATCCGCTGCACCGCCATTCTCGTAATGCCCGCCAAAATCTGATTGGACAGCGGCGCCGTCCGGATCGCTCCATCTTTGACCAGGTATACGTTGGAGCTTGTTCCTTCCGTCACAACCCCGTCCCGTACGAGAATCGCTTCCAGACATCCGCGTTCGGACGCGGCTTGCTTGGCTAAAATGTTAGGCAACAGGTTGAGCGACTTGATCCAGCAGTTCAGCCAGCGCTCGTCCGGATGCAGCATAACGCTGACACCGATTGCCCTTGCCTCGGCCGGTATTTCCCGAAACGGCTTCGCCGTCATCGATACGGACGCCGGGCAGGCCGGAAACAAATGATTGCGGGGAGCGATGCCGCGGGTCGCCTGCACATACAGATCGAGATCCGACAGCCCGCTTTTTTGCGTCAATTCGCCGATCACCCGCTTCAGCGACTCGCTGTCGTGCCCAATCTCCAAACGGATCGCTGCGGCGCTCTTGAACAACCGGTCCAAATGCTCGTCGAGCATAAAAGGCCGCCCCTTATAAATCCGGATCACCTCATATACGCCGTCCCCGAATTGATGTCCCCGTTCGTCGATCGGAACGGCCGGTTCGTCCGACTGGATAAAGCTCCCGTTAAAATAAGCCAAAGCCATGATGCAGCCCCTCCCTGTTCATTTCCCATGTTATTAACAAACTAATCGATTTCCGCAGGCCGGTCCAATAGGATAATGACATAACGGGTATAAGAAAATATAATACGAGGATGGGAGGCATTTTATGAATACGGATCATGTTGAATGTTTTGTCATGGTGGCTCTGAGTGGAAGCTTCAGCAAAGCGGCCAACCTGCTGTATTTGTCCCAGCCTACAGTCAGCCAGAGGATCAAAGCGCTCGAAGCCGACTTGAACTGCAGGCTGTTTCAACGGACCGGCCATGCCATCGCCTTGACGGAGGAAGGCGAAAGCTTCCTTCCCTACGCGAAAAACATGCTGCAATCGCTTCAGGACGGGCAGCAGGCGATCCAGCGGATTCATGGGAAGTTGGAAGGCGAGCTGTCCGTCGCTTCCGTATTCGGAGCGGCCTTTTATCTGCTGCCTCAGCTCGTGGAGCAATTCCAGACGCTTTACCCGAAGGTGAAGCTGACGCTTTTGACCGGGCATTCGCATCAGGTGCTCGATATGGTGTTGAATCATGAAGTATCCTTCGGGATCGCCCGCGCCGTCAATCATCCACAGATCCGGCGTATTCCGATCCTGAAGGACGATATGCTGCTGGCGGTTTACCCGGGTCATCCGTTTCACGACCGCAAGCAGGTGACGATCGAGGATGTCGCCAAGGAGCGGCTCATTTTGTTCAATCGCGGCTCGCTCGATTGGACGCTGATTAATGGAGCGTTCAGCCACTACCGGCTGGACCGGCACGTGGTCATGGAGGCGGATAACATCGAGGTGGTCAAGCGGATGGTCAAGCAAAGGCTGGGCATCGCGTTTCTGCCGCGCTTCTCGATCCTCCACGATCTGGAGCGGGACGAGTTCCGTGAGGTGGAAGTCGCCGGACTGCCGCAATTGAATCGCAATTTCGAGCTGATTTATTTGAAGGATATGTCGCTGAACCAGATCATGGAGCAGTTTATCGGATTTTTATGCCAGCACCATGCGCAACCGGAGTAACGAATAAAAAACCGCCCGACTCGGGCAAGTCGGGCGGTCCTTTGTTCAAACGAGCAAGGGGTGAGCGGTATTACCCGATCGCCCAGTTGCCTTGGCGGAACACCGGCTCGCGGGTACCGTCCGGCAGCTCGCCGTCGATATCCAGCTCCGCCGAGCCGACCATAAAGTCGACGTGCGTCAGGCTGACGTTCGCGCCCTTGGCCAGCAGCTCCTCCTTGGACATCTTCGTTCCATTTTCGATCGTAAACGGGTAGGCGCTGCCGACCGCGAAATGGCAGGATGCGTTCTCGTCAATACCGGTATTGTAAAACACGCGGTTCAGGTTCGAAATCGGAGAATGGTGCGGCACGAGCGCCACTTCCCCCAAATATTTCGCCCCTTCGTCCGTCTTCAGCAGGGCGTCCAAATATTCCAGCCCAACCTCGGCCGTATAGCTGACCACTTTGCCGCCTTCGAACGTGAGCGAGAACTTGTCGACCAGCCGGCCGTTCAAGTTTAACGGCTTCGTGCTCGTCACCGTTCCGTTCACGCCCGTCCGCAGCGGCATCGTGTACACTTCCTCCGTCGGCATGTTGGCTACGAAATAAACGCCTTGATCATCCGTCGTCCCGCCGCCGTGCCAAATATGCCCTTCGGGCAGTTCGACCGACAAGTCGGTACCGGGAGCCCGGTAATGCAGCTTCTTGTACTTTTTCTCGTTGAGCCTCTCCTTGACCTGCTTCAACTGGCCGATGTGCTCTTTCCAAGCCGCCACGGGATCATCCGCGTCGACCCGGTTCATTTTGAAGATCGTATCCCACATCACCCGGACGCGCTCTTCCTCCGGAAGCTCGGGGAACACCTTGGCCGCCCAGGCGCGCGTCGGCGCTTTCACGAGACACCAGCTGAACTTTTTGTTGCGCACGTAGCTTTGGAATGTCTCTCTCGCCACGGCTGCCGCTTTGGTTGCCCGCGTTACTTTGTCCGAATCGATGCCCTTGTACAACTCCGGGTCAGGCACTTTGATGTTGATCAACGCCCCGCCGTTCTCCGCCAGCTGCTCCATCATCGCCGGCATCCACTGCGGGTAGTAGTCGAACGACTCGTCAGGCGCATATAAGAACCGGTTTCTCGTCACTTCCTCGTCATCCCATTGAACCTGCACGTATTTCGCTCCCGCTTCGTATGCCTTTTGCACGACTTTACGGGTGAACGGCGCAGCTTCCAGCGGCGATTCGATGTGAAGCACTTGTCCGGGCTGAACGTTCGCTCCGACCCGGACGACAAGCTCCGCGTATTTTTCCAGACTTCGGTCAAAAGCTTCCATGTCCCTGTCTCCTGTCCTATCGATTGGTTACCCGTACCATTATACTAGAAGTCGGGAGGCGAACCAAGCGTACTCCCAGGCTCAGATCCGGTCAAACCAAAAGAGCCCCTGACCGGTTCCATGAACCGGCCGGGACTCCTTGAGATCCGATGTTAACCTCCTACACCGTTATCGTGAAAGTACTCCATTTTTACCGGATCGTTAGCCGGCGGTTGATACGATACGGACAGGCCGTTCAAGAAAATGAAGCCCAAAGTCAGAAGCACCATCATTTTTTTCATCAAGCGGACACTCCCTCCAAAATTTTCTCATATTCCTTCTTCTGCTGTTCTGTCGCATGGTCAACGTACTTCCAGAACAAAGAAACGCATTTCTCGAACCCCGAATAATAACGCAATTTTTGGGCCAGACCCAAGGCGTGAATCAATTCATTTAACGCTTGGTGCTTCCCTCCCCTTTTGAAGCTGTAAATGACCTTCTCATACCAAAAGTGGAAAAGCTGCGTGCCATTGATGTGATCGCAGATCGTCCCGACGGTCGGGATTCTCTTTTCGAATTTGGCAAGGACCGCGTCAACGGAAAAATGGTACCGGTTTGCGGCTTTCATGACGACCGATAAACTGGGAAGGATTTGATTCGGGTATTCGTCCAGATAGGCGGATAATTCGGGCAGCACTTTGAGATTTCCCGTATTCAATTCGAGAATGAGCCTGTTTCCTTTCCCCCATATCCGGAATTTCTCAACCTCCTTTTTACCGACCTCGTCAAGACCGTGGAACCATGAAAGATCGGAATACTCCTGTACGCAGCGCTTGGCCTCTTCGTATTGTTCCAGTTTGGTTAGAGCCACCCCTTTCATCAGACAGCCTTGACCGTAGTACACGACTAAATGCCGTTCCGTCTGCAGCGGCCTATATAGCTCATTATGTATCAGCTTTTCGTAGATCGCAGTTGCCAGCTCTCTGAGTTCGTCGGCATACTGTCCGACTTTGTCCCATCTTTCGAAGGTGTAATAAACGTTGGCCATCTGCAAAAGTGCATCCAGGCGGACATCCTCCGGCAGATGTTTGTAATGGGTTTCAAAACGAAACACGGCTTCTCTGTTTTCTTCCACCCCGGTTCCGATGAGCGATTGAAACAACCGGAATTGACTCATGACATACTGCGGATCCTCTGTATTTCCTTTATCGACAATTTGGCGGTAAAGCGGAATAGCTTCTTTTTTCTTTCCTTGCTCAAACAAGCTCTCCGCTAAGGAAAATTGCTGCGAACAGGTTAGCTTATCGTTCAAGAAACATTGGCCTAAGTACAATTCGTAAAGCCAACCGGGGCCGTGGCCCAGTACGGATGCTATCTTGTCGAGCTGGTCTATGGTGACGGACCGGGGGTAATCCAGCTGCTCAATACGGATTCCTGCAAGTTCGCTGAATTGCGAAGGAGTGTACCCGTGGTGCTGCAACTCATTCTCAACTACCGTTCTCATACTTTGAATGGTCGTTACCATATAAAATTCTCCTCCCTGCCTATATCCATAATAGTACATCGGTCAAAGGGAAGTGTAAATAACCTACTTCATATGTATATTACTGGTTTGTAACCGCTATCACATAAAAAATGAAATGTAGCAAAAATTGCTCTTCGGGATGAGCACTTTTCGCATCGACACGGCTTCGTCCATGTTTTATGATGAGGAAATAGACAATCGTGAACAAAGGAAAGAGGTCAGCTTATGGAACACGTCATTGACATTCAGGATGTAACTTGGAAAAACGGACACAACTATTTGCTGCACAATGTCAGCTGGACCGTGCGTCCCAAAGAGCATTGGGCGCTGCTGGGCCTAAACGGATCGGGAAAAACAACGCTGCTGAACATGATTAACGGCTATCTCTGGCCGACGACAGGGTCGGTGTCCGTGCTCGGCCACCGGTTCGGGGAAGTCGATTTGCGCGAGCTGCGCCGTTCCATCGGCTGGGTAAGCTCCTCGCTGCAGGAGAAGCTGTACGCCACCGACAAAGCCCAGTATGTGGTCATCAGCGGCAAATACGCGACCATCGGCTTGTACGAGCGGCTGTCCGATGAAGATCTGGACCGGGCGCAGGCGCTGATGCGCACGCTGGGCTGCACGCATCTGTGGGACCGGGAATTCCGGACCTGCTCCCAAGGAGAGAAGCAGAAGGTGTTGATCGCCCGGGCGCTGATGGCCGACCCGCACCTGTTGATTCTGGACGAGCCCTGCAACGGGCTGGATCTGTTCTCGCGCGAAAAGCTGCTGGACAGCATCCAGGAGCTGAGCTGTCAGGAGCAGTCGCCGACGCTCATTTACGTCACCCACCATACGGAAGAAATCGTTCCCGCCTTCAGCCATACGCTGCTGCTGCGCAGAGGCGAAGTAGTCCGCAGCGGAGCAACCGAAAGCATCCTGGAAGCGGACATCTTGACCGAGTTTTTCGAGGCTCCCGTTGAGGTCGAAAAGCACCGTCAGCGCGTGTACGTGCGGGCGGCCCACGGCGAGAACCCGCTTGCGTAAATTGCGTAGTGGCTTAGGAGGTACACCCAAAAAGCTTAGCCGGTTTGCCTGCAAAGGGAAACGGCTAAGCTTTTTTGTTCGGCTGAAGAAGCGTTCCTGCCGCGCCTCGTTAGTTTGAATAAGGCTCCGCCATTTCGGCGATTGGCGGTTCCCCGATCATCATCTTTTGCTCGAACGGAGCCGTGAGCATCATCAAGGTATAGGAGTAGCCGAAATCTCCACATCTTTCCGAAAAATCCACCAGTTCCTCGGTCGTTGCGGTAACGACTTTCAGCATGTAGTTGTACTCCCCGCTAATCCGGTACATGTCCGTCACCTCGGGTGATTGCCTGCAAAATTCAACAAAAGCAGCGCATTTCTTCGTCCGGAACATGACAAAGGCCGTCGTGTTCTTACCCAGCTTCGGCATGGAGATCGCCGCGCGGTATCCCGTAATCACGCCTTGCTCCTCCAGCTTCCGCACTCTCTCCTTCACGGCCGGCTGCGTCATCCCGATGATCCTCCCCAGCTCCGCCATCGGAATGCGGGAATTTTCATGCAGCAGGCTTAATATTTTGTAGTCCACTTGATCCATCCAAGTCACCCTTTCAAATGTATAAGTAAAAATCGCAAATTAACTTCAATCCTTAAATTGATGGGGATCAAATACCTTGGTTCATGTATGTAAATTATAAAATCATTTTTGTAAAATGTCATTAGCACATCGCTTGTCGCATCCGCGCGGGAATCGGCAAACGAACAAACCAGTATTTTCATGAAAGGAGTGAAGCGTTTGACTCGCTATATCGGAATTTATTTGCTTGCTCTAGGGGAATTCATGGTGGGCACGGCGGAGTCGATTGTCACCGGCATTATCGGCATGATTGCCAAGGATACGCAGGTCCCCCTCTCCCTCGCCGGACAGTTGGTCACGGGCTTCTCTCTTGCATTTGCCTTCGGCTCGCCGCTGTTGATCGCCTTCACCGCCCGGATGGAACGAAAGAAGCTGCTCGCGGCAGCTCTTCTGTTCTTTATTGTCGGCAATCTGCTTGCTTTTTTCAGCACGGGCTTTGCGGTTCTAATGGCCTCCCGAATTCTGCTCGGGTTAAGCGGAGGCGTCTATACGGTGCTGGCGCTCGCCGCTGCGGCCAATCTGGCTCCGCCCGAGAAAAAGGGAAGCGCGATCGGTACGATTCTTATGGGCTTTAGCGTCTCGCTCGTTCTGGGGGTCCCCGCAGGCACCATGGCCGGGGGCTTGTGGGGATGGCGTTCGGTATTTCTGATCATTGCCGTGTTTAGCATCATTGCCGCATGGGCGATTATGGCGTACCTTCCCAAGCTGCCGAAGCAAGAAACCGTCCCGCTGCGTACCCAATTGGCCGCTCTTAAGAACAGCCGGGTCGTCACGGCTTTGCTGATTTCGTTCCTGTTCGTGACGGGATACTCGACCGTCTATACGTACATTACGCCTCTCCTGCAATCCGCAGCCGGGATGTCCACGGCACTTGTCAGCACGACGCTGTTGCTCGCAGGGCTCGCCAGTGCCGCGGGCTCGCGCATAGGGGGATTTGCTACCGATAAATGGGGGATTCGGCCCACGCTGTATGTGAGCCTGCTTCTGCATGCCGCGATTCTGATCGCTTTTCCCTTCGCGGCCCAGCTTGTTGTCGGTGCGATGCTGGCGACCATGGTGTGGATCGGCGCCGTGCAGACGACGGTGCCTGCCCAGCAGTATTACCTGATCACCTTGTCCCCGCACTCGTCCGAAATTGCCCTGAGCGTCAATACTTCCGTCTTTCAGCTCGGGCTGGCTGTCGGAGCAGGCGTAGGCGGACTGATCGTGGACCGCTATACGGCCGCTCCTCTCGGCTGGGTCGGTGGAGCGACCGTGCTGCTTGGTCTTTTCTTCGCATGGCTGTCGTTCTCGTTGGACAGAACCACCTCGTCGAAGGCCGTGCTGTCGAAGTAAAGCAAACGAACCGGCACTTTTGTGGCAGTTCTCCAACATGGAGGACTGCCTTCGCCGCTTACAGCTTCTCCTGCACGGGGGTGAAGCCTTCCCCGATCACTTCGAACACCTCGTTCACGATGACAAAGGCTTGCCGATCTGTTTCCAAAACAAGCTTCTTTAAACGGCTAACTTCGGAGCGGCTGACGACGCAGTAAACAATTTTCTTATCCGAATCGCTATAGCCGCCTTTGCCGTAAAAAAAGGTGGTTCCTCTTTCCAGTTCCTGATGGATCCGCTCCGATATCAGCTCCGGATACCGGCTCACAACAAACGCCGCTTTCCCTTTCGCCGTCCCTTCAACTACATAATCGATCACACGGGAGCCTATGAATACGGCAACAATCGTATACATAGCCCTTTCCCGGTCCAAATAGATCAGGGAAAGAAGGATCGTCAGGCTGTCGAATAGAAACACGCTTCTTCCTATAGGCCATCCCCAAAACTTTTTGAACATCTGGGCAAGAATATCAGTTCCTCCGCTCGTTCCTCCATAACGGAAAACAATACCTAACCCCACTCCCACCGTAGCGCCGGCATATAAGGAAGCTAGGAGCAAGTCGTTCATCGGAAACCGGAACCATCGGAAGATGTAGACAAACAGTGAAAACATAAGCGTGGCAAAGACCGTGTATACAAATGATTTTCGCCCCAGTACTTTCCAGCCGACAAGAAACAAAGGCAGGTTCATCGCAAAATTCGTAAAACCCGTCTCCCAGCCGAACATGTATTTCAGCAAGAGGCTGGCTCCGGTAATGCCGCCCTCGGCCAGCCCGTTTGCCGTATTAAAATAATTGATGCCGAAGCCCATGACTGCCGAGCCGATGCATATCGCAGCACCGTTCTTGAAATGCTCCTTCATTCTGGCCCACCGCCAGATGACCGCAGCGCAGCACCTTTTTTCTTTCTGTTTTTCAAATAGTAGATCAAATAGCACAGCACCACAAAAGGAATACCGTAATACAAGGCGACTCGCTGCTCCGGGTCGAAGTACAATCCGATGCAGGAAGCAGAGCACAAGACAAAAGCCAAAATCGGAACGAACGGGTACAAGGGAGTACGGTACTTGAGGTTACGGATATCCCCCCCGTTCCTCAGGAATTGCCTGCGGAACATAAACTGTGAAGCAACGATGCCCATCCAAACGGCGACGACGGCAAAGCCTGAAATGGCGATAAGCACAACATAGACGGTATCCGCAGCGATGACGCTGGAGACAAGCGACAGGCAGGCCACCAGCATGCTGATGATCAGCGCGTTCAGCGGTACGCCGCTTTTTGTCGTTTTTCCGAGCCATGGGCTGATCATGTTTTCTTCCGCCAAGGCCCAGAGCATACGCGTCGAAGCATACAACCCCGAATTACCGACCGATAAAAGCGCCGTCAAAATAACAAAATTCATAAAATCAGCGGCATAAGGAATACCAATTTTGTCGAACACGAGAACAAAAGGGCTTTCAACAACGCCTGCTTCCTGCCAGGGGACAAGCCCGGCCAATACGAAGATGGCAAGGATAAAGAAGAACATAGTCCGCCACACGACGGTACGAATGGATCTCGGGATCACCTTGTCCGGATTTTCCGTCTCCCCAGCCGTAACTCCGATCAGCTCCGTCCCGGAAAAGGCAAAATTCACGGAAATCATGGTGAACAGCACTGGAAGAAACCCATTCGGGAACAAACCGCCTTGGTCAAAAAGATTGCCCACCATCGGGGCTGCCTGATCTTTCATAGGGATAATCCCAAACATAGCCGCGCCGCCCAGCAGAATAAACAAAACAATAACGACAACTTTAAATCCGGCCACCCAAAATTCGGACTCTGCAAAAAATTTGACTGAAAAAGCGTTTAACGCAAACAGTAATACGGCAAACAGAGCGCTCCATATCCAAACGGATACCCCGGGAAACCATCGCTGCATCAGAAGCCCGGCTGCCGTGAATTCGGACCCCACCGTTACCACCCAAGTCAGCCAATAAAGCCAGCCTACGGCAAACCCGGTAGCAGGGCCGATAAATTTGGCGGCATAAGCGGGGAAGGAGCCTGTGACGGGCATCGCTACACTTAACTCGCCAAGACAAAGCATAACCAGGTACATAATAAGTCCGCCGACCAAATAAGCAAGAATGGCTCCTCCGGGGCCCGCTTGATTCAGCGTGTAACCCGTGCTTAAGAATAGCCCCGTTCCTATAACCCCGCCAAGAGAAATCATAAATAAGTGTCTGCTTTTCATCGTTCGTTTCAAACGATTTTGTCTGCTATCGTCCATGCCGCTCATCCTTCTTCTCTCCCTTGTCCAAGTTAGGCTGTTTCCGGGATCGTAGCTTATCCTCTTCCTCGCAAGTAATACCGTATTTTCACCTTTGGGCATGATCTTGATTCCATCTTATAGATAACAGAAATTAAAGCATTTTACTAGCATACCAGAATAAAGAAATCGCTTTCATTCTGACATGGCATTTATCGATAAAGAGGTGCACCGTAAGAATGCTTTCTTAAGGTGTCAACCGGAAGCAAACAACCTTAGGCTCGGTCATTTCCTGCAGGGCGAATTTGACGCCTTCTCTTCCGATGCCGGATCCCTTTACTCCGCCGAACGGCATCGCATCGATTCTGTAATCCGAGCTGTCGTTGACCATCACCCCGCCGACATCCAGCTTGCGTACGGCGCGGAACACCTTATCGATATCCCGGCTGAAAATCCCGGCCTGCAGTCCGTAATCCACACGGTTCGATTTTTCAATCGCCTCTTCCAGACCGGTCACCTTGAAGATGGAGACAACCGGACCGAATACCTCTTCCTTCACGATCCTGCAATCTTCCGGAACGTCCGTCATCACAGTCGGCTCGTAAAAAGCACCGTTTCGATTCCCCCCGCAGAGCAGTCTGGCTCCGCGTTCGACCGCCTCCCGTACCCACTGCTCCACACGCTTCGCCTCTTTTTCGCTGATCATGGGCCCCATATCCGTCTGCTCGGACTGCTTGGCACCGGTCTTGTACTTCTTGGTTCTTTCCACAAACTTCGAAACAAAGGCGTCGTATACGCCGTCTTGGACATATATCCGCTGCACGCCCAGGCAATTTTGTCCCGCCGCCCAGAAAGCTCCGGAGACGTTGGATTCCACGGCATCGTCGAAATTCGCGTCATTCAGTACGATAACCGGCGAATTGGACCCCAGCTCCATGCTCATTTTTTTCAACCCAGCCTTTTGCATGATCGCCTTCCCAGTGGCCAAACCACCTGTGAAGGAAATCATTCTAACATCCGGGTGCGTTACCAACACATCCCCTATTTCACCCGCATTTCCCGTAATCACAGACAATATTTTTGCCGGCAGTCCGGCATGGTCGAACGCTTCGGCCAACATAAGGGCGCTTAACGGCGTAACCGTCGCCGGTTTCACGATGATGGCGTTGCCTGCCGCTATAGCGGGACCAACTTTATGAGCAACGAGATTCAGCGGATCGTTAAACGGAGTGATGGCGCCGATGATGCCGATAGGAAAACGGTAATAATAGCCCAGCCGGTTTTCGCTGCCGGGCATTTGATCAAACGAAATCGTTTCCCCATTCAAGCGTCTTGCTTCCTCGGCGCTGATTCGCAGCGTTTCCACGCATCTTCTTACTTCCTTGCGCGCCTCCTTGATGGTCTTGCTGCCTTCGGAGGCGATGGTAATCGCGTAGGCTTCGCGTTTTTCATTGATCCAATCGGCAGCCCGGTGCAGAACGGCGATCCGTTCATGAACCGGCATCTCCGAACATATGCGGAATCCTTCCTTCGCCTGTTCGATGGCATATATCATATCCGCTGCGGAAGCCGCGGGCACGGTCGCAATCAAGCGGTTGTCCTGCGGATCGTTTACAGGCAGCGTCTTCTCCCGATGAACCCACTCGCCGGCCAAATACATCTTGTTCTTCTTCGTCATCGTTTCCATGATCATGCTCTGCACCTCATCCTTTGTTTGGTTTTCGAGGACTGCCGGATCGGCTGCTTACAATTGGTTACGGTGAATATTAATTAAATCGATCAGGATGGAAAAGCCAGTCTCCTTGCGTCCGGCTCCCGCTCCCATCAGCGTGATGGGGCCGGCCAAATCGCAATCGTACGTGACGGCGTTAACCGCGCCCCCGACGCCGGCCAGCGGGTCTTCAAGCGGCAGCATTTCCGGGCCTACCTTGGCCGTAATCCGATCGCCGTCCCGGGAGCATCTGGCAATCAGCTTCCAACGCTTTCCTTCGTCTTTGGCCCGCTGAATATCGGCCGGGGTCAGCTTGCTGATGCCTTGAACGGCCACGTCCTCCCGTCTCAGCGGGGCCTTCATGACGATATTGCCCAGAATGGTAATTTTATATTGGGCGTCGTAGCCCTCCACATCGTTCGTCGGATCGGCCTCCGCGTAGCCCAATGTCTGGGCTTCGACCAATGCCTCCGCATAACTCATTCCCGCTTCCATCCGGGTTAGCATATAATTGGTTGTTCCGTTGAGAATACCCTTGATTTCATCGATGCGGTTGCCCGCCAATGCAACGACAGGCATGCGAAGCGCAGGCGTGCCGCTCATCACCGTTCCCTCGTAGCCCCAGCGCACTCCATGCCGGCGGGCGAGCTCCGACAATTCCTTGTAGGCGAGCGCGACGGGCCCCTTATTGCTCATAACGACGTGCTTCTTGCATTCGAAGGCGGCGCGGCAGTGGTCAATCGCGGGCTGGCCGGTCTTCACATCCGTAAATGTAAGCTCAACAATGACGTCCGCATTCGTTTCCCGGATCGTCCTGAAGCTGTCCCAGCCCCTGATCAGGCCCGGCTCCTCCGGGTAGGCGTCCAGACTCCCCGTTTCTTTGACCGCCCGAAGAGCTTCCGCTGCTTTCAAACCGCCGGGATGGTAGATTGAGCCCTTCATCTTATCGGAAATCGCCACGACGTTTGCCTCGAATCCCAGATGGTCAGCCAGCTCTTTCCGCCTATCCTCCAAAATTTCCGCCAAGCCTTGTCCTACCACGCCGAAGCCAAGCAGTGCGATATTCAGTGTCATTTCTCGTTCCTCCTTACTTGTTATGAGTGCTTACCGGCAAATTGGCTTCCACATGTGCGAGCGCTTGAGCCAAATCGGCGATCAAATCCTCGGTATCCTCAATGCCGACCGAGATGCGAAGCAGGCCTTCCGAAATGCCAAGCGCTTGGCGTTCTTCCAGGGTGCATTCTACATGGCTTGTCGTTCTCGCTGGCCCGTAGATCGTTTCAACAGCGCCCAGATTGCCTGCCCGATTCGCATATTGCAATTTGTGCAGCAGAAGCTTGATGGCTTCCATGCCTCCCTTTAATACAACGCTTAAAATGCCCCCGTAGCCGTTCATTTGCCGCTTGGCTACGTCATGATGGGGATGCGTCTCGAGCCCCGGGTAGTTCACGGCCCCGATCAGCGGCTGCTGCTGCAAATACCGGGCGATCGCCATCGCGCTTTGCGTCTGCTGCCGTACGCGCAGATGTAGTGTTTTGATCCCTCGGATAATCAGGTAAGCCGCCCATGGGTCCAATGCCGCTCCATTGATTTCCCGGTAGTGGTAGACCTTCTCCATTAGCCCGGCCGCACCGCACACCACGCCGCCCATCGCATCGGCATGGCCGCTTAAATATTTGGTTGCGCTATGAATGACGAGATCGGCCCCAAGCTTCAGCGGATTCTGGTTAATCGGCGTGGCGAACGTATTATCCACCATAACCAGAGCCCCCACCGCCTTGGCGGCCTTCGCCAGCCGCTCAATGTCCGTAATTTTCAACGTCGGGTTCGTCGGGGATTCCAGGTAAACTACCTGACAGCCCTTGGCGATTTCGGCTTCAAGCTCCGCATAGTCCTCCGTATTGCAGAGCACAGACTGAACATGCATGCGGGGCAGAAACTCCGTAAATATTTTATTAGTGCCGCCGTACGTGTCCTTCACGGATACAACCCGGTCTCCAGGCTTGAGAAAGGTATGCAAAGAGGCGCTGATGGCCGCCATTCCCGAGGAAAAAGCAATGGCCGCTTCGGCCCCTTCCAGCATTCTTATCTTCTCTTCAAATGCTTTCACGGTTGGATTGGACATGCGGTTGTACGTGTAACCCGGTTTGAGACCCAGCGCCACATCGTACCATTCATCCACATCCTGATAATCGTAAGCCACGCTCATAACGACAGGAACTTGCGTCCCTCCGAAAACCCTGAATTCTTTTTCCCCTGCCCATACTGATTTGGTACCTATATGCGCGTTCATCTTGATCCCCTCCTGCATCCGATTCATTCCGGCCTAATTACTATTTTTACAATAGTTTTTGTATACAATATACTTTATACATTATGATTCAGATCATAACACGGCTTTTTTTAAAAATCAACAAAAAAATAAAGCGCTTTCACCTTGGACGCCTGCTTCTTGATTAAAATTTCTTACAATGCTACTATGATTACGAATTGAAAAAATATTGTATATTGTATAAAAACTTACGGCGGAAGGGGTGTTCGGGTATCACGGTTCACAGATATCAATCGTTGAAAGATCACGTTTACAATTATATAGCCGAGGAAATCCAGAACGGTTCTCTGCTGCCCAATCAGAAAGTGAATGAAGCCTCCATTTGCGAAAAGCTGGGCGTAAGCCGGACCCCGGTACGGGAAGCGCTTATTCAGCTGGCATCGGACAATCTTCTGGAGAATATTCCACGCAGAGGCTTTATTGTCAAAGAAATCGATACGAAAAAAAAATTGGATGTGTTCCAGATCGTCGGCGTGCTTGATGCGTTGGCCGCTTCCTTGTCGGTCGACTATCTCACGGATGAAGATATCGCCAGAATGACTCGATTGGCCGATCAGATCGACATCGCCATACAGCAGCACAATTTTTCGGATTACCAGACGCATCAAAACGAGTTTCATCAAGTATATTTATTGAAATGCAACAACAGTTCGTTGATCGACCTGCTGAATTCTTTACAGCACAGCTTCGTCAGGCAAATTTATTTAAGCGACGACAAGGAAAAATTGTTTGCCGTCTTGGCTCAAATGAATGAGGAGCACCGGCAAATTATCCAATACTTTAAAGCCAAGGATGCCCAAGGGGTCGAAGCGTTCATCAAGAATGTTCATTGGAAAATCAATTATACGGATATGATCTAGCTGCTAAACACAGCAGACCTGTACAACAAATCCCCCGGGCGAGGTGCAAGAAATTGAACCCAATAGAGCGCATCCTCAAGGACTTTCCTGTCATCATCCTGGATGGGGCCTTATCAACCGAGCTTGAACGCCATGGCTGCAATATCGACGATCCTTTGTGGTCGGCCAAAATCTTGATGGAGAATCCTGGATTAATAGGAAAAGTACACACCGATTATTTTGAGGCCGGAGCGGATTGCGCCATCACTTCAAGCTACCAGGCCAGCATTGACGGCTTTGTCAAACAGGGCCTCAGCGAAGCCCAGGCGACCGATTTGATTCAAAATTCCGTACGTATTGCGGTACGGGCGCGGGATGCTTTCTGGGATACATGGAAGGACAAATCGGCTAGGCCCAGGCCCCTCGTTGCCGCTTCCGTCGGCCCTTACGGAGCCTATCTGGCGGACGGGTCAGAATATCGGGGCGATTATAGGCTGACGGAACGGGAGCTCATTGAATTTCATCGGCCGCGGGTTAAAGCGCTGGTCGAAGCCGGAGCCGATTTGCTCGCTTGCGAGACGATCCCCAGCCTTCTGGAGGCGAAAGCGATCGTTGCGTTATTGCAAGAGTTTCCGCAAGTGTGTGCGTGGATGAGCTTCAGCGCCAAAGACGGAGAGCGTATAAGCAGCGGGGAGCGTATGGACGAATGCGCAGAGTGGCTGGACAAGCAGCGCCAGATTGCGGCCCTGGGCGTTAACTGCACCCCGCCTAAGTATATCCCTTCGCTCATCCATGAAATCGGAAAGAAAACACAGAAACCTATTCTGGTTTACCCGAATTCCGGCGAGCAGTATGCAGCCGGCACGCGCACCTGGCATGGAGCGGCGTCCGAAGAAAGCCTTGGCTGCAGTGCCAAAGCCTGGTACGGTCAAGGAGCCCGATTAATAGGCGGTTGCTGCCGCACCACTCCCGACGATATCCGCTCCATCTTCTCCTGGGCAAGAAATACCGGCTGACGTTACGCCGGGAGCCGGATCAGCCAGATTGCACCCCGATTGTTAGCCCCCCTAACAATTGGAGGTGCATTTTTTATGATCAAAGGCCGCAGCGCGCTTCGAATAAAAGACAAAAAAAAGGCATGAGCTCAGTACAAATACCGAACTCCTGCCTACAGAAGATACTAACCATATGGCCGCGGCCCTATTTTCCCCACTCGCCAACGGCAGCGATTAACCTGTGAAACGTTGAACTCCATCCCGTGTCAGGGCGTCGTATCGCCGGCAATCACCGTTTCCATGATTTTCTTAACCTCTGTGAGATCGGTTGTTTTCCCCAGCGCCCACATGAATTTAGGAACAATTGCCTCCGTGTTCATATCTCTGGAATTAATAATCAGGTCCTGATTCACCTTCCGCCCGACTTCATACAGGCCCAGGTCTCCCCCTTCTTCCAGACATTGCGTCGTGAGAGCTACCGCGATCCCCGCATCGATCAGCTCGTTGATTTTCGGAATCAGATTTCTTTCCTGAAACGGCAATCCTCCGCTCCCGAACGTTTCGATCACAATGCCTTTGTACAGCCCCTTCAGGTAATCGAAGAGCTCCGGCTTCGTCCCCGGAAGCAGCTTTAACAAAAAGACGTCGGGGCAAAGCGAGCAATCCAGACGCGGCTCCTTGCTCCGCACCGTCCGGACCGGATGATGATACGTAATGCTTTCCTCGATATAAGCGATATAAGGATGATTAATGCTTTCAAACGCGTCGTAGCTTTTGGTCCTCATCTTCACCGCTCTTGTACCGATGATAACGCGCCCGTCAAACACAACGTAGACCCCGCCCACAGGCTCGCAGGCAAAACGGATCGCATCGATAATATTTTTTTTCGCATCGGTTCTTTTGTACATGATTGGCACTTGGGAGCCGGTGATGACGACGGGCTTCCCCAGATTCTGCAGCATGTACGAAAGCGCAGCGGAGGTATACGCCATCGTATCAGTCCCGTGGGTAATGACAAAACCGTCGTACTGATCGTAATGCTCGTAGACGGCTTTAGCGATCGTGACCCAATATTCGGGCTGCATGTTCGTGCTGTCGATCGTCATGATAATCTTGGTTTCCACCTGATAGGACCGGTTCTGTTCCGGCAAATAATGCAGAAGCTCGTCCGCACTCATTTTGGGAGCCAGCCCGTTTTCGCCCGGGACGGAAGCAATGGTTCCGCCGGTCGATAGCAGCAGTATTTTTTTCATATCTATCCAAGCACCCTTTCATCTGATCGGACTATACTGACCTAAGTATAATCCATCCGAAAAAGTACGCGTAACGCGACCATATTTTTATTATAGTGAATAGACTTGCGAAAAACAACAATATTCTTATGCGTTACGCGAACAGTACGTGTTATAATGGATGGGTATGAGGAGGTATTTTCCATGCTGACACGATTATCCCGACTAAGAAAAAGCAAAAAATGGTCGTTACAATATACAGCCGACCGGCTCGGCATTGCAAAAAGCACCTACGCAGGCTACGAATCGGGGTATCGGGAACCGCCGCTGGAAACGTTAAAGAAGCTTGCCGATCTGCTGGAAACGTCTGTGGACTACTTGCTCGGCCGGATCGATAACCCGGCGTTTTATCCGAAAGCGTGGAAGGTCGAGCTGCACGATAAACTGAAATTGACCGAGGCGCGCACGCGGTTCGATGTGGAGCTCATTCTGGACGGAGCGCCGCTCAACGAGGAAGAAATCAAGCAGTGCATTGCGTTTGTCCGCACGAAGCGCAAGCTGGACACGAACGCTTAACGCGAACGACAAAAAGCTTAGCCGCCCCCTCTAGGGAATACGGCTAAGCTTGATGAGTTTAAGCCCGCAGCTCCATTACATCTTCGCCGATCCGCTAACCAACGCGAACCGGATATGCTGCCATTTTCGGGAACGCCAGCGCAGCAGCATGCTCGCGCCGCGCAGAAATTCGTCGACGATAAAAGCAAGCCATATTCCGGGGATGCCAAGCTTACATACGATCCCAAAAAGATAAGCCAACGGAATGCTAAGCCCCCACATGGAAATAAGGCCCATGACTACTGGAAATCTAACATCGCCGGCAGCATTCAGCGCTCCGATGACAATCACATTGCATGCGCGCCCCGCTTCAAGCAGCAGCGACAGCAGCATCAGGGTTTGCCCGAGACGGATCACTTCTGGGTCGTTCGTAAACAGGCCGAGCAGCGGGCGGGAACACATGACGAGCAAGCAGCCTATGCCAAAATTAATCGCCCATCCGATGCGCAAATTCCGATAGCACACACGATAAGCCGTATCATGCTGACCTGCTCCAATCAAACGGCCGATCATCATCGACGTCGCCTGTCCGATCGAGACCGAAACCAAAAAGACGAATGTAGTTATGTTCTGGGTATAAATTTTGGTCGTCAGCGCCGAAGTGCCCAGCATCGTAACAAAATACGTAATAAAAACTTGCGAAGCGTTATAAGAAATGTTTTCCCCCGCCGATGGAATGCCAATTCTGGTCATTTCCTTCACTTCGTTGACCGGCAGCCGAAACATGTCCTTCCAGGAAAGGGGATACGGCAAATAGCGGATCAGCAGAAATAGCGCAAGGCCTACCCCGAATACCCGGCTGGCGTTGGTCGCCAGAGCAACCCCCTCCACACCTAGAACCGGAATACCAAAAGGGCCGTATAAGAACAAAAAGTTCCCGGCAATATTGATCAAAATAACAGAGAAAGACAGCAGAAGCATCGGCTTCAGAAAACCGTGCATCCGCAGCACCGCATCTGCCGTACTAATGATCGCTACGGTGAAAGAAAGCATCCCCACCGTTGACAAAAACGTATATCCGTCCCCCATCAGCTCCGGCGGCAGCTTCATCAAGCCCAATAACGGCCTGGCAAAAATAAATAAAGCCAGACTGACGACGAGCCCTAGCACAAGGTTCATCCCCAGCGCAATCGAAGCCATTCTGGCGGCTTCCCGTTCTTTTCCCGCGCCAAGCAATTGCGAAATCAGCACGCTGAGCCCTACGGTAACAAATCCGAACATCAATTGGGCCACGGTTAACACTTGAGCGGCCACGCCCACGGCGGCCACCGAACGATCCGAATAGTTGCTGAGCATCAGCGTGTCTATATTCAATATAATGGTTTGAAGCAGTTGTTCCACGAAAATGGGACCCATTAACCGAAATAAGGTAAACCGTTTATCTTGCTGTTTTTCCATACCATCCGCCTTCTAGCTCTTCAGGAAGCCACCTCATTCATGAATGTCACGGCAGCTGGCTTTCTCCACCAGTTCGTGCTCCAGCACGATCGTTCTTGCCGGGTGCGACCGCTGTGCATGATCGTTTTGCTCGATAAGCTCCATGAGCAGCTCGACAGTCGCTTGTCCTATTTTGTCCATCGGCTGTTGGATGGTCGTGAGCCTTGGCCGGATCACGTCGGACATTTGGTTGCCGTCGAAGCCTATCACGGATATATCATCCGGCACGCGCAATTGATGATCCGCCATACAGTTGATGGCGCCAACCGCCATATCGTCGCTCGCCGCAAATACGGATGTAAACGAACCGCCGGCTTCGGCCAGAAGCTCGCCCATTAACCGATAGCCGCTGGCCAGCTTGTAATCGCCGAAGCGGATAATCGATTCGTCTACTGTAATGCCGTAGTCCTTGCAAGCGGCGAGATACCCTTCGTAGCGCTTTCTTCCCGCACATAAGTCCCGCATGTCCCCCGCAATCATCGCGATCCGCCGATGACCCTTGCGGATGAGATACGCTGTGGCGTCGTAAGCGGCCTTGAAATCGTCTATCATCACCGTCGGCAGATTCATGCCCAATTCAGCATGGACCACCAGCGGAATTTGATTTTTTTGCAAAAAAAGCCGGATATGATCGTTCAGCTTTTCATGCATGAGCACTATGCCGTCCACACGCATCTCCTGAAACACATTCAAATATTTGACGACCTTATCCGTATCTTCGACAATGTTGGAAACGAGCAGGTTATAGCCTCTGCGCCCCAAGGTCTCCTCGATGTTGCTCAGAATCGTCGCCTGGAAGTTGGACGTAATATCGGGGATAATGACCCCGATCAGATTGGTTTTATTTCGTTTCAGACTCTTGGCAATCAAACTGGGCGAATAATTAAGCTGCTCGATCGCTTGACGCACTTTTTTTTCAAGCTTTTCGCTTACGTGCTCGCCTTTGTTCAAAACTCTGGACACGCTCGTGACCGAAACGCCTGCCACACGTGCCACATCCTTGATTTTCACACCCATACGTTGCTGTCCTCATTTCAAAACAATAATTCAGAGCGCCGCTCGCATCCGCTCCCGCAAAGCCGCAGTGGCGCCGACGTCCAGCGTGGAGACCGCGTCCAGCTTCATCTCGGCATAAGCCGGAAACATCCCGCTTTCGGGCAAAGTATATACCCAGACAAGCAGTCCGTGTTCGTGGGCGCACTGCACCAGAGCTTCGCGGCACGAAGGATAGTCCACGTTGATTCCGGCGAATCCTTTTTGCTTGGCCATGCTGCACAAATCCCGTACGGCGGCTTCATAGACGGCACCGTTCATCTCTTTTAGCGCTTCCGGCGTATTCCACATTACTCTATCACGATAGGGAAGATTTGTAATCGTTTTTGTTTCGCCTGTAAAATAAATCTGCTCCCACATCTTCAGCGTGTTTAGTAGCCCGATGGTCGGAAACGCTGCAGCATCGGTCTTGATATCAAGATTAAACAAGACCGGCTGCCCCTTAAAAGCCAGCAGCACCGTCTCCAGCCGTTCCAGCTCCTGTCCTGCCGGAAGCATGAAGGGATTCCTTTCCTGCAATTCGGCATAAGTAAGCTCGGAGATCCAAGGATTATCGTCATGATAAAGCACGCATACGCCATCCTTGGTCGCTCTGACATCGACTTCCAGCACTTCCGCGCCTGCCCTCCGTCCGACGGTAGCCGACTCCAGAGTATTGTCCGGCGTGCCTTCACAGCCGGTATGCGCGATAATTAGGGGCATATTCATAGAATGCACGCCTCCTGCGTTGTTTTGTGTGATCGCTTCGCTGCCGTTACCGCGCTTCAAAATAAAGCGGATTCGTAAAAGCGACATCCGCTAAAGCCATGCCTAGCAAGCCATGCAGGCGAACCCGCAGCCAAGTCAGCCCTTCGCTGGAAATGGTCTGGAAGAACGCCGATTCACGCTCCGTTACGGTGCCACGGCACAGCTCTCCCAGATTCGATTCGACAATCAACGTATAGCTTGGTCCTTGCAGCAACTGATGTCCGCTTGTCCGAAATGGGGTATGCACTTGAATCGAAAGCTCGGCGGATTCTCCCGCTGCTTGTGGAACGACATCGCCAATGCCATACGTCTGTCCGCCTGCCCTCAGTTCCAGCGTTACGAGCGGCCCTATGCTCACGCAAATGCGCCCTGAACGAATCGCCTCCACTACGGCTTCCGTCGTGACAGCGCGATCATCTCCGGCGATGCCCAGATACGTAAAAGCCGGAGGATCGCTATTCTCGGAGGAATGGTGCCAGTCCCGGCCGGCTGTGGCAGCGATGCGCACTCCCTGATTTAACAAATTCGTCCATTGCTCGAAAGCCGGGGCGTTATGGTTGCGCAGCGGAGGCAGCGTTTCGTGCCATACTTCCATATAGTCGATTTGATGCCAGTCCCGGATGTCATACTCCCAATGGCACCCCGTACAAATCGGGCTGCCCATACTGAACGGATGCGCGATGCCGACCACGCCCCCTTGTCGGTGAACCCGGTCAATGCCCTTCAAAATATCCTTCGGGCCCAGATCGCGCCATTCGCAATAAGGGACGCCAAGCGTCAGCATGTGCCCGTAGAAGGTCGTCCACTCCATCCCCGGGACGATGCATATTCCGGTCTCGTCCGTCACCCGGGCCGCATCGGCCAGCCCCGATGTGGTGTTGTGATCCGTCAAGGCGATGCCGCGGAGACCAAGTTCTGCCGCTTTCCTGCACATGTCGTGCAGCGTATGAATGCCGTCGCTGTGAGGCGTATGGGTATGCAGTTCAAACGGAAGCCAGTTCATGCGCCGACGCTCCTCCCCGGATGCTTAATGTATAATGGCACGCTTCGGTCACGACGCAATGAACGCTTAGGGTGACCCGCCAGATCCCCTCTTGAATCGGACCCGCACTAAAGCCCGGAGAGCTTTCCTTCGGCGACAAGACATGATGCTGCTCGTTCGGATGGCGATGCGCCGATCCCCGGAATCCATCCGGGTCGTCGATCGATAGCGTGAGCAGATTTTGCAGCGGAGCGAACTTTTCCCATTGCTCCTTGTAGACGGGTCGCAAAGACGGGTTCACATACCGATCGATCGCGTCTTCAATCAGCTCGCGGGAGGCGCTTGGGTCGTCCAATGTTTTAGGGCTATAGCTAAAATCGATAACCAGACATTCCGCAGGCTCAGGCATATAAAACTGATAGGTAATATGCGTTTTCGAACTGAGCGGAGTCAGCTTCCCTTCGACGATCAGCAGATCTTTCATACAACATCCCCTTACTTTTCTTCATTCATCATGCTGCGAATATAGAAATAGCCGACGAGGGAGCAGAGAACAAACATAAATACGGCGCACGCGCTCGAAATGCCGGTTTCAAAATAGACAGAAAACTGCTGCTGCATCGCCACCCCGAGCACTTGCGGCGCATTCGGGCCGATCAGAAACGGAGCCGTAAAGCTTCCGACGATGCCCATCACGACGAACGTGGCAGCCACCAGCAGCGATTTGAACGATAAAGGAACGATAATGCGGGTGAACACTTGGATTTTCCCCGCTCCTACGTCCTTCGCGCTTTCAATGACGGCGTTCGGAATACCCGACAACGCGGAGCTGAGCAGCATGGTGGCGAACGGAATATGAAACCATAAGTTAGCGAGCAGCAGTCCTTTGAAATCGAAGAGCACTTTCATCATCGGCTCATTGGTAAACAGCAGCAGGATGCGGGCCAGCCAGCCGTGATTGCCGTACATATTCATAATTCCGTATGTGGCGATGACCGACGGAATGAACATCGGAATATAATAGAGACGTTCAATACACTTCGCGAGAATGCCTGTACTAAACCGTAAAAACACGGCAAGCACATAAGCAATAAGCAGCACCAGCACCGACGAGACCAGCGTTAAATAAAGCGTATATTTGATATTCGCCAGCATGGCAGGATCGGTAAACAGAAAGCGGTAATGCTCCAACGTAAACCGGCCGTCACGTCCGCTCAAGCTTTCCTGAACAGACGTGAAGATCGGCACCACAATCATCAAGAGCAGCAGCAAAAAGGAAGGCAGCACCATGACCAGTCCGAGCGCGGAACGTCCCGCTCCGCGTCCGAACAAGGCTGGTCTTAATGTTTTGCCGGTGACCAGCGACTGGGTGCTCATTGACCGGCGACTTCCTTCTGCCAGCGTTTCATCGCATCGGCTTCCAGATCCCCGAGATTAAAGGAGCGGTAGTTGACGGACACGCCTTCGAACTTTTTCTTCAGATCGGCGGGCATATGCGACCATTCGATACCGGGGAAGCCGTAAATTTTATTGACAACCTCGGCCTGCGCTTCCGGACTCAGCACAAAATTGATGAAGTCGTAGGCCGCTTCTTTATGCTGGGACATGCTCGGTACGGCCAGTCTTCCCGGTCCGCCGGTAAATGCCGGCTCGATTTGCGCAAGCTTCGTCGTTTCGGGCAGCAGCTTTTTGTTGATCTGCTCCAGCGCCATATCGGACCAAGCCGGAATCATGTCCACCTCTCCGTTGGCGAGCAAGTCGAGCGTCCCTTGGTTTTTCTTCGGATATACGCCCTGCTGGTACATGTCTTTGGACAACGATTTGAGCAGCTCGAAGCCCGGGCCCCATTCCTGTTCAATGCCTTTATCTTCATTATGGATCGCCTCTTCCGGCAGAGACTTGTACAAGGCGGTAATTACGAACGAAGCGCCGGAACCGCCGGTAGCCGGATCATTGTAGGCGAATCGGCCCGGATGCTTGTGAATCCAGTCGTACAGCTCATCGAGCGTTTTCGGCGGCGTCGGCACTTTCGCGCTGTTATAAGCAAGAAGGACCGAGGAAGACCGGTAAGGCACCACTTTGTAGCCCGCATCCTTCATATTCGCCGGGTTCATCAAGTTGAGATTCGGGATTTTTTTCTCGTCCAGCTGCTCGAAGACGTTGTCCTTTTTGTCGGCGGCCAAATCAGACCCTCCGTTGGCTTCGTACAGATCCACGTCGATCGTGTTGTTCCCCGCTTTCTTGGCGGCAACAATCCGGTTCATGGTCGCCTGTTCGCCTTGTCCGGACGGAATGTAGACGAGCTTGACCTTCACTTTATCCTGTTTTTTCTCATACAACTCTTTCAGATGTTTCCATAATTCCTGCACGTTTTGCGATCCGCTGAAATAAAACGAAATTTCCGTCGTACCGCCGCTTGGCGCAGCAGCCGTTTCATTCTTGGCAGGAGCCGCGGAGTTAGCCCCGCCTCCCGCTCCCGCCGAACAACCCGCCAGAAGCGTAAATGCCGAGAGAGAAGCAAGAACGAAACTTTTACCCTTGTGCTTGAAACCGCCGAAATGGATACTCATGGTTGACATCCTCCTCGAAGTTGGGCCGGCAGCTATGCCGAAATTTTAAGATAAGCAGCGTGCTTGGAAAACGTAAGCGAGACCGATTGTCCGCCGGACAGTTCAACGGCTTCTTCCCGGGGCAGGAACATGCGCAGGACGCCTGCTTCGGTTAGCAGCGTAATTTCAGCGTAATGCCCGAGCACCATCACTTGTTTCACGGTGGCCGCCAGACCGGGGAAAGACGCATCCTTCCATCGGACATCCTCCGGCCGAATCGCAACCACGACATCTCCGTGCAGATGCCGGGAATCGGGAAGCTCCAGGTTTTGCAGCGTGATGCTTCCGTTATGCGCCACCCCCTCCAGCATGTTCATGCGTCCGATAAAATTCGCGACAAATAGCGTCTGCGGAGCGTCATAGATGGCTTGCGGCGAATCGGACTGTTCAATATGACCGCGGTTCATGACGATGATCCGGTCGGACAGCGACAGCGCTTCTTCCTGATCGTGCGTGACGAACATCATCGTCAGCTTCGTCGACGATTGGATTTCCCGAAGCTCCTCCCGGAGCTCTGCCCGCAGCTTCGCGTCCAGCGCCGAGAAAGGCTCGTCCAGCAGCAGAACCTCCGGTTCCAGCAGCAAAGCTCTCGCCACGGCCACGCGCTGCTGCTGTCCGCCCGACAGCTCGGTCGGCCGTTTCTTCTCCGCGCCGGGCAGCCGGACGAGCTTGAGTGCCCGGTCCACCGCTTCTTGAATTTGATCCTTCTTCAATTTGCGGATTTTCAGACCAAAGGCCAGATTCTCGAACACATTCATATGTGGCCATAAATTATAGCTTTGAAAAACCATCGCGGTCGGACGCTTCTCCGGGGGCAGATGCAGCACGCTCTTGCCCGCAATCAGAATATCGCCGGAGTCCGGTTCCAGAAACCCGCCGACCGAGCGGAGCACCGTCGTTTTGCCGCAGCCCGACGGGCCCAGCAAAGTCACGAGCTCCCCATGATGGATATCGAACGATATCCCGGTCACGCCTTCGCCTGTTTTGTAACGTTTGGATAAATTTCGAATCGATAATTGAACTGGAGCAGTCATCGTCCTGCCTCCTTGCTATTTCATGGTGAAGCCGCTGGACATCACATCCGCGCTGACGAAGCGCCGTGATACCATCAGCAAAATAATGGTAGGCAGCGTCAAGATAATGGAAAATACGGCGCCGGCCGTTGCCGGATAGTCTTGTACCGCTCCGTACATGATCAGCGGCATCGTTTTGAAGTCGGGCATCCCTACCATAAACGTTCCTTGCGCTTCGTCCAAAGAGGACAGGAACGTAAAGATCGAAGCTACAATAATGCCCGGCAGCGCCATCGGAAGCGTAATATTCCAGAACACGCGAAACGGGCCCGCTCCGGCGTCTCTTGCGGCTTCTTCCTGGGCCTGATGCACGCTTTTGAACGAAGCGGCCGGAATCCATGTCATATACATCAAAGTGTTAATCACATGAATGAGAACAACGCCCACAAAGGTATTCATCAAGCCGACCTTGAAAAACAGCACCGCGATGGCGACATATAAGCCCATTTTCGGAAACGCATTGGTCAGCAGGAACGAGAACAGAAACCAACGGCTGAACGGAAATTGAATGCGCGCGAAAGCATAGGCCGCGGGAACGCAGATGACAATCGACAGCGCCGTGACGACGGAAGCAATGAGAAAAGACAAGCCAATCGACTTTAAAATTTCAGGCTGGGACAATACGAATTTCCACCAGGTCAAAGACCAGCTTTGCGGCAGCGCCGCCGGATACTGCCACTTCCCCGAAAAGGCAAGCAGCGCCAAATTGATTAGCGGTCCCAGAAAAAAGAAGACGAACAAAGCGAAAATGACAAACTCGACGATCTTTCTTTTTCCCAAGCTTTTGAAGTACCAACTCATGGAATTTTCACCTCCTCACGAAATTGGTATCGATACCAATTTTCGAAAAATAAAAAGCGCCTACCTTTACAGCTGCACTCTGGTATCGATACCAATTTTAACCGGAACAACATATGCTTAACTTTTCAGCCTCCCTGCTTCGCAATTTCTATTTTAAGAATAGAAGACGATTGTAAAATTCGATCGATAAAATTGTTAACGGGAGTTCATGATCTTTTAAATGATTTGTAAAGGGGCAATTGGTCAAAAAAAACGGCAGCCAAGAGCTTTTGAAAAGCCCAGACTACCGCGATTGGCTGTAAAAGTTTTAGTTCAGTGTCAGACGTCCGATCTGGTTACACTCTTCAGCAAACCAAATGTCGCCGTTGGGACTCATTGCGATACCATGGGGCTCTGCATTCTTTGCAGGTATCGCGTATTCCGTAATAACCCCTTCCGTTGTAATTCGGCCGATTTGGTTACCGCCCCATTCCGTAAACCATAGATCCCCGTTTTTCCCGCAAATGATCGCATGAGGACGAGCGTTCGGCGTCGGTATAACAAATTCGCTCACCTCGCCCAAGGACGTCATTCTACCGATTTTATTCCCCATGATTTGCACAAACCATAATGCTCCGTCAGGTCCGGCCGTAATGCCCACAGGCCCGGAATTAGGCGTTGGAATCGAATATTCCTTCACCTCGCCTCCGGCGGTGATTCTCCCGATGGTATTGTTCTGATTCTGTGTAAACCATAATGCCCCGTCCGGTCCCGGAGTAATAAAAGAAGGGGATGCTTTGGGATGAGGCAATTCGAATTCCGTGATTTCCCCTGATTTTGTTATGCTGCCGATTCTGCCGGTATTCATTTCGGTAAACCACATGGCGCCGTCGGGACCTTCCGTTATGCCAAAAGGTGCGGAGTCCGCGACAGGAAGGTCATATTCGGTAAAATGACCGTCCATCGACATTCTCCCGATCTTGTTTGCCCGATATTCTGTAAACCATAAGTCGCCGGTCCGGTCCGAAACGATGGACATCACTCCTGCATTCGCTGTCGGAACAGGAAATGAACGTATTCCGCCATCGGCATGGATTCGTCCGATCCGATTCCCCTTCTGTTCCGTAAACCACATCGTCCCGTCTTTTCCGGCGGTTATTCCGTAGGGCCCCGAATCATACCCGTTGACCGCATACTCATGTATCATGATCCTCATACAATTGCCCCCCCATCAAGCATCAAGGATGCTGTTTCATTTTTTCAGTGTGTCCATATCTCCGCTTACGATGGCGTCAATATACCGGCTATCTCTTTGGTGCTAAAAATAAGAAGGAAAACGCAAAAAACCTCCTATTCCGATGTTCGGATAGGAGGCAGGCATACGGTCCAAAAAAGACGAACTCATCCTTTACACGAAGAGTCGTTCTTCTTTATATATGCAAAAAAGCCCATGCTACTCCTATCCTGAAAGCATCGTATACAACGATATTTTCTTAGAAAGATAGGATTAGTAGATCATTGGCTTTTAGGTCATCCTTTCGTTATGGCTTACAGTAACTTTACCACAAATAAAAAGTCGTGAAAACCGACCATTACGAATATAAATTCTTTATTCGTTAAAGTGGCTTATGCCGTGAAAGTATGGTTACCTGTAATAAACCCTTTCGCTACAAGCACCGTCCTTGAATTCTCATCAGAAGGCTCATAACCGTTTTTCAACAAATCGTTTATATGCAATTTGTTATAAATAAAGCAAAAGACCAAAACCGATATTCCGAAAGTGCAACCTGCTGCAATGAATTGAATAATAGCCCATTTCCAGTCTCCTCTAAAAAGTGCCGGAAAGAACCCAAAAAATAAAGTAGTCCAAGAAAATCCGACTTTACGTTCTTTCACAATACCAACCTGATTGCGTAAATTAATCTTCATGCCGCAACACACCTTTTCATAATGTCTCATTCCTGCATCATCATAAAATCATTGCCTCCTTGTTTCCATACCTATAAAGGGGTATATTTATTCGTAAACCTTTGGAAAATCAAAAAATCCCCGATCCATTAACGGCTCGAAGATTTTTTCAGTTATGGGGCCAGGTCCTGATGCGCCCTGTCGGTCAACGTTATTTACTTTTAGACGCTGCACTCCCCATAAGCAAGGAAATCAATATAATCATTAAAGCAAACCACGTCTTTGCATCGATCTGATCTCCTAATAAAATTGTACCGAGAATAACTCCAATCACTGGAACAAAATAATTAGTTAGCGATGCAAAAGCAGATCCGGATTGCTTAATGAGCTGATTAAACATCATGTAGACGATTCCTGCATGGAAAACTCCGAGAATAAGTAGAGAAAGCATTTCAATGAAAGTCAGACTCATGCTTAGCGGATTTTCCAACAGAAAGCTTGCTGGAATCAGAACAATAGATGCAATAATTAGAACATTTCTCATCGCCAGTACGGAGGACATTGGCGGCAACTTTTCAATGAGGACCAAAGATACCGCAAAGCTTAGTGAAGCAATGATCAGAGCAGGCATTCCCCATAAACTCTGATTCGTAAAGTCAACGGTTAGGGATGGCAAGATCATTAGAAGAATACCAATGAAGCCAACGCCAATACTTAAGAAATGCAACAAACGCAATCGGCTAATTCTAAAGATAAACAAAATAAGCAGCGTAAAAATGGGAACCGTCCCCATAATAATGGAAGCAATGCTGCTGGATACCCGTTGCTGCCCCCACCCGATTAAGAAAAAAGGAATAATCGCTTCAAATAAAGCAATGGCAGCATAAAGTACTCTCACCTTCTTAATTTGATAAGTGGAAGAAGGCTGACTTTGCTCTTTCTTGGTAAATAAGAAAAAATGAATCAAGGCTAATGTAATAGCTCCAACAAGCGCCTTTACTGCTGCAAGTGTAACTGGAGGCACTTTAGAGATAATAAGATCAACAAAGAAAAATTGCGAACCCCATATTAAGCTGATTCCTGTTAAAAATAAGATGCTTTTTATTTTCACATCATATATCCCCTCTGCAACGTCTTGAGCTGAAATGGTTTCCTTATTCGTACCCCGCACGCTTGCCATAACCATTTTAGAGATTTGGATTCGGTCTGTACTGCCTTAATGTCTCAGACTTGAGGAGCGGCGGCACCTCGACCGTGACCGCCTCGCTCACCGGTTTTAATTCCCTAGTCTTGGTGCCTTCCCAACTCGTCATTGATCTTAAACTGACATGGTGCTCGTCCGCGCTGCCCCCAGAAAGCTAATGACGGCCTCGTTGAATACTTCAGCCGAATCCGCATTGGAAATATGTGCGGCGCCCTGAATCTCGACATAGCCGGCATCTGGAACGCGATCGGCCATACGCCGAGAAACAGCTGGCGGTGACATGCGGTCCTGCTCGCCTGCGATGAACAGGACGGGCATGGAAAGGGAATCCAGGCGCGCGGTCGCATCGAAGCCGACAATCCCCTCCGCGACATGAGCGAGCGATTGTCCGTCGGCCGTCGCCGCCAGGCCGTGCCACACCTGATAGGTCTTCATCCCTTCCTCGCTGGCCCGGAAGGCTTCGTTGACATTCATTGGCCAGATGCCTTCAAAGCGCTTGACCGGACCATCTTCCCCGCGGAATGTTCTAGCCCATCCTTCAGCCATGATCCGGAACTCCTCCGTTGCCGTCGTATCGAAGCTGTTGGCGACGATGAGTTTCCCGACGCGCCGAGGCTGTGTGAGCGCAATCTCGAGCGCCACCATCCCGCCCAACGATAGGCCGATGATGTCGGCGGCTTCGATGGAAAGATGATCGAGGAGCGCGAGCACGTCCGCGGCGATGTCGGACACGCTGAACGGTCGGTCGAGCCTTGCCGAGGCACCGTGCCCGGCATGGTCCGGCACAATCACCCGAAATCCCGCCTCGACCAGCGGCGCTATCTGAGGCGCCCAGGCGCGACCGGAATTGCTGATGCCGTGCAGCAGGACGACCGGACGTCCAGATCCAAATTCGATGAAATAATTCCGGCGGTCGCCGTTGATATAGTAAGCCATGTTTTCATCTACCTCCTCGTATCGATTACATATATAATACCCTTGCCCATTTCATTTTAATGGTGAGTACCAAGCACTACAATCAATAAAAAGCACATCTGTATCGGTACAGTTATGAGAGAGCCAAGTTTCAGCTAATACAACCAAATGGCTGCAAACCCTTGTAATCCAAGGATTCACAGCCATTTGGTTGTATCATTTTAGTTATAAACAGTTGCCATACCTATTATGACGAGAAGATTAAGCTCCCGATAATCCTGGCTTCCTTCAAGAGAACTTTCCGTTCCATTCACCAGAGTCGGAAGTAAAATGAGCGCCCGAGTAGAAGGCCTCCAATGACAAAAACAATCGACAGCCAGATTCCATTCCCACTCGTAGCTAAATACGAAGGAATCAAAATATTCATTGCGACTTTCAGAGCAACAAACACGATGAGTATTCCAACTATCCAGAGTTTCATCTTGCCCGATCCGATTTGCCCTCGTTTATTTAGAAATAGTAGCCGTCCTTGAACCACCCCCGCTATAATGCCCAATACAGTTACTAACAGTAGCAAAATCCACTCTTTCGTTCCAATGCCATCCATCGTAAACGCCCATACGACTCCGATAACAAGCAGCATCGCTCCGATGGAAAATGTTCTATCTAACACTTTCATAACTACTTAACTCCTTTGTTAATAAATCTTCTTCAATAATTTAATAACTTCATCTAGGGTGAGGCCGAAGGATTTGTAGTATGAAGTGTCGTTAACCATTTGCTTCAAAATCATTTCATTGCGTATTTGAAGCATTTCATCGGACGAGAATTCGGCTACAAAACACCCTTTACCTGTTACTGTATTGATCAAACCACATCGTTCGAGTTCTTCCCAAGCTTTCTTTACGGTGATGACACTAACACGAAGCTCTAGGGCGGCTTGTCGAATTGGCGGCAAACAATAGCCGCTTTCTAACTCGCCTTTTAGAATTTGGGCGCTGATTTGTTCGAAAAGTTGCTGATAAATCGGTTTTTCGGATGTGTTCGAAATAGCTATATTCATTGGATTTCCACTTTTAGGAATCGTTTAAACCCAATCTGATAAGCAATCATGGTGAATACAACAAATATCACGATTCCCGCGATCAGGATGGAGGTTTGAAGCGCCGTATTGTGGGCGCCGGTACCATTGAAAATGTCGGACACAAAAGAATTTTGGATTCCGATCCACTGTGCAACTCCGGCAAAAAGCATAGCAGCTGAAACGGATGCGAACATTGCCCCGCCATATTTATACGCTGTCTTGTAATACATGGGAATAAAGATAATGTTGAAAATCGCAAGCATGACAAAACATAATCCCCAAAAACCCATGTGAGGCGCGAAGAAATGATTGGTCAGATTCGGGTATAAGCGAATATTTATCATACCAAAGATCATTGCATTAACAATATGCAATAATTCCAGAATGACAATAACGAACACCCTTGCTTTCACCATGTCTTTTCTGGTTACAGGCATCATCGTGGTAAATATCAAATCGTTCTGAGTTCTATATCCGGCAAACATATTCGGTATCGTGATCCAGCAAAAATACAAAATGACAATAAAATAGATCCAGCCAGGCACGAGCATTAAGGCGCCCATAAGAAGAGGCATTATAAACAACATTGGACTTACGCCTAATTTCAAATCCTTCATTACTAAGTTATACATACATATCCTCCTTTTTCGCGAAATAAATCATGATTTCCTCAAGACTCGGTGTGGCTGCTTTAATGTCGGAAGAGGGATCCAAGTCTCTGGAGTGGATCAGTCCTGTAAAGCCGAATGAATTTATTTTGTAGGAAATCAACTTTTCTTTCACCTGGTTTAGCTGCCTTTCGTTACCATTCAGCAGGCGATATGACGCAATAAATTCATCTTTCTCAGAACTGTTGATAATTTGTCCGTTATCGATAAAAGTAATAAAATCGGCGCATTTCTCCAAGTCAGATGTAATATGAGTAGAGAAAAGAATGCTGATTTCGCCATCTACGACGAGCTCTTGAAAAATTTCCAACAGTTCATCTCTTGCGACCGGATCGAGTCCGCTTGTTGGTTCATCAAGGATGAGAAGCTTCGCACCGTGAGACAAGGCAAGAGCCAAGCTGTACTTTACTTTCATTCCCGTCGACAATTCGACGATTTTTTTATTTTCATCCAATTTAAATTTTCTCAGATAGTGATAATAAATTTCATCATCCCAATTCGTATAGAACTTCTTAATTACATCGGTCAACGTTTTCATCTTGCTTCGAGTATAAAAATCGATGCCGCCGAATGCGTATCCGATTTCTTGTTTCAATTCGATTTCGTGTTCGGCAATGTTTTTGCCCAAAATACGTACCTCGCCGCTATCAATATGAATCATATTCAGGATCGATTTTATTGTGGTTGTTTTTCCTGCGCCATTGGCACCGATAAATCCCATAATATAACCCTTTTCCAATTGAAACGATACATCTTTTAACTGGAAATTTTGATATTTCTTATTTAAATTTTTAATGTCTAATGCCAGCATAAAGTACCTCCTCTTTAAATTGTGTATGTCGTGTATGCACAATATAACACGGGTGGTTTGTTAAGTCAATGGAATAATGGTATTTTCTACTGGGGTCATGACATTGCGGGTTTTGGAAAAACTAAAGAGAAAAACCACAACCTAGAAGGAGATGCAACTTCCCATGGTTCAGCATAAGCTTTTTTGGTTCATTGCTCACTATGGCTATATAGGCATTTTCGGTGCCTTAGTCCTTGGTATTATAGGCTTGCCGGTTCCAGACGAGATTTTGATGACTTTCTCAGGGTACTTAATTTCAAAAGGCGAACTTCATTATTTTCCCACATTGATTGTTTCGGTATTAGGAAGCTTTATCGGTATGTCCGCCAGCTATTTTATTGGACATAAATTCGGGTATCCGCTTTTAGAAAAATATGGGCTAAAAATTCATATCACAAAAGAGAAGTTGGACAGCACACAGCATTGGTTTAATAGGTTTGGTAAGTTTGCGCTCACGATTGGATACTTCATTCCGGGAGTCCGTCATTTAACAGCTTACAGCGCCGGAATAAGCAAATGGTCTTATCGAGTCTTTAGTCTGTATGCAGCGCCTGGAGCCATGATCTAGGCTTTTACATTTATCACTTCAGGTACGTATTTAGGAGAGCATTGGCGTGCCGTTACCGAAACGATACATCGATATTTAGTGATTGGGCTAGCTCTTCTAATTGCATCCGCTTTAATAATTTGGTTCGTAAGAAGAGCGAAGAGTGAACAAATAAAAGCGAAATAAGCCAAAGAGTTGATTTAATGGAGTCGTATAAGCGTTACGGCAGCATATCTAGAAGACGACGGGCTGCTGCGGAAACGGGAACAGCATTTAATGAATCAAACCTACCTTGCGAGGAGGAATTGGACTTTTCTGCAAAAGCTCCACAACTTGCCCTTGCCCCAGCTCATTCCTGGCAAAATCGCGAATGATGCATGCCACACCGAGCCCCGCTTGCGCGAATTGAAGCAATAAATCAAGGCTGCCCAATTCAATTTCAGGACGAAGAACGATTCCTTGGCTCTCTACAAAATAATCTACGAAGGCACGGGAACTGCTTCCTCTTTCCAACATGATAACAGGATAGGAACTTAACTCCGCCCACCCCATCGGCTTTTTAGCGGAAACCAAGTGAAACTTCCCAAAATCGGGTTTAGAAACTTAAATCGGCGCTTTATATGGCTTTCCATAATTTCGACACTATTTTCGGTCGCCAATTTCTCTGATACGTTTCTGGTTTTGCGTTTGCAAGACGCTGGGATGCTCCCAGCCTTAATCCCGCTCGCTTTTTTCACGTTTATTATGATCAGCAGTATCTTCTCGATGCCTTTAGGCATGTTGTCTGACCGCATTGGTCGTCGACCGGTACTAATCTCTGGATTCATTATCTTTGCACTGATTTTGAAGATCCTGTGTGAGATCGTCTACTTTCCCTTGGGAAGCCGTATTGTAAACGTAGTGCCTTGCCCACTTTCTGCCGATATTTCCCCGCCGTGAGCTGAAACCAATTCCTTTACAATGGTCAGACCAAGGCCGCTGCCGCCGGTCCGCCGATCATATATTTTTTATCAGCTTATCCCCATTTAACAAATTGTGTGCAAGACTTCCATTTTCCTTTTCTTCAAAAGTTCTACATATGAACCGGCTATGATGGATCTATCGGATTTTTTGATACAGAAAGGATTGATAACTCATGGCTAGTTGGAAGTTTAAAAGCATAATTGCAATCGGGGCCTTATCCGTTGTATTAGCAGGGTGTTCCGGTTCAATGAGCGGAATGGATCATTCTAAAATGAATATGGAGGAGACACAAGCATCCTCAAAGACGACAAATGGGCAGACGGTGAAGCCAACTGTTCTAACGGGCAAAGAAATTAATTTGACGGCTTCCGTAAGCAATCAGGAAATAGCCCCCGGCAAAACTTTGCCTGTCTGGACGTTTAATAATTCGGTTCCCGGTCCGCAAATACGGGTTAAGCAAGGAGATACGGTTAAGATTAACTTGAAGAACCAGTTGCCTGAGCCAGTCACCATTCATTGGCACGGCGTTCCCGTACCAAACGCGATGGACGGCATACCAGGCGTAACGCAAAATGCGGTTCAACCGGGCCAATCGTTTACGTACGAGTTTAAAGCGGATGTCCCCGGCACCTACTGGTACCATTCACATCAGGATAGTGTAAATCAGTTAGATCGTGGATTATACGGTTCTTTCGTTGTAGAAGGTAAAAACGAGGAAAAAGTGGAGCGCGATTACACACTGATGCTGGATGAATGGATGATCTCCGGGGAAATGTCCGGCATGAACATGTCTGGCGGCAATATGTCCGGCATGAATCACAGTACGATGAATATGGGACATGATATGAGCATGTACGATCTGTACACCATAAATGGAAAATCCGGCTCGCTGGTGGATCAGCTCCCTGTCAAGCAGGGAGATAGAGTCCGAATCCGTTTGATCAATGCAGGCTATTTGTCTCATCAAATTCATTTGCACGGACATGAATTCAAAGTTATTGCTACCGATGGGCAGCCGATAAACAATCCGGATATCTTGAAAGATAATGTGATAAGTATTGCTCCAGGAGAACGTTACGATATTGAATTTGTCGCGAACAATCCAGGCAAATGGTTGATCGAGGACCATGGCAACAACGCTGCTATTAAAGGGATGAAAGCGACGATCGCTTATGAAGGAGCTGCCGCGGGTTCCGACAAAGCGAATGAATCGGAGAAGCTGGCGGCTGTCGATATGAGTCGATACGGCGAAGCGGGCAAAGCTAACTTTACGTTAGATCAGAAGTACACGTTGGAATACACGATGAATTTGAACACCGAAATGAAAAACGGGGAAATGGTCTACACCATAAACGGAAAAACGTTTCCGGACACCGAACCGATAAACGTCAAAAAAAGAGATACCGTCAAGGTTCGCCTCGTCAATAATTCGAAAACCGACGATCATCCGATGCACCTACACGGTCACTTCTTTCAAGTACTAAGCAAGAACGGGAAACCGCTTGAAGGATCACCAATGATGAAGGATACGTTGAATTTGAAGCCGGGCGATGAATATGTTGTTGCATTCGAAGCAGCTAATGAAGGGAACTGGATGTTCCATTGTCACGATCTTCATCATGCTTCAGCCGGCATGGTAACGGAATTAAAATATACAGACTATAAGACTGATTTTGTTGCAGACCCGAATGCAGGAAATAAACCGGAGTAATACAAAAATGAGCGCTCGCCAGTGCTGAAGCCAATAAACCGGCCCGAAAGCCCAATGATGTGAAATGATTCGATAAATTTCGAAGATAGGTGGGATGGTCATGGGAGAAACAACCAAAATCGCAATTAGCGCAGCGATTCAAGCTGGAGGCAGCCTGTTTACACCGGAGCAGCTTGCCAAAATCAGTGCCGCCGTAGGGGCGGATGCAAAAATTGAGATGACAACATTCAAACAGCTTTATGCAGAAGTACCCCTCGAACGGCGTGATGCCATAAAAGAAGATCTTGAGCGTTATGGCCTTGAAGTGTATCCGGCAGGGTTTGCGACCAAAAGTCTGATCGCCTGTAATTTCTGTAAAGGGGCTGAAGAGACTGGTTTGGATACGGCCCGAACCTTAAATAAAGCAATAGCAGGTATTGAAACGCCCACACCCCTTAAGATCGGGTATGCAGGTTGTGCTTTAGGTACAAGCGAGCCGTTACTTAAAGATATCGGCGTTGTTAAAATGCGAGATAGATTTGACATCTACGTTGGCGGTGAACCGAAGGGGCTTAAAACCTCCTTTGCCAAACTGCTTGTATCAGGATTAACCGAAGACCGCCTCGTTCCAGTCGTAACGGCCATTATCCATTTCTATAAGGCACACGCGAAGGGTAAAGAAAAATTCAACAAATTTGTGGACCGGATCTCACTCGAACAGCTCCAGCAAATTGCTGGTTAATGGATTTCTGAGAGGAGGTGAACCATGTAAGAAGCAACTGTTAAAGTACAAGGCATGTCTTGCCGCTCTTGTCCGAGCGATTGAAGGGGCACTTGTTATTCGATAGTAGCAAGGAGTGATTCTGGAATGAAGGAACCCGTAAAAATTTATTCGATCCCCACTTGCAGTGACTGCAATTATGCCAAGCGTTACTTCAAAGAGCACGAGATTGCCTATACAGATTATAACTGCGAAGAAAACGTCAAGTATGCAGAGGAAGTCTGGAACTTGACGGGAAAACAAATTGTTCCGACGATCGTAATTGGCGATAAGGTGTTTGTTGGATTTGCAGAAAATTTAAGTGAGATAAGAGAATTGTTAAGTTAACATATGCGTACGCCTAGAGCAATTAAACTGTAACGAATATATAGACAGTGTTTCGCGCATTCGGCTATGCTCCGAAAGCATAGGTTAAGCAGCTCCGGGCAACATGTCCGAAGCTGCTTTCTTTTTTCAATGTTTCGTGATTCGAAGCTTTTTTAGGCGGTGAATCAGCTCCGATCTTTAGATCATTGTTCCTCATCGATGGAGGTTGTGACAGCAAGATAAACGATGGCCCGGAATAATAGTCTGTTCAGCTCTCCCCGCTATAATAAGGATTTCTTAATCCCACAAGAATTCAGTAAAAAAAAGGAGCAGTTGCCTTAGGCAAGCTGCTCATCAGATTTTTGGGGGAGAATATGAGACATCGGATAAATTCTGAAGTTTATAAAAAAAATAACCCCGAATGGGGTTGCT
>NZ_BIMB01000025.1 GCF_004000865.1 Paenibacillus elgii NBRC 100335 | reverse complement strand
CTCTTCCGGGGTTTTTTATGATAAATCATTTTGATAACGCACAAAATTTTACAAAATGTACGCGTGGTGGAGGGATAAGTAATGAAAACGGGCTATCTTACACTAGAATCCTCCCTTCGCCCATCTGCGCATTTGGTCACCATGCCGAAGGGCGAATCGCCAAAGAAACAAAAATAATACAACAAATAAAAAAACAGTCTTGTTGTTGGCTTTCTTCGTCCATTTTAGAATAAAAACAGAAGCCGGTTGGCCTTGAAAAAGCCGGTTTCGGTCCTACGGAACGCATCTCCGCAGGAACAAATCCACACTAAAGTCAGGGGTGCTGAATGTGAAAAGATTGAAAAAAGGCTTGGTTTCCATGGCATTGCTTACGTTGGCTCTCTCGTTAGCGGCTTGCGGGCAGACGCCGGCGGCGAGCGATTCCGGGAAAAAAGAAGAGAAAACCGCGGCCCAAAAAGAAGAGAAAAAAGCGAATCTCGTGGTCGCCGGCGTTGTCTTTCAGGAAGACCAGTTCATGAAATTGCTGTCGCTTGGCTATCAGGATGCGGCGAATGCGGCCGGCGTCAAAATTTTCACGGGAAATACCGGGAACGATCAGGGAAAAGAGACCGAGCTGATCAACACGTATATCGGGCAAAAGCTGGACGGGATCGCCATCGCGCCGCTCAATCAGGATTCTTCGGTGGCCGCGCTGAAACGGGCCGACGACAAGGGCGTGAAGGTTTCCGTCACGAACATTTCCTTGGCCAACGCGCCGTTCATCGTCGGCGGCTATACGTCGGACAATAAAAATATCGGCCAAGTGACCGGGAAAGAAGCGGTCCGCTTCATCCAGGAAAAGCTGGGAGGCAAAGCGAAAATAGCCGTGCTGCAATACAAGTCGCAGCTCCCGCAGCAAAGCACCGACCGGGTCAACGGCTTTTTGGAAGAAGTGAAAAAAGTAAACCCCGATGTGCAGGTCGTGGCCGATCAAGACGCATGGCTGCAGGATAAGGCCGTCTCCGTCGTCGGCGATATTTTGACGGCTCACCCGGACGTGAACGTCATCTGGGCGGCTAACGAGGGCGGCACGATCGGAGCGGCGATGGCGGTGAAGAATGCGGGCAAATCGGGCAAGGTGTATGTGTTCGGCACCGATGCGAGCTATCAGTTGATCGCGATGTTGAAGGAGAAAGACAATATTTTGCAGGCGATTGCGGGTCAAGATCCGTACAGCATGGGATATAAAGCGATGGAGCTGCTGATCAAGGGCTTGAAGGGCGAAGATGTAAGCGCGAACAAAGGGAAGACGACGAGCGTCGACGGGATTTTGCTGAGCCGATCCAATCCCGAAGGCCTCGCTAAGTTCGAAGCGGATTTGAATGCCAAAATGAGCAAGAGCAAGTGATATGACTATTCACCGCATCGGAAGACGGAGGGGCTGCTGTGGCGGCCCCGAAGGCCTATAGAAGCCCCAAAGGAGATTGCGAGGGAAAGCATATGAGCGTATTGGAAACCCGCAGCATTACGAAGCATTACCCCGGCACGGTCGCCTTGGATCAGGTGACGGTGTCGTTTGAGAGCGGCAAGGTGCACGCGCTGCTCGGCAAGAACGGGTCTGGCAAGTCGACCTTGCTCAAAATTTTTTCCGGCGCCGTCCAGCCGACACAAGGAGAAGTCGTGCTGGACGGAACCGCGCTGCGCTTTAAAGATCCCGGTGACGCCTTCGCCCAAGGCGTCGCCACCGTATACCAGGAGCTAAGTCTCGTCCCCGGCATGACGGTAGCGGAAAATATTTTCTTGGGCCGCCTGCCGATGAAAGGTCCGTTTATCGATTGGAAGAAAGCTTACGCAATGACCCGAGAGCTGCTGAACGAATACAACATCGATATCGCTGCGGACGAGCTGGTGGCGAATTTGAGCGTCGGTCAGGCGCAAATGATCGAGATTGTGAAGGCGCTGACGTTCAAGCCAAAGGTGCTTCAACTGGACGAGCCGACCTCGGCCTTGGCCAAAAACGAGATTGATTCGTTGTTTAACATGATCCGCGAGCTGAAGAAAAAAGACGTCATCATCATTTACGTCTCGCACCGGCTCCATGAGCTGTGGGAGATTGCGGATACGTGCACCGTTCTGCGCGAAGGGCATTTTATCGGCACGGCTCCGATGGCCGGTCTCACCCGGAAAGAGCTGATTCATATGATGTTCGGCGATGTGGAGATCCGGACGCGTCCGGATGACCTGCGCGTGACCGACGAGGTGGTGCTGGAGGTCCGAGGGCTGACGCGAAAAAACAAATTCCGCGATATCTCCTTCCAGCTGAAAAAAGGAGAAATTCTCGGCATCGCCGGCATGCTGGGCTCCGGGCGCACCGAGCTGCTAAAATCGATCTTCGGCGCCGACCCACTCGACAGCGGCGAAATTTATTGCTGCGGGCAGCGGATCGATTCGCCGACTCCCGCAAAGATGAAAAAAGCCGGCTTGGCCCTAACGCCGGAGGATCGAAAGCACGAGGGGCTGATTCAGCTCGCTTCGATCCGCGACAATCTATGTGTGGCGAGCCTTGACCGGATCGCGAAGGGCCCGATGATCCGCAAGAAAACGGAGGCCGAATTCGTGCGCCGTCAGATGGAAGAGCTGCAGATCAAAGCGGCCGACGTCGAGCATCCGGTGTCTTCGTTGTCCGGCGGCAACCAGCAGAAGGTCGTGGTCGGCAACTGGCTGAATACGGACCCGAAGATCATGTTTTTCGACGAGCCGACGCGCGGGATCGACGTGAACGCCAAGCAGCAAATTTTTCAGGTCATCTGGCAGCAGTCGCGCAAGGGCATATCGAGCATTATGGTGTCGTCCGAGCTGGAGGAGCTGCTTGAGGTGTGCCATCGGATTTTGATTCTGCGGGACGGGCGCATCGAAGGGGAATACGTCCCCGAGGAATTGAAGATCGACGAGCTGTACGCGTTAAGTATGGGAGGAGAAACCGCATGAAATCGACAACGCTGGAATTAAACAAAGGTTCCCGTATCGACATCCGTAAAAGCTTGAACAAATATGTGCTGGAACTTATTTTGCTTGTGATCGTGATTGCCATGGCCTTCGCATCCCCCGGTTTTCTGACGTCGGAGAACCTACTGAACATTTTGCGCAACATCGCGCTGCAGGGCTGTATCGCTTTTGGAATGACGATGGTCATTATAGCCGGGGAGATCGACTTGTCCATCGGTTCGACCGTCGCCTTGACGGGGGTCATCATCGGTCTTACGACGGGGTGGCTCAGCAGCTCGGGAATGATGCCGATGGAGCAGGCGGTCGTTGTCGGCATCGTGCTGTCTTTTGTCGTAGCGGGGCTGATCGGGCTGTTCAACGGATGGATTATGACCAGGTATAAAATGCCTTCCTTTATCGTCACGCTTGCGATGTTGAACGTCATTTACGGGCTGGCGGCGGTCGTCTCCAAAGGCTTCCCCGTGACGACGCTGCCATCGTGGTACAACGAGCTGGGCTCGGGCGAATTTTTGTCCGTTCCGATTCCGGCCATCCTGCTGCTGCTCGTCTTCGCCGTCGTGTATACCGTGATGAACTATACGAAATTCGGACGCTCGGTCTACGCCGTAGGCGGTAATCCGGAATCGGCAAGGCTGTCGGGGATTCATGTGTTGCGGGTGAAAATCATTTGCATGGTCGTGGTGCAGCTATGTTCGGCGCTCAGCGGCGTCCTCGTCTCCTCCCAAGTCATGTCCGGGTCTTTTTCCTTCGGGAAAGGTTGGGAAATGATGGCGATTTCCTCCGTCATTATCGGCGGTACCAGCTTGATGGGCGGGATCGGGAAAGTGCGGGGAACGTTTATCGGGCTCATTTTCCTCGGGGTGCTGATCAACGCCATGACGCTGCTCAACGTGAACGAATATGTGCAGTATATCGTGCGCGGGCTGCTGATTTTGGTCGCCGTACTTATTGCCTCGATTCAATACATGAAGAAAAAGGGGTAAGCGCAAACGGGATGACCACGGTATAATGTGGATACGAACGATGAATAAAGGACGAAGACACCATGGCCCTTCGAAATATGAGCTTTCGCTTGAAAATGTTCGTGATCATGTTTATCGTCATTCTCATTCCCATGATTCTGGTCAGCACGATTCTGTTCAAATGGTCGGAGCAGGCCATCACGGATCAGACCTCCAAGGTCGTCATCAGCAGCATCGAATTTGCCGTGACCAATATCGATTCCGCGCTGGAAAACGTGGCGGGCATGAGCAAGATGCTGCTGACCGAAAACCGGCTGATCGCCATCGCCAAGCGCGGAGAACCGCTGAAGCCGGAAGAGAAACACGAAAAATACAATGGCATCATGGATCTGCTGAGCTTTTTCATTACACGGATTAAAGTGATGAATATATTGGAGGGCATCGACTCGTTCTACTTGTATTTGGTGAAGCAAAACACGATCATGGACTCCAAGTCGACCTATTACGAGGACGTCAACGTGGACCATGTCGATTTTGTGCAGCAAGCGAAGAGCGGGCAATGGAAGGACCGTTGGTTCGTATCCGCTCCGGTCAATTACGATTCGTTGAACGGCATCGAAACGCGGCTCGAAACCGCGAAGCAGATCTCGTTCACGACGGCGTTGAGCGACGAGGACGGCCACGATATCGCGGTATTGGCGGCGAATGTCAACGAGAGCTTTATTAGCGATTATTATAAAAAAATTCAGCGCGGCATCCCCGGCGAGTTCGTGGTGCTTGACCAAAGCTCCACGGTTGTGGCGTGTCCGGACAACCGGCTCGTCGGCAGCAGGACCTCGGATTATACCAAAATGAACGACACGATCCAAAACATGAAAAGCAAGAGCGGCAGCTTCTTTATCACCGTGCAGGGCGAGGAGAAGTTTGCCGTTTATTCCGTTTCGGACTACACGAATTGGAGCTATGTGGTCGTGATTCCGGCTTCGGAGATTTTGGGGAAAGTCAATGAAATGCAAAAATTTATGCTGATCGTCATCTCGGTGACCGGAATTTTGATCTTCGGCATTACGCTGCTGCTGTCCCGTTTCTTTTACAAGCCTCTAGAGAAATTGGTCTTGGCGATGCAAAAAATCGAGAACCGCAGACTTGATTTCAAGATCAAGGATAACCGCGGGGACGAATACAAGCGGGTGTATCAAGGGTTCAACGATATGGTGGACGAGCTGAACGTCTTGATCCGGGATTTGGAGAACGAAAAAATTTTGAATCAGGAAGCGGAAATCAAGCTGCTGCAGGCACAGATCAACCCGCATTTTTTATACAACACGCTCGATTCGATCTACAGTATCGCCAGGATCAAAAAGGTGGACGAGATCTCGCAGATGGTTGCCGCGCTGTCCAAATTTTTCAGAATCAGCCTGAGCTCGGGCAAAGAGGTCGTGGCGTTGAAGGAAGCCGTGCAGCTCGTGATCAACTACTTGACGATCCTCAATATCCGGTATAAGGGCGCTATTACCTTTGAACTGGATATTCCCGAGGAGCTGTACGCCTGCCAGGTGCCAAAGCTGCTGCTGCAGCCCATTGTGGAAAATACCGTTTACCACGGGCTCGAACGGCGCAAGGGAGGAGGTCAACTGACGATCTCCGCCGTAACGCAATCGCATGCCTTGTTCCTGTATGTGGAGGACGACGGCATCGGTATCGAGCCTGCCGCTCTGGACAAGCTGCAAAGCATGCTTAGCGGGAACGGTCCGGGGGAATCGTCCAGCTTCGCGCTGCGCAACCTGAACCGGCAAATTCGCTTAAAATACGGAATGGCCTACGGCGTTACGCTGGAAAGCGTATACGGGCAAGGCACCCGTGTAACCGTCAAGCTGCCTGTCATTACGATGGAGAGGGGAGATTCGGATGTACCGTATGATCGTAGTCGATGACGAGGCATGGATTCGCGAGCGGCTCGTGCATACGATCGATTGGGGCAAATTGGGCATCGGCTTCCTGCATGAAGCGACCTGCGGCGAAGAAGCGTTGGCCCTCGCCGCAGAGGTGCAGCCGGATCTCATTCTGACCGATATCCGCATGCCCCGTATGGACGGGCTGGAATTGATCGAGCGGCTCAAGGAACAGCGGCTTGCCGCGAAAGTAGTCATTATCAGCGGCTTCAGCGATTTTGAGTACGCCAAAAAGGCGCTTTCCTTAGGCGCTTCCGATTATATTCTGAAGCCGGTGGAGGACGACGATCTGCTTGACGTGGTCGCGCGTTGCCTGGAGCAGATTGAGACGGACCGGCGAAAGGAAGCGTTGCTGAAAAAAGCCGACGATCAGGTCAACAAGCGGCTGCCTTTATTAAAGGAAATGCTTTTCTCGAAATTAATTATGGGCCACAAGCCAGACGAGCCAAAATTGCGCGAGGCGCTGAACGATTTCGGGTTGAAGAACAAGGGGCTCCGCCATGCTTGTTTAGTGCTTCAGGTGCCGGAGCCGGAAGCGTTTCCGCCGAAAAATAAGCCGGATGCGAATTTTACCCAGTTCGTGCTGCGCAATTTGCTGCAAGATTTTTTGCCGAACGTGTGCGAGAACGAGACCGTCTTCACCCATGCGGACGAGGTGGTGTGCATCGTTTCCTCATTCGAAGAGGAGGATGACGAGCTAGCCCGCGCCTGTCTGACGATGTTCGAAGATATCCGCAAAATCGTTCATAAAATTGTCGGCAGCACCGTCATCATCGGCTTAGGCGGAGCGGTCGGCGATCTGCTCGACATTCCCATATCCTACCGGCAGGCGAAGCAGATGCTGCTCCACGGCTATTTGGATACGGGCCGGAGCAAGGAGGCGAGGAGCGCGACCGGACCGCTTAAATCGGGGGGATACCGGCTTTACGATACGGAAGCGCTGATCAACCATATCCGGGTAGGGAACAAGGTCGCAGCCTTGGCGAGTCTGGATCAGATTGTGCGGGAAAACCGGAGCATTCGCCCGATCGACTTGAAGTTTATTTATATCGATATCGTTAATTCGCTCGTCAGGACCGCTGTGGAGGGTAACGGGGCGGCGAAAGACTTCTCGCAGTTCAGCCTGCATTTTTTCGAGCTGCTGCAGCAGTCGCAATCGCCGGACGAAATTCATGGGCTGCTCGGCGATACCATTACGAAAATCATTGACTTTCTGGAGCATTCGCAAAGCAAAAAAAGGCGCAAGGTGATCGAGAAAGCGTTGGAATATATGGAGCTTCATTACCCGGAGGAGCTGAATCTGAACGCGGTGGCCGAACGCTTTTACTTGAACGCCTCGTATTTCAGCAAAATTTTTAAAGAGGAGCTCGGCGTTTCGTATACGAAATATTTGATGGAGTTCAGGGTCAATAAAGCGGCGGAACTCATGAGTGACCCGACGCTGAAGATTTATGAAATCTCGCGCCGGGTCGGATATGAGGACGTGCAGTATTTTACCAAAATGTTCAAGTCCATCAAGGGGGTGACCCCGGGACAGTACCGGGAGAAGATCCGATGACGGCTAAGCCAATTTGAGCACATTGCGGAATTTGACGAAGCTTACGATTCTCCAGCAAGCCACATAACCGAAAGTGACCAAGTTGCACAAAAAGCCCAGCGTGCTCGGATCGATAACCTTAACCGTGCCAACAAACACGAACCGAAGCGCAAAGACGACGATCAAGATGACAAACACAATTTTATTGCGCTTAATAAACGCCGCCCCGTTCTCCCGGACTTCAAAATTCGTTGTCATAATAAGCGGAACGGAAATAACCAAACCGATGAGCAGCGCGATGAGAACTTGGCTTGACTGCAGATGCAGGTTCGGGTCCATTAATTGAAATAACGAGGTCGAGATGTATAAAATCGGCAGCAATAAGGAAATCCCCGGCTTCTTGATGGGGGTGCTCATGCCGCGGAATTGCCCGCGAATAATGAGAAGAAAGATTAATACGGAAATTCCGAGAGATACGGTTGCGTTCATGGTGATAACACTCCTTCGATCAATTTGTAAGTTAAGTATCTCTCATCGGGGAGTTGTCAAACAGTGAAAGAAGTAATCCGATCTTGGTGACGATTGTCATTTTCGTATTGTCTATCGAAACGTAATCGATTTTATGATGTTTTGGATTTTTGGAAATTATGATAGAATAGGTTAACTGAATATTTTACTTGCATGCATGTGCCTCGATATGGATTTTTCGATATCGGGGCTTTCTTCTTTTGCAGCGTCCTCATGAACAAACTTAAAGAATGGAGCCTATCATGCTAGCGAACCCACAAGAGTTTTACATCAACGGATTAAATTATACGATCAGATCCGCAATCGACAAAGACGCCGGACAATTGTCCGAAGTAAGACTGCAAATTGACGGAGAAACCGAAAATATGGACCGAGAGAGAGGGGAGGCGTACATCGATCCGGCAGGCTTCGAGCAGATCATTAAAACGGATACTGAGAAACCGAGGAACTTATTTTTAGTCGCCGCCGTTCAGGATCGGATCGTCGGGTTTTCAAGATGCGAAGGAGTGTACTTGAAACGATTCTCTCATAAAGTCGAATTCGGAGTATGTGTTTTGCAAGAGTTTTGGGGATATGGCATCGGGAAAAATCTTTTAAAAGAATCGATTTCTTGGGCTGACGCGAACGGCATTAAAAAAATGACCTTGAATGTCCTGGAAACCAACGACAAGGCTGTTGAGCTGTATAAAAAGCTTGGGTTTGAAGTCGAAGGCTTATTGAAAAACGACAAAATTCTTTCCGACGGCAACTATTATAACACCATTGTGATGGGAAGATGGTACGAGTGATCGGGATTTCATCCCGCTACCCGCTATGATTTGACAATCATACTCTTTACGAATAAGGTTGTATCATATATATTAATATTACACATTAATGAAAGCTTTTTCTCTCATATGTGATACAACATTAAAAATCGTCGATCCACTTGCAGGGGATATCAGGGAGGAGAATTTGTCATGGGAGTTCAAACGAGCGGGAGCTATACGATTATTTTGCGAATGGAGACGGAACCGAACGTTCCATTCATTCATATCGCGAATGCGATTCACGAAACCGGGGGCGAAATTGTCGCCGTCGATAACGTGAACCGGAGTAAAAATACGACGATCCGCGATATTACGGTAAACGTGTCCAATGCGGAAAATGAAGCTACCTTGATTAAAAATGTGACCAAAGTACCGGGAATTAAAATCATTAACTTTTCCGACCGCACCTTCTTGATGCACCTGGGCGGCAAGCTTGAGGTCCATTCGAAAGTGCCGATCAAAAATCGGGACGATCTCTCCCATGTATACACCCCCGGTGTAGCCCGCGTCTGTATGGCGCTGCACGAAGACCCTTCCAAGGCATATTCGCTTACGATCAAAAGAAATACGGTCGCGGTCGTCAGCGACGGGACGGCTGTCCTCGGGCTCGGAGATATCGGTCCGATCGCAGCCATGCCGGTGATGGAAGGAAAAGCGATGCTGTTCAAGGAAATGGCGGGCATCGATTCGTTTCCGATTTGTTTGGATACGAAGGATACGGAAGAAATTATCCGAATCGTGAAAGCCATTGCACCGGCGTTTGGCGGAATTAATTTGGAGGACATTTCCTCTCCGCGCTGCTTTGAAATCGAGGAGCGGTTGAAGCAGGAACTGGATATTCCTGTATTTCATGACGATCAGCATGGGACGGCCGTCGTCATGCTGGCGGGACTGATTAACGCATTGAAATTGGTCGGCAAAAAGCTGACGGATATTAAAGTCGTCTTCAGCGGGGTCGGCGCCGCCGGAGTAGCTTGCACCAAGATGCTGATGGCAGCCGGAGTGACGCATATCATCGGCGCTTCGCGGTCCGTCGGGATTATTCGCCGGGGTGAAGCGTACAGTAATCCCATGTTTCAGTGGTATGCCGAGCATACGAACCCGGACAACATTGCGGGTACCTTATCGGATGCGATGCAGGATGCGGATGTATTTATCGGCTTGTCCGGTCCGGGCGTGATCGGCGTCGAGGATTTGAAAAAAATGTCCAAAGACCCGATCGTCTTTGCCATGGCCAATCCGACGCCGGAAATTCTACCGGAAATTGCGGAGCCGTACGTTCGCGTGATGGCAACCGGAAGGTCGGATTACCCGAACCAGTTAAACAACGTGCTGTGCTTCCCCGGCATTTTCAGAGGGGCGCTCGATTGCCAGGCGACGACGATTAACGAGGAAATGAAGCTTGCCGCCGCTTACGCGATCGCCTCCACCGTGGAGGACGACGAATTGAACGAGCAGTATATCATTCCGAGCGTCTTTAACAGCCGGGTCGTGGAAGCGGTTAGAAAAAAAGTAACCCAAGCCGCAGTGGAAACCGGCGTGGCCCGCAAAATTCCGCACGAGTTTGCTTAAATTCTGGCCGGTACGGACTTGAAAGCGTACTAGCTATCCTTTTTAAAAGCAAATCAGCTCCGCTTCTCCGGAAGCGGGGCTGTTTGTGTTCCTGAAAGTTTCTAAGCCCCATTGACAGCCGCTCCAAAATCCCCTAACCTAAATTTATTTAGCCGACAAACTAAAAGGAGGACTTCCCAATGTCGCATGACGATTCGCTGACCCGCCTAATGCGGCATGTGCTCAAGCTTCATCGGCACAGCGTCGATCTGATGATTCAGAAATACGACGTCTTTCCCGGACAGCCTCCGCTGCTTATGCGGTTGTCGGAGCGGGACGGCCAGAGCCAGAAGGAGCTGGCGGACAGCATGCTCATCAAGCCGCCTACGTTAACCGTGATGATCAACCGAATGGAGAAGACGGGGCTCCTTGAACGGAAGCCGGACCCGGCCGATCAGCGCGTGTCCCGCGTCTACTTGACCGGGAAAGGACGGCAAGCCGCCGCCGGCGTTCAGGAAGCGCTGCAGGTATTGGAGGCGGAATGCTTCGAGCATTTCAGCCCGGAGGAAAAGATGCTGTTCCGCCGGCTGCTGCTGCAGGTTCGCGATAATTTGGAGACGTTTCAACAGAATTTCAAGGACGAATAGTTAGCCGACAAACAAACGGAGGATAATGAATGTGTGGAAGCTTAGAACCTACTTGAAGCCATACCTATGGGCTGCGCTGCTTGCCCCCCTGTTTATGGTGCTGGAGGTGTGCATGGATCTGCTGCAGCCGAGGCTGATGGCTAGCGTCATCAACGAAGGCGTCGTGCGCAGCTACCTGGGGCACATTTGGCATACGGGCCTGCTGATGATCGGCGCTGCGCTTGTCGGACTGCTCGGTGGTATGGGCTGCACGGTTTTTTCCAGCCGTGCGGCGCTCGGCTTTGGGGCGGATTTGCGTCTCAGCCTGTTTCAAAAAGTACAGACCTTTTCGTTCGACAACTTGGATCGGTTGACGACGGGATCGCTTGTAACCCGGCTGACGGGGGATGTTATGCAGGTGCAGAACCAGATCCAGATCCTACTGCGCGCCATGGTTCGCAGCGCGGCGCTGGCGGTCGGCAGCATCGCAATGATGATCGCGCTCAGTCCTCGCCTCTCGCTGATGCTGCTTGCGGTGGTGCCGCTCCTGATGATCATTTTATATACGCTGATCCGGCTGTCGGTTCCGTTGTTCGGCCGGGTGCAGGAAAAGCTGGATGGGCTGAACACGGTGCTTCAGGAGAACCTCAAGGGCATTCGCGTGGTAAAAGCGTTCGTCCGCTCCGCCGTTGAGCGCGAGCGCTACGGGAAGGCGAACCGGGAGCACCTGGAAGTCGCCCTGAAAGCGGCTCGGACGGTTGCCGCCAATATGCCGCTGATGATGCTGGTGCTGAACGCAGGCATCGTGGCCGTGCTCTGGTACGGAGGCGCGCAGACGTGGGAAGGGACAATGCCGGTGGGTGACCTGATCGCATACCTTAGCTATATGTCGCAGCTCCTATTTTCCCTGCTGTCCGTCGGCATGCTGCTAATTTCGTTCTCCCGGGCCAAAGCGTCTGCGGACCGCATCTGCGAAGTGCTGGAGACGCAGCCGGGCATCGCGGAAGCCAAGCAGGCCAACGCCGGCGCCATCGGGGGAGGGCATGTGAGGTTCGACCGGGTATCGTTCTCGTACGATCCCGGGAAGACCGACTTTGTGCTGAAAGACGTCAGCTTTGCCGTCGAGCCGGGGCAGACGGTCGGCATTCTCGGTGCCACCGGCTCAGGCAAATCGTCTTTGGTCGGCCTAATCCCAAGGCTGTTCGATGCGACGGAGGGTCGGGTATTGATCGACGGAACCGATGTAAGAGACATCGATTCCAAACATTTACGCAGTCAAGTCGGCATCGTGCTGCAGCAGGCGATCTTGTTCAGCGGCACGATTCGCGACAACATCCGCTACGGGCGGCCGGACGCTTCGCAGGAGGAAGTCGAGGCGGCGGCCCGGTCGGCGCAGGCTCATGAATTCATCGCACGGATGCCGGACGGCTACGATACGGAGCTGGGGCAGCGGGGTGTCAATCTGTCGGGCGGCCAAAAGCAGCGTCTATCCATCGCGCGGGCACTGCTGCTCCGGCCCAAAATTCTTATTCTCGACGACAGTACGAGCGCCGTCGATCTGGTGACGGAAGCCCGTATCCGCGAGTCTTTGGAGGCTTTGATGAGCGAAACGACCTGCATCGTCATCGCCCAGCGTATTGCATCGGTGACGGAGGCGGATCTGATCCTCGTGCTGGAGGACGGCGTGATTGCCGCCCGGGGCACGCATCGGGAGCTGCTGCAGAGCAGCGCGATTTACCGCGATATTTACCGTTCCCAGCACGGAAAGGAGGCGAGCGTCCGTGACACCTCAAGCTCAACCCTCATCCCGTCCTGACGGAAAAAAAACGGCGGATCTTCCGACGGCAGCGTTCGGATTCGGACGCCGGGGTGAACCGGTGCCCAAGGTCAGGGCCAAAAACACCCGGGCTGCCATTCGGCGGCTGTGGGGGTATCTGAAACGGCAGCGGGCCGCGTTGGCCGGCGTCATCGCGCTTGTGCTGCTCGGGCTCGCGCTGTCGCTCGCGGGACCGTATTTGATCGGGACGGCGATCGACCGCTATATTGCGCTTCGCGAACCGAACGGCCTGCTGCAGCTGTGCGTTCTTCTGCTGGCCTCTACATCGGCGGCAGCGTTGTTTCGTGGCTGCAGACGTACGTCATGTCCGGCATCGCCGGACGAACGGTGTGGGAGCTGCGGCGCGACCTGTTTGCCCATATGCAGGAGCTTCCGGTGCGCTTTTTCGACAAAACGTCGCACGGGGAGCTGATGAGCCGCACGACGAACGACATCGACAACGTCTCGAACACGCTGAACCAAAGCTTGCTTCAGCTCATCACAAGCGTCGTTACGCTGATCGGCTCGCTGACGATGATGCTCCTGCTGAACGGATGGCTGACGCTGGTCGCGCTTGTGATCATTCCGCTCGTGACCGGGTTCGCCCGGCAAATCGGCAAGCGCACCAAAAGCCAATTCAAGGAACAGCAGCGCCATCTCGGCGCGCTGAACGGCTTCATCGAAGAGACGATATCCGGGCAGAAGGTCGTCAAAATCTACAACCGCGAGGAGCTGGCAGCGCAGCAGTTTCAAGAGATAAACGCCAAGCTGCGGCAGGCGGGGACGAGGGCGCAAATTTTTTCCGGCATGATGGGCCCGTTCATGAACCTGCTAAACCATACGAGTTTCATTTTGCTGGCGGTGGCCGGAGGCTGGATGGCGTACAACGGCTGGACGACGATCGGAGTCATCGTCAGCTTCCTGAATTACTCCAAGCAGTTCAGCGGCCCGGTCAACGAGCTGGCGAACCAGTACAATATGATTCAATCCGGTGTGGCCGGAGTGGAACGGGTGTTTGAAATTTTGGATACCGACACGGAATTCGGCAATGAGGGCAGCCGGAAGCCGCAGGAAGCCATCCGCGGAGAAGTCGAGTTCGACCGGGTGACGTTTGGCTACGGCGATACGCCGGTTCTCCGGGAAGTATCGTTCGCTGCTCAGCCGGGGCAAGTGGTCGCCTTGGTCGGTCCGACCGGATCAGGCAAGACGACGATCATCAATCTGCTTACCCGCTTTTACGAGATTTCCGAAGGGACAATTCGGATCGACGGGAAAGATATCCGGGAGTGGGACAAAAGCAGCCTCAGAAGCCGTCTCGGCATGGTGCTGCAGGACGCGCACCTGTTCTCCGGCACGATTCGCGACAACATCCGGTATGGGCGGCTGGATGCGACGGAGGAGGAGCTTCGGTCGGCGGCCAAGCTGGCGAACGCGGACGGCTTCATCCGCAAGCTGCCTCAAGGGTACGATACGCCGCTCTCGGCGGAAGGCGGCAATCTCAGCCACGGGCAGCGGCAGCTGCTTACGATTGCCAGGGCGATTCTTTCCGATCCGTCCATTCTCATATTGGACGAAGCGACCAGCAGCGTCGATACGCGCACGGAGATGCACATTCAGGAAGCGATGAAGGCGCTCATGCAAGGGCGGACAAGCTTCGTCATCGCCCACCGGCTCAGCACGATTCAGGAGGCCGATCTGATTCTCGTCGTGCGCGGAGGCGAGATCGTCGAGCGGGGCACGCACGAGCAGCTTTTGGCGCTGCGGGGGCTGTATGCCGAGATGCATGCCAATCCGTCGGCCGACGCCGGTTAAGCGAACAGATCGCAAGTTGAAACGGAGTCTCAATCTTCAGAATTTTAGAAGATTGGGGCTCTTTTTTGCAAATGTTGACAAAATGTTTACTACTAAAATTTTTCATTGAAAAACATCGACTTCTATGATAATTTATCCGTGAGAATAATTATCATTATCATGGGAATGGGAATAGTTCCATAATGATTAGGTAAAAGGGAGATTGAATTTATGTCGAAGACGTTCACGGCCGTTTCCTCCATCGTGCTTTGTTCTGCACTGCTGCTTGCCGGATGCGGTGGGAATTCCAAAAAAGAAGCCCAGCCGGCCTCTGCTCCGTCTGCAAGCGATGCGGGTGCGAAGCCGGCAGCTGCGGCGGTAGATTTTAAAAATGCAACGGAGCAGTACCGAAAGTTTGTCATTGAGCAGTGCGATGCGTTCGTCAAAGCAACTGGCGAATTCACGGCAGCCGTCAAGTCCGGCGATTTGAAAAAAAGCCAGGAGCTGTACGCTCCGACGCGGATGTTCTATGAGCGGATCGAGCCGATTGCCGAAGCGCTCGGCGACCTTGATCCGAACATCGATGCGAGGGAAGGCGACGTGGACGAGAAGGAATGGCGGGGCTTCCACCGGCTCGAGAAGGCGCTCTGGGCCGAGCAATCGACCAAGGGCCAGGAAGAAACGGCCGACCGTTTGCTGAGTGACAGCAAGCTGCTGCGGGCGAAAGTCGAGACCGTGGAAATCGAGGCCAATATGCTGGTCACCGGCGCCGTGGAGCTGCTGAACGAAGTGTCGGCTACGAAGGTGACGGGGGAAGAGGAGCGTTATTCCCATACGGACCTGTACGATTTCGCCGCAAACGTCGAGGGAGCGAACAAAATCTTCGAGCTCTTGAAGCCGGAGCTGGAGAAAAAGGACGCGAGCCTGGCGAAAACGATCGAAACGCGCTTCGCGGAATTGAACCAATCGCTTGCGCCGTTCAAGAAAGGCAGCGGATACGTGACGTACACGGAGCTGACGCAAGAGCAGACCAAGAAGCTGAGCCAAGCCATCGACGCACTGGCAGAGCCGCTGTCGGGCATGGGCAAGCTGCTGGGGGCGTAATTTATGGATGAGGCGAATAAACAAGTGACGGAAAAAAGCCAGGAAGGCGAAAAGCCGCGCGACGTGCAGGACCGTTCGTCCATCAGCCGCCGCGACCTGCTCAAGCTGGCCGGAGCCGGAGGAGTCGGACTGCTGCTCGGATCGGTCGGCGTGGGCGGTGTGTGGGCGGGAACGACCAAGCTGGCGGCGCCCGCTGCCTCCACGGCATCAAACGCAGACCCTAAACAGGTTATCCCGTTCTACGATGCGCACCAGGCGGGCATTGTGACGCCTGCGCAGGATTTTATTTGCTTTGCGGCCTTCGATCTGACGACCGTGAAGCTTTCCGAAGTCAAGGATCTTTTCCGCCGTTGGACGGAAGCCGCGGCGAAAATGACGGCGGGGCAGCCGGTTGGCGGCGAGGAGGACCAGCAGAGTATGCCGCCCGCAGATACGGGCGAAGCGGCAGGTCTGCATCCGTGCCGGACGACGATTACGTTCGGCGTCGGCCCCTCCATGTTCGATGCGCGATTCGGGTTGGGAGCGAAGCGGCCGGAGGCGCTTGCGGATCTGCCCCGCTTTGGCGGAGACAGCCTGCGGCCCGAATGGTGCGGCGGGGATATCGGCATACAGGTGTGTGCGGACGATTTGCAGGTCGCCTTCCATGCGCTGCGCAACCTGACGCGTCTTGCTAGAGGCGTCGCCGTGCTGCGCTGGACCCAGGAAGGCTTTCAACGGACGGGCGGTTCCGGTCCGGCTGGCGAGACGCCGCGCAACTTGCTGGGCTTCAAGGACGGCACGGGCAATCCGGATATCCATGACAAGCAAGCCATGAACGATATCGTCTGGGTGCAGCCTTCGGAGCAGCCGGCATGGATGAGCGGCGGCAGCTACATGGTCGTCCGGCGAATCCGGATGCGTATCGAGGTGTGGGATCGTTCCACGCTCAGCGATCAGGAGGCGACGTTCGGGAGATACCGGAGCAGTGGAGCGCCCTTGGGGGCGAAGAACGAGTTCGACCCGCTGGCGCTGGATGCCAAGAACGAAGCCGGCCAGCCGCTCATCCCGCTCACCGCGCATTCTCGTCTGGCGCATGGCGAGCAACCGGCGGAAAAAATCTTACGCCGCTCTTATTCTTACTCCAGCGGCATCGACCGTCAAACGGGGCAGCTCGACGCCGGGCTGTTGTTCATCTGTTACCAACGGGACCCGAGAACCCAGTTTGTCCCGATCCAGCAGCGTCTTGCGAAGCGCGACAAGCTGAACGAATACATCGTGCATGTCGGCAGCGCGCAGTTTGCCTGTTTTCCGGGTGCGCGGCAAGGCGGCTACATCGGGGAGGGACTGTTCGAGTGACTCGATGGATGAATATGGAAAATGCATGCGGAATACGCTCCCATGGCAGACAACGCTTCTTCGTTCTTCTGCTGGCTGCCGCCATGCTTCTGTTCGGCTGGAGCGGCCGAACGCTCGCCAACGCGGCGGCACCCGATTCGCTGATGCCGCTCGTCGGCGGAGCGCTGGTTCACGCGGGCGAGCATAAGTGGCAGGAAACAGCCTCGGAGCTGGAGAAATTCGAGGCGGAATGGCGCAAGCAGAACGCGTCCTCCGGCGAAGCGGCCGATAGCGTCGCGTCAGCCTTAGCCGAAGCGAAGAAGGCGGTGAACGATGCCGCTTCCAAGCCCGACGAGGCGTACGAGGCCGTGTCCAAGCTGACGAAGGCGGTCGGCCGTTTTGCGGGGGCTGGAGCGAAAAAGGACTCGAAAGCGGACGGGAAACAGGCGGCTGGCACGCTGCTTCCCATCCTGCGGCAGACGCAGACGGACATCCAACATAGCGACTGGGACAAAGCCCGGAGCCGCTATAAGCAGTTCGACAGCCAGTGGTCCAAAAACGAAACGGCTATCCGGTCGGATTCATCCGGCGTGTACGGACAGATCGAAACGAAGCTAAGCATGATCCGGATCGCGCTGCAAGCGGAGCCCCCGAAGGCGGAAGCGGCCGACAAGGGCGTTCGCGAATTGATCCAGCTGATTGAGGATTACGCCAGCGGCAAGCTTCACGAGGACGCCGCCGCTTCCGGCAAGCAATCGGTATCCGACGCACTGGCGATTTTGCAAAAAGCCGCAGATGCCATCGGCGCGGGCCGCAACGCGGAAGCGGCCGATCAGCTTCAGGCCTTTATACAGATTTGGCCTTCCGTGGAAGGAGAGGTTCGCACAAGAGGCCCGGACACGTATGACCGGATCGAGCGGGAAATGACGGAGGCAGCCAGCCGGCTGCTATCCAATCCGCCGCAGCCGGAGGAAGCGGGCCGCATCGTCTCGGAGATGCAGACGGAGCTTCAGCCGTTCACGGCGCAAACGAGCTATTCGGCTTGGGATGCCGCGATTATTCTGCTGCGCGAAGGACTTGAAGCGCTGCTCGTGCTGGCTGCGCTGCTCGCCTTTTTGCGCCGGACCGGCAACGCCTCCAAGCAAGGATGGGTATGGAGCGGCGGAGCGGCAGGGCTGCTTGCCAGCGGCGGCTTGGCCGTCGTGCTCACTTTGACGATTGCCAATGTGGCCTCCGGGAGCACTCGTGAGCTGTTGGAGGGCGTCATGGGCCTTGTATCCGTGTTTCTGATGCTGACCGTGGGCGCATGGCTTCACCGCAAATCCCATGTCGATACGTGGAATCGGTATATTAATAATCAGGTCGGCGTGGCGTTGGCCAGCGGCAACCTGTGGTCACTCTTCCTGGTTGCGGCGCTTTCGATTTTGCGGGAGGGCGCGGAGACGGCCATCTTCAATATCGGCATGGCCCCTTCCATCGATCCGGCGCAGCTTGCGCTGGGCATCGGTTCGGCCGCCGTGCTGCTGTTCCTGCTCGGCTTCGTCATCGTCCGGGGAAGCGTTCTGCTGCCGATCCGCCCGTTTTTTCTGGGAGCCACGGTACTGATCTATTATCTGGTCTTCAAATTTTTGGGCCAGAGCATTCACGCCCTGCAAATCGCGGGACAGATTCCTGCGCACGTGCCTGGCTATCTTCCCTCCTGGAATTGGCTCGGCGTCTACCCGACTTGGGAAACATTCGTTCCGCAGCTGCTCGTGCTGCTCTTTATCGTGTTCCAATGGGCCCGGCAAGAGCGGAAAATGCGGGGAAGCACCCGCGAATCGGGACCGCATACGGTGTAATCCGCTGCCGGTGGCGGGATTCGTTCAAAAAAATAACGAACTTTTGTCCCGCATCCGGTTGGAAAAAAGCAGGAGTTTGGACGCAGAACGTCGAATTCGTCATATGAAACGGGGGCACGTCACTACAGGGCAACGATCAGCTTCGCCCCTGCCGGAGGAGGATGGCAATGAAATATGCGATTTGCCAAACAGTCAAAATTGTGGACATGAACGAAGAAATTATGGCTGAAGTACTTTTCGACCACGGAGAACATGAGGCACCGGCCTTATCGATCGGCTGCTCCGTCGTTTCCTACCAGCTCGGCTTAAAAGAGTTCGAAGTGGTGTACGACAAGCGCGAAGGCAAGCAGGAGCGGTTCAAGGTCATCGACATCGAGTTTGACTTGCTCAAGAAGCCTGCGATCACCCGCGTCTTTCTGGAGCCTGTTACATTGATCGTCGGCCAGCACGATATCGGCCAACTGTAATGCCAACGCATCCATTATCCGCATAACGTGAGAAGTCCTGCTGACAAAGCCGAATTCGGCGAGAAGGCAGGACTTATTTTGTTCATTTGGCAGTGGGGAAAAAATACTATATCATGGAAAGGGAGGTGAAGTTGATGAACAGAACGTTTGTGGCTCTTGGCGGCATTTGCGCATTTCTGTCGGTGGCGTTCGGAGCATTCGGCGCACATGCGCTGAAAGCAAAGCTCACAGCGGATATGCTGGCGAATTTCCAGACCGGCGTCCAGTACCAGATGATGCATTCGCTCGGGCTGATCGCCATTGGACTTGCTGCCTCCCTGCTTCCGGCCAACGGACATTTACGCCGGGCCGGCTGGTCGATGTTTGTCGGGATCGTCGTTTTTTCGGGCAGCCTGTATGTTCTAAGTATAACGGGGATAAAGCAGTTGGGCGCGATTACGCCTATCGGCGGGGTGGCCTTTTTGTTCGGTTGGCTATCCTTGGTCCTGGCCCTTCGGGCAAAATAAGTCCTAAGCCTCTTTCTCCAGATTCGGCAGGTCTTCATGCCGAATTTTTTTATGCCTACCTTTCTGGAATAACTCGCTTTTTTTGTCGATTTAGCAGGAAAAAGACAGTTGTGCGTAGAATTTCTACGAACAAGATAGGGAAATGGAATACTCTGACAAACGTACCTTTCCGGGAAAGGAGACCCGCATGTCTAGGACCGACGAATCAGCAAATGGAGCACTACCGCGCGATGAAAAAAGAACGATGCTGTTCGCATGCGGAGGGACGGCGGTCGGATTTCTCGTCTGCTGGTGGGTCGGAGGGGCTTTCCTATGGGGATTCGGCATCGCCGTCTTCCTGTTGGTGGCTTTTTCGTGGGAACGTATTGTTCGGCTGTCCCGGGCTCTGTCCGAATCGGACGCCCGAAGCCGTACGGCGGAGGAACGGCTTCGCAGGGCGGACAGCCGATTGAACGCGTTATTCCATCACCATCCGGGCGCCGTAGGGCTGATCGATCCGGGGGGATGTTTTCTGCAATGGAATCCGACAGCGGAACACATGTTCGGATATCGGGAGGAAGAGCTGAGAGGGAAGCACCTGCGTACCCTGTTTCCAGAAGAGTTGTCCGGCAGGACAAGCAGCTTTTTTGCCGAAGCACTGCATGGCTCGCCGCTTTCGTTCAAAACGTCGCTTCTGCATAAGGACGGATACCGCGTCGATCTCGATACGACGGTCGTCCCGGTGAAGGAGCAGGGGATCACGACAGGGGTTCTGATCGTCTGCCAGGACATTACGTCCGCTACGCGAACGGAAGAGCAAATCCGGCATCTCGCCTACTATGACGATATGACGGGGCTCCCGAACCGCAGACTGTTCGTGCAGCATTTGAACGCCGCGATGGCGGCCGTGTCCTGGCACGAACGAACGCTGGCCGTCCTCTTCGTCGATATCGACCGGTTCAAGATCGTCAACGATTGCTTCGGGCACGATTACGGAGATATGCTGCTGCTGCAGGTAGCGGAACGGTTTTCCCGCTGCGTCGGCCCGGACGATTATCTCGCACGTACGGAAGGAGACGAGTTTGCGTTTTTCTTCCAAGTGCCTGATCAAGAGGCGGAGCCGGTGGGAACGATCGCAAAGGCGATTTTCGACTTGCTGGAGGAGCCCTTCGTACTGGGGCAAAATTTAGTTCACCTGACGGCGAGCATCGGCATATCGCTGCTGTCGCAGGAGGACGAGTCTGCGGACTCGCTTATGAAATGCGCGGATATGGCATTGACCCGAGCCAAGGAAAAGGGCAAAAACAACTATCAACTGTTCAACAGCGAGATGAAATCCGTATCATTGAAACGCTTAACTTTGGAAAGCGAGCTTCGCCGGGCTTTGGCCAACAACGAATTGCTGCTGCACTACCAGCCGCAGATCAATATTGCGACCGGTCGCATTGTCGGGTTCGAGGCGCTCGTCCGGTGGCAGCATCCGGAGCGCGGGCTGGTTGCGCCGGGAGAGTTCATTCCGTTCGCGGAAGACAGCGGTCTGATCGTGCCCATCGGCGAGTGGGCGTTGAAGGAAGCATGCCGGCAGAACAAGCAGTGGCAGGACGCCGGGCTAGAGGTCGTGCCGGTGTCGGTCAATTTGTCGATCCGGCAGTTCATGCAGCATCAGCTGTGCGCCAGAATCGGCAGGACGCTTCGGGAAACGGGGCTCGCTCCCGGCCTGCTGGAGCTTGAAATTACGGAGAGCTGCACGATGGATGTCGATTATGCCAGCGATTTGCTGCATGAGCTCAAGAAGCTCGGGGTCAAAATCAGCATCGACGATTTCGGCACCGGCTACAGCTCGTTATCCTACTTGAAAAAATTCCCGATCGACAAATTAAAAATAGACCGCTCCTTCGTACGCGACATTATGACCGATCCGAACGATGCGGCGATCGTCGCTTCGATCATCGCTATGACCCGGCATTTGAACATGGAAGTGATCGCAGAAGGCGTCGAAACCGAAGAGCAGCTCCGTTTTTTGCATGACAACCAATGCCATCTCATTCAAGGCTTTTATTTGAGCCCGCCCCTTGCCGTTCCCGATGCGGAGTGTCTGATGAAGCTTTATTCTGCGCAGGCTGCGGCCGGCGAGGAGAGTCCCCCGTTAAATTAAAAAAGGCCCGGTTCAGCGGGCCTGAAAATCGTCAATTTCGTTAATTTTAAGCAGGTAAACTTTCTTCTCGTCGACATGATAGACCGTGAGGTTTCCGCTGGGCGGGTCCGTATTCAGAATACGGCACGGCATGCTGAGCTTGACCCCTTTCTCTTTCACGACGGACAAACGTACTAGCGCATTGCTTTGTTGAAAGGCTCTCATTTCTTCCCAGATTTGCTTGAACGGATCGGCTTCCGACCGTTTTTCCTCCGCAGCCTTGGCTTCCTTGGCGTTCGCAGCGGTTGGAGTTTTCGGGGCGGTTTCTGCAGAAGTGGCGTTCGTCCGGCTTTTCGTCAGCTCGGCTGACGTGTCGATTTTTTTGAGAATGGCTTCTTTTAGCGAGGCCTCGATTGTTTTGCCTAATTCCATCCCTTGCTTGATTTGATAATCGGTTACAAATCCCGAATTGAGCAGATGCAGCAGCTTCTCCAAGGCTCGCCCGTTGGTATCTTCCTCAATCATGATGTCTACATTGAACAAAAACTTTCGTTTTTGTGGTTTGTTGGCTTCCACAGGCGGCTCCTCCTCATTTGATGCTTGCGTAATCTTTACTATATCATTTTTTTCTATAGGAAAATAGAAGTAAACAGACTGGAATTATTATCCTAAGACTGTTCGTATACGACGGAAATAACTTGAAGGCCGAAAGCGACGTATGGTACGAAATTGGTATGCTGCTGCCGCGGTATATTGGAACTAGATTCAGGATAAAAATGGTAGGTCCTAATAACTAAACATGATGCGAGGATACTACATCTAAAGGACTATGTCAAATTTTTTATGTTCTTCAGTAATTATGGATAGGTTTGTCATTGTATGGTAAATTGTCTGTAGCCCATCGTATCGAGCATTGTTAAATCATTTGAGGGACTATCCGGGATTGGAGTTGATCGCAAAATGAGTTCTCCAACGAAAGAGTCGCTTTTAGCCAGAGTCATCAAAATCATTTTATGGTTGGTAGTCATTTATTTTTCTTTGTTAATTGTTATTGGCGTCGTGCATTTTATTTCAAGTCAGAATTAACAGTTTGTTCATATCAATCTTATAATTCTATTAAAATATTTCAACTTTTGTTAGTAATTGGATTATGAAATATCGTGGTATAATGGGTCAGTCACAATAGGATTGGCTTTATGGACGGTCGGCTAACCTCTCGGAAGGGGGGGGATGCTGTGGAGGTTAAAGACGCTTTGACGCTCATGATCAGTTTCGGCATGCTGCTTATTGCAATGTTGGCACTGGTTGTGACCATCGTCAGTGCAATTAGCCAAAACAAAAAGAAATAGACCGCCCCCGCAAAGGTATGGTCTATTTCGCGTCTTACCTATTGTTTGAAGCCACCGCCTTAAAAGTGGCTGTTGTGACAAACATAGAGAGCGTAGATGTTACCGGCACCTGTGCTCTCTGTGTTTTACCTTTATTATATAGCACGTTAAATGTGCTCACAATACAATACTTTAAATATTCATCCCTTATCTCGCACGGATGAAAGCCCAAGGGCATATAGTGTAGGCATACGGGTGTTAAAGGGGATGCTTGGGTCAATGATGCGCATGGAACCGGTGGAGCTGGATGGGCACACGGCACTGGCGATCGAGGTGAAACTGCCAAAGACGAATCTGCTTGCCGTGACGACTGACAAAGGGTACATTATGTGCGGAGCGCTTGATGTGGGACTGCTGAATGAACGACTGAGGGAACGGGGCATTATCGCCGCCCGGGCGACGGGCGTGCGGACGATCGAGGAGCTTTTGGAAGCGCCGCTGGAGTCGGTCACCTACGGAGCCGAGTCGCTCGGCGTGGTGCCGGGAATGAAGGGCCGGGACGCGGTTGCACGGATGTTTTGACCGAAATCACTTGAGGTAAAGCGCCTGAGCAAATCGGGCGTTTTTTTATGGACGGAGACATCTTTCCCCGAGGGAGGAATTCGTCCTATAATAGGACGGTAGGATATTCGGGAGAACGGAGGAGTCCGATGAGAGACAGACAATTTACATTTCCCGACGCTGACGGGGAAGCGATATTCGTATATGAATGGCTGCCGGAAGAGGATGTGCCGGTGAGGGGCGTGGTACAAATCGCGCACGGGATGGCTGAAACGGCCGCTCGTTACGAGCGATTCGCTGGGGTGCTGACGGGGGCAGGCTATGCGGTGTATGCCAACGACCATCGAGGGCACGGCCGGACGGCCGGCAGCCCGGAGCGGTTCGGCGTCATCGGCGAGAACGGCTTTCAACGCATGGCGGAAGCGATGGGGCAGCTGACGGATTTGATTCGCGAACGGTTTTCGGATGTTCCTTTTTACGTATTCGGCCACAGTATGGGGTCATTTTTGACTCAAAAATATATGTACTTATTTCCCGGGAAAGTGGACGGCATCGTCTTGTCCGGAACGAACGGACCGCAAAAGCTGCTTGGAATCGGCAGCGCGCTGGCCCGAAGACTGGTGGCCCGCAAAGGGGAGCAGCATCGCAGCGAGCTGCTGATGAGACTTACGCTCGGCAGCTATAACCGCCAGTTTCGGCCAAATCGGACGCCGTTCGATTGGCTTAGCCGCGACGAACAGGAGGTTGACCTGTTTGCAGCTGATCCAGATTGCGGCTTTGCGATGACGGCGGGCTTCTGGATCGATTTTTTCCGCGGGCTGCAAGAGATTCACGATGAGCGGAATATGCGTCAGATTCCGGTCGATATGCCGGTCTATTTATTTTCCGGCGAGCTCGATCCGGTCGGCCGTAGAGGAAAAGGCGTTGTCGAATTGGCTGGCCTGTATCGGGAGCTGGGTCTGCGGCATGTGACGTACAAGCTGTACCCGCAAGGCCGGCACGAGATGCTGAACGAGATCAACCGCGATGCGGTGATGCAGGACGTTCTCCATTGGCTGGACGAGCAGACGGCCCGTCAAAACAACGGTTCATGAGCCGGAGCGCGCGCCGTTCCCGTTCTTCCCGGACGGGCTGCCGCCGAGTTCAAGGGGCGGGTGTGTCCGGTTGTGCTCCTTGCCAAAGCGGGTATAATGGAACTGACGTGTCAAGACGAACGGGGGGACGGGAAGGTGGATATTCAAAAAATTACGCCGCGCAAAATTTCCGAAGCCATCGCCGAGCAAATCAAAGAGCAGATCGTCGGCGGTGCGCTGAAGCCGGGCGATAAGCTCCCTTCCACGAAGGAGCTGTCGGAGAGCTACCAAGTGGGACGCTCTACGATCCGCGAGGCGCTCAGCGCGCTCAAAGCGATGGGCCTGGTGGAAAGCCATCAAGGGGAAGGCAGCTATGTACGCAGCATCGAGTCGCAGGACGTGGATTTGCCCGAATTCAATTCGCTGCTGATGAGCCGGGATACGGTGATGGAGCTGATCGAGGCGCGCCAAGCGCTGGAGGTTTCCAATGCGGCGCTGGCGGCAGAGAAGCGGACGGAGGACGACCTGCGGCGCTTCGAGGCGGTGCTCAAGCGGATGGAGGAGCATCTGGGCGACGAAGAGGAAGGCGAGCGGGCGGATATCGAGTTTCATCTGGTACTTGCGCAAGCGACGCACAATTCGATCATGGCGCGGATGATCGAATCGATCTCAACGCAAATGCAGACCGCGATTCGCGAAACGCGCCGGCTGCAAATGTATGCGAACCGCACGGTGTCCCGGCAGCTGCTGCAGGAGCATCAGGCCGTGTACGAGGCGATCAAGCGGCAGGATTCGGGGGCCGCGCAGGACGAGATGCGGCGGCATTTGTTTCACGTCGAGCAGGTGCTGATCCGTTATTTGAAAAAGTAGGACAGGGGAGGGACGGCCGTTGCCGAGCGGAGCGGCCTATCCGTCCTTGTCTTTCGGAAAGCCGAAGGTAAGCAGCACGAAGCCGACCAGCATAAAAAACCATACGAAGAAGTTTTCAAAAAATGTCGGGTTGGACGGCGTCGCATCATAAGATCCTCGCGCAGCCGCTCCGGCTGCAGGAATCGCTGCGGCAATCTTGGCCCCGATCCTCTCGGCGGTGTAATAGGCGCCGCTGGCGAGCAGGAAGACCGTCCCAAGAATTTTATTCAAACGATTGCCCATCGGAAATCCGCTCCTTTCTTGGAAATATAACGTCAGAGTACCTCAATTCTCCTTCATCGTTACCTCATTCGACGCTTTTCCACGGTAAAAAGTTTCGCTTGTTATGGAGAAGGCTCTTTTCAAAAAACAACTTATCTGATAACCTGACAAGTAAGAGAAGGAACGATAAACCGAAGGATGGGGACTTGTATGCGAGTTTCATTATTCATCACATGTTTAGCCGACCAGATCTATCCGGAAGTCGGCGAAAGCGTTGTCAGGCTCCTGCACCGATACGGGTGCGAGGTTGATTTTCCACAGATGCAGACCTGCTGCGGACAGCCCGCGTACAACAGCGGCTACCAGGATGAAGCCCGCGAAGTGGCGCGCAACCTGATCCGTGCGTTCGAGCACAGCGATTATGTCGTCTCGCCTTCCGGCTCCTGTACCGAAATGGTCCACCATTATTACCCGCAGCTGTTCGAGAACGAGCCGGAGTGGAAGACTAAGGCGGAGAAGCTGATCGGGAAAACGTATGAGTTTTCCCAGTTTTTGGTCAATGTGCTGGGGATCAAAGACCTCGGCGCCGTGTACGAGGGCAAAGCGACGTATCATCCGTCCTGCCATGCGATGCGTTTGCTCGGGGTGCGCGAGGAGCCGGGCGAGCTGATGGCGCATATCAAGGGGCTGGAGCTGGTCGAGCTGCCCCGCAAGGAAGATTGCTGCGGCTTCGGAGGCACGTTTGCCGTCAAGATGGCCGACATGTCGGAAGCGATGGTATGCGAGAAAGCCGCCAACGTATGCGCGACGAAAGCCGACCTGTTGATCGGGACCGACATGGGCTGTTTGATGAACATCGGAGGCCGTTTGAATAAAGAAAACAAGCCGGTGCGCGTGATGCATCTGGCTCAACTGCTGGAGGAAGGAGTGAAGCGCAGTGAGCGGCATGGCAAGTGAGAAGGAATTGATCGGCACGGGCTTAAAAAAGCGTACGGAAGAAGCGCTGGCGAACGATTTTCTCCGCAAGGCGGTTGCGTTTACGACCGACAAGCTGAAGACGGCCAAGCTTCAGGTGACGGACGATTTCGGCCATTGGGAGGATTGGCGGGAGCGGGGGAGACAGATCCGCAAGCATGTTGTGGAGCATCTCGACTATTATTTGACGCAGTTTACCGATAACGTTTCCAAAGCCGGGGGCCACGTCTATTTCTGCCAGACAGGGGACGAGGCGGTCAAGACGTTTATGGAAATTGCCGAGAAACGCCGGGCGAAGCTGGTGGCGAAAGGAAAATCGATGGTATCGGAGGAAATTCATCTGAACCGTCATTTGGAGGAACGCGGGATCGAGGCGATCGAGACGGATCTCGGCGAGTACATCCTGCAGCTCGCGAAGGAAACGCCGTCGCATCTCATCATTCCGGCGATTCATAAAAATAAGCAGCAGATCGCGGATATTTTCTCGGAGGAAGCGGGCGAGACGTTTGCGCCCGAGACGAAGGTGCTGGCGAAGTATGCCAAGCAGCGGCTGCGCAATTATTTCCTGGAAGCGGATATCGGGCTGACCGGCTGCAATTTCGGCGTTGCCGAATCGGGGGCGATCACGCTCGTGTCCAACGAAGGCAACGGGCGGATGGTGACGACGCTGCCGAAGTGCCACGTCGTCGTCATGGGCATGGAGCGGCTCGTGCCGACCTATGACGACCTGGAGGTCGTCCTGAACTTGCTTGCCCGCAGCGCTACCGGGCAGAAGCTGACGACTTACACGTCGATGATCACCGGGCCGCGACGCGAAGGCGAGCTCGACGGGCCGGAGGAGCTTCATCTGATCGTACTGGACAACGGGCGGTCGGCGCAGCTCGGCGATCCGGTGTTCCAGGAGGTGCTGCACTGCATCCGCTGTGCGGCCTGTCTGAACGTGTGCCCCGTGTACCGTCATGTGGGCGGCCACACCTACGGCAGCGTGTACAGCGGCCCGATCGGGGCGGTGCTGACGCCGCTGCTCCAGCAGGACATGAAGGAAGCGGGGCAGCTCGCTTACGCCTCCAGTCTGTGCGGGGCCTGCTACGAGGCATGCCCGGTCAAAATTCCGCTGCACGACATGCTGGTGCAGCTTCGGGCGCGCAAGGTGCGGCTCGGGCTGACGCCGCTGGCGGAGCGCGCCGCCTTCAAGACGTTCCGGACGACGTTCGGGAACGTCACGCTGTACAAGATGGCGACGAAGTCCGCCTATTATATGATGAAGCCTTTGGTGAGCCAGGGCGTGATCAAGAAGGCGCCGGGTCCGGCAGCGGGCTGGACGCAGTCCCGCCATTTCCCGATGAAGCCGAAGCTGTCGTTCCGCGACCGCTGGGAGGCGCTCCAGCAGGAGCTGAAGCAGCAGGCCGGCCGGAGCGAAGCCGGAGCAGCCCGCGGGCAAGCTGTGCCCGGGCGGGACGAGGCAGATTGCTCAGCGAAAGGAGGCGGGCGCCATGAGTAACGGCACGATCCGCGGCCGCGAAGCGTTTATCGCGAATGTGTCGTCGAGGCTCGGACGCCGGGAGGTACCGGCGGCGGCTCCGGCGCATCCGTTTCGCGGCGCGCCGGAGTTTTACAAGCAGATTAAGCCCTCAACGGAGGAAAAGATCGAACTGTTTGCCCGGAACTGGCAGGCTCTGACCGGCAAGGTGCTGGTGGTGGATGAAGCCGAGGCAGCGGACAAAATCGGCGCTTGGCTGCGGGACATCGCCGCCGAGCTTGGCGTTACGCATGTGTCCCGCTGGGAGCACGAAGGGCTGACGGCGCTCGGCTTGGACGAGGCGCTGGACGCCTCCGGCATTGCCGTTGCACCATGGCGCCCGGTGGAAGCGGGCGACAGCGAAGCATGGCCGAAGGCGGCGGGGGGCGCGAACTGGGCGCAGCGGAGCGAGCTGCTGAAGCGAACCGAGCGCTGCCAGCTCGGGATCGTCTGGCCCGACTTCGCCGTAGCGAATACGAGCACTCTGGTGCTCCAATGCTCCCCGCAGCGCGGCCGTTCGGTGAGCTTGCTGACGGAAATTTTGTTCGCCGTCTTCCGGGCCGATCAGCTCGTGTACCGGATGGGCGAGGCGTTCGAGCAGATCACCCGCGGCAAGCAGCTGCCGGCGCAGTATGCTTCGTCGCTTAACCTGATTACCGGGCCGAGCCGCAGCGCCGACATCGAGAACGATCTGACGATCGGCATCCACGGTCCGGGCAAGGTGTACGCGGTCATTATCCGGTAAGCCGGGGTAGTAGGGAAGCATATTCCAGCGGTTTGGGCGCATACTATGACGGTTACCTAAACCAAGGAGGTCATAGCCATGAATAAGCAGCGCGCCCAGGAAATTGCCGCTTCGCCGGTGATGGCGAACGTGACGTACGAAGGAGTTCCGATTTATATCCAGCATGTGGATGAAGAACAGGAGTCGGCCAGAATTTATCCGCTCGGTCAGCCGGAGCAGGAGCAAGAGGTTCCGCTGAACAGCTTAATCGAAGGTTAAACTTTTCAATAACGCGGCAGCCCCGCCAATCGACTTGGCAGGGCTGCTTTTTTTAACACTCGTTTGCAGTATTTGGTTGAGATAAGGCGGCGCACTCCCGAAAGGCAAAATGCCGGCAGCCTACACACTTTGGATGCTCCAAACGACTCAAAGCGAAATCGATTGCCTCGCCCGTATGTGCAAAAAAGTGCTCTTTTCCGATCAGCTCGTCGAGTCCGGTTCGTTTCAACACGTCCCGGGGCTGAGACTGCAGGCCCGAGATGAGAACGATGCCGCCTTGCCGGACGATATCCCGGACCACGCCGGCCAAATACGATTCCCCCGTCGTGTCCATGAACAGCACTTTGCCGAGGCGCAGGATCACGGTTTTCGGCCGTTCGTCAAGTGTCCCCGAAATCGACTTTTCAAACAACGTTCCCGCTCCGAAAAACAGCGCCCCCTCTACCGTAATAATGGCAATCTGCGGACAGTCATGGCTTTCGTTTACGATATGAGAAGCCACTTTTCCGCGGTGCGAAGCCGGGTCAGGCAAAACCTTGGCCACCTTGAGCATGCCGCTCATCCGCCGGACGAACAGGACGACCGCCAGAATAAGCCCGGCGATCACAGCCGTTGTCAGATCGGTCAGCACGGTAAGCAAGAAAGTAATGATCAGGACGACGGAATCGGCTGTTCTTGTTTTCACAATATGAACAAACTCTCTGCGCTCGCTCATATTCCAGGCAACGACCATCAGGATCGGCGCCATACTGGCCAGCGGAATTGCAGAAGCCAAAGGAGCGAGCACAATCAACACGAGCAGGACGAAGACGCTATGCACCATCCCCGATACAGGGCTTGCCGCTCCGTTTTTAATGTTCGCCGCGGTTCTGGCAATCGCGCCCGTCGCCGGAATTCCACCGAACAAGGGGGTGACGATGTTCGCAATTCCTTGTCCGATCAGCTCGCGGTTGCTGTGATGGCGGCTTCCGGTCATGCCGTCGGCTACAACCGCCGACAAGAGCGACTCAATTCCTCCGAGCGCCGCGATGATGCAGGCCGGGCCAAGAAGCGGGATCACCTTCTCAAGCGTCACGTCCGGTATGTGAAACTGCGGAAGTGTCCCGGGAATGGCGCCGTACGTCGACCCGATCGTATCGACCCGGCCCTCGAACAGCAGCACCGACAGCACGCTGGATACCAGTAGGCCGACGAGCGATCCGGGCACCCGGGGCAGCAGCTTCGGGGTCGCCAATAACAAAGCAAGACACACGACCGCCGTTAGGACGCTGTATAGGTTTACTGTCGACAGGTGCAGCCCGATCTCTTTCATATTGGATATAAAATCCTCATGCTTGCGGATGCCGCTCAGCCCTAGAAAATTAGCGATTTGGCCGGTGAAAATGATGACGGCGATTCCGGCGGTAAAGCCGATCGTCACCGGACGGGGAATAAATTGAATCAGCGCTCCGAGCTTGAACACCCCCATCAAGACGAGGATGATTCCCGCCAGCCCGCCGGCGATCAGCAAATTTTCATATCCGTACTGCATCACAATAGCAAATAAAATAGGAACGAACGCGCCCGTGGGCCCGCCGATCTGGAATTTGGACCCGCCGAGCAGCGAGATGAGAAATCCGGCAATCACCGTCGTATAAATGCCGTACTGCGGCTTGACTCCGGCAGCAATGGCAAAAGCCATCCCTAAAGGAATGGCTATAACCCCGACAATCGAGCCTGAGATCAGATCCCGGCGAAAATCTTTTGCGCTGTACCCGTCAAATCTACCCGACCGCTTCATGACAAGACCTTCTTTTCATATATTTGATTATTTGAATATATGGGGAATATACACCTGGCAATCCGTTCTTGTCAATGGGCGGACAAGTGCCGATTTTTGCATAATCTCAGGTATAATGAAGAGAACGAAACCCCTACAGGGCACGATAACCCGCCAGGCAAGGAGCGATGTGAAAAGGATGCGAAACGAACCGGCAATCCAGTTGTTCGAATGGTCCCCACGCGTGCATATCGATCCGTTTCATACCCACGACCATTTGGAGATCGGTTATTGTTTATCGGGCAGCGGCACCTTTTATTTCGGGCAAAAGGCTTATACGGCCCAGCCGGGTGACGTCTTCGTCGTCAACCATTTGGAGCGGCATGCCGCCGCATCGGATGCGGACAATCCGAGCTATTATCTGTTTTTATATTTTGATCCGATGGTAATCGAGCAGGCGGATATGGAGCTGCTGCTGCCGTTCGTTTATTTGCCGACGAAGTTTCAGAACCGCATTCCAGGGGAGCTGGACGCGGCCCGCCGAATCGGAAGGCTGTTCCATGAGCTCGCAGACGAGCAGCGGCACAAGCGGCCGGGCTATCATGGCATGATGCGGGGGAAAATTTTGCAAATTTGTGCGCTGCTGCTTAGGCATTATAGCGAACAAACGTCGTCTGCGGAATGGAACCGGACATTGACGTCCTACTACCGGATCAAGCCGGCGCTCGATTATATCGATGAGCGTTTTCGAGAATCGCTGACACTCGAAGACGCGGCTGCCGTGCTTGGCTTAAGCCCATCCCGGGCGCGGCACCTTTTTCAGGAGAAGCTGGGCGTCGGGTTTAAGCAGTATTTACTCCGGCTGCGCGTGAACGAGGCTAAGCGGTTGCTGGCCAGCACCGAGCTGCCGATGGCGGAGGTGATGTTTGCAAGCGGCTTCCAAAGCCATGCCCCGTTTTACCGCGCGTTTCGGCAAATCGTCGGCACCGCTCCGCTTGAATATCGCGAGTTATCGAGAAAGTTAGCCCTTTTTGAGAATGGTTTGGATGAAAATAAGACGACGACGCGCTCTCCCGCCGATTACAATGAAAGTACAACTTAGGTCAGGCAGGCTGTACACTCGATACGGAAATGGGGAGAGCAGATGACAGGTTGGGGTTGGCAAGCGCTGCAAGGCTTGCTGCATGATGAAATCAAGCAGCGGAAGGAAGAAGGCTGCAACGTCGAGGGGTTTCAAGCGAAGCTGGAGGAGGCCGGGGAGGATGCCGTCAGGCTGACGGCCGTGTACGAGGAATTGTCCGCATTGCCGATCGCGGCGGATTTCCCGTATTCGGAGCCGAACGGGCTGGACGAAATCCGGGCGGTGCGTCCGGAAGGTCCGCGCAAGCTGCAAGCGGAGTGGACGGAGGAGCAGTGGAAGGATAAGTTTTATGGTGCGTGGCTCGGACGAAGCGTCGGCTGCGCGCTAGGCAAACCACTGGAGATTGGGCCGTTCCTGTACGGTACGGATAGTCATCCCGGCTGGGCGAACGTAAAGCTGTGGTTCGAAGGAGCGGATGCCTGGCCGATTCGCGATTACACGCCGGGACAGTCGCGGGCGCAGGAGCAATACGGTCTGGCACTTGCTCCTTACGGAAAGGAAAGCGAGCTGGAGCGTATCCGGTATATGGAAACCGACGACGATATCCGCTATACGGTGCTCGGTCTGCTGCTGCTGGAGGAGAAGGGAAAGGATTGGGACTCGTGGGACGTCGGCGGCCTATGGCTTAAGCATTTGCCGTTTCATAAGGTGTTCACCGCCGAGGCGCGGTCCTACGTCAACTTTACGGTGCTGAACAGCCAGATGGGGTGGCAGCGGGAAACCGATTCTGATGCGCAAAAGGAGTGGGTGCGGATGCACTTGAATCCTTACCGCGAATGGATCGGCGCGCAAATCCGCGTGGACGGATTAGCCTACGGCGCGGCGGGGCATCCCGAGCTGGCCGCCGAGTTCGCTTGGCGGGACGCTTCGTTCTCCCACGTGAAGAACGGCATCTACGGTGCCATGTTTGTGGCGGCGATGATTGCCGCGGCGTTCGTCGAAACCGATCCGGAGCGGATCGTGGAGATCGGTTTGAGCGAAATTCCGCAGCGCTGCCGCCTAGCCTCTGATATCCGTCAAGCGGTGACCATCGCCCGGGAAGCGAAAGATCAAGTGGAACTGGTTGACCGGATCTGGGAGGCGTTCAAGCATTACCATCCGGTACACACGAACAACAACGCCGCCTTATGCGCGGCAGCGCTCGTCTTCGGCCGCGGCGATTTCGAGACCGCGGTCACGACGGCGGTGCTCGGCGGCTGGGACACCGACTGCAACGGCGCAACCGTCGGTTCGATCATGGGCGCGATAGACGGGGCGAAGCGGCTGCCGGAGCATTGGACTGCGAAGCTGAACGATACGCTGTATTCGGAAATAAACGGCTTTCATCCGATCGCGATTTCGGAATGCGCCCGGCGCAGCTACGAGGTTTATCGCCGCATCAACGGATAACAACCAAAAAACCGGCTCCTTGCAAGCACAAGGAGACCGGTTTTTCGACATTTGCAACCGTCCGTCGGCATAATTATTCGTTGCGTATGTTTTCAAGCAGCGAGATGGCGTCCACCAAATGATTATCGAAGATTTGTCTGGCTACCCCAAGGAGGTCTTTAATCAAAGGATCGCGTAAAGAATAAATGACGGAGGTTCCCTCTTTGGTTCCGCTGACCACGTTTTTACTGCGGAGCACGGCCAACTGCTGCGATACGGCGGAGCCTTCGCTTCCCAGAATAGCCTGCAGCTCGTTAACGTTTTTGTCCCCTTCGCACAGTACCTCAAGAATCCGGATTCGCATAGGATGCGCCAACGCTTTGAAAAACTCCGCTTTAAACTGCTGGATTTCACGATTCATGGATCTCTAAGCCCCTTAAAAACGTTGAACGTCTGAATATATGAATATCATACCACAGAAAATAAGCCGGTTGTAAAACAAACCTTGAACGTATAATATTGTTATATTCAAATAATCAAAGATTTGATCGGTTATTCGTTAGAAAGAGGCGATGTCATATGTCCGGCTTTTGGACTTGGGAACAAAAGGAGCTTGCGCGTCCGACGACCAAACAAGAAGTGATCGAAGCGGGTTTGGCTTACCTCGAAGGTGTGGGAGCGGATCTGATCTGTAAAGTTTGCATTCCGGGCGGCGGCTCCTGCTGCTCAGGCTGCCCGTTTCTGGAAGACGGCGTCGGCTGCGGACAGCGCAATACGAGCTGTACGGCTTGGCTGTGCGGTTTCTTGAAATATATTTATTACGAAGCCGGCTTGATTCGGGAATGGGAAGACTTCTGGGATCAAGTGCCGGGGCAGCAGTTCCGGTACGATACGACCCCGCGCCACTTTGCCGTCCGCGGCTGGCTGGAGCCGCCGAAGCTCCGTTTTTTATTCGAAGCCTTTGCGGACGACTTACAGCGGCTCCGTCGGGATCGTCCCGCTTCCTGGCTTGTCGAGCTAAAAGGGAAGCTGGACTGGCATATCGACGAAATTGCGGACAGCACCAATCCGAAATTCATCAAAAGAATCGAAGCCAAGCTGCATCGTTTGACCAGCGATTTTCACCGGTTCCATCAGGCCAAGGCCCAGCTCGACTAGCCCTCGCATCCCGAAAGCATTCCCCCGGGTTCACCCCGAGTTCAAAAAGAAGTACAATAAGCTTAACCCAAACGAAAGCGGCTGAAACGATCATGCTGGAAATCCAATACTTTGAGCTGCATCGTACCTTCCATAGGCCGGGGGAAGCGTGGCCGGAAGTGTCGGTAGCCAACCTTACGGGGCTTTGGCTTTGTACGGAGCGGAATGTGAAAATGATTCTTAAAAAGCTGGAACACGCCGGTTGGATCGAGTGGAGCCCGGGACGCGGCCGCGGGCACGTATCCCGGGTCCGGTTTCTTATGGAGCCGCAGGAGCTGCTGCTGGAACTGTCCAAACGGGCGATGCAGGAAGGCCGACTGAATGACGCGCTGGAGTGGCTGGAGCGGTTCGGTCAAGGAACGGATACAAAGGAACGATTCATGGCCTGGCTGTCCGATTATTTCGGCTACAAGAAGGAAACGGCGGACAGCAAGCCGGTCGAGACGCTGCGTTTTCCGGTGTTCCGGTCCATTCTGACCCTCGATCCCGGGCGGATGATCTATGCGTTCGAGGCGCATTTGGTGAAGCAGCTGTATAATACGCTGGTCATCTTTAACGAGCAGCGGCAGACGGTGGAGCCGCAGGTTGCCCACTACTGGGAATGCAGTTCGGACCACCTCGTTTGGAAGTTTTATTTGCGGCGAGGCATTATGTTCCACCATGGCCGCGAATTGACGGCTCATGACGTGGCTTTTTCGCTGCGGCGGCTGATGCGTACAACGGAGCCTTTGACACAGCATTGGCTGGTTCGAGGCTTCGAGGAAGTGCGCGTGCTGGACGAACGGGTCGTCGAAATCCGGCTGCGCTCCCCGAATCATTTGCTCCTGCGCTTTTTGTGCTTCCCTGCCACCAGCATTTTGCCCGAAGAGCTGGTGGCTGGCAGAGAGGAGGCTTTCGCGCTCGCGCCGGTCGGCAGCGGTCCTTTCCGCTTGGAGCTGTGGAACGAAAGCCGGTGTGTGCTAACGGCGAACCCTTCTTATTTCGAAGGCCGGGCGCATCTGGACCGGGTCGAGGTGGTGTTCCTGCCGCCCGAGGAAGTGCACAACTTCCAAGCCGGCGATTCCGAAAAAATGCTGTGCAATCACGAAGGCGCAAGCTATCCCGTACGGCATCACTGGGAGCGAATCGAGCTGTTGAATAACGGCTGTACGATGTTGTCTTACAATATGAGGCAGGGCGGGCCGCAGCAGGACGTTCGCTTTCGCAAAGCGCTTCATCATCTGGTGGACCGGAAAAGCATGGTGGAGCGTCTGGGCGAAAACCGCCGCTTTCCCGCCGCCGGGATGCAGCCTCACGATTATTTGGGGCAGGAAGATCATGCGTTCGATCCGTCCGTCGCCCGGAAGCTTTTGGACGAGATGGGGTATAAAGGAGAGCCGTTCCGGATCGCGGCCGTCTGGAAGCATCTGGCGGACGCGTACTGGCTGCGGGACCGCTGCCGGGCGTTCGGGATCGAGGCGGAGGTCGTCTGCTATGAGATCTCCGAGCTGGCACAGCGGGTCCGGGACCATAAGTTGAACGCGGAGGCGCTGCTGCATCAATTCGTGATCGACGAAGGGGAAGTGTCGCTGCTGGAGCTGTATTTGCGCGAAGACAGCTACGTCCGCCTCGTCATGGACGAGGAATTGAGCGCGCGCGTAGAAAAAATCGCGTCCGACCTGCTGGCCTCTCCTTCGTCCGAATACCGCAAGCACCGGATGCAGGAGCTGGAGGCGCTTATGAACCACGAGCACGTGGTGCTGTTCCTCTTGTTCAAAGGGCTGCAGACGGCGCATGACCCGTCGTTGCGGGGAGTAACGTTCAATTCGCTCGGCTGGATCGATTTCAAAAATGTTTGGCTGCAGTCCGTGTAAGACTTATACGGCTTAAGCCTAAGGAGGATTTTTATGATAAGACAAGCTCAACCGGGAGACGCAGCTAGCGTCATACCGCTCATTTATTCCGCCATCGGTGATATTGCGTTTACTTTGACAGGTACCACTGACCCGGAGCAGGCGCAGCAAATTTTGCGCGAATTTTACGAGCGCCGGGACAACCGTCTCAGCTACGAGAATACGCTCGTTGAGGAGCGGGACGGGCGTCCGGTCGGCTTTATACTGTTCTACCACGGTAGCCGTACAGCCGAATTGGACCGGCCGCTAGTCGAGCGGCTTGCCGCGAATGGTCAACCGGACATCACACTTACGAAGGAAGCGCGGGACGACGAATTTTATTTGGATTCGCTTGCCGTCGATCCGGCTTTTCAAGGGCAGGGCATTGCCAAGGCTTTGATGGAGGCATTCGAAGCGGAAGCCGCAAGGCGAGGATACGACAAAGTATCGCTGATCGTCGAGGAAAGCAACGACAAGGCAAGACGGTTATACGAGGCCAAGGGCTACGAAGCGGACGGCCAGCTTCAGGTTAGCGGGCATTTATACGATCATATGGTGAAGCGGGTCGTTCCCGTGAAATAAAAAATTCAAGAGCTTCAAACCCGGATTTTCGGTGGGTTTGAGGCTCTTTTTATGTTAAAAAACATCACATAGCATCTTGTTTTTTTAGAAAGATGTTGCTACAATCAAACTATTAAAAAACGGAACTTAAATTCCGAAATTCGGTACAATGAGATTTTGACTCATCATATCGACGAATTCCTGTCAAGGAGGCGGCAACGTGTTTACGAAACAAGAGCTGCAAGACATCATCGACCTGATCGGCCGGTCGCCCATTCAAAAGTTTAAATATTCGGATGGAACGGCACAATTATTAATTGTGAAAGACAACGCTTCCATATCGCCAAAAGCGGACAAACCCAATACGAAAGCGGCGGTGGAGCCCATGGCGGGGCATGCGGAAGCTGCGGGCGCGAAGCCTTCGGAACCCGACGGCGCGCAGCCGGCTATGGCCGAAAAGAGCGCGGAGGCGGATACTCCCAAGCTCATCGAGATCGTCGCGCCAACCGTCGGCACGTTTTATGCATCGGCTGAGCAAGGAGCGGCGCCTTATGTGCAGGTCGGAGACAAGGTCACTCCGGAGAAGGTGGTTTGCGTGCTGGAGGCCATGAAGCTGTTTACGGAAATATCGGCCAAGGTATCGGGAGAAATTGTGGAGATCGCTGCCGAGAGCGGGCAATTCGTGGAATATGGGCAGCCCCTCTTTATAATCAAACCCGAGTAATCGCGTAACCAAACGGATGGAAGGGAGCATCTCATGTTTAAGAAAGTATTGATTGCCAATCGGGGAGAAATCGCCGTTCGCATTATTAGGGCTTGTAAGGAACTGGATATGAAAGCGGTTGCGGTATACTCTGAAGCGGACAAAGCTGCCTTGCATGTGAGTATGGCAGACGAAGCTTACTGCATCGGGCCGACGGCTGCTAAGGATAGCTATTTAAATGTGGCCCGTCTGATCGCCGTTGCTTTGCATGCGGGGGCTGACGCGATTCATCCCGGCTACGGATTCCTGTCCGAAAATGCCGATTTTGCAGAGACATGCGAACAATACGGCATCGCGTTTATCGGACCGGATGCGGAAGCGATCCGCAAGATGGGCGACAAGGCTGTGGCCAAAGAAACGATGCGGCAGGCAGGCGTTCCGGTCGTACCAGGTACGGACGGTATTATCGACCGGGTGGAAGACGCTGTGCGGATGGCGGCGGAAATCGGCTATCCGGTCATCGTGAAAGCAACCGCCGGCGGCGGAGGCAAAGGGATGAGGGTCGCCCAGGACGAAAAGCAGCTGGCCGAGGTGATCCAGCAAGCGCGGAAGGAAGCGGACGCGGCTTTCGGCAATTCCGGCGTCTATCTGGAAAAATATTTGGAAGGTCCAAGGCACGTCGAAGTGCAAATTATGGCCGACCAAGAGGGCCAAGTCGTCTATCTTGGCGAGAGGGATTGTTCGATTCAGCGACGCCACCAGAAGCTGGTGGAAGAGGCGCCGTCCCCTGCGATTGACGCCGAATTGCGGGAGCGAATGGGCGCCGCGGCCGTTGCCGCCGCAAAAGCGGTTAACTATCGTGGCGCAGGCACCGTGGAATTTTTGCTGGACCGGCATGGGCGGTTTTATTTTATGGAAATGAACACCCGCATTCAGGTCGAGCATCCGGTCACGGAAATGGTCACCGGGATCGACCTGATCAAAGAACAATTGACCGTAGCGGCAGGCTGCCCGCTTTCGTTCCGGCAAGAGGACATCCGCATCAACGGATGGGCGATGGAGTGCCGAATCAATGCCGAGAATCCGGCGCAAAATTTCATGCCCTCGCCGGGCAAAGTTACGGCGTACACGCCTCCGGGGGGCTTCGGCATCCGGGTCGACAGCTCGGTATATGCCGGCTGCCAGATTACGCCGTTTTACGATTCCATGGTCGCGAAGCTCATTGTATGGGGCAAAGACCGGCAGGATGCCATCCGCCGGATGAGAAGGGCCCTGGACGAGTTTGCGATCGACGGGCTCAAGACGACGATTCCGTTTCATCGGCAATTGATGGAGCACGAGACGTTCGTATCAGGCGATTTTGATACCAAGTTTCTGGAAACGCATGAAATCCTGACGGACCGATCCTTGAACGAACATCAATGAAAAGAGGTGGGCAGCATGCCTGACAACCAGCGCGAAGAGCGGATGGAGCCGGAAATATATCCACTGGGCGATGCTGCGGTTTCCGTCCAATTGGGCAGCGGCATCGATCCGAAGACGCACCGCCAAGTTCAAGCTCTGGCCGCCTATCTTGAGTGGCATCCGTTTCCGGGGCTGATCGAAATCGTTCCGGCCTTTGTGACGGTTACCGTGTTCTACGATCCCTTGAAGCTGCGCGATCCGGTGACGGGGGAAAGCTGCAGAGTACGAGACGGCAGCGGGTTCCGCTCCCCATATGAGATGATCCGGGGCATCATCAAGCGGGCGGCCGCTAACTTGGATCACACCTTTGAAAGCGCTTCGAATATTGTTCGCATCCCTGTATGCTATGGAGGCGAGCTGGGGCCGGATTTGAACAGCGTAGCCGAATATCACGGATTGACTCCCGAGGAAGTCATCGAAATCCATTCGTCTCAAGATTATTTAGTCTATATGATCGGATTCGCTCCGGGCTTTCCTTACTTGGGCGGGCTGTCCGAACGTATCGCTACCCCGCGGCGAGGCACGCCGAGGCTGCAGATTGAGGCAGGAACGGTAGGCATCGGGGGAAACCAGACCGGAATTTATCCGATCTCCACACCGGGAGGATGGCAGTTGATTGGAAGGACGCCGCTGCCGTTATTTCGCCCTGACGATTCTTCGCCCAGCTTGTTGAAGGCGGGAGATATCGTGCGATTCCAGCCGATCGGGCTCAAACAATTCGAAGAGTGGAAAGAGGACAGCACATGAGCATGCAGATCGTCAATCCGGGACTCTTGACCACGGTACAGGATAAAGGAAGGTTCGGATTTCAACGGCAGGGGGTTATCGTTAGCGGGGCTATGGATACATTCGCGCTTCGTGCGGCGAATGTGTTGGTTGGCAACGAAGAGAATGCGGCTGCCTTAGAAGTCACGTTAATGGGAGCGGTCATCCGGTTTGAGGCCGATTCGCTCATTTCCGTCTGCGGCGGAAATCTTTCTCCCGCAATTGAAGGAGAGCCGGTTCCTTTATGGAGGCCCCTCTTGATCAGGGAGGGATCGACCCTCGAATTCGGGCCGTGCCGGTGGGGTGCCCGTGCGTATTTGGCGGTAGCAGGCGGAATCGATGTTCCGCCGGTGATGCACAGCCGCAGCACGTACCTTCGGGCGGAAATTGGGGGGCACGAAGGGAGAGCCTTAAAGGCCGACGACTGGCTTGGTTTCGGTCAACTATCCGAAACGGCGGCCGGTTACCTGAAAGCCCGGCAGGCTGCTCTCCGTGCGAGAAAGTGGCTGGCAGCGGAATGGTTTATGGGGAACGAGGCGCTGCCCGCCTATGCCAAAGAACCTGTGATCCGGGTGATCCGGGGCCGGGAATACGATGCTTTTACGGAAGAAAGCCAGACTGCGTTTGTCACCCGGACCTTTCGGATTACGCCGCAGTCGGACCGGATGGGTTACCGGCTGCAGGGGGAGACGCTGGCTTTTAAGGAATCGCTGGAGACACTATCTGAAGCGGTTTCATTCGGTACCGTGCAGGTGCCGCCTGAAGGGAATCCGATCGTGCTGATGGCGGACCGGCAAACGATCGGAGGCTATCCAAGAATCGCGCAGGTCATCACGGCGGACCTTCCCGTCTTGGCCCAAGCCAAGCCCGGAGACAGCATCCGTTTCGCTGAGGTTTCTTTGCAGGAGGCCGAGGAGCTTTATATCCGGAAAGAGCTGGAATTCGAGAGATTGACCAGGGCGATAAAGCTTTATTTGAAAGCCCGGTAAATGACGCCCGGCGGTGCGTTATGCGCTGAAACATGAGAGGAGGCGGCAGCCTATGTATGTAGTGGATTTAAATTGCGATCTTGGGGAAAGCTTCGGGGCCTATAAGCAGGGGAACGACGAGGAGATGCTGTCGCTTGTCACTTCGGTGAACATCGCCTGCGGCTTCCACGCCGGAGATCCCGGCACGATGCGTCAAACCGTCAAGTCCGCGATCGATAAAAAGGTCGCCATCGGAGCCCATCCGGGGCTTCCGGACTTGATCGGCTTCGGTCGGCGGAATATGGAGATCTCGCCGCAGGAAGCGTTCGATATGGTCGTCTATCAAATCGGGGCCCTGAACGGCTTCGTCCAAGCGGAAGGGGGCGTGATGCGTCACGTCAAGCCGCACGGGGCATTATACAATATGGCGGCCCGCAGCGCCAAGCTGGCCGAAGCGATTGCGGAGGCCGTTTATAAAGTGAATCCGCAGCTGATTTTGTACGGCTTGTCCGGAAGCGAATTGATTCGCGCGGGAGCCAAGCTCGGCTTGCTGACGGCAAGTGAGGTGTTTGCCGATCGCACGTATCAGTCGGATGGAAGCTTGACTCCGCGCAGCCAACCGGACGCTATGATCAACGATCCGTCGGCCGCCGTCAAGCAAATTATGAACATGGTGAAGGAAGGTACGGTCAGATCGCAGCAGGAGACGGATGTTCCCATTCTGGCCGAGACGATCTGTATCCATGGCGACGGGAAGCATGCCGTGGAATTTGCCCGCGGGATACGGGACATGCTCCAAGCCGAAGGAATTACGCTGATGTCAGCTCACGATAACCGCAACATCTAAGGGGAGGAATACATTTATGTTGACGCTGCTTGGAGTCCTGATCGTCATCGTCGGCTTTGCCCTGCGCTTTAATCCGCTGCTTGTCGTTTGTGTTGCCGGGATTGTAACGGGAATTGCCGGCCATCTGTCCTTCGGCGAAATTTTAACAACCTTCGGCAACGCTTTCGTTTCCAACCGCTACTTATCCTTGTTTATCCTCACGCTGCCGGTTGTCGGACTGCTGGAACGCTACGGTCTGAAGGAGCAGTCGCAGCAGCTGATCGGTAAAATTAAAGCGGCTACGACAGGCCGGCTTCTGCTGGTCTACCTGCTTATCCGTCAAGCGACCGCAGCCATAGGACTGACCAGCCTCGGCGGGCACGCCCAGATGGTTCGTCCGCTTGTTTCTCCAATGGCCGAAGGCGCGGCCGCGCACAGACACGGACCTTTGCCCAAAAACGTGTCCGACCGGATTAAAGCTTTATCCGCATCGACGGACAACGTGGGTCTGTTTTTTGGAGAGGACATTTTTATCGCTTTTGGCGCCGTGCTGCTAATCCAAGGCTTCCTGGCGCAGAACGGCATTCAGGTGGAGCCTCTGCACGTTTCCGTCTGGGGGATTCCGACGGCGATTGCGGCTTTTGTGATTCATGGCATAAGGCTGTACCTGCTGGATCGTAAAATCAAGCAGATGCTGGATTCGGAGCGGTCCGGCTCGTCCGAAGTAACCTTGGAAGAGGTGCAGAACCATGCTCGTTAATCTGGAATACGTTTACTATGTCGCCGCGGTCTTTTTGATCATTATCGCAGGTCTCAGCTTGAAGGATGCAAGCAATCCTAAGCGGATGCTGACGGCGGTGTTTTGGGCGCTTTTCGCCATATCCTTTGCTTTCGGCAAGCTTATTCCACCTATGTATATGGGGATCATTGTCATTGTCATGGCGGTCATTGCGGGCTTCGGCGGCGTGCGACCGGGCAAGCATACGCAAGTGTCGGATGAAGAGCGGGCGGCTTCGGCTGCAAAATATAAAAACAAGCTGTTCCTGCCGATTCTGATGATTCCTCTTCTTACGCTGATCGGAGCGACCTTGCTCAAGGATGTGACCATCGGCGGCTTGCGGCTGCTGGATAAGTCCAACGTCACGCTGGCAGCCCTTGGCGTAGCGTGTGTGCTGGCATTCATCGCGGGCATAACGCTGACCAAACAAAAAAGCATCGTCCCGGTGAAGGAATCCCGGCGCTTGCTCGATTCGATCGGCTGGGCTGCTGTGCTTCCGCAAACGCTCGCCAGCTTGGGGGCGTTATTCTCCGCCGCGGGCGTCGGCAAAGTGATCGCGGAGCTGGTCGGTTCTTCCATTCCGGTGGACAACCGTCTGCTTGTCGTAGCCGCCTATTCCATCGGGATGGCCGTATTCACGATGATTATGGGCAACGCTTTCGCCGCGTTTCCAGTCATGACCGCAGGCATCGGCCTTCCGCTGCTCGTAGGCATGCATGGGGCCAATCCGGCGGTCATGTCCGCCATCGGTATGCTGTCCGGCTACTGCGGGACGCTGATGACGCCGATGGGCGCCAACTTTAACATCGTGCCGGCCGCTTTGCTCGATCTGCCCAAGTATAGTGTTATCAAGGCCCAAGTGCCGACAGCGTTGATTTTGTTGGCGGCCAATATCGTACTGATGTATGTTCTCGCTTTTTAGCGGCTGCCCGCCGTACATCGTGTCACTGTTCTAAATATCCCATATTTTTGGAGATCGCTTTACCTGCGGCCACGGTCTTCTCGATTAATTCCGGCAGACGCTGTTCGGTAAAGCGGTTTTCCAATCCGGAGATGCTTAGCCCCGCAATCACTTGTCCGCTATAATTATAAATAGGAACGGCTACGGCCGAAGTAAAGTTGCGCAGCTCCGAATGACTGATCGTGTAGCCGCGTGTTTTGGCTTCATGAATCGATTCGATAAGCTTCGGCTTATCGGTGATCGTGCCGTCTGCGTAGGCGACGAGTGGCGTTTCTTCAAGATACTTTTGCAGCTCCTGCGACGACATGAACGAGAGCAAAATCCGCGGACAGGCTCCAGCGTAAAGAGCGGCTCGGCGGCCGATTTGGGTGAACACCCTTACCGGCTGGGTCGTATCCACCTTCTCGATGTAGATCGCTTCGTTTCCTTCGCGGATGATCAGATTGGCCGCCTCCTCCACATCGTCCCGCAGCTGCTTCATGACCGGCAGGGCGATTTTACGGATATCGAGACGTTCCTTGACCAACTGTCCGAATTGCAGGAACATGAAGCCGAGCTCGTATTTTCCTTCTGCGGTTTTGGCGAGCAGGCCCATTTCCTCAAGCGAGCCGATCATGCGGTGCACGGTCGTTTTTGCTAGTCCTGACAACGTTGACATTTCCTGCAAAGACAGCTGTTCGTAGGTTAGAAAGAGATCCAGAATCTCTTTGGTTTTGACGACGGTCTTGTTTTTATTCTGCATGGCAACCTCCAACTCATTCCGTATATCGGAACGCTGCTTCAATTATATTAAAATATGAAAATACATTCCAGCTTTGAAACCAGATTTTATATAGTGAGGAGGATATAACAGTGGAAAACATTCTTGTAACCGGCTTTGATCCTTTCGGAGGGCAGGCGCTGAATCCGGCTTTGGAAGCCGTCCGCAGACTGCAGGGAATAACGGTGGACGGCCATTGCGTGGAAACCCGCGAGATCCCGACGGTATTCGATAAATCGATTGAACGGCTTCTGGCAGCCGTGTCGGAAATCAAGCCGAAGCTCGTCATTTGTGTCGGTCAAGCCGGCGGCCGGCCGGATATTACGATCGAACGGATCGCTATCAATATCAACGACGCCCGGATTGCCGACAATGACGGACAGCAGCCGATCGATACACCGGTCGTTCCCGGGGGCCCCGCCGCCTACTGGTCCACGCTTCCGATTAAAGCCATGGTGAAGGAGATGAACGATCAGGGCATTCCGGCTTCCGTATCGCATACGGCCGGTACGTTCGTTTGCAACCATCTGTTTTACGGCTTGATGCATCATCTGGCAACGACGGGCAACGCGGCGGTTCGCGGAGGATTTATTCATATTCCGTTTTTGCCGGAACAAGCCGTGCAGCATAAAGGACAGCCGAGCATGAGTCTGGAGGCTATCGTCAGAGGGCTGGAGGCAGGAATCGGGGCGGCGATCCGCTATCAAGAGGACATTGTCGTTTCGACAGGGCAAATCTGCTAACTGTCTTTAAGTCGCAGGTTTACCAAGACCAAAGGCCAGTTCCAAAACTAACCCTAAGGCCGTTATTGACAGTCCGTCATCCAGCTATACTTGGAATAGCTGATAGACAGACGGAATTTTGTCGATAAGGAGCCTGATCATGGAATGGATTAGTCAAATGTTTGGACAGTACGGTTACTTCGTTTTATTCTTCGGATTATTCGCCGAATCGCTGGCGCTGCCGTTTCCGGGAGAACTGGCTATGGCCATCGCAGGGCATATGGCTTCCTTGGGCACGTTTCAACTGACATCGATTATCCTCGTGTCCTATCTCGGGGCCATTACCGGCACGGTCGTCACCTATATGCTGGGCCGACGGCTCGGCACCCCGTTTTTTGAAACGTACGGCAAGTACTTCTTCCTTAAGCCGGAGCGTCTCCGTCAATTGACGGAATGGTTCGGGAAATACGGAGACAAGCTCATTCTGGTCAGTTATTTCGTCCCCGGTCTGCGGCATTTTACGGGCTATGTCGCCGGGATTCTCAAGGTCCGCTTCGGCACGCTTCTGCTTTACAACGGGATCGGCGGGATTTTGTGGGTGATGACTTATGTTACGGTAGGCCATATTTTTGGAGCGAAAATCGAGCAACTGCTGCATCTGATTACTCAATACTCCTTCGCGGCGGTCGGCGTTCTAGCTTTGCTTGCGGGGCTGGCGTTGCTCGCGAGGAAGAAAAAAGCGCTGCTGATCCAGTGGCTGCGTGCGAGATACGAGGGGCTGCAGAAATTATTTGTCCGCTCTGCAAAATAAGGAAAAAACAGCGGCGTCCGGGGCTTTGAGTCCCAGACGCCGCTGTTTTGTTTACACTTTAGTTTTTAGCCGGTTCGGCAGGCTTCTGATCTTTGCCTTCCTTCGCATTTTTGGCATCCTGCTCTTGTTTGGCTTTAATATAAGCTTCCTGGCCTTTTTCCTGCATCGTCTTAATCGCGTCGTCCACCGATTTCTTGCCTTCGACCACGGACATGATTTCGGTTCCGGCCAGCTCGTTGAACGGTTGATAAAATCCGAACGGGATTTTGTCAAAGTTTTTGGAAAGGCTGTTCTCGCTCATTTTCAGCATATAGAAGGGCTCCAGACTGCGGCCGTCGCGTTCTTTGACGTAAGTCGTTCGGGAAAGCAGCTCGCCGTTTTCGGATTTAGACTGCAATTTAGCCATTTCCTCGCTGTTGATATACTTGACGAGCTCCCAAGCGGCCCGCGGATTGGACGAGCTCGCATTAACGGCGAACAGTCCGGAAAGGGTAACGGAGTTCGACACTTCCGGATTTTTCGGGTCGACCGGTACGGTGACGATGTCCCAATTGACCGGCGTGACGTCCTTCAGCGTCTCCTTGGCGCGTTGAAGGCTGTTAATCATATAAGAGCCTTCGACCGTCATTGCGACTTTTCCGGTGGCGAACAGATCCTTCCTGGTAATGTCCTCCATCGACATCGGCTTGTTCGGATCGAATTTTTCGTCGCTGCCTCCATACACCGCGCCGGATTTCAATGCTTCCACGGTCGTGAGAAGTGCCTCTTTCCAGCCGTCCGATTGGATCGTGACCGCTCCTTTGTCCGGGTCGACGACGGATAATCCGCCGGTTGATCCGATGCTGCTCATAAATTGAAAAGCAAGCTGCTTCTTCTCCCCGAAAGCATACGATGCGTTCTGGGCATAGCCATAAATCCGATTGTCGCCTTGTCCGTCCTTAGGAAACCGCTTGGCGAGGTCCAGCACTTCGTTCCAGGTCATCTTGTTTTTCGGCAGCGGGACGCCGTGCTTCTCGAATAAATCCTTATTATAAAATAACGCCTGGCCGTAGAAGGAAGGGGTCAGCCCGTAAATATTGCCGTTGCCTTTCGCTTTGATCTGCTCCACGACGCTCGGCAAAATATTTTCGATGTCGAACTTGTCCTGACGAATGACGTCGTCGAGCTGGTACAGCTTGCCGTCATTGGCCCACTTCTCGAACATATCCGGCGATTGGAACATCAGCACGTCCGGCTTCTCTTCGTCGACAAGCTTCTGGAATTCTTCGTTCATATCCTTGCCACTGCCATAAATCCCTTGCATGGAAACGACTTGCACGTCAATATTCGGAAATTTTGCCGAGAACAAGTTGCCGTACTGCTGGAAGAAGTAGCTTTTATCCCAGTATACGACCTTGATGCTCGCTTTCTCGTCTTTGCCAAGCTCCTTAAGTGTCTTGGACGGCTTGGCTCCTCCCCCGGAATTACATCCCGCAATCAGCACGGCTACAGCCAGTCCGGCCGTGAGCCCAATACGACTTCGTTTCATTGTTTCTTCTCCACCTTTTCCGAAAGACGGCATAATTACCTTGCCCCGCCGTCTTTTCCCAATTATTTCTTCATCCCACTAATAGACGGATGAAAGGCGGAAAAGAATTCATTTTTCTTTCTAAAATTTTCTTTATAATTTCTTTACAATTTGTGTTCGGGGTCGATTCGCAGCGCTGGGAGCTCGAAAAATTTAGCTAAAAAAGCCAAACCTATTGCCCGCCAGCATGCAACATTTGGCAGAATGACACGTCAATACCATTTAGATGCGAACTCCAAAGGGGGTTATTTTACTGAAAACGTATTTCTTAACCTTGTCGTCCGCCGTGGTATTTGCCGTCACTCTCTCGATAGCCGGGTGCTCGGAAAAAAGCCCCGTTGAGCAGCCGTCCGCCGTACAAGGAGGTCCGACAACCTCGACGGAAACGCCTTCTACTGCATTGAGCGGCCAGACTTCTTTAGGTGACCAGACGATGAAGAATGACGTACGGATCCGGCTGAAGGATGAGCCTCGGCTGCAAGCTCCCGTCGCGACGGTGGTGTCCCCGACGAAGCAGCAGTTTACGCTGGAATTCGGCGAAGCGATGGATCGGGCCTCGGTGGAAGCCGCCTTGCAGGATCAAGCCAAGCAGTATACGGAGAAGGAGGGAGCCTTCGGGGATGGGATCGTGCCTTCCTTCGATTACCGGTGGGTCAACGATCGGGAGCTGGACTTGACGGTTGGGGAAATTTCACTGCCCGAGCCAACGTTTCATTCTTATCAGCTAAGCGTTTCGGAAGCGAAAACGAAGAGCGGGAGGACGCTTGGCGAAACTCCATCGTTCAAAGGCGTGATAGAGCAGCCGAATCAATTGTGGAAAATGTCCGTAGACGGCAAAAGCTCGGAGCCGCTCACTTCGTTCGATCCGCCTTACGGAATCGAAATGCTGGATGAATCGGGAAAGTTTTTGCTGCTTAGCCGTACGACTCATTATTGCCAATGTGACGCTCCCTTTGAAGGTATTTACACCGTGTACGATGTGAAAGAGAAAAAATTTATCCCGTACTCCAATAAATTGATGGCCCGTTATATGGGTGGCGGGAACTTCGTTGCCGACCGCCGGGGCTTCTTTTACGAGCAACCGGAGCAGGGGACGGAAATTCCGGCGAGCGATACGGCCGTTGCGGTCCGATTGAACGATTACGTGCACGGAGCGAGCTTCAGCAAAGACCGGACCCGGCTGATTATGGCCGTTGGAACAAGAGAGCAGGAACGGGATCTCGACCTGCTTGTTTTCGATCTGAAGTCCGGCAAGGAACAGCGATTGTCCAAGGCTTTGGTCGGCAGAGTGTCTTTTGGTCAGTCCAACGATGCGCGGCTTCCGGTTACCTTTACAGACGACGGGGAGCGCGTATACGTTATGATGGATACGGAGACCGGCCACGAAAAGCGGTACGTGTACACCTGGAAGACCGGGAAGCTCGAGCCTTTAAAACTGCCGCTGCCCGAAGATTCTTGGGGAGGCTTTACCCGGACGACGGACGGAGCGTATCAGTTTTATTACAACGCCGGAATTTATAAAGGCGCCGACAAAATCCCAGGGGATATCCGGGGAGACGGAGACTGGATTAACGGAACTCATCTGCTCCTCAGAACGCAGGAGAGCCCGAATGCACCCAACGATTCGGCTTATAATCGAGACATCGTCGTGTTCGACGCGGACAAACGTGCGGAGCGCAAGATTGCCTCGGGTGTTCGGAACGATACTTCGGTGGTGGGAAGCAGTCCTGACGGAAAGTGGATTTATCTCATTTCCGGCAAGCAGCTTATTCAACCTTAACCTCTGTAAAAAAGGGCGGCGGAGTCCGGGAATTTCCGTGACCCCACCGCCTTGGGATGCCTTCTGTTACAGCCGGTTCGGCAGGCTTCGCTTCTCAGTTTTCCTTCGCATTGTTGGCATCCTGTTCCCGCTTGGCCTTGATATAAATTTCTTGCCCTTTTTCCTGCATGGTTTTGAGCGCTTCGTCCATGAATTTTGTGCCCTCGATAACTGCTAGGATTTCCGTACCGGCCATTTCATTGAAGGGTTGATTAAACCCGAACGGTATGGTGTTCACGCCTTTCATCAGCATGTCTTCATTGGTTTTCAGCATATAGAAAGGCTCCAAACTGCGGCCGTTCCGTTCCTTCACGTAGGCCGTTCGCGAGAACAGCGAGCCGTCTTCGGATTTGGCCTGCAATTTGGCCATCTCGTCGCTGTTAATAAACTTGACGAGCTCCCAGGCGGCTCTTGGATTGGAAGAATCGACGTTAACGGCGAAAAGGTCCGAAAGCGATACGGCGTTGGACACGTCCGGATTTTTGGGATCGACCGGTACGGTGACGATATCCCAATTCACAGGCGGGTCTTCCGGAAGGTTCCTCGCGTTTTGAAGGTTTGGCATGGCGTAGGAGCCGTCCAGCGTCATCGCGACTTTTCCGGCGGCGAACAGGCTCCGGCCATCGTCCATAAGCACCGTTTTATTCGGATCGGGTTTGTTGTCAGTGCCGGTATAGACCGCGCCTGATTTCAAAGCTTCCATCGCAGTTACAAGTGCATTTTTCCAGCCTTCCGATTGAAGCGTAACTGTTCCTCTACCGGCGTCGACGTACGATAAGCCACTGGTCCACCCGATGCTGCTCATCAAGTTTAAGCTGATGCGCTTTTTGTCGAGGAATGCGCCGGAAGAGGCAAATCCGTAAATCCGGTTGTCTCCTTGTCCGTCCTTAGGGAACCGCTTGGCGAGGTCCAGCACCTCGTCCCAGCTCATTTTATTTTTCGGCAGCGGCACGCCGTATTTTTCGAACAAGTCTTTGTTATAGAATAGAGCCTGACTGTAAAAGAACGGGGCCAAGCCGTAGATATTGCCGTTGCCTTTCGCTTTAATCTGCTCGATGACGCTTGGCAAAATGTTCTCCACGTCAAACTTATCCTGTCGAATGACATCGTCAAGCTGGTACAGCTTCCCGTCATTCGCCCATCTCTCAAACAGATCGGACGATTGGAACATAAGCACATCCGGCTTTTCGTCGTCGATGAGCTTTTGGAATTCCTTGTTCATATCCTTGTTGGGGTCGCGGATCATTCCCTGCATGGAAACGACCTGCACGTCAATGTTCGGAAATTTCGCCGAGAACAAGTTGCCGTACTTTTGGAAGAAATAATTTTTGTTCCAGTAGACGACTTTAATGCTGGCTTTCTCGTCTTTACCAAGCTCCTTTAGCGTTTTGGAAGGCTTGTCTCCGGCCCCGCCGGAAGTACAGCCCGTCAGCAGCACAGCCAAAGACAACCCTGCCGTTAAACCTTTACGAATTCTCTTCAATGCTTGTCCACCCTTTTCCAAAGACGGATCGACGACCGTCTTTTCTGATATTTTTGTTTCCAAACCGTATAACGGATAAGGGCCATAGAAAAAGGACAACTTTTCTAAAAAACTTCATCACTCTTTGCAATAACACATCAAATTTCATAAAATTTCCTCAAGACCCAGATATTTTTTTGCACCCGCTGGATGAATTCCGCAAAAATTCCAAGCCAATCTATGGATTCTACAAGCATAAACCAAGGATGTTTGATAATGTCAACGTTGTAACCGTTGTCAAAATAACAGATCAGGAGGCATGATGTGATGAAAAAAAGTTGGCGTTTCCGTTTGTCCTTTCTATCGTCCGTAATACTGCTTGGCTCGGCGTTCCTCTCGGTTCCCGCTTCGTCGAAGGCGGCCTCCGTCACCTGTAGCACGGTCTCGTGCTTAACTAACGCACTGGCCCAAGCTGCACCGGGAGACGTAATTACTTTAGCGGCGGGCGTAACGTTCAACGGCAATTTCGTAGCGGCGGCCAACGGAACCCTAACCGGCAAGATTACGCTGCAAAGCGCCAGCTCCTCGAACAAAGCCGAGCTGAACGGAGGCGGTACGGGGAGCGGCTATACGCTGCACGTGACAGGCGATCATTGGGTGATCAAGGATCTGAAAATTACGAACGCCAAAAAAGGGATCATGCTTGACCATGCGAATTACACGCTGATTGATGGGGCCGAGGTGTACCAGATCGGGGAAGAGGGCGTTCATTACCGGGACGGCAGCTCCTACAATACGATTCGGAATTCGTATCTTCACGATATCGGCACCGTAAACCCATCGTTCGGAGAAGCGATTTACGTCGGGTCCGACAAAGGAAAGTGGGGCACCTTCAACGCGGCGACCAACCACAACACGATTGCGAACAACACCATAGGACCGAATGTCGCCGCCGAGCATATCGACATTAAGGAAGGCTCTACGGGGACGCTTGTCGAGAACAACACGTTCAACGGTACCGGCATGAGCGGCGCCAACGCTGCGGACAGCTTCATCGATGTGAAAGGGAACAACGACGTGATCCGAGGCAACATCGGCTACCGCAACGGCAACAGTAACATCAAGGATGGGTTTCAGATTCATCAGCGGGCGGCTGGCTGGGGGCAAAACGCCTCTTTCACGAACAATACGGTCTATTTGGACAACACGACCGCTTATATCGTTAACGCTGCCAGCGGAACGACCGCCAGCGCCTCCGGTAATACCCGCTACCCGGCCGGAAACATGTACACCGGCAGCGTCACGGGCGGAAAGTAGACGGAACATCCGTCTCCGTCGGGCTTGCCTTAAGCGTCATGCCGTTGACTCGCTAAAGTCAGCCAAAAGCATTTAATTATTACTTTAAAAACACGAAAAGAACCGTCTGCGCTTTAGCGTGGACGGTTCTCGGTCTGTTGAGAAAGTGGTCATTATAAAATAGAGATACATACGAAGGTGGGGTATCTACTGGAGGAGCGACAGCGTTCGCCTTTGTCTGCGGGAAATATCCGCTGCTAAGCGGCTTCCAATAAAGATTTCCTGCAGACCCGGGGTCCCCACAAAGTACTCGGACTAAGCTTCCCTGATTCAACTTCACTTTGTGGGGTGGAGCAGCGACCGGAAGTAGATACCCCACCCCCTCGTACACCTCTATTCTCACAATTGACCTCTTTCTCAAGCTCCGTCTGAGCGTTTACGTGGACGGTTCTTTTCGTTTCGCTTCCTACGATCCGAACTGCGCCTGATGCAGCCGACTGTACACGCCTCCCGAAGCCACCAGCTCGTCATGGTGCCCCTGCTCGGAAACCCCGTCCTCGGTAACGACGACAATCCGATCGGCGCTGCGGATCGTGGCGAGCCGGTGGGCGATGACGAGCGTCGTGCGACCGGCGGACAGCTCGGCGAGCGACTGCTGGATGGCCGCTTCCGTCTCGGTGTCGAGCGCCGAGGTCGCTTCGTCGAGAATAAGGATTGGCGGATTTTTGAGGAACATCCGCGCAATGGCGAGCCGCTGCTTTTGACCGCCGGACAGCTTCACGCCGCGTTCGCCGACGGGCGTCTGCAGGCCAAGCGGCAGCGAGCGGATGAACTCTTCCAGCTTCGCCCGGCGGGCGGCGTCCCAGATTTCGGCGTCCGTCGCGTGCAGCTTGCCGTAAGCGATATTGTCGCGCAGCGTGCCGGAGAACAGAAACACGTCCTGCTGTACGATGCCGATATGCTGCCGGAGCGACGAAAGCTTCATTTTCCGGATGTCGAGGCCGTCGATGGCAATGCTGCCGGATTCGATTTCGTAGAAGCGGGGCAGCAGGCTGCACAGCGTCGTTTTGCCCGCGCCGGACGGTCCGACGAAGGCGACGGTTTCCCCGGCCCGAATCGAGAGATCGATATTTTTCAGCACCTTGGCATGATCTTCGTATCCGAACGTCACCTTCTCGAAGCGGATATCCCCGCGCACCCGGTCGACCTTGACGGCATCCGGAGCATCGGCGACGTCCGGCTCCGTATCCATAATTTCGATGAAACGTTTGAATCCGGCCATCCCTTTCGGATAGCTTTCCAGAAACGCGTTGATCTTCTCGATCGGCTTGAAGAAAATATTGATCAGCAGCAAAAAGCCGACGAACTCCCCGTAAGACAGCTCTCCTTGAACGACGAACCAAGCGCCGCAGATCAGCACGAACAGCGAAATCAGCCGCATCAGCAGGTACATGCCGGAGGAGCTGACCGCGATGATTTTATAGGAGCGGAGCTTCGCCTCCCGGAAATTGCTATTGCTCGTCATGAACTTGCCCATCTCGTGCTCCTCGTTCGTGAACGTCTGCACAACGCGGATGCCGGTTACGCTGTCCTCCACCTGCGCGTTCACATCGGCGATGTCCGAGAACATCCGCTTGGCGGCCTTGACCAGCTTCATATTGCAAACGACCACGAGCCAAATGAGCAGAGGAACGATCAGGAAGGTGAGACAGGCCAGCTTCCAGTTGATGAACAGCATCATCGTGAACGCCCCGCAGAGCGTCATGATCGCAATAAACACGTCCTCCGGGCCGTGGTGGGCCATTTCGCCGATTTCGAACAAATCGTTCGTCATACGCGACATGAGATGGCCCGTTTTGTTGTTGTCGAAGAAGCGGAACGACAGCTTCTGGATATGGCCGAACAGCTGCCGGCGCATGTCGAATTCGATGTTGATGCCGAGCCTGTGGCCCCAATACGTAACGATATATTGCAGCCCCGTGCTGGCAAAATACAGCACAAGGAGGCCGACGCACGCTGCGACGATCAAGCCCCAATCCTTGCCGGGCAGCAGCTTGTCAACGATCAGCTTGACCGCCAGCGGAAAGCAGAGCTCCAGCAGCGCAGCCAGCACGGCGCAGGAGAAGTCGAGCAAGAACAGCTTTTTATAAGGTACATAATAGCTGAAAAAACGGCGGATCATCTCTTCACGCTCCAAGAATAATCTTTCTGTGACTTCGATATATTTACGTGACATTATATAGTCGGACCGGCACCGGCACAAGAGAAAAAAACATTATAAACGCTTTCATCCCCCCGTCCGAAGGGCCAAATTCCGATTGACACCTTCGAAAGCGCGGTGGTACTATAAAAGTGTTAATTATATAAAACCTTGGTTTATTATACAAAACCAACTTCATTTTGGAGGAAGCATGGACAAGAAATATTGGGTACCTGCTCTCGAAAAATCCAACCTTGTGCTCCAAGCGATCTCGGAGCAGCCCTCCAGCCTGAAATTGATCGATCTGTCGAAGCGGCTCGGGATCAACAAAAGCTCGATGTTTTCCCTGCTGGCCACGATGGAAGCGCTGGACTGGGTCGTACGGGAGGATGACGCAACGTATTCGCTCGGGTCCAAGCTGGGCTACATTGGAAACGCTTTTTTCAAGCAATTCAGCTTGATCGACCGGTTCCGCAAGGAAGCCTCTGTCACCAAGCACGTCATCAAAGAGACGATTCAACTGGCGAAGCTGGAACGGAACGAGGTGCTTTATTTGGCGAAGGAGGAGATGCCTTCCCCGGTGCGCTTGTCATCGGAGCCCGGCATCAAATTTCCCGCTCACGCGACGGCGCTGGGCAAGGCGATGCTGGCATGGGTCGCCGAGACCGAGTTCGGAGCGCTGTACGCTTCGGAAACGCTCGATCCGTGCTTGACGCCGCACACGCTGCAGAAGCGCTCCGATCTGAGTCGCCAGCTTGAGGACGTGCGGTCGAACGGCTATGCGTGCGACTTGCAGGAAGCGGTCATGGGCTTCTGCTGTGTAGCGGCCCCGGTTCGTTCCGGCGACGGGAAAGTCGTCGCGGCGATCAGTTGCTCCATGTTCCAGCATGAATGGGAGGCGAAGCGCGAGCTGGCCCGCCAGGAAATTTGCGCGCTTGCCGAGAGGCTGTCGCAATATCAAACCACTTAACCGAAGGATGTGAACCCTGTGAGATTGCACAATAAGGTAACGCTCATTACCGGGTCTGGCTCGGGCATCGGGAAAAGCACAGCGCAGCTGTTCGCCCGCGAAGGCGCGACGGTCATCGTCAACGATTTGGCGGAGGATAAGGGGCAGGAGACGGTAGAGGAAATACGCCAGGCCGGCGGAAACGCACTGTTCGTGCAAGCCGATGTGACGAATCCCGAGTCCGTCCAAGCGCTGGTGGATACCGTCATCGCCAAGTACGGCCGGATCGATGTGCTGTTTAACAATGCCGGCATCAGCGGCGTGGGAGCGATCCACGAAGTGGAGCCTGAGGCGTGGGACCGCGTCATCACGGTCAATATTCGCGGCACATTCCTGCCGTGCAAGTACGTTCTGCCGCATATGATGCAGCGCAAAGAAGGCTCGATCATTAATATGTCCTCCTGCATTGCTGAAATCGGGCTGGCGCGCAGGGCATCGTATTCCGCAACCAAAGGAGCCGTGCTGGCGCTGACCAAATCGATGCAGGTCGATTACGCTCCATACAACATCCGCGTAAACGCGCTGCTGCCGGGCACGATCCTGACGCCGTTCGTGGAAAACTATTTGCGGAACTCCTACGACAATCCGGAGGAAGCTTACGAATCACTGAAAAAACGTCAGCTGAGCGGCGATCTGGGACGCCCGGACGACGTGGCCAAAGCGGCGCTGTTCCTCGCTTCGGACGAATCGAAATTTATGATGGGCTCCCCGCTGTATATCGATGGGGGCGTCGTTTTCGGAAAGAACGCGTAACGCATCGCTTTAAGACTAGGCCCTACAATAAGCCAAGGAGGCATATTCGAATATGAAACTGCTTACTTTTATCGAGGACGGACAGGAACGGCTCGGCGTCAAGACAGACCGCGGCGTTGTACATATCTCCAAAGCGCTCGCAGCGGTCTCTTCCGGAAACGCAGACGTGCCGCAGACGGTACACGAAGTCATCGAAGGCGGACCTTTCGCGGTTACGGCGCTGCAAGCTTACGTGGACCAGGCGCTGGCGTCCGGCGGCAGCGAGGCGTATGTGCTGGACGAAGCCGGGCTCACTTACGGCCCGTGCGTTCCACATCCGAACAAAATCATCTGCGTCGGGCTGAACTACCGCAAGCATGCGGAAGAAACGAACGCGCCGATTCCGCAGTATCCGATCCTGTTTAACAAATTCAACAATACGCTGACGGGTCACGGACAGGATGTACCGCTGCCGGTCAGCGTAACGAGCAAGGTGGATTACGAGGCGGAGCTGGTCATCGTGATCGGCAAAAAAGCCAAGTACGTCTCCAAAGAAGCGGCGCTGGATCACGTGTTCGGCTACTGCAACGTGAACGATTTGTCCGCTCGCGACCTGCAGATGCGCACCCAGCAATGGCTGCTTGGCAAGTCGTGCGACGGCTTCAGCCCGCTCGGGCCTTATCTGGTGACAGCCGATGAAGTCGGCGATCCGAACAACCTTGCCATCCGCTGCATCGTAAACGGCGAGGTACGCCAGAACTCCAACACGTCGGACATGATATTCCATTGCGACGAAATCGTCAGCTACATTTCGCAGCATATGACGCTGGTGCCGGGCGATATCATTTTGACGGGTACCCCGGAGGGTGTCGTGCTCGGATATCCGGAGGAGAAGCAGGTTTACCTGAAAGACGGCGATGTCGTCACGATCGAGATCGAGAAGCTGGGCTCGCTGACAAACCGCATGGTTAACGAGCAGGCGTAACGGCAGCGGACAAAAGGAGGAACGACGGATGGCAGGACCGATTATTGCAGGCGCGGACGCGCTCGTGATGGACCCTCGCGACCATGTGGCGACGGCGATCAACGATTTGAAGCAGGGACAGCGGATCACCTTCCGGGTGCAGGAGGAAGTTCAGGAATTAACGCTGCTGAACGACGTTCCGTTCGGACATAAACTGGCGATTCAGGATATCCCGGCCGGGACGGATATACGTAAGTACGGCGAAGTGATCGGACGGACGACCACCCAGATCCTTGCAGGGCAGCATGTTCACGTGCATAACGTCGAAGGCATCCGCGGTCGCGGAGATCAGGCGAAAGCGTGAAGCGAAGGGAGAACGAATACTCATGAATCACATGATGGGCTATAGAAGACCGAACGGCGATGTGGGCATCCGCAATCATTTGCTGATTATCCCAACCGTCATTTGCGCCAACCAAGTGTGCACCCGGATCAACCAGATGGTTCCGGACACGGTAGCGATTCCCCACCAGCACGGCTGCAGCCAGATCGGCGCGGACAAAGACCGCACCTTCGACGTGCTGGCGGGAACCGGCCGCAATCCGAACGTCGGCGGCGTCATCATCATCAGCCTCGGCTGCGAAGTCGTCGATCCGCATGCGCTGGCCGACGCGATCCGTCCGACAGGCAAGCTGGTTGAAGTGTTCGACATTCAATCGGTCGGCGGTTCCGTGAAAGCGATCCAGCACGGGGTAGAGATCGCCCGGAAAATGCGCGCCCAGCTCGACGAAATGAAGCCCGAGCCGGTACCTTTCAGCGAGCTGATCATCGGGGTGAAGTGCGGCGGCTCAGACGCGACCTCGGGGCTCGCTTCCAATCCGGCGCTCGGCGCGGCAGCCGATTCGCTCATTCAGCAGGGCGGCGGTGTCGTGATCGGGGAAACGACGGAAATTATCGGCGCCGAGCATGTGCTTGCTTCGCGCTGCGCCGCACCGGACATTTCGGAGAAGCTTTATCATATCGTCGACCGCTTCGAGAAGGAAGTCGAGCGGATGGGTGCCGACATGCGAGGCGGTAACCCGAGCCCAGGCAATATTGCCGGAGGACTGACGACGATCGAAGAAAAATCGCTCGGCTGCATCAGCAAATGCGGCACCGCGCCGATCAAAGGCGTTATCGAGTATGCCGAGGACATTCCGAAGCACGGGCTTTATTTTATGGATTCGCCGGGCAACGACATCGAATGCGTCTCCGGGATGGCGGCGGGCGGCGCGCATCTGGTCTGCTTTACGACGGGGCGCGGGACGCCTACAGGAGCCGCCGTCATTCCGGTCATCAAAATTACCGGCAATAAACGGATGTTCGAGAAAATGTCGGACAACATGGACGTCGACGTCAGCGATATGCTGGAGGGTACACTCAGCCTGGAGGCGGCAGGTCAGGTCGTCTGGGAAGAAATTCAAGCGGTCGCCAGCGGCAAACTGACGAAGGCTGAAATTTTGGGCCATACCGAATTCAGCATCAACCGGATCGGACCGAGCTTATAAGCTTACCATACAATGAAGGGGGCATGGATTCATGGGAAGATTGGCAGGACGGGTTGCGCTCGTTACAGGGGCCAGCCGGGGCATTGGTGAAGCGATTGCCATTCGTTTGGCGGAGGAAGGCGCTCATGTTGCCATTAACTTCACTTCCGAGCGTTCGCGCCCGTTGGCAGAGAACGTGAAGAAGCAGGCGGAAGCGCACGGCGTCAAAGCGATGGTGGTTCAAGCCGACGTAGGCAGCAAGCAGCAGGTGGAAGACATGTTCCGGCAGGTGCAGGAGCAATTGGGCGATGTGGAAATTCTCGTTAACAACGCCGGGATCGCGCCGTTCGAACCGTTCTTGAAATGTACGGAGGAGACGTGGGACCGGACATATAATACAAACGTCAAATCGATTTTCCTCTGTTCGCAGTTGGCGGCGAAGTCGATGATCGAAAAGCGCTACGGCAAAATCGTCAACGTCTTGTCGACCGCCAGCCTTGTCGTCACGAGCCCGGTCATTCCGCATTACCAATCGTCTAAAGCGGCGGCGAACATGCTGACGAAGGGGATGGCGATCGAGCTTGGCAAGTACAACATCAACGTCAATGCGGTCGGCCCGAGCACGGTCGATACCGACATGTGCACGGACTATTTGGCTGACGATGCGATCCGGGCCAAAGAAATCGAAGCGAATCCGATGAAACGTCTCGGCACCGCCCGCCAGATCGGGGATGCGGTGGTGTTCCTGGCCTCCGAGGAAGCGATGCAGGTCAACGGTCATCTGCTGATGGTCGACGGGGGGCTGACCGTCAAAGCGGCCCAGCCGGAAGATCATATGGAGCATTAATAGCAGCAAGCATCGAGCCCTCCGCAAGCCGGGGGGCTTTTTGGCACACCATACCCTTTGAATATCCCCATGAGCAGCACAGCTAACGAGTCTCCGCATATCCTAATAAATGTTTAAATATTACACAAAACGACACCAATCGACATCGAATCTAATAATCTCCTAATATTTAACTGAAACTTTCATAATTATTCGGAGCTATAGTAGAGGTATCAAGCGGAGGTGATTGGTATGAAAGACATGCAGCTGCTTCATCAGGGGAAAGTTTACCAGGGGCGAGTGTCCTATGAAGGTTCGGATTTAATGGAGGTTTCCTGCACGGAGCCGTCCTCCTTTACAGGCGGGGAATCCGTCATCTGCTTTGATTTTCAGAAGAGAGTACAAATGCGCGTGCTGCAGGTTTCCAAATCCAAGCTGATTCTCGTGCCGGCGGATTCGGAAATTTTCAATATACAAGCGAGACCGGATGCCGTACTGGACGACATGTACCGCGACGAAAACCTGGCGTTTCCCAGCTTCAAGCTGAACACGTACGGCACGCTGATCGACGATTTCCGTACGATGGCGGTTCGTTTTTGCCGGATCAGCCGTCTCGGGTTCGGATTTGAAATTAACGACTTCTCCGTCAAAATGAACCATGTCTATGACACGATGATCATGTGCGACGAAGAAACGATTCATCCGAAAGTCGTGGTCCGGTATGCCCATATTCAAGAAAAAACGATTCGCTACGGCGCCGAAATTTACAGCATTTCGGCCAAAGACTTGAGCAAGCTCCGCTTCTACATCGTGACGCAGCAGTTTATGGCGCAATAAGCGATCTTCCTAAAAAAACAATCCGGCTGCTTCCGTTCGAGAAAAACGGAAACAAGCCGGTTTTTTGTCGCGCGATTATTGGGGCAATTCTCTTCCTTGGACCCAGACGCGTTCGAGGTCAAGCTCCGGCGTGACGAGCAGCAGATCCGCCTGCTTGCCGGTTTCGATGCTGCCGGTTTCCTCCAGCAGTCCGAGCTGCTTCGCCGGGTTCCAACTGGCCATCCGGCTGGCTTCCTCGACGCTGACTCCGACCGTGCTGACTACAAAGCGGAAGGCGCCCATCATCGTCAGCGTGCTGCCTGCGAGGCTGTCGCCGTCGCGAAGCCTTGCGACGCCGTCCTTGACCACGACGGCAAGTCCGCCGAGTTCAAAATCGCCGTCCCCGAGACCCGCGGCGGACATGGCGTCCGTGATCAGCAGCAGATTGTCGCTGCGTTTCGTTTGGGTCAGCAGCCGGATGCAGGCCAGATGAACGTGGTGTCCGTCGGCGATGACCTCGGCGCAGATCTTATCCTCGGTCAGCACGGCGCCGACGACGCCGGGCTCGCGGTGGTGCAGCCCTTTCATGGCGTTGAACGTATGCACGGCATGGCTCAGCCCATGCTTGACCGCTTCGCCGATCTGCGCATAGGTCGAGTCCGTATGGCCGCAGGCGACAACGACGCCTTGTCCGGCAAGGAACGCAATGACCGGCAGGGCTCCTTCGGTTTCCGGAGCCAGCGTAACGAGGCGAATCAAGCCCGGATAGCGGCTGGTCCATTCCTTTACCCAATCGAGCTTCGGCGTGACGATAAAGTTCGGATTTTGCGCGCCAGGCCATTTCGGACTGATGAACGGTCCTTCCAGATGTACGCCGGCCAATTGCGCGTACGGCATCCCTTTTTCCCGGTACGCCTTGACGCTCTCCAGCACTTGGCCGATCGCTTCGGGGGAGCCGGTTACCGTGGTCGCCAGCATCGTGGTGGTACCGTGGCTGGAGTGAAAGCGGGTAATATTTTCAAGCGATTCGATCGTTCCGTCCATGAAGTCGCTGCCGTAGCCGCCATGCACATGTACGTCGATGAAGCCGGGCAGCAGCCAGCTTCCGCGGGCGTCGATTTTCGTGCCGGCCGCTTCGGCCAGCGCTTCATTCAGCTCGGCCATCGAGCCAAGCGCTTCAATTTTACCGTCCTTGACCGCTGCATACCCGGCAGGAATCACCGAATCCGGCGTGACGACTTTGGCGTTAACGATCAGGGTGTCCCATGCTTCGCGACTCATTTTAGCAAACCTCCTGCTTCGGAATCCAACAATACGACGACGTGCGGATGCGTCTGCAGCAGCGAGGCCGGGCAATCCGTCGTGATCGGGCCTTGTAGCGCCCGCTGTACGATTTCCGCCTTATCCGCGCCGCGGACGACGAGCAAAATCATTTTCGCTTTCAGAATCGTGCCGACTCCCATCGTCAGGGCGTGCGTCGGCACCTGCTCCGGCTTATCGAAAAACCGCGCGTTCGCCGAGCGGGTCGATTCTTTCAGCTCCACGAGATGCGTGCCGCCCTCGAGCGTGGCGTCCGGCTCGTTGAAGCCGATGTGGCCGTTATGGCCCAGACCGAGCAGTTGCAGGTCGATCTGCCCGTGCTCCTCCAGCAGGCTGTCGTAGCGGGTACATTCCGCCTGCAGATCCGGTGCGATTCCGCTTGGAATATGGCATTGCTGCGGGGGAATGTCGACGAGACCGAGCAGGTGCTCCTGCATGAATGTATAGTAACTGGCCGGATGCCCCGGCTCGAGACCGACGTATTCGTCAAGATTGAACGCCGTCGCTTTGGAGAAGCTGACCAGCCCTTGCCGATGCGACTCGACAAGCTCCCGGTAAATGCCGATCGGCGTGCTGCCTGTCGCAAGACCGAGCACGGCTCTCGGATTCGTTTGCAGCAGTCCGGTAATGATGCCGGCACCGGCTTTGTTCAATTCTTCTTGTGTACGGAAAGTTAAAATGTTCATGGCTCATCTCCCTTTTTCTTTGCGGTATTTTTTCACTTCTTGAAACGATTGCTCCAGAAGCGGAACATAATCGTCAAAGTGCAGGCTGAGCAGCGCGGTAAACAAAATGTCCACCACGTGCAGCTGTGCGATCCGCGAAGCCATATCGCCGCGGCGCATCCCTTCCTCCAGCGAGGAAGCGTACAGCCGGATATCCGCAAGCTGCGAAATCCGGTTGGCCCCGAACTTGGTCAGCGAAATCGTCGTGGCTCCCCGCTCCTTGGCGCATAAGAGCGCGTCAAGCGTTTCGGGAGTTTCGCCGGAATAGGAGAAAGCGAACGCCACATCCCCTTCGCCGAGACTCGTTGCCGACGTAATCTGCATGTGGGAATCCGACCAATGCTGCGCCATTTTGCCGATGCGCACCAGCTTTTGCTGGCAATCGTACGCGACCATCCCTGATGTCGCCATCCCGTAAAGATCAATACGCCGGGCATCGTGCAGCGCATCCACGGCCCGCTGGACCTCCGTGAGGTCGAGCTGCCGCGTCGTATCCGAGATTGAGCGCAGATGGTTCGTTTCAATCGCCTGGGCGATGCTGTGAAGCGTGTTGCCTGCGACAATGTCCTGGTAGGAAGGCTTCGCCGGAACAGGCTGGACGAGCTCGGCGGACAGCTTCATGCGAAAATCCCCATAGCCCTTGAATAGCAGGCTGCGGCAAAAACGGGACACCGTCGCGGTGCTCGTTCCCGAACGTCCGGCTAGCTCCGTAATGCTCAAATGAACGGCCTCATGGGCATGCTCCAAAATAAATTGCGCGAGAATTTGTTCCTTCGGATTCATCTGGTGCTGCTGTTCCCGTAAGGCTTGCAGAATACCGGACATCAGATCACCTGTTTTGCAAAGATTTTGTAAATCATTTTCTTCATACTGATAAAAATGATGAAAAATATTTTCTTATTCATCATAGCCAATATGACTAGTTTTCGCAACTGTTTTCGGCCTAAAGCGGCATGATTTTGAGACTTTCGAACTCTTGCGGATCGGGGCGCCGATTTCTAAAATTATGACAATATTCACTCACAGGGGCAGTAAAATAAGGTAAAATAAAGTAATAGCCTCATAGAGCAATCCCTGTGATTGTGTGCAGAAGGAGTGAAGTATAAGTGGATTTGGTCGACCGGGTCGACGTTTCAGGTTTTTATTCTCGTGCAAGCTTCAAAAGAAAAGGAATGCTTTGGATTCTCACAATCATCGTCAGCCTCAGTCTGCTGCTGCCGCTTCCGGGACGCAGTCAGGCGTATGGTCAGGATGGGGCGAATACGATGTTCGTTTCCGTATCTTCCTCTTATTCGCATACCGTTGCCGTACGGGAGGACGGAACCGTATGGACATGGGGGGCGAACGATTTCGGGCAGCTCGGATACGATACCGGCGGGGCCGACCAGCCGTACCCGCGGCAGGTTCCGGGGATCGCGAATGCCTCGGCGGCCGCTGCCGGCGGCAACCCGACGGAGGGCGCCAGAAGCGCATTTACGCTGGTGCTGACAAGTGAAGACGGGGTCAAAAGAGTGAAGGCCTGGGGAAGCAACAACAAGTATCAGCTTGGCGACGGGACGACGAATGGAAGAACCGCTCCCGGGAACGTCAAGCTTGGCGCGGGCTATGACCTGGACGCGGAACCTGCAGCGGCCGTGGCCGCCGGTTATGATCACGCTGCCCTGCTATTCGGCGACGGAAAAGTAGTGGCGTGGGGCGACAATACCTACGGACAATTAGGCAGCGGAGATCAGGCGCCAAGCGGCTTTCCGGTTTTTGTGAAAAACAAGGAGGGCACAGGAGATCTCGCGGAGATGAAAGAGATCGCTTTAGGCGCTTACCACAGCTTGGCCCGGTCGACAGACAAAACCGTGCTGGCCTGGGGTCGCAACAACAAAGGACAGCTCGGTGACAACACGACGACCGACAAGCGCTTGCCGGTAGAGGTCGTCCGGTCGGAAACGTTAGGCGACAGGCTGACGAACATTTACGGCATTTCGGCGGGGAACGAGCACTCAGTCGCCAAGGGAGACGGGCAGAGCGTCTATGTTTGGGGCAGCAACGAATATGGGCAGCTGGGACTCGGCCCGACTTTAGGCCATCGAAGCTATGCCAGCCGCATGACGATGGAAACCGGCAATCCGATCGGAGACGCGCGGGGCGCGGCGGCAGGCGGCGATCATACGCTGCTCATTCGCGGGGACGGAGAGATCACTCCTCGCACGTTGTACGTTACCGGGCTTAACGATTTCGGGCAGGTCGGCCGTCCCGACCGTTCCAACGCTGCCTTTCCGATTGCGGTTCCGCTGCCGGGGACCGAAAGTTCCGGAACGGGAGCGGGTCCGGGTTCGGACTTATACTTCGGAGAGCAAGTCGACGGCATTGTCGGCGGAGCGAAAACCACCTATATCCTCTCAAGCGGGAACAAGCTGTATGGTTTGGGGGATAACCGCCATGGTCAGCTCGGAACGGGGAGAACGATTGCTCCGGAATACAGCGCCGCTCCAATCGAAATCGATTTATCTCCTGTCAAGTCGTTGACGGCAACGAACGGAATTCCCGTTCAAAAAGTAGCGAACCATGAAGGTACGGGAGCTTATAGCCTTCGTCTTCCGCGCGAAACGAATGCTGTGGCCCTCGATATGGTGCTGAGCCATTCTGGGATGAATGTCGAAAAAGTTTCAGCGGGCTCCTCCGGCGCAACCGCGTCTTTTGCCGGAAACCGGCTTTCGATTGGGCAATTGCCTGTGGGACAAAGCAGGATTACATTCGAGGTGGCCGATTCGGTTACCGGGACCAAGGCTCCTTTTGAAATTATGATTGTGAGGCAGCCTGCCGCAGGCGACTCCTTAACGTTGTTATCCGTTGGCGATGTTGTTTCCTACGCCGGAAAGCAATGGTTGATGGTGGACCCTGCGAGCCGGACCCTGGTCTCGAAGCCGGGGACACAGGTCGCCAGCCTATATTGGAATAATGCCTATAAAAGCAATATATTTAATGCCGACAATCCGGCTTATCGCTTCGATCCGGCCGTGGAAGGCTCCGTCGGAAAGTATTTGAACCAGGATTTTTACAGCAGCCTGGGCGAAACGAAGCGATGGATCGCTACTTCGCCGTTCGATATCAAGACTTATGACTTTGTGAACGGTCAACTGGTGGAAAAGGGTTCGTTTACCGTCAACGCGAATGTCGGACTTCTGACTAAAGATCAGTTTGCCAAATTATCAGGACTCATAGATCCTAAGCTGCTTTCCGGTCACTGGCTGATCAATCCGCTGAACGATATGCAAGCGAACAAAGCGTATCCGCTGCTTGTAGGCGCCGAGGGCAAGGCGTGGTTCGATAACCGGGATCAGGAGGACAACGGCACGCGTGCGGTTCTGCCGGTGATCGCGCTGAAGGAAGGAGTCGTGCTGGCTGGCGGATCGGGTACGGACAGACAGCCGTATGAAATCACCTTGAATGAGATGAGTATTTCGTACGCCAACGCCCCCTTGTCCTACAAACCGGAAACCCGGACGTACTCGCTAAGCGTGCCCGGGAATGTAACTCAGGTGCAGCTTGGCGTTACGCTGTACGATCCGAATGCGACTTTCTATGTCCCGTCCACAGTGACCGGGGTAACCTATGATGTCTACGGGCGGACGATTACGGTATCGGATCTGATGGAGAACCGGACGAGATTGTTTTCCGTTGTCGCGAAAATCGGGAGCGGCTTTACAAGCAGCTTCGAAGTGGAGGTCACCCGGCAATCCGGCCCATCCGGCAACACGGCTCTTCGTTCTGTGACCTACAATTCGGCTCCGCTTGTCATGGTCGCGGCTGATCAATATTTGTTAACCGTAGGTCCCGAGACGGACGCTGTAAGCTTGCAGATCGTTCCGGACGATCCGAATGCGCAGCTTGCGCTCAAAAATCAGCAAGCCAACGTCGAATGGAGCGGCGGCATGCTGCATGCAAAATCGCTCATTTTGGGACAAAGGCTACCTGTCGAGCTGCAAGTGACGGCTGTGAACGGAAATACGGCACTATACACCATCTTTATTGACCGGGTAAGACCTCCTTTGCCGGTCGTCAGCGATTTGGATTCGGCGATGAAAGCGATCCGCGCTCAAACGGACGTTACCGGAGATGGACAGTTCGACCGGGACGATGTGCTCTTTATTTTGAAGATGATTCATCCTGTTTACATGAAAGAGCCGAATTCGTTCGCTCCTTAAACCGAAAACGGCCGTTTCCCGTGCAAAGACGCACAGGATACGGCCGTTTTTCCATCGTTATTAATAATTCCGCGATTATTCCGTAAACAGCTTCCGCAAATTGTCCCCATACGGAGCCCGGACGATGCCTTTTTCCGTAATAATGGCGGTCACGTACTCGTTCGGCGTTACGTCGAACGCCGGGTTGAACACCTTCACGCCCTGCGGCGCGGTGCGCTTGCCGAACCCTTGCGTAATTTCGTCTTCGTGCCGCTCCTCGATCGGAATATCGGACCCGGTCGGCGTGTTCAAGTCGATCGTCGACATCGGGCACGCGACGTAGAACGGAATGCCGTGGGCCTTAGCCAGTACGGCGACGCTATAGGTGCCGATCTTGTTGGCAACGTCGCCGTTGGCGGCTACGCGGTCGGTGCCGACGATGACCGCCTGTACCCATCCCTTCGCCATGACGGCGCCGGCCATGTTGTCGCAGATCAGCGTCACGTCGACACCCGCTTGCTGCAGCTCGAACGCCGTCAAGCGCGCTCCCTGCAGCACCGGCCGGGTTTCGTCCGCGAACACTTTAAGCGTGATGCCTTTCTCCAGCGCCAGGTACATCGGCGCCAGCGCCGTCCCATACCTTGCGGTTGCAAGGCCGCCCGCGTTGCAGTGTGTGAGGACGCCCATGCCGTCTTCGAACAAAGACAGCGCGTGCTCGCCGATCAAGCGGCACGTTTCCTCGTCCTCGGCTTGGATGGCCCGCGCCTCGTCCAGCAGTGCCTGCTGCGCGCTCTCCACCGTCGTCTCCTCCGGTGTGGCAGAGCCAAGCAGCGCTTCCGCCCGCGCCCGCATCCGGTCCAGCGCCCAGAACAAATTCACCGCCGTCGGGCGCGATGTTGCGAGGTAATCGCACTGGCGGTTGACTTCCGCCAGCAGCGCACCCCGGCTCCCGGAGAAGCTTCGCACGCCGAGATAGACCCCGAACGCCGCCGCGATGCCGATGGCAGGCGCGCCGCGGACGGCGAGCTGCTTAATCGCATCCCATACTTGCTCGGAGGTCGTCAGCTCCAAATAAACGATTTCGTCCGGCAGCAGCCGCTGGTCGAGCAGATCCAAGCGGTCCTCCAGCGAATTCCAGCGGACGGATTGCAGCCAGTCCGCTTGTTTGGTTTGTTCCGTAGTCAAGGTATCAGCACTCTCCTTTATTTATTTCACGGCCTTCTCGGCGATTTCGATCATTTCTCCGATCGAAGACGCCTGCCGGTTAAGTTTAATAAGCGACGTGCCGATGGCGAGCGCCAGCCGCTGGGCGCGCTCTTTGGCCGCTTCGTCTTGAATTTGATTGATGTCGGCCACCTGCGCCAGACCGTGCACGCGGCGCACCATCTTGCTGCCGGTGAAGCCGAACGTGTCCCGCAGCACTTCTCTCATGTACCAGTCCTGGTAGCCCGGCGTTTTGGCGATCCGGTCGGTACCGTGCCGGTCCCATAGCTCCCGGAACTCGCGTTCGAACGTCTCCCACACGTCGCGGATCGTGCCGGTCAAGTAGCTGCGGAAATCTTGGCGCGAAGCCTCGTCCTCACCCCAGCCTTCCTGCGCGGCGAAGTTCAGCAGCAGATTGGCGAATACGGCGCCGATATCGAAGCCCATCGGTCCGTAGTAGGCGAACTCCGGATCGATGACCTTGGTCGAATCCGGCTTGATAAAGATGCTGCCGGTATGCAGATCGCCATGCAGCAGCGCCTGGGCGTGCGTCAAAAACTTCTCGCGAAGAATTGCCACTTCCATATGCAGCCCGGTATCTTGCCAAACGGCGGTAACGGCGTCGCGAATGGCCGGCGGCACGTTATTGTTCGGCGAATCCGTATACGGATCATCGAAAATCAAGTCCTCAGTAATTTTGCACAGCTCCGGGTTGATGAACCGTTTAACCCGTTCTTTTTTCTCTTGCTGGTTCATGCCGAGGTCGGACGTGTAAAAAAGGGTACGGGCCAAAAACGTTCCGATATGCCCGGCGAACAGCGGGTATTTGTTGCGCTCGATCAAGCCTCTCCGCATAATGATATGGTCGCTCAAATCCTGCATGACCGTAAGCGCCAAGTCCGGCTCATAAGCGTATACGTGCGGGACAAGGTCGGGGCACAGCGATTCCTGAATCATCAACGCTTCGCTCTCGATGCGGGCGCGGTCCAAGGTCAAAGGCCACGATTCGCCTACGACTTTGGCATAGGGGAGCGCTTGCTTCAAAATGATGCTTTTCCCGGTAGAAGGCTCCGAAATATGGAACACCAGGTTCAAGTTGCCGTCCCCGATTTCGCGGCTCGTGAGCTCGGAATCGGGTTGAAACAGGTCGGGTAAACTTCTTGCATAATCGATAGCTTCCGATTCCGTCAGCGGATGATATGCGGACATGGATTGAATTCCTCCTTTTTCCATATGAAAACTGCCATTCTCTCTAGTATAAATCAATTTGGTTTGCGTTGGAATAGAGGAAATGCGTTTTCCTGAACTGTGAATTCCCCGGTTTTGGCCGTGTCTTTTACAAAATGTTTATACTCCGATAATATGCGCTTAACGCTGGGAGATACAATTAAGGTAAATACCCGGAGCTGGAGGTTTTGATATGGAGAAACTGCTCGGTAAATTGCTGTTGGTCGCGGCGTGCTTTGCCATCCTGTGCGTGCTCGGGTGGAACTCGCCGGAAAATCCGTCCGTAGCCCTGCATGCCAATCCTTTAAAAGCAAGTCAAGAGCAGTACCAACGAATCTCGGCTTCCAATTATTATGTACAGAACGGAAACTAATCGAGCTAACGATTGCATAGGAAAAAGGGGAGGCCTGGGCGCCTTCCCTTTTTGTTTGCCGGAGCAATAGCCCTCGGGGGCTACTCCGTTCTTCTGCGATGCTCCACCAAGTCAATGGCTCCCAGCACGACGTGTGCAAGCCCAAAGCCGACGACCGCGGCGGCCGCCATCGGGTATTTGTTTCGCATTGCCGCGCCGGATGCTGCGACAGCCGTACCGAGAACGGTTGGAATCAGACCTTCGCGCATAGCTCTTCACTCTCCTCGCAGCGGATTGAATGATGTAGCGTTTTTAGCATCGATTTTTGCGATCGTTTTTATGCTCTTTCGGAATTGCAATGTTTTGGCTGGAAATCTATAATAGCGTAAAACGAATGGGCTAAACTACTAACGGGAGGAGAGCGAAGAGATGATACCGCAAGGACAGGCGGTCGGGTTGAAGGAATGGGCCGTGGCCGTTGAAGCTTTGAAGCAGGGGAAGCAAATCCTCATTATGCGTAAAGGCGGCATCCGCGAGGAAACCCGGGATTTTCAAGTGGAATCCGACAGCTTTTATTTATATCCGACCTATGAGCACCAGTGCAAAGAGCTGATCAAGCCGGAGTTTGCGGAACGGGTGGACGACCGGGCGCCCGAAGGGAGCGGCGAACAAGCGGAGATCGGATGCTACGCCGAGCTCGCCGAGGATATCCTGATCGAGACCGAAGAACAGCTCGCGAAGCTGAAGCCGTTCCACATTTGGACGGACAGGCTTGCCGAAGAGAGGCTGAAGTGGAAACGGACGAAGCCGCTGCATGTCATGCTGCTCAGGGTGTATGTGCTGTACGAGCCTGTGCGAATCCCGGTGCTGGCCGAATATAACGGGTGCAAATCGTGGATCGCGCTCCCCGAATCGCTGCATGGGGCTCCGCGCCGGCCGGTGTTGACGGACGAAGCTTTTGGGATGGAAGCCAATCGGATTCGGGAGGCGCTTGCACAAAAATAGTTCCGGGAAATCAGCGGACGGGACTTTCTTGATTTTACATATTGAGATATAATATTATTATTGAGAATCATTGATAATCAGTTTGTAATGATTATCATTAAATAATAATTAAAACTCGGAGGCACGAAACTATGGCAAACGTACCGCATTTTACTATAGACGGTTTGAAAGCGACTGTCGAGGGCAAAGAGATTTTGAAAGGCCTTAGCTTGACGATTAAGGGCGGCGAAGTGCATGCGATCATGGGACCGAACGGAACGGGCAAAAGTACGCTGGCGTCCACCCTCATGGGCCACCCGAAATATGAAGTGACGGAAGGCAGCGTGACGCTGAACGGCGAGGACGTGCTTGAAATGGCGACGGACGAAAGAGCGCGTGCCGGCCTGTTTCTTGCCATGCAGTATCCGAGCGAAATTGCTGGCGTGACGAACGCGGATTTCCTGCGCAGCGCGATTAACGCCCGCCGTGAGGAAGGCAGCGAAATTTCGCTGATCAAATTCATCCGCCAGATGGAAGCGAAAATGAAGGAACTGGAGATGAACCCCGAGTTCATGCACCGCTATTTGAACGAAGGCTTCTCCGGCGGCGAGAAGAAGCGCAACGAAATTCTGCAAATGATGATGCTGGACCCGAGCATCGTTATTCTTGACGAGATCGATTCGGGCCTCGATATCGACGCGCTGCGCATCGTGGCGACGGGCGTGAACGCAATGCGTTCCGAAGACCGCGGCTTCCTGATCATCACCCACTACCAACGCCTGCTGAACTACATCACCCCGGACTACGTTCACGTGATGATGCAAGGACGCATCGTGAAATCCGGCGGACCTGAGCTGGCTCAGCGTCTGGAGAACGAAGGCTACGACTGGGTGAAAGAAGAGCTTGGGATCGTGGACGAGCGGGTAGGCCAGGACGAAGAGGAATTCAAGATTCCGATGAATACGACGGCTCCGAAATACTAAGCTATCGAAAGGGAACAGGAGGATTAACCATGAGTACACAAACCGTTCTTCCGATCGATCGCGCAAGCTTGGTAGAGCTGTCCAAAGCGAGACAAGAGCCGGAGTGGATGACGACTCTGCGCGGGCAAGCGCTGGAGCTTGCTGGAACGCTCGAATTGCCGACATTGGAGAAAACAAGAATCGACCGTTGGAACCTCGCTTCCTTCGGAACTTATAAAGCGGGCGCCAAGCTCGCATCGCTCGAAGAGCTGCCGGCCTCGGCCAAGAGCCTGCTGCAGAACGACGGGCAAGGACACCCGGACAATCTGATCGTACAGAAAAACTCGGGCGTCGTGTACAGCAGCGTCTCCGAGACGTTGAAGCAGCAGGGCGTCGTGTTTATGAGCCTCGAAGAAGCGCTCCAAACCCACGGCGAGCTGGTGCAGAAATATTTTATGTCTGTCGTCGGTAAGGATGAAAACCGCCTGACGGCGCTGCATACCGCACTTTGGAGCGGTGGCGTGTTCCTGTACGTTCCGAAAAACGTGCAGGTGGAAGTACCCGTACAAGCGCTGTTCGTGACGGACGACGCCGAAGCGAGCTTTTCGCCGCACGTCTTGATCGTTGCCGAGCAGCATGCGTCGGTGACTTATGTCGACAACTTCGTTTCCGAAGGCAGCTTGAACGGCTTGGTGCAGAACGGTGTGGTTGAAGTCGTCGTCAAGCCGGGCGCCAAAGTAACCTTCGCTTCGGTGCATAACTTGGACGAATCGGTTACCGATCTGACGTACCGCCGCGCGCTCGTGGAGAATGACGGAAGCATCGAGTGGATCGTCGGCGAGATGCATTACGGCAACGCGATGTCGGATACGACGTCGATTTTGAAAGGCAACGGCTCGACCTCCGATGCGAAGGTAATCTGCGTCGGTACCGGAGAGCAGAAGCTGAACGTATCCACCCGGGCGATTCACTTCGGCAAAAGCTCCGACAGCCAGATGATTACCCGCGCCGTTATGCGTGACGGGGCAACGGCCATCATTAACGGCATTACCAAAATCGAGAAGGGCGCGACCAAAGCGAACGGCGAGCAAACGGAAAAAGTGCTGATGCTCAGCCCGAAAGCGCGCGGCGACGCCAACCCGATTCTGTTGATCGACGAGGACGACGTTACGGCAGGCCATGCGGCCAGCGTGGGTCAAGTGAACCAAGAACAGGTATACTATATGATGTCGCGCGGCGTTTCGCGTGAAGAAGCCGAACGGCTGGTCATTTACGGCTTCCTGGCACCGGTGGTGTCTCAAATTCCACTGGAGCAGATCGCGTCACAGCTGCAGCTTCTCGTGGAAAGGAAGCTGGGACAATGAATACGGCGGACATACGCAGTCAATTTCCCATTCTTCATCAGGATGTGAACGGACATCCGCTCGTTTATCTGGATTCGGCAGCCACCTCGCAAAAGCCGGTCTCGGTAATCGAAGCCGTTAAACGTTACTACGAGTTCGACAACGCAAACGTACACCGCGGCGTGCATACGCTCGGTTCCCGTGCGACAGACGCATACGAAGGCGCGCGCGAGAAAGTGCGCCGCTTCATCAACGCTTCGTCTACGGAGGAAATCATCTTTACCCGCGGGGCGACGACGGCGCTCAATTTGGTGGCTTCGAGTTATGCGCGGGCCGTGTGCGGCGAAGGGGACGAAATCGTCATTACGCCGATGGAGCACCACGCCAATCTCATTCCATGGCAGCAGGTCGCGAAAGCGACCGGCGCTGTCTTGAAATATATTCCGCTGCAGCCGGACGGTACGATCCGTCTGGCCGACGTGGAAAGCACCGTTACCGAACGCACGAAAATCGTATCTGTCGTTTACGTATCCAATGTGCTCGGCGTTGTAAACCCGGTAAAGGAAATCGCGGAAATCGCGCATCGCAAGGGCGCCAAAATGGTTGTTGACGGCGCTCAAAGCACACCGCATCTCAAAGTGGACGTGCAGGCGCTGGGCTGCGATTTTTACGCGTTCTCCGGCCATAAGATGTGTGCGCCGACCGGGATCGGCGCCCTGTACGGCAAAAAAGAGCTGCTGCAGGAGATGGATCCGATCGAATTCGGTGGCGAAATGATCGATCATGTCGGCTTGTATGACTCCACTTGGAAGGACCTGCCTTGGAAGTTCGAAGGCGGTACGCCGATCATCGCAGGAGCCGTAGGCCTCGCAGCGGCGATCGATTTTCTGGAAGGCATCGGCTTGGAGGCGATCGAGAAGCACGAGAAGCAATTGGCCGCCTACGCGATGGAACGCATGCTGCAAATCGAAGGCTTGACGGTGTACGGACCGCAGCACGACCGGGCAGGACTGATCACGTTCAATCTGGACGAGGTGCATCCGCACGACGTAGCAACCGTCCTCGACGCCGACGGGATCGCTGTCCGTGCCGGCCACCACTGCTGCCAACCGCTGATGCGCTGGCTGAATGTCACGGCAACCGCCCGTGCCAGCTTCTATCTGTACAATACCGAAGCCGATGTAGACCGGTTGGTCGCTTCCCTTATTAAAACAAAGGAGTACTTCGGCTATGCAATTGGATGATTTATACCGCAGAGTCATTATGGATCATTACAAAAATCCCCGCAACCGCGGCACTTTCGAGAATCAGTCCGTCAGTATCGATCTGAACAACCCGACCTGCGGCGATAAAATCCAGCTTCAAATGCAGGTCGAGGACGGCATGGTCAAGGCGGCCAAATTCGTAGGCGAAGGCTGTTCGATCAGCCTTTCTTCCGCTTCGATGATGACGGAAGCGGTCAAAGGCAAGACGTTGGAAGAAGCGCTGGAGATGGCTGAGAAATTTTCCGGGCTGATGAAAGGCGAGCCCGTGGAATTCGAATATGAAGATTTGGAAGCTTTGTCCGGCGTAAACAAGTTCCCTGCCCGGATCAAGTGCGCGACACTGGCTTGGAACGCGCTGCGCAAAGGAATCGACCAAGTAAACACCAACAAATAAGGAGGTATGGCACCCATGGCAAAGAAAATGCCGGAAATGGAAGAATATAAATATGGGTTTCGCGACGAGCATAAAGCCGTGTTTCAGAGCGGGAAAGGCCTAACCCGCGAAATCGTGACCGAGATTTCCAGAATGAAGGGCGAGCCCGAATGGATGCTGGAGTTCCGTCTGAAGTCGCTGGAGCAGTTTTTGAAAATGCCAATGCCGCGTTGGGGCGGCAATATGGACGATCTGGATTTCGACGACATTCAATACTACGTAAAGCCTTCCGAGAAGCAAGGGAAAACGTGGGAAGAAGTGCCGACCGAAATCAAGGAAACGTTCGACAAGCTCGGTATCCCGGAGGCGGAGCAGAAGTTCTTGGCGGGCGTATCCGCCCAGTACGAGTCCGAGGTTGTTTACCACAGCATGCAGAAGGATTTGGAAGAGCAGGGCGTCCTGTTTATGGACACGGACACGGCGCTTAAGGAGCACCCGGAAATTTTCAAAAAATACTTCGGGACGATCATTCCTCCGAGCGACAATAAATTCGCCGCATTGAACAGTGCGGTATGGTCCGGCGGCAGCTTCATCTACGTGCCGAAAGGCGTGAAGGTGGAAATTCCGCTGCAAGCTTACTTCCGGATCAACTCGGAAAACATGGGGCAGTTCGAGCGTACGCTCATCATCGCCGACGAAGGCAGCTTTGTGCATTACGTCGAAGGTTGTACGGCTCCGGTCTACAGCACGAACTCGCTGCACAGCGCCGTGGTTGAGATCATCTGCCTCAAAGATTCCCGAGTCCGCTACACTACGATTCAGAACTGGGCGCCGAACATTTACAACCTGGTGACGAAGCGTGCGGTTGCGGAAGAAAACGCGACAATGGAATGGGTCGACGGCAACATCGGCTCTAAGCTGACGATGAAATATCCTGCGGTTGTGCTGAAAGGCCGCGGCGCGAAAGGTATGGTCCTTTCGATCGCCGTTGCGGGCAAAGGCCAGCATCAGGATGCCGGTGCGAAAATGACGCACTTGGCGCCGGACACGACTTCCACGATCGTATCCAAATCGATCAGCAAGCACGGCGGCAAAGTAACGTACCGCGGCTTGGCTTCGTTCGGACGCAACTCGGAAGGTTCCAAGGCGAACATCAAGTGCGATACGCTCATTATGGATAACGAATCGACGTCCGATACGATTCCTTACAACGAAATCATGAACGACAACATTACGCTGGAGCACGAAGCAACCGTCTCGAAAGTATCCGAGGATCAACTGTTCTACCTGATGAGCCGCGGATTGACGGAAGCGGAAGCGACGCAAATGATCGTTATGGGCTTCATCGAGCCGTTCACGAAAGAACTGCCGATGGAATACGCGGTCGAGATGAACCGTCTCATCAAATTCGAGATGGAAGGCTCGATCGGTTAAGTTTTCATTTTCGGGGAAACATGCAAATACGTGTCTGCGGCGACGTTTACGCTTAGGTGTAAAATCGCCCGGATACGTATTTTTTATTAGAACGAAAAACCTCCATCGCCACCTTAAGGAGCAAAGCGGCTATGGAGGTTTTCACGTTTAATTGTATCCGAGATAGGCAACGACGGTGAAATCACCCGGCGAGTCTAAGACAAGTCTATACTGTCCGTCGGGCTGATTCGAAGCCAAAGGAATCTTGAGCCGCGCATATTGACCGGCCACAATGGTTCCTGTCGAGTTACTGCCTACCAGCACATCTCCGTTCGGTGTTACCCGGTACAGCTTGAAGTTGACCCCGAGGCTAATCCGACCGACGTTTATGAAGTTGCCTTCGATATAAATATTGCCATGGGCTTGGACCGGCGCCCAAGTATCGTTGCCTGTACCCGGCCCGCTCGAGGCCGCCAAACCAGAGGAAGCAAAACTGAACAGCAGGACAAGCACGAAAGCGATAGACGCGATTTTTCTTTTCATACCATCTCAAGCTCCTTTTTTCATAGAATGAACTCGACAAGCGCTTTCTTTGTACCATGCGGATGGTCTTCTGCGTTTTGAATCCGCTTTCAATTTGAATGTTGTCGGTTAGCCGAACACCTCCCAATAGTAGAGTCATTGGGATATTCTGGGCTGTTGCTATAAACATACATTACCGTTTATACCGGTGTCTATAAAGTTTGCCTTAATTTTGTATGAAGTTTTTCTATAGATCGCAATCTCCCCGTAATTTATGCAGGAGGACTGCGCTTATTTGTTTCCAGCCAACCGGACGCATAGCCGCCTGAATCCTGCTTCATCCTATATAGGGACCGAATTCCGGCGCATTCAAGAATGAGAGGAGAATGGTGCGATGATCGGATCATGGCGGCGTCCGGTGGCGGCCTCGTTGGTTGCATGCTTGCTGGCGGCAGGCTGCGGGCCGCAATTATCGAAGGAACAGCGGCTTTCGAATCAGCAGGGCATTCCAAGCAACCAGGGGCAAGCCGCAAACCGGTTAAAAAGCGAAGAAATCAACGGAAAAACGACAACAATCGGCCTGAACGGCGGATTTATTCGCATGCTGCCACAAGGCCGGGTGGAAATGACGATTCCCACCGTGACTATAGGCGGGACCGCGTATGTGGTTGGTTCCGATTTTGCCAAAATTGTCGGATTCCGGTCCAATTGGGATCAAGCCAGGGGAGTATTTCAGTTGGGGGAGCATGATGCGTCTTACGAGCTGAAGCCGGGCCAAACGTCAGCGCTGAGAGACGATGAGACGGTGACGCTGAAGGAAGCGCCTGTTCTTTTTAATTCCCAGATACATATTCCCGTGTCGGCGTTAAACCCGGTGTTTGCAAAAGATTTATCATTCGAAATCAAGGAACAGGCGGCGGTTGCCCAAGCCACCGACTGGGCGGTTAGCGGGGCGATCGACGGTCCGCTGGAGGCAAGTACGGGAGCGGAGCTTGACTTCGGCGACGATCCGAAGGACCCGTTTCAAACAACGGGAGGGGCTTCGGCGATGAGACTGGAACGCGACCCGCTGCTGGAGGCTTCCGATGCTGTCGAGGCCATGAAGGGGCTGGACGGTTTTTCCGGCAAGGATGACATTGCGGTTCCCGTTCTGAGGCAGGTCGATATGAACGCTTTGCTGACTCGGGCGACACGCTACGTCGGTGTGAACTATTCGTTCGGCGCCGCGCCTTATTCAACCTCCGGCAAGTTCGACTGCTCCACATATACGCAATATGTGTTTGCCAAATCCGGCATAACGCTTAACCGGACAGCACGGGCCCAAGCCAAGCAAGGGACGACCGTCGACCGGAAACAGTTGCGGAAGGGCGATCTGTTGTTCTTTTACGTCCCCGGTAAGTTTCGCAGCCAGAAGACAGTCGGACATGTCGGCATTTATTTAGGGAACCAGAGAATGATTCACTCGGCTCCGGAGCCGAAAGACGGCGTGCAGATTACCCACATCAACAATGCGTATTGGAAGCAGACGTTTTTGGCTGCCAAGCGGGTATCCTCTTAAAAAAGAACAGCCCGGCCGGTTGCTGGCGGGGCTGTTCTTCGTATGTAAGACAAATGTATATTAATCCGCGAAAATGTGCTCGACTTCCAAATCCATCCGCTCCGACAAATCGATGAACGTGCCGTCAAAATTGACGAGCGGCCGGAAAACATCGGTCGGGTGGGTGAGTACGATCGTACCCGTTTCGCCGGAGGCCAGTTGAATTTTTTTGCCGATAAAATTCGGGACCATGTGCTGGATAAACAATTGCGTAATATGAGGATCAATTTGTCCGAAGCTGCACCGGTGAAGCTCGCGCAGAACGAACAGCAAATCGCGTTTTTTCTGGTATACCCGGCTTGAGATCATCGCGCTGTAAATGTCCGCGACAGCGACGATCTTGGCGAGCGGATGAATGTCATCTCCGCGCAGGCCGTACGGGTAGCCGGACCCGTCGAGCCGTTCATGGTGCTGCAAAGCAGTCAAGCATATTTCCGCAGGCAGTCCCGAACGCTGCAGCAGCTCGTATCCGTAGATCGAATGCTTTTTCACGCGTTCGTATTCTTCCTCCGTCAATTTTCCAGGCTTCTGAAGAATAGCCGGATCGATGAAGCCTTTGCCGATGTCATGTAAATAGCCCGCTTTGCCGGCGAGCATGGCATCCGCCTCCGATTGCCCGAGCCATTTGGAGATATAGTAGGAGATCATGCCTACTTGAACGCTGTGCTGATACGTATAATCGTCCGCACTGTTTAACACGAGCAGGAGCGAAACGACGTCCCTCTCTTCGTGAACTTGCTGGACAAGCGGGTTGAAACCGTTGTCAATTTGATCCTGATACACGATGCCTTTTTGGGTCGCCTGCTCAAATATGCTTTTCATGCCGTCCACTGCTTCATGGTAAGCTGCTACTGCGGCAGCTGAGGCAGCGTGCTCCGTTAGCACGGGTGGAGATTCGTCACTTGCTGCGCCGGGCTCGGGGTCATCCGTACGAAAAGCGATGTCCACTTCGTCGATATGGTGCAGCTTTAGCTTCTCAATGTCATCGACGGAAAGCTCGGTGTGTGCGGAGAGGACCAACAATCCGTACCCGTTAAATGTATCCGAGCCGAGCCGATCGCCAACTTTGACTTGATGGATCGATATGAGCACAACGGGTTCACCTCTGTCCTGGGGTCACGGGACGTTCACCGTAATAAAAAGTTGTCCCTTTGTTCTCATGATAACAGGAAAATGAACCCGAAGCACTCGATTTTTGTCGAATAAAAGGTAAAAATTAATTAATATTTAATCTATTTGTAACAATTACATTCCGATATAGCGGCTGTACAAGCTTTTGGCCACGGTAGGGTCTTCGGTGCCCTGTACGATCATTCGTCCGTCCGGGAAAAGCACCAGTGTCAGCGATTCGTCCAAATGAAGCTTCAGGAGAAACGGGTTTTTCTCGACCCGCCCAAGCGTCTGAAGCCGTTCCGCCCATTCTTCCAAAGAGAGCGCGGCGGGCGTAACAGGTTGGATCTGAACGGAATTCCGGCCGCATAGCGTCTGGATCGTATCTTCCTCCAGTGAAGCATCCAAGTATTCGAATTGGCGTTTCGCACAGCAAGGGCAATCCGCTTTGCGCGCTTTCGACACGTCGATCGCGGCGTATTGGTTGTACCAGAGGTCCCAATGGACCATCTTGCGGTTTAGCTGCTGATGGGCCCCTACAAGCAGTTTGAACGCTTCGGCCGCTTGGTGAGAGGCGACCGTATGAATGATCGATCCGATCACGCCGGCCGTATCGCATGTCTCCGTCGTACCCCGGGCCGGCGGTTGGTCGAACAAGCACCGCAGACAAGGCGTTTCGCCGGGAATGACGGTGTGCGAGACGCCGCGGGAGCTTACGGCGCCGCCGTAAATCCACGGAATTCCGTGTTTGACGCTGATGTCGTTTATTAAAAAGCGCACCGCAAAATTATCCGTGCCATCCAGGATAAGCTGGACGTCGGCCAGCAATTGCTCGGCATTGGCGAAGTTCAAGTCGGCTACGACCGGTTCAACGACCACGCCGGAATTCGCCGCGCCGAGCCGGGCTGCAGCCGCTTCCGCTTTGGGCGCGGAGCCGGCCGCATCGGCTTCATCGTAAAGCATCTGCCGCTGCAGATTGCTTCGCTCGACGAAGTCGCGGTCGATCAGGCGCACGAAGCCAATACCGGCACGCACCATATGATTGGCGAGCACCGTGCCGAGCGCGCCCATGCCCACGATGGCGACGCGGGCTTGCAGCAGCTTCGCTTGCCCGGCTTCGCCGATGGGGGCGAACAGCATCTGCCGCGAATACCGTTCCCGGTCCGCGACTTGTACGTTCTCCTGCTCCGTCATTCTGTCGGATACGTTCATGCTCGCGCCTCTCCTTCCTGCGGAAGACCAGCTGCCGGATTCCAGGGGCCTTGCTGATGTCCCTTCCACTCCGAGCCGTCCTCCCATATTTCCTTCTTCCAGATCGGCACGATTTGCTTCAGCCGCTCGATGGCATAGCGGCTCGCTTCATAGACGAAGTCCCGGTGCGGGGAAGATACGGCAATGACGACGCTCGTCTCACCTACCGGCACCGTGCCGAGCCGGTGCGTAATGGCGAGCCGCGTACCCGGCCAGCGCGAGGACAGCTCGTCACCGATTTGACGCATCGTTTTCAGCGCCATCGGCTCGTAGGCTTCGTATTCCAGCATCGTGGTCCTTTTGCCATGGGTAAACTCCCGGGTGGTGCCGACAAACGCCAGCGTCGCGCCATGGTCCGGATGCAGCACTTTGGCCGTCACCTCATCGGCAAGAATCGGATCGCGGGTGATGACGTAAGGCTCCGGCTCGCCGCCGGAAACCGGCGGGATGAGTGCGACTTCGTCCTGCCCGGTGATGCGGGCTGCATCGTCCGCATACTGCTGATTCACTGCGACGAACGCTTGCTTAAGCACGTCCGTTGCGGCGGGGTAGCGGGCGGCAAGCAGCGCTTTAAGCTCCTGCGGCGTCAGCCCGTCTTGTTCTATGTCCAGCTCCAGTACCGGGGAACCGAAATGCTCGGCCAATCCGGCGAAAAGTAGCAGTCTCAGCTTCATGGTTGTTCTACTCCTTCGTTCCAGCGGTCTTTTGAAGTCCGGCGAATGGGCCTCCGTGCGGCAGATTGTTGTTCCGGCCGCCGCGAAGCTCACGATTCGCCGGCTTTGCGGGCTGTTCTTTTACGTTTCAGCATACCATATTTTTAGCGAAAAATGATATAATGGTTGGTGATGTTTCAAGGGAGATGGAGGCGTAGCATGACTATAGAAATCATAGATGAGTACGTCGGCCGCGTCCGGTATACCGTAAACGAGCTGGCGGCCATCGCTCCGCGGAAGTTTCCGGTGCAGGAGCGGGTGAGCGGCGTCACGGGAAACGCGTTTGACTGGCCGGCATGGTACGAAGCTTGGATTCGAACGCAGCAGGCGGAGCCGGGACGGACCCCGACCCGTTTGGAGATCGAAGGGGCGGACGAATTTCAAGCGGGCATCCCTTGGAGCGAATTGGAGCAAGCCTTGGTGCTCTACGAGCAGGAGGACGGCAGCCCGTTGGCCAAAGGGTACCCGATCCGCTTGTACGTTCCAGGCGGAAGCAGCGAATGCCTCAATGTGAAAAGCGTCGTGCGAATCCGGATTCTCTACGCTGAAGAAGCCGCGGAAAAAGCGGCGACGTACGGGTTCAAAAATACGATAACACCGGAGCAGTTGCTCAAGCCGCGTTCTTGACGGCACGCCGCTCCGTTCATCCACTTGCTACTTGAAGGAAGGTGCCTTTGTGATCGAACGAATGAGGCTGCGCGTCCTTCATACGAACGATATTCACAGCCACTTTGAACAAATGCCCCGCATCGCCTCCGTCCTGCGGAGGCTGCGCGCGGAAGCCGGAGAAGAGCGGACGCTTACGCTCGATATCGGGGATCATGTCGACCGAATGCGCCCGGAAACCGAAGGGACGGACGGCCGGACGAACATTGCGGTGCTGAATGCATCCGGCTATGAAGCGGTCACGCTCGGCAACAACGAGGGACTGTCCTACACGGAGGACGTCCTTTCGGAGCTGTATGGCCGGCAAGCGAGCTTCGCCACCGTCATCTGCAACCTGCCTGCGACCGCAACGGGAGCGCTGCCGCCTTGGGCGGTGCCGTATCACATCGTCTGCAAAGCGGGAGTGCGCATCGGCCTGATCGGAGTCACCGCCTGCTTTCCCGAGTTTTACAACCTGCTCGGATGGGACGTGCGGGAGCCGTTCGACGTCGTGCCGCCCCTTGTCCGGCAGCTTCGTCCCCAAGTGGACGTGCTCATCGTCATGTCCCATCTCGGGCTGCGCAATGACGAGCGCATGGCGGCCGAAGTGCCGGGTATCGATCTGATTTTGGGCGGACACACGCATCACTTGCTCGAAGAACCGCTGCGCATCGGCGGGACGCTCGTCTGCGCCACGGGCAAATTCGGACAATACGTCGGAGTCATCGATCTGGAATGGGACCCCGCCGAACGGAAGCTGGTGCGGGCGGAGGCGTCCGTACAAGCGGTGGCTATCGAGCCGGAGGATGAGGAGATCCGCAGCCTGATTGGGGAATACGGCCTTCGTGCCGCCGCCGAATTGGACCGCGAGGTCGCCCGCTTGCCTGTCGAGCTGCGGTACGATTGGTATGGCGAATCGCCGCTCGGGAATTTGCTGGCCGGTGGATTGCGCCGGTGGATGGGAACCGAGATCGGCCTGGTCAACGCCGGGCAGCTGCTCGGCGGGCTGCCGCAAGGCCCGGTGTCGGCCGGCATGCTGCTTCAATTATGCCCGTCGCCGATCAATCCGTGCCGGATGAAGCTGACCGGAGCGCAGCTGCTGCGCGCGCTGGAGGAATCGCTGCTTCCCGAGTTCATGGACAAACCGCTGTACGGCTATGGCTTTCGCGGCAAGGTGCTCGGCACGCTGTGCGTAGACGGACTCATCGTTGAGTACGACCCGGAAGGGGCCGACTATGCGAAGATTCGAGCCGTGCGCGTCGGCGGACAGCCGCTGGAGGCGGAGCGGCAATATTTGGTCGGCTCCATCGACATGTTTACGTTCCGGGTCGGCTTTACGTCGCTTGGAGAAGGAACGGAGCCTGAATTTTTCCTGCCGGAATTTTTGCGCGATGTGCTGCTTCGGGAGCTTCGCGACGAAACGTCGCTTCAGAACAGCTTTTCCCGACGGTGGTGTACGCTGGGCGAATCGCGGCACACTCTTTAAGATATGCGCTTCCTTGTGTACAAACCGTAGCAAACAAGCTAAAATATAAAAAGCGATACATGATACGAAATGGATCAAACCAAGGGAGAGAGTAGGAGGAGCGCATGCACGATTGGTGGGTAGCGGTGATTATTGGCATCGTGGAAGGCTTGACGGAATTTTTGCCCGTTTCGTCCACGGGCCACATGATTTTGACGAGCACGCTGCTGGGCATTCCAGATACGGATGAATTGATCAAAACGTTCGAGATCGTCATCCAGCTCGGCGCCATACTGGCGGGGGTTGTCGTATACTGGAAGCGGATTTTGCGGCTGTTCGGCCTCAGCAAGGAAAAGCCCAGAGCGGGCAAAGGGATGAACTTGCTGCACATTATGCTGGCAATCGTGCCGACGCTGGCGATCGCTTATTTGACGAAAGGCTTTATTAAGGCCCACCTCTTCTTGCCGTCCACCGTCCTTATAGGCTTGATCCTTGGCGGCGTGCTGCTCATCGTCGGGGAGAAATTCCAGCCGAAGGTAACGGCCCACGATGTCGACGAGCTGACGTACAAGCAGGCGTTCTTCATCGGTCTATGGCAGATCATTTCGATTTGGCCGGGCTTCTCCCGTTCGGGATCGACGATTGCCGGAGGGATGCTGGCCGGGGCGAGCCGCAAGGCTGCCGCCGACTTTACGTTTATTATCGCCATCCCCGTCATGGTGGCGGCTACCGGATACGAGCTGCTAAAAAACCTTGATACGTTCTCTTCCGGAGATGTCGGATTTTTTACCATCGGCTTTATCGTGTCGTTCGTCGTAGCGCTGCTCGCAGTTGTTACGTTCATCAAGTTCGTCCAAAAGTTCAGCATGTCGTATTTTGCGTATTATCGCTTTGCCGCTGCCGCGCTGTTCTGGTTCTTCGTGCTGCGGTAGCTAGCTTCGGAATTCGACGATATTTTGCCGGAAATAGGGGATATTCTCTTGTTTCCGGCTTTTTTCGTCCAATGTTCATATAAATTTTGTCAAAACGTAAAAAAACATATTGCTCTTTTTAGTCGAATTCGATACGCTTAATCCATATCGATATTTTTCTAAATTTTTCTTTAGAAAGAAGACGTGGTTCGTTGATGCGTTTGCTTCCGCTAAGCATGGTCAAACCCGGCATGCGCCTTGGGAAAAAAATATACAACTCGGACGGGTTGACGCTGCTTGGCGAGCGGGTGGAATTGACGCAGGCGCTTATTACCCGCCTGGGCGAGCACGGCGTGGACTATGTATATATCGACGATCCCCGAACCCGAGATCTGATTGTTCACGATGTCCTTACCGAAGAGACGCGGCTCCAAGCGATTACCGAGATCCGGACCTCCTTCCGCAAAATGATGGAGGATCAGGTCAAGCGCAAATTGGTAGGTCAGCTGCAGGTAGGCAAAGCGTTTCGCGGGATGATGAGCATGATTTTGGACGACTTGAGCCAGCACAAGGATGCCATGATCATGCTGACCAATATCAGCCTTATGGATGAATATTTGTTCCAGCACTCGCTCAATGTGTGCATCTATGCGACGATGCTCGGCATGGCGCACGGCTACGACCGGGAAGAGCTGATGACGCTCGGCCTCGGGGCGCTGCTCCATGACGTGGGCAAAACCCAAATTCCGCTGGAGTTGCTGCGCAAAAAAGAAAAGCTGTCGGAAAGCGAATATGAGCGGATTAAGCATCATACGGTATTCGGCTTTCAGTTTCTGAAGGACGAGCCCAACATTCCGCTGCTCGCCGCGCACTGCGCCTTTCAGCATCACGAAAGGCTGGACGGCAGCGGGTACCCGCGCGGACTCAAGGGCTCGGAAATTCACGAATACGCCCGCTGGATCGGCTTGGTCGATTCTTACGACGCCATGACGACCCACCGCGTGTACCGCAGCGCCATGCTGCCGCATCAAGCGATGGAAATTTTGTTTGCCGGATCGGGCACCTTGTACGAGCCCCTACAGATCGCGCTGTTCCGCGATAAAATCGCCATCTATCCGATTGGAGTCACGGTCACTTTAAATACGGGCGAAACGGGAGTGGTCGTCGATTTGAATGCGAACGTGCCCCAGCGCCCGGTCGTACGTCTGCTGCTGGATGCGGAGGGACAGGAGCTGAAGGATACGCCCGAAATCGATTTGTCCAAAATGCTGTCGGTCATGATTACCGGCGTCAACCATAAACCTATATAGTGTCAAGTCGTGCAGAGGCAGCTTCCCGGAAGCTGTCTTTTTTGGCATTGGCGGCGATTTGGAGAGTTGGGACCATTGTAAGCTATTGGATTTTAATTTGAAGCATAGCTTATTTTTTAGTATAATGTTAAATTATAAACTAACTTCTCTTTCGTAAGGAGGTGATCGAGTGGACCCAATTTCAAACGAAGAGGAATGCATGGCTTCCGTGGAGGAGGCGCTCCAAATTTTCGGAGGAAAATGGTCGTTCCTGGTTCTCCGTCAACTGTTCAAAGGTCCGCAGCGGTTCAATCAATTGCGTCGCAATCTGGACCATATCAGCACCAAATCATTAACCGATATTTTGCGTCATCTGGAGGAGCATGAGATTATCCGACGTCAAGTGTTTCCTACGGTACCGGTAACCGTCGAATATTCCTTAACGGATAAAGGCAAAGACTTTCAAACCATACTTGTGGAAATGGGAAATTGGGCAAGAAAATGGGGAAAGCCGCGCGGCATCGACCTTTCCGAACAGCGGGAGTAAGGGTGCGGCGCGACAGGACGTCGGTTTTCTTTTCAATCGTATTACGATACAATGGGTAATATATTATTGTTAGATTTTACTTTTTAAAGAAGTCAGGTGTGAAAAACAACATGTCCGATCGCTTAATCGTCAACGATTTGCCCGTATTGCCCCAGATAACGCCCGAATACGATCCGTGGGACCCGCTTCGCTCTTTGCAAACGCATGGCGAACACCGGTTGACGAGCGTTGAGCTGACCGTGACGAATTTATGCAACATGCGCTGCGAGCATTGCGCCGTCGGCGAGTCGCTCTTGGTATCGGAAGGGCCGCGCATCCCGCTGAATGTCATCTTGAAGCGGCTGGACGAAGTCGAGGGATTGGAGACGATCAGCATCACCGGCGGGGAGCCGAGCTATCACGAGCAAACGGTGCGCGAATATATCGTTCCCCTGCTGCGTTACGCCAGAGAGCGGGGAGTTCGTTCGCAGATCAATTCCAACGTGACGCTGGACCTTTCACGGTACGAAGCGATGGCTCCTTATCTCGACGTCATGCATATTTCGTTCAACTATTTGAACGCCGACGATTTCTACGAAGTCGGGTTCGTCCGGACAGACCGAAGAGTATCCGCCACAACGGCGGCTAAGTTATATGAACGGATGGTCGAGAATGCGAAAGCGCTCGCTAGCGGCGGGATGTTCGTTTCGGCGGAATCGATGATCAATTACCGGACGCACGGGAAGCTGAGCGGAATCCATAAGCTGATTCGAGAAATGGGCTGCCGCCGCCACGAGGTGCACCCGATGTATCCAAGCGCTTTTGCCTCCAATTTGCCGGTGTTGACGCTGGATCAGACGCGGGCCGCGATTCATCGGCTGCTCGACGACCGCGACCGTGATCTGTGGATGCTGTTCGGCACGCTGCCCTTTTATGCTTGCAGCCCGCTGGAGGAGGACCGGGAGATGGTAACCCGTCTACGCCGTGAGCCGAACGTGACCGTGCGCAACGACCCGGACGGGCGTAACCGCCTCAACGTAAACCTGTTCACGGGCGACGTTTTCGTCACCGACTTTGCGGATGTGCCGGCGCTCGGCAACATTCATGCGGACCGGCTCGATCAAGTATTCGCGCGCTGGAAAGATCATCGCCTAAGCAAGACCGTAAACTGCCATTGTCCGGCGGCTAACTGCTGCGGACCGAATCTTCTGGTCGTCGATACATATTATAAAGACATCGATTTCGGCCAGCGGAAAGCGCTTGTGTAATTGAGCCATTATTTTATTTTACTTTTGCAAAGGAGACTGATCCTTCTTGGAAAGTCACAGTACAGGGTTCGATTTCGGATTAATTGCGTTTAATCTATTACTGGTCGTGTTTTTGGTGCTGCTGAACGGTTTTTTTGTCGCAGCGGAGTTTGCATTGGTGAAAGTCCGGGCTACGCGCCTTCAGCAGCTGGAGAGCGAGGGTAACCCGAAAGCCAAGTATGCGCTCGCCGTAACCAAAAAGCTGGACGCTTACCTGTCCTCCACGCAGCTCGGCATTACGCTGGCTTCGCTGGGCTTGGGCTGGGTAGGAGAACCGGCCGTCTCGCATCTGATCGTTGAACCGGCTCTGGCGGCTCTCGGACTCGGGGGAGCCTGGTATGCCGATGCCCTGTCGTTCGCGATCGGATTCGCCGTGATCACCTTCATGCATATCGTACTCGGCGAGCTTGCGCCCAAATCCATGGCTATTCAGAAATCGGAAGCAACCTCTCTATGGCTGTCGGCTCCTTTAATGCTGTTTTACAAAATCTTTTATCCGGCGATCTGGCTGCTGAACGGCGCCGCGAACAAGCTCTTGAAGATGGTGGGGATACAGCCCGCTACCGAGCAAGAAGCGCATACGGAAGAAGAAATTCGGATTTTGATGGACCAGAGCGCCCGCAGCGGTCACATCGACAAAGACGAGCTGGCGCTGTTCGATAATATATTTGAGTTCTCCGATCGGGTCGCGAGGGAAATTATGCTGCCGCGGACCGATATGGACTGTTTGTTTACCGAGCTCAGCTATGAGGAAAACTTAAAAATCGTTTACGAAACGAAGCATACGCGCTACCCGGTGGCTACGGACGATAAAGACGAAATCATCGGATTTGTCCATATGTCGGACCTGCTCACGTGCGATCCGGACAAGAAGCACGATATCAAAGATTTCTTGCGTCCGGTGCTCATGGTGCCCGAATCGATGGAAATCAGCCACGTGCTGCGGCTTATGCAGAAGAAGCGCTCCCAGCTCGCCGTCGTGATCGACGAATACGGCGGAACGGCCGGGCTGATTACCACCGAAGACATTCTGGAGGAAATCGTCGGCGAGATTCATGATGAGTTCGACGAAACGGAGCGGGCCGAGGTGGAGAAGAGCGGGGACGCTTACTCCGTTGACGGGCGCGTGCTGCTGGAGGATCTCGATGATATGCTTGGCCTCGGGATCGAGGACGACGAGGTGGATTCGATCGGAGGCTGGCTGTTCAAGCAACTGGAAGGCTCGGTCTCCAAAGGCAGACGGCTGGAGCAGAACGGCTTCTTGTTCGAAATTACGGAGGTTGAGCGATTGCGTATTTTGCGTGTAAAAATTCAACCCGTTCAGAAACAGCCCGTTTCGGGTCCGCTAGCCGGTCAAAACCATCCCGACGAATAAGGGGGTACCCGTTCGATGTCGCTTAGAACGATCGTATTTTGCGTGCTCGGCACCGTGCTTTTGTACGGAATGTTCACCATCGGCTTCCCGTTTTTGCTCGCCATGTTGATTGCCCTCTTGCTCGAACCGATCGTTCTGCTGCTGACACGCATGTTCCGCGGCGGACGCGTGACGGTTTCCGCCGTTGTCTGTACTCTTTTTACCGGCTCGCTGCTCGGCTTCGTCTATCTGATCGGCTTCAAAATCGTCACGGAGCTCATTCAATTCTGGAAGAACGCTTCCGTCTATTTGAGCGACGCCAAGCTGTTAATTGAGGATTCGTCGGCAAGAAATAAATTGTTCTATAAGCTGCTGCCGTACGACGTTGCGGAGCAGGTGCAGCGCTACGTGGAAACGGGAGCCGGAATGCTTACGGACAATTTAAAAAGCATCGTGGCTGCCATTTCCGGCTATTTTCTCGACGTAGCCAAAACAATTCCGAATGGGTTCGTGTTTTTTTTCGTATTCGTGATCGGCCTTTACCTGATTTCGTTCAGCTTGCCGCAGCTGCATCAATCGTTTTTGAACCTGTTCGAGAAGCAGTCAAGGCCCAAGGTGGCCGCGGTGCTGAGCGATCTGCGCCGTGCTATTCTGGGCTTCCTGTTCGCGCAGGTACTGATCAGTCTGCTAACGTATGTGGTGACGCTGGTCGGTTTGCTCATTCTGAAAGTCGATTATCCGCTTGCCGTCGCCCTGCTGATCGTGCTGGTAGATATTTTGCCGGTGTTTGGCACAAGCGCCGTACTTATTCCGTGGGCAGGGTACAGCATGCTCGCTGGGGACATGCGGCTCGGAATCGGACTGATCGTCCTGCTGCTCGTCATCATGGTGTTCCGCCGTCTGATCGAACCGAAAATTATCGGCGACGCTGTCGGGATCAATGCTTTAGCGGCGTTGGTCAGCATGTATGTGGGCTTTCAGCTTGCCGGAGTGATCGGCCTTATTCTGGGGCCGGTGCTAATTATCGTTTATCAGGCGCTTCGCCGGGTCGGTTTGCTTAAAATCAACATCAAATTGGAACAGTAACTATAACAAAAAATCTTGTCGTTCATACGGTCTTACGGCAATCTAAGGGGGAGAAGCAATGCAGGCAGGTCTAGAAAAAGCCAAGCAGCATTCCAAATTATCGTTGCCCAAACTGGTGAAACGCGCCGTCATTATTTTGTTGGGGGCGGCGCTCGTCTCGGTCGGACTGGAAAACTTTTTGGTGCCCAACAACATCATTGACGGGGGAATCGTGGGCATCTCGATTATTACCTCGCATTTGTCGGGTATTCCAATCGGCGTATTTCTCTTATTATTCAATCTTCCGTTCCTGTTTATCGGGTATAAGCAAATCGGTAAAACGTTCGCGTTATCTACCTTATTTGCAGTTTCCCTGATGTCCGTCGGCACATGGCTGCTTCATCCGGTGCCTCCGCTGACGACCGATCCGCTGCTTGCGGCCGTGTTCGGGGGGATTATTCTCGGCATCGGCGTCGGTATGGTTATCCGTTCGGGCGGCTCGCTCGACGGCACGGAAATTATGGCGATTCTTTTCAGCAAGAAAACGCCGTTCTCGGTCGGCGAAGTGGTCATGTTTTTTAACCTGTTCATCCTGAGCAGCGCTGGCTTTGTGTTCGGATGGGATCATGCGATGTATTCGCTTATCGCCTATTACATAGCCTTCAAGCTCATCGATATTACGATCGAAGGCTTCGACGAATCCAAATCCGTCTGGATTATCAGCGAAAACAGCCGCGAGCTCGGGGACGCCATTATGAACCGTTTGGGCCGCGGCGTTACGTATTTGCAAGGGGAAGGCGGATTTACCGGCGGTAACAAGCTGGTCATCTTCTGTGTCATCAACCGGCTGGAGGAAGCGAAGCTGAAGTCGATCGTCGAGGAGCTCGATCAATCCGCATTTCTTGCAGTTGGCAATATCCACGACGTGAAGGGCGGACGCTTTAAGAAAAAAGATATTCACTAACGAAAAAACCGTCACGGTCATTCGTTCCAAGGCAGGGAGCGCATTATGCGCGCCTGTCTGGAGCAAGGACTGCGGACGGTTTTTTTTGGAGACGGTTATTTTGGGAGCGCTTTCTTTGACAATGCACTTCAACTCCTTTTTTCCTTCTGCAGGGGGCAGATGAAGTTGTTGTCATTTCATACGCATAATGGACGAGCGGGAATGTATAAATATTGGTAGATTGCTAAAGGAGGCATTTCCGACCATGGATCTTGAGAAAGAATGGTATCCGTATGTCAGCCCCTTCGACCCTTGTCCGCCGATTACGGTCAAGACCTATGTTATTCCGCCAAATCTGTATATTCAGTTTCAACCCCCAGGGCTTCCTCAATATCCCCCGCTTCAGGCGCTCCGGTGCGGTACGCTCTGGCCTGTGCTGTATAGCCCATACGAATCCAAACATTGCTGAAAGAACAGGAGGTGAACGGCATGACACAACCGCTGCCCCCTCATTTCTACACGCTGCTGGAGGAGCTGCAAGCGATCGATTTCGTGCTGGTAGAGCTCACACTTTATTTGGATACGCACCCCGAGGACGCCCAGGCGTTGGAGCAGTTTAACCAATGTGTGCAGCAGCGCCAGCATCTGGCTCAACGGTACGAGTCCGAATTCGGTCCGCTTCTGCAGTTTGGTCGCAGCTATTCGGGATATCCATGGCAATGGGTGGAGCCGCCATGGCCGTGGCAGGTCTGATTCAAAGCCGAACCAGGAGAGGAGACTTGAGCGATGTGGATCTATGAGAAAAAGCTGCAGTATCCGGTCAGGGTCAGCAAGTGCGACCCGCACATGGCAAAGCTGCTGATCGAGCAGTACGGCGGTGCGGACGGCGAGCTGGCGGCGGCGCTGCGGTATTTGAATCAGCGGTACACGATACCGGATAAAGTGATCGGGCTCCTGACAGACATCGGGACGGAGGAACTCGCTCATCTGGAAATGATCGCCACGATGGTTTACAAGCTGACCAAAGACGCCACGACGGAACAGTTGAAGGCCGCGGGACTAGATCAGCATTACGTGAATCACGACAAAGCGCTGCATTACAACAACGCGGCGGGCGTGCCGTGGACGGCGACCTATATTCAGGCCAAAGGCGATCCGATCGCCGATCTGTACGAAGATATCGCTGCGGAGGAAAAAGCGCGCGCCACCTACCAGTGGCTGATCAACATGACGGACGATACGGATTTGCAGGACAGCCTGAAATTTTTGCGCGAGCGCGAAGTCATTCATTCGCTCCGTTTCCGCGAGGCGGTGGAGATTTTGAAGTCGGAGCAGGGGGCAAAAAAGGTGTTTTAAAGGAGAAGGCGTACGGAGCGAGCAGGCAAAATCATTCCGTACGCCATTGTTTATTTTTGGCGGTGCGCGGCATTTCCAAAAGGCTACAGAACTAACATTCACTTTGTACTGTGAGGACATCGTTTGACAATCTGTGACAATCATGGTTCTATAAGACGTGATATGTTTATGCGGATGTCAGGAGGAGAAAGGGAATGCCGATCAACAAGACAACACCGGAAGCGATGATCTTCGATTTGGACGGGACGCTGTTTCAGACGGAAACGCTGCTGCTGCCGGCTTACCATGCTACATTCGAACAGCTGCGTGCGGAAGGGCTGTTTCAAGGGGAAACGCCGGATGAGAAATATATGTTGAGCGGGCTTGGCATGCTGCTGGAGCATATATGGCAGCTGGTGATACCGGATGCCGATGTGAAAGTTCACCGACGTGCGGACGAGCTGTTGCTTCAACTGCAAGTGGAGGGGATGGCGCGCGGCGAAGGCAAGCTGTATGACGGCGTTGCCGAGACGCTGCGGGAGCTGCGCCGGAGAGGCGTGCGGCTGTTCATTGCCAGCAACGGTCTGGAGGCTTATGTCAAAGGAGTTATCCGTCACCAAGGGCTGGAGCCGTTTTTTGAAGCCGGAGGCTTGTACAGCGCAGGGGAATATGCGACACGCTCCAAGGTGGATCTCGTGCGGCAGCTGCTGGACAAGCACGGCATCGAAAACGCTTGGATGGTCGGCGACCGTTCCTCGGACGTCGAGGCGGGACATGCGAACGGACTGTTCGTGGTCGGCTGCGATTATGCAGGCTTCCGCAAAGAGGGAGAGCTGGATCAAGCCGACGTCCGCATCGCGGATTTTCGTGACCTTCCGGCATTGCTCGACGCATAAAAGAACAGAAAGCTTTTGATCTGATGGCTATGACAGGCACAAAAACATCGATGACGCATCGGTGTTTTTTTATGGACAAAAAAGAAAAGACCGCTGCTTCAAACAGACCGGTCTCGGTGAGATTCACTTTGTTGGGATGGCGGTACACGGTCCAAAAGATGGGTATCGGTATTGGGCGCCGCTTTCTTTTGGAGCAGATGGAGAGCAAATTCGATGGGCCGGCGAATTGCATTGCGGTAGGTTTGCAGATCTCCGGTTAGCCGGAATACGTCGCGCGAAGGCTTCGGATTGACTTCCAGCAGCCAAACATGCCCCGACGGATCGACCGCCAGATCGATGCCGGCTTCGCAAAACGTGCCGAACTTGGCTTCGAGATGCTGCGCGACATGGAGCCCAAGGGTATAAGCCGCTTCCTTGATGCTGGTTACTTTCTCTTCTGTCCCGAAACGGTTTTTGAGCAGCGTTTCCATCGAGATCGCGGTTCCGCCGCCGTGCAGATTGGAGGTGACGGAAAACGGCGGTCCGATACGGCCGGCGCATCCGGTTACCTGCCATTTTCCTTGGCCGTCTTTTTGCACCAGCATACGGAAGTCGTGCACCCGGCCGTCCTTCAGCTCGAGGGGAATACCCTGCTGCACGATGTATTTGCTTTGTAGCCCCCAGCCGGCAAGCCGCACCGGAATGTGTGCGGCAGTTACCTTGACCGCCGGCAAAATGCGGCGCTCCGCATCCCTCCCCTGCATGAGATAGCCACGGCCCCCCCGCAGCCGCTGCAAGCGGACAATACCGCGCCCGCCGGTGCCGCTTTTCGGTTTCATATACACGATCGGGTGCTTCTTCAGAAACTGTTCCAGCTGCTTCCGGTTCCTGTAATGAACTGTGGAAGGCAGATGCGGAGCAATGCTTTCATTTTCCGAGAGCAGGCGGTGAATGGTCCATTTGTTGGCAAGCGGCCGGCTCAGGTAGCGGAGCTTGGTATATTTTTGCCGGAAGCGCGTGATTTTGCGGAAATTGTCCGCCCCGTGATACCGGCACCGGTCATAGACGATCGGCGGGAAACCGACCCACTTGCGGGTCCATGAGCGTTTTGCTTGGTTATAGGAAAGCGCATAAATCCGCGATCGGTTGTCATCTACATCATCCGGGGTAAATATAAATACGTCCACCCCGAGTTTTTGTCCGTAAATGCTCAGTTTGCGGTAAAACGAAAGCTCTTCCAGCTTCCGTCCAGGCATATACATAGCCAGCACGCCAAGTTGGGTACTCAAGTGCCGCTCACCTGCCTATCTTTCTTAATTATCGTGTTCGGCGTTCGTTTGAGCCAGAAGGGGGAAGGTCTCCGGTTTTTTGAGAGGGCGCTTCGGTTTGCGCTTGGCCAAATAGATGGAGTACAGGATCAGATTCTCGAGCGATTTTTTGCGGATCGGCGGCTCGTCGAATTTCATCGGCTTGGAGTTTGCCTCGAAAAACCAAATGTGCCCTTCTTGATCGACGCCGAGGTCCATGGACATTTCGCCTAACATATGGCCGCTGGACTTCTCGATCTGCTTCGCGATGGTGAGCGCCGCTTTTTTGGCGCGGGCGATGATGCGCTTGCTGCCGAGCCCGCCGAAGGAATAGGCAAGCAGCTTGGCGGGATCGTCAATCGAGCCGCCCCGTGGAACGTGGGTCGTGATGCTGAGCTTTCCGGCCAATCTGGCGCCGACCCCCGCGACGCTCCATTGGCCTTTGCCGTTCTTTTGCACGAGCACTCGCAGATCGAACGGACGCTGCTTATAGCTGGAGAGGGGAATTCCCTGTTGGATGATATAGTCCTTGCCTTCGACCAGCTCCTGTACTTCCGACCACAGACGGGAGACGCTCGGGTAACGGGAAATATGGCTTTTTGTCTTTTCCTGAATGCTGAGCTCGAATATTTTGGACTTCGTATCGAGAAGGCTGCGGCTTACTTTCATGATGCCTTTGCCGGCTTTGCCGCGAATCGGCTTGAGATACAGAAATGGATATTGGGCAAGCAGCTTATCGAGCTCCTCACCGGAGGAGAGCCGTCTCGTAGCGGGAATGTAGCTCTTTGTCTTCTTGGTATGATTGAGCCATTCGAACAAGGTCCATTTATTAAAGAAGGACGGGTTGAAGAAGCGGATTCTTCTCTGCCGCATGCAGGTTTGAATCACCTGCTGCACCTCGGGGAGCAGCTCGAATTTACGGTAAGGAATGCGGTTATATATGACGTGGGGGGCGGGCAACACCCCTCTTTTCCACGTTTTATCGGCCTCGTTGTAGGTGTATCCGACAGCTTTGTTTCCGGACAGCTTGAAATCGGCCGTCGTCATGACGTAGACGAGAACGCCGCGCTCTGCACCGGCTCGAATCAGGTCGATAAAATTTTCTTGATTCCCGCGAAAAATTCGCGTTTCATCCGAGTGAGTAAGAATGGCCAGCGTCGGTTTTTCACGCTTGGATGGTACTTTGGCGTTGGTGACCACTCAGGAATCCCTCCTTGACCGAAATCGGCTCAAGTAGAGGCAGTAGTCGTAGATGTTTTGCAGCGAGGCTCTTCCTTGTTCCTTCAGCGCCGGATGCTTGAAAATGGACCGCCCCGGCTTGGAGTTCGCCTCAAACATCCAGAGGCGTTCGTTCTGGTCGATCCCGATATCGAAGCCGAGCTCGCCTAAGGTATGCCGGTAATTCCGCTCGATGTCCTCCGCCAGCTTGATGGCGGTTTCTTTGGCATTCGACAGCACCGCATCCGCCCGGTTGCCGAAAATTTGCCGGAGCACTTGTTCGGGCGTCATGAGCTGCCCGCCGTTGCGCACATGGGTCGTGACGCTGCCTTTGCCCGCTTTCTTGGCCCCGATGGCGGCAACGACCCATTGGTTGCTGCTGTTCTTGGTCATGTGAAAGCGGAAATCGATCGGACAGCTGTCGAGTTCGATCAGACGAATCCCCTGCTGGGCAACGTAGTTGTTCAGTTTTCCGCTCTGCCGGTTCAGCAGCGCCATGAGAGCCTCGAACCGGCTGAACCGGAGCAGCACATTGCGCCCTCCTTGCCGGAAACGGACATAGTAGCCGCGTTTCGGATTGTACGTCAGGCGGAAAATGCCGATGCCGAGGCTGCCGGCGGTCGGTTTCAAATAGATGAATTTATGCTTTTCCAGCATTTCCTTAATTTGTGGAGGGGTGGGGTTGATCCGGGACTCGGGAACGTAACGGGAAGCTTCGGTGCCTTCCAGCAAATTGTACACATCCCATTTGTCGAAAAAAGTCCAGTTGAACAGCGGAATTCCTCTACGAATAAACCGCTGCTTGAAAGCGTTCATCGATTCGAGCCGCTCCGCCTTCCTGCTGGGCAGCCGGTTGTAGACGACATCGGGCAGCGGCATCGTCTTGCGCACCCAGCCGCCTTCGCCGCGCGGGAGAATGGCGGTGACGGTCGCTTGCGACCAATTGACGCTTTGGGGGGAAAAGCCGTAGTAGAATGCTTTGTCGGAACCGGCGCGCATAAATTGCCGGATAAATTCCGTCCGATTGCCGAACGGAGCGCTGTTCCCTCCCGTAACGCTGGTCAAGACCCCGATCAGCGGGCCGATGCGGATGTCTTTGCCGTTGCTGCACGTGATCATGCTGGTGCCGGTCCGGGGAATGCGAAGCTGCGCGTAAAGAAATGACGGCAAATACAGATGGTTGCCGCTCTTTTTCAGCAGCTTCAATCCTGCATATACGCTTTTGCCGCCGAGGTGCAGATGTATGTTTCGTGTTTTGGATACTTTAAGCGCCCGCGCCAATTCGCCGGAGAGGTAGACGACCCGCTCCTGACGCTGGGTGACATGAATCGTGCAAGTTGTCAAGCTCATGTTGAACCTCCTAAGAGTTTTGCCGCAGGCAAAACTTTCTCCGAAAGCGTGGGCTGAGTTTTGCCGCAGGCAAAACTTTCTCCGAAAGCGTGG
>NZ_BIMB01000024.1 GCF_004000865.1 Paenibacillus elgii NBRC 100335 | reverse complement strand
ACTCCATCAAAGGGATCATATCATTTCCGGACCGTTCGGTCAATAATTTTGCTTCATTTATTTCAAGTCGCATGGAGATGAAAAAAGTTAACATAAAATATATTATGTAATCTAATGAATGTTTACCTCCAACTGCTGCGCACTGAAAAAAAATCGAGGATGCCCCGAGCTGCCTAAGCTCTTCGGAACATCCCCCACGCATGCTTATTTTTTCCCCAGTACGTACATCACCCACGGCGAAATACGGGTTTCGTTAATCCATGGGTAAGGCTCCTCCTCCCGGCCAAGCGGTTGATGCATTTCCAGCACTTGAAGCCCGGTCTGCTCAAAAATGTCCCGGTAAGCGGCATCCGACCACACGACGTCCTCTACCGGCCTTTGATCGTGCGTATCCTTCATGATGATTTTGACTTTGTCCCCGCTTCGGGCATGCTGATTTTCCGGAAAAGCCTTCGTCGTGAAGGAGGCCCATTCGTGGACATAGATTTCGGGAGAGGAGACGACCATCACGATTTTTCCGTCTTCCTTCAGCGAAGCGGCGAGCTGTCCGAAATTTTGCAGCTTCTTCTCCAAGGTCGGGATATTATCGAAGGTGAACATCGACAGCACCAGATCGAAGGTCGCCCCGTCCAGCAAACGCAGATCCCCTTCCGGAATCAGCCGGTAGTCGCCGGCCGCGTCCATTTCTCTCGCTTTGCCAAGCATGCCCGCCGAAATGTCGATGCCGATCACGTCAAAGCCGCGATCCCGCAAAAAGCGGGTCGACCGCCCCGCTCCGCATCCGAAATCCAATGCGCTCGTTCCGGCGATATGCTTCCCTAGCATCTCCGGTAAATCCCGATAGGCCAAATAATACGTTCCCGGAAACTCCAAGGTGGCATAGGCTTCCGCCCGTTCAGCGTCCTCGTAAACATTTGAAAACTCCATGTGCTCCTGCACCTCTCCCAAGAATAATATATAAATGGACGATGGAACGCCTGCGTTCAGATAACTTCAATCCGCTTCCATTTCCCGCCCAGAAAGCGGACGGACACCAGAAGCAGCATCACCATGGAATAAACGACCAAGGCGATCCATATCCAAATTAACGAAAGCCCCCAGACGACGCTGAACAGATACGGAATCACGATATAGAATAGAATGGGAACGACGATATAGATGACCATCATGAACATGGTGTCGCCAGCCGCGCGCAGCACATTGCCGATGATAATCTGCATCGTATCGAACACGATCCACAGCGAAGTGAGCCGGACCAGCGGGACGGTGACCGCCATCAGCTTCAGGAACATATCCTGCTGCTCCCCACCGCCGAAGATCGAGATTAAAGCCTGCGGGAACAAATTAAAGATGAAGATGATTAGCACGTTGAACACAAGCCCGATCCCGAGCCCCAATTTTGCGGCTCTCTTGACATTATCGAGGCGTCCTGCGCCCTTCTCCTGCCCGGCAATAATGGCGATGGCCGCGCCTAATCCCCAGACAGGGAAGATCGACACCCCTTCGATGGTGAATGCGATATTGGAAGCGGACAAGGGAAACTCCCCGGTCTTGCCGATGATCAGCAGCAGCAGGCTGAAATACCCGGTGCCGAGAAACGCCTGAATGCCCGCGGGAAATCCGAAGCGAAGCAGCTTGCGAAGCAAGGCGCCATCCCATTTCTTTTGCGCTGATATCTCATATTTCGCTTGAACGCCCCGTCTTCCCAACAAGATCATATACACGATCACGGCGAGCACGGAGCTGCCGATGATCGCCACTCCCGAGCCCCAGATCCCCCCAAGCTCCGGGAAGCCGAGCTTTCCGAAGATCAGCAGCCAATCTAACAGCACATTGAATATGTTGGACAGAATCCCGACCATCATGATGACCGTCGTGCTGGCAACGCCTCGGAATAGGCCGGAAAACGCAGTAATAAATAGCTGGACGCAGCTGGAAACCATGATCAGGTAAAAAAATTGTCGCTCGTAAACCAGCAATTCCCCCGTATGCCCCATCCAGTTGAAAATATTGACGGCAAGGGGAGACACCAGAAGCATCACCGCCGAAAAAAAGATACTGAGATAGACGCCCTGCCACATCGATGAGGCGCACTTCGGGTATTTGCCGGCCCCGTAATATTGGGCGATGAGCGTGGAGACGAAGCCGACGATGCCGATAAATATGCTGGAGATCGCCGTCCCTACGTTACCGGCCGGTACGACGGCCGCAAATTGTCCCAGGTCGTACATCGAGACAAAGGCCCGATCGACAAATACCATCAAATTGAGCGAAAACATCGAAAGAATGACGGGCAGCGTAATTTTCAATATCGTTTTGATCGAAATGGACTGCTCCCGGCTTGTCGGCCCGATGACAACCGCATCGTGCGCTTTTTCCGTCTCCGGTGACATGGACACAAGCGACTCCCCTTTTCATGGTTTCCTAGTTACAACGCCCGCCGGTTACGCGCTCTGGCCGATATAAGCCGCGCCGATCGCCCCCGTCACTTGCGGGTAATCCGTCACTTCCACTTTCATGTTTAACAAATCCTGCAGCGCGCTAACGATGCCGATATTTTTGGCGACGCCGCCGCTCATGCCGAGCGGCTCCTTGATGCCTACCGCCTTAAGCAGCGCGATCGCCCGGGTCGCTATCGATTCGTGCACGCCTTTGATAATGCTGGGCGTCGGCGTGCCGACCGCGACCAGAGATACGACTTCCGTTTCCGCGAACACCGTGCACATGCTGCTGATCCGGGCCGTCGAGGTGGCCGTTTGGTGAATCCCGCCCAGCTCTTCGAGCTTGACTCCGAGCGCCCTGGCGATAATATCGAGAAACCGGCCGCAGCCCGCCGCGCACTTGTCGTTCATCATAAAGTTGACGACGTTGCCCTTTTCCCCGATCTGGATCGCCTTGCTGTCCTGCCCCCCAATATCGAGAACCGTCCGGATGGAAGGGTTCAAGAAGTGCATCCCTTTGGCGTGGCAGGTAATCTCCGATACGTGTTTATCCGCAAACGGCACGTTCTCCCGGCCGTAGCCGGTCGTGACGATGACGTCGATATCCTTTTTCGTGAATCCGGCTTTCGCCAGCACATTGTTGAACGTCGTTTCCGCGGACTGCCGGTTATCGCCTCCAGTGTACACGACGTCGTAGGCGACGACGCTGTTGTCGTTCAAAATCGCGGATTTGGTCGACAAAGAACCGATATCAATACCTAAGGTTATCATAGGGTTACTCTCCTTTATCCCGAATGAGTGGATGATTCAGTCGCTCATAATTTCCAGAAAAGCGTCGATGCGGTTTTTCACGTGATTGAACGCGTAGTTGTTCTTGTCTACGTAATCCACGCTGATCGTCAAGTACTTCAAGCCTTGTTCACCGGACATCTCCCGAATCATCGAACTGATTCCCATCATGTTCCTGCAACCCCATATATTTGATATTACAACACCATCGATATGAAATGAAGTACAAACCTGAGAAATATTTTCTTTTAACCGTTTGGCGTTCCAGTGATATAAGATCGCCCGTTCCGCGATGCTCGTTAACGGGTCCTCCGGATCAAGCGACACCAGGTTAGCCTCCCACAGCGGCGCCCAATAGACGATCTCGACCTGCTGCTCGAAATAGCGGATTAATTCGTGGTCGTTGTGCGGCGCCTGGCCTGCCCATAGAATGCGCTTCTTCTTTTTGTTCGGGTCGGACTGCTTACTCATTTCGAGCGCTTCTTCGTACAACGTTTTGCAGATTTGCACGTTTTCCTTCAAGCCGAAGCCGTTCATGCCGAAAATTTCGAGCAATTCTCTGGACACGCCGGGCAGTTCGTAGGTTTTGTTCAACTCGACCGTTTTGCAGTAATAGTCTCTCGCTTCATTCGAATATTGAACGACCTGCCGGAACAGCTCTTCGTCGAACGGGATATTCAGGTTGCTTTCAATATCGGCGATCAGCTTCTTCAATTGTTCCACGAGATAGGCCAGCGTGTCTTCGTTGATCTGGTTCGGCGTATTAATCGAGAGGAACGTGCAGTCGTACAGCTTGCTCGACATGTTCCCCACTTTGGCCAGGCAATCGCACGGCTGATCATTCACCATCACCAGGTCGGGATTCGGATAGCCGTTCGCCAGCATGACGCCCAGCGACCCGCGCAGAAACGAGCAAATGTCTCGGGAAAGACTTTTCTCCTGCGTTAGATTAATGAACGGGTCCACATTGACGGTTTGGGCCAGCAGGATCGCCATCGACTCCATATTCCAAGAAAGCATATTAAAGCCGAAGACGATTTCATTCGGAAACTGCTCAACGACATAAGCTACTTTCGTATCCTCTTTATAGGCTTGCGTCAGGCGGTAGCCGTTGAACAACGACCTCATCCGCGCCGCTTTCAGCGCCGAAGACGGGTCGGACGGCTCGGCCCGGTACGTTTCGAGGACGGACATCATCTTTTTGTACTGCTCATCGCGGCTTTTCGCTTCCACTCTAAATTGGCTCATCGCTCTTCTCCTTTTCTAATACATCATCGTTTCGAGGAACGTGTGAATCCGGGTGCGGATGCTTTCGATATTCGTCATGCTGCACTCGCCTTCCACCAGCAGCACGGGCGTACCCTTCTCGCTGAGCTTGCTTTGGATATAAGGGTAATCCATCGAATAAATGTCGCAAAACTTCAGCGAAAAATAGATGACCGAGTCGATATCGTATTCGTCGATCAGCTTGACCAAATGGTTCAGCCGAATATCCGACTCGAACATCCGGGCGCAGGTCGCTTTGTCAAAATAGTAATCGGCGATCGCCTCGACCGGATCGCGGTGCTCGTCGACCTCCCCTTCGAAATATTTGACGCCGTTGGTGATATCCATGCATACGACCTTCGCTCCGGTCTGCTCGATGGCGTCGACAATGTTATCGTGATCGAAATAACTGCCACAGATCAGCACTTTGTGCGGTTTCGTTTTTTTGGTTTCCCGCTGTGCTTCCATGGCGCTGAGCAGCAGGGACAGCTCTTGGTTGTACTGCTGTCTCATGCCGGCCGTGCTGGATTTCATAATGTTCAGCAATTCGCTTCCCGTGAGCGACGTCACGTCCTGCTTCCGCAAATCGTGCATCCGCTGCAGCAAGCGGCGCGTTTCGTTAAACAAGCGGATCGCTTCCCGCAGCGATTCCTCCGTGATGCGGCAGCCGAAATGCTGCTCCAGCGATTCGATCATGCGGCGGATCTGCATCCGGAAATAGTCCCTGGAGACCGGATTGAGAGCTTTCGGGAGCTCCAGGAAGAAGCTGTATTTCGGTTGAATCTGGTGGGTCCACGTCTCGTGCAGCCGTTTCCGCCAATCGCATTCGTCGACGAACACGATCCCGTCCGTAAATTCGTAGACGCCGTTCATGCCTTCTCCCAGGCAATTGAGCAGATAGGAGCAGTAGTTGTTGCCCAGCAGCGCGCCCGCCTCCGACGTGTTGCTGGCGGTATTCCCCATAATCCGGAAAGGGATGAAGCCCGCCGCATATAAAATCTCTTCCGGCGTATAGATCGATGTCCATCCGATCTTGGGCTTATCCGCAGCTTTCAAGGCGTCCAACCGGCTAACATTCAGTTCGACAATCCGTTCCACCATTTCTTTCATAAGCGCTCTCCTCTTAACCAGATTTCTTTGTGGCGGCGACACCTTTCAGGATGCGGTTGAATTGCCGGGCAAAGGCCGGCGCATGCTCTGCATCAAACAGCGTGTAATGACTCCCCTCCGCCGGAATATACACCGGATGCGCGCAATACCGTCCCCATCGGTCCATTCCCTCCAGCGGCGACTCGGTCGCCTGAAATACATGGACGGGCGAATCGATGCTCCCCCTTGGAACATAGGCTGACCGCGCCCGGTGCAGCGTGCGGACGATATTCACCGCGCAAAATAGCTGATGCAGCGACAGTCCGCTTCCGTCCGGGAAAATGTCGGCCCATTCCTCGCGGACATAGCGAAGAAAGGAAGGCCGATCGAAGTCCGAGGGCTGAAGCGTATCCGCGACGGTGTTCCAGAACGCTTGAGCGCTCCGGCTCCGGCTCCATCGCTTGAGCAGCTCCTCATTGCACAGAAACGGCCGGATGTAGTCCGTCTCGGAGGCGGCCGAGAACGGCTGCGCGTCTTGCGACGGGTAATAGCCCGGAGGCGGCGCGTCTACCAGGACGCAGCAGCCGACCTCCTCCCCATCGGCTTCCAGGATGCGGGCCATCTCCGCCGCAATCGTCCCGCCGATCGACCAACCCGCGATGCAATAGGGCCCCTCGGGCTGGATATGCTTCATTTGTTCGATATAGCTAATGGCCAACTCTTCAATCGAAATATTTTGCGGTGCATACCCGACCCGTTCGTCCAATGTAATTCCGTACACAGAGAACGTACGTTCGACAAGCTCAGCCACCTTGAAGTACCCTTCGATTCGGCCCGTTCCGTCATGCACGAAAAACATGGGGCTCACGCCGGGCGGCTGTCCCCGCTTCAACAAAACGGCCGCTTTTTTATAGTGGTATTGAATATTCACGGTCTTCCTCTCCTTCCCCGAAAGACTTCTCCTGCGCTCTCCCCGTATGGTAATGCCTCCTTCACACAGCTCCCCAAACCGACGATCGGTTCAGAGCGCTGCTTGCTTCTGCAAGCTTTCGACCTTCCTGGCCCATTCGGAAATGACAGGCGTCTCCCTGATTTCCATGATCGAGGGGACGACGCCGAAAGCAGCCTCCATCTCCGCGACCAAGCGGATGAGCGCCAGCGAATTGCCGCCGCACAGGAAGAAATCGTCGCCCGGCCCGATGCCCTCCGTCTTCAATAGGTTCTCCACGATTCCGATCAGTTGCTCTTCTATCCGTGTAGTGGAGGCGCAGGCGGCCGTATGAAACCATGGGTCGTGAGGTGACACGAGACGTCCCCCATGATTGCACGGCCCCCCAGGTGAAGGCGCCGATCCCGGTTCGGAGCCTTGGATGAAGTCCGCCAGCTTCTTATCCGTTCCTTCCGCCGCCAATTGGTGCAGTATCGCCAAGAAATCCTGCAGCAGCCGTTCCGCCGTCTCCTTGCGGTACAAGTCCGTGTTGTATTCCAGCTCCAGCCGCAAGCCCCCATCCCGTTCCATCGCGAACAGCGTGAGATCGAACTTGGCGACCGGGTAATCGATCGGGTACTCGCGAACCTTGAGCTGCTTGAGCTCCGCTTCAAGCGGTTCGAAGTGCTGCAGCACGAACATCGTATCGAAGATCGGATTTCGGCCGGCATCGCGGACGTAACCGATTCGCTCCGGTAAGTCTTCGAACGGGTAATCCTGATTTTCATACGCCTCGAGCGCACGGCGCTTGACTTGGTCTGCAAATTCCCGGAACGTCATCTTCCTGGAAGGCGTGTTGCGCATCGCCAGCGTATTGACAAACATGCCGATAAGATTCTGGGTATCCGCATGGTTTCTTCCGGCGATGGGCGTGCCTACCACAAGATCCTCCTGCCCGGTGCGACGGAACAGCAGCACATTATAAGCAGCCAGCAAAATCATATACAAGGTTGCGCCCGTTTCGGCCTCGATCCGCTTCAGGCCCGCCAGCACCTCGGGAGACGCCTGGCAGGAGACATGGGTCCCGGCGAACGTCTGAGTGGCCGGTCTGGGATAATCGGTCGCAAGCTGCAGTGCGGGAAGCTCGCCTGCCAACACGTCCGCCCAATAGTCGCCCTGCTTGCGGACCTGCTCCGAAGCCAGGAAATCATGCTGCCACACGGCGAAATCCTTGTATTGAACGCTGAGCGAGTTCAGAAACTCGCCTTGGTACAGGGCGATGATCTCCCGGAACAAGATGTCGAGCGAGACGCCGTCCGAAATAATGTGGTGCATATCCAGCACCAACCGGTGACGGTCTTCCTGCTGCTTCAGCAGCAGCCCCCGGATTAAAGGCGCCTGGCTTAAGTCGAAGGGCCGGATAAAGTTCCGAGTGATCCGGCTCGCTTCCTCCTCCGTCTCCACGGTCAGGCATTCCAAATCGAGCTTCGCCTCCTCGTCAATGCGCTGCACCAATTCCCCGTTGACAATATGGAAGGAGGTTCTGAACGATTCGTGCCTGCGGATCAGCTCGCGGAACACATATCCCAGCCGATCCCGGTCCAACCGCCCTTCCAGACTAAGCACGAGCGGGATGTTGTACCCCGTTCCCCTGTGTGTCAGCTTGCTGACGATATACATCCTTTTCTGGGCCGTGGAGACGGGATAGCACTCCTGCTTCGCCGCCGGAGCGACGGAAGAATAGAGGCTATCCGCTCTTGCGGATAATCGCTGTGCCAGCTCGCGGATCGTCGGACCGCCGAAAAATTCCGAAAGCGACAGGTCCGTATGGAATTGCTTGTTGAGCTGCGATACGATCATCGTCGCTTTCAAGGAGTGCCCGCCCAATTCGAAGAACGAATCGTCGATGCCCACTTCCGTCAGAGCGAGCGTCTGCATCCACAGGGCGGCCAGCTCCCGCTCCAGTTCGGTTTCAGGCGGTCGCCGGAATTTGGCTTCATACACCGCTCCGTTCGGTTCGGGAAGCGCCCGCTTGTCGATTTTGCCCGTTTCCTTGAGCGGCATCTTGTCGATCCGGACAAAGGCGGTAGGGATCATGTACTCCGGCAGCACTTTGGCGAGAAATGCCCGCCATTCGGAGGCCGGGATGTCCCGGTCTGCAACGAAATAGGCGCATAAAGCTTTGTCTCCGGGGAGCTTCTCCCTCACCGTCACGACGACTTCTTTCGCTTGCGGATGCTCCGCCAGCTTCGCCTCAATCTCTCCGAGCTCGATGCGGAAGCCCCGCAGCTTGATCTGGTTATCCATCCGGCCCATGAACTCGATATTGCCGTCGGGAAGCCAACGGGCAAGGTCTCCCGTCCTGTACATCTTCGTCCCGGGCTCGAACGGATTATCCACGAATTTTTGCGCGGTCAGCTCGGGCCGGTTCAAGTATCCGCGGGCGACGCCGTCTCCCCCGACGCACAATTCGCCGGGCACGCCGACAGGCAGCAGCTCCCCGTAGACGTCGACAATGTACGCTGTGGAATGGCGGATCGGCTTGCCGATCGGAACGTTCGTTTCATGCGGCCCGGTGATTGGAAAATAAGTGGAAAACGTCGTATTTTCCGTCGGACCGTACATGTTCTGGATGCGAAGGCCCGGAACGGCCGCCAGCACCTTGTTCACATGCCGGACGGACAAAGCGTCGCCTCCGATCAGCAGGGCCTTCAGTGGAGCGAACAGCTCCGGCTTCATGTCCGACAACTGGTTGAACAGCGGAGCCGTCAACCAGAGATGGCTTATGCCATGCTTCGCAATAAAACGGCCGAGATGGTCCGCGTTGAGCAGCACGTTATCGCTTGTTACATACAGCTTGATTCCGTTCAGGAGCGCGCCCCATATTTCGAACGTCGTCGCGTCAAACGCCGGGGCTCCCGTCTGCAAAATCGCGTCGCTGTCCTCGAAACGGACGTAATCGGTATTTTGGACTAGCCTCACGACGTTCCGATGCTCCACCATGACACCTTTCGGCCGGCCGGTCGAGCCGGACGTGTACATCACATAAGCCAGGCTGCGCGCATGCGTATCGCTTTTCAAATAATCGGGGTTATGTAGGGACCGTTCTTCCTCCCCGATGTCGATGGCGCTGATCTCCGCTTCCAGCTTGCTTGCGTCCAGCTTTCCCTGTTGAACGAGCAGGACCTTGGCTCCGCTGTCCTGAAGCATATACTTGATCCGGTCCTCAGGATAACCGGGATCGATGGGCATATACGCGCCGCCCGCTTTCAATACCGCGAGCATCCCGACCACCATCTCCAGAGACCGTTCGGCCGCAATGCCGACGATGTGCTCCGTACCGCCCCCTTGGCAGAGGCGGATCATGGCGGCGAGCTTATCCGCACGCTCGTTCAGTTCCCGGTAGGTCAGCTCCTTGCCTTCATGCCATACGGCTATGCGTTCCGGCGTCTTCCACGCCTGCGCCTCGAACAGCTCATGGATGCAGGCCTCGCGCGGATACTCCGCTATCGTGCGGTTCCAATCTACAAGCAGCCGGTTCCGTTCTGCCGGGTCAAGCATCCGAAGCTCCTTCACCCGGGCTTCGGGCCGTTCAATCGCCGCACGAAGCAAGTTCACGTAGAAGCTGATGAACCGCCGGATCGTCTCCTGACGGAACAAGTCCGTATTGTACTCCACCCGGATTTCCATCTCGTCATCCTCTTGATGGATATCGAACAGCAGATCGACCTGCGTCGCATCCATATCCGGCTCGATCCAGGCTTCCTTCGCCCCGGCGAACGCCGCTTCTTCCTTACCCGCAACGACCATGTTAAACATCGCGCGGAACAGCGGATTCCGGCTGCTGCTGCGCTCCGGATTCAGCTTTTGAATAAGCCGTTCAAACGGGTAATCCTGCATGTCGTAAGCTTCGTCCACTTGTTCGTGCACCCGGCGGAGCAGCTCGTCGAAGGCGGTCTCCCCGTCTACTTCCATCCGGATCGCCACGGTGTTCACGAAAAAACCGACCGCTTGCTGCAGCTCCGGGCTGTAATGCCTTCCCGCAAATACCGTGCCCACAACGACATCGCGCTGGCGCGAGCATTTGTGCAGCAGCACATAGTAAGCGCAAAGCAGCGCGGAAAATGCGATCACCCGCTTTTGCATACAAAGCGCCCGCAGCCCCTGAACCACCTCGCGGGGGATCGGCTGAATTTCGAGCGCCCCTGCGAAGCTGAGCCCGGGTCGGGCCGGAAAGTCCGACGGCAGCTCAAGCGCGGGCAGCTCTCCCTGAAACTGCTTCAGCCAGTACGCTTCCTGCTCTCGGGTATGCGCCTCATCGAACGTTTCCCGCTGCCACAGCACATAGTCTGCATACCGGATTCCCGGGGCAGGCAGCTCCTCGCCGTTCGGTACGCCCGCATGCGCGTTATAGAACCATTTGAAGTCGTGCCAAATGCGCTGAAAAGTCGTAGCATCGGAAATGATATGATGCAGCTTCAGGATCAGCATCCCTTCCGCTTCGCCCATACGTATCCAAATGATCTGAAACATCGGCCCCCGGCGCAGATCGACCGGCTTCAGGCTTGCTTCGGACAGCAGATGCCGGGCCTTCGCTTCCCGCTCCTCCTCCGGCTCCGCCGACAAGTCCACGCAGCGGTAAATGCGGTCCATCGTTTCGTCGAACGATTGAACGGGCGCACCGCCCGCATAGCTTACTTTCGTCCGCAGCGCGGGGTGACGCTCGGTCAAATCGCCGGCCGCCCACAATAAGGCGTCCGAATCGACGGGACCCGTCAGCCGTTTGCAGGAAATCAAATTCCAGACGGCGCTATCCGGCAGAAGCTCGGACAAGTACAGCACCCGTTCCTGCTGGAACGAAAGCGGATAATGCGGTCTTTCCCTTTGGCGGGGGATGTCCGGATATTTTCGTAGGCGTTTGCCCATAGCAACCAACCTTTCGGGCTTCCCTGTCGCTAAGCTTGCGGTACGGCCTTGGGAAGCATAGGCTCGATGATTTTGGCAATGTCCTTAATCACCGGCAAATCGATAAAATCCATCAAGGTCAAGCTAATCTGGAACGCGCTCTCGATTTCGGTAACGAACCGGATCGTTAATAAGGAATTGCCGCCCAATCGGAAGAAATTGTCGTTCACGCCGATGCCTTGCATGTTCAGGATGTTTTCCGTAATTTCGATCAGCTTTCTCTCGATTTCCGTCACAGGTGCCTCTTCCGCTGGTTGGGGCGACAAGGCGGCTTCCGGCGACGGCAGCGCTTTGCGGTCCACTTTACCGCTTGTGCTCAAAGGCAGCTTTTCCAGTCTCATGTAACGGGCCGGAACCATATAGGCAGGCAGCCAACGACCGAGATGCCCGGTCCACTCCTCATCCGGCTTCTCCTCATCAGTCACGACATAAGCGACAAGACTTTCGAGGCCGGACGAATCCTCTTTCACCGCAACGGCAGCGCCCCGCACCGACGGATGCTGCAGCAGCGTCTTCTCGATTTCCTCCAGCTCGATCCGGAAGCCCCGCAGCTTGACCTGCTGGTCGATCCGCCCCCGGAAGACGATGTTGCCATCCTCCTGCCAACGAGCCAAATCCCCTGTCCGGTACAGCTTCTCGCCCGGGCAGAACGGATGGTCTACAAATTTGTGCGCCGTCAGCTCCGGCTGGTTCAAATAGCCTCTCGCCAGCCCTTTCCCGGCAAGACAAAGCTCGCCGTCCACCCCGACCGGCTGCAGGTTCATATGCTCGTCGACAATGTACGCCCGCATGTTGCCGATCGGCTTCCCGATGGGCACCCGGTGCAGCTCTTCACCGCCCGTGAAAGCGAAGCCTGTTGCATAGATGGTCGCTTCCGTCGGACCGTACAGATTGACCAGACTCGCCTGCAGCCCCAAGGAATAAAATTTCTGGACCGTATGCGTTCCCAGCGCTTCACCGGCCGCAAACACAAATTTCAAGATTTGCAGCCCAAGGGCAGCTTCCTTGCTCTCGACCACATCCATAAACGATTGCAGCATGGACGGCGCGAAATTCATATGCGTCACTTGATGACGCCGAATCGTCTCGATGATTCTTGCCGGTTCCTTCTCGGCCCCCGGCTCCAGAATGACGAGCTTGCCGCCCGTAAAGAAGCAGCCGAATAGTTCGCTCATGGACACGTCGAAGGTAAACGACGTTTTGAGCAGATACGCGCCTTCCTGCTCCAAAGGAAACAATCTCTGCAAATGGGCCAGCGTATTGACGAGCGAGCCATGCTCCACCATGACCCCTTTGGGCTTTCCGGTCGAGCCCGACGTATACAGGATATACGCCAGATCGCTCGGGACGCTCACACGGCTGAGATTCGAGCTATCCCCTTCGGCCTTCTCGTCGATCGCGAGCGTCGGAACAGGCATGCCTTTCGCCGTTTCGGCCTCGTCGGACGGAACAAGCAGGACGTGGGCTCCGCTGTCCTCCAGCATGAACCGCTTGCGTTCCTCCGGGAACCCGGGATCGATGGGAAGATACGCCCCCCCAGCTTTGAGCACCGCGAGGATACCGATCATCATGGCAAACGACCGTTCCGTCATCACCCCGACGACGCTTTCGGCAGCGACTCCGTGGTCCCGCAGCGTGCGGGCCAGCCGGTTCGCTTGCGCGTTCAGCTCCCCGTAGGTCATCGTCCGCTCGCCGAAGGCCAGAGCGACGCATTCCGGCGTTTTCTCCGCCTGCGCTTCGAACAGCTCGTGAACGCAGACATCGCGGGGGTAGTCCGCCTCGGTCCGGGTCCACTCGCTCAGCAGCTTCTTGCGCTCCTGCGGGTCCAGCATATCCAGCTCTTTCACTTGCACCTCGGGATGCTCCACAAGCTTCCTCAGCAGGTTTACGTACAGCTCCATCAAGTGCCGGACGGTTTCCCGGCGGAACAGGTCCGTATTATATTCCAAGCGCATTTCCATCGCGTCATCCTGCTGATGGATGTTGAGCAGCAGGTCCACCTGGGTCGCATCCAGCACCGGCTCCTCCCAAGCCTCCTCCGCACCGGCGAACGTCGCTTTTTCCTTGGCGGAGCTGACGAGGTTGAACATCGCGCGATACAACGGATTGCGCACGCTTCGCCGCTCCGGGTTCAGCTTCTGGATCAGCCGTTCGAACGGATAATCCTGCATGTAGTACGCTTCGTCGACTTTGTCATGCACGCGCTTCAGCAGCTCGTCAAAGGCCGCTTCCCCATCCACGTCCATCCGGATCGCCACGGTGTTGACGAAGAAGCCGGCGGCCTGGGCCAGGCTGGAGCTGTATTGCCTTCCCGAAAATACCGTCCCGACGACGACGTCCTTCTGGCGGGAGCACTTCTGCAACAGCACGTAATAAGCGCACAGCAACGCCGAGAAAGGAATCACCTTATGCCGCACGCAGAGCGACCGCAGCTTTTTCACCAGATCGCCCGGCAGCGCCCGGATTTCAAGCGCTCCCCGGAAGCTGAGCTGCGCCGGCTCCTGGAAATCCGTCGGCAGATCGAGCACCGGCAGCTCTCCTTGAAACTGCTTGAGCCAATAAGCCTCCTGCTCCTGCGTATGCGCCTCGTCGAAATTCGCCCGCTGCCAGTGCACGTAATCCGCGTAATCGACCGCAAGCGGCTTGAGCTCTTCCCCGCCGGTCACGCCCATGCGCGCGTTGTAGAATGCTTTTAGATCGCGCCAAAGGAGCTGGAACGTCGTCTCGTCGGAAATAATATGGTGCAGCTTCAAAATGATGAGGCATTCGGCGGCTCCCGCGCCTCCCATCGGCACGACGATCACTTGGAACAGCGGGTCGCCACTCACATCAATCGGCTCCCGGCACACGTCCGCCAGCTTCCGCAACGCCGCTTCATCCTTCAGCTCCGCCTCCTCCGACGAACCGTCGATCCGTTGGAAAATAACGTCCAGCGTCTGATCGAACGTTTGAACCGGAGCGCCGTTCTCATAGCTCACTCTCGTCCGCAGCGCCGTATGCCGGCCGATCAAGTCGCCCACCGCTTGCCGCAAGGCCTCCGAATCGATGTCCCCCGTCACGCGCTTGCAGGAAATTTTGTTCCACAGCGTGCTGCCCGGCAGCAGCTCGGAGAGGTACAGCACCCGCTCCTGCTGGAAGGAAAGCGGATAGCTCGGCTGCTCGCTTTGACGCGATATCGCCGGGTACTTGCGTTTTGCCCGTTTCGTCATGAGATTCATCCTTTCGTCCTGGTTTCCTTAAGAGCTTCGGCTCCCTCGCTTGATGAGTTCGTCCGCAATGATCAACCGCTGAATTTCCGACGTTCCGTCTCCGATCTCCGTCAGCTTCGCGTCCCGGAAAAATCGCTCCAACGGCAGATCTCTGGAGTAGCCGTACCCGCCAAACAGCTGGATCGCATCCTTCGTTACTCGAGTCGCCACCTCCGAGGCGAACAGCTTGGCCTCCGACGCCTCCTTCGCATATTTCTCTCCGTTGTCCTTCATCCGGGCCGCTTTTTGCAGCAGCAGATCGGCGGCATTGATATTCATCTCCATATCGGCCAACATATTTTTCACCGACTGAAAATGGTAAAGATATTGATCGAACTGCTTTCTTTGCTTGACATAGCTGATACAGTACTGCTTCGCTTCCTCCGCGATGCCGACGGCGATCGCCGCCATCCCCAGCCTGGCGCTAATGAGCGTCTGGTGCAGGATGTCCAGACCGAAATTTTTGCGCCCGATCAGGCAGGTCTTCGGAACCTTGACGCCGTCCAGAATCAACTCGCCGGTATCGGAGCTTCGCATCCCGAGCTTCCGCTCTTTTTTGCCGGACGTGGACAGGCCCTGCATCCCTTTTTCCAGCAAAAATACGCTGATGCCGAGCAGCTTCTTCTCCGGCGCCGTCTTGGCGGGCACGATGTAGTAGTCCGCATAGTTGCCGTTCGTCACAAAAATTTTTGAACCGTCGAGCACATAGTGATCTTCCGCTTCGACCGCCTTCGTCTGCATCGACGACATATCCGACCCGCTGCCGGGCTCCGTCAGCGCGAAGGCACCGATTTTTTCCCCGGAGAGCATGGGCTGCAAATAGCGCGCTTTCTGCTCTTCCGTGCCGAAGGCGTTGACCGGGTTGCAGGTTAAGCTGGCGTGCGCGACGACGGTCATGGCGGTGGAGGCGCATGCCTTGGCCAGCTCCTTCACGAAGCCGGTATACGTCGCATAGTCCAGCTCCAAGCCTCCGTATTCCTTCGGATACGGAATGCCCAGTAGACCGAGGCGTCCCATTTCCCGAATATTGTCCAGCGGAAATTGCTCGCGCTCATCCGTTTCGCTAGCGATGGGCCGCACTTTTCGCTTAATGAACGTTTCGGCCGTATCAAAAACCGCCTTCCGCACTTCCTCGTATTCCAGTTCCATATCCTCACACTCCAAACGTTTTGTGCCAGCATTCCAGTGCGATCAAAGCGTGCGACGTTCTGAAAATCGCCAGATTGTCCATGTGTTCATACCCGTTCTTTTTGTTGAAAAAATCGTTCGCCGCCCGTTTGTCGAAGTAAGCGGAAATTTTGGAATTGCCCGATTGGATCAGCTCGTTGGCGATGTTTTTCTGGACGACGACCGATTTCGGATCGACCGGGAACGGGAACGGCCGTTTCTTGCGCTCGACGATTTCCTTCGGCAGCAGCCCTCGGGCGATTTCTTTCAGGATAATTTTTTCCTTGCCGTCCTTAAGTTTGTAAGCCGATGGAATATTCGCCACATAGTCGACGATGCGGTAGTCGAGAAAAGGAACCCGCGCCTCGATGCCCCAAGCCATGCTCGTTTTATCCTGCCTCTCCAGCATTTCCAGCAAATAGAGCTTGATGAACAAGTACAGCACTTTGTTCAGCTCGTCGTCCGTCTCGAACCGGGAAGTCATGTCGCGCAAGGCCGTGGACACGTTTTCCTTGAACCGGGTTTGTCTAGCGACATCGGGATTCAGCAGGCCGGACACCTCTTGAAGATACGGCGCCCAAGGGAATTCCGTGAGCTGGCTTGCCGGCTTGTGGTTCAAGAAGAAGAAATATCCGCCGAACAGCTCATCCGACCCTTCGCCCGACAGGACGACCGTGACGTCGCTTTTTAACCTCTGGTACAGCAGGTACACGGAAGGAGTCGTCAGGTCGACCGGCTTTTCCACGTGCCAGGTCGTCTTTTCCAGCATGTCGTGGTAGTCCTCCGGCCGGAAAATAAACTCCTTATGGTCGGTTTGCAAGGCGTCCGCCATCAGCCGGGCGTAGATCGTATCCGAGTTGGCCCCCGCAACCTCGCTGTTCTTGCCGTACTCCATCGAAAATGTTTTCAACCGGTGGGACGCATGCCCCGCAGCGAGGGCGGTAATTAAGCTGGAGTCCAACCCTCCGCTGAGCAGGGAGCCGAACGGCACGTCGCTCATCAGCCGCATGCGCACCGACTCTTGAAGGAGCGCGAGCGTTTGCTCCTTGTAATCGTCGAACGTCTGAGGCTCTTCCGCCGACTGCCGCAAAGCGATATCCCAATACGGAATAAGCCGCTTCGTCTTGTTGCGGAACAGCAGCGTATGGCCCGGCGGAACGGACTGAATGTGCTTGAACATCGTATGTTCGTTCAGGAGCGCGGTGCAGAATAAATATTCGGGAATGGCCGCCGGCTCCGCCTCCGCCCGGATATCCGGGTGCTGCAGGATCGCTTTGACCTCCGACGCAAAAAGCAGCGCTTGATCGGACAAGCTGTAGTAAAGCGGCTTCACCCCCAGCCGGTCACGGGCCAGAAAAAGCGTCTCCGTCTTCTCGTCCCAGATCGCAAAAGCAAACATGCCGTTGAACCTGCGTACGCAGTCCGGTCCGTACTCCTCATAGCTGTGCACGATGACCTCGGTGTCGCAATCCGTCACGAAGCGGTGGCCTTTGTTCTCCAGGTCGCGCTTCAGCTCGCGGAAATTGTAAATTTCGCCGTTGTAGGTGACCCAGACGGTATGATCCTCGTTCGTCATCGGCTGCTTGCCGTTCTGGAGATCGATGACCGACAGCCGCCGGTGCCCGAGCCCGATAAACGTATCGACGAACACGCCCTCGCCGTCCGGACCGCGATGCGCCAGCGCCTCGTTCATCCGGTTCAGCACCGCTTCCGAGACGGGCGATTCCTTCCCATAGTGGTACGCTCCGCAAATGCCGCACATTGGGGTTCCCTCCTTTCGGTTCCGTGTGGCGGATCAGAAGTCAGAAATAATACCAGATCGTCTTGTAATCGTCCGGATTTTCCCCCAAGGCTTCCAATCGGCGCAGGAAATCGTAAATCGGCGTATCCTTGTACACGTACGTATTGACCGGGGCCATATATTTTTCCCAAGGATAAAATTCATAAATCCGGCTCCCGTCGTTCAAAATCATAATGATTTCATGGTCCTGCCAAGCGTTCAGCTCGTTCTTCCCGAGCGTAGGCACGTTAAACACCGGTTTGTCGGTCCGCACTAGCCCCGGCATTAACCGCGCTTCCTCCTTCTGTTCCTGAAGCAGCCGGGCTACGGGCACCTTGAAGTCCGTCGTCTCCTCTTTTCCCTTCAGATTGAACAAATAGTAAGGCGAAATGCCGATCCCCTTCAGCGATTCCCGCAAAAAGCAGGTCTCGAACTTCCGGCAATTTTGCATGGTGAACACCTGCTGGTTATATACGTCGATGCCGATCGACTTGATGTTCCGCATCGCGTCCGCCATTTCCTGCGAAATCTCATACGGATGCTGCACATGGGTGACCAGTGTAATCGTCTGCTCGGGAGGCCGGTGATACGTCCGCAGAATTGCCAGCAGCTCCTCGTCGAAGCGCATGGGCGCCGTGACAAGCGTCCGTGTGCCGATGCGGATGCGCTTGATGTGCTTCATTTCCGCGAACGTCTGCAAAATAGACGCGATCTTGTCGTTGCTGACGGCCAGCGGGTCCCCGCCTGTGATGAGCACCTCGCTGATGCCCGGATTCGCCCGGAACCACTCGTACGCTTCCGCCAAATTATGAATCGCCGGATCGGCCTTGCCGCAGGAATCCTCCGCCAGCTCCCAGTTTCTTTGGCAGTAGATGCAGATTTGCGGGCACCATAAGTAAGGCTTGACGATGGCAATCTGCGAATATCTTCTCGTCACAAAGTCGGTAGGCGAAGTGTCCATCTCGTGCATAAAATCCAGCTCTTCCTTCGGGAGCAGCCTGGCTTCCAGCATTTTGTCCAGATAAATCCGGTTCGGAATAACCTGCGCCCGCAGACTCCGGTCGTGCCGATGACGGTCCGCCTTGGGGTCGGGGTCCATCAAAGACAGGTAAAACGGTGTGATCTCGCAAGGAATCCCCTGCGCCATCGCCGCATCGATGCACGCCTTCTCTTCGGCGGTTAGCTCGATGATTTCGCCGATTTTGCCGGCATCGCGGAAGCGGTGCTTAAACTGCCAGCGGTAATTCATCCAGTCCTGCTCCGTCGCTCCCAACGCCTGCAAAATCCGCTGCCGATGCTCCTCCCTGCGCCGGACGACCTCATCGTCCAGCCCGGTTCTATAACCGTTCTTGCGGATAAAACCGGCATACTGGTCCGCTTTCACGTTGAGCAGGTCGGACCGGACGACGGCCGCCTCGCGCCCTTCCAGATGCATGAAGGCCGGAACCTCGCGCTTGCAAATGCCCGATTTCGAATAAATTCCCGAAAGGCCGATCACCCCCTTGAACAAATGCTTCATTTCCACAAGAAACGCATCCGTCACCTCGGGCCATTCCTGCCGCCGCCAATGCTCGGCAGCCAGCTTCCATAAGGTGTCCAGGCAGCTGTGCTTCGTTTTGTGCTCGTTGCTTTCCGAGATAATGCTTTTGAATACCGTGATGCAGTCCCGGGTATTTTTCTTCTCCAGCGGATGCAGCGGGCAGTCGGCGCGCCGCACCTTGTCCTCGCATTCGTTCAAGTAACCGAACATCCGGCTGCGGGCGTCGGATAACGTCTCGCTGTCGACGAGCAATCGCAGAATATCCGGATTGGCGTCCAGCAGCTCGGAAATTTTCTCATGAGTAGCCATAAGCAGCCTCCGCCCCATAACGTGAATTGGCCACGCTTAGCTCAGCAATTGCTCCTCCACCTGCTCGGCGAGCCGCAGCGCTTTTTCCTCCGGGTCCTCGACGCGCTTCAGCGCCTCTTCCCGGGTAATGATACCCTGCCGCACCAGCAAGCTCATTTCAAAATCGTACGGATGAAAACGATGAATCTGCTTGTGCTTGACGATCCCCAGCGAATTCAACCGGCAATTCGTCGAATTCGGATCGACGTCCTCCGGCTTGGTCCATCCCAGCTCCCGGATCGTACGGTAAATTTCGTCCTCCTGGTACCCGATGATCGGGAAGGCGTTGATCGTGTAAGGAAACGGGTTCGTTCTGTACTCGTCCTTATCCAGCATGAGGTACGGATACACGTCGTCCCCCACGCGCTCCGCGAGCGGCTTGAACAAATTTTTGCGCAGCTCGTACGGAATTTTGTTGTCCTGAAATAGTATTTCGTTCTCGGATTGGATCAACTGTCCCGGGCTGTTGCCCAACATGACCATCGGAATTCCTTTTTCGATGGCGACCCGCAAACACATGTTCGTCACGATGCGGATGCACGAGATGCAAATACCGCTGCCGAACTGCGTCAGATGGGTCGGGTAAACCTCGGGCGCCGAGCTCTGCAAAAAAATTTGCTTCATCAGGTCGTACCGGGGCCGGACAATCGTATGATCCACATTCAAGCGGTTCAGCACCTTGCGCATGTTTACAAACGAAGCTTCCGACATGAAGCCGTTGTCGAGCGTCACAGCGAGCATGCGAAGCCCATACTTTTCCTTGAGCGTATGAATCAGGAACGTGCTGTCCTTCCCTCCGCTGTAGGCAACCAGCGCATCGTACTTCCGGTTCTGCGCTTTGCATTCCCGGATGATTTCATCCAGCTTCGCCTGAAGCTTGGGGAGCGACGGAACGGGCTGTTTCCCGCTCTGTTTGCTGCAAAAGGAGCAGACGCCTTCGGAATCGAACGTGATTCCGGGGTAGGTTTCGGGCATCACGCATAAGGTGCACCGTTTCACGGTTGGGTTCCCCTTTCTGAATTAGCTTAATTCGGACCGATTGATTTTGAGATTGGCGGTCTTGGGCAGCGGCTCGCGAAAATGGACGGTGTCGGGAATCATGTAATAGGGCAGAACGGATTTGCAGTAGCGGATGACCTCCTTTTCCGTCAGAGTAACCCCCTCTTCCGTGACGACCAGCGCCTTCAAGCTGCCGCCTTTGTCCGGATCGTGCCTGCTGATCACCGCAGCCTCGGTCACGCCGGGCATCTGGCACAAGCGCTCCTCCACTTCCTCGGGACTGAACCGGAAGCCTTGCGATTTCAGCATTTTGTCTTTGCGTCCGGCAAAATACAGGTAGCCTTCCTCGTCCAGCTTTCCGAGGTCGCCCGTATGCAGCGCTCCGCCCCGGAACACTTCGCTCGTCTTCGCCGGATCGTTCCAGTAGCCCGGAGACACGAACGCCCCCCGGTGCACGATTTCGCCGGTCTCGCCCGGACCGCACAAGCGGCCGTCCTCGTCTTCGACGGTAATGTCCACGCCGGGCAAAGGCTTGCCCACCGACGGGATTTTGCGTTCGAACTCTTCGGGAAGCAGGCACGTGGAACGAAAAGCCTCCGTCATGCCGTACATCATATAAAATTTCGTCTGCCTCAGCAGAGCCTTTAATTTCATTAGCTCGTCATGGGGAAAAGGTTCGCCGATAATCGAGATGTATCTGAGGTGAGGGTATTGGTGCTTCGCCAAGGGAGAGTGTTTTTGGAGGAGCATCCTCCAAAGCGACGGTACGCCGTGGAAGCCGGTAACCTGCTCGCGAAGCATCGCTTCCACGATATCATGAGGGAAAAGAGATTCTTGCAAAACTAAGGTTCCGCCTACATACAGCATGGTGAACAATTGACTGAGCGCACCGTCGAACGAAAACGGGGTCACGCTAATCAGCCGGTCGGTGTGTCGGTTTTCCAAAACCTGAGCGGAGGTGACCGTCGCTTCGCTAAAAATACGGTGCGTCACCACGATGCCCTTCGGCTTTCCGGTGGAGCCGGAGGTGTATAGGATCGCTGCCGGATCGTCTGCATGCACTTCTGCCTGAAGGCTGCCTGCAAAATCTGCACACTGTAAAATGTCTTCCAGCGCATAATCATGTTCATATTCCAACCGGTCTCTGCGCTGCGCCTGCGCCTGAGACAATCTTACGAGCAGCTCGATGCTGCTTTCTTCCAGACCAGCTTGGTTCAGAACGCCGATTCTGCTGTCATGAACGAACAGCGCCCGCATCCCGCAATCCATAACGATATGACGCAGCTGCTCGCTTTTGACATGCGGATTGATATGGACGAAGATCGCCCCCATCTTCATCGCCGCCAAGATGACGATAATTTCTTCGAGGCATTTGGCTGAAAAGATGCCCAGCCGGTCGCCTTTGCGAATGCCTTGAGAGAGCAGAAATCGCGCGAGCCGGGTCGAAGCCTCGTCGGCTTCCCGAAAGGTCAATCGCCTGTGCTTCTCAATAAACGCTTCCTTCTGCGGATCGTCTGCCGCAGCCTTGGACAACATGTCGGGAATCAGCATACGGCTACCTTCATGCCCTTAACCGTTCGACCAGCGACACGACACCGTTCATCGTTCCGAGGCTCTCCATGTTCACGTCATCCTCGGAAATACTTACCCGAAACGTTTCTTCCAGAAAAGAAATCAGATCCAGCACATCCAGCGAGGTCAGCAAGCCTGCTTCGAACAGATTCAGCGAAGGATCGGTTACAGGCTCGTGGGTCAGCTCGCGAATATAATCGGAAATTTGTTCTCGTACCGTCATCGGTCTGCGCCTCCCGTACTTTTCCATAAAGTTGCAATTCCGTTTACTTGGTCATACCATTTGCTGCTTCTCCGCTTTCAACGTCTCCATAAATGCCGGGATCACTTCCAACAGATCGCCTACGATCCCATAAGTTGCGAGATCGAAAATCGGCGCATTCGGATCGGAGTTGATCGCGACGATCGTTTCCGCCTCCTCCATCCCCACCGTATGCTGGAGCGCCCCGGAAATCCCGCAGGCAAAATAGACGCGGGGCTTGACAATGCTTCCGGTTTGGCCGATCTGATGGGAAGGATGCATCCAACCCAGATCCACGGCGGCCCGGGTAGCTCCTACGCTGGCCCCTATCGCTCCGGCAAATTCGTAGATAAGCGGCAGGTTCTCGGCCTTCTTGATCCCCCGTCCCACCGCAACGATCGTATCGGCCTGCAGCAGATTGGCGGGGTCCGCTCGCCCCTTCACGATTTCCAAAATTTCAAGCACCGTCTTGGACACGCGAATCTGCGAGCTCATATCCCTTACGGTGCCGCTAGGCGCGCTTACTTTCGAGGCCGGCCGGAATACGTGCTCCTTGATCGTCGCCATTTGCGGTCTTTGGTGCGGAATGACGATTTTCGCGACGATGCTGCCGCCGTACGCGGGCCTCGTGACAACTAGGTTGCCCGCGTCCTGATCGAGCGACAGGCTGATGCAGTCCGCGCACAATCCGGTATTCATCCGTGCGGCGACTCTCGGGAAGATCGAACGGCCGCGCCGGGTGCCGCTTCCGAGCACGATGGCCGGCTTCAGCTCGGCAAGCAGTTCGCTCATGCAGCGGGCTTCCGCATCCTCCGCATAGGGCTGAAGATTCGGGCTGTCGACCAACCATACCTCATCGGCGCCAAGTTCCAGCAGTTCGCCGGTTAAATGGCCGATCTCGCTGCCGAGGAGTACAGCCGATATGGGCAGCCCCGTTCCTTCGGTCAATTGCCTCGCAGCCCCGATCACCTCCGCCACCGAAGGAACGAGCGCTCCGTCGGTATGCTCCGCATAGACGCAAATGCCGCTAAATGACGACGCTTCGTTACTTTTAACGATACGCTTAGCGTCCGGTTCATCCGGTATGGACCAGTCGACCATGGAATCTCCGGGCATAAAATCATCCGGTAAGGAATCGTCGACAATCGCATCCGCCGGGCATACCGGCACGCAGGAGCCGCATACGACACACCGGTCGTGGTCGACATGCGCCTGACCTTCCGCCAAGCTCAACGCTTCAAATGGACAAAGCTGCACACAGGTTCCGCATCCGATGCAATTTGAATGGAGAATGCGAATTTGGCTCATGTGAAAACTCCTGTTCCTTTGTCGTCGCAGGCCCCGATTTTGGACAAAATGCGGGCTGCGCATTGCCGGTTGTCCGCATAGCGGACGATTTCCCCGTCGGCCTTTCGCTCCTTTCCGGCCGGGTGGTATACGCCAACGACCCGGGTAGGCGATCCGCTTAGACCGACTCGTCCCGGCTCAATCCCCAGATCATCCGGGCCCCAAACCGTAATTTGCGCGGTCTTTGCCTTCATAAGGCCCACAACCGATGGAATCCGCGGTTGGTTGATATGCTTGCGGATGCACAGCAGCGCAGGTAAAGGCAGCTTGATCGTGACTTCGCGATCCTCCAGCTCCCGTTTGACCACCATTTCCCGGTCGTCCTGCGCGGAGCAGATTTCGCTTACGTTTGCCACATGCACGATGCCGAGCTGCTCGGCCAAGCTCGGGCCGACTTGGCCGGTCTCTCCGTCGAGCGACTGCTCGCCGGTCAGTACAAGCTGGAAGCCGCCCAGTTTGCGAATTCCTGCCGCCAGCGTATACGAAGTGGCCAACGTATCCGCCCCGGCAAATTCCCGGCCCGACAGCAGGACGATCCGGTCGACGCCTAAGGCGGCGATGTCGCGAAGCTGCTCTTGGCATTTTTCCGGTCCCATCGACAGGCACGTCACGGTCCCTCCGTACCGGTCCTTCCATTTCAGCGCTTCTTCCACGGCATAGTAATCGTTCGCGTTATTGACCAACTGGCTCGCTTCCCGGCTTGCACCGTCCGTTTCTTTGCTTTCGTCCGCCATCTCCTGCAGCATCACTTGTTTGACGCAGACTGCAATGTTCACCGAAAGCCTCCTTCCCGAATACTACAATGATCAGGGCCCGTAATTCATATTATTATCTACTTTGGGTAATTTTGGTAGTGATCATTTTCACAATCTTTGTTAACATTCTGCAAACGAAAACGAAATCGCCTGACCGATCAAGGCGACAAATTTTAGACTGACCCTTGGAAAAAGGGAAAGCGGCAGTTCAGAACACGAAAATAAAGTTCCAAACTACCGCTGCTTTATTCAACTAACGTTACCCGTTCACGTAATCTATTTATCCATTGCATCACTTCTGTGCGCTTCCACGGAATGATTCGTACCGTATAACTCATTTAAATGCTCGACATGAGCTACTCCCCAATCATTTAACGCCTGCAAAATGGTTGCCATCCCTTTACCGTATTCTGTGATGGAGTATTCCACCTTGGGGGGAATTTGGCGATAGATCTCACGATGAACAATATCGTGATACTCCAACTCCCGTAATTGTTGGGTCAGCATTTTTTTGGTGATATCCGGTATCGCTTTTTGAAGTTCGCTAAATCTCATGGTTCCGTTTGAAAAAAGGCGAAGCAGAATAACTGGCTTCCATTTCCCGACAAGGATCTCCAACGCCGTCTCGAATTTACAAAAGGTAGACATGAATATACCCTCCCTTCTCTACCCACCTTAGGTTTCTTTTTGTATACTACGTTTATTTTAAGTAACTACTTCCTAAAGCGATTGCTATAGATTATTATGCACCTAGAGCTCAATAGACACAAGAGGAGGCGATTGAAGAAAAAACAGTATGGATTAACGTTCGTTAGGTTGGGATATGAATAGATGAAAGTGATAAGGAGTTGGCGTAATTTATGAATGTCGTTTTATGGATCGCACAAGGGATATTAGCCTTAGGATTTATTTATTCCGGTTGGTTGAAGGCGTTTCAGTATGAAGTAGCAAAAACGTCCTGGACATGGGTGAGTGATGTTCCAAAAGATCTCGTTTTCTTTATTGGCTTAGTGGAATTGCTTGGAGCAATAGGTTTAATTTTGCCTCAAGCCGCAAAAATCGTCCCTGTTTTGACGCCGACTGCCGCGGCCGGACTTGCGGCAATCGTGCTTTTCGGTGCCGTATTCCATATGATGCGAGGCGAATATAGAGAAATTGTCGTGAACATCATTTTCTTAGCATTTGCTCTATTTGTTGCGATTGGCCGTTTAAAGTGGATGCAGTAGTAATTCTTCGATAAGGAAAGCAGCGGCAGCCTTGGACTGGAATATTACGTCCTGGATTGCCGCTGCTTTATTAAGCTGACTCGTCTTCGTTCGTTGAGAAATCGCACGACACCGAATCCATTTCGGCTTCAACTTCGCTCCGTCCACACGGTCTGCCCCAGTGCTGGTCCCAACAATGATGTTTTGGCGAGCACTGTATAAAAAGCGAAAAAAACAGACCTTCAGCCTGTATACGGCAAAGGTCTGTTTACAGGTTTACGGGTTAACCGTAACCTTGAAGGTTGAAGTCGTATTTTTGATATTCGTTGTGCCGGGCCCCATATTGAGGAACTTCAGATTGTTGAATACGGCGGAACCTACGGCCGGTCCTCCTTCGATTTCGTTGGCCCAGATGCCGAAGCCCGACTTGGCGTCATACGCGTCCCCGCTCTTGCGGACGCCTGAAATCGTCACGTTGGAAAAGACCGTGTCCGTGACGGGATTTTCAGGAGAGGCTCCATTGTACTTCGTCTGGAACATGATCCCGTGATAGGTCGGATCGACGATATCCATATCACGTATGCGGATGCCCCGGAACTCTTTCGAGGCCGAGAACAGCCAGATCGCCGGGAACGTCTGATTTCCCCAGAAGTGCCCGCCCGTGCGGACCAGCGATATGTTTTCGAGGGTCGTTTGCGGCGAAGCGCCGAAGCCCCGGAACGGGTAGCCAAAATCGAGGGAGCTTAGCGTTACGCCGGAATAAACGAGCGTATCTGCGATATAAATGTTCCGGAACGTATTGCCGGTGCCTCCGTATACCGCGAGGCCGGCTGCGCGCCATGTGAGCAGCGAGGTTAAATTTTCGAATACGTTGCCCGCATTGTCATCCGGCGCTCCCGCATCGATGGCGTTGAATAAAGCGAAGCTATCGTCCCCCGTTCCGCGAGCCTCGACATTGCTGACGAGATTGTTCGTGCTGCCGTTCGTAAAATTGATGCCATCCGCGAATACGTTGCGGATTCGGGAGTTTTTGATCACCGTGCGGTCGACATTTTGCCCCCAGAACATGCAAACCTGATGCTCCACCCAAACGTTGTCGATCGTCATGTCGGAAACGTTCGTGAAGCCAAATACTTTCCCCGGTCCGTCGATCCGCGCAACATAGTTGCCGAAATACGCAAAGTTCGCAAAGGTGGAGCCGTTGGAGCCGGAGCCTGCATAAAAGCCGATATCAGTGTTCGTCTGATTCGCAGGAGCCACAAACCTCGTATACCAGGGGCCGGCGCCGGTAATCTTCACCGGTTTGCCGTAGACTTGGAATTTGGACCTCGTTTCGTAGGTTCCCGCAGGGAGATATACGCCGACGAGCTTGCCGGTCTGGTCCATACGCACCCGATCCAGCGCATCCTGAACGGCTTGGTGCGACGTGTTGGCCGGCGTGACATATTTGGCCGGGTCGGGATTGGCAATGGGCGATACTTGCTCCAAGCTGACAAAATCAATGGCGTATGTCGTTGTGTTGGCGGGGTCTTTTTGCAGCTTGATGGTGCTTCCTTTGGGAATCGTTTGATCGAACATCATATTCGCTTCGTCGTAGATATGCCTTGGAGCACCGGCGCCGGGGGAATTGTCCGGCGAGGTTTCGCTGCCGTAAAGCCACATATACTTGGAAGTCAGGTCGATCGATTTGGTATACGTGCCATTGACGTAAATATTGAGCGTGGAATTGATTCCGCCGCCGCCGGGAGCGTCGGGAATGGAAAAGCGCATCACCAGCGTATTCGTGTCGGCTTTCGTCGTGAACTGCACGAAGCTGCCCGTCGTATTCAGGGTAACCGCCTTCCGTCCGGAAGCCTCGCCAGCCAAATCGCCGACATTGCGGTTCGGACCTACGATAGCCGCCCCGCCGCCGATCACGCCATCCTCCGCTTCATAAATATCGTAAGGCATTTTTGCGCCTCTTGTCGGAATCGGAGTCGTCGGATTGGAAAACTTAACCCAATTCAGATTGAACAGGTTGGAACCGCCTGTAAACTTGAGATACAGGTCGTGCATCCCGCTGATAGAATTGATTCCGCATGATTTCGTGATCCATGTCTGCCAACCACCCGTGCCTGGCAAAACGCACGTGCCGGCGAGCGTGCCTGTAAGGCCGTCCAGCCGGACCTCGATCGTTCCACCTCCGGTATTGCTCGCTGCTCTGGCTTCGAAAATCGATGCTCCGGTTCCGAAATCGATATTTTTATAGACGACGTAATCCCCTTCGTCGATATGACCGATGCTCAATCCGCCTTCGCTGGCGTTTTCGGTCTCCACGCCGAATTGACTATCGTAGCTTTCAGCCTCGATGGTGGCAAAAGCGGACCTTGGCTCCGATCCGGTTCCTTCGACGATCTGAAGCTGATCAAGGTTCACGTTTCCTGAATCGCCGGGATCATACTTGTATGTTATCGTATTGTTGCCGGCGTTTAAATTCACGCTCTCCGACTTGGTCGACCAGGTGTCCCAGTTCGCCAAGGAAGGCAGAGCCGTCTGCTTGATTTTCGTTCCATTGACGTACAGGCTGAGCGTGCGGTCTCCTCCCATGGCGTTGGCATATCGCAAAATGGCGTTGTATTTGCCTGCGGAGCTTACGTTTATCGTGAACTGCGTCGCTGCTCCTTGATTCCCGTAGCCGTCGACAAATCCCGTCCCCGTATAGCCGGCATGATCGGTGTTGACTTTGGCTCCACCCGATAATTGGGCCGACTCCGCTTCATAGGTGCCCGGCGGTGGCGGCGTCGTTTGACCGTACACTTCCAGCTCGGATAACTGCGCCGCCGGCCAGCCGGTATTGGCGGTAAAATTCAACTTCACGTATCTTACGCCGGCATTTGCGAAGGAGATCGTTACGGCATTTCCACCGGCGGGATCGAACGAATAAGCGGCAGAAGCGGCCAGCGTGCTGTAGTTAACATCGTCCGTACTGCCCGCGACGGATAAGGTTTGGGAGCGCTTCTCCCAGGCGGGCGGCAGACGGAGAACGACTTGGTTGATCGTGCTGACCGCGCCGAGATCGACCCGCAGCCACTGCGGAAAAGCGTTGTTTGCGCTTTCCCAATAGCTTGACGGATTGCCGTCGTTCGCGTTCGCCGCACGATAGACATCGACAGAACTGCTTGCGGTAATCGGTTTGCCTGCAGCCAAATTCGTCGCGGCCTGAGCCTTCTCGGGAACCCATCCGACTTGAGTAAGCACCAAACAAAAAACAAGTATCCACATCGGAACATGCGCTCTTCCCTTTAAGCGAAACGGCATATTCATAAGACTACCTCCTTGTTCAATATTCTAGAACCAGCTTGCACGTATTGCGCTTCCTCTGCTTCAATGCTCTTCTTTATCGCCTCCCCCATGGCTTAATGCTACCAGTTAGGCTTCCCGTCCGTACCTCCTCCCCCCTTGGATACACAGCACGACAGGCTGTACAAGATGCAAGGCAGAAGCGCTGTGCGTGCTGATTACCATTCTAATATTTCGCGCCTTCGTTTCAAGGTTGTATGTTATGAAGATCAGGCGCAATATTACGGACCTCTCGAGCACGGCACCTCGTCGGCCCCGGCGTCCTAATAACTGAAAAGATCGCATGTAAAACACATTGCGACCTTTTCGGGGAGATTATTATTTTTCGGATTTTGGTTCGTATTTAACGGTTTCCTCTGGTGATTTTTGCAATTTGTCCAGCTTAGAGCGTACACGTTTAATCATGGTTAAAGCTTCGGCTCTTGTAAGTGGATCACCTTCCTTGAATCCATCTAATGAATTGTCAACTTTCCCTTCTACAAAGCCGTTGTCCAGAAGATAACGAATAGAATCCTTTTGGCTATAGTTTTTGCCTGTAGCATCTGCAATAATTTTGGCTGCTTGACCTCGGGCTAGGCCAATATCAGAACCCTTGGGCTGATGGAAAGGAACGATCACATACCATCCGTAACTAAAGGCAAAGTGTGTATACGGGTAAGACCATTCACCCGTATTATTAGGATCATCTAGACTAAAATCTGAAGGTTTAAATGTCCTGATCAGAAGGGTTATAAATTCCTTTTGTCCAACAACTTGTTCCGGTTTAAAAGTATTATCGGGGTACCCATCCACTATTTTTTCCTTAACGGCCCATTGTATGGTATCTATGGCCCAATGATCCTTGCTAACATCTTGAAATTCAATTTCTTCCGCATGTACACCACTGTATCCGCAAAGAAACATCATTATGCATAGTGTTGCTAATAAAAACTTGCGTCCAATCATAAAACAATACCTCCTTTAAATGTAAACTAAACTCACTATTTACAACTGACGAAAGTAATTTAAGAAAGTTGCGTTGTAAAAAATAAAGGCCCTCATACTTCGAGAGCCTTTATTTCAATTAAAATTACCGTCTTGGCAAATCAAAATAAATATTAACCTCATTGCTAAAAGGTGTACCATACACACCTTTAATTGTTCGTTGCTCATCATATGTGCCAGATTTACCTTCTGAACTTGTTTTTGAATAGTCCCAGTTAACAGTATAACCATTCGAATCCGCAAGTAAGACATTAAAGTGCTTACCGTATTGGCTGTATGAGCCATCAGTTAAATCGCCCTCATTTCTGAAGAAGGCCAAAGAATGCTCGTTATTTACAGCGGTAGTTGGATTATACTTATCAAAACTGTGTCCGGGTGCATAGAAGGATATAGCGCTTAATTGATTGCCTGTATACCGATTAAATGCACTTGTAAATAGTGAATCGTTTTCCTCCCATGATACTAAAAGAACTTCGGCGTGCTCGTTTTTATCGATTTCTTTACCTCCTTCCCACCAACCAGTCGTGCCCGGAGGAGCAGGATAAATATTCATTCCTAATTTCCAATACCGCCCATCCCTAGTGAATAGTCCGGCATCCCCGCCTCCACCTGTTTCATGGTAAAAACCAAAAAACTCCATTGCTCTTGTACTCTTGTTTCCCAGATAAACTTGAGGGAATTGAACATGCATGTATCCCTTATGGTACCCTTTGGTCGAAGTATAAATATAATGCGCTCCTGTGTCCATCGCGTATCCATTCCGTGAGGATGTAGAAGAGGTGACATCATTTTTTTGTTGCAGGCGTTTAAATTTCTCTTCCGTCCCAAATCCCGGTTCTTTTTGTCCGTTTACTTCAAATCCACCTTCAGGGAGTGCTTTGCCAGAGATCATTTTGTCGAATTTAGGGTTAACAATACCTTGGATAAAGTTGGCTGCTTGCTCCTTGTTGAAACTGTTGATTTTCACGATCTTTGAAACAAAATCAACTTTATCACCCAGCTTCGCAATCGTTTCCTCCGTTACTCCCACAGAGTTCAATTCATTTCTTGCGACCTCGAATCTTTTCTCCACTTCTTGTTTTGAAATTGTGTTTGGTTCTTGATGCGTTTGGGCAAATGCACTCCCCAGAATGCAAAAAGTAAGTACCGTCGAAGCTACGGATGCATATACGACTTTTTTAAGTTTCATAGATTGTTCTCCTTTGATTTTTTTGGAACAAAGAACCGGCCGGTGTATTGTCCCTTCTAAAAAATACCATTAATGACAACAGAAACGCATGGGACAAAATTACTTTTTTATGAGCATTTAGTAGTACTAAATCTGACGATATTGCTAGGCTTTACCCAAAATATAATGCAAAAATATGTATTAATTTGCCTATTGATGTCGAATTATGTTGTTCCCCCCTTGTATTTCTCTGTTTTTATGATGTCAACGTAACATCATAAAAAAGATATATATTGCGTGTAAAATCTTCCACATGTAATATTATGGTATAAATCGAAGGGAGCGTTTGGGACAAATGACAAATGTTAGCTGGTTTGGGCCAGGAATGAAAGATCAATTCTATTCAGTAGCTGAGCACCTTTTTGGAGAGAAGAAAAAGGAGGAGGCAGCAATTTTATATCGTTATGTCATTGATCGGGAAACTGATCATAACGACCAAACCTTCCTCCTGTGTCAATTTCGGTTATTTCAATGCCTGGTAGGGATTAGTTCGGAAGGAAATAAAGAAGCATTAGGACAGTTTGAGCCGTATTACAATCGCTTGCCAGAAAATAATCGACTCGACGCTCTGCTGATGATGGCGAATGTTTGTTACTCACTAGGCGATTGGAAAAGGGTGGAACTTTATGGAGATGAAATGTATGCGTGTGCTTGTGCTGCTTACGATAAATTAAAAAATGAAAAATATGTTAAAAATCTACAAACCGAACGGCATTTAGTGGTATATTATGGTCATGGGCTACGCATCAAGGGTTTTGTCCTTGCTATGCAAGGTCGATACGAAGAAGCAAAAAAGTGCGTTGCAGAGTATTCCGACCTTGGATGGTTCCAGTCCCTTGATGACTTGGGGAAAAAGGAGGTTGAGAAATTTCGAACTTGGGGCAAGGCGAATATGTACAATCTCGAATTGAAAATCGGCAATAACAAAGTCCTTAATGAACTGTCGGATTTCTTGGATCAGTGCCCTGAAGAAATTTTGCCAAGTCTTTTATCGGTTGTTGAATCAGCTAATCAGTTTCGTTTTGACGCCGATAACATTTTGAACAAATTTTCAATTATGCTCCCTCCTGTAAACTCTGATGTAACCTACATAAACGGAACTCAATTATTTCATTTTTGGTATGAGAAAGCAAAGTATGATTTCGCCAAAAAACGTATTGTTGGCGGCATTGATGAATTGTTATATACTCTTTATTTGGCACATAGAATGAATTATTACACTGGCTTTGAAAAATGCATCTCATTATTTCGGAAACATAGTGAGTATGCTACAGAGCAACAAAAACTGGGCTACAAACAAATTGTCGAAGGAGTGTTCAACGTATGAAAAAAATAATTCTGTCCTTAATGATGGGGTTGATCTTGTTAAGTGGAATCATCGTGCCGCCACAGCCACAGGAGCCTTCGGTAAAGATGCTCGATCATAATGGTTGGGGCGGCTAATATCGGAAGCCCCATAAGCAAAAGAGTCCTTGCCAGCCAAGCTACTGACAGGGACTCTTTTCATTTTGCATACCGCTCTTTTCTCAAAAATATAAGATTCTACGTACGTCCTAGCGAACAACAGCTTCCTACTCCACCTTGATCGGGTTGTAATATTTTTCCTGAACCAACTTCGCCGCCGCATCCAGCACCGCTTTCGGATCGGCGTCTTTGCGCGAAAAGACATCCTGCACGACACTTGTTATGGTCGCGTAGTAATCCTGCGTATTGAACTGTGCTTCCGGCTTCCCGTCGAGATACTTCGTGATGTCGGGCGAGTACGGATAGACGTTATCGTATTTGTCGTAGACGGCCTTCACCTTTTTGCCGTAAGCGGAGTCGGAAGTGAAGTACTCGATCACCGGAGGCACAAAATATTTACTGTCCTTTTTCCGCTGCTGGATGCTCGCTTCGATGGAAGCCAGCCCTTTGTCCGAGAAATAGTCGAACGTTGCGTAACGGAATGCCGCCTCTTGCTCTTCTTGCGTCGCTTTCGGATTGATGACCAGATAGTCGCCGCCGAGCACGCCGGTATGCTTGCCGCCCTTGGCCGCAGCCGGCATCGGGTAAAAGATCACATCGGCAGGCTTCATGCCGCCTTGGTTGAGCGCCTGATCGATCGGACCGTCCGGTCCGGCGATTACCATGGCCGTCCGGCTCTGGGCAAAAGCTCCGACAGCGTCGCCCCACCCAAGCGCCCAGTCCTTCGGAATGGCTTTCGCCTCCCATGCCAAGCTTCGGTAAAATTGCAGCGCTTTCACGCCCGCCTCGGAATGAAAGAGTGCCGTGACCTTGCCGCCCTCTACCTTCTGAATGTCTCCCCCCGCTTCGAACAGGAAGTTGGTCCAGTTCCACCCGGCTTCGTTCCCTTTCCCCATGGGAGCAATGCCGGAGATGCCCTTGGCAGGCTCGGCTGCCGCCTTGGCCGTGTTGTACATATCGTCCCACGTCCAATCGAGCGGCGGTACCGCGATCTTTTTATCCTCCAGCATCTTTTTGTTGACGATGGTCCCGGTCACATAGCCTTGCTGGGCGATCCCGTAAATTTTGCCGCCGATGACGAATTGCTGCTGCAAAATCGGGTTCATCTGATCTTTGAACTCATAAGCGTTGAACAGGCTCGTAATGTCGGCCGCCCATCCTTTTTCCGCCAAAAACTTGCCTTCCGTCGCATACGTGTTGAATAGGGTCGGGGCTTCGTTGGCGCCCATCTTGATGCCGATTTGGTTCGGATCGTACTGCCAGTCGCTTTTTACGATTTCCACGTCCGGATACTTCTCCGTAAACCGCCGGATTTTATCGTCCTCCAGCGCCCGCTTTTCCACGAGATCAGGCGTCGGATAATAGACGCTGATGGTGATTTTTTTCTGCTTGCCGGACGAAGCCGAATTGTTCCCGCCGTCGGCGGCGGGGCTGGCGTCCGGGCTGCATGCGGTGAGCATGGAGCCTAGCATAAAGAGTGACATCGTCGATGCGAGTAGTGCGTTGCGCTCGCGCATTGGAATTCCCCTTTCCAACTGTTGGATGTGTATCTAATCTCCATCTTAATCGGACCCTTTCTCCGAAACGAGGCGTATTCCTATCCGGATTATGCGCAGGTTTACGATAAAGCTGCTCGCCCGCTACCCTTTCACTCCTCCCAGCTGTACGCCGCGCAGAATGAACTTTTGGAATAGGAGAAATACGACGACCGGCGGAAGCATCACCATGAACAAGATCGCGAACCGCAGGTTTAGATTCATTCTGCGGGCCTGCAGGACATACTTGTAGATGGCCGTAGCCAGAGGATATCCGTTGTCACTGTGCATCACGATCGACGGCCAGAACCAATCGTTCCACACCGCCGAAAAAATAAAGATCGATAACGTCGCAAAAATCGGCACGGACAAAGGAAAGGCAATCCGGAAAAAGCAGGTTCCGTCGGACGCGCCGTCCATTCTCGCCGCTTCGAAGATTTCCGGATGCAGGCCGCCGAAGAAGTTTTTCAGCAGCAGCAAGTAAAAAGCGTTGGCCGCCGCAGGCAGCCAGAACGCCGCAAATTGGTTCAGCAGCCCGAGCTCCTTCAAATTCATAAAATTCGGAATAATATAGGTCGTCGGCGGGATAAAGAGCGTAATCCAGAAAAAGGCGCCGATCTGCTTCCGGTAAGGCACGTTCATGTGCGTCAAGCTGAATGCCGCCAACCCCAGCACGGCGACCGTCACGATTAAGTTGCCCGCGAAAATGATAAACGTATTGCGAAGGAACAGCAGTAGATGGATATAGTTCCACCCTTGCCCGAAATTTTCGAAATGCCACTCCGAAGGGAAAAACCGGGGCGGAAACGTGTTCATCTCCGTATTGGGCCGGACCCCGTTAAAAAACGTAATGAGAATCGGATAGATCATGGTGCAGACCATGACGAGGATCGCCGCGATCATGACCGCATAGCCGAACCGAACGGAGCGGTTCCGCAAATCGTAGCTCGAAAGAATGCCGCGTTCGTGTTTGCTCATGCTCAAGCCCCCTCCCTGCCGGTAAGCTTGGATTGAACCAGAGCCAATCCACCGAGCACGAAAAACATCAGCACGCCCAAGGCGGACGCTGCGCCGTAATCCTGGCTCGTAAACGCATACTTCACGATAAGCAGAACATAGGTGAGCGTCGTTTTGTTGGGACCGCCGTCGAGCATGGCATACTGGGATTGATAGCCCTGCGAGGTCGAGATGATTTGCAGAATCAATAAAAGCAAGATCAGGCTTTTGATCGAAGGAAGCGTAATGTAGCGTATCCGCTGCCAGACGCCGGCCCCGTCGATTTCCGCCGCCTCGTACCAATCCCGGGGAATGCTGAGCAAGCCGGCCAAATAAATCAGCAGCGCGCCGCCGAATTGCTGCCAGGTTTCCATAAAGACCAGCGAGGCCATGGACCAGCTCGGGTCGGTCATAAACGAAACGGGCTCGAAGCCCAGCTTGCTCAGCACCGCATTGATCGGGCCGACCGGGTCGAAGATCCATCGCCACAGCCCGTACAAGACGACCACGGGAAGCACGTTCGGCAAGTACGCAGCGATGCGGGCGAACCCTTGGAACCTCCTCAGCTCGGAGATGGCAATCGCAAAGACGATCGGCACCCAGAAGCCGATGATAAGCCCCAGAAACATGTAATACAGCGTGTTCTTCACCGCGCGCCCGATATCGGGATCACGAAGCACTTTGACATAATTGTCGAAGCCGACAAAGGTGTTGCCTTTCATAAAATCAACGTGGTACAGGCTGTAAACGAAGCCTTTGACAATCGGCGTCCATAAGAACAAGCCGAAAATAACGGCAGCCGGCAAAATAAACAAATAACCCCACAGATGTCTTTTCACGACTCGATACACAGCGGATTTCCCTCATTTCTCACAGGTCTTGACTCCAATTGTAAAAATGTGAAGGGAAATTGAACATGTGCAATCCTATCGGGATCATTGGCGATTTTACTTTTTCAATTCGCTCGGACTGACGCCATAATACTTTTTAAATATTTTGCTGAAATGCTCCGGCGATTCATACCCTACTTTATCGGCGATTTCGTAGCGGCGCATATCCGTACTTGTGATAAGCCTCCGGCTTTCCTCCATTCGCAATTTCACGACATAATCCCAAAGGTTGTAGCCGGTTTTTTTCTTGAACAAATAGCTCAAGTAATTCGGACTCACGTGACTTTGCTGAGCGACCTCCTGAAGCGTCAGCCCTTTTTGCCCAAAGTGCCGATGGATATATTGCTTGGCCGTATCCACAATTTGATTGTGATGGACGACCATTTCCTCCTCGGTCGCCTCATGGGAAGCCGGATTCCAGCTAAAATCGCCGTAGTAAAACACGTAATGATCCTGATGCTCCCGGTGAAAGCGGATCGCTTTCCGCGCCTGCTCGTTCAAAGCGCCCAGAAACTCGATTCCTTTCATAATCTGACTTATGCCAACCACGCATGGCAGCGACAAATACTTCCGCACATTCGCATGCAGCGATCTGCCAATCATGTCGAGTTGGTTGATTTTGTTGATGCTCTTATCTCCATAGGCTTCGTCGTTCCATTGCAGAATGATCGAAATCTCATGATCGGGCGAATAAAAAGCGGCATGATTCCACTGACCGTCAAGCAGCTCGCACGCCACGTTCAATACGGCATACTGCAATAAGGCGAGATCCTTTTCGAGGAATCGAGTCCCTTCTTGGGAGGGTGGAACAACCGGCTTGATTTTAAGGACGGCAAAATATGGCCCTTGCAAGGAGGCCATCGGCACAAGCCGCTCAACCGAAGCGCCCGCGGGATCGGCCAGCAGCCGGTTCAGCGCCTCCGTTTTCGTCCGGTCGGGCTCCTCCATTCGGAACCGGTCGCTCAGCTCAGCGATAAATTCATCGTGGGTTACCGCCGCCGCTTTGTCCATTTTGAGCAATACATTGCGCACGGTATCCAGAAAATGGCTGCTGTTCAGCGGCTTGATCAAGTAATCCTTCGCTCCCAATCTCATCGCCAATTGCGCATACTGAAACGTCTCGTAGGCGGAAACAACGATCGATTGCACCGACGGCTTGGCCATTTTCGCTTGATGCATCAGTTCGATCCCGCTCATTTCGCCCATCTGGATGTCTGTGATCAGCAGGTCGACTTCTTCCATGCGGATATAGTCCATCGCTTCGTAGCTGCTATGCGCAATAAAGAGCTGATCGATATTCAATCCCGAAGAAGCCAATAGCTGGCTTAAGCCTTGACAAATCAGAGGTTCGTCATCCACAAGCAAAATATTGTACATTCCAAGCCACCTCGCCAGTTTATTGTCCGTTTGGAACGGCTTCGCGCTTGGGCAAAGTGATTGTGGCGACCGTTCCGTGCGGTTGATTTCTCGCATAGTCGAGCCCGTAAGCATCCCCGAAATGCAGCCGGACCCGCTGATGAATGTTGCGTATGCCGTATCCCATGGACGGGCCCGGATGCTCTTCGTGCAGCGATCGGCGGATCGCATTAAGATCCGCTTCCCGGAAGCCGTTATCTTCCACGCGAACCGTCACCTTATCGTCCTGCAGTACGGCGGATATGACGATTTCCCCGTCTTCCCCCATATTTTTCACACCATGAATAATAGCGTTTTCAATTAGCGGCTGGAGCGTAATCTTCGGAATCAGCAGCGGACGTACGTCCTCCATAATCTTCCACTCCACGCGAAACTTATGCTCGTATCTCCGCTGCTGCAGGCTGATATAGGCGGCGGCGTGCTCCATCTCTTCGCCGATCGTAATCAGCTCTCTGCCCCTGCTTAAGCCGATTTTCATCAGCTTGGACAATTCTTTGATCATCTCGGCGGATTCGCCCTTGCCTTCCAGCGTGCTTTTCCAATATATGCTTTCCAGCGTGTTATACAGCAAATGAGGGTTGATTTGCTGGTACAAAATTTGCAGCTGCGCTTCCTTCTGCTTGATTTCGTGCTGATACTTGTCGTTCACGAGATAATTCAATCGGTCGGCCATGTCATAGACGGAGGTAATCAGCACGCCGAGCTCGTCGTTCCTCCTGCGCCCGGCCGTTTTCCGCACCGGCTTGCCCGGAACGTAGCTCCTTATAACATGAACCAGCTTCTGCATCGGATTCATTAACGATCTCCAGAAATACATCACGACGACAAACGCCAGCATCGAATAAACAACGGAAATTAATTGAATGACCCGTTTCAGCTCGTTTTGCTGCTGAAGCAAGGAGTGGATCGGAATGCGGTAAATCAGCTTTTGCTGGAGCAAATAGCTGTAGTTGACGACGTAAATATAATCCGAATGCACGGCGTCCAGAATACCTTCCATGGCCGTCATGTCCTTGGCGGCGGGCGGAAGCGGAAGCGTGCTTCCCGCGCCTTTCGTCGTTGAGGCAAGAATCCGGTCGGACCAGTCGGTTAAATAAATTTCTCCGTCCGGCAATTGGACGCTGCGAAAATCGTTTTCGATCATCCGTTCAAGCTTGGTCACCACCAATACGCCGATGACGCCGTTTCCATGCGAGATATTGTTCACGGCACGGACGTAACTCAGCGTTCCTTGGTCGGACGACGGATCGAAATTGTCGATAATTTTGAGCTCGCCCTTGCCTTGCTTTTGAAGCGCTTCCCGAAACCATTCCGGCTGATTCCGATCCGAAACGAAAAAAACGCCTGCTTGCGCGGCCTGCCTGACTTTCGGAGCAAACGAATAATCGTCGTTGGGATCGTTGACGTATAAGGAGAAAGCTACAGCTCCGCCGCCGTCTCCCCCGATCGAGTAGCTTTTGAGCAGCTTGTCCAAGGCTTCGTATTTGCCGACCCGCGTCACAACCGTGTCCGTACCGTCCGGAAGCATCTGCTGCGTAAGCGGATTTTGGATAATGGTCATGGTGATTCGATTGATCGAATCCATGTCCCGATTGAGCAGACTTAGATTTTGCTTGTTTAATTCCAGATAGGCGTTCGTCACGTTCCGCTTCAAAATTTGCTCGGCCTTCATATTTCCGTACCATTGCAGCATAAAAACAGGACTGACCATGAGCAAAAACAGCAAAATCAGCTGGTAATTCACGCTCATTTTGGTTAATGGATTTGCCGGAATGCTCCGCACGCGCCGGATCACCTCGCCTCATTCAAGACATAAACAAAAGCAGCGGAAGCCCAGAACATGAAAACAAAGTTCCAGACTCCCGCCGTCATTCACGCTCCCCCTTCGTACAATGCTCATGTCGAATAAGGATAATTTTAACATATTGCTCCCCTAATGCAACTGCATCAAAAAAGACGCTCCCAATGGAAGCGCCTCTCGCATTTCAGAACAAGTGTTCGATTTTTGAATCAGTTAAAATAAAACTCGGCTTATTCAATTTTCATTATTATTAGTATAAACCATTCCTAATTATAAGTCTATACTTTTTCTGGATATCGTTCTATAGTTTGTATACCCGGCCGGGAATCCTAACAAGTTTCGTTGTGGAAAGGATAAGGTTTTGAAGTGCAAATCCGTTTATGGAATCCCAATTTGAAAGTGCGGTTATTCGGCGAAGGGCTGTTTAACCTGCTGTTTTGGATGTACTATCCGTTTATCACGGTCTATTTTGGTGCGGCGTTAGGCAGCCATATCGCCGGCATTTTGATGGCCATCCCCCCTATATTCAGCATCATCGGAAGTCTGCTCGGTGGAGCTTTAGCCGACCGGGTAGGACGGCGTCCCGTAATGCTGCTGGGCGCTTCGCTTCAGACAGTAATGTTTGCGTTATTTGCGATGTCGTCATCCCATTGGACGGATTATATCGCGTTTATCGGCATTGGGTTGGGCGGAGCCATCTACAGACCTGCAAGCTCCGCTATGGTGGCCGACCTGGTGCCTGCGCAAAACCGGCGCCAGATCTTCGCAACGTTCGTGACGGCCAATAACATTGGCGCCGTGCTCGGACCTGCGCTTGGCGCCGTCTTCTTCTTCCATTACCGGCAAGAGCTGTTGTGGACCTGCGCCTTGGTCCTGCTGCTGTATTTCATCGCAATGTATTTCATCGTTCATGAAACGCTGCCGCAGTCGGCGAAAAGCAGCCCGGATGCCTCCATTCCGATTACCCGCGTATTTAAGGAGCAGTTGAAGGGATACGGTATTATTTTTCGGGATAAAGTGTTCCTCGTTTATATTTTGGCAGGCATCTTTGCCCTGATCCCCATTATGCAATTGGATTTGTACTTGGCGGTATACGTGATCAACGAGGTCCCTGCTCAGCCTCTGTTCACATGGAACGACGGCTCCCTTGTGCTGTCGAGTACGGAGATTTTTGGCTGGGTGCTGGGCTTAAACGGTCTTTTGTTTGTCCTGTTTGTGCTTCCTGTGACAAAATGGTTCCGCCATTGGAAAGAACGTAATGTGTTCATTCTATCGTCGCTGTTGTCCGGAGTAGGCACCTTCTCCCTCGGACTGGGCACCAATATATGGTTTTTGTTTTTCATTACGATCATCTTTACCTTTGGTGAAATTGTACGCTCTCCGGTCACCCAGAGCTTTATTAGCCGCTATGCCCCGGAGCATGCCAGAGGACAGTACATGGGAGCCGATAACCTCCAGTTCACGATTGGGAGATTTTTGGCGCCGATGACGGTTTTCCTGTCCAATTGGGTGCCGCCTATGGGAATATTCAGTATCATTTTGGCGGTTGCATGCATCAGTATCGCGCTGTACATTCAATTATTTCGCATGCATGCGGAGCAGCCGGAGGCAGCGGAATGATGCAGCGGGCCGTACAATCCCCAAAAAAACAGACCTTCGCCCTCAGGCAAAGGTCTGTTTCCGGCAAGGCGCCGCGGGAGCTTCTTGTCAAGAATGGCCCGCAGGCATTTTGGACGGTTCCCGCGGCGCCCCGCGTCTGCCGCCCAATTTAAACACAACGATGCCGCCGACAATAACCAGCACTCCGATCAGCTTGCTGAACGTAAAAGGAACCTTGTCCAGACCGAGCCATCCCATCGAGTCCCACAACAATGCAAACCCGAGCTGCGCCGCCATCACGATCGAGACGGCAAACGTAGGACCAAGCAGCCGTATCCCCTGCACCACACAGGTGACCACCCCTACGCCGATCAAGCCGCTAAACCAGTACCAGGTCTGCATCGGATGCGGCGCAAATAAATCCGTTCCCTCCACGATCAGACCGAGCGTCAGCGAAGCCAGAAAGCCCAGTCCCAATACCAATGTCGTCGTAGCCCAAGAGCTCGCGCGCTCGTTCACCTTGCTGTTAAAAATATTTTGCAGCCCGACCAGCGAGCCTGCGATAAGCGACAAGGACAGCCCTACCATCATAACCGCGTCTCCCCTTTTCCCCGATTGTGCTCGTAAATATTATGACCGGCCAGCGCGCTTAATCCATTCCTGTCTTTCACCACGATAACCCCTTTGTCCCGCTCAACGAGACCTTTGATGCAGAACTGCCGGATGACCCGGTTCAAATGTCTGTAGCTCGTTCCTATGAAATTCGCCGCGTCCGACAGACTGACTGCGCTTAGCTGCCCTTCCAATCGGGAATCGGATTCGTCCGAGGTGACGGACAATAGATAGCTGGCCAAACGCACTTCCACCGGATGCATCAGATTGAAGCTGAGCGAATTGGACTTGATGTAAAACTTCTGCGTAATGATTTCCAGCAAAAACCGCAGCAGCGGCGCATGATCTTTTCCGTATTTGTGCAGCCAGCGGTAATGGATGCCGATCATACAGACGGACGATACGGCTTCGACCATATTGAGAATGGGCGTCCCGCGCACGTACTCGACGTCCCCGATCACCTCAAGCGGCGTCTTGAAAGAAAGAACGAGCGTTTTGCCTTCCGACGAGGTGGTATAAATCTTGATCTTCCCGTTCACAAGCACGTACAGATATTCCGGAGCTTGGCCCTGGGTGCAGATGAGATCCCCCTGCTCGAACCCGTACAGCGACAAATGCGGCAGCAATGGTTCGTGGAATACGGATTCGAGCTGAAATGCCCGCAAATAATGATTTAATTGTTCACGATCTTGAATTTCCTTCATGCTCCGGCCTCCAGCCTCAACTTGCAGCGATCAAAATTTTAGGATGACCACACCGGCGATCATCATCGCGATCCCGATGAACTGCGGCAGCCCCATCTTCTGCTTCGCCACGCCGAACCATCCGGTGCAGTCAATGATGAAAGTCAGACCGAGCTGCGCAATCAGCAACACGGCGATCGTCAAGGTAACGCCGATCTGATGTATCGCCGTGACGTTGCTGAAAATAACGACTGCTCCGAAAGCGCCGCCGGTCAGGTATAGCGGCTTCACTTGCTTGAATCCCTGCAAACTCCCGTCGCGCATAAAGATCAGGATCAGCAGCGCCGCAACGAATCCGGTGAACTGGGTGAGCGTCGCCGCTTGCCATGTGCCGATGTCTTGACTAATCCGGGAGTTGGCTACTCCTTGCAGGGTAATAAAGCCCCCGCCCAAAAACGCAAATAAACTCCCTCGCACGTCTTCCCTCTCCCTAACTATACATTTTTCCATTATTAAATGACAGATCGAAGGATTGGGAAAGGACATATGTCCTAAACTGACAAGCTGGACAACGTAAAAGAGACCTTCGAGGACTTGAAGGTCTCTGACGTTATATTAAAAATATTGATTCCGCCGTCACATCTTGCCCTCTTCATTGCCCCAATTGATAATTCTAAGCAGAACCTGATCCTTATCATGAAACCCATAACCTGCGAAAAATGGGGAGGCCATTTTCAGAACGAAAAAATGATTCTCCCGAATCAGCCGGTCAATCACTTTCCAGAAAACAATGGACAAATTGCCTTCCAAATAATCCTGGTCTTCCGAATACCCCTTCGGATAAGCGTCACTATCTGCAAATTCCTGCCAGCCCTGAAAGTCGACTTGCGTGTAGCCCTGGTATTTAAAATCGCCGGTATTATTGGTAAATGGCAGCAAATTGGCGCCGGTCATGTACGAATTGGCCATTTGCCAATTCATGCCCTTCTTGATGGATTGAGCGGTAAAGTCAAGTGCCCTTTCGGCAGAACGCTTCGCCTCTAAAACAGAGTTCTCTGTTGTGTCAAAGCATAGGAGCACGTAACCATAGTATGGCTCGGAATCAAAGGCGAAGTAACAGATTTCTTCGTTTGCATGCTCAGCGGAAAACTGCTTTATGGCGGAAACACTTTCCTGGAATAGCCTTTCCTCTACTTCCTTCCAGTCCGGTTCGTTCATTCGGTACCCGACTCCTTTATACTGTATTGGCAGGATTTGTCACGGCCTGCTGCGCTTGTCGCCTTAATTATAGAACGAACATTCCTGATTTTTCAAATTTCAACAACGCGGTTAACTTTCGGTCCCGTTGAACAGAAAAGCTACGCCATTTTGAAGGATCTATCCGTAATATGTTTGGGGATTCCGGTTGCCGACCAGTCAAACTACCTTTTTTTGCTGACCCACTAAGGTGGAATATTCACCCGGCGGGGTGGCCTAATTTGTCGTAAACAAAATGTCATACGCAACAGTGAAAAAAGTAGCCATTCGTTGATATATTGGTTTTCGCCAAGCACTGATTTTAAGAAACCTCGTATTTTAGCCTTCATCATATAGTTTATCATTTGCTTGAATCTTTTAATTCAAGGTTTGCTTAAGCGAGACGCTTTTGGTATAGTGGAAATCTACTTTTGCTTCGTTCGTGAAGGAGGCCCGGAGATGAGGTATTACAAGCCGATCGAGATTGCCAGGGAACTGCACATTAGCACGAGTGCTTTGCGGCATTACGAGTCTTGGGGCGTCGTTCCGGCCCCCGAACGCGCTCCTAACGGGTACCGCCTTTATACCAAGGTGCACTTGGCTTACTTTCGCTGCCTTCGCGCGATGTTTCCTGCCTTTGGCGTCGGGCTCACTTGCCAAGTGCTTCGTCTCGTTCAAAACGGAGATGTGGACACCGCCTTCTGGCTCGTCAACAAAGAGCAGGCCAACCTGCACCACGAAAAGACCGCTGCCGACCAGACGCTGGAGCTGCTGCGAGATCCGGAGCTCCCGCTCGCTGCGAACAAAAAGCCGAAAACCCACATGAGCATTGGCGAAGTCGCCGCTTTCACCGGAGTGCAGGATTCCGCGATCCGGCATTGGGAAAAGGAAGGACTCATCTCGCCGGAACGTGATCCCGAGAATGGCTACCGGATTTTCACACCGATGCATGTACGGCAAATCTTGCTCATTCGCACACTGCGCAGGACCGTCTATTTCTTGGAAAATATGAAAGAGATCGTTCAAGCCGTAGAACATCACAGCATCGAGCAAGCGAAGAAGGTCGCGGAAAATGCGCTGGTAAGCATCCATCAGCGCAATCGCCAGCAATTCTATGGCGTGCATCAATTGGTCGAGCTTTGTCAAGAGCTCGGGCTGCAATAGGAGGCTACCAATCGACGAGCTGCCGAATGGTACCTCGAACCGGTACCCGCACGAATTTGCCATCTTGGGGAACGATGCGCATCGGCATTCCGTTCACGGGACGCATGACCAGATTCGGACTAATTTTGGCGTGGGGCACAACGGAAAACCGGTAGCGCCGCAGAAGGATCGCCAGCACCACCTTCATCTCCTGCATAGCGAAGCCCCAGCCGATACACATGTGCGGTCCTGCGCTAAACGGCAGGAATTCATAAGGAGTCCGTTTGATCGTGTTCCAGCGCCCGGGTATAAAGCGATTCGGCTCTTCATAGAGCTCGGACAGCCGGTGCGTGATAAATTGGCTAAAGTAAACATTCGTTTTCGGCGGTATCGTCATCCCTCCCAGCTCGCACGAAGCCGTCGTCACCCGGGCTCCAATCGGCGCAGGCGGCAGCAAGCGCAAGCTTTCCTTCACCACACCTTCGAGCAAAGGCAATTGATTCAGCTTTTCCAGACTCGGTTCGCTCCCCCCCATCGCTCCGTTCAACTCCTCCAGAAGGTCGGACATCACATCAAGGTGCTGGCTCAACAGAAAAATCGTCCACGTCAGCGCATTGGCCGTCGTCTCATGTCCTGCGACAAACAAAGTGAAGGCGTGCCCGACCAACTCTTCATCCGTAAGCCTCGCGCCGTCCTCATCGTGAGCATGAATCAGAGAGGCAAGAACATCAGCAGCCTCCGGTTCGGATCTTTTCCGCTCGATCAAGGAACGGATAAGGGCATTCAACCGTTCGGCAATACGCAAAGCCCGGCGATACGGCGTATAAGGAAGATTCACCGGCGCGAGAGTCACCCATAGTATCGACTTGGTCATCTGCGTAATCAGCGTCCCCATCTCATCCAGCTCTTCTTCGTTAGCCAATCCAAACAGCGTCTTCACCGCAATCCGCTGCGTCAATTTCTTCATTTCTCGATTGAGTTCGATCTCGGCACGCCCCTGCCATTCGTCCGTCAACCGTTCGGTAAGCCCGATCATATCTGTTCCGTACTGCCTGATCCGTTCATGATGAAAGGCAGGCTGCATCAGACGGCGATGCTGCTTATGCTTTTCTCCGGACATGAGGATAAGGTTCGTATAAAACATTTTTCCCAAGACGGTGTGCTTCGGGATTTTGACCAGTCCGGAGCTAATCTCGAAGAAATGCGGATTCGTAACGATTTGATGGTTATATTCGGGCCCGAAGGCAAAAATGACGGAAGGATGGTCCCCCTGGCTTAAGGCGATCAGCTTGCCGTAAGTATCGTACAACCAGCGTTGGTAAGCAAACGGGCTGCGGAAAAAGCGTAGCATGTTCATTTTCCAGCCCAATACCGACCGCGGGCCCGGTATGCGCGGTTTTAAGCCGACAGGTCCGGTACCGTTCACGACTTTCATCTTTAAGCACCTCTTTTTTGTATATTTTGAATAAAATTAATTCATATTATTCATAATATACAAAAGAATGCTTTGGCTCAACCTTTTTTTCCCTTTTACAAATTGATTCGCTACAAATCATTTAGTATAGTAGTTGCGAGGTGAACACATGAACGGGTACCGGCTTCGTACGGAAAAGAAGAAAGAACTCATTCTCAAAACAACATTCGATTTAATTTTCACTTACGAGCTCGATAAGCTGAGTATCGCCGATATCGCCAGAAAGGCAAACGTCTCCCCGGTTACCATCTATAATTATTTTGGAAGCCGGGATGAGCTTATCCGAATGACATTTGTTCATTACATGGATACGACGCTGGAAAAGTACGAAGACATTTTAGGGGCAGAGATCCCGTTTCAGCAAAAAATGGATCTGATCTTGTGCGACCGCAGCGAAATTGCCAACCAATTGAATGTGAACCTCATTCGAGCAACGGCCGGCGATCCGGCGATCCGCGACTACCTGGAGCAGTTTTATCAAAACAAAACCTTGCCTTTTTTCGAAAAATTGATTGATCAAGGAAAAAAGGAAGGCTATATTGACCCGAGTATTTCGATGGAAGCCGCAATGGTGTATATCCAACTGTTTAAAGAAGCTTTGGCGCGGCCCGGGTTTTTGCAACAAGCAAGTGAATCCATGCTTCAAGACTTGAATCGGCTTTTTTATTTCGGTTTCATCGGCAGATCCCCGGAAAATCGCGTTTAGGATGAGAAAGGAGGTCAGATGTGGAGCGCCTGAGCGAGGTGATTTGGGTCGAGAAAACGAGCTTCGTTGACGAATTGCTGAGCCAAGAACTAACCGTTACTCCCATACCGGCCGGACTGGAAGCCAACGTGTTGAAATTTTGTTCCCGTACGGACTGCGCCGTGCTTAAAATATGGAACAAAGCTTCGAATCCGGATGTGCATTTTCAACATGGGCTGCTGGCCGCACTTCGGCACAGAGGTATCTCCGTCTCAACGTCTTATGGATGGGGATATACCCCTTCCCGGCATAAAGTATTGTTAACGAGCTACGACGGCAGCCCGCCTTCAACAATCACGAGCCGACACGCAAAAGATTTCGCCGACTTGCTGCTGGGACTGCATCGATTATCGGTTCAGGAGTTGGACCCTGCGCTCCTTAAAACATACGATTTCATTCCTTATTTCTATCCGGGAATTGAAGAGCATCAAGACATCCGGGCCGAGCTGCTCCCGTTGGTTTCAAGCTCCGGGCTGAAACAAAACAAGCTCATTCACGGCGACTTTAACTTGGGCAACATTCTGGACAACGAAGGAACGTACACCATCATCGACTGGACCAATACGCAATTAGGGGACGCCATGTACGATTTGGCTTGGTCGAGCTTCTTAATCCATATCTATAATGGAGAAATGCTGGCCTCTGCATTCCGTAATGCCTATTTATCGGGCAGTGAATTCGATACGGAAGAAATCCGGAGGTTTGAAGCGATTGCATGTCTCCGGTGGCTGCTGCTCCATAGAACCGCCGATGTCCCCAGAACCGGGACGACGATCCAGCGAGTCAATGACATCATCATCGGAAATAAATATTTGAAGAACGAAATAGGAGGATTTCCATGAGCAAACGTTATCGGATTACAAGAGAATTTAAGGAAAATGGAGCTTCGGAGCAAGGCATTTCTTTGGAGGAGTGCAAACAGTATTTTTCGACCAAACCCGACTTTGCCTATACCTCGGTATTTACGGTGACAGGGGCAACCACCATGTCCATTGAGGGGGATTTTTTCATGTGGACCTTCGGCGAAAGCAAGATCCCCTTCCGTCATTATCAGGGGGATATTTACGTATCCGGCTCCAACGAAGCGGTAATCCCCAAAATGATGGAGATTGCAGGCGAATTGGACGCGGATGTGCTGGAAGGGTAATCTGGCGAAAACAATAGCAGGAGGCCATGCCCAACCGCTGGGATGGCCTCCAAAAAGCTTATACTTGGCTCTGCCGGCAAGCCTCTTTCATCCGCTCGATCTGCGCAAGGTGGATACGGACATGCTTGACGCGGTATTCCAGCATTTGGCGAAACGTGAACCTCGCCCCGTCTTCATACACCCCCACCCGCTCGCTTTGATCGACTGTCAGATGGGCCAGCACAGGCTGCATATGGGCACGCAGCATTTGAAACAGGAGCAGATACTGATCGCGGTCCTGTTTCTCGTAGCCGAGGTTTTTCGCCCATACGTCCTGTTCCCACGACGTGAGCAGCGGCTCGTCCTCTGCCAACACTTTTTTCAGCCTCTGTGTCGAGACCAGCTCGGAATCTGCAAGATGAATGAGAATTTCATGAATGCTCCATTTGTCCGGAGCCGGCTTGAAACGAAGCTCCTCTTCCGTCAATCCTTCGACGGCTTCCCGCAGCAGCTCATATCCGCGGCCGTATTCCTCAATCAACGCTTCCACTTTTGGAATCCTCCCTATCTCATAACTATACTACGCTCGCGTCGAGGTCCAAGCGCCAGTCGTTGCATCGCATGATGCTCCCCGGCGGGTATTCGAAGCTGCTTTCGGCGACGAACTGGAAGCCCAGCTTCCGGCAGATCGCGTTGGATGCGGGGTTATCGACGGACGGGAACGCGTGCATGTACCTGTGCTTCCGCTCGGCCCTGGCGCTGGCTATGGCGGCCGCGGCTGCTATGGTCGCAATGCCTTTGCCTTGGTATGCCGGCAGAACGCCCCATCCGGTCTCGTACACGGTCTCTCCTTGCCAGCTTCGCTCCCAGTACCCAATATTGCCGACCGCTTCGAGACTTGGCAGCAGGAGGATGCCAAACATGCGGCCAGTCCCCTTCCGTTCGATCTCCACATACCTCTTGTGGCGCGCGAGAAGCTGCTCCTCCGTCTCAGGACCTCCAAGATGCTCCAGCATCTCTGGCGTATTCAAGCGATACAGCAGATCAAGATCAGCTTCCGCCCAAGGCTCAATCCGTACTTGACAGGTATTCGTTTCGTCAGGCAACTCTATCACTCCTAATCACAGGTTCACCCATATTGTACCAGATGATTCGGTTTCATTCGACAACTATCGCGCAATACCAAAAGAAATCGCGTCATAAAAAAATCGCCCTCTTGTTTTGCCAAAAGGCTGAAACAAGAGGGCTTACCGTTAGCGTACGGAGTCCGCTGCGAGAGTTTCGCCCCGTGCGATGGCCTGCAAGACGAGGCGGATCAAATGAACATTATGCTCAATATTGGCCGGTTCAAAAATATCAAGGTGACCGCCAGCCAGTTCGTAGTCCACGGCCTGCCCGGTCGTTGCCTCCTTCCAATCCTCCGCTCTGGCGTTTTTCATTTCCGCCACGAAAGCGTGCAGATTAGCCTCCACCGCTCCTTCATTGACCAGTTGGACGCTATAGGTGGCATAGGCCAAAATTTTAGTTCTGGCCTTCTCCCGGTCGACGTGGTTTGCCAAAAAAGACGCATCCCGTTCGGCGACGATTCGGAGCATGTCATCAACTCCTCGTTCCAGCTCTTCGTCGGAAAGCTTCTTCGCCGTCCTGTCCCGTCTGTCGGCATCGATCAACAAAATATCCGATACCGCATATCCCCTGCGCTCCATCGCCATGGCAACCTCATGAGCCAAACTGCCGCCCAGCGAGTAGCCTAACAGCACATAAGGCGCTTCGCGCTGAACGCTTACAATCGCATCGACGTACCGGTTTAGCATCTCCTCGTAATCGCGCCAGCCTTCGATGAAATCGAACGCGTAGACGACATAGTGATCTTCCAGCATTCTGGCCATTTCGGCATACACGAGCCCGTAGCCTGCCGAAGGAGGGAAGCAGAAAACGTTCATTCGTCCCCGCTCGTTCAGCTTCATCGGCCCATCGCCGTCATCCTGGGCAAGTCCGGAAGAGAGCAGCGCCGCCATTTCTTCAATCGTCGGCGAGGCAATGACGGCACGCAGAGACAGCACTGCCCCCATGGCGGCGTTGACCTTTTCGGTGAGCTGCATCGCTTGGATCGAATGGCCGCCTAGCTCGAAGAAATGGTCCTTCACCCCGATGCGCGGGACTCCAAGAACCTCTTGCCACAGCTCCGCCAGCTTCGCTTCAACCCGTGTTCGCGGCGCCACGTGGCTCGCGGCGTCTTCCATCGAAAGCGAATGTACGGTCGCTCCTTGCGGCAATTGCGCCGCCCTACTAACCAAGCCAGCCGGTATTTGTTCCTGCTCTGCAGGGGATAGCAGTTGAAGATCCTGTACCTGCACGTCCGGATTCGCAGTGAGTTGTTTCACAATCCGCAGCCAGTGTGCCTGCAGGCGCTCCATCGCTTCACGTTCATATACCTGGGCATTGTAGTCGAATCGGATACGCATGTCATCGCCCGCTTGCATGATGACCGTCAGATCATAGCTCGTCTGTCCCTCGGTCCGGAACCCGGTCATTTCCAGCCCTGCCGCCTTTGCCACCGCTTCGGCCGCGACCGAAGGCGGGCTACCGGTTTCGAACACGAGAATGTGGTTAATTAGCTCCCGTTTTGGAGCGCTAAGCGCTTGGATTTCATACAGCGGATACATACCGTACTTGTCGGATGCGGCTGCCTGCTCCTGAACGCTTCGCATGACGTCCGCCACGGTCGCCCCGGCCCCGCTGCGGATACGGACCGGGATCGTATTGCCGCATACCCCGATCATCGTTTCCATGCCCGGCACATGCGCCGGTCTAACGGGCACGACGGTTCCAAACACAACGTCGTCCGTGCCGTTATAGGCTTGCAGCAGCAGCCCCCATGCCGTTTGAAGCAGCGTATTCACCGTCAACCGATACCGCTTCGCCGTACCGCGCAGTTCCCGGGTCAGCCGTTTTCCTAAGCTGCTTGTCAGCCGCTCGGTCGCATCCCCTGCCTCCTGCTTCTCCTGAGCCTGGACTCGCGGCAGCACGGCTTGATGGCGGTACCCGGCTAAATAATGGCTCCAGTAGGCGGATGCTGCGGCAAAATCTTGCCCCTCCAGCCACTCGAAATACCGCCCGTAAGATGTGACCGGACCAAGCTCCGGCCGGACTTGCTTCCGGTAGGCAGAGTACGCGGCGAACACCTCTTCGATGATCCGCGTCATATCCCGGCCGTCCAGTACGATCTGGTGGAAGCTCCACAAGAAATGATACGTTTCGTCGCCGGTTCGCAGAATCGACACGCGCAGTAACGCTTCTTCGCTTAACTCGAAGCCGCGGGCCTTGTCCGCCTTCGTGATCGTTTCGATATGTGCCTCTTGCTTACTCTCCTCCAGTCTCCTCAAGTCTTCATAAACAAAATCGGCCGATTTGCTGCGGAACACCGCCTGCAAAGGCTGACCGTTCCATCCGTTATAGAAGTTTGTCCGCAGCGCGTCATGCCGCTGTCCGACGGCGTCCAAGCTTTGCTTGAACGCTCGGATATCCAGGCTTCCGTGCACCGTAAACGCCGTTTGCCCCAAGTACGCCTCCGATTCCGGGTTCAGCAGCCGGTGATACAGTATCCCTTGCTGCATAGGCGTTAGCGGATACACGCTCTCAATCTCGCCGATCCGCCGCGATCGTTCCGTTAAGGCGAGGCCTTTGAAAACGACATCGCTTGGCGTCAGCTCCGGCCGTTCTTTCGCCGCGCAGTGCGTGATGATGTCCCGAAGGCTGCTATGAAGCAGCCCGGCCAGCCGCTCCATCGTTTCCCGCCGGTACTGCTTGCCGCTATAGCTGACGGTAAACGTCAGTTCTCCGCCTGCGATACTGCCGCTAATATCCAGCGCATGGGACCTTTCGGTTTGCCCGCTGATCTCCGAGCCGTAGGCAAAAGGCGATACTTGCAGCGCATGATGGGTTAAATCTTGATCGAACTGCCCCAAATAGTTAAAGCTGATTTCCGGCTTTGCCGCATCGCAGGCGTCCCCAGACGCTTCGGACAAGTATTTCAGTATGCCGTAGCCGATTCCTTTGTTCGGGATTTGTCGTAAGCTGTCTTTCACCCGTTTGATCCGGTAAGCGAGCGTATCGGAGGCATCGGCTGCTCCCATCTCCAGCGCGACGGGATACTCGCTCGTAAACCAGCCGACGGTGCGCGTAATATCGATATCCGGCAGAATGGATTCTCTTCCGTGTCCTTCCAGACCGACCGATACCCGCTCGATTCCCGTCCAGCGGTACACCGCCATCCCAAGCGCAGTCAGCAGCAGGTCGTTGATGTCGGTGTTGTAGGCCCGGTGCGCCCGCTTCAGCAGCAGCTCCGTTTCTTCCTGCGACCACTGCACCGTCACCGTTTCGCTATCTCGCATCAGCCCGTACGCTTGCTCCTGCCCGACTTGCGCAAAATCTCGCGGGAGCGGCTTGCACTCGAGCTGATCGACCTGCTGCCAGTACGCCCGCTCCGCCTCCATCGCCGGACTGTTCGCATAGCCCGCCAGCTTCTCGGCCCATATCCGAAACGCATCCGTCTTATCCGGCAGCCGGATCGCCTGTCCGCTTACAGCCTGCTCATAGCCAGAAGCCAAATCTTCCAGCAAAATGCGCCACGATACCCCGTCAACGACCAGATGGTGAATCGCGATCAACAGATGGTCCCCATCCGCACAGCGGAACAGCCCCAGCTTCATAAGCGGACCCGTACTAAGCTCGATGCTGCTCTGGATCTCATTCGCTCTTGCTTCGATCGCTTGCGCGACGTTGTCGCCGGCCTTCCGGAAGTCCATGACTTCCAAAGTGTACGGCGCGCCCTCGTCGATGGCGCGAGTCCATGCCGCATAGCCGCCTTCCGTCTGTCGGAATATCGTGCGCAGCGCGTCGTGATGCTCCGCCAGTTTCCGCACTGTCTTCCGAAGCGCCGCTTCGTCGTAGCCTCGCTCCCGGTACAGCATGATCGCTTGGTTATAGTGGTGCGGCGCGGCATCGTTTTGCCCGAAGAACCAGGCTTGAATCGGCGTCAGCCGCGTCCAGCCCTTCACTTCCCCTTGATCCGCCATACGGGTAATCGGCTTGACATACGCGCTCAGTTCCGCAATCGAAGGGTGAGCGAACAAATGTCTCATTTCCACCTTGTACCCGGCTTGATGCAGCTTCGCCGACACTTGAATCGCTTTGATCGAGTCGCCTCCCAGCGCAAAGAAGCGGTCATTCACCCCGACCTTCCCGATTCCGAGCACCGCCTGCCAGACGGAAGCCAGCGCTTGCTCCACGACCGTGCGCGGAGCGACATAGTCCGTACCCGTAGCCATGCTTTCCTTCGGAGCCGGAAGCGCTTTGCGGTCCACCTTTCCGTTTGGCGTCAGCGGCAGCTGCGGAAGCTGTACGAAATACGATGGAATCATGTACTCGGGCAGCGTTTGCGATAACGCATTCCTGAGTTCGCCTATCGCCAGCTCGCGGTCCGACACCACATACGCGCACAGCTGCTTTTGTCCGGCTTCGTCTTCCCGCGCAATGACAACCGCTTCCTGCACGGATTCCGTTTTCAGCAGTTGCGCTTCCACCTCGCCCAGCTCGATCCGGTAGCCGCGGATTTTCACCTGATCGTCGAGCCGCCCCAAATATTCGATGTTTCCATCCGGCAGCCATCGCGCCGCATCGCCCGTCCGGTACATCCGCCCGCCCGGCTCGAATGGGTCATCTACAAATTTCTCCGCGCTCAGTTCCGGACGGTTCAGGTACCCTCGCGCCACCCCGCGCCCGCCGATATACAGCTCGCCCGGCACGCCGGCCGGCTGCAGTGCCATCGCCGCGCTTAAAATATACATCCTCACGCCCGGGTATGGCTTGCCGATCGGCAAACTCCGGTATTCATACGGATACGGATGCGATCCGACGCCTCCCGTCCGCTGAACATAATAACTCGAATCGACGCACGCTTCCGTTACCCCGTAGCTGTTTACGATCCGCATCGATGCGCCGAACCGGTCGTTTAATTGCTGAAAGTCACCTACCGGACATTGATCCGAGCCGACAATGAGCGTTTTCAGGAAGCCGATATCCCGCCCATGCTCGTACACGTCATTCATCAGCGGAACGACAAGCGCCGGGGTCGCATCGAACATCGTGACGCGGTGCTGCTTCAGCAGCCCGTAAATCGCCTCCGGGTCGTGCCGGGCGTAGCCTGGGCATACGATGAGCCGGCCGCCATTCAGCAGCGACCGCACGATATCGGCCGTAAACACGTCGAATGAGAAGCTAGCCCACTGCAATAGCCTTACCGGTTCCTCCCGCAGCCGATACTCCTGCCTCCACGCCTCGGACAAAGCGATTACCTGCCGGTGCTCGACCATCACGCCCTTCGGTTTCCCCGTCGTTCCCGACGTATAGATGACGTAAGCCAGATGATTCGGCTGCGCTGCGGACACCAGGTTTGTTCCGTCGGCATCGTAGGCTTCGGCGTCATCCAGGAACAACACTTTCTCCGCCGCATCCGCCGCACGTTCCTGCAAGCGGCGATGCGTCAGCAGCAGCAGTTGTGCTCCCGAATCGTCCAGCATGTAGCGAATCCGCTCTTCGGGGTAGCCCGGATCGATCGGCACGTAAGCAGCCCCCGCCTTCAAAATCCCGAACACTCCGACGACCATTGCAAGCGAGCGCTCGGCCATGATGCCGACGGTTTGGTCTGGCTGCACCCCTTTGGCCCGCAAGGTGCGCGCAAGCCGGTTCGCCTGCTCGTTGAGCTCGCGGTAGGTGAGCCGTTCGTCCTCGCAAATGACCGCCACTTGATCCGGCGTCCGCTCCGCCTCCTCCTCTAACAACTGATGAATCGTCTTCTCCTGCCAGTCGCAAAATGCGGCGCCGACTCCGCTATCGGCGACTGCGCCCGTTAGCAGCGTCTTTTCCTCCGGCGTGACGATCTCGAAAGACGACAGCTTCGCCTCGGGAGCCGCCAGAATACCGTCGATGAGCTGCATGAAGTGACCGGCCATTCTCCGGACCGTATCCACGCTGTACAGCGAGCTGGCGTATTCGATACTGCCCGTAAGCGTCCCTGACTCCTCTTCCGTTATTTGGAAGCTTAGGTCGAACTTCGCCGTCTTCGACTCCATTTCATAGGGCTTCAGTTCCAACCCAAGTACGGTGCGTTGCTCCGCCACCTCATGCTGCATGTCAAACATCGTGTCGAACAGCGCATGGCGGCTCAAATCCCGCGTAACGCCTACTTTCTCGACCAGCGCTTCAAACGGGTAGTCCTGATGCTCGAACGCTTTGAGCGCCATGCCCTTGACTTCCTGCAAGTAATCCAGAAACATCTTCTCCCCGACCGGATAGCTGCGCAGCGCCAGCGTCCCGACAAACATACCGATCAGTCCGTCCACATCCGCATGCGTCCGGCCCGCCACCGGGGTACCCACCACGATATCTTCTTGCCCTGTGTATTTGTGCAGCAGCGCCGTGTAAGCCGCCAGCAGCACCATGTACAAGGTCGTGCCGGTTGCGCTCGCAAGCTGCCGCAGCGCGTCGCTTCGTTGCGAACCAAGCGCGAAGGAAACAAGCCCTCCCTCAAAGCGCTGCACGGCCGGACGCGCGTAATCCGTCGGCATATCCAGCACGGGGAGTTCACTCTGGAACACATTCAGCCAGTACGCTTCCTGGCTGCTCATCCGCTGCCCGGTCAGTTCCGCCTGCTGCCACGTAGCGTAATCCTTGTATTGGATGCGCAGCGGCGGCAGCGTCTCCCCGCCGTATAACCGGCCGAACTCGTTGACTAAAATGCCCATCGACACGCCATCCGAGACGATATGGTGCATATCGAACAGCAGCAGATGACGCTCCGGCTCCTGATTCACACCAGGCTTGTCCGGATCCAACCGGATCAGGCCCACCCGCAATAACGGCGGCTGCCGCAAGTCGAACGGCCGGACGAAGCGGCGGATGCGCTCCAGCGTATCCGTTTCCCCGCCGCTGCTCTCGGCGTTGTCCACGACAAACGCCACCTCAGATTCGGGATACACCCGCTGGAACGGTTCGCCGTTCACCAACTCAAAGCCTGTCCGCAGCGTCTCATGACGCCGGATGAGCCCCCGGAATGCCTCCTCGAACCGTTCCCGGTCCAGCGTGCCTTCCAGCAGCATTACCCCCGGCATGTTGTAGCTCGTTTCCCCGCCTTCGAACTGCTGCAAGATGTACAGCCGCTTTTGTGCCGAAGATACGGGATAATGTGGCTGGACAGGGGCAACCGGTATGGCTGTAAATGTTTGCTGCCGGAGCCCCTCGATCACAGCCGCGAGCTGTTCAATGGTCGGGGTAGCGAATACGTCCTGCAGCGGCACATTTACTTGCAATTCTTTTTGGATATGGGCTGCCAGCCTCATTGCCCGGAGCGAATGACCGCCGAGCTCGAAGAAGTTATCCCTGATCCCGACGCTCGGTACCCCAAGCACCTCTTGCCATAGCTCCGCCAGCTTCGCTTCCACCGGCGTCCGCGGAGCGGCGTACTCTGCACCTGTAGGCACGATACCCTCCGGCGCAGGCAGCGCTTGGCGGTCGATTTTGCCGTTCGGCGTCAGCGGCATCTCCTCAAGCTGAATAAAGAAGGACGGCACCATATAGCCCGGAAGCTCCCGCGCCAGCTCGCTGCGCAGCGCACCGGCCGCCTGCTGCCCATCAGCGGTAAAATAGGCGCACAAATACGTTTGCCCGGTCTCGTCCGTTCGCGCCAGAACGATCGCCTCTTGTACCGCTGCCACCTTCAGCAGCTGCGCTTCAATCTCGCCGAGCTCGATGCGATAGCCGCGGATTTTGACCTGATGATCGATCCGGCCCAAATATTCGATGCTGCCGTCTGGCAGCCAGCGGGCCAAATCGCCCGTCCGGTACATTCGCTGTTCGAGGGCGAACGGAACCGGCATGAATTTGTCCGCCGTCAGGCCGGGGCGATTCAGATAGCCTCTGGCCAGACCAATACCGGCGACACAAAGCTCCCCGGCCACACCGATCGGAGCAAGTGCGTTATGCGCACTCAGAATGAAGACTTGATGATTCGGGATCGGCCGGCCGATAGGCACCGTCTTTTCGATCGGCGTATGGTCCGTATAAGACCACGCGGTCGAACAAATGGAATCCTCGGTTGGGCCGTAATTGTTAAAATAGCGAACATGATCCTTCCACTGTTGGACAAGCTCGCCGGAGGATGCGGAGCCAGCCGTAACGAGCGTCCGCAATTCGGGCATATGCTCGGGATTCAAGTAGACGGCATAAGTCGGGGGCAAAGTCGCCACCGTTATCCCGTGATCGCGGACATATTGCTCAAACAGTCGGTAATCCGCTATGACGGAAGCACCGGGCACATACAGCGCTGCTCCGGTCAGTAAGCCCATGGTCATTTCCCAACACGACGCGTCAAAGGAGAAGCTCGCGAACTGTACAATGCGATCCTTTGTCGTAATGTGAAGGGATTGTTCAAAAAACAATTTGTTATTACATACGCCTTGATGCTCGACCATCACCCCTTTTGGCTTGCCGGTCGTACCTGACGTATAGATGACATAAGCCAGTTGATGCGGACCGACAGCCACCCCGGGACTCGTACCGTCGCCGCCATAGATGCGCTCGTCGTCCAGCAGGAGCAGCTCGCTGCCGAACGCCGTGCGATCCTGCAAATGCGACTGCGTCAGCAGCAGCCGTGCGCCGGAATCGCCGAGCATGTAGCGGATGCGTTCCTCCGGGTATTCGGGATCGATCGGGACATATGCGCCGCCCGCTTTCATCACGCCGAGCACGGCGGTAACCATGTCCAGCGACCGCTCGGTCATAATAGCAACCAACTGCTCGGCCTCCACTCCTTTGGCCAAAAGCGTGCACGCCAGCCGGTTCGCCCGCTCGTCCAGCTCCCGGTACGTAAGCTGCCGGTCTTCAAACACAACCGCAATCCGGTCCGGTGTCAGCGCCGCCTGCCGTTCGAACAGGCCGTGGATCGTCATGTCCGCAGGGTACGGCAGCGCCGTTTCGTTGAACGTCTCCAAAATTTGCGCCAACTCATGGACGGTAAGGATGTTCAAGGATGATAGCTTCGCTTCGGGAGTCTGAATGATTTCTTCGATCAGTTGAATAAAATGCCGCGCCATGCGCGAGATCGTTTCCCGCTTGAACAGACGGTCGGCATATTCGATGCTGCACGCAATGCCGCCCGCTTCCTCGGCAGCGGTAAAGGTCAAATCGAACTTCACGATAGGATGCTCGCTCTCGTGCGGACTGACGCGCAGCGATGTAAACCCGGGCGCGACCGTCTCCGTATTTTGCAGAACGAACATCGTATCGAACACCGGATTGCGGCTAAGGTCCCGCTTCACGTTAAGTTTCTCCACCAGCGTTTCGAACGGGTAGTCCTGATTCTCGTACGCTCGCAGCGCCAGCTCCTTCACTTCCTGTAAGTACTCCAGGAACGTCTTCTCTCCGGCCGGATAACTTCGCATCGCCAACGTTCCCGCAAACATCCCGATTATCGGCTGCAGATCGGCATGCGGTCTGCCTGCGATCGGCGTTCCGACGATCATATCCTCCTGCCCGCTGTATTTGGACAGCAGCGTCGTATAGGTGGCCAGCAGCACCATAAACAAGGTAGCTCCCGCCTGCGAGCCGAGCCGCTTCAACCCGTCCGCCTGCCGCGAATCGATCGCGAAGGACAGCGTACCGCCGGAAAAGCTGCGGGCAGGCGGTCTCGCATAATCGATCGGCAACTCAAGAATCGGAAGCTCCCCGTCCAATTGCTCCAGCCAATACGCTTCCTGCTTGCTCATCCGTTCGCTGTCGCTGTCCGCCTGCTGCCATACCGCATAATCTTTGTATTGAAGGCGCAGTGCCGGCAGCTCCTGCCCTTCGTACAGTTGAGCCAGCTCCTCCAGCAGAATGTTCATCGACACTCCGTCGGAAATCAGGTGGTGCATATCAAACAGCAGCCGGTGGCGCTGCGGCGCTTCTTCCACCAAAGCCGCCCGCAGGAGCGGCGCTTTCCCCAGATTAAACGGCCGGATAAAGCCGGCCATCGCCGCTTCGGCCTCCCCTTCTCCGGTTACCCGGATGCGCTCCAGCGTAAATTCCGCCGTCTCCGCAATGCGCTGAACCGGCTCGCCGTCCGCTGCCAGCTCGAAGGAGGTGCGCAGCGTGGCATGACGACGGAGCAGCCCGCGAAACGCCGCTTCAAGCCGTGTCGCATCCAGCTCGCCTTCCATCAGCAGTTCGCCCGGCATGTTGTAGCTGGTCGCAGCGCCTTCCAGTTGGCTCAAAATGTACAGCCGTTTTTGCGCCGAGGAAAGCGGATACGTATCCTGCTGCCCGGCGACGGGAATGTCGCCATAAGGGCTAGGCTGCAATTGCTCAATTGTCTGCGCCATAAGCTCAAGCGTCGGATACTGAAACATTTGCCGCAGCGACAGCGATACGTTCAGTGACTGATGAATTTTCGCGCCCAGCGTGGTCGCCCGCAGCGAGTGGCCGCCGAGGTCAAAAAAGTTGTCCTTGACGCCAACGGCGGCGGACAGGCCGAGCACCTCTTTCCACAGCTCCGACAGCTTCGCCTCTACCGGTGTGCGCGGAGCGACGTAGTCGACGTCCGTAGCAGGTCCGATCTCCGGCGCCGGCAGCGCTTTACGGTCGACTTTGCCGTTGGGCGATAGCGGAAGCACCGCCATGACAACGATAGCCGTCGGCACCATGTAGTCCGGCAGCTTGCGGCGCAGCTCGCTGCGCCATAGCCCCGGGAGCTCGCTGTCGGACGCCGCCCCCTCCCTTGCCTCCTCTTCCGGCACGGCATAGGCGACAAGCCGGACGTCCCCAGGCAGGTCCTCTCGGGTTATCACGAACGCATCTTTGACGCCTGCGCATTCCCGCAGTGCCGCTTCAATTTCGCCCGGCTCGATCCGGTAGCCCCGCAGCTTGACCTGATGGTCGATCCGGCCCAAATATTCGATCGTTCCGTCCGGCAAATACCGCGCCAGATCCCCGGTGCGGTACAAGACCGGCGCCAGCTCGTCCCCGTACGGGTTCGCCACGAATTTATCCGCCGTCAGCTCCGCGTCGCCGACATAGCCGCCGCCGACCTGTACCCCCGCGATGCACAGCTCGCCCGGCAGCCCCATCGGCTGCAAGCCCAGCTCCCGGTTCAAAATATACACGCGCGTGCCGGCCACCGGGCGGCCGATCGGCACCGGCTTGCCGACCAGAGACGGCATGTTCGTCAAACGGCCGTACACCGTCACATCCGTACACTCCGTCGGGCCGTACGTATTGACCACCTCGGCCCGGCACGCTTCCGACGCCGTCCATGCCGTGAGGCGGTCAGCCGCAATCGGCTCTCCGCCGAGGAGGACGTACCGCAGCGTCGCAAGAGTACCATATCCCGCTGACGCGGTGATGTCCAGCAGCGGATAAAACGCGCTCGGCGTCCCGTTCAACAGCGTAATCCCATGCCGCTCGATCAGCGACACCACTTCGCCGGCATCATACGGACCAGACGGCAATAGCACTAATTGACCTCCGGTCACGAGAGGAGCGAAAATGTTCTTTTGCGTCAGGTCGAAGCTGGGCGACGAGATCATCAGCACCCGGTCCTCTTCCGTCATGCCAAATTCGCAGGTGTACCACTGCAGCAGATTTTCGAAGCCGGATCGGTAGACGCTCGCTCCTTTCGGCGTCCCGGTGGAACCGGAAGTAAAGATCACATACATCAAATGCCCGGTCCCCGCCTTGCTGTCCGGGTTATGCTCGGGCTCCGCTTCAAGTCCCACCGTCCCGTCATCAAGGCAGACGACCGCCAAATCAGGCCGTACCGCGAGCCTTTCCGCCCATGCAAGCTTCGTTACAAGCGCCTTTACTCCCGCGCGCTCCGTCATGTAGCCAAGCCGCTCCGGCGGCAGCGCCGGGTCCAGCGGCACATAAGCGCCGCCGGCTTTCAGCACGGCGAGCAGCCCCGCTACCAACTCCGGGCTGCGGTCCAAGCAGACGCCCACCGGCGTATCCGGCCCGACGCCGAGCGCTTGCAGCCGATGTGCCAACCGGTTGGCTTGGCAATTCAGCTCCCCGTACGAAATCGTCCGCCCGTCGAACACAAGCGCCGTCCGCTCCGGTGTCCGGGCGGCCTGCTGCTCGAACCGTTCGCAGATCGTTCCAGCCGCCGGGTACGGCAGCGCCGTCTCGCCTGAAACGCGCTCTAACTGCCGCTTTTCCGCTTCCGTCAGCATATCGATATCGGAGAGCCGCAGCTCTGGCCCGGCAACGACGCCCTCCAGCACACGGACGTAATGCTCCGCCATCCGCCGGATCGTTTCCGGCTTGAACAGCTTCGTCGCATATTCCCATGTGCAGGAAAGTTCTGCCTTATCTGCCGTCACGCTTAAGGAAAAGTCAAATTTCGACACGCCCGGGTTGAGCTCTTCCGATTCGAACGTCAGCCCGCCGGCTTCGAGCGTGTGCACCGCTTCGTTTTGCAGCATAAACATCGTGTCGAAAATCGGATTGCGACTCAAATCCCGCACGAGTCCAAGCTTTTCCGTCAGCTCGTCAAACGGATAGTCCTGTTGCTCGAAGGCGAGCAGCGCCTGACGCTTGACTTCCTGTAAAAATTCACCGAACGTTAGTTCTCGTATCGGTCGATTCCGCATGGCGAGCGTTCCGACGAACATCCCGATCATGGCTTCCGTGTCCGCATGTCTTCTGCCGGATACCGGTGTCCCGACGATGATATCGTCTTGTCCCGAATAGTTGGCGAGCAGCACATTATACGCCGCCAGCAGCACCATATACAGCGTCGTTCCCGACTCCTGCGCCAGCTTGTACAGCGATGCCGTCAGCTCGGGGTCCAGCTTCAGAGAAAAGGTGTCTCCTTCGAAGCTTTGCAGCTGCGGACGCGGATAATCGGTCGGCATGTTCAGCACTGGGAGCTCGCCGCCAAGCTCGCTTAACCAATACGTTTCCTGCTGTTGAAAAGCGCCCTCGTCGATCCTGTTCTGCTGCCAGACGGTAAAGTCCTTGTAATGCACATTTCTTGGCGCTAACTGCCTTCCCTGGTACGTTTGAAGCAGCTCGTCCAGCAGCACGGCCATCGAAAATCCGTCAGCCACGGCATGATGCATATCGACCAAAAGCGTAAAGCGGTCGACTGCAAATTGCAGCAGCTCGGCGCGGAACAGCGGAGCCAGGCCAAGTTCGAACGGCCGGACAAACCGCGCTCGCGCTTCATCCGCCTCTTCTTCGCTAATCCGTGTCACCTGAACGTCCAATACGGCGTCCGGGCTGATTTTCTGAACGATCTCGCCATCCTCCAGCGCAAAATAAGTGCGCAGCGACTCGTGCCTCCCGAATACGTGCCGGAGCGACTCGATCAAACGCGCCATATCCAGCTCCCCTTCGATCTTAAGCTGCCCGGAAATGTTATATGTCGTGCTGTCGTCTTGCTGATGCAGCACGTACATGCGCTTTTGCGAAGACGACACGGGGTACGCCTCCCGTGGCTCCACCGGTTCTATCGGCGCGTAGGCGCTCTTTTCCCCGCCACAGATATATTGGGCCAGCTCTTCAATGGTTTGAAGCTCGAACAGGTGACCGAGCGGAATATGAATATGGAATTCCTTGTTCACTCTGGCCAAAATCACCGTTGCTTTCAGGGAGTCCCCGCCTAGCTGGAAAAAGTTGTCGTGACGGCCCACGTTCGCCGCCCCAAGCACTTCTTGCCAGATGCGAACCAGCGTCTCCTCCGTAGCGTCTCCTCTATGAACATCGGAGGCTGCGGCGAAGCCGCCCCCTTCCCCGGGCTCCGGCAGCTGCGACCAGTCCGTCTCTCCGCTTGACATAAGCGGGAGGCTTGCCATCTTGACCACGTAGCGAGGCTGCGTGTAATCCGGGAGCGCTGCGCTCATCGCTTGCTTGAGCTCGGATTCCTCCCAAGGATGCGACGGATCGGCAACGATATATGCGATCAGATCAGCAGCGGTATCCTTATCAGCTACGGAGCGAACGGTGAACGTGCAAGCGCGAAGACCGAATGCACGACGTACGTGCTCCTCCAACTGCTGGAGGTTGACTTGATGTCCGCGAAGCCGGACAAAACGGGACGTTTTTCCGACAGGCGTCAGCTTTCCGTCTTCCGCACAATGCACCCAGTCCCCCGTGCTAAGGAAGGAGTCCCGGGAATTCCGGGAACTCCTGTCCGCAGGCCGCACGATGTACAGCTCCCCCATCGTCCCTGACGGAACCGGCTGATGGTATGCATCCAGCACACAAGGATAGCTGCCTTCCGCATCGGCAAGGGCGGCCCAGGCCGCCCATTTTTGTGCGATTTCCCCGCCATCCAGCAAGGAAAGCCCGGAGATGTACAACGACTGCTCCTGTGCAATCGTATGCAGCAAATGCACATAGTACCGCGCCCATGTCCGGATCGTTTCGGCCAGGAACAAATCGGCGCTGTAATCGAAATCGAGCCGCAGCTCGCTTCCGATCTCGATCGCATTCAGGAAAAGCTCGTATTTGCTGTACGAAATCGAATTCGGCAGCAGCTCGGCATCCAGCTCATGGAAGCGGAGCCTCGGTAAACGGTCCATATTGAAGACGGCCGTGACCGCCGGCAGTTGCCCGAGCCCTCTTTCCGCCAAGGCGGCGAAGCTGTAAGGCTGAAACGGTTCGAGCTCGTTCATTCCGTTTTTGACGGCTTGTGCATATTCGGCAAACGTAAGCTCCGGCTTCACCTCGCTCGCGACCGGCAGCAGATTGACGCAGTTGCCGATGAGCGAGAAAGCCTCCATCTGCGCTTGTCCGGCTGTCGGTATGCCCACCGTGATCTGCTGCAGCCCGGTCAGCCGGTGCAGAAACAGCTGGAACGCGGACAGCAGCGTCACGAACAAGCTGCTGCCCAGCCGAATGCTGGCCGCTTTAAGCTCCTTCGCAAGCCGGCTGTCCAGCATAACCGTATGCCGGCCTCCACGGGAGGTCGGCACCGATGTTCCCCGCCGGAGCGTCGGCAGCTCCAGCACCGGAAGCCGCCTGTCGGACAAAGACGTCCAGTACGCTGCGGCCTCCCGGCTTTCCGGTTGTTCAAGCTTATGCCGCTGCCAAGCGGCATAATCCCGGAAAGCGGCCGGGGCAGGGAGCGCCCAGCTCTCCTGCCGTACGAGCGCGGAGTAAATACGCTCCAGCTCCTGAATGAACACGCCCATGGACCAGCCGTCGGCGATCAAATGATGAAAAGTAAACAGCGCGATGTGCTCGTCCCTGGATTTTTTCAGCAGACAAATGCGAAACAACGGCTCGCCCGCCGACATGGCGAACGGTGCTTCCACATTCCGGTCCAGCCATTCGCGCTGGCGCTGCTCTTGTGCGTCGACGGCGCAGTCGCTCATATCGAACAGTCGAATACGGATCGTCATCTCGGGTGCAACAACCTGCGTCTCCCCGTCTCCGCTCATATAGGTGCGCAACGCTTCGTGCCGCCGGGTGACGGCGTTGACCGCTTCGCTCCACGCATCGATGCGCAGAGGCCCGCGCAGCCGAAGCAGCGCGGTCTCGTGCAGCGATTGCGCCTCGCTCCGGCCGGACATCGAAGCGAACCACAGCTGCTTCTGCTCCGGCGTCAAAGCAATGACGGCGTCCTGCCCTTTATCTCGCGATTCCGTTGCAGGCAGTGACCTTTTGCCCGGCCCGCCCCCATCCGGAGGCCCATCCGGCAAGAAACCGCCTTCGCGCAGCTCCCGGATGCTGTCTTTCGCCGCCTGCACGATCCGCCGGATATCCGATTCCGAGTGGGCCGTCGACAGGAAGCAGTTGCGGCCCTCCCAGATATAGACCCCTTTATCAAGCATATGATAGAAAAACAGCTCCAAATCGGCTTTGAGCACGAAGCGGAACAAGGAACCGAAATGAACGACTTTCATCGGTATATTGACTTGGACGAAATACTCGTTCAGCTCCGCTGCCAAGGCGGCCGTTCTGGCGTTCAGCTCGGCCTGCAGCATCCCTCCGCTTTGTTCAAGCTTCTCCAGCACGGCCAGAGCTGCCGCCATCGCCAGCGGATGATGGCAGAAAGTCCCGGCAACGAACGTCCGGCGCTCCTCCTGCCGTGGATACGAATCGTCGCCGAAGCGCCAGAAGCCGCCGTCGATCCCGTCCATAAACGCCGCCTTCCCGCCCACGATGCCAATCGGCATGCCTCCTCCGATGACTTTACCGAAGGTCACAAGATCGGCTTGGATGCCGAACCATGCCTGCGCCCCTCCGGGATGCATGCGGAAGCCCGTAATCACCTCGTCGAAAATAAACGCGGTGCCCGATTGCTCCGTAATCCGGCGGATTTCCGTCAGAAACGCCTGCGGTTGAAAATCAGGCCGCCGGCTTTGCACCGGTTCCACAAGCACGGCCGCCAGCTCATGTGCATGCGCACGAAGGTAGGCCAGCGCCTCTTCCGTGCCGTAATTCAGCACGACCACATCGTTGACCATATGCTGCAGGATACCCGGCGCCAAAGGCGCGGAGCGCTCCGGATCAGATCCGGCGCTACCGAGCGCTAGCACGCCGTCGAACGTGCCGTGGTACGATCCGGCAAAAAGGACGACCTTGGCACGGCCGGTTACCGCCCGGGCCAGACGCAGCGCCACCATCACGGCTTCCGTGCCGGTGTTGAACAGCGCGATGCGCTCTACGCCCGTCATTTTGCATATGCCCTCGGCTACCTGCCCGGCCAGATTGGACATCGGGCCGATGCACATGCCGTTTTGCAGCCCGGCTTCAATTTTTTCCCGGATGAAATCCGGGTTGTGTCCGAACAAATTGACGCCGAAGCCCATCGTCAGATCGATATATTCGTTGCCGTCCAGATCCCAGATTTTAGACCCTTCAGCCCGTTCCGCCACGATCTGGTACACCATTTCCTTCAGCACCGGCCGGAAACCGGCCACATTGCGGTTATTCGCATAGACGGGGCGGTATTTCTGCGTGTATTCCTTCGTCCGGTTGGTGCGGGCCGTATACCGTTCGATCAATTCGCGCAGATGCTTCTCTTGCCGGAACGGCAGCGATTCGCGCGCCTTTACGTCAATCGTCTTGAAGGGCGTGAACGGCTTCGCCTCGGCACTCTCCGGCTGGCGTACGGCGGAAACGGTTGATGCGGCCGCCACCTCCCTGCTCGCATCGGTATGTACGAGGCTGTCCGGCCGGGAAACAACGCCGGGCGCGGGTAATGCGGCCTGTTCGCGCAGCACGGCCGGTGAAGGCGCCGGATGCAGCCTCAGCACGTCGAGCTGTTGAGACATCAGGCGGAGCTGCTGTTCCATGATGCGCTCCGCTCCGGCAGAGGCGGCGCTTGCCTGAAACGGCGGATACGTTTCCGCTGCAGCAAGAGGCGCCTCCCAATAGCCGGACGCAGGTGCGGGCGCCGATCCCTGGCTTGACGGTTGAGCGACCGGAGCCGGCCCGACTTCGGCAACCCCGCTCCCCTCCTCCCGGACTTGCGGGGCAAGAGGCGGCGTCAACGCCGTATGCTGCGCGATGTAATCCGTCAGCAGCTCCAGATTCGTTAACGATTCGAAGAAGCTGTTCATCGGAATATCCAGTCCGAACGTATCTTTAATGCCGTGCCGCACCTGCGTTAAGATGATCGAATCCAGTCCGAGCTCCAGAAAGTGGGTTTGCGGTTGAAGCTCGTCCATATCCAGCTGCGATACGTTACGGATCATCTGCATCAGGGAAATTGTGACCGATTGCCGATGGAGATCGGAGACGGTCTCTGTGCCGGAATAGTCATTCATCGGTATAACACGCTCCTCTGCATTATCTGCTATCTCAGCCAAGGCCGGCGTCGTGACGCTGCGCCCGGGCCGTGCTGCGGGCACGTCGATCCAGCATCTTTTCCGTTCGAACGGGTATGTGGGCAGCGATACTCTCGGATAACGCCGATCTACGTACAGCAAGCTCCAGTCGACCTTCGCTCCCCGTATATACTCCTGCGCTGCTTGCGCTACGCCCTCCAACGTATCCCAGCGCAAAAGCCCTGTCTCCGTCTCGCCGGGCGGACTCTCAGCCGTTCCGTCGGCTCCGCTCCGATATACGCCTTGCTCCGCCAAGCCTTCGCGATGCAGTCGAATCACCTTCGCCCGCAGCTCGGCGGCTCCGGCAGCGGTCACCGCAATCCGGTGCGTCAAGTGGCTCCGCCCCGTATTCGCCGTAAAGCATACGCTGCGCATATCCAGCTCCGGGTGGCGTTCGAACAGCTCCGCATACCGCCCGACCATTGCCCGCAGCGCGGTTTCGCTGCGCGCCGACAAGGTCAAGAGCATCGGCCCGCTGTCGGGTGAGCTCGGCAGATCCGGCGCCGTATTGTCAGGAACATACTCTTCCAGTACCATATGGCAGTTCGTCCCGCTGAATCCGAACGAGCTGATGCCGCATCTTCTCGGAATCCCGTCCAGTTGCCAGTCTTTCAGCTCCGTATTGGGGTAAACCGGCGATTCCTCGAAGCTGATCTTGCTATTCGGCTGCCGAAAATGCACCAAAGGGGCAATTTGCCGATGCTGAAGCGACAGCACCGCTTTGATCAAACCGGCGATCCCCGCTGCTTCGTATAAATGCCCGATGTTCGTTTTCACCGTGCCGAGGGCGCAAAACTGCTTGCGCTGCGTTTGCTTGCGGAACGCTTTCGTCAAGCCGTCGATTTCGACGGGATCGCCCAGCTTCGTCCCCGTCCCGTGCGCTTCGATGTACGTGATCGTTTCCGGATCGACGCGCGCGCTGCGCCAAGCCTGCGCAATCACTTCCGCTTGCGACGAGGCGTTCGGAGCGGAGATGCCGACCGTGCTTCCGTCCTGATTGATCGCACTCCCTTTAATAACCGCGACAATGTTGTCCCCGTCCTGCACGGCTTTGCGCAGAGGCTTCAGAAGCACGGCCCCAACACCCTCGCCCCAGCCCGTTCCGCCCGAATTGTCATCGAACGCTCTGGCCCGGCCGTCGGAAGATTCCATGCCAATGCCCGCCTTGTGCGGCAGCAGAATGGTCTTGACGCCGCCCGCCAGCGCCATCTCGCAATCCCCGCCGAGAATCGCCTGGCAGGCGAGATGCACCGCAACGAGCGAAGACGAGCAGGCCGTATCGACCGTGACCGCAGGCCCTTTCAAATCGAGCAGGTAAGCGATGCGGCTTGAAATAATCGACGGCAGATTGCCGATCACAAAATGAGGCAGCGCTTCCGGCGCAACCTCCGTCAGCAGGCGTTCGTATTCGAAGCTCGTTTTGGAAAAGCCGACGTATACGCCGACTTTTTTGCCGGACAACGGGGTTCCGCCGTATCCCGCGTCTTCGATGGCGCTCCACGCCGTCTGGAGAAAAAGACGCTGGTTCGGGTCCATCAGCAACGCTTCGCGTGGCGTCAGTCGGAAGAACGAGTAGTCGAACATATCGATCTCGTCCAAATAACCGCCCTCCACCGGTCGAAGATCCCGATCCCCAGTATGCAGATGGGCGATATAAGACTCGGCGTCCTTCGTTCTTTTTTCGTTAAAGGGGCCGATGCAGTCTTTGCCTTCCGCCAGATTCGCCCAGAACTGCTCCAGCGTATCCGCTTGAGGAAACTTGCCGGCCATGCCGATGATCGCAATATCCCGGTCCCTCGGGTCTCCCGCCTCGGGTTGGTGCTCTGCGGACACTTCCCGCTCTCCTTCGGCGATATAGGCAGCCAGATTCGCGATGGTCGGATACGAAAAGAAGTCGGTCACGGCGATGTTCACGCCGAGCTGGCTTTCCAGCTGCTCCGCCATTTGCGTTAACTGCAGCGAATTCGCGCCGAGATCGAAGTAGCTTTCGTCGGTGCCGATGGCATCGGTCTGCAAAATTTGCTTGCAGATGTCCAGCAGCTTTCGCTCCGCTTCGTTCTGCGGAATAGCGACGGGCCTCGCCTCTTTTTCCTTCCGCAGCAGCTCGGTCAGCTGCTCCGAGACCGATTGAAACTGCCCGGCTTCGTACTCCTGCGCCAGCTTGAAGCGCTGCACCTTACCGCTCGTCGTTTTGGGGATGCGCCGGATCGGTACGATATCGTGAAGCTCCCAGCCGCCCCGATAGTTTAGATGCTTCCTCAGCCTTTGGGCGACCGGCACGAAATCCTCGACCTTCTTCGTATGCATCACGAAGACGACAATGCAGTCCTGCCGGGCCTCGGCGTCAAGAACGCCGCACACCGCCACCTTGCCAAGCTCCACGCCGTCGACTTCCTCGGCGACCCGCTCGATATCGTGAGGATAAACGTTCTGGCCGTTCACGAAAATAATATCCTTCGCCCGCCCGGTGATGACCAGCCGCCCGCTGCGCATAAAGCCCAGATCGCCGGTTTTGAGCCAGCCGTCCGCCGTCATCACTTTGGCCGTCGCCTGCGGGTTGTTGTAATACCCGGCAGTCACATTTTTGCCGCTGATTTGAATGTGCCCGATCACATTGTCGGCCAGCACCGTGTCGTCATCGCCGCAGATGCGGATTCGACTGCTTGTCATCGGATGACCGACATCGACGAAGGTTACGCAGCGATTGTCGGAAGGTTCAATGGGCACGACCGCTTCGCCGATATTCAACTGCTTCCGATTCAAATACACGGGAAGAAGCATTTCTTCCAGCGGTGGATGGGCGAGGGCGACGCAGGCTTCCGCCATCCCATAGACGCACAGCATCGCGGATCTCCGAAGCCCGTGCTTCTCCATCGCATCAAGAAACTGATTGCAAACTTCGGTAGAAATCGGCTCGGCGCCGTTGTATACGATTCGGATATGCGACAAGTCCCAATCGGCGGCCGTTTCCGGTTTATATTGAGCCAAGAAAAATTTATAGCCGAAGTTCGGAGAGCAAATTTGGGTCACCCGATGCTCGGACGCCTTTTTCAGCCATAAGGTCGGGCGCCGGATAAACAGCGCCGTCGGCATAATCAATTGGCTGGCATTGGCAATAACGCAGGTCAAATGAAAAGCGATCAACCCCAGATCATGTGTTAGAGGCATCCAACCAAGGTAGCTATCCTGCTCGTCCATGTGCCCCTCCAACGCGCAATCCCGAATATTGTGAACCAGATTTTCATGCGTCAGCATGACTCCTTTCGGATCACCTGTCGACCCGGAGGAGAACTGAATGAAGGCAAGCTGCTCCGCTTGGGCCGGATAAATAACCCCTCTATTCTGAGAGGAAAAATCAAGTTTATCCGTAAATAAAACCGTTTGTTTCATTGCTTCGAACGAATGTTGCAGTTCGCTTTGTCCGGCGTACTTCTCCAGATGGTCCAGCGCTTTGGCATCGCTCATCAGATAAGGCCGGTTCAGCATCCCCCATATTTTGAACAGCTTCATTTTGTGCTCGTCGTTGTTGCCTACCGTGACGGGCACCGGTACGATGCCTCCAAGCAGGCAGCCCCAGAACACCGATAAAAACGTGCGGTTATCGTCGATCTGCATCAGCAGCTCATCCCCGGGCTGCATGCCGCTGCTCTGCAGCTCGTGCAGCACGCAGAGCGCCCGGTCGAACAAGGTGCCGTAAGACTCGCACTCTTCCTCCCGGTCTCCGGAAATGTAAGTGATGCCTCTTGTTGCCAGCCTGCTTCGCTCCTGCAAGACGTCGACTAACGTTAGAAACTGATTCATCGTATCCCTCCGCAACGATATGAAGTCATTGAGAGTCCCCTTTTTCTTCCGGCCCCCGCTTGGTCTGCAGTACAAGGTTCATGCAATCCAGTGCTTCCTTTCTTTGCGCAAGGCCCTGAGCTCCTGTGATATCGCTTTCTTTTGCGCTTTGCAGCATTTCCTTCAGCCTGCGCACAGGCTGCATCACGCCGATACGGTACTTCTCCTCGTTCCAATTGGCATTGGGTGTGGCTACCGCTTCCGACAGGCAGCCGGCTATAAAATCGTGTAGCGGAAACAGTCGGGCTAGTTGGACAGCGTCCTCTTCCCGCTCGAAAGCGAACGTCCGGATCTTATCCGTCATATCTTTCGCCAAATTTTTCAAAACGGACCGCGGACCTAATTCGACAGCCAGCTCCACCTTCTGTTCCTCCAAATACTGCATCGTTTGTAGCCATTTGACAGGATGCGTCATCTGTAAAATCAGGCCGTCCCGGACTTGCTCCGCATCGGCATACGGCAGCGCCGTCACATTGGATATGACCGGCCATTGGCTTTCCAGGAACGTAAACTTTCGCATCACGCCGGACAAACGCTCCGCTGCTTGCGACATCAGCTGACTGTGAAAAGGGCCGCTGACCTGCAAACGGGTAACTTGAGCGCCTTTCAGCTCCGCTGCGATCGTTACCCGGGCAACGGCTGCTTGATGACCTGTCAGCACATACTGCCGTGGCGAATTGTAGCAAGCAATGGCGACGGGCTGATCCGGCGACGAATGCTTTGCGCACAATGCTTCCAGCGTCTCAAGCGCCACACCCCGCACGGCGGCCATTTCGCCCAGACCGGCATCAGCGGCCTCCTGCATAGCGGCCCCCCGCTGCTGCACCAGACGCAAGGCGTCCGCAAACGAGAGAACGCCGCTGCTCACCAGCGCGGAGTATTCCCCGAGACTGTGTCCGGCGGAAAACACGGGGACGATGCCAATCTCTTGCCTGTACTGTTCCAAGGCCATGACGCTTACCGTCAGCAGAGCCGGCTGCGTATACTCCGTTCTCGACAGGTTGGCGGCGCTGCCTTCGGTGCAGATCGACTTCAAGTCATACCCGAGGATGTCATTCGCTTCCTCGAACCATCGGTCGGCACCTTGAAATTTTTGGGACCAAACTTTGCCCATCCCTTCGTATTGGGACCCTTGACCTGGAAATAATAAGGCAACTCGCTTCATGTCTAACCCCTTTCCGAGCACCGACATAAGAACCATGGAATGTTTCCACTAGAAGCCGTTAACCGAACCGCAAGATGAGTAATTTAATTTACAAATGGAAACGAAATAGGAAATGCAGAACGTAGAAGTCACGAAGCCGAGGAGTAAGTGATGGAGGAAATATATTACATATTTTATGATAGATTATAAGATAGCGCCCAAAGATGTCAACCCAATTAATTACATATTAAGAATTAATTCATAAAAAATTCAGGCACCGTAACCGCCGGTAAGACGGTTACGTCAGCTTCTGAAATAATCGATGACAAAATCCCGGAACCGCTCCGCCGCAGGCGACAGATAGCGCCCTTCGATCCAGCCGATGCCGATCACCCGGCGGCACTCGGGCCAACGTACGCGCAGGAATGAAATGTTGGCGCGCTCGATTCCTTTCGTGTCGGGGATGACGGCAACGCCAAGCCCGGCCGCGACCAGCCCGGCGATCGTATGGACTTCGTCCCCTTCGAACCGGATATCGGGAGCGATTCCGGCTTGCTCGAACAGCTTGTCGGTAATTTTTCGCAGTCCGTAGCCTTTCTTGAACGAAATCAACGGCTCGCTGCGTATGTCCTCCAACAGAACGGATTCGGAAACGGCGAGCGGGTGATCTTTAGGAACGATAACAAATAACTCTTCATTCCATAACGAGACCCATTGCATGTGCTTCATTTCTTGTGGGGCAGCCATACAAAGGTCGATCCCTCCTGCCGAAAGCTGATCCAGAAGGAACTGGGTGCTGTTTTGATGCAGCTGAAAATGAATCTGCGGGTAAGCCGAGCGAAAGGACCGGATGACATCCGGAATCGAGTGGACGCCGAGCGTATGAAGAAATCCCAAGGATACTTCCCCATGCTCCGGATGAATCAAATCCTCCAACTCCCGCTTGCCCTCTTGATATTCGTTCATAATCCGGTTGACGCGGTTCAAAAACAGGCGTCCATACCGGTTGAGCACGATCGCGCGACCGTTGCGCTCGAAAAGCGGGACGCCGAGCTCTTTCTCCAGCCGGGCAATCGAGCGGCTTAAAGCCGGCTGGGTAATACATAACGTCTGCGCCGCCAAGGTCATATGCTGCAATCGGGCAACCGTATGAAAATACTCGAGCTGCTGCCATTCCATTCCGATCCCTCCGTTTCTCATTACACATAAAACATCATTATAATAAAAACAATGCATTAGACAGCGCTTCTTGTCAATCCTATACTTGAATTGTCAATTCAACGGACGGAGGCGCCACAAGATGAATTATGTCGAACTCGGTAGCCGAGCGCATCGTAAGGCTTCGGTCAGTATGCTGCTGGGGAGCATCGTCACGTTTGCCATATTATACAGCCCGCAGCCACTCATCAGTTTATTTTCGCAACAGTACCAAGTTTCGCCGGCCACCGCCAGCGCTTCGATCTCGTTAACGACCATCGCCTTGGGGATGAGCTTACTGTTTTTCACGGTCGTCTCCAATATTTGGGGGCGAAAAGGAATCATGAGCCTCTCGCTGCTGCTCACTTCGATATTCGCCATCGTTTCGGCCTTTATCCATGATTTTCAGGCGTTCCTCGTCTTCCGGTTTCTGGAAGGCATCAGCATCGCAGGCTTTCCGTCGATCGCCATGGCTTATTTGAACGAGGAGTTTTCGCCCCGGGCCATTGGGAGAGTCATCGGGGTCTATGTGGCCGGAACGGCCATAGGCGGTTTCATCGGCCGGATTATCATCGGAGGATTAACCGATCTCTTCAACTGGCAGTTCGCCATGCTGATGATGGGAACCGTCAGTTTGCTGCTTAGCTTGTGGTTCTGGTTCTATCTCCCGGCCTCCGGCAACTTTACCCCGAGCAAAACATCCTTGCGGCAATGGCTTGCCGGGATGCGAGCCAGTCTGGGCGATAAAAATCTGCTGTCCATGTTTATTACGGGTTTTCTGCTGATGGGCGGTTACATCACGGTATTGAACTATATCGGTTACCCGCTTACGCAAGCGCCGTATCATGTCAGCCAAACAATTTTCGGCTTCCTGTTCGTGGTCAATCTGGTGGGGACCTGGAGCTCGATCTGGTTCGGGAAGCTGGCGGACCGTTATTCTCGTAAATGGGTCCTCGGACTTGCGATCGCCATTTTTATTCTGGGTGCGCTGATGACGTTAAGCAGCCTTCTTACCGTCAAGGTATTGGGGATTGCGGTCGTCGCGTTCGGCTTTTTTGCCGGTCATTCGGTGGCGAGCGGCTGGGTAGGCGTATTGGCGGTAAAAGATTTCAAAGCGCACGCTTCCTCCTTTTACCTGCTGTTTTATTATGCGGGATCAAGTTTGGTCGGCTGGTCGAGCGGCTTCTTCCTGAACCGGTTCGGCTGGAACGGTCTGGTTTATTATACTTGCGCCTTGCTGATAGTCTCGATGCTGGTTTCATCGCAGGTGAAACCGAACACAAAAAAGAGGGGGCTCTCCCCCTCTTGAACGATCTTACCATACAACAAGCTTAGCTTCCGCCGGCGTGCGGGTTTTCGGCTTGGGGATTTTATCGAAAAACCCCATATGCAGTATACCGACGATCCGTTCGCCTTCCCGGACGCCCAGTCCGCTGCGAAAAACAGGGGAACGAATAAAGTCAACCGTCGACCAGATCATCCCGAGCTTCTGCTCCCATCCCAGCAGCTGCATATTTTGCATCAGGCAGCAGACGGCGGCGAAATCTTCATCTCTTTTATGCTCGTTTTTATCTTCCGTCATAACAACGATCAGATTGGCCGGAATTTCGGCCAGCTTTTTTCGCATCATTTCTTTTAATTTGGACGGCAGCAGCTTAACCCGTTTCAAGTGGGCAGAGGCTTCAAGCGTAAGGGCAGCCAGCTTTTTTCCCTCCCCTCGGCGCTTCCCACATAAATAAACCGCCAAGGCTCCCGGAGGCCGTGATTGGGAGCCCACACCGCATCATTCAGCAGCTGCAGAACCAGATCCTGGGGAACGGGGGTCCGGTTGAACGCCCGGATACTTCTTCTCTCCCTAATCGTTTGGGCGATGCTCATGGTGCCTGTCTCCTTTCGCTCAGTAATCCCATTCCAGCAAATCCTGCAGCAGCTCCCGGGCAAAGGTCAATTGCTCCGGTGTATATTTATCCAATAAGTGCATAAACCGCTGCTCGATCGCGCGGTGTTCCCGGTCATGAATTTTGTACAGCTTCTGGCCTTTGGCCGTTAAACGGAAATAAACTTCTTTTTTATTGTCGTGAAGCTGCTGCTTTTTGATCAAATCCGAGGCTAGCAGCTTTTGGGTGATCCGCGTGACGGAGCCTTTCGTCAAATCGGTTTTCTCCGAAATCGTCGTCACGTTGATGGGCCCATGATCTCCAATACAGGCGATCAGGTGAACCTCGGACAAATTGAGATCCAGCTTCTGGCCCAGCTCGACTTCCACCTTCCGCTTCTCTTCTTCGAATCGGACGGCAAATTTGCTGTCTCTCGTCTCCTGCTGCGTGATAAGTTCCAGGAAAAGCTTGTAAATCCACTGCTTGTTAAGCTCGGTTTTGGACATCGGTTTAGGGTCTCCTCTTCGCGCATCATCTCCTTCTTATTATACACCGATTGTTTCTTACAAAACAATCTGATTTTTACATAGGACGGCTTTCGCACCAACGGGCGATTCCCCGCTTGACGGCTTCCAGCGGCTGCGGCTCCGATCGGGGAACCGCCCACGCCATATATCCGTCCGGGCGAATCAGCGCCGTATGCACGTCGTCCCATTCGGCTGCCTTCCCGGCGATCGAGGCGCGAACGACCCGAATATGCCCGTACTCCTCCCAAGGGACAACGTCGTTCAACCGATCATCGGAAGCGAGATGGAGCAGGACGAAGCAGCCGGAGTGAAACAGCTCATACGCATCCAGAACGGCACCGCTGTCCAGCCGCAGCTTCAATTCCGTAAAGCGGCGTCCGTTCAACGCGTGCGGCAGCGCCTCCTCATCCGGCGCATACCGGATAGCGAACGCCCCGATCCGGGCCGCTACTTCCTTATTCGCCTCGGGGATGCGAAGCAAGTCGGACAGCAGGCTGCGCAGTTCTATCATTCTCGGCGAGAATTCAAGTCCCATCAGCAGCGTTTGCGCCTGAGTATTGCGAAGCAGCGCCGTATTCACGGGGAATCGTTCCGCATGGTAGCTGTCCAGAAGCCAATCAGGAGCCCGCCCCTTCAGCTCCGCCGCCAGCTTCCAGCCAAGGTTCACCGCTTCCTGCAGCCCTACGTTCAGCCCCTGACCGCCGGCCGGGAAATGAATATGCGCCGCATCCCCCGCAAGGAAAATCCGTCCCTCCCGGTAACGCTTTGCTTGACGAGTGGCATTGCCGAAGCGGGATAGCCAGTACGGCTCGGAAATGCCAAGATCGCTTCCGAGAATACGCGCCAGCCCCGAACGCAGCTCCTCCAGTGTTACCGGCTCTTCCTTTGGCACCTTCATCCTCGTGGGATCGATCATCACAATCCGATGGAGCCGGTCCGTCAAGGGGAGAATCATGACCAGCCCGTGCTCATTGAAATGGGTTAGCACCTTCGTTTCCGGTGGATACGCCAGAACGACGTCTCCGAGCATCGCGGTCAAGGTCGCGTCCGTACCTTCGAACGGGATGCCCGCCTGCTTGCGGACAAGGCTGCCTGCCCCGTCTGCGCCGACAACATACGCTGCGGTCAGTACGGCTTCCCCTTTCGGACCGACGGCAGTAACCTCCACGCCTTGCGCATCCTGGCGCACCGACACTGCCTCCGTCTCCCGCCGAATTTCCACGCCGAGACTTTGCGCCCACGCTTCCAGCACTTTCTCGGTATCGTGCTGCGGAATATACAGCGTGTAATTGGAGGAAGAATCAAATAACGAAAAATCCAATTTGGTATCCAGCGCCGCATAATGCCCTATCGGAAGCAGCTTGCCGATGCTCACCAGCTTCGTTTTCAAGCCGCGCAAATCGAACAGCTCAAGCGAGCGGGGATGGAGATTCAGCGCCCGGGAATACGGCATCGTTTCCTTCAAGCGCTCAAGCACGCATACCTTCACTCCGGCCAAAGCCAGCTCCGCCGCCAGCATCAAGCCGACCGGACCTCCGCCGACAACGATCACTTCATAATCCATTCGTATCCTCTCCCTTTCTCCAATTACCGTTAGGTTTTTTGTTTCGTACAAAACAATATGGATGTTTTGTTTTGTACGAAACAATATCATTATAACATTTTGGCAATTTTATACAACCCTGTATTTTGGGCCTTTTTTCCAAGTTGTAGGGATCATATCGAATTTGGTCTTGGATAAAAAAAGGGCCTAACATCGGCCCTCTCCCTATTTTGCCCAAGACCCCTCTATGGACTTATTTTTGCACGGTGCGCGGCGACTCCTCCATATACGGCTGCAAGTAAATCTCCCGCACCTCATGGCGGATCCAGCTCATCAGCGTCAGCACGATCAGCAGCACGCTAACGGTGGTGGCGAAGAGCCTTCGCCCGTCCTGCCTGACGAGACGGATCAGCAGCCAGCATAAGCCGATAGCCAGCAGCACCGCGGTAGCGAGCAGCGCGGTATGGAACGCGGAACCGCCCATAAACGCATGGCGGACGCGTCCGTCCATACTAAGCAGCAGCAGCGGTCCTGCAAGCAGTTGAAGCAGCGTGAATCCCGCCGCCATCGTTTTGCCGTAGCGCTTGGCCGCCTCCGTGACCGGTCCGGCGCCGTTCCGCTCGCGTCGTCTCCCCCATCCGTACAGGAACAAACCGAGCATTGTAAAGCTCGCCGCCATAAAGTGAAGGTAGCGCTGCCAGATGGTCGGATACGCGAACAGCGAGCGCCAGAAGCCGCGCTCCGGGTCCCACAGCTCGGGATGGAGCATCGAGGTCACGTTCGTGATGAACAGCAGCGGAACGAACAGCAGAATCAGTGTGCCGAATAGGCCGAAGCTAAGGTGCAGCGCCTTGCGCTTCTGCCAGCGCTCCCATGTGAATTTATAGACGTACAGCGCCAGAAACGCGACGGTCAGCAGCGGAATGAGCAGCAGCCACATTTTGCCGATCAGGATCGTCGACGGATAAAAAAACTGGGTGTAAATGGTGCTGATGATCAGCAGCGGTGCAATGCCGAGCACGACGGCGATGCTTTTGACAATCGATACGTGCGTCGCCATATGCTGCGCCAGACGGTCCGGAACCGCATCCTTGCGAACGATTCCTTTCAGCTCGTTGTACACCGCGGACACGGAGCCGGCTACCAGAATGTTAACGAAAATGATATGAAGAATAAATCCGACGACCATCAGCACTTCGAAAAATGGCAGGTCGCCCGGAATGGCCAGCCCCAGATCGTTGGGCACCGGCGATTTGGCGGTCAAATACGCGTTCACTCTGCACCGTTCCTCTCCGAAACCATCTTGTGAATATAGGCGGCCAGCGCCTTAACCTCCTCGTCCGTTCCGGCAAACGGCGGCATGACGGGACGAATGTTGTGCATTTGGGGGATGAAGGACGCCAGCGCTTCCTCGCTCCAGCCCTTCGCCCTCTCCGTCATGACCCGGCTGCGCCGCGGACCGTCGATGCTGTGACAGGCGATGCACTGCATCCGGAACAGCTCTTCCCCGGCCTGGAGCTTGTTCGCCTCCGTCACCTCCCGGACCGGTGAAAGCGTCGCTTGCGCCAGCGCGCCGTCCTTGCGGAACCGCTCGACATCCGTTTTCAGCACGCCGTTCGCGTACATGTAGTTGTAAATGACGTAGGGCTTGCGAATATTTTCCCGGACGATCTCGAATTCGGTAATCAGCAGCAGCGAGAAGGCCGCCGTGAATACGGTGAGCGCCACCGGGTACTTCGTTCGGCCATCCATCAGCATGACGCCGAGCACGAACATAAGCAGCAGGCCGAGCACATTGATAAAGGCGAACGTGAAGTCACTCATGCCCGACGCCCAGACGACCAGCGTTTGCGCTTGATCCGGCAGCGTCTTTAAATACCACCACCCGGATACGAGCATCAGCGGCACGGAAACGACAAGCCATTTGCCGTACAGCTTCAGGACGATGTGGCGGTCAAGCGGGTCCTTCACAAACCATCGGTTCAGCGGCGTCAATACCGCAACCCCCAGCGTGATGGCGGCAAAGGTGCGGAACAGCGTCGAAGGCACCCAAGTTGTATTCAGGAACGCGCTCCAGAACGACAGCGTCTCGACCCAATCGCCCGGATTGATCTGGGCGGCCAAAATGCCGGTAATGATTACCATCGTGAGCCAGGACATGATGCACAGCGCAAGGCCGGTCCGCAAATGCAGCCTCTTCTTCTCTCCCTTCCAGCGGTCCCATGTGTAAAAATACGTCAACAGCAAGACGACTTCCGATACGAACACCAGCCATTCCGTAAACCAGGCCCAATGAAAAATGCGCAGCAGCGAGCCGATCGCATTGGGCAGTATAACGGTCGTTGTGAACCAAATGCCTACTCCCGTCATCGCTCCCGCCGTCGTGGTGATGATCAGAATCCATTTGCTCAGCCATCTGGCGTACGCCTCCAGCCTTTCGTTACCTCTCTTGAAAGCGGCATACTCCATGGATACCATAAGAACAGACCCGCCGATGGCGACGGCATGATTGATCATGACGTGCAGCACCGCCATCATGCCGATCAGGTTGCCGTTGCCGACCCAACCGAAATCGATTGTCGGAAATTCCACCTTCCCGCACTCCCTTTCCGTAAAAAAAATAATCCTTGCCGCAAGCGACAAGGATTATTGTATAGAAGTCGTTTTCATTCAAAATGACTCCCTAGAGCTAATATATTGATGAAAAAATGAACAAACACGTCATTTACTTTAAATAATAACCGGTATCTTCGATTTCCTCAGAATTTCTTGCAATCTCCGCACTTCTTTTCGCAACTTCTCGTTTTCTTCCTCCAGCCGCTGCGTAAGCCTGCATTTCTCGCTCGTCTCCGTCTGCTCTTGCCTGCGCAGCCGCTCGATTTTGTCGCGAAGCTCAGGATGGGTATACAAAAACGGCTTAGACACGCCGGCCTCGATCGATACGGTATTGAAATTAATCTTCAGCTTTTCCTTCCTTAGCCGTTCAATGGCTGATACGGCCTTGCGGTACGCCTCAACCGTCTTTTGCTCGCTGAATTTTTTAATCCCTTCAACATTTCTACGCTGCATAAGGCTACCTCCCTGCATTCAGTTCTTTTCGCGAAGCCTTGTCCTTATTATAACGAACAATAAAAGACGGAAAATGACCCCATTGAGTCAATTTTCCGCCTATTTTATGAACAAAGTGTGGATGCTCGGCGTCAACGTCTTTCCGTTCATTTAGGCCATCTGTGCTTCACTAAGCTCCCTCTCCATTTCCAAAGAAACTGTGCGGCTTACTCAAATACGTATTTGCTTTTCTTGTCCCTTATGCCCGGATACTGCGTCATCCGGCCTACTCACCGTCAGCATGGTGCGCTCGTTCTCTCTGCGGAGAGCGAACGCCCAACCCATCTTGGCTGCGCGGTCTTGGATGATCTTCAAGCCGTAGCCATTCTTCTTCGACAGCGGATCGGATGCGAAGCCTTGGCCGTCGTCCGCAACCGTGCACCTCCAGCCGGTATCCGATCCGGAGGCGTCCTTGCCTTGAATCCAGACGTTCGCCGCCCCCGCATGCTTGAAGACATTGATTAAAGCCTCGCGAAGCGTCGCGTACAGCTCCACCTTTTCTTTCACGGTCATGCGGTCCTCGGACAGCTCCCATTCCAACTGGACGGCAATGCCGGTATCTGTCCTGAAATCCGCAATCAGGTGCTGGACGGACTCCATCCACGGCTGCGCTTGCGGCACGGCCGGATACCGCAAGCCGTCGATCGCCTGGCGGACATAGTCGTTCACTTCGTGCACGGTTTTCTGCAGGCTCTGATACAGCTCTCCCATCGGAACCGCATGACTTTGCTCCATCCGGTCCACGCGGACCGATAACAAAAATAACGATTGGGCGATGCCGTCGTGAAGCTCCGAAGCCACTTTCTCCCGCTCCTCCAAGGCCGCCTTCGCCGCCCGCTCCTGCTGCAGCTGCTCCTGCAATTGCTCCATCAGCGCAAACAGCTTCCGAAGCAGCGTCATTGTAACGAGGTAAACGAGCAAAGGCGCCAGCCAGTTGCCCAAATCCATCGAAATGTAAGGAAGCAAAAACGCATGCCGGGTATATTCCCATATCCCTATCGTCAATGTAGGAATGATCAAGATCAAACTCTTCAAATGCTTATACAATGAGAAAAATCCTCCCGGATATGTAATCGGCGTGCAACCACGCTCCTTCATCTAAACATAAATGAAGTACCCATGCCTATGACTCGCCGGGGCTATCTTTTCGATCGAAAAACGTCTGCAAAAAAAATAATCCCTGCCGCCTTTCGACAAGGATTATGGTATAGATATAGCCGGATCAGCGCTTTTTCGCCAGGATCGTGAAGGAAGTCGCCGCCGCGTGCGCGTTCATTCCGGTGTCCGCTCCGACCGGAAAGCTTCCTGCGCGCCATGCCTCCGGCGTGTAGGGAAGCGTCGTCGAGCCGAGACGCCCCTCGGCTTCCAGCGTCTCCAAGGTTTCGTCCGGCTTCAGATCGGACACGACCCGGTCAAGCCCGCTCGGAAGCACGGTGCTCCACGGCTTGCTGCCGCCTTCGTTTTCCACGAGACCGATCACCTCGAAACCCTCCGACTCCAGCAGCAGCACGAGCTCCTTCGGCGTCATCAGAGCCAATTCCCGCTCTACCCGGTATCTGGGCTGCTCCAAGCCCTGCACGAACGTTTCATAGGTGGCGGTCAACCGGTAGATTTGACGCCGAAGCGACGTTTCCCCTTCCACGTGCTTGTAGACGATTTTGTCCTTCGGCAGCACCTTGCGCTGCACCGTCTTCCAGCTTGCTTGCGCAGGCGGCAGCAGCAGCTCCACGGCAAGCAGCCCCTGAGGAACCAGATGCTTCCGGATCTTCTCAAGCACGGTCCGGTGCTCGCTCATCCGGGTTACATGCTGGAAAATTCCCTCGGGGCACAGAACATGCGTGAACGTCCCCGCAAGCTCCAGCTCCAGCATGTCCTGTTCCACCAGCTCCAGCATGTCCGCACGGTCCTTAAGCACGCGATTGCGCTTCGTTTCCGCGAGCTTCAGCATGTCCGGACTGCGGTCCACGCCGCATACCCGGATGCCGTGCTGCGCCAGCTCGACCGCGATTCGGCCGGTGCCGGTCCCAAGCTCCAGCACGCTGGGCGGCTGGGAGAAGCCGGCGGCCGTGCCCATGATCCAGTCGCGGGCAAAGACGATGCCGGCTTTCCCGGCAAACTGGTCGTACAGCTCCGCTTCCAGCCCCGCATACGGCGCGTTTGCCCGCGGCTCGTGCCGTACGCCCTGGAGGCCGCACCGCGAACAGACCGTTCCGGCCAATGCCTCGATCGCCATGCCCGCCGGCACGCCGTTGCGGCAATCGCCGAACCACTCATCATAAATATAATGGCAAAATGAACATTCTTTTGTGGTCAACGCCGCTCCTCCTGACGATGTTAGTTAAACTTCTCGGGATAAAAGCCCTTCGCCATTTTTTCCAAAGCCGTCGTGTTTCTTACCCCTTCGAACACGTCGGAAAGCGGCATGATGACGAACTTGTTGTTCTTGATGGCCGTTACATTCGCCAAGGCTGGGAGGCTTTGCAGAAACTTAATCTTCTCCGCGGCTGACGGCTTGTCGTAGTCGAAAATCAGAATAACCTCCGGATCGCGCTTGACGACTTCCTCCCAGCTGACCTTCGCCCAGCCTTTTTCGACATCGTCGAATATATTTTTGCCGCCCGCAAGCTCGATCAATTGGGTCGACAACGATTTGCCCGCCGTATAGGCCGTGTCTTGTCCACTATCAAAAGCAAATACCCGCAGCGGCTTCTCTTGCTTCCCGACCTTCGCTTGAATTTCCTTCACTTTCGCTTTCATCGACTCAACGAGCGCGTCGGCTTTGCCCTGCACGTTGAATATCCGCCCGATATTCGAGATATCTTCGTACACGTCCTCCAGCGTGCCGAACGGCACGTACGTCCCTTTAGCCACATAGGCCTCGATTCCTTTTTCCTTCAACGATTCCACGGTGCCGACACCTTTTTCGACAAAAGCGCTTTTACGGCCGTAGACGAAATCCGGCTCCGCGCCGAGCAGCACTTCCAGGGAAGGATATTTGTCGGCCAAAACTGGTATAGCGGCGTACTTTTCTTTCAATTCCGGGAGAATCTCGTCGTCCATATATGCGGTGCCGACCATCGACTTCTCCAAGCCGAGCGACAGCATAATTTCCGTCGTATGCTGGTTTAAGCTAACGGCCCGCTTGGGCGCTTCCTTGAAGGTGAGCGTGCGGCCCATATTTTCTATCGTCACGGGGCTGTAGGCCGCCGGCTTGGGCGTACCGTTCTGCGGGGTGTCCCCGCTTGCCGCCGGATTTTTCGACGTCGATTGACCGCAAGCGGCCAAGAGAAGCAGCGAACAGACGAACAGTAAGGATATTGGATTAGCTAAGATGCGTTTCATGAAATTAAAGCTCCTTTTTGTGTCAAATGAGTTAGCAGCGACTCGGGAAAATACGTAATGCTGAGCTTCCGGGTCACCGGATGTACGGCCAACTGCGCGCTCACGCCGAACACTTGGCGCAGCAACTCCGCCGACATCACTTCCTCGGGAGTACCCGAAGCGTACACTTTGCCCGCATGCATCACAATGATTCGATCGCAGAAATAACAGGCCATGTTCAAATCGTGCAGCGCGGATAAGGCGGTCATCCCGAGCGTTTTGACCAAGTCCATCATTTGCAGCTGGTACCGGATATCCAAGTGGTTCGTCGGCTCGTCCATGATCAAAAATTGCGACTGCTGCGCCAGCGCCCGGGCGATCAGCACGCGCTGCTTCTCCCCTCCGGACAGGCTGGAGAAGCTCCGCCGCGCATACGTTTCCATCCCCACGCGCTCCAGCGCTTCGCCGACCAAGGCGTCGTCTTCCCGTGTGTCTGCGGCGAACATCCGTTTGTGCGGATGGCGTCCCATGAGCACGATATCCCGGACCGTAAAATCAAACGCGGACGACGTTTCTTGACTAACGACAGCCATCCTCTGCGCGGTTTCTTTATGGGTCAGCTCGGACAGCTGCTGCCCGTCCAAGGAAATCCACCCCGCTTGAGGCTTTAGCACGCGGTATATATTTTTGAGCAGCGTCGATTTGCCGCTTCCGTTCGGACCGATAACGCCGACGAATTCGCCCGGCTGAATCCGCAGGTCTACGCCTTGAATGATCGGCACTCCCTTCACACCGTAGGAGAGCCCCTGAACCTCCACCTTCATCTTCTTGGTCCCCTTCCGTCTAGAACGAGTATGAGCTGCGGCGCAGCAGCCAAATGAAGAACGGTCCGCCACACAGCGCGGTCACGATCCCGACCGGAAGCTCCTCCGGCGCAATAACGAGCCTCGCAAACACGTCGGCCCAGATCATAAACGATGCTCCCAGCAATACGCTGACCGGTAAAACGCGGCGGTGATCCGAACCGACCATCAGCCGGACCAAGTGCGGAATCATTAAGCCGATAAACCCGATGGCTCCGCTCACGGCAACGATTACCCCCGTCAGCAAGGAGGTGAGAATCACCAGCACTTTACGGAAGCGGTCCATGTTGACCCCCAAGGTCACGGCGGTCTCTTCCCCCATAAGCAGCGCGTTCAACGAACGGTATTGGAGCAGCAGATACAGCGTACCGGCAACGACAATACAGGACGGAAACGTCAGGTAGCTCCATTTGGCCCCGGTCAAGCTCCCCATCATCCAGAACATTGCCGAGCGGATGCCTTCTTCCTTGGGAACCATCGTGACAACGAAGTTAGTCAAAGCCGACAGCATCATCGATACCGCAATACCGGCGAGCAGCAAGCGGGTATTCGACAGCACGCCTCCTACGCGGGCAAGCATGTACACCAGAACGATAGCAATGAGCGAACCGATAAAAGCCGACACGGACAAAGCGTACTGCCCGAACAACTGGAAAGCGCCGAATAAAATGACGAGCGTCGCGGCAGCCGATGCCCCGGAGGACACTCCCAGAATATACGGGTCAGACAGCGGGTTGCGCGTCAATGCCTGAATTGCGGTACCCACCACAGCCAGTCCGCCTCCGACGACGGCGCCGAGCAGTACGCGCGGAAAACGGATATCCCAGACGATGTTGCCCTGCGCCTTGGACCAATCGGGTTCCAGCCACCGGTCCAGTCCGGGAATATGCGAGAAGGCAATCTTCCAGACGGTCGACGGTTCGATGCGAACCGGTCCTAGCATAACCGCAAGCGTAATGGATCCGAGCAAAATTCCGAATAGCCCCAGCAGCACCAAGGGGAAACGTCCTTCGGCCACGGCCCGGTCCGCTCGCGCAGACCTCTCTTGTAAGATGCTGCTCATTGGACTCCCCCTCCATTTCTATGTACAAGTAAAAAGGAGCATCTCCAACCACGATCAGCGGTTAGAAATGCTCCCCCCTAAGAGATGACGACCCGATGGACCCATCAAGGTCTCGAATTAGCCCCAGCATCCTAACACCTCCCCATTCTCCGCAGGTTATAGCAGTGTTGTCAAAACAGGCAGGTCTCCTGACTCAGGGGTTCTTCTTCGGCGTCTTCCCGGAAATAAGCTCCAGTGACATTGTGCAGAAAAATAGCCGGACCTTCCGGCTCCCTTTACAGTGGCGGGACCGCGACGGATTTGCACCGTACTTCCCTTTTAAGCTTCAGCCGATCACTGAAGCACCTGTTTCCACCTATTCGGTTGTCCACAGTAAGTCTATAGCAGTCTGGAAGCCAATGTCAACTGAAATTATTCATTCCAAGACAACCGTGACGCCCTGTTCTTGCAAGTTTTCGACGATCGCTTGAAATAACGGCAGTCGATAAAACAATAAAAATCGAATCCGTAATAGCCAGTCATCACATACGGCAAATCGCCGTTCAAAACAACATTCACCGGACCTTCCGGGAATCCGGTTTTATGGTAGTAAATCCTGTCATAGATATGGAATGGATATTTTCCTATTACCTTTTTTATCGTTGACGATACCTATATAAACTAGTCTATGAATGGATTCTTTGCTTGATGCAATGTATGTTTAAATTCATCGCAAAACACAAAATCGATGAAAGTAACGGTATGTAGTGGGCAGTCGCCGTCCCTATTAGGTTTGCCTTCCAAGCCGATGATATTTTTACTATACCCAATCATCAGATTGCTTTGACCATCCAGCAGTGAGAATTTATAATCCACTTGAGCTGTCTCCGTCTTTCCCATGCCTTTTCGAAAAAAATATAAATTCCATTAATAATAAATGATATTAATTATAAATCCAATGAAATATATTTTAACTCTCTTTCTTCCATTGTATCAGTTCAACAAAAATAACCACAGTACGGCTTTTTTTTCCCGCATTGTGGCTTCGATGAGATGCCATATTTTCAGCAATTATCCTTTTTGCGAAAGCAGCCATTCCTCATAACAGGGACTGCAAAGAACTTCGAGACGTTCCTCAATGCCGCTGTCGTCGTAGATCGTAATGCTGTGTGCGGTTTCGGTGTTTTTTTCGCAATAAAAGCATTGGTGAGACATAGAATGATTTTTTCCTCCTTTTCGTATTCGGATGTTAAGCCTTTACGGCTACCCTCATGCGGGGACGGGCTGCTTTAAACCATTGCAGGCAAAAAATAAAGATGAGAACCGCGTCGATGGCATCGCCTCCGTAGTACATCAGCTTCCCTCCTTGCTCCGCTTGTATTCCGGAAACACCGGCGGGCGGATGACCATAAATGTACTTGGACAACACACCGTGTCCCGCTAAGGCCAATACAAGCACAATCGCGCGGTAAAGGAAGCTCTTCCGATGGGGCACCGGGTCAACATAAATCATAGACACCGTAAATAAATAACCCGCCAAAAAAACATGGACATGTATCAGGAGATGGATACTCAAACTTTGATGCATGATCCTGAAAAGGTCGGTCGTATAAAGAATCCATAAGCCTCCGATATTTAGAAAAGAGGTCGTCAGCGGATCGGTTAGTATCGGCAGCGTCCAACTTTTCAGCACATGCGAAAGCTTTCGTGACCTTGTTACAGGAAGAGCTTTTAGAAGAAGGGTCATTGGTGCCGCCAGCGCCAGTAGGAGCGGCGCCAGCATTCCAAGCAGCAGATGCCCGGTCATATGCGCCGTAAAATCCGTGACAGATGGATGAGCCAAAGGTCCGATCACAGCGGCAGCCGCGCTGCCAACACCGATAAACCAGCATACATAGCGGTAAGCCGGCCATGGTTTAAAGCGACGGCCGGATATGAACGCGGCATACACATAAAGAACGAAAACTGCTATGGCCAACATAGCCAGTCCAAGCTCGACAAACCCCCTCGTCTCGTAATGAAACGATTCATGATTCATTAGAAGATATCCTTCCATGCTTGCCTTGATCCTTTTTCGATCGAATGAGGAACATACTTCCGGCCAAGATCATGGTTATGGCGGTAAAGTTCCATATCAGGTCGTAGACGATGACATTTTCGACATAACGGATTTGGTGGATACGCATGATCTTGTGCTGAATCGTTCCGTCATACAACTGGAATGTGCCGCTGCCGAGCAAGCTGCCGCCCCACCACCTATGGAGCTGCAGGGCTTTTCGCCTGAGAAGATCGGCAAACATAAAGAGCCCGCCGATCGTTGCAAACCAGCTAAAAGCATGAAACAAACCATCCGAGACCAAGCCGATGCCGGTTGTAGATTTATCGTAAAAATGGTGCCAATGCAGCAATTGATGAAATACGGCTTCATCGATAAAGGCTACCAAGCCAAGTCCGAACAGACATCCTGCCCCTACATTGCGGTCCAAATACGGATAACGTATCTGCAATTCCGGTTTTATCGTTTGCTTAGCCATAAATTCGCCAATTAGCCGATAGCCTTTTCTCTTTCCCGATTGATTGCCAGGAATCGGTGATACACCGCTTCACCGACCCCCAGAAACAACGTGAGAAAAATAAGCCCGCCGATACTCAAATCCCATTTCAGCAAGGAAGCGACGACCCAAAAATATACAAAGGCCAAGACCGCATCAACAAGCGTCGCGACTGTGTTGTTGCTTATCCTCAGCACATACTGGTCACCCAGTAAATAAGCTATAACACTGAGGACTACGGACGAAATGGCTGCTTCCCAGAACGTTGCCTTTGTGAGCCAAAGAAGGACCGTAATGGCAATCGCCCCGTTAAGCAAAAGCTTGAAAATAAATTTCACAACAAAGCCCCCTTTTTTTGGGATGGTAACTTTAATGTGCTCATTATTTTCTTTACCATTCGTGGAGATATGAAGGAAATGCAAAAAAGACATCCCGTCATGGAGATGCCTTACAAAATTCTTCTCAAATTTAGTCAAAAATATATTCCACTTTCCACGACGCTTCAAACCGTTCCGGGTTGACGTTTAATTTTTCGCAAATTTCATATAAACTCGGTTCATTGCCAAAAGCATTGTTATAGATTATCTTGATGTTTCGATCATAAAGATCGCTATCCCAGGAATGATGAAAAATATCTATATATGCGGTAGGAATATCCACCATTATGAATAAATAACGATGACCTATTCCTTCTTTAATTAAATCGATGATATCCGTTCTTTTAAGATAATGTTCCATTGTGTAGACCCCGGCCCACCTCCGGAAATGATTATCTGGACTATTGATTTCCTGCGCTATCACGGGATAAGAATGATGCACAAATACCCCGTACCAAATTTTTTCGTTAAGTGTTTTTTTCAAATCGCTCTCCTGCTTACCGCATAAGAAAACAGCATTTTCAAGTGACCTATCCGCTTAAAATCGACCTGAATAGCAATCAGATTGGTAAGATACTCAATTGAAATTAATCATAGTAATAGAAGTTTAAAATCGAATCATAGTGATTAGGTGTTGTCTGTTCGTTCCATTTCCCCCATATTCTTTCCCAAATTTTCAACTGGAATCACCTCGGCGACTTGCTTATCGCTAGTCAAAAAGATAATTACAACGATGAAGGTAGCGGCTTCAATGTAGGGCGGCAGAAAATCATATGGAATCTTAGCGGATTGTTAACATTTTAAAGCTCATACAAATAATCTAAAATGTTTTCAATTTGTGTATCATCCTCTAGGATAGTTCCTAACGCAATTCTTAGATCATCAAGGAATTTCTCACTAATCTCAAACCCATCGTCATTCATAATTTCACCATGATATTTCTTGTACGTAACCTCTATTACAATAGTCAACACCTCAAAAACTCTGCAAGAGATTTAGCGATTATTGTAAAATCATTCATTTCGTAACGTGCAAGAACAGGCGAGCCTGGTTTACTTGTATCTACCATAATAGGATCTTCATTTCTATCAGCAATGACAACCCAAGAACGTTCCCAGCTATCATCTTCCCAATATGGTTCTTTTACACCGACCCAACGAAATCCTAATTGCCTTTTATACAGCATCTCTGGTGTACTTATATATGCAATAGACTTGCCGGTCTCAATACTCACTCCATTTAGGATGGAACCATCTTCTAAAATAGCCTTTCTTAATGTGCAATTATCATAAAAAAATTTCAATTCAGGTGAGAGTGGTAAACGTTGGTCGATCGAATTTGAAAACATATTCGTTTCAAGAATAATTTCGTCTTCTTTAAATTGACAATGAGTATAGTATTCTCGATATGTATTTCTAATTTCTATAAATTTTTTTAACGCTGCTTCTAATTGTTTCAAATTAATTCAACCTTTCTTGACAACGCTAATACTAGTAGTATGAATAATGGGCATCTATAACAACTATTTCTCACTTTTAGTCATTACAGAGATCGTCCACCTCATACTATCCATTACTGTTTCTCATTCAAAAGTGGCTACCATATGTTTTTTAAAAATATCCATCAAATGGTTAGAAAAATTTTCGTTGGCAATTTTATAATAGGGTATATCAAGTGTTTTTAGATGTCTAAAATTTTTAAAGTGGATACTAAATTCATTTTTATTTTTCAAGCATCGCAAACAATCAACTAGGGCATCTAAATTCCACCCCATATATCCACTGTAGCCTAAAAAAGTTTCACCAATCAAACAATACACATCCATCTTTGAATTAATAATAGAACAGTCAATTATTAAATCCTTATCCGAACTATTGATTGTTTGTTGTAATCCATTCCAGTCTAAGCAAGCATTAAGCCAGACTCTTTTTTTAAAAATAGAAAGGTCTCTCCAATTATATTTTTGTTCTCTATCGCTCCATGATTTAATTAAGTCAAGGTAAAAACTACAGAAGTCCGCTCTTATCCAACCATATTCTGCTTTAATGCATATGGGTTGGGGTTTCTCTCTTTGGATTAGATTTTGCTTTTCGAGACAGTATATAGACATAATTGATGAACCAACATTTGTTTTTACAAAAAGTAAGCTCCCTTGTTCCAACGGATAATCACGTAACATTATCGCATTTTCCAGTTCTATTACGTATATGCCATTGTTTTCTTTGATATGGAATGTATAAGCCTTTAAAAGAATACTTTCTGACCCTAGTTCATCAATCTCTAAGTGTATTTCTAGCTTTTTTATCCTGGACATCCTATTTTACTCCAATCATCATGAATCTTTGTATAATGATCTTTGGAATATCCTAACTTTCCCTTGGTACAACTACCTTATGTTCTTTAGCTCCTGCCCACCTTGTAGGATTCCCACCGGCAAGACCTATTCGGGTCCGGTTGTGTATAGATACCCTCTGAAGATACAAACTAAATACGCGGTTGAGTAATTCCATTTCTAACGCAAAAAACATATGTAAAGAATGTTCCACAATGTACACAGCCGTCCATCTACGAAAAGTTGTATTTTTACTCATCCTGGCCCACAGTTCGGGCGCTGTCGCCTTAACTCTCGTGCTTCTTCGTATTCTGCTTGGGACTGTATAATCAAGTCCAAGCTTGTACTTGTATAGCCATTTACTTTCCGCCTTTGATCTTGGGAATGTAAAAAGGGCTCACTCCTAACCATGACTCAAGTTTTGGAATAAGCCTTTGAAAGTTTATCAAGCGTGGTTGCCAAGTTTTTTATATTTGGTTTGCTGGTTGTATTGTACGATCCTACATGCATGTAAAACATTAGTTGGTGCTTATTGATTAAATAGTATTTCCCCTTGCTCCGTTTCAACCAATTTTCCACCAAATATTTGCCAGCACAATTTCTTTTCAGCCTCATGATCATCAATCAAAAAATACCCAGTTATATCTGAGTTTAATTTGGCTATTTCATCTAGTTGCTTCTTAATAAAATCTGAGTGATACTGTCGTATGTCTGCTCCATAAAAAACATATGCAGTCCAATTAATAATCGCTTTTGGAAAAGTCCATCCGGATTGATACAGTTTACGCCTCTCAAGATCTAATTCATATTCAGCATCTTTAATAAAGTGGTTACATATCTCCTTTATTGTTGCAATATCTTTTTCTTCACATTCAATCCATCCTCTTATGGAAACATATCTTCCCAACTCAATCCCCCATCCCCCCAATCGGGTACAAAAATCACCTTTATTAAGCCCAAAAACGTCTACCCAAGCATTCGGATCAGACAGCTGCAACCCACCAGCTAATCCAATCGGGTCCTGCTGCGTATACATTCCTTCATGAGGGGAGTAATAACGGAAACGGTTATAGTACAGTCTCCTCATCCTCTGTGGTTGGACTATCCTGCAATTTTTTTACGACAACCTTGGCACTATATCCATCGTGTATTATTCACAAAGTTGTGATTGATTTCAAAAACTTGCGAGAAAACGAAGATAACAAAAAAAACAGGTCAATCATGATGGTAACTTTCCATAATCGGCCTGTTCAATGCAATAGAGAAAAACGTTATTTAGGGTATATAATTCAAGCAACTATGTGCGTACAAACGAATCTTAATATGAATATTGCATGGGTTATATGTGTTTTGGTTGAATGATGGATTCGTCCCCCCTCCAAAAAGAAACCTTGAAAGGTACAAAGATCCATAGTATTTATTCTTCTTCCATCTATCTTCAAAACCATTGTGGATTTAACTTGCTCAAAGGATTCGCAAACGCTCAAGCATTGAATATATAGGAAATATTGTATCTAAATATCCAATCCTTAAAAAGCTTTTCACTCATTAGTTCAGGACATACCATTTGACTATAAGCAATAAAATTTCCAAACAACTCTTCTATCATTTTTTTCACAGTTGACTTTTCCATTATTATACATGATGGTGAAGGTGACCATCCATGCATCAAACTTTTGCACTCTAACTGTAGCTTTCCATCATCCCCATCACTAAAGATTATTTCCCTCATCACACCTTGCTCATAAAAACCTAAGCAAAAGTTGTATTCATTTATATTGAGATTTTGAATTATTTCTGGCAATTCCCTTATAATCAATGGAAGGTCAAATTTACAATCTACAGGCCATCGCTCACTTCCAAATCCTGAAACAATAAAATCAATATCTCCAGTTTGATGAAGATATTTACAAATATCAGATATTACACTTGTTTCATCGTCGAACTCATCATTATATTCTTTCACTTCAATTGTCACTCTATCAAAGTTGTTTTTATGCTGCAAATACATTCGAAACACTGGATTTCTCCTCCTTATTTATTACCTGTCCGAATCCGTGTCAGAGGAAAATTAAGATTCAGAGAAAACAAGAAAATATCAAATAGATATTGAGATTTTATGAATTTCTCAAGCAAATCGCAGAATCTTCACAAGCCACCATAAATCTCTTGTTTCTACAATGACGATTACGGATTCAGGGACTATCATCTTAATTTAAATGTTTCACTTACAGGATATGCAGTTATTAATTTTCCTGTTTTTGAACTAGGGATGATAACGGCTTTTGTGGTAGGCACTATATCCCAAGAAGGTTTTATTACTTGTCCTAGTCCCCCAGGTATGTCGACAATAGTTGGCTTATCAACTTTACCGTACGAATTTAAAAATTCTGCTGCTTTTTGATTATCAAGACATTTACCTTTTATTGTCATTTATACTATTAATCAATATTTCTTGTTCGTCCATCCAATTAATCTAAGTTTTTTTGACCGCACCATGTGTTTCAAAAGTATGCCCAAAATTAGGCCTGCTCTTCCAATTTACCTCGCCATTTTTCCCGGCCAACCAACCACTTACACCTGCATCTCCCGTCCCACCAACCGGGTCACAGAAATCACCTTTAGTAAGCCCAAAAACGTCTACCCAAGCATTCGGATCAGGCACATACCCATACAGCTGAAATCCACCAGCTAACCCAATCGGGTCCTGCTGCGTATACATTCCTTCATGCAGAGAGTAATAGCGGAAACGGTTATAGTAGAGTCCAGTCTCCTCATCCTCGTACTATCAACCGAAACGGACAAGCACCACAAACGCCTTCGAGCTTGAGATAGCGAATTTATCATACACATTTACTTTCACAGAACCATACCTTTTCCCGCATCCTTCATACATCTCAACAGGGGTACCCGGAATGGTCCTTTATGATACCGTAATCTTTCTAGCGTAATCTTCGCGGCCGGATGAAACGTTTTGTCATTAATTATCCACGATCATATTATTATTAGAGTTATATATTTGGTTGAATGATAAGTTCATTGGGCTCTTGGCTCTAGGTATCCCGCCGAATTTTTTTGAGCGAGTGCAAAAAAAGGGTCTCAACAGAGAAATATATCTCCATACAAGACCCATTTAATAAATTAACCTTAGCTTTATCTATGAGCTTTGTAAAGTGTAGAACGTTGTGAATTTAGGAAACAAAAGGACGTGATCCCGTTGGGTTCAAGCGTTTCTCTAATTTTCATAAGTTAATAATTTTTCTAAAACAATCTAATTCTAAAATAAGGTAGACTCTATTCTATACTGCTCTTGAAATATATTTTGTCGCTTCCCGAATGAACCCATTGAACGGCTTCTTCTCTTACAGCCCCAAATTTTGCATAATTGCTTTTTCCTTCAGCAAGTGTCATATGGTTAGGAGCACTATATCTTAATGGATCATTGGTACCATCATCTTCCCAAAAGCATATAGGGCAGATATCATAGCTTCCACGTTCTTTAAGGGTCTCATATTTACAGCATGGGCAAGCAAACAACTTTTCAGGCTGTCCCTCCACTACAACTTCTTCTTTTAATATCTCAGAAATCAGCATTGATAAATATTCGTTTTTAACTCCGAAATAGCTATCCTTTAAACTATAGTATAAAAGCAAGTCATACCTTTCATCTAAAACGTCATATATCGGTTCTTCTTCATTAAGCAATTCTTGTTGTAAAGATTCGGAGAACAATTTAAATTCAGGGTCGTCTGCCTCTACTCCCCAACAATTCAATAGCATTGACTCTCTTTCATCCTTTGATAACATACTAACATCGTATTTTAAAAGTATTGAAATTGCTTCTTCTCTCTGCAGTTTCATTACTTAATTCCTCCTGTTTCTTTTGCAGTCTCAATAGCAGCCTGGAAAGGATCATCAGCTCTGAAATCTGCCTTATAAAAGGTCTTTATTTCCCGACTCTTCACATTACCAACTAGAGTTCGTCTAGTAGCTGGATCATATTTAATAACAAAATTTCCAACTTTAGCTTCCTTAAAGGCACTGTTTGATTCCTTTGCAAATTCTTTCGACATTTTTAAATATTGATTTTGAGTTATATCCCCAAATTCCGGCCCATGATTTTGATAATGCTCTTGAAGCTTGGTTAGCGCTGGATTTTTGGGACTTCTAGCACCATCAAATCCTTTCCAGTTAATCTTTTCTGCTATTCCTTCTGTAACTTCACTAACTCCCTCAGCCATCCCTTTAACCGGGTCACAAAAATCACCTTTATTAAGTCCAAAAACGTCTACCCAAGCATTCGGATCAGGCACATACCCATACAGCTGAAATCCACCAGCTAACCCAATCGGGTCCTGCTGCGTATACATTCCTTCATGCGGGGAGTAATAACGGAAACGGTTATAGTACAGTCCCGTCTCCTCATCCTCGTACTGCCCTGGAAACCGGAACGGGCATGCGCTACGCTCCCCTAAAAGATCTTGCCGCCGAATATTCCCATAAATATCCAGTTCACACGACCATAGCTTTTCCCCTGTATCGTCATACATCTCAACGGGCGTACCAAGGTGGTCGGTTACGATACTAAAGGAACCTTCCGGCGTAATCTTCGCGGCAGGATGAAACGTTCCGTCTTCGAAGATCCATGTAATCAAGCCGTCAGGGTTTAGCGCCTGTCCCAGCTGCTGTGTAGCCTTCGGCTGCTCTTCGTTCCACTCTGCTCCACTCTCGACTTGAACCTTCTCCGCTTTCCATTCATGCAGGATCGTATTTCCATCCCACACGTAACAGTGTACCACACCGTTAAAATGCTTCTCAATCCGTCGGCCGAGGCTATCATACGTAAACGTAACTTCCTGACCGTCCGGCCGAATGACTTTGCTCATCATATTGTTGCCATAATATTCATAGCACCAATGCGTGCCGTCCGGATCTATTTTCTCCGTAAGATTTCCTTCTTCATCATAGCTGTACTTCGTTCCGTTAAACTCCAGCAGCCGCCCGCCGGCTCCGTACGTTCGGTCCGTCTTGTGTCCGTCGCTGTACAAATTCCCGACATTGTCGGCCATGCGGAAGATTTTGCCGAAGTCGTTCGTGGCTCCGATCAAGGTTCCAAAATCGTCGTATCCGTACTGCGTTTTCTTCCCTGTCAGTTCGTTAAGCACGGACTTTAGACGGTTATTGACATCCCACGTATACTTTCGTTTACGAGTTTCACGTCCACCTGCATTCACACTGTGCCGTTGAGGCCTTCCTGCAATATCGTACTGCCAACTGCTGATTACGCCGCCGGGCAACAGTCTCTCGATTTCCTGCCCAAGCGCATCGTATTTCATCTGCGCCGCCCACGACATACCGCCTGCTTGAGTAGCAACACCTCCATGCTGTTGCTGCGCCTGCATCTGGCTTATTTGTCCCAAAATGTCGCGCTCCATCGTTACATGAGCGCCAAGGCAACTGCTAACTTCCGTCCGGTTGCCTAGATCGTCGTATTGGCTCGCTACCCAGTAAGCATCACGCCATTCCTTTATGACACGACCGGTCCGATCATAGTCCAACTTCACAGTCGCAAAAGGATTCGCAGTTTCCACCAGTTGCCCGATCCGGTTATACCTGAACGTCTCCACTAGACCGTCGCTGTATTCAGCCTCCGTTACGCGCCCCATTACATCAAGATTGTAAGCTGTCCATCTGCCCCCGGGCCGTTCTACCTTCTGGAGCAGACCAGCAGGACTTCGCACATATTGCCGTACGATCCCGTCAAAGCCCGTTTCGCGAACGATGCTTCCGTTCGCATCACGCCCCAGCGCATACCGCTCGCCACGCTCGTTGATCACTTCGGTCAGTTCTTCTTCCTTGTTATAAACAAGTTCGATACGCTTACCCCGTTCTTCCCGCCAAGCCAGCTTTCCAAGCGGAGTATAGCCGAACGCGACGCGGTGCTGATTATCTTCCGCGAGAATCACGTCCTCATAGGCGTTATACTGCAGCTTGATCACATTGCCGTCCGGCAACTCTGCGCGGACCACCCGGCCCAGCACATCGTATACGAAAACTTGCTTCGCTCCCAGCGGGTCTGTCATCTGCACACATTCCCCACGGTGGTTATACGTCCACTTCCCGCTTGTCCCGTCGGGCAGCGTGATCTGGATCAGGTTATCCTGCTCGTCATAATCAAGCTTCGTTACTGCGCCTTGCGGATTACGCACTTGACTCATCCGATGACGCTCGTCATAGGCAAAGAAAGTCGCTGTCCCGTCGGCCCCGACAATCTCCTTCATCCGCCCAAGTTCGTCATATTGCCATACCCGGCTGCCGCCTTCCGGGTCCGTCACCTGTTCCAACCTTCCGTCTTCACGGTAGGTAAATTTCCATACTCCCCCATCCGGCTGCACTTCCTCGATGATACGCGCGGATTCGTCGTACGTATATCGCGTGACCCGGCCTTCCTCATCCGTTACACTTAAGAGCTCTCCTAACTCGCTGTACTCGTAGTGAACGACACCACCCAACGCATCGACCATCCGAGTACAATAATACTCCGGGGTATAGACGTACGTTGTCGTATGCCCTTGGCTGTTAGTCAATTCATTCCAGCCGTCGTGATATGCGATGCGCCCCTCCAAAAGTCCGTCGTCCCCATAGGTATGAATGCATCGCGCTCCCGTTGTTGGGCCGTCATAATGCCAGTGGAAGGTGTTCCCGTTCCGGTCTGTCATTTTTACCAATAAATGCTGATCGTAACTTAAATAAGTTGTCTTACCCATCGCATCCGTTACCGCAATAAGGTCGCCTGCCTCATCGTACCGGTACTGCATCAGCACCTCACGTTGTTCCCCACGGTAAACATGAGTCACTTTCGTCATGCGCCCGGCTTCATCCGTTTGGATCTCCAGCCTCCGACCCACACTATCGGTTACTTGCTGCAAGTAACCGCGACCATCGTAAGTCAGCGCTATGGAATGTCCCCATTCCTGCCCGATACGCTCCAGACGGAACTTCGTTTCCATCCCTGTCTGTTTCCCGAAATAATAAGTCAGACGGCTTTCTTCCTCGTAAAGCGCATACCCGGTTCCATCCCGGCGCAAAACCATTCGTTCTTTCGGATTTCGCGCTTCCATCACGCCACGGTGTAAGCGTTCAAACCCTGCCACCCGACCGTCCGCGAGCAGTACCCCGATGCAGTCGTTCAATACTTCCAGTCGCATATCCAGATTGTGATGCACGCCATGGCCAAGTAAGCCCCGATGACTGCTGTCGCTGATCCAGCGCCGATCCCAGCGAAGCGGTAGCAGCCCCGGAAATTCGAAATCGGTCGTAGCACTCATCATCCGTCCCGTGATCAAATCTATCGGCTCGCAGCCCCATTTGCAGAGCTTGTCCTTCAGCCCCCTTGTGCCCGGAATTTTGGTCAGCACCTTGTGATTGATCCACGTAAGCGCCTTCTTCGCCCCGGATTTCTCCAACGCTTTCTGGAGCAGTGCCTTC
>NZ_BIMB01000023.1 GCF_004000865.1 Paenibacillus elgii NBRC 100335 | reverse complement strand
GCTCTTGCGAACCCCGGCTTTTGTGGATTTCGTTTTTTTAGATATAGAATTTATAAGCTATCAGCGGAGCTGATTGAATTCTATATCGCAAGAAAAGCTTCCTCTAAAACACGAATGTATCTTCCTCGAATAGGCTTCGATAAGAAGCTTTCCTTATTTTGCAGCGACATTCTGGAGATCCAGAACGCCTTGGTAGATCGTTTCGAACAGCTCTTCGATATTCGCTTCCTCGATGCAGGAGAAGGCGACGCGGAGATCGGTTTCGCCGAGGGCGATCGTCCCGACACCGTATTTATCGAGCAGGTGCAGGCGCAGCGTTTCGGCATCGACCGTCTTCAGCTTCAGGCACATGAAGTAGCCGGAGTTGAACGGGTAGTAGTCCCATACCTGATCGAATTTGCCGGTATCCAGCAGCGCTTTGACACGGTTGGCGCGGCCTTTCATAATGTCGAACTTCTCTTGCTTCTGGGCTTTAAAGTCAGGCGATTGCAGCGCATGCAGCACGAATGTCTGCGACGGATGCGGGCCGCTGGAAATCGTTCCGCGGATAATGCCAATCGTTTTTTGCTCCAATGCCGCCAGCGCCGCATCGCTTTGTCCGACGTACGTAATGAAGCCGACGCGGAATCCCCATACGTATTCTTCCTTCGTCGCGCCGTCGATCTTGACCGACAGTACGCGCGGATGAAGCCCCGCCAATTGGCCGGCAAGCGACTCGTGCAGCGAATCTTCGAAGAACAGGCCGAAGTAAGCGTCGTCCGTGACGGCCACGACGTTGATGCCGGCTTCCGCTGCTTCCTTGATCGCCGCTACGATGGCGCGTCCTTCTTCGGGACCCGGTGTATAGCCGGTCGGGTTGTTCGGGAAGTTCAGCACGACGATGGCTTTGCCTTTGCTCTTCTGCGCAAGCAGGGCGTCGCGGAGCCCTGCCGCGTTGAACAGACGGTCTTCCGTGTAGAGCGGGTAATATACGAGCTCGGCGCCGCGGCGAATGCCGAAGGTCAGCTCGTAGTTTTCCCAGTTTTTATCCGGAATGATGACGGCGTCGCCCGGACCTGCAAACAAATCGGCCACGATGCTCAGCCCGTGGGTCAGCGCGTTCGTCGCGATCGGATTGCCGAGGTTTTTGCCCTGAAGGGACGGATTTTCCTCGATGATCTTGCTGCGCCATACGGTGCGGAGCTCAGGCTTGCCCGCCGGCGGGGCATATTCGTAAATGTCCTTCGGGTTGTAAGCGGACAGTGTGTCTTGGATGACTTTGAGATGCATCGGCTGACCGTTCTCCAGCGCCGTGCCGATGGTGGCGTTGAACTTCTTGGCCTTTGCCTTCGCTTCGGCGGATTGGCTCAGGATGCCGACCTTCGGAAAATAAATTTGTTTGCCGAGCTCGGACAGCATCTCGTAAACGTGCGGGCTTTCCTTTTGAATGGTCTCATTTAAACTTTGGGCAAGAGGGTTCATGACGGTCCATCCTTCCATGTTTCTTCATAGCTTACATTAGACCATATTATAACACTTTTCGTACAGCAGCGTCACGGAGTTTCGGATTTTACGGCGGAGTCTGTTCGCATGGAGGAGGGAGTGGGCTAACGGAAGGATTTGCAGGGGATGCTTGGTTTTCCCGAAGAAGCTGTGTTACCATAGGGGCAGCAAAAATATGGGTGCGGGTTGGCGTGAAGGAAGCAATCCGCAAAGCGGGGGACAACGATGTCGGCCATCATACGATACGAGAAAATTATGGAGCTGCTCATGGCGGACCGCGAGGTGTCCGTCGCGGATTTGGCAGGCAAGCTCGGGGTGACGGGCAAGACGATCCGGCAGGATCTCGAGAAGCTGGAAAGTAAAGGACTGCTGCACCGGACTCACGGCGGTGCCGTACTGGCCAATGAAGGCTATTCCGGTCTGCTCGCCGGGCTTGCGCCGAATCCGAAGCATCCGGACGAGAAGCGGGAGGCGGCGGAGTGGGCGCTGCGATTCGTGGAGCCGAACGACATTATCGCGCTCGACAGCGGCAGCACGACGCTGGAGATGGCCAAGCTGCTCGACAATGCGCCGCTGACGGTCATTACGAACGATCTCCATATCATCAGCGAGCTGATTAAGAAGGACCGCGTCAGACTGGTCGTTCCCGGTGGCTTCCGCAGCCGGAATATGCTGGTCAGCGAAGAAGCCGCGGAATTTCTCGGCAGGCTGAACGTGCAGAAGGCATTTCTGTCCACGACCGGGATTCATCCGGAGTACGGCTTTACGATCTTCACCCATTCCCACGTCGGGCAAAAACGGGCGATGATCGATTCCGCGAAGCAGGTGTTTTGCGTGGCGGACCACAGCAAGTTCGACAAGTGCGCCCTGATCACGTTCGCGAAGCTGTCCGAAATCGGTGTGATCGTGACCGATCCGTATTTGCCGGAGGAGACGGCGCGCAGCTACGAAGCGGCAGGCACGCGAATCGAACGGAGCCGGCGGAGTGGAGCCGGAAGGTAGCGTTGGAGCCGGATGCGGGCGAGGTGTTCGTGGCCGGAAGCCCGCGCATGCAGACGGCGGAGGGGAGCGAGCGATCGGTCGGATGCCCGCGTTTGCGCTTTTTCGTGTCCTCGTTGGTTCATTTTGGTTCAAAAATAATTCATTTGAACTTAAACGAACCTATGGTTTATAATAACATTGACCATGCAAATACGGGAGGAATTATACGATGGCTATGGAAATTCGTTATGCAACCAACCCGACGGAAACGAAAACGTACGATACGGAACGTTTGCGCCAAGAATATTTGATCGAAGGCTTGTTCGTGCCGGGCAAGCTGAATCTGGTGTACAGCCACGTGGACCGCTTCATTACGGGCGGCGCCGTACCTACAACGGAGCCGGTTCTGCTTGAAGCGGATAAGCACGACATGGGGGCGGACTATTTCCTCGAGCGTCGCGAAATCGGAATCATCAACGTGGGCGCCCAAGGCATCGTCACGGTCGACGGCACCGATTACGTGCTGGAGAACAAAGACGGCCTGTATGTCGGCCTCGGCAACAAGCAAGTTGTGTTCAAGAGCGCGGATGCCGCGAATCCGGCACGCTTCTATCTGAGCTCGACCCCGGCGCACAAAAATTACCCGACGCAAAAGGTTGCGATCAGCGAGGCGGAGCCGCAGCATCTCGGTTCGATCACGAACTCCAACGAGCGCACGATCTACAAATACATTCACTTGAACGGCATCCAAAGCTGCCAGCTCGTGATGGGCATGACGCTGCTGAAGCCGGGCAACATGTGGAATACGATGCCTTGCCACACGCATAACCGCCGTTCGGAAGTATACTTCTACTTCGATATGCCGGAAGACGGCGTCGTCTTCCATCTGATGGGCGAGCCGACGGAAACCCGTCACGTGGTTGTCCGCAACGAGCAGGCGATCATCAGCCCAAGCTGGTCGATCCACAGCGGCGTAGGCACGAGCAATTATACGTTCATTTGGGCGATGGCCGGTGAGAACCAAGAGTTCTCCGACATGGACGCGGTCGCCATGAAAGATTTGAAGTAAGGCACCGGAAAGTAAAAAGCACAGTTTCTTTGACGCGCGAACCTTACGGGTACGGCTCAAGAGGCTGTGCTTTTTTCGTTAAGCCGGTCAGGCGACGTTTTCGGCTGCATAAGTGTTATTAGTAAGTGCGCAGGGGAAGGAACGGTGATCGGGATAAGGCGAATGGCGATCTTTGAGTGGAGTGCCCGTACACCGGAGAGAAATAGCGGAACTGCGATGTACTTAATTTAGTTGGGGATGCTGCTTTTTGGGAAATAGAGCACGGGAAATGCGTTAGTTGGGCTTTTGCCGGGGCTGGGATGACCATTCGACACGAATAAAGCACGGGAGATGAGCTAAGCGATTCGAAGCCGGTTTCGTAGGAGGGATAGCGCATTGGAGTTCCTTTATTTGGGGAAGCAGCGCCGGCTGGAGGGCGAGGCATTCAAGCGGGCAGCACCATGCTCCCCGCTCAAGCCCAGGCGCGCTGCGGCGCCGCTTCACCATCGCCTTCCGGCGATCCGCTCCGGCTAAAACATGCTCCAGTCGAACGCTTCCGACATCGTCTGCAGCAGGTGGACGCCGGCGATGCTGTTGCCCTTATCGTTCAGCGCGGGACCGACGACGCCGATGCCGTACCGTCCCGGCACGAGGGCGAGAATGCCGCCGGCGACGCCGCTTTTGGCCGGGAGCCCGACGCGGATGGCGAACTCGCCGGAGGCGTTGTACATGCCACAGCTGACCATGAATGTTTTGGCGATCTGCACATAGCGTCGCGGTACCAGCTCCCGTCCCGTCAAGGGATCGGTGCCGTTCATCGCCAGAACGAGCGCCATGCGCGCCACATGGCGGCAGGTCACTTCCACGGAACAGTGCTTGAAATAGACGTCCAGCACCGGCTCCACCTCTTCATCCAGTACTTCGTTGTCTTTGAGGAAGTAGGCAAGCGACCGGTTCCGGTGCGCGGTAGCGGCTTCGGAGCGGTATACCGCTTCGTTGAAGGTCAGCGTCGGGTCGCCCGCGACCTCGCGGAAGAAGGAGAGGATTCGCTCCGTTTTTTCCGCGGAGGTTGCGCCCCGGATCAACGACGAGACGGCGATGGCTCCCGCGTTGATCAGCGGGTTAAACGGAATGCCGGGCTCGACCAGCTCCAGCTTTAGCATGGAGTTGAAGTCGTCGCCGGTCGGCTCCATGCCGACCTTGCGGAAAACGCCTTCTTCGCCTTGATCCATCAAGGCAAGCAGCAGCGTGAACACTTTTGAGATGCTTTGCAGGGTAAAGGACAATCGGCTGTCGCCTGCCGTTACCTCGCGTCCTGCGGCGTCGAGCAGCGCGATTCCCAAGGCGTCGCCTGGAGCGTGCGCCAATTCGGGGATGTAGGAGGCGGGCTGGCCGTGCCGGGATTCCTTGCGGCTCGTCTCGAGCCAGGCCGGAAGCTGCTCGGCCAGCCGGTTCAGTTCGGTTTCGGATGTCATCGTTTGCGGGAGCCTCCTTGGGGTCCATAGGTGCGATTTACTTTTAGCATACCGCTTTTGTGCCGCGATGAAAAGACGGGTATTTTCAAGTAATCGTCAGGCGCCGGGTGGCTCCGCAAGCTCCCCGAATTTTACTTTTCCTGCGGTGCGGACAGTATCGTGAAAGACGAAGTTTCCTGCCGCCTACTCCTTTTTATGCGCGGGACAGTACTTTTTCATTAATTCAACAGTTGCTTCATCTTCTGCTCCTCCTCTTTCATTAAGCCCCCCCATAACTTTCTCGCGACGTTCTCCCTTCAGGTTTTGCCCAAACTTAAATTTAGCAGTTATTTCTTCAACGGAGATTCTGACTACGGAAACCGCCTTTAACTCTCCTTGATATTTCGGATCTTCCGGTGTAATCGGAGCATAGCCTCCTTCAGGTTGAAGTTTTTCCATTAGGCCGCTTAATGCAACTGATTTTTCATGCGGATCCTCGACAGGCTCAGCGATTCCTCTAATATGAACGGATTTGTAAAAAGCTGTTGCGGGGCAAGCTTGCCGGGCGTCGGTAAAATAAGAAGGGATAATCGCAAACTCTTTTGCAACCGCGAAACTAACTTTTTGTGAAGCCAGGATCTCGTCCATCTTGGCCCCTCTCTTTGAACCATGGAAGTAAATGTGCCCATTCTGATACGTGTAATTTAGAGGAGTAATATGCGGCCATCCGTCCTTGTCTACGGTCCCCAGAAAACCAAATGACATCTCGTTTAAAAAATTATCAATTTCCTGCTGCTCTTGAATCGAAAATTCGGCTCTTCTCATGTATAAGCCCTCCACAAATTTTTTTATATCATAAATGAGAGGGGTGACAATCGAAAAGATCCAATTGGCACAGTTTCTATTGTACCACTTTGATGCGTTATTCGACGTTATGGATACCTTGTATGAGGCCGATCAAGGGAACGGTGATTTAAGCTGATGCCTGTTTCAACTGTATGCTGTGTACAATCTCATAGCGAAAATTGTAACTTTAAGAACTTCCACGGCATATGTTTAACAATATAGGCAATTTACCGGGGGTGGAATTTTGTCGGTTAATCTTTTTCTGGCTGCAGGAGCGATAAATGTGAACACTTTGAATAGAGGTGCAGTTATTAGCGTAGGGGAGATTGCTCAACCTGGCTGGAATCTCAGTGGGAAATCCAACTTCGGAAATGGTCAATTGTTTGGATGCAATGTAGAATTCGCTTTTGTATCTACTTTATTTGATAGTGATGTTTTTGATAATCCAATCGGGACAATCGGACCTGCTCCATCCTTACAAAATCAAGCCTTGTAGACACTATATTAGCCTTCAGAGCTTAACCTTTCTGGTAGGGGAGAGAGGTTAAGCCTTGTTTGCCCCAGTCATAATCAAACCCGGCGGCTTCTGAACAGGAGGGGGGTACGTTGCACTTTTCAAATAAAAAGACCTGCGTTGTCTTTAATAAGCTGTTTGTAACCAATATTGAAAACAGTTCCGGAATTTTTATCGGGAACAACACCGCCATCGGTTGGAGTTCATACGGCAAGTCTAATCGAGGGCTCGGAAATCTTAGCAATTGTACCCTGACCCATGTCATAAATGTTGTGTACGACCAAGATGTCATTGATACCTCTATTGAGGATATAAGAAATATAGTTTTAACGGAGAAAGAGAACGCGCAATTATGCACAATTGATTTTAACTCCGTCAACGCAAATTCTGTCAATTCAGGTTCGGCTATAGACGTTGGAGAAAACAGACAGCTTGGGTGGAGGAGTTCACGTAAAAACAACTATGGAACAGGTAAGGCATACGGGAGCAATAACATTCGCAAAATCATGAATTCCATATTTGATAGCGATTTTATCGATACTCTGTTGCATACAGAAGACAACAACATTGAGAATGCTGGAAATTCGGAACGAAATATTTACATAAATCAGAAGAAAAATACGAGCGGGTCTGATAAATGAATATAAAATTACATTTTATATTTGGAGGTGAAAGCTTGGCTGTAATTATTTCGTTAACAACGGGAGCGATAAGCGTCAATACCTTGAATAGAGGAAGCGCCATCGCGGTCGGGGAGGTTTCTCAACCAGGTTGGAGTATAAACGGCAAAACGAATTTTGGCAACGGTCAATTATTCGGAAGGAACTTTGAGACCCAGTTCGTAACCAATCTTTATGATAATGATTATATCGATTCACCTATTTGTGAATCTCAACCTTCGATTGCACCGCAGAATCAAACCGGATAACTACACGGAGTAACAAACCACCTAAATACGCATTTCCCTTCGTTGGGTCCAGTTCACGCGGCTGGGCCCGTTACCTGTTTGAAGGACAACCATTCTGTGTTTTGAGTTGCTATCCAATTGTTATCTTTGTTTAGAGTAAAACATTAAAGTACATGTTCTAAACTTTTTTGAATCGATATTGCGTTAAATAAGGGATATAACGGATTTACCTTAGCATTTGCATAAATGTTGTACAATTAAACTAGAACCGAAAGGAGGAGATTTTGTTGGAAAATGTTACTCTTGTTTCCACACCGCCCGGCGAAATCATTACTTTCGGCACTTATCCGCAGACGGCGGACGTCGCAGACAGAACGCCGATAAAGTGGCGGGTGCTGCAAAATTCAGGTAGAGAGCTATTTATTTTGAGCGAGTACATTTTGGACTGCAGGCGGTATCACGGCGAGTGCGTGGATATTACATGGCGTGACTGTGATTTGCGCAAGTGGCTGAACAATGAATTCTATAACACCGCATTCAATGCTGCCGAAAAGGGATTTATTAAGACGACATGTTGCACGGACAACGGAGAAGGCAGCCCGGATACGGAGGACAAGGTTTTTTTGCTTAGCGTTACCGAGATAAAGGATCTATCTGATCTACACGGCAAGGACTTGCGGCGCGCCGTTGGAACGGATTTTGCCAAAACGAAAAAAAACGATGGATGCAGCTTATATGTATATGATAAAACGAACAAAGAGAACTATATCATCAGAAACGGCGAAGAAATCGGCTGTTCCTGGTGGTGGCTGCGAACACAAGGAAATAAGCCTTCGCGTGCGTTTTTTGTCGGTCCAAGCTGTAGTATTCGCAGCTATGCGAATGTCAGTCTAGCCCGTGACGGCGTGCGTCCCGCTTTAAAAGTGAATCTTCAATGATAACATGCGGGGCGTTCCTAGCGGAGTGCGATTAAAATGACCGGAATTCCTTGATAAATAAGGAGTTCCGGTCTATTACTTTATTGTTACTGAACAGGCCGATTCTAAGATAGTGAATTTTGGGGCAGTTTTCTTCAACTCCAACCGAATTTAGATCCAGACCCGCTCCCCATCCCAAGTTACCGTAGCCCCAACCAAAAGGATAACCGAAATCGCCAAACGCTTTGATTCGGGCTTTTTCTTTTATGGTCATCTGCTTCATGTTTCTTTTAGACTTCAGGTGCGACTTACGAAAGCGCGGATTGGTAGCAATCCTATTTTTTATATTCTGGACAGCGGCTTCCGGAATTCCAAGCGGACGAAGTACCAAATTCCCATTATGAACGCACTCTACAATCCCACAAACAAACTCGCCATCCGGTAAGAAGGCTCCTATCGGACGGCCGATATAAGGGTTTACGAGCCTTTCTCCATGACGCTTGTCATTTTCGGGCAATGAACAGGGCGTGCTCCAAATAATCGCGGTTAGCGGTAATCATTTCATTGTACGCAAGCGACATTTGCCAGACGGATGCATCGAGCAAAGCTTCCGGGTCCATGACCTGATGCATATCAGGGTAAGCAATTTGGTCTTCTATGCCCTGCTCGGTAAAGGGAGAGCGATCGCAAACGGTCGTCTCGATGAAACCCGACGCCTGAAGCAATTCAATCCACTTTTGTTCCGTAAGCAGAGACTTTAATTGAAAAAAGCCGGTGATTTCCTCATAGGTCTTCTGTGTGATCGAGGGAGGAGCGATCACTTCACGGTCGTAGAGAATGCCCCCGGGACGCAGCACCCGGGCGTATTCGGCCAGCGCTCGCCCGATGTCGGCAAAATTCGTAACCGATTCCGCGAGCACGACGTCAAAGGTCGCGTCTTCGAACGGCAGTGCCGTAATATCACCTTCCATGAATCTTATGTCAAGCTGCTCGGCTTCCGCTCGAAACTTCGCTTTGACCAGCATATCAGGACGAAGATCGAGTCCTGTGATGTCAAAACCTTGCTTCGCCAGATAGCAGGACGTTCTTCCCGTACCGCATCCGACCTCCAGCACCCGGCTGCCCGCGGGCAGCGGATAACGGGAAAGCTGGGATATGGTGGCGGAGAAGCCGCCGGGATGCGCGCTTCCGGCACCCAAACGGGACAGCACATCCAAATAGTTCACCGTTACTAGCTCCTTCCTTTTCCGGGAATATAGATCACTGTATTGTATGGAAAGGGGGGCATCCGGTTATGGATAGATGTCCGGGGGACGCAAGTTTTTTACCGGCTTCATCCTGCTGTAGGGCTTTGGGGCTGCCCGTTGAGGGTCTCGTGGGTCTGGGTCTATATAGTTATATATACAAGCGCTGGACTATAAACTGACATAAATTAAATTAGTATACCATCAGGATTTAAAAATTGGCTCGGCGCCAAATGTTCGCTGTACCTAAAGGGGGTGAAATTTCAGTGGCATACAACGTGAACGAAAAAATAGCGAGACAATGGATCGGGTGTCCTGTCTGCATTCAATTATCAAACGGTGATTTTTATATAGGAACGATCAAGGATGTAACTAAAAAGCAAGTCATTCTTTCAGAAGCAAGAAAGAACGTTAAAAAAATGAAACGGAAGAACAAAAATAATCCGCAAATATCCGGGATCTTGGGCTCTCTATTTGGTATGGGGAATAATGGAGGGATACCGGGACCAGGCACGCCAAATTCGGGAACCAATTCCGGAGGATTTTTTGGTATGTTAGGTAAAGCATGGCCCATGATGAAAATTGGGTTTAGTGTCATTCAAACCATGTGGCCATTATTTAGTTCATTCAAAATTTAACCGGTACGCTTAGTCCACAGAAACTAATTATCAAGTGGAAATTATTTTAGTCCTTTTTGTCCTTCTGGCTATGATTTTATCTATTTACGAACTAATGGTTAGTCTGAAAAGGTACGCTTTTTCGATATAACGTTCATGACGTGAATAGACCACAACCCCAACATCTTCATGTCGGGGTTGTGGTGAAAATTAGATCGCGCTGCCTTTAGCAGATGCGCCGTCTATAATATCGGGATCCACAATGTTGCCGACCTGCAAGGTTAGCGGGGATAAATCGCCGTTCATCTCCCCCATAGCCTGGTTCCGTTTATAAGAAACAAATTCATCGATACTTTGAACCGGACCTGCATTGACTACGGATCCATTATCAACCGCATTGATTTTAAATCCGAGCACATTGACCACCGTCGGAGTAAAAAATAACATAGACCTCTCTCCTTCTTTTTCAAATGATACTGTTTTTCATGGCTCCGGCATCGATCAGATCCGGGTCCATGATCCAGGAAAGGGTAGCCGTGATGGGCGACAGATCGCCGTTTTGCTCCCCGATTCCCTGATTTCGCTTATAGGACACATATAAGTCGACATGTTGGTTAGGCCCGATATTTACGACCGCGGCATGGTCGAGAGCGTTGATTTTTAATTCGATCAAGTTTACCGTCATCGGAGCGAAGATCATGAACATCCCTCCGTCTGAAATTTTCGATGTCCGTCTGTTTTGCAGGACGCCGTATCCATGATATCTGCGTCCAGAACCATCTGAATCGTATCGAAACGTAAGACTGAATCTGCACACTGCTGTCCGAAGCCCTGTGTTTTTTTGGCCTTGACGTTACGGTTCACCATGTAGTTCGAGCCGGCAGCGACATTGGCCATATGATCCGCATTGTTAAGTTTGATAGCGCCGATCGTAACGCTGGTTGATTCGAAGAACATCCGACATTTCCTTCCCGCTTTTTGACGTGGCCGCGCATACTTCATCCGAGTACGTTAAAGGGTTATGCACAAGCATCGAGGATTATGACGTCCGGCAGCCGACGGATGGGCTATCGAGGCCGGGTCAGGGCAGCGGCGCCCCGGACGACTCGAACGTTGCGGCCGAGTCGATTTGATCCCGGTCATCCACAAAGCTTCTTGTACCGCAAAACTCGCTTCCATCCCCCATATTTTGACCGATACCCATATTTTTTTTATCCGAATTATGCCATTCCGCCAACAGGTTTTGTCCCACATTGATAGCCGAAGCATTTTCAAAGGAATTCACTTTGATGATGTTGATATTAATTACAATACGGGGAACAGGCATTGTCATTTCTTTTCCTCCTTCGCCGGCGAATGCGGTGCGGCTTTCTTTCCATGCATATTCGATCCAGTCAGCAAATATGAAGGAGGGCATGGCCGGCAGTGTGGGAGAGGCACAACTTTCTTTGATATGCTGCCTCTTTTTTTACGTTCCGGGAATGTAGAACCGAAATTCTAATATGATATTACTATCGGCTTTTTTATTCTCCGTCTCATTGGGCAGGTATTCCATCTTTCCGATTCTGAAGCAGGAGGAAGATCCATGGACTTGGATAGGATGAAAAAATGGCTGGATTTTGCCAAGGAATTTCAGCACGGGCAGTTTTGGGATAGCGTATTCGATAAAGACTATACGGAGAAGGCTATGGAGCAGTTTACCCAATCGTCTGCACCCAAGCCCTTGAATAATAGCCGGTTTCCTCTTGCCGACATCTTCAAAAGCAATCACGAGTTCATTATCGTTCTGGACCTGCCCGGAACTCGAAAAGAAGATATCGAAATCTCGATTGCAGATTACTCTTTGAACGTCAGAGGAGTCGTCAACCCCCGTTATTCCGGAATGGGCAAAGTTCAAACCGAAAGGTTCAGCGGAGAATTCGAGCGAACGATTACTTTTCCCGAATTGGTCGGAGGGACGAATATTTCGGCCAAATTCGATAACGGAATCATCGAAATCAGAATACCAAGATCGCACCGATCAAAAGAAAAAATAATAATCGAATAGCTTGGATCATTCGTCATTTTTGAAGGGGAAATTCAGATGTACTTTAAACGATGGAGGAAATTTCTGGAACATGGCCGCTCCGAGTCACGCCGTTCGGACGAAATAAGCAATCGTTACGATGAAATATTATCCAAGCTGAGCGAATTGGAAAAAGAGCTGTCACTGCTAAAACAGGACAAGCAGCCAGGAAGAGATGCCCCCATTATCATAGAGAACATTCATATAGAGAACTTCAAAGTGGACAAGATCGATCACGAAAACAATTTCGGGGCGCTTGGAATCAAGGAACTGTCCGGACAGTTGAACATCGGGGCCAACTATCAGACCGGGGGGCTTCTCCATAGCCGGGACAAGCAGAGACAAGCCGCAAAATCGGGACCTTCGTCGCCTTGCAACAAAGAAGGCCCCCAATACACGATACGAGGCAAAGATATATAGGGCAAAAATTACGTCAAAAAGCTCTCCGTTTCCTGCGCATCCACCATCTTGAATTCTTTTCTTCTTATCGTTCAGTCCTCGAGTCTCAAATAGTAGTGCAGAAACGCGTCGTCCCGCACATAGCCCATCGCTGCGTACAGACGCTGTGCCGTAACATTGTCCACGGCCGTGGACAACTGCAAGCCTTTGGCCCGGGTGGCGCGGGCGTGGGCCTCGGCGGATTTCATTAGCGCCCGGGCGACGCCCTGCTTGCGGGCGTCCGGGTGAACGAACAAGTCGTTCAGCGTCCATACGCGCATCATCGCAACGGAGGAAAGCGTCGGATACAGCTGGGTAAAGCCAAGCGGCTGGCCCGGGTCCTCCGTATAGGCGAAGAAGATGACGGACTGCTGCCGCTCCAGATTGTCACGCAGAAAGCACTCGGCCCTTTCCACGTCGGAGGGCTGTCTGTAAAACTGGCGGTAGGCGTCAAACAACGGCGCCAGTGCCTCAATATCACCGTGCCCGGCTTGACGAACGGTCAAGGAATGCGAAGGGTTCATCTTGTCGTGCTCTCCTTCCGGATAGTTGCCGCCGCAGGTGCAGGCGGTTTCTAAATATTCGACATCGTACCTCGATTACTGACAATAGAAAAGAGCCAATTAAGTTCTTTTTTAATAGACCATTTCAATTGCTTACCGATCATTAAACTTTCCTTTCGCTGCCAAATTTTATGTTATTATGAAATTAAGATAAACAGCGGCAATTGAGCTAATGAAATGCATGGAAAACGCGCATGCCGGAGATGGAGGAAGGGGCGTCATGCCATTTTATTCGGGAAGGACAAGAAGCCGGAACGCCGCGGCCATGGGAGTAACTTCGCGTGAGCTGCACGGCGCTTCTTCGTGGAAGCAGGACCCGGCCCGGCACTTGACTTTCGAACAGATTCGGAGACTCCAGCAAAATGCTGGAAATCGGGCGGTACAGCATTGGTTAAGACGATCGTCCGTCCGGAGCTTTCTACGGAAGTCGGTGATGGCCGCGGGGGACCGAGTCACTATTTTGCAGCGGTACAAAGCGGATACGGAGCCTGAAATGGGCCATCTTCTCAGGCAAACTGCCGAGCTCCGCAGAACTTTTGCCAAGTTCGTTGCTCGGATGGACGCGCTTTTCGGCAAGCCGGATGCCCCCGACGATACGGAGCTCAGGCGCAGAGAGGCGGAAACGGACCTCCAGACCGGGCAAATTTTGCAGCAAGCGGCCGGCGTTGAAGCCCGTTGCAAGCGAGTGAGCAATAACATCGGGACCTTGTGGCGGAAGCATGCCGTCAACCGGTTTGCCGTTCCGATGGCCACGCCGCTGCCTGTATTCCAAGAAGCGGGGATTGCCGGAGGGCATCAGGAGGAGGGGCTGAAGCATTTTTTGACACGCCATCCCGAATACCACGTGGTAGAGATCCGTAAAAAAAACGCGCAGGGAACGACGCTGCGGCTCTATAAGCAGTATATGTGGAAGAAGGACGGCCGTCCTCCGGCACCGGCTAATCTATCGGAACGGCCTGCGGCCAATAATCCGACGCCGGACGGATGGGCGGCAGCGGAGGTTCGTCTAAGTACGGCGGAAAATCTCGCCCGTTGGCTGGACCGCGGAAAAGACGCGGCTAACGAATGGGACGCTTTTCAACCGGGGTGCTTCCGGTCGTTCCGCGGGCGGAAAGGCTTTTCGACAGATTAAGGGAAAAATCTCGCTTCAACGAGATAAATTTCGTCAAAATATAACAAAAGATATATTGCTTAAAGAGCGCCTACTGTGTAAAAATCAAGGTAAGTTAGCAAAAAAAGGTGTGGTCCTTTGATGATTCGAGACGCTTCCCCGGGTAAGAAGCTTTCAGCCGCTCCCCTTGCTTCAAGATCCGAAAGCGCTCCCTTGCGTACCGGGAATACGGTGGCTTTCAAGATGAAGGATATGCAGCGGATTTCGGGCAATCGCGCGGTCCAGCGAATGATGTCAGGTGGCACGGCCCAGCGAACGGTGATGGAGGAAGAGGAGCTGCAGATGAAATCTGCGGCGCCGCCGGTCCAAAGAAAAGGCGAAGGGATGCCGGAGCCTGTCCGGGCGAAGATGGAGCAGGCATTCGGAACGGACTTTTCCGACGTGAGGGTGCATACGGGGAATCAGGCGGAACAGGTCGGAGCGCTCGCTTATGCCCAGGGCAATGACATTCATTTTGCGCCGGGCCAATACCATCCTGAAACTTCCAAGGGACAGGAGCTGCTTGGTCATGAGCTTGCGCACATCGTTCAGCAAAAGCAAGGACGGGTGAAGCCGACGACCGAAGTCAACGGCGTGGCGGTGAACGACGATCCTTCGCTGGAGCGGGAAGCCGATCAATGGGGGACCAAAGCGGCGCAAACGAAACTGGATTCGGCTCGTTATCGGGCCAGCTTTGGAGACTGATGGCTGTGTACGCTAAAAAGAACAAGGATACGCCGGGATACGCAACGGCTTGGGAGCATTACGAGCGGGAATGGGCGAGGCTCGACCTGCGGCTGGCGATCCTGATGAAGCTGATGGAGGAGCCCGACACGCCCGCCGATCCTTCGCTTCTGCCGTTCAAAGGACTTGTGCTGACGGAAGAAGAAATGCACAGGCTGCTTTATGACGGGGACGATAGGGAGGAGGATGCCGAGCTTGCGGATCTGCGCCGACAGTTGGCCGCGATGGACCGGGAGCTGGCTCGGAAGCGGCAGGCCTCGCTGGAGCAAGGGGGCTTCCTGCCGGTTCCCTATGTGTCGCAGATGTTCGGGTTGAATGAATTTGAAGAGCAGACGCTGTTGATGGCGCTTGCCCTGGAGACGGATCGCAAGTACGAGAAGCTGTATGCCTACGTTCAGGACGACGCCACCAGCAAATATTTGACCCCCGAGCTGGCGATGCGGCTGTACGGCCTGTCTGGAACGGGCGGAGGCGGACTGCTTAAGGCTTTTATGAACGGAAGCCGGCTGCAGGAATGGTTTTTTCGCGGCGAAGGCCGGACGGCCGATCCGACAAACGGCCCGCTGCTTACTCGTCCCTTGCGGCTGGATGAGCGAATGACCGCTTTTCTGCTGGGCATCGGCTATGCCGATGTGGCCTTGCGCGAGTGCACTAAGCTATATGAGGCGGACCGGGACCTGCCGGATTTGGAAACGGGGCACGAGCTTCAGGGACGGTTACGCGCATTTGTTGAAGGGCGGGCAGAGTCCGACCCGCTCCCGGTATTTTGTTTATGGGGGCAGCCCGGCTCCGGAAAGAAGCTGCAGACGCGGCACGTGGCGGCTCACTGGGACAAACCGCTGCTGGTGGCGAATGTCGAAAGCCTGCTTCGGGACGAACGCCCGTTTTCCGAGCTGATTGTCAAGGTGCTGCGCGAAGGGATGCTCTATGGAGCGGTCATTGCGTTCGAGCGTTTTCACCTGCTCTTGGGGGAGGACGAAGGCATCGGGAAAAAACGGATGGAGCTGTTGAACCGGCTTCAGTCGGTGCAGGAGCCGCTTTTTCTCTTGTCGGAGCAAGCCTGGAACCCCCGGCCGCTGCAAGGGAGAAAATTGTTTCTGGAGGCGGAGGTTCCGGTACCCGAAGCGGCGGAGCGCCGGAAACTGTGGGAAAGCTGGAGCGCGGAACGGCGCCTGAAGCATGCCGCCGATTGGGAAGCGCTTGCCGGGAAGTTCCGCTTCTCGCCGGGGCAGATCGCAGCTTCTCTCGATTACGCGGTCCAGCTGCTGCGCTGGAACGGCTCCGAGACGCATCGGACCGGCGAGTCCGATGTGATTTACCGGGCCTGCTATGCCCAGGTACAGCATAACTTGAAGAAAAAGGCTGTGCGAATCGAGCCGAAATACGACTGGGACCGGGTCATCCTGCCTCCTGAGCAAAAAGAGCAGCTGAAGCACGCTTGCGCCAGGCTTCAATACCGAGGCACCGTGCTCGGCGACTGGGGATTCGACCGTGCGCTCGCTTACGGCAAAGGCGTCAGCCTGCTGTTCGCAGGGCCACCGGGCACGGGCAAAACGATGTCCGCGCAGGTGCTGGCCAAAGAAGTGCAGCTGGAAATTTACAAAATTGATCTGTCGCAGGTGATCAGCAAATACATCGGCGAAACGGAAAAAAACCTGCACGAGGTGTTCGGCGAGGCGCAGCTCAGCAATGCCATCCTGTTTTTCGACGAAGCGGATGCGTTGTTCGGCAAGCGTTCCGAAGTCAAGGATTCGCATGACAAGTATTCCAATGTGGAAACCGCGTACTTGTTGCAAAAGATGGAGGAATACGACGGCATCACCATTTTGGCCACCAACCTTCAGCAAAATTTGGACGAGGCGTTCATGCGGCGTTTCGGCTTCATCGTGAAATTTCCGTTTCCGGATGCTGAGCATCGCGAGCAAATATGGCGCGGACTGATTCCGTCCGAAGCTCCGGTCGAGGACGATATCGATTTTCGCTTTTTGGCGTCCAAGTTCGAGCTGGCCGGGGGATACATTAAAAATATTGTGCTGTCCGCCGCCTTTATGGCGGCTGAGCAGCGGTGCGCTATCGGCATGAAGCAGCTCATGCTTGCGGCGCGCAACGAGCTGCGCAAAAACGGGAAGATCTGGATACTAGAGGAAATGGGCGAATACGCCGACTTGTTCGATTGAGACGGAGAGGCAGAAGGGGAGGAAGCGCATGGCCGATTACACGGTGATCGCAGACGTGGGAAATACGCTGGTCAAACTGTTAAGAGAGCATTTGACCCCGAAGCTTCTGTCTCAGCCGGAAGCGATCGGACTTGCCTCGCCGACGGATAAGGGAGATTTTCAGCTAACGCTGTTTTTGTACAGCATTCAGGAAAATACCGAGAACCGGCGGACGGATATGATCGGAAGGGGAACGGACACGCTGCAGTATCCACCGATGGCGTTGAATTTGGTTTATCTCGTTACCTGCCATTCGGCATCGGAGCTTGCGACCCGTTCCTTTGACGAGCACCGGATTATGGGAAAAGTGATGCAGGTGTTTCATGACCATGCCGTCCTGCGGGGCTCTATCCTGCAAGGGGCACTGGCCGACAGCAATGAAGCGATCCGGATTACGCCGCAGCCGATTACATTGGAAAATGCGGTCAGCCTTTTCTCCAACACGCCTTACAAATTATCGCTCAGTTACATGGTCGGGCCCGTTTATCTGGACTCTACCCGTACGAAGCAAACCACACGGGTTGCCGAGGCGCAGTTCAAGCTGGAAGAGCGGGAAGGAAACTAATCATGGAGCGCTTGCGCAGCGAGGTGAAAGTTAAGCTGGCTCTGGTCGTCAAGCCGCTGGATGTCGTAACCGGTCTTGCACCGGCCGCTGTACTGCGGTTGGTTGTAGAGGGCGTTCCGTGCAGACCGGTCCGTAAGCCGGACGGAACGTTCCTGCTGCTCGGTATGCCGCCAGGAATTTACAGCATCGTCCTCAGCGCGCCGCCGCATTATGCGGACAGTAGGGCCGTTGTCGATACGGCCGCTTTGTCCCCGCTGGAGCCTGTAGAGCTGATGCCGATGCTGCCGACGTCCTCCTACCCTTTTGCGCCGGGAACGACGCTGATTCGCGTCGGAGCGAAGGGCGTGCCCGGGGGAGCTGCCATTCTGCGGGCGGCTGTGACGGACGGGAATCTGGCCTGCGCGAAGCTGCCCCAAGACGCGGACAGTGGCGAAGTGGAGCTTGTGTTCGGCGCCGTGCACCGGCTGGTCAGCGGCCGATGCTACTATGTGCTGGACCCAGATCCGGCCAAAAGGGAGTTTATCCGCATTGTCGCATTGGAGGAAGCGAACCGCAGAGCAAAGCTGCAGACGCCGTTCCGGTTTGCTCATCGCAAAGGAACCGTACTTACGGACGTGGCGGAAGGCGCTGCCGACGGACGTGGGGAATGGGCGGCCGCTTTTCCGCCGCAGGGCGTGAAACGTTTTGTCTGCGTGGTTCAATTGTTCTTGTCTGACGATGAGCCGCTTATTCTGAGTCAGGAGGTGCAAGTGGAAGAGGGACAACCGATACAGCTCGGGCTGCTCCCATCTACCGACGAATAAGGAAGCGGAGGGAAGTAAGGTATCGATACATAAGCCTATATACATCCGAGAAATCGATAGCATGAGGAATAGCGATGACGATTGGGAGGGAGGAACTGATTCGGATCATGACGATATCCGGATCAGGAACAAATGGCTGAATATTTATCGCCGGGAGTATATGTGGAAGAGTTCGACAGCGGCGGTGTGCCGCTGGGCGGGGTCAGCACCAGCACGGCGGGCTTTATCGGTCTCGCTGCCAGAGGGCCGGTGGAAGGGCTGCCGCAATTTATTACCAGCATGAACGATTTTACACGGCAATTCGGAGGATACCTCGCTGAGAACGTTTTTGGCTCTTACCGGTATTTGGCCTATGCGGTCGAGCACTTCTTCGTGAACGGCGGCTCGCGCTGCTTCGTGATGAGGGTCGCTCCGTCCGATGCGAAATCCGCGTTGAACGACGGGAGCTCCGCGCTTCGGCTCTTCGCCAAAAATCCAGGTGAATGGGGAAACCGGGTCCGGGTCGTACTGGAGCCGGCAAGCAAAGCGAAGACGCAAATTTATGAAATTTTAGGCGATGCCGCCAAATCCAAGAAGTACCGTGTGAAAAGCAACGCCGGTTTTAGAGCGGGCGACATCGTAGCCTTCGATAACGGCGAGGGCAAACAGTACAACCGCATCATTTCGTCGCAGGACAATATCATCGAACTGGAAAGCCCGTTGGAAGGCGGCGAAGAGGTTGTCGATGCCAATTTGCTTCCGGCGAAGGTACTTACGACGTGCGAGTTTACGCTGCATGCGTTCTACGGAGACGAAGCGGAGACGTATGAGCGAGTTTCCCTTAACGTTACGGCCCCGAATCATGTGGAGAAAGTGATCGGCAAGTCCAATATTGTGGGTATCTCCTGCGACAGTGCGGACCATGGCACGGTTCATCCGTTCGAGGTCATCTCCGGAAAGCCGGAAGAGACCGGCAAATTCGTGATCGAGCTGTCGGGAGGCAGCGACGGTTCTGCGGACGCCTTGTCGGCGGGAGATTTTATGGGGCAGGACCTCGGTCCCGGCAAACGGACGGGCATCCAGGCTTTTATTGACAACGACGAAGTCAGTCTGATGGCCGTGCCTGGCGTAACCGACCCGAACGTGCAGCTCGCGCTTGTTGCGCACTGCGAAAATTTGGGCAGCCGTTTCGCGATCCTCGATATTCCGCAGGATAAAACGAAAATTGCCGACGTGATGACGCACCGCGATATCTTCGATACGCAGTATGCCGCCATGTACCATCCTTGGCTGCAGGTGTTCGATCCGCTGGACAAGCGTAATATTTACATACCGCCGTCCGGCTCCGTGGCCGGCATTTATGCCCGCAGCGACAATACGCGGGGCGTTCATAAAGCGCCTGCGAACGAAGTCGTGCGCGGCTGCGTCGGGCTCGATTGCCAGTACAACAAAGGCGAGCAAGATATTTTGAACCCTCGCGGCGTTAACTTGATCCGCTCCTTTACAGGCCAAGGGATTCGCGTTTGGGGCGCGAGAACGCTTTCCTCGAACGGGCTGTGGAAATATGTGAACGTTCGCCGTTTGTTCATTTTTGTGGAAGGCTCGATCAAGAACGGCACGAACTGGGTCGTCTTCGAGCCGAACGACGAGAAGCTGTGGGCCCGCGTTCAGCGTACGATCGACGCGTTCCTGACCCGTGTCTGGAAGGACGGGGCGCTTGCGGGGACAAGCCCGGGCGAAGCGTTCTATATTCAAATCGGCCGCAACACGATGACGCAGGACGACATCGATAACGGCCGCCTGATTTGCGTGATCGGCATCGCTCCGGTCAAACCGGCGGAATTCGTCATTTTCCGGATTACGCAAAAAACCGGCTCGGAATAATGGATGGCTACAGTAGAAAGGGGTATAGCTCAGCATGGCAGTGGAACGCACCGATCCGTATCGCAAGTTTCGATACAGAGTAGAGGTTGAAGGTATTCAACAAGCGGGCTTCAGCGAGGTTTCCGGCTTCGACGCTTCGCTCGATGTCGTGGAATACCGCAACGGAAATGAGGTCATTACGCCTCGCAAGCTCCCGGGATTGGCGAAATATGGCAATATTACGCTGAAGTGGGGAGTTACCGACTCCTTGGATTTGTACGAATGGATTTCCAGTTGCGTACAAGGCAAGGTGACCCGCAAAACCGTAACCATCATCGCGCTCGATGAAGAGGGACAAGACGTGGCGACCTGGCAGATCATCGAAGCATGGCCTTGCAAATATACGGCGCCGGATTTCAACGCCACGGCTTCCGACGTCGCTATTGAAAATTTGGAGCTGGCGCACGAAGGCATGACCCGGACGAAGTAACGACCGAAACCGCCGGAAGGAGCAAAGGCAGCAGGACTAGCTTTTGTTTTCTTCCGGCAGGCTTTTCATAAAGGAGGACATCATGGAGTTCAGAACGGAATACGAATTCGAGCTTCCGCGCGGTTATGTGGATGAGAACGGCAGCTTGCACAAGCGGGGCGTGATGCGTCTGGCCACCGCAGCGGACGAAATATTGCCGATGCGCGATCAGCGCGTGCAGCAAAACCCGAGCTATTTGAACATCATTTTGCTAGCCAGAGTCATTACCAAGCTGGGCGATTTAAGGGCGATCGATACGAAGGTGATCGAACGGCTGTTTACGTCGGATCTTGCTTTTCTGCAAAACTTTTACCGCCAAATCAACGAAGTGGAAAAGCTCAGCGTGCGCACTGTCTGTCCGAAATGCGATCACGAATTTGAGGTGGACATCTCTTTTTTAGCCGAGACGGAGGGGAACTAACGGTCTATCCGGCAGATAAAATCTATGAGGAAGCCGCATTTCTGGCTTATTATTTTCACTGGCCTCATGACGATATCATGAACATGGAGCATCGCGAACGGCGGCGGTGGTGCTCGGAAATTTCGCGTATCAATCGCAGCCTGAACGATGAGCCGGACAACCCCTTCGACGTCTTTAAAAAGAGGTGACGCCTATGAGCGCAGCCGATTCGGAAATATTCGGGCAAGCGTTTCGTTTTATGGTGGAGCTTGACGGCATGCTGGTCGCCGGCTTCTCCGAGGTTAGCGGGCTGCAGTCGGAGCTGGAGTACGAGGAGGTCGCCGAGGGCGGGGTGAACGGCTATACGCACCGCCTGCCGAAAGGGGCGAAATCGCCTCCGATCGTATTGAAACGGGGAATCACGAAATCGAGCGATCTGTGGGACTGGTATTTCAGTGCCGCAGGAGGCAAGGTGAAGCGCAAAAGCGGCTCGATTATTCTATACGACGCCTCGTGGCAGGAAATGATCCGCTGGAATTTCTTCGGCTGCTACCCGGTCAAATGGAGCGGGCCCGAGCTGAGCGCTTCGAGCAGCGAGGTCGCAGTTGAGAAGATCGAGCTGGTGCACAACGGATTAAAGGCCATTTACGCCCGCTAGCGGAAGAAATGCGAATGAAGGGTACCATTAAAAGCAAGGGGCACGGACGATGAGAACGACGAAGCGCATCCAAGCGGGGCCGGCGCCCAGTATGCCGGGGCATCTCCGGTTCGCCGAACAAATCACGCGGAAATACGGCTTTGCGTCCAGAAACTATCTGGGACCGCAACCGTTAACCTTGCTTGAGCCTGGAGAAGGGGGTTCCCCCGTTCAACATGTCTCCTTGGTTCAATTGACGCTTCATTTGAGATTACAGCTTCAGTTGCTTAAGCAAGAAGAGCGGGACATGCTTCGAACGTACCGGAAGACGCTTCATCTATTGGAAAAGTTGGCCCGACGGCATGACGCTTCGGAACGAAAGACAAGCTCTTTTTTACCGGCAGGTGTGGGAACAGCATCGCGGATGGCTGCGGCAAATTCGGCAACCGGCACGACGCGGGTGGATCGTCGGCAAGAAAGCAATCCGTCGCGTTCGAAGGTCGGGGAAACGAAACGAGCGGTTGCTTCTACGCCTTTGGGCATGCATCGGCAAGCTTCGACGAACGGAGAAGCGGCCGGTTCACGGAATTCCGCGGATGCGGGAACGATGCAGCCGGTCTCGACAGGGCCGTTGGTTCATACGAGCGGACGAGTCCGCCGTCATGGGACGAGAGAGCCGCTGGCGCTGCACAGGGATTACCGCTTTGTCGACCGTTTAGGCAGCGGGAACAATGTATCCGACGAACGGATACGGCATGTGCCTGCCGAGCAAGTGCGACAGGCCAGACGAAAGCCCGAATCCAAGGTGATGGCGGCTCTGAGAATCCGCGATGCGGGAGCAGAAAGAAAGGCGCGTCGTGACGAACGGAAACGGGGTTTGCAGCAGGAACCTTCTCTGGGAGAAGGCAGACGGAATCCGCTGCTTGAGCGCGAGTGGCGCAAACCGGAGCAAGCGCAGGGGCAGGCTTTTGGACGGGTTTTGGAATGGAAGCGGGTTTCCTCGCGGCAACAGGCTTTCAATCCTATACATATTCATCGGTCTACTAAGTTTTTCTCAGTCACCTCTAATGATGTCTCTGCTCAAACCATAAGCGAGGATCGTAGCGTCAGTTGGCGCGTACGTTCGGAAAAAGCATCAAGTCCGGTTGATTCGGACGACAAGAGGGGATATCGAACCGTAGGCGAAAATCGGGACGACCGTGCTGTCGTACGCCCGATCATAGCAGCCGCAAGTCCGATTGATGCCGAAGATAAGAGGCATCGGACGCTTGGGGGGAATACGGACTGGGAAAACCGCGGAACGGCGCACGTTGCCGGACGGTCGTGGCTTAGGCCGAAGGGGATATCTTCCCTCGATAGGGGGATTTTGCTGCAGTGGTTCGAGGCCGGTTCCTTGAGCGGTCATCGGACGCCGGATGCTCGACTTGCGAACAGGCATACGACGGGGAGACGTCAAACGGATGCCGCTGCGGCATCTTCGGAAGGCCGCTCGTTTGTATTTAGGGCGTTAAGCAAGGGTGGCCCGGCCAAGTTTTCGGCTACTTCTTCGATGCGAGACAACATTTCGGGGCGTAATGAGACGGTTATATTTTCAACCGCCTTAATACGCAGTGTTCCTCAAAGCATGCTGACGAGCCGTTATTGGCAAAGCGACTTTTCAACCACAACCGTCTTCGAACGAGCGCATCGGCAAAAGGCGAGTGCCGACCTTATCTACGGTCGGACACCTTTGTTCGCGCAGCGGAAAGCAGGGGACGAAGCATCGGTTTCGCTTCAGTTTCGTTACCCGATGAGTGTGTCCTTGCGCGGAGATAATTCTTTTATCAGCCGAAGCCCGGAACGAAGCCGTGATAGTTTGGGCGGTAGGGGTTCCTTTCCGACGCTCGCAGATGCCGCACCATCTACCGGCATTTTTTCGTTTGAATACGATAGTTCGGCAAGTTCGAACTCAGTCCGACATGAAAGGACAGACCTAGTTACAGTTCAGCCCAAGCGGGCAGCTGCAAAAATCGGCAATCCGATGACAAGCGTATTCGGGGTAAACATCGTTTCGCCGACCGTCTTGGTCATACGGTCATCCGCTGTCGAAGGGATGCAACTCCGCCGCCATCCTCTGCTGTCTGGAGCAAGAGTTGCGCCTATTTGGCCGCAGATGTATGCAGCCGACTCCGTAGGGGCAGTGAAGCAGCGTTACGCTCGTCGGCATCAAGCGTCCCAATCGAATTCAGCGCCGGCACGCGGGAAAAATGCTCGGCATGTTGTGGACGATGCGGTCCAAGGTTTCGCGGGCGATCCGCTTCGAAGCCTTACAGGCGGGGAGGGTTCGGGCTCTACGAATCCAGTAATCCGCAGCTTTATAGACAGGGCGGGATCGAGACCTGCGGATATTGTGCTTCGAAGCAAGCCAGACGAGATACGTGAATCGGAAGGCTGGGGCTGGAATTTAACAGATGTACGGAGACATCCGGTTGTTCAGATGCAGTACAAACAATCCCGGTTTTTATCCCCACATTCCTTTATGCTTCACAAACCGGTTAGCTTACGGGATGGGGGATTTAGTACCTTCCCGAATGTAACGGATTTTGCGGGTAAAATCGCTGGGAGCCGGATTGCCTTCAAGGACGGTGCTGCGGAAGAACGGGTAATGCGTAGACAACCGGCAGGTCCGGATGCGACGCTGTATAAACGGAACAGCGTCGTATATCCTTCGGACTCAGAAGGAAGCATGACTACATCGGCACTAGTTGCTCCATTCAGGGCCATCCCCTCGCAGCGTGCCAAGGCGGGACAAGTGGCTGTGTTGGGACCGCTGGTTGTACAAGCATTGTCGGGCACTTCAATTCGTACGGCAGCGACTATAACAAATAAGCTCCGGCAGAATCGTGCTGACTGGTCGTCTGCTGCAACTGCAAGCGCCTTGGGTGTGTTGCCGTCCCGCGCTCTGCAACGTCCGTTGGAGATGTATCAGTCGCAGGCAGTTGCGGATCGATCGATCTTGATGCCCGCGAGTGCTTCGGGCGTCTTGTCGCCGGGACCGCCGTATCGCCAATTGCAGCTGCCTCCATCGCAGCGTTCGTCTGCGATGGCTGCGAGTGCCTTGGGCGTATTGCCGCCCCGCGCTCTGCAACGTCCGTTGGAGCTTGTTCAGTCGCAGGCAATTATGGATCGGCCGTTCGCGATGCCCGCGAACACCACGAGCGTATTGTCGCCCCATGAGCCGCACTATACGTTGCAGTTGAATCGGTCACAGGCAGTTGCTTCCCGTGCGTCCTCGGTATTCACGACCGCCTTGGACGTCTTGTTGCCGGGAGCACCATATCGCCCATTGCAGTTGAATCGCTCACAGGCTGACGTGCACCGCTCGTCAGCGATGCTCGCGAACACCACAAGCGTATTGTCGTTCCATGCGCCGCACCGTACGTTGCAGTTGAATCGCTCACAGGCTGACGTGCATCGTTCGTCAGCGATGCTCGCGAACACCACGAGCGTATTGTCGTTCCATGCGCCGCACCGTACGTTGCAGTTGCATCCGTCACAGGCTGACGTGCATCGTTCGTCAGCGATGCTCGCGAACACCACGAGCGCATTGTCGTCCCATGCGCCGCATCGCCCGTTGCGGTTGCATCCGTCCCGGACTGACGCACATCGCCCGCCCGCGATGGCTGCGAGCACCTCAGGCGGGCTGCCGCCCCAAGGCGCGGCGCTGCCACTGCAATTGCATCGGCCGCATGCTGTCGCGCCGCGTCCATCAGCGGTGCCCGCCAGCGCCGAAGGCGCTTTAACGCCTCGCATCGCGCCACAGATGCGCACGGCTCAGCAGCACGCCAAGGCGGCCGCCACGCCGAGCCCGTCTTACCGGGCTGCGCGCTCCGAGATCGAATACCATAAAAAGCAGAATCCGGATACCGGAACCTTGGCGAAGCAAGCGGCGGCGCAGGCCGTTAGCCAAGTTTCCGCCCAGCTTGAAGCGATGAAAGTCGAGCTCTCGACCGCATCTCAGGCTGTTTTACCAGACTTGGACCGTTTTGTCGACCAAGTGTATAGAGAGCTGGAAAGCAAAATCAAATTCGAGCGGCAGCGCAGCGGGCTTTGACCCCTGCGGTCGCGATTCCTGTACTTGCAAAGGGTGGGACGGCATGGCTTTAACGAAAGCGAAAATTATTGTGGAAGGCAGCAGCCGGCAGGAAATCGAGGTGCTTTTTAACCCGAAGGAATACCAGGTGGAGTCGTCCAACAAATTTGTGTGGCAGATGATTCCCGGCTTGAATGCGCCGATTACCCAGTTTGTGAGCGGGGAAGCAACGACGCTGTCGATGGACCTGTTCTTCGACAGCTATGAGAAAGGCACGGATGTCCGCGCCCACACTTCGAAAGTGGTTAAGCTGCTCGATGTGGATAAAGATTTGCACGCGCCGCCGCCATGCCGTTTTGTATGGGGGTCCTTGAATTTTAAAGGCATTGTCGAAAAGGTTTCGCAAAAATTTACAATGTTTCTCGATTCCGGGATACCGGTACGAGCTACGCTTCGTGTGACGTTCAAGGCCGTCATGAGCATGAAAGAGCAGTTCCAGCATATTCCCCGCCAGTCCGCCGACCGCACGAAGCAAAAGCTGTTCAACCAAGGCGACCAGCTGTGGATGATTGCTGCTCAAGAATATGAAAATCCCGGACTATGGCGCGAAATTGCCAGAGCGAACAAGATCGACAATCCCAGGCATATCGAAGCCGGACGAAGACTGATCGTTCCGAGGCTGGAGTAGCCGCTGCCATCGTCCTGCCAATACATAACGAAGAAAGGGGAATGGTCTATGTCGCTGGAAACCAAGACGTATACGTTTGACGAGTTGGAAAACAAATACCGGAATTTCTACGCACCCGCCTACGAGATTTATATCGACGGCTCCAATATTGTCACCGAAAGCATGGCCATTCCCTCCATCACCGTCACGACAAGCGTCGAACCTAAAGCAAACTACGTGGATTTTTCCGTGAAAAATGCTTACGATATCGTCAAGCGCGATTTCAAATGGCTTGCCGAGTACTTTGTCCTGGGGAAAACGCTGGAAGTGAAGATGGGCTATACGGACAAGCTGAAAACGGTATTTTACGGGATCATCACTTCCGTTACCGCCGATTATCCCGCACAGGGCCATCCGACCCTCCGGGTAAAGGGCATGGACAAGTCGACGCTGATGATGAAAGGCTCGAAGGCCGGCTATTGGATCGACAAAAAGTACAGCGATGTAGCCAAGGAGATCGGCCAAAAATATGTGCCCAAAGTGATCGTCGACGATACGCAAACCGTAATCGGCACGATCGACCAAAAAGGAATGAGCGACTATAAATTTCTCAGGTATTTGGCGCTGATGTGCAATTACGACTTTTTTCTCGTAGGTAAAACGATGTATTTCCGCAAGCCGCTTACGGGGACTTCCAGCGTGCTGACCTTAAGCTACGGCCAAAATTTGCGCAGCTTTGCCACCGATATGAACCTTGCCGATCAGATTACCAAAGTGACGGTGCGCGGTTGGGACGACAAGCAGCAGAAGCCAATCGTCGCTTCGGCGACCGAGATCACCAAGCTTGGCTCCGGCTCCAAGACGGGCAAAGATTTGCTGAAAACGCATGGCGAGTTCGAGGAAAATATCGGCGCGAATGTCGATTCCGTGGAAGAGGCGAAAGCGAAGGCGGAGGCGGTTATGAATGAGCGGGCCATGAAGCTGGTTTCCGGACATGGCGAAACCATCGGCCTGCCTGAAATTTGCGCGGGCCGGTATATCAAGCTGGAGGGACTGGGTAAGGTCCTCAATCAACCTTACTATATTACGTCCTCCACGCACCGGATCGACGCCTCCGGGTATACGACGACTTTTAAAGTTCAAGGAAATGCGGTGGGCTGACATGAACGAGTTTCCTTTTCCATTAAATCCGAACGAAGCGCTGGAATCACTGACGCCGAAGATCAACGGCGTGATGGTGGCTGTCGTAACGGACAACAAGGACCCGGAAAACCTGGCCCGGGTCAAGCTGAAGCTCCCTCTCCGCGAAGGAGAAACAGAAACCGATTGGACCCGGATCGCCACGCTGATGGCCGGGAAAGACCGCGGTACGCTATTCATTCCGGAGGTGGGAGACGAGGTGCTGGTGGCGTTTCATCTCGGGGAGGCCCGGCAGCCTTATGTAATCGGCACGCTGTGGAATAAGAAGGACCCTTCTCCCGAAGGGAAGAACGACAAGAATGACGTGCGCAAATTCAAGTCGCGGTCGGGCCATGAGCTGATTTTTGACGATAACGACGCGGAGGGCAAGATCACGGTCAAGACTCAAAAAGGCCAGATCATCGAGCTGCTGGATAAGGAAAGCTCGGTCACCATCGCCGATTCCAGCGGAAACCATTCCATTGTCATTCAAGGCGGGTCCGCGAATGAAATCAAGATCAAATCGAGCACCTCAGTCATCACGATGAATGCCAAGGGCGATATCCAGATCGAAAGCAGCAAGCAAATTACCGTCAAATCGACCCAGGTCAACATCGAGGCTTCCGCGAGTTTGGCGCTGAAAGGCAGCGCCTCTGTCGATATCCAATCGGACGGGGTCGTCAATATTAAGGGCAGCCTGGTCAAAATCAACTAATCGGCCAAGGGAGGCGCACGGGTGAAGTCGTTTTTGGGCAGAGGATGGAAATTTCCCGTCGAAGTGGACGAGGTGACCGGCCGCATCAAAATGTCCGAATATGAAGAGGACATCGCGGAAGCGATCCGCATTATTGTTTGGACCGCCAAAGGAGAGCGTGTTATGCGGCCGGATTTCGGCTGCGGCGTGGAGCGCTTTCTGTTCGGCTCGACGGATGAGACGACGATGCATCTGCTGGAGTCGGACATCGCGGAAGCGATCCGCATCTGGGAGCCTCGGGTGCACGAAGTCGAAGTCCGGGCGGAGCCGGATACGGACGATCCCGGCAAAGTGATGATCCGCATCCAGTACGAGGTCCGATCGACGAACAACTTATTTAATCAGGTGTATCCGTTCTATATTCATGAAGGCACGAAATGAGCAGCCGAATAGGCTGGGAAAGGAGGCGGTTCACGGATGCGGGTTCCTCCGATCGATGCCAGGGATGTCCCGGCGTTGATTCGACAAATGCAGGAGATGACACCTTTTTATACACCCGAATGGAGATTCACGCCGGAGGACCCCGATCCGGGAACGGCTTTGTTTCTTCTGTTCGCGCGGATGCTTGGGGACAATATCTCCAGGCTCAATCAAGTGCCGCATAAAAATTTCGTCGCTTTCCTCAATATGCTGGATGTGTCCCAGCAGTCCTCACTTCCGGCCAAGAGCTACCTGACCTTTTATTTAAGCGAGGGAGCGCAGGAGACCGTTCCGGTGCCAAAAGGCACGAAGGTGGCCGGAACGCCCCCGGAAGGCGGAGAACCGGTCATCTTCGAAACGGCGCATTCCGTCATGGTTACGCCCGCACGGCTTACAGACATGTACAATGTCAGCGTCCGCCACGACCGGATCGTCCGGCTTGACTCTCCCTCAGGAGAGGAGAAGCCGGCGGCGCTGTTCCGGTTCGGGACGGAAGGCGACGTGCAAGAGCACAGCCTGCTTCTGAAGCACGATCATTTGTTCAGGCTGAACCATGGAGCGAGAATCGAGCTGGAGCTGACGCATTCGTTGAAACGATTCAAAGAGGCTGCCTTATCGAAACGTTTGGCGGACAACGGGGTGGTGACGTGGAGCTACTTCTCGGGCGGGGCTTGGGTTCCGTTCGATGAGGCGGAAAGCCGGGGAAACCGGTTGATTTTGACCAAACGTAAGCTTGCTCCTTGGGAAGAAACGGAGCTGGAGGAAGGTGCAGGAAGATGGCTGCGGTGCAAGGTTCGTTCGCTCGGCGCAGCTTCGGGTACTCCGGATCTGGCAGAGCTGGAGCTGGATGGACTGCGCATCAAGGCGGATTATGCGGATCTGCACGGAGATGGCGGAATCGCGCCGGAGCGTATGTATTTCGGCGATATCCAGATCGATTCGGGCGGCGGCTATCCGTTCGGCGATCTGTTCGCGCCGTTCGGGACGTTTTATGCCGCCTGCGAGGAACCGCTCAGCAAACGGGGCGGTAAAATAACGGTCAGCTTCCGTTTATCGCGTAGAGAGCACCGGCTAATCCCGGAGAAGCCGCCGCACATCGACTGGAAACCGATTATGAAGAAAAAAGACGTGGACAAGGTCGATATCCCCGATCAAGTTTCGATCACCCGCGTCGTATGGGAATATTGGAACGGTTCGGCCTGGGTGAGGCTGCCTGTTCCGGCAGCGGCGGAAACGTTGTTTTATCATCCTGTGGAGGGTCACGCGGAGTTTGCCTTCGTATGTCCGGCCGATCTGGAGCAGACGTTCGTCAATTCGGAATGGAACTATTGGATTCGCGCGCGGATTTTGCATATTGAGCATTTGTATTCGGCCAACCCGCTCTATTTGTCCCCCTGGATTGAGCAGGTCCGGCTGAAATACGCTTACGACGAGCCGCTCTACCCGCCTGAAGCGTGCTGGACCCGCAACAATGCGGAGGGCCGGGACTGCTCCGGACAAACTGGAGGCAGCGGTCGTCCCTTTGCTCCTTTCCGGCTGCCGGAGGGCGGCAAGCCAGCCGTTTACTTCGGTTTTGACCGGGCCCACGTCCGCGGACCGATCAGTCTATATTTTTCCGTGCTGATGCAAAAAGCGGCGTCCGGCGACATCCCGCTGATCGAGTGGGAGTATGGGGCGGGGGAAGGAAGCTGGCGTCCCTTGAAGACGACGGACGGCACGAACGGGTTTACGCAAAGCGGGACGGTTCTTTTTTATTCGCCAGCCGATTTGGCGGAGCTTCGGATGTGGGGCCGGGACCGGTATTGGATTCGCGTGGTGAACAAGGACGCGAGGTTCGATTCGGACAGCCCGTCGAGCCCTTGTCCGCTCATCTTGGGGGTTCATTTGAACACGGTGGCGGCGATCCAGCAGGAGACGGTCGAACAGGAAACGCCGCAAACAGCCGCCGCTGATGATTTCCCGGACGAGGCGTCCGCCGTCGTCCTGGCCCGCACGCCGGTTGTCTCGGAGGAAGTGTGGGTGGACGAAACCGGGCATTTGGCCAAGGAAGAGCTGGCCGAGTTGGAGCTCGCTGAAGGACGGGCGGACATCGTGCGCGATTCGGAAGGGCAAGTGCTGAAGTGCTGGGCCCGCTACGAGCCGGTGGCGAATTTCCTCGCTTCGGGTCCGTCCGACCGGCATTACCGGATAGATCGTTCGACCGGCCGGATTTATTTTGGGGACGGGATTCACGGGAAGCGTCTACCGAACTCGGATATCGAACGGATCAAGGTGAACTACAAAACCGGCGGGGGAGAACGGGGAAATTTGGACCGGCTGGCGATCAACCAGCTTCAAACGTCCATTGCCTTCATCCAGAGCGTCGTGAACCATGAGCCCGCTTCCGGCGGCTGCGAGCCCGAATCGCTGCAGGAGGCGCTGAAACGCGGACCGCAGTTGGTCAAGCACCGGGGGCGCGCGGTGACCGCGGAAGATTATGAGTGGCTTGCGCGGGAAGCTTATCCGGGCATCGGCAAGGTGAAATGCCTGCCTGGGCGCAACGTTCGCATGGAGAAAGAGATGGGCTGCGTCACGCTGGTCGTCCTGCCGAAATCGGGCTTTCACGATGGCCCTCCTTTTATCGAGCTGAAGAAGCGGATCGAGGGCTATCTCCGGGAGCGCGCAGCTTATCCGACGGCTTTTCCGGGCAGCATTCAAGTGATCGGGCCCGCCCGGCTGGAGATCGGCGTGCAAGCGGTATTGGCCGTAAATAGCATGGAGGAAGCGGCTGCGGCTGAAAGTCAGGCGCTGAGTAAAATCGGCCGGTTCCTGCATCCGCTGGTTGGGGGCTTGAACGGAAACGGGTGGGAAATCGGCAAGCCGCTGCACCTGTCCATGTTCTACGCACTGCTGAAATCCATCGGGTCGATTCATCACGTCGACCGTCTGATCATAACGATAACGAAGCTGGAGAACGGAGTGCGCACGGAGCTGCTGCCGGAGAACATGTCCCTGATTCCGCACGGCATCGTCACCGAAGGCATCCATAAGCTGGCTATCGAGATCGTGTAAGGGACAGGAGGGGAACAAGCATGCTCAAGCTGCCGAATTTGGATGATCGAATGTACGAACACATGGTCGAAGCGGCTCGGAAGCAAATCCCTGCGCTTTATCCGGCATGGACCGACGAGAACGCGCATGATCCGGGCATGACGATGCTCGAAATGCTCACTTGGCTTATCGAGATGCAGCAGTATTACTTAAACCGGGTCACCGAAGCCAACGAACGGAAATTTCTCAAGCTGCTTGGCGTAATGCCCCGGGGGGCGGTGCCGGCTTCGGTGGAAGTTCAATTCGAAGGCGTCGCCGCGAAATCCAAGCTTCCCCGCGGAACCAAGCTATCGGCGGGCGGGCTGATCTTCGAGACGGCGGAGCCGCTCCTGCTCGTTCCTGCCGTCCCGGACAAGCTGATTGTCGCGACCGACGCCGGTTATTTCGACTATACCGCCTCCAACGAGGGGCGCAACGTATCGTTTCCGGCATTCGGGGCCAAGGGGGAAGCGGGCAGCCGATTGTACATCGGGTTTGCCGAGCCGCTGCCAACGAATCAACTGCTTACCCTGTCCATTCGGTTATATGAGAACTACCCTATCGTTCCGGTTCAGGACTCCGAAGGAGAGCGCATTCCTTCGGCCATCCTGGAATGGCGGATGTTCGGCGACGGCGGAGAGGACCGTCCCCCGGACTGGCGGCCGGTCGATTTGCGGCGGGACGAGACGAACCATTTGTCGCAAAACGGCAAGCTGTTATTCCGGCTGGAGTGGCCTATGCAGCCAAAAGTCATCGGGCCGGCGACGGACCGGGAGCGGTACTGGATCTGCTGCGAGGTCGTCGAAGCGGGATTTGAGCTGCCGCCCAAGATCGAACACGTGGCGTTCAATGCGGTGACCGCCTTCCAGCACGACACATGGAGTCTGATGGAGGAGTTCGACTGGGACGGACGGAGCGGACAAGGACAATCGCTGGAAATCAGCCATTATTTGGCTTTTTTTGGCGCGGTGCGGATTCAAGTGCGCACCGAGGCCCAAGGGGAGTGGGAGGAATGGAGCGAGGCCGGCGTTCTGCCGTCTGAGGTCCCGGAGGATAAAAGGAAAGTTTACGCTTTAAGCCGAAACGATGAGAGCAAGACGGTTCGGATCGCTTTTGGGGAAGATGCAGGCGGACACGCGCCGCAGGACGGCATCGGACGGGTAAGGGTCATTTGCCATAGCGGGCGATTTCGCGATCAGCGGCGAATCGGCACCGGAAACGGGCTGCCTCATCAGCGCTGCGAGCTTCCCCGCGCTTCCGTCGTCGCCGAAGCGTTCCGGCTTCAAATCGGAGAAAAGGATCCCGTATCCGGCGAATGGCTATGGTATGACTGGCATCGGGTCGACGACTTCGACCGGTCGGGTCCGGACGACCGGCATTTCCTTCTCGACCCGCTGACCGGCATCGTTCTCTTCGGAGACAACGAGAAAGGGATGGCGCCTCCGCCTTCTGACGAGCCGAACATCGTCGTGATTTCCCTTCGTTCGACCGAAGGCGTGTCCGGGAATATTAACGCCGCCTTGATTCAACGTTTCGCCGAGCCGTGGCCGGAGGTGGAGCTTGTGCGCCCCGTGAACCGGACGGTCGCTGCGGGCGGCCGCGCTCCGGAAACGCTGGAGGAGGCCAAGCTGCGAGCGAGAACGGAGCTGCAGCAGCCCGCAACCGCCGTGACGGCGGAGGACGTGGAGCGGATCGTGCTGAATACGCCGGGACTTCGTGTGGCCAGAGCGCGGGCGCTGCCTTTATTCCGCAAAGGGCTGAAGCAGTACCCTGCGGACCGGTCGCCGGCGGCCCTTTCCGTCGTGGTGGTGCCCTACAGCGAATCGCCGAAGCCGATGCCGAGCCGCGGATTTATGGAAACCGTGAGACGGCATTTGGACAAGCGGCGGATGATTACGACGGACATTCAAATTTTGCCGCCGGAATATATTGAGATTAGCGTGCATGCCGTTATTGTGGTAGAGCCTTCGTTCAAGGATGAAACGAACATCGTCATCCGGGAGCTGACCCAATTGCTTCAGCCTTTCGACAACAAGGACGGAATGAGCGGCTGGGCTTTCGGTCGGACCGTGTACAAGGGAGACATTTACGGCGTCATCAATCGGATTCGAGGGGTCAGCTACATTCAGGACTTATGGATTTCGGCGGAAGGCAGAGGATTTCATAAGGATGCCGACGGCGATATTCAAATCCCGCCGTACGGGCTCGTATATTCCGGGGAGCATGACATCGAATTGATCAGCTTGACCGAGCTGTAATTAAGGGGGGCGGGCGCATGATGGGACCTTTCCGTTTTTTTTCGCTGAACAAGCCGTCGGATTGGAAACGGGGAATGACCTGTAACGTCAACATCGATTCCGCCGGAATTGCGCTTAAGCAAACGAAGCAGTACGGCATTTCCGTGAAAATTTCACTGGCGGAATGGGAAGGCGGAGGGCCCGGAGTGATTGCGGATATAGCTCCGGGCCGGCAGGACCGCATCTATTTGCTCGATGAGTCCGCTGCCCTGTGGCTGTACGATCCGGATAACCGCCATCTGGAACCGCTGCTTCGCGAAGGACACGGCACCTTCACCTCCTTCGCTTACTTGGCTGCCGTAGGAGATACGGTGCTGGCCGCAGATCCCTATGCCGATACGCCGCTTATTGCCTTTCATGCCGGCAACAGCCAAGCGGTATGGAGTTACAGCGACTACCGCGGGGAAAGCTTGTATCCCTTGGGCGCAAGCCAGGCGGGCGGGCAGTTCCTGGTGTTTGCCATAGTGGATAGCGACAGGCTCGTCTTATTAAGGCTTGGTTCCTCGGGCCAACTGCTGGCGGAAACGGAGATCGATACGGATCGGGTGTTCCCTAACGGAATGGAAGCGTTACGGGGTCGGTTTCAACTCGCCGGGATGGAGGACGGGACCGTCTGGCTGCTGGATACCGGGACAGGGCGGTTGCTTCGCCTGCCCGATGGCAGTGAGCCGGAGTGGTTCAACGAAGCCGTCCGGCAGCCGAGGCCTTCGGGCATCGCGATGGACGGACGCGGAGGCTTGTTTATCGGGGATGCCTCGGGCGAAGCGGCCGGTAACAACCAACATTCCCTGCTCTTGGCCGAAATGTCCGGAGAGGCATGCACCGTTCGGCCGATCGCTTCGTACCACGGGCGGTCCGACAAGCTGCTGATGAATGCGAGCGGACAGCTTTATGCCTGGAACCGTACCGAAGAAACCGTCACCGTGCTGCAGCTGTTGCCCCGCACGAATTCCTGCGGGAACGGCCGCTACGAAGGTACGTGGATCTCCTGCTCTCTGGACAGTACTCATAGCGAGAATGAGTGGCACAAGGCGGTGCTGGATGCGGATATCGAAGAGGGATTGCAGCTGCGGCTGTCCTGGTTTGCCTCCGACCGTAAAACGGTGACGCTCGGAGGACGCGTGTTGGATCTGGATCAATATATTGCCGATCCGACCGTTCCGGCCGAGGAGAAGCTGGATGCTTTGAAACCGTTGTGGACGCATACGTTAACGAATCCGAAGGATGCGCTGCTGGTGTTGGCGAAAGGGCGCTACTTGTGGCTGAAGCTGGAGTGGATCGGCAGCGAAACGGCTTCCCCGCTGCTTCGCAGGCTTCGCATTTACGATCCGCGCATGTCCTATTTATCTTATCTTCCGGCCGTGTATCAGGAGGACGAGAAGAGCCGGAGCTTTCTGGAGCGATATTTATCGCTGTTCGCCACCTTTATGGAGGAGACGGACGAGATGATCGCCGGAATTGCCCGCTTTTTCGACCCGGATGCGACAGACGGCCCTTACCTGCGGTGGCTTGCCTCGTGGCTGGGGCTATCGCCGGATGAGCATTGGACGGAACAGCAGCTGCGATTGTGGATGCGCGAAGCCCCCGACTTATACCGGTTCCGTGGAACCCGGGCGGCCATATCGCGGATGGTGGAGATTTACACGGGCGAGGCGCCGATGATTATCGAGCATTTTCAAATCCGGCACTTGCTGGAAAATGCCGAGTTCCGCGAAACCGCGAGCCGGCTCTACAGCGACGATCCTTACACGTTCTGCGTTGTGGTGAAGCCGGAGCATGCCGCTTCGGATAAACAGAAATATGTGCTGCAGCAGCTGCTGGACGCCCAGAAGCCCGTCTTCACGGAGGCCAAGCTGGTTGTGCTGCAGCCGTGGATGAATATAGATATGCATACGTATCTCGGCATCAATACGACCTTGGCCGAGCCGTCTTGGTTGAAGCTGGACCGGCACGCCACCTTGCCTTATCATACGGTGCTGATCGATGTGGAGCGCGACAACCGCATGGACATTCATACGAGACTCGGTCTCGATTCGGAGCTTGAATAACATTAAATGATGAAAGAGGAAGCGGAGCATGAAAAAGTCCAGGTTTTTTCCGTTTGAACGCAACCGGTACTTTTACGGCAAGCTGCTGACGGTCCGAGATTTCGAATCCGAGCAAAAATATTTCAACGACAAGCGGCGTCTGTTGAACCGGCTGCTGTTCGGAAGCGGCGTAGTGGCGGGCTTGCAGGTGGTTGCGGTGGACGACAAGTCGGTATCGGTACAGTCCGGGCTCGCGCTGGACGGCCTCGGGCGGGAAATTACCGTCTCCTCGCCGGTCACGCTCAAGCTCTCGATGATGGAGGGCTTCAACAATAACGACTACGCCAAAAACGTATACCTCTGCATCGCGTATGACGAGAAGGGCAAGGAGCCCGTACATGCGGTGGTGAACAGCTCGGCCCGCCCGGATGAGATCAGCGAATATAACCGGGTGGTGGAAGGGTACCGCTTGTTCATCCGGGAAAACGCGCCGGAGCCCGCGCAATTCGAGTGGAACGAATTTGCGCTGGCGACCGCGGTCCTGTACGATGACGGGCACGTTCGGGTGCTGCAAACCGTGCCTCGTTACGTGACGGAGGGCGAGACGTTCGAAGCCCGGCTCCGGGTCGAGAAAACGCTGCAAACGCCGCCGATTACATTCGAATACGAGCCGCTCGGCGGGCTTTTTCCATTGGCGGAGGACCCCGGTTGTTCAACCGCCGGCAAAATCCGGATCGATGTGCCTGCGGATAATAAATCGGACGATTTCGTTGTCCAGTGGCCGGTAAGGGCAGCCGGGAGCGCGGGGGACAAAGGAGATTTCGGTTCGAAGCCCGGCACGGCCGTTCTCACGATCGGCGACCGGCGTATTCAGGTGGAATCCGCTTGTTCGCAGACGATTGAAATTGTCGCGGATACGGAAGAGAAGCTATGGGAGGCTTATGCCGCCCGATCAATGGACGAGGCGCTGGGCTCGCCGGCGGAGCCGGAGGTCGTGCTGGCCAAAATCAGCCTGCTGCAGATGGGCCCAAGCTACGTCATCGACCATGTGACGCCGCTGCCGTTTAACGAGCTGATCGCGAGTTCGCCTCTTTTGGGCATCCTGGCAAGGCGAACAGGCAGCAGCTTGCCGGGCGGCGGGAGCGACAGGGCGGCCTTTACGGCCGGTGCCTCCGTACGGCAGCTGGAAGCGGACGAGCCGCCGCAGTTCTCTGTCGACTATCGGGCGGACAAAGGCCATTTTGACTTCACGTTAGGACTGCCGCAGCAGAGGTCCGCCCAAGATGAGATCAGCAGCGGCGTCGTAGACCTTCCTCTGGCCGGGGGGATCGTCAAAAGCGGCATGATTTCGTTCGGCAAGCAGGAGCGGAGCTATTATACGGATGAGATCAGCCACGGTCTTGGACCGGGGCAGGTGATGGTTACGGTCGGCCTGGAGGTTGCCGATAACGATATGATTCCGGATCTTTTGAATGTGAACGAGAGCGTATTTTACGGGGCTTCCGACGTGTTTCAGGGAAGCGATTACGATATCGGTCTGCCGAAAGTATCCGTAGGGACCGTCGTCTATCCGCGAAGGGGAACGTTTCGGATCGGGCTGAAGCTGCTGTCTCCGGCCGAAGGCGCGAGCTTGCGTTTGAGATGGTGGGCGGTGCGCAGCAGTAAGGATACGGCGCAACAGGCGGCGGCAACCGATCTGTCCTTCTCCGAGCGTGAAGCGGCAGCTGGGACGGACAGTAAATAAGCGGCGCGCTCGACGGATCGCAGACAAAGCCCCGGTGAAGGAGGCGCCAGGATTCAGGGAATAAGACCTCCCGAACGGCGGAGGATTGCATCCAACAGCGAGAAAGTGAGGAAGCTCCAATGCCCATTCGTCCGACGATTGCACACAGAACAGCCGACCCTGCAGCGGAATACGATCAAGTCGGGACCCGAACGGGAGCCGGGTCTATGCTTCCGCCCCTGCAAGCGATGATGCAGCTCCAGAGAAGCTTGGGGAACCAGGCGGTCTTGCAGCTTATGGGGAAGAAAGGGGAAGCTTCCGACACGTCCAAGAAAGGAACGAAAAGGAAAAAATCAAAAGACGAAGACGATACGGAACAGAAAAAAAAGAAAAAGAAAGTGATCAAGTCTAAAAAGCTGAGTGAAGAAGAACGGAAGCAGCAGCAATCGGCATTGGCCAAAAGACGTTTGGAGCAGAAGAAGGCATTTTTCAAGAGAGTCAAAGCTAAATTAAATGACGGTTTAACCGACTCCAAATGGGAAAATTCGAACGTAAGCCTGGCCGCCGGGGAAATTCACAAGGTCCCTGTGAAGTTTGCAGATACGGCTGAGAAAAATGCGGGATCGGATCAAGAGCACGTCAGCGTCAACGACTTGTACAATAATAATGCGGCATCCTTGATTCCGCCGAAAAGCTATGAGAACAACCGGACAGATCAGGTGCTGCGCTGGATATCCTCCGCCTTCTACTTCAAGCTAAAAGGGAAGACCCAAGAGGTACAAGCCGGACTGTTCGACGACGACCGGGTTTATCTCGCAGCGAATGAGAATCGGAATAAGCGACACTTCGTCAGGAAAAACAAAAAGGAAAAGGTGGATGAGACCGGGCTAAGCACGAAGGAATTGTTGGAGAACATTGTGCAGGAGTACGAAGAAACCGAAGCCGAAAAATTCCCCAAAATGCTTCCGGAAGTGAAGGAACGAGTGGTCCGGCATTTGGAAAAAATCAAGGCGCGTCTCTTGCAGGATGAGCTGCCGGAGGAATACGCCCATTTGTCGGATGCTCTCGACGCCAAGCCGATCGTTGCGATGGTAGCGGAGAAGCAGGGCAAGAAGAACGTGGACCTCCATGCAGAGCGGCGGATCAAAAAGCATTTGAACGATGACGAGAAGTTTAGAGCGGGGCATGTGAAGGGCTTGAAGCGTCCTTGCTTAATCTGCATGATGGCTAACTACGGAGAGTACAAGGCCGGCAACGACGACTGGATGGACAAATGCCCTCACATTCCGGAGCGCAGCGGCCCGGGATGGTTGAGCGAGGCGGCAACACACGGATACGATATCGAAACGAATGCGGATATGATTAACAGGCTCATCCCGAGAACGTACGCCAGTATTCCGAAGTCGGAAAAAGAAAAGATGGACGAGGACTCGGATTACGTTCCCAGCTTCTCTTACAACATCGATACCGACTCGGAGTCGGATGTGGAAGAGTCCGAGCTCGAGGACGAAATGGACGAGGAGGACGAAGACGAACGGAGAGCTGCGGCGGGAGAGGAAGAAATTTTCTTGATGGATGAAGAGGAACAGGGTTTTGCCATGGATGAGGAAGAGGAACAAGGATTCGCGATGGAGGAAGAAGGAAAGAGCTTTTTCACGGATGAGGATGAATGGGCGGACGATGAGCAGGAAGACGATATACGTTCTCGACGAAGGTAATCGGAGAACGCAAGCGGTTGTTTGCGAATAATAAAAGTAATGAGCACTTGTACCAAAAAAACAGATACAGAGGTGTACAGCTATGCTGGAGATCGTAAAGAACGTGCTCGAAGACATGGATAAGCAGCTCTATCGCATTATAAAGAGCCTGGATCATCTCGATGATGATTTGATTTGGAAAAAGCTGAAGGCTTCGACAAACAGTATCGGAAATCTTTGCTTGCATTTAGCAGGAAACGAATATCAAAATTTCGTAAGTGCAATCGGTAACAAACCGTTCATTAGGGAACGCTCCCGACGAGAGTTTGATCCCAAGGGCGGTATGACTAGGGATGAATTGAAAAATCTTCTTTTGAGAACACGGTCCGAATCGACCAGTACATTATCAACCTTATCCGAGGACGATTTAAAAAGGGAAGTCACAATCCGGTATACTCTAGAGGATTGGAATAACATGCATCGAGTTGATGCGTCGGATGACGAAACCTATGATGTAAGAGTCATTAGACTTCTGCTGATTCAGGTTGCTGCACATTACGGTTATCATGCAGGTCAAATTGTGCTGCTCTCCAAATTACTGAAAGATATGGATGACAACATAACCGGTCAGTACCATTAATCATTGAACTATCGGAAGATGATAGTTCAATGGCAGTCTAGCCAAGCGGAGAAAGGCGGGCTAGTGCTTCGTTTTCTCCGCTTTTTGGCCGCCGGATACTTCCAGTTCTTTCAGCGTATGGACGGGGCTATAAAGGAAACGGTAAACATACGAATCGGCGATATAAATGTCTCTCCGTTCGTCCGGCGATACGCCGAGGCTTGTTTTTGCCAGCAGGGTTTGCTTCGGATCGTCCTTGACGAGCTTGCGGTAACGCTCTTCAAAGCTCGCCGCCAAAGCTTCGATCGTATCCGGGTCGGTCAGCTTCACAGCCGCAATATAGGTGGTTTGAGGGTCGGACTCCGATAATTTCACGGTAAACGCCATCCGGTAATTGCGATAGCTCATCAGCAGCTCCGGCGTTCCGTCGGGGGTGTCGACGACGGTGGTTTCCGGTGCTTTGCCCAGCAGCTCTTCGATTTTGGCCCCGGTCATCCCCAGAAAGGCGGTATAATCCGGTTGGCCTTGCCGAAAGAAACCAACATATGTCGGCTTTCCGTCCTTGCCGAGCAGCTGCCCCAATCCGTCGTACAGTCCGCCGGCGAACCTTCCTTTATAAAGCGGCTGGCCGTTTTCGGAGAAGGCCTCTCCGGTCCCGCTGTACACGCCGGTGACAAAGTCCCCGCTGTATTTCGGGTTGCCGTTTTCGTAATAGGCTTGTCCCGTTCCGCTGTACCGGCCTGCCATAAATGCCCCTTTATACTTGGCCGATCCCGTTCCGAAATACTCCGTGCCTTCGCCGGAGTACAAGCCGTTGGTGAATCCGCCTTCGTAAAGGACCGCGCCCGATTCGGAGAGCAGCTTGCCCGCGCCGTTATATTTTCCCGCCAGGAACTGTCCCTGGTACTTCACGGCGCCAGCGGAGTAATATTCGGTACCGTCTCCCGCGTAGAGGCCGCCTGTGAAGCTTCCTTCGTACATGACTTTGCCGTTCTCGTCGAACGCCTTGCCTTTTCCTGCGGGGATGCCTGCTTGAAACTCGCCAAGGTAGCGGATTTTGCCGTTCGGGTGGAACAGAGTGCCCGTGCCCGAATATAGCCCTTCGGCAAAGGCTCCGCGGTAGAGCAGCGTGCCGTCGGGACCGAGCTCTTCGCCGGATGCAAGCTGGCCTTTGTCGAACTCCCCCTGCCGGTTAAGCTTTCCCTTGGGATCGTACAGCTTCCCGGGGCCTTGAAAGACGCCGTCCTTCAGCTCCCCTTCGTATTTGAACCAGCCAGCCTGATCGAATACTTTGGCTTTGCCGGTATAGGTGAGAGGGGTTCCGGTCTTCTCATGAAAGGTTGGCACGAATCCGAACATACGGCTCACGAAGGCCGGGGGCTTGATCCAGATAAAATACACGAGCGCCAGCAGGACCAGCGCCACAATAACGATCAGCTTCTTTTGCACATAGTAATTGCCGATCGGCACGTAGCTTTGCTTGGTGACTTCTTTGGCGGTCAGAATCGTTTTGCAGGCGTCGGCCGCCTTCTTGACCGCCAGCTTCGGCAGAGCGGCCGTTTGCTTCAGCGGCGCGATAAACGGCTTAATCATCGGTTCAATCACTACTTGTCGCTCCTTCTATGGCACTTGAATGGTCGCTTGGCCGGGAACTGCGATCTCGATCAACCCGCCCCAGGAACAGACGAGCTTCGAGCTGTTGTTCAGGGCAGGCATATTGCCGATAAGAACGGTCGGAGAGCCTGGCGCCCATGGCGCGGCGGTTACGGGCACGCAGGGCATGGGGGTCATGACGCCGAATTTGGCCGCCGTGGCCGCAGCGACCTGCGGATTGGCCATGGAGCTGCACATGCCGAAAGGCAGCACGTTGACCATCGGCTTGTTGTCCATAATATTGGCAATCGGCATGGAGGTTGTGACCCGGTTCGCCGGCAATATCTGAAGGGAAGCCGGCGCATTGCCGAAGCTGCACCGGATCATCGCCCCTCCGCATACAAGTTGTCCCATCTTGCCGCACCTCTTTTTATTTTGGTAAGTTCCATGCTTTGCTTCGTTACTTTCATACTACTATACTCGCCTGAAGCAGGCAACGAAAGTTCGACATTTTTAGAACAAAATGGATGTGTCGGTTTGGAAGTTTATAGTAGTATGGAAGCATAGTGGGAAAAAAGAATGGCGAATCGTGTCGATACGGATAGGCGGGAGTGGATTCTTTGAGAAAGCTGCAAAAAGGAGCCGTCGCTTTTGTGGCAGCGGCGGTGATCGTACAAGCATTGATGCCCTCAGGTGCGCTGGCGGAAGAGCGGCGAATTACGCTGGAGGAAGCGTTAAAGCTGGCTGCGGCGGAGTCGGGGGAGCTTGCGCAATCCCGCCTCCAGGTTCAAGCCAAGACGATAGAGCTGACGCAAGCGCAGGGTGCCGTAACGAATCAGAGCGAAAAAGACAGCAGCCTGCTTGCTAAGCCGCACAGCTTATCCCAAGATTTGGGCATCGGTCTTAAGGTTCCGGAAGCGCGCAAGGTGCTGGGCGAGGCCAAGCGGGAGCTGTCGAGCAAGGAGCTGCAGCTGCGCTCGGAGGTGGAGAAGCTGTTTTTCACGATGCTTCAGGCGGCGGATAACGCAGCGCTGCTGGAGCAAAAGTGGGCGCAGGCCCAAAAACGGTTGACCACGCTGGAGACGAAGCTGAAGTTCGGAGCTGCCGGACAAGAAGAGGCGGATAAGCAGAAGGAAGCTCTGGATCGCGCGCAATCCGAGCTGAAGGTCGCCCGGTTGGCGCTCAAATCGGCCAAGCTGCAGCTCGGGGAGAAGCTGGGCATCGATCCCGAATCGGCGTTCACGGCGGCGTCGAAGCCCGATTACGTCGTGCTTACGCAGGAGCAACTATGGAAGTTTGTCGCTCATGCGGAGAAGCTTGATTTCGAGCTGTATAAAGATACGGAAACCCGCAAAATGGCCGAGGAAAAGGTCCATCTGACGCGCAAGCTGTACTCCGCCAAATTCGGTGAGAAGGACATGCGGCTGATCGAAGCGATGTACTCTACTCCGGCGATGGATTACGAGCTGTTTATGGCGAACTACGACAGCCTGCTCGGAGAGATCAAGCGGAAGTGGGAGGGGATTTTCCTGATCCCGGTTCCTATTGTTCCGATCATATTGCCTATACCGAAAGTCGTGCTGCAAGGGGAATATGATGGGCTTCGTTATTTCGACGACGAGCCGTACTCGCTTCCGGTGTCGATGCTGGAGGCGGACAAAGCCCGGCTGAAGGAGCAGGACACCCGCAAAAAGCTGATCAACAAAGTGAAAAAGTCGTACCTCGACGCCAAGACGGCCGAGGAAGCTTACGCGCAGGCGTTAAAGCTGGTTGACACGCGAAAAACCGAGCTGGAAGCGGCAAGCAAAAAACACGCCGTTGGCTGGATCAAGGATGACGAATTCGAGAAAGCGAGCCAGGCTTCGGAAGAAGCGCAGAAGGCAGCGATAGCTGGGTACTACGCTTACAAGAGCGCCTTGTCGGCGCTGAACGTCGTTTCCGCAGGCGCGCTCGATTCGGCCTGGAAGCCGGGCACGCTTCCTTATCTGGCTATTGACGACGGCCTGGAGCCGATCAAGGAGCAGCCGTCCGAACCGGGCGGAGGACGTACCTTTAGCGGAAAATGGACCGTGAAAGACGCGGTCGAAGGCGTCACCGGAGAGTTGACCGTCCAAGTGCCGAAGGAGCTGGGCGCAACCGCGTTTGCGCTGCTCACGAAGGACGGTCGTCCGATCGGCGGCAAAGTTCCACTGGACGGAAAGCTGGTGCATTTGAATGTCGTCTTTGCCGATATGAGCGGGTTGAAGGTGCAGTTCTACAAAGATGCCGAGGTGATCGCGGAAGCCGTTCCGGACGGGTACGGTTCTTCGGGGGCGCTGCCGGTCACGCTTAAAGGAAAAGGGGAGTAGCCATGCGCGGTCCAAACGGCACAACATGGATTGCCGCCGCATTCGCGCTTGCGGTCGCGCTGACCGGAGGGGCTTTGCCGGCAGACGCCAAGCTGCCGCCGGAAGCGGCGGACAAGCCGGGGTATCTGATCGTCGGAACGTATCTCATCCATAAAGATGCGCTGACGAAGCAAACTTTCGCGGCCGCGAAGACGACGATGAAGGCGTCCGGGCAAGGGACGTATTACAAGTCGGAGTTTGCGGACGGGGCATGGTTCGACTTGTCCCGCAGCGTGGAATTCCGGGACATCGCCGACCCGAAGGGGAAGAAGGCGGTATCGGCCGCCTTGATCGAGCAGCTTAAGCTGGAGATCTGGATCGACGGTCAAGGCGAAATACACAGCCTGCTGCCGGCAGACGAGCTCTCCAAGCGGGTCGAACAGCTGAAGAAGGAGGCGGACAAGCTGAAGAAGGACAGCCAGACCGCCGTAGAGGACAACAAGCCGAACGCCGCGACGCAGCAGTCGCTGGAGCAGAACCGCCTCGAAGCGGGCGCAGCTTTTCTCGAGGCGCTGGCCGGCGGAAATCAGGAGGAAGCGAGCAAGCTGCTTGGACGAATGGGCGATCCTCTGGAGGCGCTGGCCGACCTGCAGACAAAAGCCAGCGCGTTGGGGGACACGCTCGGCGAGGAGCGGAAGAAGCTGGAGGTGCAGCTGAAGCAGGCGGAGGCGGCAGGGGACACGAAGCTCGCGGAGGAGCTGCAAGCGAAGCTGAAAGCTTCGGAGGCCGCCGCAGGTCCCCTCGGGCAGCCTAAGGATGCTGCGGCCGCCGCCGTCGCGCTTGAAGCGCTTAAGGCGAAGCAGGCGGAGCTGGAGCAGTTGGCCGGAGCGGCCGCGAAGTCCGGCAATGCGAAGCTGACCGCGGAGCTGCAGGCGCAGGCTGCGGCCAATCAAGCGGCCTTGGAGGCGGAGAAGCGGGAGCTAAAAGCACTGTCGACAGCGGAGCTGACCAAGCAGGCCGCTGCACTGGCGAAGCAGCTGACCGAGGCGTCGGCTGCCAAGGATACTGCCTCGGAAGCGAAGCTGCTGGCGCAGTGGGCCGGCGTGGAGGCGCAGCGGAAAGCGATCGACAGCGGACTGGCGGAAAAGCGGGAGTCGTTGGAAGAAGCGATGGCGAAGCTGGAAACCGCCGTGAGCGGTCAGAACGGGACAGCGAAGCAGGAGCTGGAAGCGACGCTGGCGACGTTGCGGAAGCAGTGGACCGGCGCGAAGAAACGGGAGCTGCTTCTTCAATTGAATCTCGTCGAATCCGTCACAGGAGAAGCGGCGGGTAAGGTCGCTTCGGAGCTGATCACCGAGCTGAAGGCTTTGGAGAAAAGCCTGTATACCGCGGACGAATACAAGGCGTTGGAGCAGTTGGCAGAGCAGATTAGCACGGCGTCGGTCGGTCAAGTCGTCCCTCTGCCGCTGGAAAACCTATTGACGGATACCGTGTCCCTGAAGTTTGAGATGCCGCCCGTACGGATCGGCGGGGCCGCTTATATCCATATCCGCCCCGTATCCGAGGCGTTCGGCGCGCTCGTGGTCTGGAACGACGAAGACCAGACGGTCACGATCAGTAAAGCCGGAGCGGTTCTGTTCTGCCGTGTGGACCGACCGGAAGCTTATCTTAACGGAACGCCCGTAACGCTTGATTCCCCTCCGCGGCTCGTCGAAGGAAGAACGATGGTTCCTCTGCGATTTGTAGCCGAAGGTCTGGGGCTTGGCGTGACTTGGCATGAGCCGTCTGCGACCATTCGGATCGACGGCTTCGGCGAATAGAGGAGAAACGATAGCGGATGAACAAGAAATTCATTCTTTTACTGCTTTCCGCAGCCATTGTATTGACGGGCTGGGGGCTATACCGCACGGCGGGGCAAGGCGTCGCTCTGCTTCCTTGGGACCGCTCCTTGGCGTTCGAAGGCATCTTCAAGGTGACCGCGGATTCGGCAGACCGTTTGTATTTTATCGGCAAATCCAAGCGCACGATTATTAAAACGGACAAGGACGGCAGCATTTTGTACACCCACTCGGTAAGCAAGAACGTATCGGGCGGAATGAACCAATATAACGGCTTGGCGGCCGACGACGAAGGCAATGTCTATGTGCTGAATACACGGCTCGATCCGTACGGCCTGTACGTGACCGGGGAGAACATCGTCAAAATCAGCGCGGATGGAAGCAGTGTCCGCACATTGGCCGAATACCGCTACGACACCCTTTCCGAACCGATGCTTCGCGTCGGGAAGATCCGGTCGTTGACGGTGCAGGACAACCGGCTGTACTACTACATTTTGAACGACAATTCCGTCATTCTGCATGCGCTGCCTTTGAACGGCGGCACCGGCGAGGAAGTATTCCGTACGACGCTGCCGGCGGGCGAATTGTCGGCCGATGCGGCGGGCATAAGTCCGGAGGGCCGATTTTACTCGACGAAAAAAGACCGGATATTCCAGGTTCTACCGAATGGAGACTCCCGCTTGGTGTATCCGCTGCCGGGAATGGACAGAACGGCCCGCGACATTGCCTTGTCCTTGCGGGTCGATCCGCAGCACCGTCTTGTGTTTATCAACGAGCAGTTGAACGATATCAGCCGGCTTGATCCGCAGGAGCCGTACATCGTAGAATCGCTGCTGAACCAGCAGCTTTTTGACAAAGCCGGTTATGGCAAGCTGGGAACGCTGCTGCACGTCTATGCATCGCCTAACGGCGGCATTTTTGCCGCGACCGAGAACCAGTTCGTGAAGAGGGACCGGAACGGGTCGATCACGCAGTCTTTTTCATCCTTTGCCAATACGGCGGGAGACACAGCCTTGGGCTACTTATTCTGGTTCCTTGCGCTGGTGGAGCTGGCGCTGGTCATTTGGCTGCACCGGTTCGTTTACGTTCATATGCTGGACCGGAAGGTGCCGCTGATGCTCAAGTTCCTGATCGCCTTTGTGCCGATTGTCGTCGTTTCCATGCTCTGGCTGTCGGAGGCGGTTTACCAGAGAGTGTCGGAGAAGCTGGAGCATGAGGTAGAAAATAACTTCCTGCTCGTTGCCGCCGGAAGCAATTATTTCGTCAAAGGTGACGAATTGGAGAAGCTGAACTCTCCGCTGGATTATATGAACGGCGATTACCGCACGATTCGCAGCAGTTTATCGGCCCTGTTCGGGTCCTTGGGCGGCAAACGCGAGGGGCAGTATACGACCTTATACAAGCTGGAGAATGGGGAGCTGTTTATCGTCATGGATGATGACAGCAGCGTGCCGATGTTCCGGCCGATGGAGCTGACGCCGGATTACCGGCAGGTCATCGAGACGGGGAAGGCGGTTACCGGCTCGACGGACGACTCCAGAGGGTATTGGATTTATGCGCTCAGTCCCGTGTACAACTCCTCCGGGAAAATGGTCGGGGTGTATGAAACGGGCAAGGACGCGAACGGCCTCAGGGAGCATAATCAGGACTTAAAGCTGGTCATCATCCGCAATATGGGACTGATCACGCTGGTTATTTTGCTTTTATTCAGCGCGATCGCCTTGTCGATCTCGATCTCGATCCGCCGATTGCGTGCCAGTGTCAACGAGATTGCGGGCGGGAAATGGGAGGCGACCGTCGATATCCGTTCGCGGGACGAGCTTGCGGACTTGGGTGACCGCTTCAACATGATGGCGATCCATATCCGGAATTACATCGGTGAAATCACCAGCTTCAGCGAGGCTTACTACCGCTTTGTCCCGCAGCAGTTTCTGAAGTTTATCGGCAAAAAGAGCATTGTGGACGTGCATCTGGGCGATCAGGTGCAGCAGGAGATGTGCATTCTGGTTTCGAATATGCGGGACTTTTACCGGTTTTCGCGCGATCTGACGCCGGAGCAAAATTTCAACCTGATTAATGCTTATTTGAAAAGATTCGGTCCGGTTATCCGCCATCAGGAGGGCTTCGTCAGCAAATATTTGGGCGCCGGCTTTCTGGCGTTGTTTCCGGCGCAAGCCGATCGGGCCTTGAAAGCGGCGACGGAGATGAGAAAGGCGCTCGAACAATATAACGACGAGCGGACAAGCGCCGGCAAAGCGCCGATCGATATGGGAGTCGCCATTCATCACGGCCCGGTGATGCTAGGGGTCATCGGGGAGGAAAAGCGGATGGAGGGAGGAGTCATTTCCGAGCATGTGAACCGGACGGAGCAGCTCGAAGCTCTGACCGACAAGCTCGGGGTGTCCGTCCTGATCACGGAGGCGTTTTACAAGCAGCTTGCAGATCCCGCGGAATTTTCCATCCGCTCGCTCGGGCGGGTGCTTCCGTACGGCGAGGATCGCGCGGTACGGCTCTACGATGTTTATGAAGGGGACCGGGCCGAGGTGCGGAAGTTGAAGGAGGAGACCCGGGCTGCCTTTGAAGCGGCCGTTGAATGGTATCAGAACGGGCGATTTTACGATGCCCGCGAGGCGTTCCTCCAAATCATCAGGCGCAACCGCTGGGATCAAGCGGCCCGGCTGTATTTTTACCTGTGCGACGACTACTTCCAGAACGGGGCGCCTGCCGATTGGGATGGCACGTTGACTTTGAGCTGATCGCATAGGCGGGATTCGGGTTTATATATTGGGACAATTGTAAGGCAAGGGAGACGCAGTACAGAGACGGCGGGCATAGGAGCCCGGCCGTTTCTTTTTGTTACATTGACAATGCAAAATCATCCATTTAGACTTTTTTTATTGGTCCACTTAAGGAAGACGAACCTTCCGGCTTGAAAGGATGATATCCGAAATGCACTTTCACATCGCTTACCATGCCTATCTTGAGAGATATCCAACGAAGCTTTTGGCGCTCTACCATGCGCTGCACGACGGGGTAACCGGAGGGGTTCTCGCCTACGGGCTGCGGCTTCCGTCGACCCGGGAGCTGGCCGGGCTGTACGGGCTCTCGCGCGGGACGGTCAATCAGGTGTACGAGATGCTGGCCTCTGAAGGCTATCTCCAATGCCGGACCGGAAGCGGCACCTACGTCGCTTTCCGCAAGGAGGAGCAGGGCGGCGCGGGAGCGGCCCGTCCGGAAGCGTCGTACCGCTTGTCGGCTTGGGGGGAGCGGCTCGAATCGGCTTCGCCCCGCGGACGCATGGTGCCGCGGGCGGTCGTCGATTTCGACTGCTTCGCGCCGGACCTTGACGCTTTTCCCCGCGAGGCGTGGAACCGCTGCCTGTACGCCGCGGTGCGCGAGCTGACCGCCTCCGGCGCGGGCCGCGGGGACTGCCCGCCGCAAGGCTATGCGCCGCTGCGCGAAGGCATCGCCCGCTATCTGCGCCGTGCCCGCGGCATCGCCGTAGAGGCCGGGCATATCGCCGTCACGGGCGGCTCGATGCAGGCGCTTGCGCTGCTCGCGCAGCTGCTGGTCGAACCGGGCGAACCGGCTGTCGCCGAGACGCCGGGCTACGCTGGCATCCGCCGGGCCATCCGGGCCGCCGGAGGACAGTGCATCGACGCAGCGGTCGATGCACAGGGCATCGTGCCCGCGGACTGGGAGGCGCGGGCGCTGTTCGTGACGCCGACGCGGCAGTTTCCGACGGGGGCGGTGCTGAGCCTGGAGCGGCGGCAGGCGCTGCTGCGGTGGGCGTATGAGCGCGAAGCCGTCATCGTCGAAGACGATTACGACAGCGAGTTCCGCCACCGCGGCAAAAGCCTGGAGCCGCTCAAGACGCTTGACCGCGAGGAGCGCGTCGTCTACGTCGGCAGCTTCACCAAAACGCTGCTTCCTGACGTCCGCATCGGCTATGCGGTGCTGCCGCCTTCGCTCGTGCAGCCTTTCGTCCGCGCTCAGGCGCTGTATGAGCCGCACCCGGCCAACCTGCTGGAGCAAAAAGCGCTGGCCGCTTTTATGGCTTCCGGGGAGTATGAGCGGCATCTGCGGCGGATGAAGCGGATCTACAGCCGCAAGTTTGCCTTGTTCATGCACATGCTCACAAACGAATTGTCGGATCGGTTCCGGTTTGTCGAAAGCGACGCGGGACTTCATATTTTCGGCTGGTGGCTAGGGACGGAAAGCGAATACCTGGATTACCGGGCAGCCTGCGAGACCCGCGGCGTCCGTTGGTCGGAAGCGCGGGTCGAGACGGAAGCGGGAGTAAAATACGGGGCGTACTTCAATTTTCCGCATTTGTCCGAGGAGCAGCTCAGACAGGGTATGGAAGGGATGAGTCTCAAGACCTTATAATTAACAAAATCTTCATATGGTGCTATATCATCCCTTAACAAAACTTTGCTAAGCTAGGACAGTATGACTATTTTGGTCATCAACATTTCCAATTTTTTTAGCAGGAGGATGGTTATGCTGTTCAAGAAAGCGGCAAAGTGGGTCTTGGTCGCATCGCTTGCTTTTCCAGTTTCGACGGCACTGCCGGGCCCGGAAACAGCTCGGGCGGCGGCGGATGCAGCCGGCCATTGGGCGAAGAAAGAAATCGCCAATTGGCAGGATCTCGATTTAAGCGAAGGCTATCCGGACGGCACGTTTCGTCCTGACGCCAGCATCACGCGCGCCGAGTTTGTGGCGCTGGTCAACCGCGTTTTCCGCTTAAAGGATAAGGCGTCCGTCGACTTCAGCGACGTGAAGACGGGAGACTGGCATTATGACGAGTTCGCAAAAGCGCGTGCGGCAGGGGTTGTGAGCGGATACGAGGACGGCACCTTGCGTCCGAACGTGCCGATTACCCGTCAGGAAGCGGCTGTCGTGCTGCAAGGGCTGTTTCAGGCGAAAGCTTCGGCGCAAAATTCGGCCGTCGCCAAGTTTAAGGACGCGGGGACGATTCCGTCTTGGAGCAAGGCGGCGATTGAAGCCGTGGCCTCTCAAGGGTACATGAACGGCTACCCCGACGGCAGCTATATGCCGGATCGTCCGATCACCCGTGCGGAAGCTGTCGTCACGCTGGACCGCGCCAAGCACATTTCGGACAAGCTCGTTCGCTACGATCGAGCGGGGACGTACCGGGAGGCGGCGGACGGCTCGGTGATTGTGTCTTCTCCCGACGTGAAGCTGGAGAACATGACGATTGCCGGGGACCTCGTGCTGACGCAAGGCGTCGGCGAAGGAAACGTGTCGCTCAAGCATGTCAACGTAAAAGGGACGACGCTGATCAAGGGCGGCGGTCCGAACAGCGTTCTCATCGACGATTCCTCCTTGGGAACGGTCGTCGTGGACAAGAAGGGCGGCAATGTCCGGCTGGTGGCGGGCGGCGGCACCGAGATGGGCGAAGTGCGTCTGAAATCCGGCGGCAAGCTGGAAGACCGGACGGGCAAAGCGGCGGGGAAAGCATTCGGTCAAGTGATCGTGGATACGCCGACGCCGGCCGGTTCGGCAATTAAGCTGGCCGGCCAATTCGGAGACGTGCAGGTGCTTGCCGCCGGCGTATCGGTCGAATTGGAAAAAGGGTCCTCCACGCGCGTATCGACTCGCATCGTCGGTGCCGTTACGACGATTGTCGTGAGCGAAGGCGCGGTAAGCGAACTGAGCATCGGCCCCAATACGAAGCTAGAGCTTCGCGGCGGCACTGTCGACCGGTTGACGGTCGAGCCGGGAGCAGGGCGCGACGCCGTGCGTATCGACGGAACGGCGGTAGTTAAGCGCCTGACGATTAACGCGCCGGTAGCCGTTAGAGGCAGCGGTACGATCGAGAACGCGGTCGTCAACGTGAACGGAGCCTCGCTCGATAAGGCGCCGAAGCATCTTGAGCTGGGCAAAGACGTAACGGTCGTCGTTGCGGGCAAGAACATCAACAGCTCCAATATCGGCACGATCAACGGCGGAGGAAGCGGGGGTTCCGGCTCTTCCGGTTCGGGCAGCTCTTCTTCCGATTCGGGCTCCGGCTCCGGGGATTCGTCCGACCGGACGGCTCCGGCCAAGCCGAGCGATTTTCGCGCTACGGCATTGATCGGTGCGGTGGAGCTGGGCTGGAAAGCCAATACGGAAACGGATTTGAAAGGCTATTACATCTATCGGGACGGGGTCAAAATACATACCGCTTCCGTGACGGCAACAACGTACACCGTAACGGGACTGACTTATGGCAAACCGTACCTCTTCGAGCTGTCGGCCTTCGATACGAGCGGCAACGAATCGGGTAAAGCCTCGCTGTCCAAGCAGCCGCTTGAGCCGCAGGCCAATCGCGTGCCCGTGCTCGCGAAGGCGCTGGACGATCTGACGCTGACGCTTGCGGGCGGAAGCCGGACGATCTCCGTAGCTTCGACCTTCACGGACCCGGACGGCGATGCGCTGACGTATCAAGCGTCATCTTCCTCCGAACCCGTTGTTCGCACGTCCGTCAACGGCTCCGAGCTTACGGTTGCCCCGATTTCCGTCGGCAGCGCGACCGTCACGGTGAGCGTCTACGACAATAAAGGCGGTACCGCGCAGACGTCCTTCCTCGCGACCGTCGTTCCGGCTCCGAACGGCGATGCCGAAGCGGCCGCACGGGATGCCGAAGCACTGACGCTCGGCGATACGAGCGCCGTGACGGCGGATTTGACGCTGCCGTCGGCAGGACCTCACGGAAGTGCGGTGACATGGGCAACGAGCAACGCTGCACTCGTCTCTGCTGCAGGCAAAGTGACGCGCCCGGCCGCAGGCATGCCAGACGGACAAGTCGTGCTGACAGCGACGGTCCGCAAAGGCGCGGCACAGCAGATCAAAACGTTCAACGTGACCGTAAAGGCACTGTCCTCCGGCGCGATGACGGATGCGGAAGCCGTGGGCAAGGCGAAAGAGGCTTTAGCCCTGACTTATAACGGATATGGCACCACCTTGGCGCTTCCGGCAAACGGAGCCGAGGGCACGACCGTCGTATGGTCGCTGAAAGACGCCGGCCAAGCCGGGGTAATCGACCCGGGCACCGGCAAAGTCACGCGCAGCGGGCTGACGAATGACGTGAATGTCGTACTGATCGCAACGATTCGCCGGGGCGATGCGCAAGCGGCTAAAGAATTCACGCTGGCGGTCAAAATGCCGCAGGTGAAGCCTGCCGTGAATTCGGTAACGGCTTCGGACGCCATCGTAACAGGTACGGCCGAACCGGGAGCGGCGGTGACGGTCAGAACGGGGCCGCAGATGCTGGGTACGGCCCAAGCCGACGCGGTCACCGGAGAGTTTACCGTTGCCATTGCGCCTCAACCGGAAGGAACGGTGCTTGAGGTTTTATCTTCGCAAGCGGTCGGCGCCGCTTATGTGCTCGTGGTGGAAGCGGGCGCGATGACCGACGCGCAGGCCGTCGCCGCAGCGAAAAATGCGCTGACGGACGCCGTTATTTTGAACGGAAATCCGGACGTAAATCAAGTGACGACGGCGCTCAAGCTGCCGGGAACCGGATTGAACGGGACTTCCATCGCATGGACCTCGGACAACGAAGCGGTTGTTACCGCGGGCGGTACCGTCAAGCGCCCCGTGATGGGCGAGAACGACGCTTCCGTCAAGCTGACGGCTGCAATTAGCCGCGGAAACGCCACGGATACGAAAACGTTCCAGCTGCTGGTGAAGGCGCAGACGAAGCCGCTGCAGATCGAAAGCCTTGCGCCGGTTCAAGCGGCCGTGGACAAGAACGCGGCCTATACGCTTCCGGCGCAGGTGACGGCGAACATGAGCGACGGTACGACGCAGCAGGTGAACGTGACCTGGACTCCGGCCGCAGCGGACACGTCGGTTGCAGGAACGTTTCTGTTCGAAGGCACCGTCTCCGGCTATGCGGGCAAAGCGGCGCTGACCTTGACGGTCCGCGATATACCGGCGGCGCTTACGGTTTCGGCGGCATTGGCGCTGGCTACCGGTTCGAGTGCGACAGTCGAAGGATACATCGTCGACGCCGATGCGAACCCGAGTTTCTCGGGGTACGGCATTTTGCTGGCGGATGCGCCGGGCACGGACAAAGCGAATACGATCATCGTCAAGTTTAATAAAGCCGACCGCGACGGCGTGTTCAGCCGGGCGCAGGCAGCAGGCAAGAAGATTCGGATTGCCGGAATGATTACCGATAATGCTTATATGAGTCAAAAAGGATTCGCCGACACGTATACGTCCATGGAGTTCGTCGACGGAGGCGCGCCGCAGCAGGCTCAATTGTCTTATTCTTTGAGCGTATTTAAGGAAGCCGTTGCCGACGACGGCAGCATTGATAATAATGCTCCTCTCATCGTCACGCTGGCCAACGATACGTTCACGGGCGCGGCGGGAGAAGAGTTCGTTGCTGCCGGCAAGCTGCAGATCGGATCGCTGCCGGCGGGGCTCGCCGTATCGGCTGTCCGTACAAGCGCCACGCAGCTTACGGTTCAAGTGAACGGCAAGGCGTCCGCCCATCGTGCGGCGGACAGCATCAGCAACCTGGCGTTTACGTTTGCGAACACGGCATTTACCGGCGGAGACGCCTCCAAAGTCAACGGTGCGGTGAAAAACAATTTGGCTGTTACTTTTATCGAAATTCAGAGCATCGATCCGATCGCAGCCACGGTTGCCCGGGGTGCAGCGTACAGCTTGCCGGCCCAAGTCCAGGCGAAAATGAGCGACGGCAGCACGAAGCCGGTGAATGTCGTGTGGAATCCGGCGGCCGCCGATACCAGCGTTATCGGCACCTATCTTTTCGAAGGCATCGTTTCGGGCTATGCGCCGAAGGTCCAACTGACGCTGACCGTCAGCGAGTCGGATATGACCGCCCCGGATGCTTTTGCCGTTAACGAGCCGACTTCGGCGGATGACGGCGTGAACGGCAACGGCAAAAGCAGCGTGACGATTACATGGACGGATTCGGCCTCCTCGGATGTGGATCATTACGAGATTGTCGCCAAGACCGGCTCCGCTCCTACGGTTGCGGATACCGTATACGGCCAGACCCGCATCGCGCGCGGCGTACAGACCGCGACCTTCGCTTGGAATGCCGGAGAGAACGTGTACGTCGGCGTCGTCGCGGTCGACGGAGCGGGGAACAAAACGTTGTCGCTGAATGGCACGAAGCCGAATGTGACGACAGCGGCCGACGGCGGTACCGGAACGGTCAATTTGCTCGCGAACGGCGGATTCGAGTCGGTGAACGGGACTTTGGGATCTTCCGATACGTTTACGAATTGGACCAACAAGCTCGCATTTAACAACGCAGGCACGAACGTCAAAAAGGATACGGCCGTCAAAGTATCCGGAACGGGTTCCTTGAAATGGCGGACGAATCAAAATACGCCGAACAAACTGTATTTGTTTGCCGACGCCTTCCCGATGAATCCGCAGAAGCAATACCGGGTCACCTTGCAGGCCAAGCTTTCGAACGATACGGGAGCGACCCACAAATTTGTGGTCGGCTTCGGAAGCAATTCCGATATCGAGAACTATTCGGCCAAAACGCAGTACAAAGATTTTACGGCCGAGGTCCAGACGGAATGGACGACGCTGCAATGGACATTCAACGGTGTGCAGAGCACGAATCAATTTTTTATGTACCTTGCCCGTCCTACGGGGTCGGGAGTGTCCGCCCAAATCAACATCGACGATATTGTGATCGAAGAGCTGTAAAAGGAGGAGAAGCCACCCATGATCGATTTTCGTAAAAAAGCGCTCAAGGCGCTGCTGGCCTTCGCAATTGCGCTTCCGCTCGGCCATTATTTGACCGGAACGGGCGCGGCGTTCGCCGAAGGCCCTTCCGATCCGGCGCCTTTCCTTCAACCGGCCGGTCCGGCCAACGGAATGAAGGTATTGTTCGACAATACGCATGCCCAAACGGCCGGCGCCGCAGACTGGGTCATCGACGGCGGGTTTTCGGATTTTGCTAATGGCATCGCCAAGAGTGGATACTACGTGAAGGAGCTGCGCAAGTCGGAGCCTATTACGTACGGCGACCTGAAGGATTACGACGTCTTCGTCATCCCGGAAGCCAATATCCCGTACAAAACGACGGAGCAGGCGGCTATGCTCGAATACGTGCAGAAGGGCGGCAGCATCTTTTTCATATCCGACCATTACAATGCCGACCGGAACAAAAACCGCTGGGACGCCTCCGAGGTGTTCAACGGCTACCGCCGCGGGGCCTGGAGCAATCCGGCCAAAGGGATGAGCGCCGAAGAAGCGAACTCGGCGGCCATGCAGGGCGTGCAGAGCTCCGACTGGCTTGGCCAAAACTTCGGCGTCCGCTTCCGCTATAATGCGCTTGGCGACCTTAACGCCACGACGATCGTCAAACCGGCCCAAGCGTTCGGCATTACCAAAGGTGTCAAAGCGGTAGCGATGCACGCAGGCAGTACGATCGCGATTGTCGATCCGAAGAAAGCCAAAGGCATCGTCTATCTGCCGTCCACTGCGGCAAGATGGAACAATGCCGTGGACAAGGGTGTATACGCCGGCGGCGGCTTGGCCGAAGGCCCGTTTGTCGCCGTGGCGAAGGTAGGACTGGGCAAGGCCGCCTTTATCGGCGACTCCTCTCCCGTGGAAGACGCGACACCAAAATACAAGCGCGAAGAAAACGACCAATCCAAAAAAACGTACGACGGCTTCAAAGAAGTCGACGACGGCGCGCTGCTTGTCAATGTTGTCCAGTGGCTCAGCAAGAAGGAAAATTACCGGACGCTCGACGAGGTGCAGGGCTTGGAACTGGACCCCGTTACTCCGCTGCTGACGAGCGGGGCGGAGAATGAAATTCCCGAGCAAACGATTGAGCCTCAACCTGAGCCTTGGGCCGCTCCATCGCCGGGCTACAAATGGTGGGATCCGAGCACGTTTTCAAGCGGTTCCTACGGCAAGTAAGGTATGAAAAAGCGGTTGAGTGGAAATTTTGCTCAACCGCTTTTTTTGATCCTCCTTAATAAAACCTTATGCTGCACTTTACGTGCGATTTACACAAAAAATGTATACTGGACATGGTTCGACATGGGTGTCGTCCCATTTTTTATTTTAAGAGGGGGATCGGGAATTGATATTAAGAAAAACGTTAAAGAAATCCGCCGGCATTTTATTGTCTTTCACTATGCTCTTCGCGGGTCAACTGCCTTCTGTCTCGCCAGTATCGGCAGCCGCTTCCGGCGGGGATTACGTCCGTCATTGGGCGGAAAAAGAAATCCGCAATTGGACCGACCTTGAACTGGTAAACGGTTACGAGGACGGTTCGTTCAAACCCGATGCCTCCATTACGAGAGCGGAATTCGTTGCGCTTGTAAACCGGGCGTTCGGCTTGACGCAGAAAGCTGCCTCCGGTTTCTCGGATGTAAAATCTGCAGATTGGTACAGCGATGAAGTGTCGGCCGCGAAAGCAGCAGGCTACATCAACGGTTACGAGGACGGAAGCTTCAAGCCGAATCAACCGGTGAGCCGTCAGGAAGTGGCGGTCATGCTCCAAGGGCTGCTGAAGCTCTCCGCATCGGATCAGTCCGGTCCTGCGTTTCAGGATGCCGCCGACATCCCCGGCTGGAGCCGGGAAGCCGTGCGAACGGTTGCCGCTCTGGGGTATATGGGAGGATATCCGGATCGTACCTATCAGCCCGCGCGGTCGATTACCCGGGCCGAGGCGGTTATGACGCTGAATCGCGCCAACCCGCTCGCTTTCAAAACCGCTTCTTACGATCAGGCGGGTACATACCATGGCCGCGCCGAGGGTCATGTCATTGTCCGTTCGGCCGGTGTGAAGCTGGAGAACATGGCTATCGACGGCGATTTGATTTTGTCCGAAGGCATCGGCGAAGGCAATACCGATTTGAAAAACGTGACGGTGAAAGGCCGTACTATCGTGCGCGGCGGCGGTCCGAACAGCATCGTCATCGAAGATTCCAAGCTCGGTCAAGTGACGGTGAGCAAAACGAACGGACAAGTCCGTCTGCTCGCCAAGGGAACGACAACGGTAGGTGAAGTACGCCTGAATTCGGGAGCAAAGCTCGAAACGAACGGCTCGTCGGGCGCGACCTTCGGCAAGGTGGATCTTACCCCTCGCATGCCTGCCGGCTCTACGGCTACGCTGGCCGGAACCTTCGATGAGGTGTCCGTGAACGCATCGAACGTCACGGTCCTATTCGTGAACGGGAACCTTAAAGCATTTACGGTTCGCGAGCAAGGAAAAGGTTCGAGCCTGAATGTGCAAGGCGGAACGGTAAACGCTTTGACACTGGACGCTGCGGCGAATGTCGCCTTAAACGGAGGCGTCGTCGAGCAGTTGAAAGTCAACGAGAAAGCGGACAACAGCTCTATTCAGGTAGGGGAACAAGCTACAGTAAAAATGTTGACGCTTAATGCGGCGAGCACAGTCAAAGGCAGCGGAACCATTGAGAAGGCGATTGTCAACAAAAACGGCAGCACGTTTGAAAAGGAGCCTAAGAAGCTCGAACTGGCTGCCAACGTCGAAACGAAAGTCGGCGACAAGAAAATCACGGGCTCGAATGGGGCAGGGTCCCCGGTAGGGGGTGGCTCGTCGGGAAGCGGAAGCAGCGACGATGATGCTGTCAGACCCGCGCCGCCGGCAGGCCTGACTCTTTCGACGGGAATGTACGGCCTGACGGCCAGATGGAAAGCAACTGCCGACAGCAAGGTGACCGGGTACAGCGTCAGCTTGTTTACGAAAGACGGCAAGCAGGTCGGTTCGGAAGCCACCACACGGAACTCCTTTTATTCTTTTATCGGACTGGAAAAAGGAATGGCGTACAGAGTAAGCGTATCGGCGATCGGCAGTAACGGAACCAAATCCGAGCCGGCAGCATTGGAGACGACGACGCTCGCTTCAGGCAATATCCCGGTACAGCTGCTGAGCATCAATGATCTTCACGGAAAAATCGATCAAACGTACTACGAGAAAAACGTGCCGACGCTGGCGAATCCTTCGGTCACCGAGAGCACTTATGTCGGCCGGATGGACTACGTCGCGGCCTACATGAAGCAGCGCCGGGCGGCACAGCCGAATACGCTGCTTGTCGAGTCGGGCGACCTGTGGGGAGGCAGCTCTCCGGTATCGGCCCTGCTTCAAGACGAGCCGACCATTGAAGTGGCGGAAACGATGGGTTTCCATGTCGGAACGGTCGGCAATCACGAATTTGACGAAGGTACCGCGGAAATGCTGCGCATGGTGAACGGCGGAACGCATCCGAAGGGCACCGAAAACTACAAGGGTACCAAATTCCCGCTGCTTGCAGCCAATATCGTGTATAAAGATACGGGCAAAACCGTCCTGCCTCCGTATGCGGTCGTGGAAGTGGCCGGGGTAAAAGTCGGCTTTATCGGCGTGGTTACGACATCGGCAGCCGGTATGGTGATGCCGGCAGGCATTCAAGACATTCAGTTCACAGACGAAGCTCAGGCGGTCAACAAGGCGGCAGCGGAGCTGAAAAGCCAAGGCGTTAAAGCGATGGTCGTTCTGGCCCATATGGACGCAACGCAAGGAGCGAACGGCACCGTTACCGGAGCGTCCGCGACGCTGGCAAAAAATATCGATCCGGAAGTGGACGTTATTGTGGCGGCGCACAATCATGTGGTTGTAAACGGAACGGTGAACAACAAGCTGATCGTACAGGCTTGGGAGTATGGCAAGGCAATGGCCGACATCGATCTGGAAATCGATCCGGTGACTCAGGATATCGTAAGAAAAAAAGCGGAGATCGTATATACGAGACAAGACGCCATTCAGCCGGATGCTGAAATAAGTAACATCATTAAGAAGTATGAAAATCGAATCGCTCCGATGATCAACGAAGTTGTAGGCAATGCAACCATTCCGATGACGGGTGGCTACGCAAACGACGGCGACAATGCGCTGGGTAATTTGCTTGCGGACGGCATGAGAGGGTCGATGAATGCCGATTTTGCGATGATGAACGGCGGCGGAATCCGCGATAACCTGAACGCCGGGCCTATCACGTGGGGAGAGCTGTTCAATATCCAGCCGTTCAATAACGTATTGATGAAAGTGGAAATTAAAGGGAAAGATCTGGACGCCATCGTCAATGCCCAGATTTCCTCTACATTCGGCCCGGACTACAGCATCAGCGGCTTCCGGTATGAATATGATGCAGCCACGGGCAAAATCACCAAAAAAACATTGCCGGACGGCTCGCCGATTGACAACAACAAGACGTATACGCTTGTGGTGAACAACTTTATGTATACGTCCACAGGAGCAAAATACGCTCCGATCGGTCAGCTTGGCAAAGATCCCGTCACCGGTCCGGAAGATTTGGAGGCCACGGTTGCCTTCGTACGGAATTACAAAGGCGACATCGCGTACGTCCGAGACGGGCGAATCGCCAAAGCGAAAGCGCCTGAGCCGGGCCCGGATTTGGGTAAAGTTACGATCCGGCAAGCACGCGCGGCGGCTGACAACAGCAAAGTAACGGTCGAAGGCGTGGCTACATCGAAATCGGGCATTTGGGGAAGCAAAGGCTTTTATCTCCAAGATGCTACCGGCGGCATATACATTTTTCAAAGCGGCATCGAACTCAATCCCGGGGACCATGTAACCGTCACCGGTCTGATCGGCAAATACAATGGAGAGCTTCAGGTCAATGCGGATAAAAACGGAGTTGTCAAATCCGCAACCGAAGCGGTTCCCTCTCCGCTTAACGTTACGCCTGCCCAGGTCGGCCCTGCCAACGCCGGGCAGCTCGTCAAGCTGAGCGGCGTCACGATTGCCAATTTAACGAAGATTAACGATTACGGCACATTTGAATTCGATGCGGTAAAAGCTTCCGAGCAGGTACGGGTACGGGTCGATAACCGGATCGGCCTGACGTACGATCAGTTCCGTTATCGAAACGGGGACACCGTAGACGTCATCGGCGCATCCAGCCGGTTTAACGAGAGCGCTCAAGTAAAAGTGAAGGATTCCGCGGATATTACCGTTCCCGGCGGCATGACGATTACGGACCTGGTGTACGGAGCGAAATCTTCCACAAGCGTGACGCTTCACTTTACGGCCCCGGCCGGCGCCGCATCCGTTAAAATGATGCAGTCCGCCAATGGGGGAGCGGCATGGACGGAAGCAGACACGCAAGGAGCGCTAGGCGCAAGTTCCGTAACAGCAACCGTGTACGGATTGATACCGGGAACGGCGTACAAGTTCAAGTTGAACGTGACGGGCGGACCGTACAACGGAGATTCCAATGCGGTGGATGTGATCACAGCCAATGCCTCCGGTTGGAACATCGAGAAACTGGACGGCATCGGAGCTCCTTCCAGCTCATATGCTTCCGGTACGGTAGCTGGGATGAATTCGATCGCTTGGAACTACGTATCGGCACGGACCGATTTGTCGACTTACGTCATTGACGGAAAAGGCGTTATGCTGAAAGCGGAACGTACCGGTTCGGGAGCGGCGGCTGCCGGAGAAATCGGCGCTTCTAATATTCCGGGCGGAATCGGAAGCTTCTCGGTAAAATTGCTGAAAGGCTTCACGGGAGCCGGGGAACGTAAAGTAGAGCTGTTCATTAACAACGTATCCAAAGGAACGTATACCCTGACACTGGATACGATGGAAACTTTTACGGTTAACAATTTAAATATCCCGGGGAGCTTTGACCTCAAAATCAAACATGTCGGCGCTCCGACGAACGGCGCCAACGGTGCGCAGATCACCGTAGACGATATTTCTTGGACCGGTTACTCCGGATAATTTCCATCAAACGACCAAAGGCTGCTTCGGAATCAATCCGAAACAGCCTTTTCGTAATTACGCGTATTATTCCGCCTCTTGCGCCCATTGCTTCAGCGTACGGTCGCTCGGCAGGAAGAACGTCAGCAGGCCGATGAGTGGCAGGAAGCTGACCAACTGCATGACGATCGGCAGATGGAAGGTATCGATCAAGCTGCCAAGGCCCACCGCGCCGAGCGCCCCGAGTCCGAAGGCGAGGCCCGTGATCAGACCGGATACCGTGCCGACCTTGCCGGGCATCAGCTCCTGCGCATAGACGACGGTGACGGAGAAGCTCGACAGGATGATGAAGCCGTTCACCAGCAGGATGACGTAAGTCCAGAACGCATCGGCATAAGGCAGCGCCAGAGCCAGTGGAGCCGCGCCGAGCATCGCCAGAAAAATAACGTTCCGGCGTCCGATCTTGTCGGACAGCGGGCCGCCCATAAACGTGCCGAGCGCGCCTGCGGCAGCGAACAGGAAAATGTACATCTGCGCGCGCTCCAGACTGATGCCGAATTTGTCCATCAGGTAAAACGGATAATAAATCGTAATGCCCGCATGGTACCAGGAACGGGCAAACACGAGAAAGATCAGCATGCATACGGCAAATGCGATCTGCTTCTTGCGGGCCGGGCTCATGGCGCGGGAGCCGCTTTTCCGGGCCTGCGGCGGGTTGGCCGCCATATATCCCTGATACCAGCGGGAGATATACAGCTGGACGAGGACGCCTGCCCCGGCCACGACCGTAAACCATAAGGCGCCGAGCTGCCCCAGCGGAGCGAACACGAGCGCCGTCATCACCGAAGCGAGCGATTGCCCGGAGTTGCCGCCCACCTGAAAGATCGACTGGGCCAAGCCGCGGCGGGAGCCTCCGGCCATGTAAGCGACGCGCGAGCCTTCCGGGTGAAAGATGGCGGAGCCGATTCCGATCAGCAGAACGGACAGCAGAATGAGTCCGTAGTTCGGTGCGAGCGACAGCCCCAAGACGCCGAGAAAAGTAAAGCCCATGCCGATCGGCAGCATGTACGGCATCGGCTTGCGGTCCGAATACAAGCCGACAACCGGCTGCATGACCGAAGCGGTCATATTCAAGGCGAATACGATGACGCCGGACTGCATGTAGCTGAGACTCATATTGTCCTTGAGAATCGGCAGGATTGCCGGAATCACCGCTTGTATCGTATCGTTGAACAAATGCACCAGACTAATGGCGAGCAGAATGCGAAAAACCGTCGGCTTGACGTCCGTCCGCGCTGCCTGCTGGACCGCAGGCGCCGGACCGGTTTGGACTTTCATGAGAAAAGACTCCTTCCGTCTGTCAGTATGCGCTAATCGCGGCGCTTAAACGTTCCGAGCGCTTCTCCGACTTTCACCTTGCTGCCGACTTCCAGAGCGGTCCGCGGCTCGAACGTGCCGTTCTCCATCAGAAGGACGACGGTCGAACCGAATTCGAAATAAGCCAGCTCGTCGCCGCGCTCCAGCCGGTCCGGCAGCGGGACGACGTATTGGATGCTGCTGACGTTCAGCGCGCCGACTTTGACCACGGCGATTTCTCCCGCGTCGTGCTGCATGTAGGTGATGAGCCGCTCGTTGCGGCTGAGCACGCGCCGCATGTGACGGAGACCGAACTCGTTGACCGGATACACCTTGCCGGGGACGTGCTCCTTCTCAAGAATGTCGCCTGTGACGGGCGAATGAATCCGGTGGTAGTCGGTCGGGCTCAAGTAGAGCACGCAATAGTAGCCGTTCGTATAATTGATCATCCGGGGGCTCTCGTTAAGCAGCTCCTGAATGGTATAGTCCTGTCCTTTGACATTGACGATCAGTCCCTCATGAATCGGCCCGATGCCGGTAATCATGGCATCCACCGGGCTGACCAGCGTGTCCGGCGCCGCGTCGATTGGACGAAGTCCGCTTTTGAGCCGGCGGGAAAAAAACTCGTTCAGCGATCCGTATTCGTGAACCGCCTTTTCCGCGTCCTGCACACGGATGCCGTACGTTTTCGCGAAGCGGGGAATCAGTCCGCGGCTGGCACGGGATTTGGCAAAAGCTCCTGTTAGCCTCGACACCGTTTTGCGGGAGGAGAGCTCGGTCAGCAGCCGAAAAAACGAAATCTTCATAGGGTTATGGTTCACCTGTTCCTTTTAATATGGAAATGCGGTACAACGCTTATCTTGACATAGAACAAAGGACAAAGCAACAGCCAAACGGGGCCGAAAAAGCAAGAAAAGCTCCCGAAGGAGCCTTCCGTTCAGACGGTCAGGGCATTAAAGCTTTATCCGTAAAAACTTTCGTTGCGGCGCGGTCACGGCTGCTCGAAGCCCAGTCCGCACTTCTTGAAATCGCCGCAGGTCAGACACGTCGCCAAATTAACCAGGATCGGGGTGTTTGACCCGGAATATTTAATGCAGTAGACGGGAGTTCGGTGCAGCGGATCGGGCGAAATCATGACGCAATAAGAACAATGCTTCACCATGTCGGTCGTGATCGATTCCGTCCCAAGCTGCGATCGAAGCAGTTCGTCCATAGTAAGGCTCCTTTCCTCCGTTGAAGACAGCGCTTCCATCGCTTGCATCCTGCATACGGGGTTCGCAGGGTACAAAGGTTCCGGGTAGTACCAAGTATCCTTTATTTTAGCAGAATCCGACAAAGAAGGCCATAGTTCGTAACCGTTTCCCAAAATGGATTGCGATTTTTCTTCATCATAAGGTAAATTTCTCCTAGTTGTTCTTCAAATTTCGACATGAATGCAGTACAAAGGGGCTAAATCCGAAGTTGATCCCGTGGATTGCCGCCTCCTCTAAGACACGAATGTATCTTCCTGAAAATGCTTCGATAAGAAGCTTTTGTTATTGACAATTTGGTGAACCGTGGTAATATAGGTGTGTCACTAGGGGAGCCGCTTGGGCTGAGATTGGATCGATAGATCCTAGACCCTCTGAACCTGATCTGGTTGATACCAGCGTAGGGAAGTGGAGAGCGTCAGCACGCTTGCATCAAATTGTGCTTACAAGAGCCGCTTCCGTCATATACGGGGGCGGCTTTTTTAGTTGATGCGTTGGTTGCTATGTCCCGGACAACACTTTTAGTTCTTCGAAGGAGAGGAAACAGATGAAAAAAGGTTTGAAGCTGACCGACATTCTGGTCACCGTCGTCATCGCCGTCGTCTTCGGTATCGTCTACCGGGTATGGGGAGACGTGTACAACCTGGCGTCGGTGCCGGGCATCCAATTGGAGCAATTCGTATACGGCATGTGGTTTATGGCATCGACCGCCGCCTTCTTGATCATCCGCAAGCCGGGCGTCGCCTTCTTGGCGGAAGTGGCCGCAGCGCTGGCGGAAATGCTGCTCGGCTCGCAATTCTCCGTCAGCTCGCTGACGTATGGGATCGCGCAAGGGCTGTGCGCGGAGCTCGTCTTCGCAGCGTTCGGCTACAAGCGGTATACCGCGGCCGTTGCCGGTCTGGCCGGAATGGCGTCCGGCGCAGGGGCGCTCGTATTCGACTATTTCAAGAGCTACTTGACCGAATTGCAGCCGTGGAACCTTTCCTTGTATATCGTGCTCCGCTTCGTCGGTTCGTTCCTGATTACCGGTCCGCTCGCATACGCTTTGGTTAAAGCGCTGGAGAAGACCGGCGTCACGCAGCTTGTCCGCCCGGCAAGCCTCGACGATTATAAGGCGCTGGACCGGAAATGAGCGGCGCGGACCGGATCGCGCACGTATCGGGTCTGCGCTTGAAATTTCCCGGCAGTTCGTCGCTGCTGTTCGACGACTTGAGCTTCGGCGCTGACGCAGGGCAGAAGGTGCTGCTGCTCGGGCCGAGCGGCTGCGGCAAATCGACGCTGCTGCAGGTGTTGAGCGGCTTGATCCCGCAGGCGGTCGACGTGCCGGTCAAATATGACAGCATTGGCATTCCGCCGTCCTGGGGCTACTTGTTCCAAGACCCCGACGCGCAGTTCTGCATGCCGTATGCAGACGAAGAGATTGCGTTCGTGCTCGAAAATCTTCAGGTGCCGCGCGAGCAGATGCAGCTGCGGATTCGAAGCTGCCTGGAGCAGGTCGGCCTGCGGCTTGAGGAGCTGCACACCCCCATCGCCGCGCTATCGGGAGGCATGAAGCAGCGGCTTGCCATCGCGTCGCTCCTGGCGCTGGAGCCGGACGTCTGGTTCCTCGACGAACCGACGTCGCTGCTCGACCCGGAAGGCACGACCGAAGTATGGGAAACCGTCAAGCAGGTCACCCGGGACAAGACGGTGCTCATCGTGGAGCATAAGATCGACGAGATCGTCGATTTCGTCGATCGGGTCGTGCTGTTCGATTCGCAGGCGTGTATTCTGGCCGATGGGAAGCCGGAGTCGGTATTCAAAGCGCATAAGCGCGAGCTGCAGGAGTACGGCATCTGGTACCCCGGCGTATGGGAGGACTACGACAGGCGCAATGTCGCTGCGCAGCGGGAGCGGATTGAGCCGGCGGCGGCGAAGGAGCCGCTGCTCCGGCTGGACCGTTTCGCCGGCTATTACGGCCCGGTAAAGAAAATCGAAGCGGCTGCGGCCGAATTGCACGCCGGCGACTGGATCGCCGTCGTCGGCGAGAACGGCGCAGGCAAAAGCACGCTGCTTCAATCGCTGATGCAGCTTCTGCGGACGGAAGGAAGCTACGAGCTGGGCGGCAGTACGGTTAGGGAATTCGACGATGTCGCCGACATGGCGGCTTACGTCTTTCAAAATCCGGAGATGCAGTTTGTCGCGCATACGGTATACGACGAAGTGGCGTTTAATTTTCGCCGGGACGGTGAGCCGGAGCCTGCGGTCCGTACGAAAACAGAGGAGCTGCTGGCGTGGTTCGGCCTTGAGGGCCACCGCAGCCTGCATCCGTACCAGCTCTCGCTCGGGCAGAAGCGCCGGTTGAGCGTGGCGGCCGCAACCGTCAAAGCGCAGCGGCTGCTGCTGCTGGATGAGCCGACGTTCGGCCAGGACGCGGCGAATACGTTTGCGCTTCTGGAGAAGCTCGAAGCGTGGCGTCGGGAAGGAACGGCCATTGTCATGGTGACGCATGACCCCGACATTGTCAGCCGCTTCGCCACCCGGGTGTGGGAGGTTCGGCAAGGCGTCCTTGCCGCGGACATGAGCCCCGAAGCTTACGAGGCGCGGTTGCGCCCGGAGCGGAGGGCGACATTCGAAGAGGTAGGGAGTTGACGAGACGTGCCATTGGCCTGGTCGTATCGGGAAACATGGCTGCACCGCGTCAATCCGAGCTTTAAGCTGCTCGTATCGGTAAGCCTGTTCCTGCTTGTTCTGTTCACGCACGATATCAACGTGCTTGCCAATATGACGTGGATGTATCTGGTGCTGCTCTTTGCCGCCGCCGGACACCCGTGGCGCAGACTGCTGCTGCTGTCTCTGCCGTTTGCGCTGATGTTCGTTTCTTCCTCCACCTCGATGGTGTTTTTCGGCAAAGGAGACACGACGTGGGTGCGTTGGGGGCTCGTGCATATCACGGAGGAAAGCTTCTTCCGCGGGCTATCCATCGGGCTGAAAACCGTAAATGCGGCGCTAATCGGTCTGCTGTTCGGTTTGACCACCAGTCCGGTAGGCTTGTTTTATTCGCTCATGCAGCAGTGCCGGCTCCCGGCGAAATACGCCTACAGCTTCATGGCCGCTTTGCGGCTTATGCCGATGGTGGCGACGGAATACCGCACGCTGCAGATGGCGCTCAAAGTGCGCGGGGTCAAGACGAGAAAGGGCGTCCGCGGCTGGGTCGATACGCTGAAGCGGCATTCGATTCCGCTGCTGGCGCAGAGCATCCGCCGCGCGCAGCGGATCGCGGTCGCGATGGAAGCGAAGCGCTTCTCGTCCGCCACGAAGCGTACGTATTATTACCGCATCGGATGGTCGGGCAGCGACGGCCTGCTGCTGGCCGTTACGTTGACGGTCTGGGCAGCCGCTTTGCTGATCGGCTGGCAGTTTCCGTATTTTCCGGTCGGCGACGTGCGATAATTTTCCGACAATGGTTGGCTTACCGAATTTCAAGGAGGCAGATTCGTTATGAAATTTTCCGAACAAGTACGTCAAGCGGCGGACGCAAGCTGGCAAGCCAGCTTCGAGCATCCGTTTGTTAAAGGCATCGGCGACGGAACGCTGCCGCTCGATTGCTTCCGGCATTACGTCCTGAACGACGCGTACTATTTGTCCCAATTCGCCCGCGTGCAAGCGCTTGGCGCGGCTAAAGCGAACGATTTGGCAACTGTTAACCGCATGGCGCATCATGCGCAAGGCACCTATGAGGCGGAGCTGTCCTTGCACGAGAAATTCAGCAAGCTGCTCGGCGTCACCGAGGAGGAAAAAGCGGCGTTTGAGCCTGCTCCCACTTCGTATGCTTATACTTCGCATATGATCCGTGCGGCCTACACCGGTCAGCTCGGCGACATCATCGCGGCGATCCTGCCGTGCTATTGGCTGTATTACGAAATCGGCGAACGGCTGGCGGGCTGCACGCCGGAAGAGCCGATCTACCGCGAATGGATCGCAGCCTACGGCGGCGAATGGTTCCGGGTGCTGGTCGAAGAGCAGATCGCCCGGCTGGATGAGTTGGCGGAGCAGGCGACGGCTCAGGGCCGGCAGCGGATGCAGAATCATTTCATTCTCAGCAGCCGGTATGAATACATGTTCTGGGACATGGCTTACCGCAAGGAGACATGGCCGGTTTTATAATCCTTAATAGAGGTTACGAAGGGGTGGGGTATCCACTTCCGACCGCTGTTGTCATCGGGAAATTTTTATTGAAGCCGCTTATCAGCGGATATTTCCCGAAGACAAAGGCGGCCGCTATCGCTTCTCCAGTGGATACCCCACCTCCGTATGCATCTCTTTTTTGTTAAAGTCCACTTTCTCAACAAGCTCAGGCGCACCGCCGAAATACGGCTGTGCGCCTTTTTCATGCCTGCCGGGCTAATTCAACTGACCGCCGAATTTCGCCCAGCATATAGCTGGCGAAATCGGATAGCAGCCGCTTGTCCGGCTCCATGGGGGCCGGACTGCCGCCATACCGCTCCAAGCATAGACGTACGGTCTCCCCGTACTCCGCAGGCAGCGCTCTTAACCCCCATTCGCCGCCTTCTCGCTTCGAAGCAACGACGCCTTCCTTGAGAAAATATAACACTCTGCATAAATTTAAGACATAATACTCGGGCGCCTCCAGGATGCCTTGGGGCGCGTCCTCCGCATCGTGAAGAATGGATTCCACGTAAAACCGCTTGTCGACAGGCTGCATCACCTCGCGCAGCGGCTTTCCGTAGAAAGTGATACCCCGGTGATAAGCGACTGTAAGGTGTGCCGCCAAGTCCGGATCTTCCCCGCCTCCGCACATATAATTCCGGTCCGTCCGATACTTGTCCCTGTGCAAAGGGGAGTAATGAAATTCAAAAGGCGTAGGATAAACGAACTGCCCCAGAATGCTTTCCAAGACGACGCTCAGCTCGATTCCGCCCTTGTTCGGCAGCTCGTCGTCGATGGCAAGAAGCTTATTGGCGATCCGCCTGGATGTCTCCGCTGTCACCTTGCGTTTGGCAACAACCAGCAGGTCGATATCGCTTTTGTCGGGATTAAAGCATCCCATGGCCAGAGAACCGTGCAAATAAATGCCCGCGAGGTTCTCGTTCAGCTCTTCTTTAAACAGGTCTGTAATGGTGTCCAATGCCGACGTAACAGGCATCCTCTCCCTCCTTTGCATAATCGTTTGCCTCTCGGCGTAACCATCCCTCGATACCGGGCCGGTTCGCTTTTCCGGTACTAATCGCTCCCGGTCAAGACATAGGATAAGTTGACAACGTCTTGGAGGGATGGCCATGAGATATTCCCAGATGACCGCCTGGGACGAACATCGGTTCTGGCTTGAAATATTGGAGGATCACGCTTATTTCATGCGCGATTATTTGTCGCCGGCCGAAGAACAATGGGTCGATACGGCGAAGGAATATATCGTTGCGTTCCACGGATTGCGGGAGCGCTTGTACGCCGTTGACCGGGACTTGCCTTACGAATCTCCCGAGATGGCGGAGTTCGCCAAGGCCAGCTACTCGGTAACCGTCGGTTATTTTCAATTCGAAGGGCACATGCAGCATTTGCGGGTGCAAAACCGCGTGAATTTGAACTTGTCGCCGACGTTTCTGAACGGGACGCTGAATGAGAATCAGGAATACTTGCGGCTTCTCCTGTATGCTGTGCGGGCGGAGCGGCCCCCGGAGCTTTCGCTTGTCGATTTGTTGGACCTGTGGCTGGAGGATCAGCTGGGGCATGCCGTGCTGGCACGCAACGCCTTAGACCCGGTCGAAATTCCCTTATCTTTGAAGGTACATCAAATCGAGCAGGAATTTCAAGCGCACATCATCAAAAACAAAGCGATCAAAGGCTATTTGCGATTTACCCCGCCGCTGTTTCCGCTGCAACGGTTGTTTGCCAAGGAAGTATCCGAGACCGTCGTGGTCTTCTACCATCTGATCGAGCATATCCTCGGCTTGTACCGGAACTCCCAGATTTTGAACCGGGCGACGCTTCGTTTTCTGGAGCACCATCTTCCGGAAACGTGTTATTTTTTGCGCAAACTGGCGAACTTCAATATCTCCGTCTTCGAAATCCCGGATTGTCCATTAACGAAGCCGACCGTAAGGTAGGCTACTTCGCGACCCCCGAGCTTTTGATCGTAACCTTTGGCATCACGCGGATCTTGGCTTCGGCTAACGCCCGACCCCAATCGTTCTCGACTTTTTTCCATTGATCGTAATGGAACGCTTTGGCGTATACGCCCAATCCGATCGGATCAATGCGGTGCTTCTGAATTTTCACGATCAAGGCGCCGCACTTTTTTTGCAGCTCCTGTTCGAGAGATTGCTCTAACCGCTGCTTATCTTTTTCAAGATTGTATTCGAACAGCCGTTCCGTCAAATTCACATCAATGTCCATTCGGATGTCGAAGGCAAACCGGTTATTCTCATGCTTGGACTTGACGTCGTACTTCACATGTCCGATCTCCAAGCTGACGTAGGCCATTCGCTGCTTCGCCTTTATTTTCTCCGGTGGAACGTGCAGCGTAAAAGGGAAGGGCTGCCCTTTTTTTTGCTGTAAAAGCATGAATAGCGTGCTCTCCTCGTTGTTCAGCGAAGTAACGTATGTGCCTTCTTTGGACAAAAGAGCCGTTCCCGACACGACGATTTCCTTGTCATGCAGCTTAACCTCCGTCAAGGAAGGCGTTCTTCGCGGATCGAGGAGCTGCTGATGAAATTCCTGCATAATCGTTTTTACGGCCGTTCGGCTGGTGAACGCCGCCTCCGTCTGTTCTTTAATGACGACGCCAGGCCGTCCTTTATCCGCCATATTCGCATACATAATCTCTTTGACAGAGCCGTCCACAGCCACGACGTTCGCGTTGATCTCGCTTTTCGGATCGCGCATGAACACATCCAGATAATACAGCATATTCGCGTGCTGCAGCAGCTTTTTCCCGACCAATATCGTCTGAATTTTCCCGGAAGCGAGCGGGCCGGTGCTCATCGTATCGAGCTTCGATCTGGCCTGTCTGAGCGTATCGGCGGTCGTTTCCGATATATTGTATTTTTGCTTGGCTTCCACACTAAATACCGGGGTAGACGTGAAGACGGTCAGATGCTGGTCGCTGTCGAGATCGGCGCCCGTCATCAAAATAATTTGGCGGTTCTCCAAATACATTTTTCGACCGCACCCGGGAGCGGCGAGCAGCAGGGAGAGCGTCAAGATGGCGATCAGGAGTCTTTTCATGGCAGAGCTCCCTTCCTCAGCTTATGGAATACACCTTGGTACACCCATAGGAAGATGGGGAACAGAACGGCCGCGCACAACCCGAAATTGCCCCATAGTCTTCCCAGCCCGGTAATTTCGGAAAAGGATGGAGTAAAAAAGAAGGGCAGCAACAGCCAACCCAGCATGACCAGACGCAAATAGGGACGGTGATCCGGCTTGCCGAGCATCCGGCTGATGCCAAATACGGACATGTACAGATAAGGGATCACCGTCATAAACAAAATAAACAAATAGAACGGAAGAAAAATAATTTCAAACCGCTCCAAGATCGGAAGGCGGATGAGCTTCAGCAGGTTCAATGTGGGGTAGACGTATTCCAGAACTACATCTTGGCTGAAGCGGACGTAGCTGAAGACCGTGATCAGCATAAAAATAAGCATAGACATCGTATTGGCGATAAAGACGCCTTTGACCGCCGATTTTTTGTCCTGCAGGAAAGGGTACAGCATAAACGCGACTTCAAAGCCAAGGAAAGAGAGCACGGTCGCTTTGACGGTCGTCAGAACAGGCATCCACCCTCTCTGGCCGATCGGAAAAAGATTCAGCCAGTTGCTCTCTTGCAAGGTTAAGAACAGGATCAACGGCATCCACAGGGTAAACATATACACAAATTCCGCAAAACGGCCGATGACCCGCACCCCTTGCTTGGCCGCCATGTAGACGGGAATGATGAACAGCGGCATGAGCACGTATTCTTTGGCATTGGGCAAAATCCATACCTGGATAATGTGAATCGAAGAGATCATGGCGACAATGGCGGAAAAGGAAGCATACAAAATCCACAGTATGGAAAACAAGCCGCCGAGCCATCGCCCGAAAAGTTTGGGAAACAGATCGAACAGCGAATCGTTAGGATGCTTCTCCATCACTTTGATGATGATGACGCTGAACAGGATGGCGAGCAGCCACCCGAGCACAATCGCCAGCCAGCCGTCCGTCCCGGCCGTCTCGGCCAAATCGCGCGGGAGGGACAGCACGCCGATCCCGATCTGGGTTTTGTAGATCGTGAAGATGAACTGCTTCAGGTTGATTTCGTTGATCGTATATTTTTTCATGACCGGCCGTCACCTTTTCTGATCGTCCCCTTCCCGGCTGGGGCCCTGCCGTTTCATTTGAGCCGGATTCGCGGAGAACGGTCGCTTGTTCATTTTCCACAGGGGCATGCGTATCCAGATATCTTTCCAATCGACAATTCGGATGGGGGCTACCGGGCTTCCGTACGGAATGCCGACCGATTCCATCGCGATCAGATGCAGCACAAAGATCGCAAGCCCGATCACGATGCCGACCATCCCGAACATCATGGCCAGCACCATCATCGGAAACCGGATCAGACGCAAAGCCGAAGCCATGTCGTAATCGGGAATAATGAACGACGAAACGGCCGTGATAGCTACGATAATGACCATAATATTGCTGACGATGCCAGCTTGAACGGCGGCCTGCCCGATGATGATACCGCCGACGACGCCGATTGTTTGCCCGAGAGGGCCCGGCAGACGGAGGCCCGCTTCCCGCAGCATTTCGATGGAGATTTCCATGACAAGCGCTTCGATGATCGGAGGAAAGGGGACTTTGGCTCTAGACTCCCCGATGGAGATCAGCAGCCGCAGCGGAAGCACTTCGTAATGAAAGGAAATAATGGCTATATAAACCGCCGGCAGGCAAATCGTAATAAAAAAGGCGACAAAGCGCAGCAGCCGGATAAAGGATGCCACGAGCCAGCGGCTGCTATAATCCTCGATCGTTTGAAAGAACGTCAGGAAGGTGACGGGACCGATGAGCGCTCCCGGCGAATTGTCGACAAGAATCGCAATGCGGCCTTGCAGCAAATGAGAGACGGTCGAATCGGGCCGCTCCGTAATGATGAATTGCGGCAATAGACTGGCCGGATGATCCTCGATGTACTCCTCCAATTCCCCCGTATTCAAGACATGGTCCGTATCGATCTGTCGAATACGATTTTCGATTTCCTCCAGCGTGTCGGGCTTTGCGATATCTTCCAGATACAGAATCGAAACCTTGGTCTTCCCTCTTGAGCCAATGATAAGCTGCTTGATCTTCAATTCGCGGTTCGGCAAATAGCGGCGGATGAGCGCGATGTTCTGACCGTCCGCTTCCACGAAGCCGAGATGCGCCCCTTTCAAGGTTTTTTCCGCATCGGGCTCCTTGATCGCTCTTTCCGGGCCTCCCTGCGTCGGAAAGACGTAGGAATACGACAGGCCGTCGATGAAGAGTACGCTGTTTCCGCGGAAAAGCGACATTTCGACATCGGCCCACCGGGTAACCGTCTGGGTCTGTCCGGTAATCGCCGAGGCGTTCGCGAGCTCATCGACCGAATCCAGTTCGTGAATCAGCGGGTGCAGAATATGATTGCTGACGGCGGGCTTGTCCGTCAACCCGTCGAAATAAACCAGCAGCGCATGCGCTCCCGGCTTCATCTGGAAATAACGGGTGATCAGATCGGGCGTATGGCTGAAGGTACGGTAAAGGGTATCCAAATTTTCGGCCATCGATTTCGAAATATCGGGCATGTCGCTTTGACCTCCTGTGCTTCCGTACGCGAATCCTCCCTTATCCTTACAAGTTGCGCAGAAATAAACAAAAATATACCGTCATCGAATTTCGTCACAGCCAAAAGTGAATTCGACATTTTTCGTCTTTTTCGTCCATAAAACGTTCAAGAATCCTTGACTTTCGATGTGACTTAAATCATAGAGGCTTTTGGTCCCAGACCTCTACAATAAGGACATAAGATGTCCCGCACAAGGGGAGGGAATAAGATGGCTAAGCCGCACAACGCCGCATCCCAAATGCATCAAGGGGAAACGCCGGTTGTCAAACAAAAGAAAGAAGAGGAAGGCTTGAGAGGCACTTTCGCTTCCGTCATGCTGCTCGGATTGTTTCTGCTGCTGAGTTGGTTCGGGGTCTTCGTATTGTTCATAGTCAGGGGGTAAACCGTAGACGGGTAACGGGAACGGAACAGAGATTGAAGGAGTTGAAGAAGCATGCATATTCATCGTTTGGAGAAAATTTGGCTTATTTTCGGGATTTCCATGTTAGTCTTGTTTTTGACGGTCGTCGGTGTGGGAGCGTTTGCATTGGGGATGGAGCCGCCTGGCGATCACCGGCATACGGTAAATCCGGATACGCTGACTACGACACCGCCGTTCGATAAGCCGGGGCTTCACCAAATTGGCGACAAAGAGTACGAGGCGATTTTGGTTGCTTTTGCCTTCGGGTACAATCCGGATAAATTAGAAATTCCGGCGGGGTCGAAGGTTCGCTTTCAATTGACCAGCTCTGATGTCGTGCACGGGTTTCAGGTGAACGGAACGACGATCAACATGATGGCCGTGCCGGGCGAGGTGAACCATTTCTCGTATACGTTCGATAAGCCGGGGGAGTACCTGGTGCTGTGTAACGAATACTGCGGCGCGGCGCACGAAGTCATGATGATGAAAATCATCGTAAAATAGGCGCGCACGGTCGTAGAGAGAACCGTAACATCTAATATTGTGAAAAATATCACAATTCGTGAAGGCGGAAGCGAGCCGATTCCTTCGTCGGAATGTCTTGCCCGGTCCGCAATTAAAGGAGCGTATTCCCTATGATTCAAAATCTGAAAAGTTTCGATCGGCGCGATTCGGCCCTGGTGCTCGCCCATATTTTGTTCGCTTTCTTCGCGCTGTTTCTCGGCGGTATTGCCGGCGTCATGCAAGGGCTCGTCCGCGGGGGAATGCTTGCGCTGCCGATGGGCATCGGCTATTACCAGTTGCTGACGGCGCACGGCGTCTTGATGGCGCTCATCTTCACCACCTACTTCATCATCGGATTTTTGTATGCGGGGGTTGCCCGTACGCTCGGTGGCCGTCTGCTGCCGATTGCCCGCAATCTGGGTTGGCTCGGCTTCGGCCTGATGACGCTCGGAACGGCGATCGCCACGGTTGAGATTTTGCTGAACCGGGCGACGGTGCTGTACACGTTCTATGCTCCGCTTAAAGCATCGCCCGCGTTTTACATCGCGTTGGTGTTCGTTGTTGTCGGGAGCTGGATGAGCGGCTTCGGCATCTTCATTAATTACCGCTATTGGAAAAAAACGCACCGCGGAGAGACGACCCCGATCTTTACGTATATGGCCGTCGTGACGATGCTGATGTGGATTATCGCAACGCTGGGCGTCGCGATCGAGGTATTGTTCCAGCTTATCCCGTGGTCGCTTGGTTGGGTCGATACCGTCAACGTCGTGTTGAGCCGGACGCTATTCTGGTATTTCGGCCATCCGCTTGTTTACTTCTGGCTATTGCCTGCTTATATGTGCTGGTATGTTGTCATTCCGAAGGTGATCGGCGGCAAAATGTTCAGTGATGCGCTTGCCCGCTTGTCGTTCATCATGTTCCTGCTCTTCTCGATTCCGGTCGGCTTCCACCATCAGCTTATGGAGCCGGGGATCTCGAACGTCTGGAAATTCGTGCAGGTCGTTCTGACGTTCATGGTCGTTATTCCGTCGCTGATGACGGCGTTCTCGCTGTTTGCTTCCTTTGAGATGCACGGCCGCTCCGTCGGCGCGAAAGGACTGTTCGGCTGGCTGAAGAAGCTGCCTTGGAAGGACGTCCGCTTCTTCGCTCCGTTCATGGGGATGCTGATCTTCATCCCGGCCGGAGCCGGGGGATTGATTAATGCGAGCCATGAGCTGAACGCTATCGTTCACAACACGCTGTGGGTAACCGGCCACTTCCATCTGACAGTGGCAACGAGCGTGGCGCTGACTTTCTTCGGCATTACTTATTGGCTGATTCCGGCGATGCTGGGGCGGGAAATGACTCCGCTCATGCACCGGATGGGGATTATCCAAACGATCGTATGGATGGTCGGCATGTTCTTCATGTCAGGCGCGATGCATACGGTCGGTCTGCTCGGATCGCCCCGCCGGACCGCCTTTACCACGTATCAGGACAGCGCGGATGCGGTAGGCTGGATGCCATACCATGTGGCGATGGCCATCGGCGGCACGATCTTGTTCATCGGCGTCGTCATGATGATCATTAACATCGTCATGCTGCTCAGCGCTCCGAAAGGGGAAACCGAGTTCCCGATCGCGGAAGCGAACGAAGCGGCGGAAAAAGCGCCGGCCATCTTCGAGCGCTGGGGCGTATGGGTCGGCGTGCTGGTTGTCCTTATTCTTGTAGCTTACTCCGTACCGGTCATGGATATTATTTCGAATGCCAGCGTTGGCTCGAAAGGATTCAAGACCTGGTAATATTCGATACTCTATTCCTCCATTTTCTCTCTTTTGCCTCCGATACGGGCCATGGGCCGGCGGAGGCCCTTTTTTTTGCGTGTAAAAAGCCCCGCGGTTATCCGCGGGGCTTAACGTGCAGTTATCGTTTCGGGTAAAGCGGATAGTCGACGGTGGTAGGAACCTCGATCAGCATCATCCGCAGCGTTTCGCCGTCCGCGGCTTGAAGCGACACGTTCGTGTCGGCGGCTGCCCCGAGCAGCATGAAATCTTTGTGCCGGAACGGAGTGACCGCGTCTTCGGCCGAAGCGTTCGTCCAGGCTCCGTGTCCGCGGACAGCGAGCGCCGTTAACGTACGGCCTGCCGGAATCATGTGCCGGTAGACGGCGCCGGGCTCCAGCGTCAAGTCCCACACTTTGGCGTCTGCGACGAGCTCGACCGACGAGCCGTCGCCGATGACCGTTTTGCGTACGAAGCCTTCTCCGGATTCCTCCGGAAACTCCTCATGTTCGAACTGACGATAAGTCGGCGTTCGTTGCAGCGCTTCATTCAGCTCCGGCTCGAACCAGATTTGGAAGCCTTCCATGTCCGGGCCGATAAACCGCTCTTCGTGGGATACGCCAGATCCGGTCTGCATCACCTGCGCGCCGCCGGGCCCGACGACGCTTCGCGTACCGAGCGAGTCGCCATGCTCCGCTTTGCCGGCAAGAACATACGTCATGATCTCGAACGCTTGGTGGGGGTGAGACCCGATATAGCCTTCCTCCGCGGCGAAAGCCCATGCCCAATAAAACAGCGGACCGACCCGCTTAACTACCGACCGTTCGCCGGGAAATCCGATCGGCTTCTGCTCCGTAATCCGGCCTCCGTCGAAGGCTCCGGTTCCTTGCATCGTGGGGGGATAGATCATGATTTGCATCAAAATAACCTCCTGAATAAGCATAGTTTGGTTTTGGAAAAAATCTCAATATTAAGATATGAGCTGCGGGTTCGCCGAAGGCGACCCGCTATTTGAAGCTTTGCTGCGCCGCGACCCCGAGCTTCTTCAGCAGGCCGATCGCCTGACGCTTCTCCTCGGCGGTCAAGCCGGCGACTGCGGCTTCGATCGCTTGGCGGTGCTGCGGGAACGCCTCGTCCAGAAACGCCGTGCCTTTCTCCGTAATTTCGGCGAAGCTGACCCGGCGGTCTTCCGGGCACGGCTTCCGTACGACAAGCCCTTTTTGCTCCAGCTTGTCTACGACATAGGTGATGTTGCCGCTGGTCATCAAAATTTTGCCGCCGATCTGCTGCAAAGGCTGAGAGCCCTTATGATACAGAAGCTCCAGCACCGCATACTCGGTCGGATTCAGACCGTACCGGCGGATGTCCCGATGGGCGTGGGCCGTGACCCATTCACATGCCCGGGAAAGCACAATGAACAAATGCAGCGATTCGTCCCGGTTGTTCTCTGCGTTCAACGTTCGCAACTCCTTTCGCTGCCGCACGATGAGTCTGCAATCAGTATTCCTCATTCCTAAGCGGCAATACGTTCCTGAGCTAGAATATATTTTAGAATTGGTTATAAGTGACAAATTCCCCGGTCGGCTTGCGGTAACCGCGCGGCCGTTGTCCGGACATATCCTCTTTGCCGATCGTAATCAACATAGCGGGCACGTAACGGTCCGGAATGTTCAGGACTGCGCGCATCGCATCCGGATCGAAACCGATCATCGGGCATGTATCCCAGCCGCGGTCTTTGGCGATCAGCATGAACAGCATGGCCGACAGGCTGGCGTTACGGATCGCTTCTTCGCGCTTGAACGTCTCGCCCCGGTTTTCATAGAAAGCATTGACGTATTCGACCGTTTGGTCGTATTCCTGCTTGCTCATCACGCCGAGATGGAGGAAGCCTTCGTTGATTTTCGCCGCGTCTTTGTACGCCTCCGTATCGCCCAGCACCAGAATGGCCGCAGAAGCCGTCAGCACTTTGTATTGCTTGCTCGCCGCTTCGTGCACTTTCGTTTTTAACTCCGGGTCTTTGACGACAACGTAATGTGCATGCTGCAAGTTGAAAGCAGAAGGGGCGAATTTGACCAGCCCGAACATCTCTTCAAGCTCTTTGTCGGGGATGTCCGTATTCGGGATGAATTTGGTTGCCGATCTTCGCGATTTTAGCAGAGCTGTAAAGTCGTTCATAGGGAGGACCTCCGTCGATAGTTATTATTTTGTCTTAAATTTAAGATAATACTTTTTAAGATGATTGTCAAGGAAAGCTTTACACGGATTACAATTCAGGTTGTTTATTTTTATAACGAATAAATATATTGATTTAATATATCTTTTCGATATAATAAAATCAAATAAACCTTTTAGGGAGGACTTATGCTTGAATTGTTTATTCTCGGCGAATTGACAGGAGCGCCGATGCATGGCTATTTGCTGCACACGATCTTGAACGGAATTATTGGACCTACGCGAAAAATCAGCTGGGGGGTGCTTTATCCGCTCATTCATAGCCTGCTTGCAGATGGGTTGATCGAGCAGGTTCCCGATGAACAACAGGAAGGTGAACGGCAGGGAAGAGGAAAAAAGAAAAAAATGTACAGAATAACGGAGGATGGCAGACGCCGCTTTTTTCGGCTGATGGAAGAACCGATTCCATATTCTCCGGATTATGAGCTGCAATTTTACTCCAAGTTTTCGAATTTTGACATGATCAGCAGAGAGCTGCAGTTTTTGATTTTGCACCAGTACAAGGATTACCTGCGATTTGAACTCCGCCATGAGGAAGAACGGGTGGAGTATGTGAGCAAAGACGAAATGATGCCCGATGAGGAACGACAATACAATCTGATCTGGTTCCGGCATCGCTTGGACAAACTCCGTTATGACGAAAAATGGGTTCTGCAGTTAATCAATAATCTTCGAATGAACGGAGAAGGGATTGAGCGTGAGTGAATTTGGGATAGTCTAACCGACGGCTAGCGCTTGGAGCAGGGTACTTCATGACGAAAGGTGATGAATATGGCACGCGTTTTATTTATCAACGGAGGTTCCGAAGGACATATCAATCCAACCCTCGGTGTTGTTCAAGAACTTATCCGTCGTGGCGAAGAGGTAGTTTACTTTATAATGGATCAATTTCGTGATCGCGTCGAGCAGACGGGTGCAGAGGTGATCACGTTCGATGGCGGCAAATTTGTGGAGGCGTTCCTTGCCGGTGGAAGAAGTCCTTGGGGACGAGTGGGCGGACTGCTGCGCACGGCCGACATCGTCATTCCCAGTGTTCTGGAGCAAACAAAAGGAGAACGTTTCGATTACATCATTCATGACTCGATGTTCGGCTGCGGGCGCTTGCTCGCGCAAATATTTGACGTACCGGCAATCAACTCGTGTACGAGCTTTGCCATTCAACAAAACAGCTTCGACAGAATGCAAGATCACCTCTCGCTCCATTTTCCGGTGGATGTGAATGAACGTGCACAACAGGAGTTTCAACAGCTGGTCAGGAGCGTGCAAGCGAAATACAAGGTACAATTGGGCTCTGCCTACGAGGTTTTCTGCAATCCAGCGCCATTGACCATCGTCTACACGTCGAAACACTTCCAACCCGGTGGAGAAAGCTTCGATGAGACGTACAAGTTCGTAGGGCCGTCTGTCGTGTCGCGCTCGGATGATGATTTTGATTTCTCTCATGTGGACACGGATCGCCTGATTTACATTTCATTCGGCACAGTTTTCAATCAAGCATTGGATTTTTACAAGCTATGCTTTGCGGCGTTCGCCGAAACGGAGTACACCGTGATTTTATCTGTTGGCAGGCAAACCCGGGTTGCGGAATTGGGAGACATTCCAGCGAATTTTATCGTCCGCAACTACGTGCCGCAACTCGAAGTACTTCAACGCGCGAAGTTATTTATCACTCACGGGGGCATGAATAGTACCAGTGAAGGTCTTTATTATGGTGTACCGCTGATTGTACTTCCCCAAAGCGCTGACCAACCTATGATAGCGCGACGTGTGACTGAAATCGGTGCAGGCCTCCACCTGAATCAAGAAGGATTAACCGCCGAAGATCTCAGAGAGGCGGCGGAACGCGTGCTCAAGGATGCGTCCATTCGAAAGGCTTGCGCTGAAATTGGCGATTCGTTCCGTACTGCGGGTGGGTACCGTCGAGCCGTCGAGGAGATCCTCGCATATAAACGAAGTCTGGGATTGAATAATTAACATAAGATTTATTTTCATATGGAGGGAATAACCATGTTCAAGAGTGGAAACGTAACTGTAATGGTATCTGATTTTAATAAAGCAGTACAATTTTACGTAGAGACACTTGGATTACAATTACAACACCAGGTGGAGGGGCATTTTGCACAGGTTGAAGTGCCGGGATTGACAATTGGGCTACTGTATCCTGCCGGAGAACAAGGTTTTCAACAGGGAAAGTCAGAAAGCATTTCTATTGGATTTGAAGTACAAGAGTTAGAGTCGGCAATCGGGGTGCTGAAATCTCGTGGTGTTGAATTTCAACATATTATGGAAAACAATGGAACCCGACTGGCGCACTTCAGTGATCCTGATGGCAATCTTCTTTACTTGATTTGCAATCGTTAAGCCATATCGGCTTTACATTTCCGTTTTATCAATCCCCCATTCAATACATCTACGATTCAATTGACTTCACTTGCTTGGTTGTTTTCAGGTTTGTTCGCTTGAAGACTTCTCCAAGTCGGGGGAAGTCTCTTTTTAATGTTCAGAAATCCTTGTACCTCAAGAGCTCAAAAATGCACAAGTAAAAAAAGTATAAATAAAGTAGTCAAGAAACGACATTTAACAGCGAATGTTTTGCTACTATACTTAACTTAATGATTCCTGAAAATGATCTATATACCATTAATAACCAAATTGTGGAAGATTGAAAGGGGGTGCATGCTGGAATTCAACGACTCAGCTTAAATTCATATTACGAGGAGGAGTTTTAATGTTACGAAAAGCAAGAGAAGTGAAAAAGGTTGTCTTGATTGCATCGATGGTGACAGGCATGCTGTCAAATGTAGCTCCTGTCCCTGCCCAAGCAGCCAGTAGTGATTTGACGCTGACGTCCGGTAACACAAGCTTGAATGACTATTTTAATTGGGCGAAAGCCCGAGCTCTTAGTCTCGATGCTACGCTGGATAATATCAAAGCAGCCCGGCAAAGCGTCGGTTGTACAACAACCGATGGATGTGAAGATCCCCGAGTCAAAAATTTATACATAGGCTTCGTGTATCTAAGTGATTTAGATTGGGTAAAAGACGCAACAAGGAGCGGTTGGGGTGAAGTTCGTAAAGATAGAAGTGTGGAAAATAATGAATTGAAGTTAAATGGCGTTACATTTCCAGCTGTCAGAAAAGGTCTCGGGACCCATGCAAACGGCGACATTGTTTACAATTTGAATGGACAATATACCAGATTTACGGCAAACGTAGGTGTAGACAATGAAGTGGGCGCTGGCAAGGGATCCGTCCATTTTCAGGTGTTTCTCGACAATGCTACGACCCCGGCTTTCGATAGCGGTAAGATGATCGGCGGCGATGCAGCGAAACCAGTAGATGTAAACGTCACCGGTGTAAATGTATTGAAGTTGAGAGTGACCGATGCCGGAGACGGTATCGACTACGATCATGCGGATTGGGTGAATGCCGGAGTATATAAAGCAAATTACACCCCGCCGCTCATTCCTGCCTACTGGGGATCTTATGCTGACTCTATTACTCATTTCAGAGAGGCCTTTTGCGTCCGAGATATCGCACATCAATCAGCAGCAGGACATTTACTGAACATGGATAATCAAAACTATTCTATGTTTAATGCATTTGCCAAATCAACCAAGAGCAATACGTCAAATCCATATTGGCCCTATTGGTCATTCGACTTCTTCGGCAATGGCTATTATATGGATAAGGAATATCGCGAGCTGCCTTTTCCTTTTGAGATCGTACAGAAAGGCTACGAGCAGTATTTATGGACAGGTCAAAAGAAATGGATAGGACTTAAAGACGATGGTACGGTAGACCCCAATAGTGAGCTATACACTTATTATACCAACACACTTACAAATTTTATGAATAATCAGGATCAAAATCATAACGGCGTTGCAGACGAAACGAAGCAGCTAGCCACTTATCACGAGTTTGATCCTCAAGGCCCCGACAAATTGTTTGAATCCGGAGACGGCATTGGCAGCCAATATCAAGCTCTGCTTGCTTATTCCAAAATTTTGGAGGCGCGCGGAGATGCAACAGGCGCCACAACTTACTTGACCAAAGCTAACAATCTGCGCTCTCATTTCGCAAACAACTGGTACTCCAACACCGATCAAAGGTATGTTCGGGGCTTCACCATAAACGGTACCCCCAAAACAGATTTTGGTCACGAAAACAGCTTCTTTATGCCGTTGAAGTTGATTACCGATCAGGGAGCAAGAACGGATTCTTATTTGAACTTCATCGATCAATCGATTACGGCAAAGCAACTAAATGTCGAGGCGAAAACGTATATTCCCGAGATGTTCTACTTACATGGAAAAAATGATTTGGCTTGGAAATGGATGAAAAATCTCATGCAAGACCGGAATCCGTATCCGGAAGTTTCATTCACGTTCGTTTCGAACACAATCACCGGTATGATGGGCGTTCAACCTGATGCGCCAAATCAAAAAGTGGCTACCGTGCCGAGGCTTACGAGTGAAGTTCCTTGGGTGCAAGCGAATCATGTTCGCATCGGTGGCAACGACCTGAAAGTACGTCATGACGGAAATTACAAAACGACATTAACAAACAATTCTGGTGCTGCTATTAACTGGGAGGCTCAATTCTATGTGAATTCCAGTCATTTGGAAGTTATCAACGGTACGACAACCAGTACACAAGCGGCAGGTCATAAAGATTTGAATGGTAAGAATGTATCTTATGTAACGATTTCGGTTCCAGCAGGTACGAGTGTTACTGTAGAAGCGCCTTACTACTTAAGTGATATGAATCCGACAATCGTTAATGGAAAAATGAATTTGGACCGAAGTATCGACAATCATATTTTGAAGCTGAAAAACAAGACGTATGCCAAAGGAATCGGAACCCATGCGAATAGTGAAATCCGCTACAACTTAAATGGGGAGTATACTACATTTACTGCAACCGTAGGGGTTGACGATGAAGTGGCTACTGGTTATGGTACCGTCAAGTTCCAAGTCTTTCTTGACAATAATACCACGCCGGCTTTTGAGAACACAGCAGCGATGAAAAGCGGTGATACACCGGTAAATATCACTGTGAACGTTACTGGAAAAAATACGTTGAGACTTGTGGTAACCGACAACGGAGACGGTATCACGAATGATCATGCGGATTGGGCGGAAGCGAAGTTAATCAAGTAATGAAGAAAGACAAAGACAAAGCGCTCCATGAGGGGCTCTTTGTCTTTTTGGCATCACGGTCTATTGCTTTTCATCAAATCCCGATACTCGGACGGATTTAGTCCTACCCGGCTTCGAAATACTTTGCTGAAGTAATGCTGATTGTTAAAGCCAATAATTTCGGATATATCTTTAAAATCCAGTTCGGGCTTTTCTTTGATTAAACGTTTGGCCTCTTGAATGCGCATTGAAATGAGGTGCTGCAAAGGAGGCACTCCTTGATATTTCTTGAATACCCGGCTAATGTATGAGGCGTTGAATTGGAATTTGTTGGCTAAATGCTCTACGTTAATTGGCTTGGTGAAGTTAAGACGAATATATTCTTCAAGCCGCATGTACAATTCTTTGGCTGAATCAAGTTTTTGGTGTACAGGCAGGTGTTCTCCGATCAATTGCAGAATGTCTTGGTATAACGTGTCGATATGATTGGTGGTCGCCACAATACTGTAAATCCTCGCTTCAATCTCGACCGCGGTTTGATTATGTTCCTCCAAATGCAGAAAAATGAACCTAACGATCTGAACTAACGCCCTTTCTAATGTTTCCTGCGTCAAATTGTTTTGCTTCCATCCTTCAAAAAGCCGCGCCAGCTCCTGTACGAGTTGATCAAACTTTCGCTGTTTAACAAGCATTTGGATGGCGTTCAAAGTTACCTGATCCAGGTAACTGTTCATATCTTGATGCTGCGGCAAGTCTCCAAACGTAATAATCGACGATTGGCAAGGCACAAGAAATTTGCCCAGGCATTTTCTGAGGGACTGGGACATTTCCCACAATTCACCGAATGGAACAGGAATAAGATGGGTACACAAAGTTACCGAAAAAGCGTCCTTCATGAATCGAGAGATTCCTTTTTGAATTTCCAGCGTCTTATTCACTGTCGATTCGCTTTGGTTAGGATTTGTCGTCGTAATAAGGAACTTGACGTTATCATTTTTCTCGTCAATGACCCACCATTTTGTTGTTGACCGACGATCGTCATTCAGTAGCTGTGACCACTCCAACATGCCCCAAATTTTGCTTAGGCTATGCGTATCCAATTCATTGGCTGCATACCTGTACAGATTGCCCAGACAAATAAGGTGCAGCACAAACATCTCGTTTTGCAAGGCGGAATGTTCCGAATGAACCGGGTGAATTCCGTTCAAATCTTGCGTGATGATCGCTCTTTCGAGAATCATATTGCGTTGTTCAAGTTTGCCCTTGATCTCATGCAGCGTATCCCGCAGGTTTTCCGATATTATCGGTTTCAGCAGATAATCAGACACTCCCAATTTAAGGGCCTGCTGCACGAAGGTGAAATTGTCGAAGCCGCTTAAGATGACGACATGAATTTCAGGGAAAAGCTTTTTCACAAGGCGTATTAATTCAATCCCATCCATTAGCGGCATTTTCACATCAGTAAATAATACATCCGGTCTATGTTGTTCCACAAGCTCCAGCGCGTCTTCCCCGTTCGTAGCTGTGGCAATGACATGAAAGCTGGGGTCGGTATATCCTATTTTTTCAACAATGTGTTCAAGAATCGTTTGCTCGTCTTCAGCAACCAGTACTTTGAATGTGTAGCCACTAGGCATAAATATTCTCCCTTGGATCGGATACCCCAATCTTAACTTCCGCACCCTCCTCAGTTTTATTTAATAACTGAAAGAAGGCCTTGTCCCCATAAAATAACTTCAAGCGATGAAAAATATTCAGCAACCCGATATGAGGAAAATCATCATCAACTTCAATTCCCGGCTCAGCATTGTTGATTTTTGTTAAAATACTTGTTAAAACCTGGTCGTCAAATCCGATACCGTTATCCGAAACGATAATTTCCCAGCCGTTGTCGCACATTTTACCCTTAATTTGAATATGCCAAGGAGGTCTTTTATTGAAAGCGTGTTTAAAGCAGTTTTCGACGATGGGCTGCAGGATAAGACGCGGTACGCGCACTTGGTTCATTTCCGCCGGTATTTCGATGCTGCATGAAAACTGATGGATATGACGGGTCCTCATCAAATCCAGATACTTCACGGTATAGTCCAATTCCTGCTCCATCGTGACGGGAATTGAGCCATCGATAGCAATATATCTTAACATGCCGGATAGATCGCTACACATTTTTACAATTTCCGTTTGACGATTGTTTTCCGCTTTGATACTAATGATAGTTAACGTGTTATATAGAAAATGCGGATTCATCTGGGCTTGCAGGGCAAGCATTCGAGCTTTTATTTCCTGTGACCTGGCCTCAACGGCCTCGTGAAGCGACTCTTCGAGTCTTTTACACATTTGCACAAAAGCTGCGTTCAGTTCCTCCAGTTCGTTCAGATCGGAGGGAGGGGCAGGCATTGTTGCTGGCGGCAACGTTTGCAGGCTCAGGTTGGCTATGGACTTGCGTATGGCTTGAAGTGGGATGGTCAGGCCTTTGGACATATAGTAGGTCAAAATCATCGTGATCAGAAGTGCGGCGATCCCGATCAAAACGATTTGATTCCGGAATGCTTTTACCGGCTGCAATAAAGCGGGTTCGGATTCGACGAGCAGCACGGTCCAGCCGCTGAATTCGGATCGCGAATAGGCGATGATTTCCGAAGGCCTGGTGGAATTCCCCGGCATAATCCAGGGATCGTCCGGCTTCACAATACCGCTCGGATTGGCAAGACCCTTCACGTCATTCCAATAGGTCTCGTCTGGGGGGATGCCTTCGGAAAACGGATAAATCAACGCGCCGTTCTTGTCATAAACGTATACCTTGGTCGGTTGAGAGATTTCTTCGCCAGGAATCGTAATCGATCGATTGACTAAATTTTGAAAAACGCTGAAATCCTGCTGGACCTCCACGATGCTATCAAGCTGTTTGCCCAAAACCTCTGAGAAAGCCCTGCTGACGGAAAGGACAATCGTATTTGATTGATCCCAGTCGTTAATGCGCGGAGGAATGACGGTTTTCCGCCCGTCCTCTTTGAGTGTAAGGTTGACCCATACCTGGCTCTGTATCGTATAGGGAGACAGTTGAGACATATTGAAGTTTTTGCCAAATTGTATAAGCTTGCCGTTGGTCCGAAAAATATTAATTTGATAAAATTCAAATGGATAACCGGTAATGGAAAATAAAGTGTTGGATATATTCCTTCCGTTATTCAGTTCCTTATAAGGGCTGTCAGTGCTTTCGAAAAAATAGGTTCTTAAACTATCAGATGTAATGATTCTCCCGGCAATGGCATCCATGCCTTTTAACTCAACATCAAATTTATCCGAAATGTTAAGAGACAGCTGATGAATGGATTCGGAGGCTTTTTTCTCTAACGCGCTAGAAACGTATAAATAAAATGAAGTTACAAAAATGACAATAAGCAGGGTAATGAGGCTGGCGTATACCAAAAAAAGTTTAGATTGCACCGTTCTGATCTGTTTCATTTCCTTCGATCATCCGATCGAGTTGCCTTGGAAGTAAATTTCATACACATTCAATAATAGATTCCTTTATTTACTAATTTTTGTATAACCTTAATAATAAGGGTGTATCTCAAAAAATACAATATGAATTAAGGGGTTCGTTTATGCGTCAGCTAAATTGGCAAAAAGTATTGGCAGTTAGTATGATGTCACTCCTCGGCATTTCGGGATTGATCGGCTGCTCTGCACAAAAGGATCTAACAACCGAAAGGGAAAACAAGGGACAAGGCGCTGCTAAGGATAAAACGATCACCTACGTAGGTTCACAAAACTGGTTAAACAAAGGGTCCAAGATCGATTCGGAGCTGAATGAGGCTTTTACGAGAGAAACGGGCATTAAAGTAAATATGCAAGTCGTTCCGGACGATCAATATGCGAACATTTTGAAAACGAAGCTTGCTTCGGGAGAGGCGCCGGATATTTTTATGGTCCACGCCGGAGCAGGCGCGCAAAAATTTCTGCCGGATAAGTACTTTGCAGATTTGTCGAACGAGAAGTGGGTATCCAGATATGTGCCCTATGCCAAAACAGGCAGTACGATCAACGGCAAGGTAATGGGCTTTATGACCTGGTCCGTAGATGGATGGGGGATACTTTACAATACGAAAATGTTTGAAAAGTATAACTTAACGGTACCCAAGACCTTTGATGAATTTACGAAAACGTTGGACACTTTAAAAGCCAACAACATTACGCCTGTTTACGAAGCAGGAAAAGAATCTTGGCACTGGGGCATTTGGTTATCGCAAATGGGACCTATTGCTGCAAAACGCAATCCCGGCCTGTACGAGAAGCTGAATTCGAATCAGATCAAGTTTGCGGAGGTAAAGGAGTTTGAAACCTTCCTTACACAATTTAAGAAAATGTACGACAAACAATATTTTGGGGAAAATCCGATTTCGCATACTTGGGATTCCAGCTACGAGGCAATGGGTAACGAGCAGGCAGCGACATTCCTGAGCTACACTTCCTATCAAAATGAAGTCGCTGAAAAGTTTGCGGATTCAAAAGCAACCGATTGGAGAATGTTCCCTATCCCTATGACGGGAAACAATATTTTCTCTCATTCTGCAGGCGGCAATATGCGCGTAGCGTATAAAGATTCCAAAAATTTGGAGAGCGTGAAAGCATTTTTTGATTTCCTGGCAAGACCGGATAATTTGAAAAAGTATTACGATGCGCGACCTGATATTCAGCCTGCACCTTCATTCGTAGATGTGCCGGCCAAACCGACAATGAGTGGAAAAACGCTCCTTGAAAACGCACCTGGAGGTGACGGCATGGATATGGAGTACGGGGTGTTGTACTGGGATAACACGACGGTCGGCAAATACATTCAGGACATGATGCTGGGAGGCTCGACGCCGCGACAAGTTTTGGAGTCGATTGATAAAGACAGGGCTAAACTATTTAATGCGTCTGCCAAATAAAGGCCTTTCGGACTGCCGTTGTAATATGGACGGCTGCGGCCTGCGCGTCGGCGCACGAGCTCTTTGTAATAGCTTTTGATCGAATGGCTTCCCTTTAGGCCTTTGTTTTGGAAGCGGATCACGTAGCGGTACCGGACATGCCGGTATACGGTTTTGTCGAAGGAGGGGGGCAGCAGCGGCACGAGATCATACCGGTTGGCAATGTGGGTGCTGTGTTTAATTCGTCTGTTAAACCGACGGACGAAATCAGGATTACCGACCTTCGGAGCTCCGAACGTGTAGACTACGGGCTGCTTGAAGGGCGTATGATAGACGAGGTCGAGCGCGCAGAGTGTAACGAGCGAGCCGCCGATGCTGTGGCCGGCCAAATACAGTCTTTTTTTTGGGGAAGCTTTGTTCAAATAGCTCATAATCGGCTCGCGGAGCGCGGATGCGTACAGCTCCGTGAAACCGCGGTGCGTTAGTCCGGCGTTGCGGACAAAAGGGAACGGAATTTGATCGAACTGCAAATCTCTCTTCAATTCGGATACGGCCGCCGTGCCGCGGAGCGCGATGATGATCGAGTTCCTGGACTCGAGAATGAATCCGAGGTATGGAACCTCCTTGCTGCCCAGGACGGCGGCCAGCTTATATCCGGGGGGCAGCTCGAACTTTCCGTTATTGTTATACTGCCGGATGGCCTGATACACGATAGCGGCCAACTGGATGGCCCGGTTGGAAGCGATGGTCATACGACATGCTCCTAATGTTGGAATCGGTCGTATAGTGTATTCCGGCGCCTCCGGCAGTGATACGGGGAAGCGCAGAGTGGGCCGTGGGCTAGTCCCGCTTCGGCTCCGTCAAGGGCGGCGCTTCCACCCGGTCTCCCCGGGTCTGAGGGTGCGAGACGACAAGGAACTCGACGTCCCCGGAGGAAACGTTCTTCATCTGATGCGGCACACCCGGCGGCACCTCGCAGCCTTCCTGCGGACCGAGGGTATGGAGCTCGCCGTCCACCTCCAGCTCCGCCGTTCCCGTCAACACGAAAAACAATTGGCGCGCCTGCTCATGGTAATGCCGGACCTCGGCCGTATGCGGGGGCATCCGCTCGTGAATGACGCTCAGCTCAGGCTGCTGAACCAGATGCCAGCCGTCGCATTGGTCGCCCCAAATATAATGCGGTGCATTCGCTTTGCTGATTTTCATGGTTACGGTTCCTCTCCCTCGACTTAAGTTGTCTCGCTTTTCTCCTCCGCCTCATCCAGCCAGCGCCGGCGGTAGCAGTTCATGCCGGCTTGCCCCAGCTCCTCAAGCAGGCCGTAGTTGGCCCACGCCCCGACGACGGCTCCGATGCCGGGGACAAGCTGCAGCAGTTTGCGGAAATCGATCGTATCGCGGTATTCCTGCTGCAGCTGCCTCCAATCGATATGCTGGGCGTACGAGTCCGCAGAAGGCAGCGTTTTGGCGGTTTGCGGCCAATTCACGACGGCGCGGTACAGCTCGGGCTTTTTGTTCTGGCTGGAGAAAGCGACTTGAAATACATGCAAAATGTACAAACGTTCGCGATAATCGAGCGTCGAATGCCCGTAAATGTGGGCGAGCTCGAACAAGAACTTCATCTTGATGCCGATCAGGATCGGAAAATCCGCGAGCCCAAGCAGTATTCCTCCGGCTCCCGTCCCCGCGCCTTCCGCCGCCGCCAGCTTTTTGTAAAAGTCGATCAGCTCCTCGGCCTTGTGATCGCGCGACGCCAAGCTCATGTCTTGGAGCGGTTCGCTTTTCGGAATATAGTCCAGGCTGAACAACGCTGTCTGAACAATGCCTTTGACCGCTGCGGTAATGGCCGTATGTACTTTCTCGGGTATGGCTTGGTTGATACGCGTTTGCAGCGCTCTGGACGTTTTTTCGAACATGCCGGGCGGCTTGAACAGTTCCTTTTCCCACCCGATCAGCTGCTTCCGGATCTGCTGCTCGTATACCGTAAATGAATGATTCATAAAATCCCCGCCTGATGTTTGGAATCGTTCGGCTCGACAGTGCCGGGTTCGGATAGGCCTGCGCGAAGCGTCTGTGCTCGCGTATTATCCGCTATTATACTTGATACGTGCCGGCATCGAAAAGATTTCAATCCGTCAAAATGTAAAACAGTGACAAATGGTGTCGCAATAATGTGGTATAGTAGGGAAAAAAGGAGAGGATGCGTCCTATGGAATGCCGCTGTGGCTGGTGTAACGAAGACCCTTTATATATCGACTATCACGATAAGGAATGGGGAGTTCCCGTTCATGACGACCGGATGTTGTTCGAGATGCTGATCCTGGAAGGGGCGCAAGCGGGACTAAGCTGGTATACGGTGCTCAAAAAAAGAGACCGGTACCGGGAGGCGTTCGACGGCTTCGATCCTAAGGCGGTAGCCGCTTACGACGATGCCAAATTGGACGAGCTGCTTAGTGATCCGGGCCTGATCCGCAACCGGCTCAAAATGCGCGCCGCCGTGACGAACGCGAAGGCTTTTCTCGCGGTGCAGGAGGAATTCGGCAGCTTCGACCGCTACATTTGGCAGTTCGTCGGCGGCGATACGATCCGCAACCGCTGGCAGAGCCTGAAGGAAGTGCCGGCCAGCACGCCGGAATCGGATGCGATGAGCAAAGCGCTGAAGAAGCGCGGTTTCACGTTTGTCGGCTCGACGATCTGTTATGCGTTTATGCAGGCGACCGGCATGGTGATGGACCATACGGTCGATTGCTTCCGGTTTGCAGAGCTTTCCGGAGCCCGGGCGGATTAATCCGCCCAGCAGCCCCGCCGGAACACCGGCTCCATCGTCCCGTCCGGCAGCTCTCCGTCGATATCGAGCTCGTCCGACCCGATCATGAAGTCGACGTGCACCAAACTGTGGTTGGCTCCGTGCTGCGCCAACTGCTCCCGGGTCATGGCGGTGCCGCCTTCCAGACAAAGCGGATACGCATTGCCTAATGCCAGGTGGCAGGAGGCGTTCTCGTCGAGCCCCGTATTGTAAAACAGCACGTTCATCTCGGCAATCGGCGAGTTCTGCGGCACTAGTGCCACTTCGCCAAGCCGGGCCGCGCCCTCGTCGGTCGCGATGAGCCGCTGCAGCGGCTCTTGTCCTTGCTCCGCCGTACACTTCACAACTTTCCCGTTCTCGAACGTCAAGCTGAAGCCGTCGATCAGCGTCCCGTTCCAATTCAGCGGCATCGTGCTGCGTACGGTTCCGTTGACACCGTCGGCGCGAGGCAGCGTGAACATCTCTTCCGTCGGAATGTTCGGCACGAAAAACACGCCTTGGGCGTTATGTATCCCGCCTGCGACCCACTGATGCTCCGGGGGCAGCTCCACGTTCAGCTCCGTTCCCGGTGCGCGGTAGATCAGTCGGGCGTACTTCTTCGCATTCATCCGCTCCACCTTCGCGCGCAGCGCTGCCAGATGCTCCCGCCAAGCTTCCACAGGCCGGTCCCGGTCGGCTCGCGCCGCTTGAACGATTCGTTCCCACAGCGAACGAATCGCCTCTTCTTCGTTTGCCTCCGGAAACACTTTGGACGCCCAAGCCGCCGAGGGAACGGATACGATCGTCCAACTGAACCGGCCGGCTTGCAGCATGCGGCGGTATTCCAGCATGGCGGTGCCGTAAGCTTTGCTTGCCGCAGCGATCCGTTCGGGCTTCGCCCGTTTGAGCAAATCGGGCGCCGGGGAGTGTACTTGCAGGAACGCAGCCCCTTCTTCCGCCAATTGACGGAAGCCGTCCGCTTTCCATTGCGGATATTCATGGAACGCTTCGTCGGGGGCCTGCTCGTACTTCAGCCGTTTCAGCTCGTCGTCGTCCCATTCGACATAGACGTGCTTCGCCCCGGCCTCGTACGCTTTGCGCGCGATGATGCGGACGAAATCCGCAGCCGATACGGGCGAGGTTACCATAAGCGTCTGCCCCTGCTGCACGTTGACACCCACCTTCACGGCGAGCTCCGCATAATGTTCGATATACGTTTCCAATCGGCTCACGGTCTGCACTTCCTTTCGGGATATCGTAAGTTTGTTCTTTTATTATGAGGCCCTGCAAGACAAAATTCAAACGGCCCAAACTACGGCCCGGACAACTATAGCCTATCCACATCCGCTGCGCCAAGAATATAATGCAAAAAAGATCGCGGGGAGGCAGCTCCATGAAAGAGCATGATGTCGTCTTCGTGACGCCGGGTTCGTTCGTCATCCCTTCAGGCAAGAGCAGCTCCGTCGAACTGGTCGTGGAACAAGTCGTCCGCCGCCTGCAGAAGCACGTCCGGCTGGCGGTGATCGGGCGGCAGGGCCGGACGCTCCGCCGGACCGAAATTCGCCAAGGTGTCCTCTACGAACGCGTGTCCGCCGCTTCGCCCCGCCGCTACGTGGAGGGTGTCAGTCGCAAGCTGAGAAAGCTGCGGCCGAAGGTCATTCAGGTGGAGAACCGCCCGCGCTTCGCCCGCTTTCTCAAGCGAAGGCATCCGGAGGCGCAGGTGTGGTTGTCGCTGCATTCCGTTACATTCGTCTCCAAGCCCCATATCCAGCGGCCCGAGCTGAAGCGTTGTCTCGCTGCGGTTGACCGGATCGTGGTAAACAGCCATTACCTGAAGGACGAAATGGTACGCAGGGACCCGCGTGTCGAGGCCAAAATTATCGTTAATCATCTTGGGGCCGATCCGGACCGTTTTATTTCCCGATGGTCTCCGGAAGGGGCAGCCATGCGGGAGGCGCTGCTCCACAGACTTGGCCTGCAGGACCGTAAAATCATTCTGTATGTCGGCCGCCTGATTCCGATCAAGGGCGTGCATCATTTGCTGGCGGCGATGCCCGAAATTGTGGGCAAGGTGCCGGAAGCGCTGCTGCTTGTGGTAGGGGGAGCCTTTTACGGCTCGAAGCGGCTTACCCCCTACGTGAGACGGCTTCGGAGAATGAGCGCGCCGCTGAGAAACCATGTGCGCTTCGTTCCGTATGTTCCGCACGGCGAAGTGGACGATTGGTTTCGCTTGGCCGATGTCCTCGTCGTTCCGTCCGCCCGCCGCGAGGCGTTCGGTCTCGTCAACGTGGAAGCGATGGCTGCAGGCGTCCCGGTCGTCGCCACCCGCGCTGGAGGAATGCCGGAAATTGTGGAGGAGGGCGTTACCGGACTGACCGTGGAGCCGGACGCTCTGGAGAGCAACCTTGCGCCGGCGATAATCTACCTGCTGCAAAATGAGGACGTAGCCCACTGCATGGGGAAACGAAGCGTGGAGCGGGTACAACGGCTATTTACATGGGAACGGATGGCGGAGCGGTGGCTTACGTATTACGACGGGCGGTGAACGAGACCGCCTGTTTTTTTGCGTTTTGCGGTTCGACGGAAAAACGGTTTCGGCTTTCTTGTGCGTATGCCCATTTTTGACCGGGCGAATGACCACCTCCTGGGTAAATGCATATGTTAAAAGTGTCTACTTGCAATCATTTCCAGCATGGCCAACTAGGCACTACACCATATGGGAGGACCTAGCATGAAACGAGAAAACCGCCGGGGTTCCGGTACGCGACGACCGGTGCGCAGCAAGCGCATGGACTCGTACGTTAATGAGCTTAAGTGGCTGGATGACAAGCCGCGAATTTTTAAGCCGCAAGCCGACTTTGATGATGATATCGGCATTGGTCATCTAGAGCTTGAGGAAGGAGATGAAGAACAAGAAGCTGCCGAATCGCATGTAGTTCCGGACACTCCCCGACCCGTTGAAGAGCCGGTCACTCGGGAAGTTGAAAAGCCGGTCACCCGGCCCGTTGAAGAGCCGGTTGCCCGGACAGTTGAAAAACCGGTTACCCGGTCCGTTGAAGAGCCGGTCAGACCGCGGTTTACGCAGGGAACCACCGTGTATACGGACGACTTGGCCGAAGAGTCTGTTACGACGGAGAAAATCGCGCGTTATGCCGTCGACGGCACCCGGATCAAACGCAATAGCGTCGGTCGGGACAATCTGACCGACTACGCGGTCGACAGCGCCAAGCTGGCGGACCGGAGCGTCACGACGCAAAAGCTCGCTTTACAGTCGGTGACGGCGGAGCATCTTGCCAAGGCCTCGGTCTCGACAGAAAAAATTCAAGATCGGGCGATCAGCGGGGAGAAGCTTCAGGACAACAGCATTACTTCGGAGAAGCTGGCGGATAAGACGATCGATGGAATGAAAATCGCCGAAAAATCGATTTATACGAAGCATTTTGCCGACGAAGCGATTACCGGCGAGCTGATTCAGCATCAGTCGATCACGTCGGAAAAAATCCGAAGCGGCGCCATTCATTCGATTCATTTGGCCAACGGCGTGGTCAATTCGTCAAAGCTGTTGGAAGGCGCGGTAACGACGGAAAAGCTGCGCGATTTTTCAGTAACCTCCACCAAACTGGCCGATGGAGAAATTGGCGCCGAGAAGCTGGCTCCCCAGTCGGTTACGGAGGATAAGCTGGCGCCTTGGAGTGTGGCTTCCGAGCATTTGAAGCTGAATTCGGTGCTGCACGATCACCTGACGGCCGGGCTGGTCCGGGGCGTTAACATTTCGCCAAAGCAGATCGACGCCAGCCATCTGACGGAAGATGCGGTGCAGACCGTTCATCTGAAGGACGGAGCCGTGACTTCCGGCAAATTGTCCAAGGAAGCGGTACAGGGGCTCCATCTGCAGGAAAGAGCGATTGAAAGCCGGCATATGCAGCAAGGAGCGGTGGAAGGCCGTCACTTGTCCGCCCACGCGGTGACAGCGGATAAATTGGCGCTTTATTGCGTCAGCACGCAGCAGATGGCGGATTCCTCCGTCACCTCCGAGAAATTGGGCGAGCAAGCCGTTACCTCGCGGAAGCTGGCGAAAAAATCGGTATCCGGCGAGCATTTGACGGAAGATGCCATAAATTCGTCGCATCTGGCTGACAAAGCCGTGCAAGCCGCGCACATTGCATCGTTGGCGGTCGGTACCGATCATCTGCAGGAGCGCTCGATCGCGACGGAGAAGCTGCAGGACCGCGCTGTCACCTCCGATAAGCTGGCCGGGGGAGCGGTGCAGGCCCAGCATTTGCAGGAGGGGGCGGTACAAACCACGCATCTGGCGAAGCACAGTGTCACCACCTCCAAGCTGTCCGGTGAATCGGTGTCGACCGACAAGCTGACCAATTTGGCCGTAACGACGGCGAAGCTGGCTTCCGCAAGCGTAACATCGGAGAAGCTGGGCAAGGAATCGGTACAGGCGGAGCATGTGGCCTTGGGTGCAATTCAACATGCGCATCTCGGCAAAGCGTCTGTGAAGACGCACCAGCTGGCTACCGGCGCCGTCACCCGCGATAAATTGGAAGACGGCGCGATAACGTCGGAGAAGCTGGCGGAAAACGCGGTGACGGCGCTTCACCTGACGGAAGGTTCGGTACGTGGTCCTCATTTGATAGAGGGAGCGGTCGACGGCAGTCGTTTGGCGGCAAGTGTGGTGACGGCGAAGCATTTGGCACCTGGCGCGGTGACATCGCTGCATCTGACGGAAGGAGCGGTGCGGGGGCCGCATTTGGCAGAAGGGGCGGTGAGCGGCAGCCATCTGGCGGATGGGTCCGTGACGACGGTGCACTTGACGCCCGGTGCGGTCGGTGTGGAGAATTTGCGGACCGGAGCCGTAGGCGAAGCGCAACTGCAGACGCAGTCGGTAACGTCGGAGAAGCTGGCGGAAGGCGCAGTCGCGGCCCATCATCTGGCTAAGGGATCGGTGCGCGGGCTGCACTTGGCGGAAAGCGCGGTCGACGGCAGCCGCTTGGCGGCAGGGTCTGTGACGACTTGGCATCTGACGCCGAATGTGATCGGCACGCAGCATCTGATGGCGGAAGCCGTAGGCGAAGACCACCTGCAGGCGCAGTCGGTCACGTCGGAGAAGCTGGCGGAAGGCGCAGTCATGACGCAGCATCTGGTGGAAGGCTCGGTGTACGGTCCGCATGTGGCGGATGGCGCAATAAGCGGCAGACACTTAGCGGCGGCCGTGGTGACGTCGGAGAAACTGGCGGAAGGTGCGGTGACGGCGCTACACCTTGTCGATGGATCAGTACGCGGCCGACATCTGGCAGAAGGTACGGTCGACGGCAGCCGTTTGGCGGAGGAGTCCGTAACGTCGCTGCATCTCGCGGCGGGCGCTGTCGGCGAGGAGCAGCTTGCGGCGGAGGCCGTGGGGGAAGCACACCTGCAGGCGCAGGCGGTGACGTCGGGAAAGCTGGCGCTGCGTTCGGTGACGTCGTTGCATCTGAAGCCGAGCGCCGTCGGCTCGGAACAGTTGGCGGCGGAGTCCGTTGGCGAAACGCAGCTGCAGGCGCAGGCGGTAACGTCGGAAAAGCTGGCAGAAGGCGCAGTCATGACGCAGCATCTCGCAAAAAACGCGGTCGACGGAAGCCGCTTGGCGGAGGGCTCCGTGACGATGGGGCATCTAACGCCGGGATCGGTGGGCGCGGAGAATCTGGCAGCGGAAGCGGTGGGCGAAGCGCACCTGCAAGCACAGGCGGTGACGTCGGGAAAACTGGCAGCGGAGTCGGTGAAGTCGCAGCATCTGGCGCCGGGATCGGTGGGCACGGAGCATCTGGCGGCGGAAGCGGTGGGCGAAACGCAGCTGCAAGTACAGGCGGTGACGTCAGAAAAGCTGGCAGAAAACGCAGTGACAACGAGGCACCTCGCAGAGGGAGCGGTCGACGGCAGCCGATTGGCGGACGGATCGGTAACGACGGCGCATCTAACGCCGGGATCGGTGGGCACGGAGCAGTTGGCGGCGGGGGCCGTAGGCGAAGCGCAGTTGCAGCCGGAGGCCGTAACGTCAGAAAAGCTGGCGGAAGGCGCGGTAACGGCAAGGCACCTCGCAGCGGGAGCCGTAGGCGCAAGTAGCCTGGCGGAGGAAGCCGTAACGACGGCGCATCTGGCCTCAGGTGCGGTAGGCGCGGAGCAGCTTGCGGCGGAAGCCGTAGGCGAAGCGCAATTGCAGGCGGAGGCCGTAACGTCGGAAAAGCTGGCGGAAGGCGCAGTGACGGCATTTCACCTTGCGGAAGAGGCGGTTGGCGGTCGGCATCTGGCCGAGGGCGCAGTGACGGCGATACACCTCGAAGAAAGGGCCGTGCGCGGCTGGCATTTGGCGGAAGGAGCGGTTACCACGGAGCACCTCGCAGAGGGCGTCGTCGACGGGAGCCGCTTGGCGGAGGGCTCCGTGACCACGGCGCATCTGGCACCCGGCGCGGTGGGTGTGGAGCAGTTGGCGGCGGAAGCCGTAGGCCCGGCACAGCTGCAGGCGGAGTCGGTGACGTCGGAGAAGCTGGCGGAAGGCGCGGTAATGGCGCCGCACCTCGCGGTCGGTGCGGTTCACGACTGGCATCTGGCGGAAGGTGCGGTCACGACGCAGAACCTTGCCGAAGGGGCCGTGGACGGCAGCCGCTTGGCGGAAAACACGGTGACGCCTCTGCACCTTACGGAAGAGTCGGTGCGAAGCCGGCATATTGCAGGAGGCGTGGTGATGGCCTTGCACATTGCGGAAGGGGCCATACGCAGCCAGCATCTGGCCGAGGGCACGGTAGGCTCGGAACAGTTGGCGGAGGAATCCGTAGGCGAAGCCCAACTACAGGCGCAAGCCGTAACGTCGGAGAAGCTGGCGGAAGGCGCGGTGACGGAGCTGCATCTAGCTGAAGGAGCGGTACACGGCCGGCATTTGGCCGAAAACGCGGTAGGCTCGGAGCAGCTTGCAGCGGAAGCCGTAGGTGCAGTGCAGTTGCAAGCGGAGTCCGTGACGTCGGAGAAGCTTGCGGAAGGCGCGGTAACGGAGCTGCACCTGTCCGAAGGAGCGGTTTACGGCCGGCATCTGGCCGAAGGCGCGGTGGGCGCGGAGCAGCTTGCGGCGGAAGCCGTAGGTGCAGTACAGTTGCAGGCAGAGTCCGTGACGTCGGAGAAGCTTGCGGAAGGAGCAGTGACGGAGCTGCACTTGGCCGAAGGCGCGGTTTATGGCCGACATCTGGCCGAAGGCGCGGTGGGCATGGAGCAGCTCGCGGCGGAGGCCGTAGGTACAGTGCAATTGCAGGCGGAGGCGGTGACGTCGGAGAAGCTGGCCGAAGGCGCGGTAGGCACGGAACAACTGGCGGCGGAAGCCGTAGGCGAATCGCAGCTGCAGGCGCAGGCGGTGACGTCGGAGAAGCTGGCGGAAGGATCGGTGACGGAGCAGCACTTGGCCGAAGGAGCGATCCACCGACGGCATCTGTCGGAAGGCGCGGTGGGCGCAGAACAGCTGGCGGCGGAGGCCGTAGGCGAAGCGCACTTGCAAGCGGAGTCCGTGACGTCGGAGAAGCTTGCAGAAGGAGCGGTGACGGAGCAGCACCTGGCTGACGGCGCGGTTCACGGCCGGCATTTGGCCGAAGGCGCGGTAGGCGTGGAACAGCTAGCGGCGGAAGCCGTAGGCGAAGCTCACTTGCAGGCGCAAGCGGTGACGACGGAGAAGCTGGCGGAAGGATCGGTGACGGATCAGCACCTAGCTGAAGGAGCAGTTTACGGCCGCCATCTGTCCGAAGGCGCGGTGGGCGCAGAACAGCTGGCGGCGGAAGCCGTAGGCGAAGCGCACTTGCAAGCGGAGTCCGTAACGTCGGAGAAGCTGGCGGAAGGCGCAGTGACGGAGCAGCACCTCCGCGACGGAGCGGTACACGACCGGCATCTGGCCGCAGGCATAGTAGGCGTGGAACAGCTGGCGGCGGAAGCCGTAGGCGAAGCGCACTTGCAGGCGGAGTCTGTGACGTCAGAGAAGCTTGCAGAAGGCGCGGTGACGGATCAGCACCTGTCCGAAGGAGCGGTACACGGCCGGCATCTTGCAGAAGGCACGGTGACGGAGCAGCACCTAGCCGAAGGAGCGGTTCACAGCCGGCATTTGGCCGAAGGCGTGGTGGGTGCGGAGCAGCTAGCGGTTGAATCCGTAGGCGAAGCGCAATTGCAAGCACAAGCGGTGACGTCGGAGAAGCTAGCGGAAGGAGCGGTGACGCCTCTGCACCTTGCGGAGGAGTCGGTGCGAAGCCGACATCTTGCAACCGACGCGGTGATGTCCCTGCACCTTGCGGAAGGGGCTGTGCGAAGCCGGCATCTGTCCGAAGGCGCAGTAGGCGCAGAGCAGCTAGCGGCGGAAGCCGTAGGCGAAGCGCAGCTA
>NZ_BIMB01000022.1 GCF_004000865.1 Paenibacillus elgii NBRC 100335 | reverse complement strand
GGCGAGGCAGACGGCGTGACGGTGGGCGGCACGAAGCGCCAGGCGAACGGCAGGCCGGCCAGCGTGGCCGCACCGAGCAGCAGCGCCACGGTGCGCACGCCGAGCAGGTCGGCGAGCAGGCCGCCGGCCAGCATCCCGACGAGGCTGCCGACGCCCATGATGCCGTTGTAGCGGCCGAGCAGTTGGCCGCGGTCCCCGCCGCCGCTGGCCTCCAGCACCGTCAAGTAGCCGCCGATGCGCAGCATCGACCAGGCTGCGCCCCATAAGGCCCGTGCCGCGAGGAGCGGCGCGAAGCCGCTGAAGAAGCCGAACGCCAGCGTTGTCGCGCAGGCCAGAGCGACCGCGGCAAGCACGCCGGTCCGTTTCGGAAGTCGGCTGTACAGCCAGCCGATGAGCGGGCCGAGCGGCAGCCGGACGAAGCGGTTGACCGACAGCAGCACGCCGACCTGCCAGAGCGCGTCCAAGCCGTAATGCTGCCAGTACACCGGAAGCACGATATAGAGCATCGAATCGCCGAGCAGGCAGACCGCCGTTACCCAAGCGATTGCGCGGACGGATGGACCGTGTGCTTTCATTTCAAACAGCCCCTTTTTATACGTTGACGTAGCTCTAATTGTAAATGGAAAAAGGGGAATAAAAAGTGTAAACTGGGTTCAGGAAATTTCCCCTTTTGGTTCAGAGTTATATGATCGAAGGAAAGAAGGAGTCAGAGTGCGATGCGGCTGGAAGAGCATTACCTGAAGCTGTACCGGGGGCTGCAGCCCCGGGGCCTGGATGGCGGAACGGAAGCGACGCTGGCGGAGCTGGCCGGACTGCTTCACTGCACGGAGCGCAACGTGAAGCTGCTTCTGCGGGGGATGCAGGCGCGCGATTGGATCCGATGGGCACCGGGCCGCGGACGCGGCAACCGTTCGCGTCTGGAGCTGTGGGCGGAGCCCGACAGGCTGCTGCTGGAGCAGGTGAAGGATCGGCTCGCCCGTGGACGGCTCCGCGAAGCTGTGGCTTTGGCGGAGCAGGGCACGGATACGCCGGACGGCCGCAGACAGCTCGCGGAGCTGCTGCAGGAGGCGTTCGGCTACCGCAGGGAAGCGTCGACGGACGACAAAACGGGCCCCGTGGAGGTGCTCCGCTTCCCGTCCTACCGGCAGCTTGGCTCGATGGACCCGGCTTATGCGACACGGCGGACGGAGCTGCATATGATCAGGCAGCTGTTCGATACGTTGGTGAGGTACGACCGGGAGACGGACCGTTTTTTGCCCGGGCTGGCCCATCACTGGGAGCGTGTGGCGGACGAGGGAGGACGGGAACGCTGGATATTCGCGCTGCAAAAGCATGTGCGGTTCCACAACGGCAATCCGTTCACGGCCCGGGATGCTGCCTACACCTTGGAGCGGCTGCGGGACAGGGGGCAGCTCCATGCCGTCTCACCTTATGCGCCGTTGTACCAAGGTCTCGAAGCTGTCGCGGCGTTGGACGAGTTCCGTCTGGAAATCCGGCTGCGAGAGCCGCTTGGCCCTTTTCTCGGGCTGCTGGCTTCCCCGGCGGCCTCCATCGTTCCGGCGGGGCTGACGGCGGACTTTGCTTTCCGCCCGGTCGGCACCGGACCGTTCCGCTTGGCAGAGCGGGAAAGCCGGTTTCTTGCGCTTGAGGCGTTTGCGGATTACTACAAGCGGAGAGCACATTTGGACCGCGTGGAGATGTGGTGCTTGCCATCCACTTATGACGGCAATGAAGCTGCGGGCGCCGAGGACGAAGCCGAGCTGGGCGGATTGAACTTCCGCCACTTCAGTTCTTCCCGCGAAAGCGAGAAGAGCGGTTTGCAGGAACACTGGCTGGAGGAAACGAACATCGACCGGGGCTGCAAGTTTATTGCGCTGAACTGGCGTAGCGGCGCCTCCTCGCCTTGGGCGGACGCCGGACAGCGGGAGCTGCTGGCCTCCGTGCTGCGAAACGGCCCGGTCCGGCTGGAGCCGGACGGCAACCGGGGCCCGCTGGCGAATCGTTTGATCCGGGACCTGGAGGGGGACGCTCTGGACATAGCATCGCCTCGTGCGCCGGATCGCAAGGTCCGCGGGTACAGGCTGACACTGCGGCTCGTCACGTACGCCGGAGCCGGCCACGAGCGGGATGCGGCGTGGCTGCAGCGGGCGCTCGCGCCGTACGGCATTCGTCTGGAGCTTTCGTTCGTGCCGTATGAGGCTTTGTTCGAGGAAGGGACGCTCGCCGAAGCGGATTTGTATCTGCTGGAGCAGCCGGTGCATGAGGATGCGGAGTGGACGCTGCTGGCCCTGCTGGCTAACGCAAACAGCCCCGTGAGGCGCTGCTTGCCTCCGGGGCTGCGTGAAAAGGCCGGTCGTCTGTGCACCGAACTTGCCGGGGAGCCTTCCCGCGCCCGCCGGTTAGCGCTGCTGGGTCAGTTGGAAGAAGCGCTCCTGCAGGAACGCGCCATCATCCTGTGGTACCGCTGGCAGCAGTCCGCCTCGTACCCGCCGGGACTGCGGGACGTCTCGATCAGCTCGCTCGGCTGGGTCGATTACCGCAAGCTGTGGTTCGACGGCCGCGATGAAGGCGGCGGTGGCGCGACGCCGGGCTCCCGCCGTTAACCTCGCCGCCTGCCTTGCGGCCCGGCTCAACCGTCTATCCCCGTTCAGGACGCGCGACAGGCAGCCTGACGGTGAACGTGCTTCCTTGGCCGGGTACGCTTTTGACCCGGATGCTTCCTCCGTGCGCTTCCGCAATCCATTTGGCGATGGACAAGCCTAGGCCGAGCTGTCCTTTCCCTCGGCCTCTGGCGGAATCCACCCGATAAAACCGCTCGAAAATTTCTTCCTGCAACTCCGGAGCGATTCCGATCCCCGTATCGGCTACAGCCAAAGTCAATGTCCGTTCCTCCGACGCGGCGGTCAAGGTAACGCTCCCATTTTTGGGGGTATACAGGATGGCGTTGTCGAGTAGAATCAGGGTCAATTGGAGAAGACGTTCCTTATCCGCAAGAACGGGTAAATCGGACGAAATATCCAAATCTAGCGAAAGCTCCTTTTCTTCGGCCAAAGGCTTGATTTTTCGCAAGAGCTTCGTAAGCTCGTCTCCCAGGGAAAAGGTCTCCATCGCCAATTGATTGGCGGGCGAATCGCCTTGCGCGAGGGTCAGAAGGAAGGAGACGAGAGAAGACATTCGGCGCGTCTCGTCCTTCAAATCGTCAAGCACTTGCTGGCTGAAGGGCTGCATCGTACTCTTTTCCTCGGATTCCAGCACCTCCAACGAGGCGTGCATAATAGCCAGCGGCGTTCTTAGTTCGTGGGAAGCGTTGGAAACGAATCGGCGTTGACGATCGAATGCTTCCACGATCGGCTTCATGGCCCGACCGGACATCAGATAGCCCAACAAAGCGGACAAAACTACAAACAATGCGGATAATCCAGCAAGAATGGACATTAACTGCCGAAGCACGGCCTTTTGCGGGGAAACGTCCGCCCCGGTGTACAGCATGCCGATATAGTCCCCTTTTTCCGAAAGCGGCCGGCCCGTGACGATCAGATCGACACGCTCGTCCTTAGGATTGTCCACGGTAAAATAGCGAATGTCGCCCTGCCGGGGATTCCAGGCGGTCAGCTCTTGGATAAAAGATTCGGGGTGCTCGATCTCCGGAATTGCACCCGAAACGACTCGGCCCCCCTTGTCCAAGACGACGAAAAAAGTCCGAAGCGCGCCTGCGGACAAGTCATTTTTGCCATCTTTTTCATGACCTTCCTTTTTGTTCTTTGACTTTTCCTTCGGCTTCCCTTTCTCCAGCAGGTGTTCCTGTTCTTCGGCATATTTTTCCGCCTGTCCCCGGAGCGTCTTCTCCTGAGTGCTGTAGACATAGGAGGATAGCAGCAAATACCCGATCCCGTTAAAGGTAATCAGGAACAGCATGATCAAGACGGTAAAATAGACGGTTAACCGCTTGCGGGTCTTAGAGAACATCGGCCACCTCTAGCTTGTACCCTACCCCGCGGATGTTCTGAATGGCGAGTCCGGGCGTACCCTCCAGTTTTTTTCGTGTAAGCTTCACCAGGACGTCAAGAGAATTACTCGAAACATCGCCATCGAACCCCCAGATTCGGGTGAGCAGCGTTTCTCTGGGAATGGTGCAGCCCCGGTTGCGCATCAAAATTTCCAACAGTTGGTATTCCTTGACCGTGAGAGACAAAAGCTTGCCGTGGCCTTTGAAGGTATGATTGTTCATATTCAGTTCAAACGTTCCAACGCGGATGGTTTCCTCCGAAATCGGGATTTGCGCCCGTCTTGCAATGGAACGGATGCGGGCGAACAGCTCGGCAAACTCGAACGGCTTCATTAAATAATCGTCGGCTCCCGCGTCCAGCCCTTCAACACGGTCCTGCAGCGTCCCTTTTGCCGTCAGCATCAAGATGCCCTTATGGTAATCCAGACTGCGAAGCGCCTTGCAGACTTGATCGCCGTTTTTTCCGGGCAGCATCCAATCGAGGATAACCAGGTCGTAATCCCCCTGCTCCACGAAAACTTCCACTTCATCTCCGTTCTGTACCCAATCGGTTGTATGACATTCTTTGCGCAGCATGTGTACGATTAATTTTCCCAGCTTTTCGTCGTCTTCAGCGAGCAAGATTTTCACAATGCCCAATCCCTTTCTGTGAAGCGGCTTTTCTCCAGTTTACTCTATTTCGAGGCCAAAGGCTTCCGATTGGCTTGCCACTGAATATATGCCCTGTACAGTCCAGCGGCAATAAAAATAATCGCACTTCCGGCATATAGCGGGAAGGCCCAAATTTTGTCCGAATCCGAACCGTCGCTTAGCCCGTGAAGGAAAGCCAATATTACTAAAGGGTAGCTTAACCGATGAACTGCGCGCCAAGCTTTTTTGCCCAAGTTTTTTATGCAGTCCGAGCTTATCAGGATCGCCGCGAGGATATAAAGCGCCACCGTACCCAGGCCCGACGCCCAAGGATGGAATTTCGCCGTAAAAGGGATCAGAATTTCCGCAAGGGAGAAGGGCTGATACGTATCGATGGTCAGTACTGCGCCGTGGAGCAGGCCGAACAGGAAGCCCAGCCAGCCTGCGAGTTGATGGGCGGGAAGCAGGATGCCGCGCAGCTTGGCCGGGACGGCCGTCCCGTAGCTGAACGCCCCCAGAACAACGGAAACAAAAATGCACAAATAGGAGGTGAACCCCGCCGCTTTGATGACGCCCCAAGTGGATAACCAAGAAGCGAGGGTAACCAAGCTGCTCATAAAGCGACCACCTTTTCCGCATAATCGTAAACTCTGCGATTGATTCTTATGGAGCCGGATCGGGTTATCGCGATGTACCCGAGGCGGGGAAAATGGGCCTGCATCCACTCAGACAGCGGTTCCGAGCCGATCATGCAGATGACTTTGGCGGCAACCTCGGCTTCCTCCACGGAGTGGCCCAATACGGTTGCTTGCACGATATCGGTTTCGGCAGGCTGCCCGGTTCGGCCGTTCAAAATGTGGTGGTGCGTCTTTCCCCGATATTCCCATTGCCGGTATACGATATTCGAGGTGGCTACGGCCGCATTTTTCAGCCAAAGCCGCAGCCATTCCTCCTCTTCCCGAAAAGGGCTTTGAACGCCGATCGGCCATGGCTCGCCGTCGGACCAGACTCTCATATCCCCTCCGGCGTCGACAAGCCCTTGCGATACACGAAAACTGTCCCTAAGCAGCAGCGCCGCCCGGTCTGTCGTCCATCCTTTGCCCATTCCTCCCAAATCGAGCGAAGCAGGAACGTTTCGCGCCGCGGTTCCGGCTTGGTCATCCAGAATCAGGGCCCGGCTGTATTCTTGATGGTCCGGCCTTCCCGCTTCTTCCGCCGATTCCGCGTGCGCTGATTGTTGAGCTGTTGTGCCGATTTTCTCGAAGGAGCAATGATAGCCGAGCCGGCAAAGCTCGGAGCCGACAAAGGGCTGAAACAAGCCGTTGGTTTTGTGATGCCATGACCATGCGGAGCGAATCAGCGAATACAGCCGGGGCGACAGCTTGACCTGCCGCCCTGCCGGCGCACGGTTAAACCGGGATAATTCGCTGTTCGGCTGAAAGCGCGAAGCGATGCCTTCGACGCCTTCGAACCAACGGATGACGGGCAAACACCAATACGGCCGGGCGTGGCCGTCTCTGCCTATAGCGGCAATCTCCGTGCCCATCGCTTTAAACTCGACAGCGGGGAAGCCGTGGGCAGGCGGCTGCGGCGTAGTTTTGGATGCTTTCATCGCTAGGACCTTCTCGTTTTTCTGGCGCTTGCCGGTGTTGACGCTACCGCTTGATCGGCACTCTTCTTTGCTGGTGCAGTGAGCGTAATTTCTGCGCTCGGGTCCGCTTCCCAATTCAACTGTTCCAGCAGCTTCTCTCTCTCCGACTTGTCGGCGTCAGACATTTTCGCTATTTGCTGCATAGAGTCAGGGGTATATAGAAAAAGCCTGGCGCTTGTGTTAGCGGTCTGCAAGGTGCTCTCGGCAGCGCCCGCGGCCGCCGCAGCGGTTCCGGATGCGTCAAGTCCGTTTGAAGCGGAGGCAGGGAGCGGTTTTTTCGGTTCCTGTTGGCTTTGGGTTGCGTATAAGAACCCGGTAAACGATACGACGCTAGAAATTCCTACCACCCATTTTGGCCATTTTCGCACAGCCATTTCATCACCTCACTTGAAATTCAATCCGCTGGTTTTGCGGAAGGACGACCGCGCTGTATCCCAGCACGTCGGCGGCGCTTTGCAAGGGCACATAAAATTGATTGGACTCGGCAAAAACGGCGGCCGCGGTTGTTTTCCTTTGTCCGTCTGCATACACAGTTCGTTTGTCCGCATGAAAAATGAATTGCTTGCCATTCGCGAAGCCTTCTAAGATGGTCCCTTTCGGATAAATAACAAAGGGAACTTGGAGCGCTTCAAGAACCGAATTCAGCGGGATAAACAATTCCCCTTGCTTGAGGCGAATAGTGCCGGAGACCGAATTGCCGTCGGGCAAAGCCAAGGTCGCCTTTTCGTTATCCGAAAACCCGGCGGAAGCGGCGGGTGCAGCGGTTATGGGGGCCGGTGCCGGCGTCTGTGCCGGAGTGCTTTTTCGCTTTCCTTTTTTTTCGGTATGCTCTTGTTCATTGTGCTCCTTCTGCTCGTGCGCCTCATGTTCGGCTCGCTCATAGCGATTCTTTTGCCTGTCTTTCTGATCCGCGGACACGAAAGCAGTTGGGAAGTAAGCGGCGGTTAAAGCGACAAACAAAACGATCGAAGCGAATTGGACAGCCTTCTTGTTCATAACACCCTTCCTTGTTTTGTAAGGTTTAGTTTGAATTTTACCGCCCAAGAATGAAAAACAACTGAAAAGCGAGCTTCATATTTGAAAAGCGACTCGTCCATACTATGGAAAACATGCGGAACGCTCGTGAGCGGGCGGGCCTTTATTCCATATTTGTCCGAAGGTGGGGATGAAACCATTGCGGCAGAATCAGGACGAGACGACACAAGGGCAGCATAAGGAAGAACATTTTATGGCGCCGGATCTCATTCGGGATATTGTCATCGGCATGGCGGACGGACTGACCGTCCCTTTTGCCTTGGCGGCCGGTTTATCCGGAACCGTCTCCAATACAGGGCTGGTGGTCATTGCAGGAGTGGCGGAGATCGCGGCGGGGTCGATTGCGATGGGGCTAGGCGGATATTTGGCGGCCCGAACGGATCGGGAACATTATCTGGCGGAATTGGAACGCGAACGGCGGGAAATCAGGGAGCTTCCGGACCGGGAGAGGGAGGAGGTTGCGGACATCCTGCGGCAATGGAGCCTTCCCGAAGAAACCGTCCAATCCGCAGTGGATGCGATCAGCCAGGATTCCGACCGTTGGGTGAATTTCATGATGAAATACGAACTGGGACTTGAGGAGCCCGAACCGAAGAGGGCGCGGAACAGCTCCCTAACGATCGGCTTGTCTTACATTGCAGGAGGCATAATTCCTTTATCCCCCTACCTGTTTGTTCAACATGCCAACGCGGCGCTCGTCATTTCCGTGATCGTTACCTTAATTGCGCTTTTTGTATTTGGGTATGTGAAAGGAAGATTCACCGGTTCAAGACCCGGCAAAAGTGCTTGGCAGACCGCTTTGGTAGGAGGGGTGGCGGCCGGAATCGCTTTTGCCATCGCCAAGTTGATTTCTTGACCGGTGAGTTGGCCGCAAGGAAGGCGCGGAAGCGAAACGCTGCGCTCTCGTTCCGCCGCTACCTCGCCTTATTCCTAGCGGGTCAACCAGGACAGCTGCTTCTTCACGGCGCGGCGCATGATCGTACGGTGCAGCTTTTCCGGCGTAATGCTCGGATTCCCGGCATTGATGCGCGGAATTTGCATCACGTCGTCCTTCTGCGTCACCATGCCGCTTTTTACCGTAAACGCGTAGCGAATCCCGGCCTGCCGGACCAGATCCGATGCCTGCTGATCGTACATGCCGTAAGGGTAGGCGTACATATCCACTTCCTGCAGATGAAGGGCGTGGAGCCGGCTGGCGCAAGCCCGGGTATCTTTCAGAATCCGGTCGCCATATTCGGCAACCGTTTCAATTCGGCCCTCCGTATGCAGCAGGCTGGTGAGCAGCGGATTACCGTCCACTTTTTGGTGCAGGTCGTGCGAATGACATTGAAAATCGATAAAGTCCGTTTCCGAGGCCATCTGCCGGATTTGCTCCTCGGATAAAGCCGTCAGGGCGGGCGCCTTCGGATCGGCCAGGTCCTTGGTCACGACAAAATTGACCGCCGGTATGCCAAGCTCCTTGAGCACAGGGTACCCGTACGTATAGAAGCTTTCGTAGCCATCGTCGAACGTAACCAGCACCGATTGCCGAGGCACATCCTTGCCGTTCATGAATTCGCGGAATTCCGACAGCGTCAGAAAATGGTATCCTTTTTCCTTCAAAAAGCTGATTTGCTTGCGGAACAGCTCCGGCGTGATCGTGACGTTGCTCTGATCCGTATTGTCCAAATGATGATAGGCCAGCACCGCGACCTGATCCGCATACGGATAGCTGCCCCATTGATAAACCGAACCGGCGATCACTCCGACTGCGATGCAGCCTGCGAGCAAGCCTTTTGCCAACCATCCAAACATGTGCTGCGATCCCCTTTTTGCCAAAAATTAAGCATTTTCATTGTATGATACCAATTGAAAAAACTCAATCTCGTTTTAAAGCTGGCGCCGGAGTTGACTTCCGACATCGAACCGTTGGAATTTACGAAAAGTTTACACAGGGCAGGATTTCCATTTATATATCTGTGCTAAACTAAGAGGGACATGCCAAACTGGTTCAATTTGGGAGGAGAAGCTTCGAATGAAGGGTTGGAAAAAATGGATGTCCCCGGCGCTGGCTGCGCTTATGCTCGTATCGGCGGCAGCCCCGGCAGCGGCGGCGGAAACGTCGGTGGGGAATACCGGCGGCAAGAAGGGCACGACGAAAGTTACGCTGTTCCATACGAACGATACGCATTCCCGGGTTGACGAAAGCAAGGAAGGGATCGGCTTCGCCAAAATGGCCGCGATGATCAAGGAATATGCGAAAACGAACCCGAACTCGCTCATACTGGATGCCGGTGATACGTTCCACGGGCAAACGGTTGCGAATCTGGTACGCGGCGAAAGCATCGTCAACATCATGAATGCCGTGGGGTACAGCGCGATGGCCGCGGGTAATCACGATTTCAACTACGGCTACGAGCGGCTTAAGGAGCTGGCGGGCAAAGCCAAATTCCCCGTACTGAGCGCCAATACGAAAAAAGCGGACGGCACCCGCATTTTGGAGCCTTACGTGATCAAGGAAGTGGACGGCATCAAGCTGGGCATTTTCGGCCTGACTACGCCTGAAACCGCTTATAAAACGCATCCGAACAACGTCGCGGGCCTCACGTTCACAGACCCTGCCGTCGAGGCGAAGGCGATTGTGGGCGAACTGAAAGGCAAGGTTGACGCGATCATTGCGGTGACGCATCTCGGAGTCGACAAGTCCAGCATTGACACGAGCATCAAGGTGGCCGAGCAGGTACCGGACATCGACGTCATCATCGACGGACACAGCCATACGAAGCTGGATACGGGCATGAAGGTCGGCAACGTGCTGATCGCCCAGACCGGCGAGTACCTTAAGCAATTCGGACGCGTCGACCTGACGTTCGAGAACGGGAAGCTGAAGGACAAGGTGTCCGGTCTGATTACGAAAAAAGCCGCCGACGACGACAAAACGCCGGGCGACGCGGCCGTTCTGGACATTATTAACTCCGTGAAAAAAGAGCAGGAGAAGGTGCTGCAGCAAAAAGTGGGCGCCACCTCCGTCAAGCTGGTTGGGGACCGCGAAGTCGTACGCAAGGGCGAGTCGAACCTCGGCAACCTGATTGCCGACGCGATGATCGACGAAACGGGTGCCGACGTTGCTATCACGAACGGCGGCGGTATCCGCGATTCGATCGCCGCAGGCCCGATTACGAAGGGGCAGGTCATTACCGTTCTGCCGTTCGGCAACTACATTCAGACGAAAAAAGTAAAGGGCTCCGATATCGTCGCCGCTCTTGAGCACGGCGTATCCGCTTATCCGGAACCGCTGGGCGGCTTCCCGCAGGTCGGCGGCGTTACCTTCGAGCTCGACCCTGCGCAGCCGAAAGGCAAGCGAGTATCCGCGGTCAAAGTCAAAGGGCAGCCGATCGACCCGAACAAAACGTATTTGCTTGCGACGAACGACTTTATGGCGGCAGGCGGAGACGATTACAAAATGTTCAAGGACTACCCGCTTGCAGGCGACTATTCTTCGCTGGAGGAATCGTTGATCAAGTATTTCCAGAAAAAGGGCGAAGTGAACCCGCAGGTCGAAAGCCGCATCGCGGTCAAAAAGGCATCCGACACGGTAACGCCACCGGCACCACCGGCGCCAACAGTACCGGCTCCGACGCCAGCACCGGCATCGGAAGCTGCAAAGCCCGCCCCGGCGGCTCCAGCAGCAACAGACGGCGGAGTATATATCGTGAAGTCCGGCGATACGCTGTCGAAGATCGGCAGGAAGCACAACACTACGTGGCAGAAGCTGCAGGAGCTGAATCAGCTCAGCAATCCGGATCTCATTTTCCCGGGTCAGAAGATCAAGCTTCCTGCCGCCGGATAAGCGGCTTGCAGTTGACGCTGCAGCCGTACAAAGAGCCCGACCGGGTTGACCGGTCGGGCTTTTTCACGTCTCTTGCTGACCGCTTACTTCAGCTTCACAACGACCTTCCCGCGAACGCCGCTTTGCAGGATGTGCTGCAGGGCGGCCGGTAGCTCGTCGAGCGTCGTTTCCGCATGCACCATCGCTTCGAGCCGCGGCGGCTTCAGATCCGAGGCCATCCGCTCCCAGAGCCGCTGCCTGAGCGGAATCGGGCAGTAGGCGGAATCGATGCCGAGCAGGTTCACGCCGCGGAGAATGAACGGGAACACGGCCGCCGTAAATTCGGCGCCGCCGGTCAGTCCGCTAAGCGCCACGGAGCCGCCATGGCGGATAGCGCTAAGAATATGCGGCAGCGCGGCTCCGCCTACCGGATCGACGGCGCCCGCCCATCGTTCCTTGGTCAAGGGCTTGACCGCGTCCGGGTACAGCTCTTCCCGGTTGAGGATTGAAGCGGCTCCTAATACACGCAGGTAGTCATGCTCCTGCGCTTTTCCCGTGCTGGCCGCGACCTCGTACCCAGATGCCGCAAGCATCGAGACGGCGTGGCTTCCGACGCCGCCGGTCGCTCCGGTGACGAGCACGGGGCCGTTCTCGGGGCGCAAGCCGTTCTCTTCCATGCGGTGGATGGACAGCGCCGCCGTCAGTCCCGACGTGCCGAGGATCATCGCCTCACGGTGGGTTAACCCTTTCGGCAGGGAGATCACCCAATCGGCAGGAACCCTCGCATATTCGCTAAACCCGCCGGAATGTCCGACGCCAAGCTCATAGCTCGTCGCCAGCACCTCGTCGCCTTCGCGAAACCGCGGGTCGGTTGAAGCGGCTACCGTCCCGGCGAGATCGATCCCTGGCACGGTGGGATAGCTGCGGACCACCCGGCCCTCCGGGCTTGCCGCCAAGCCGTCCTTATAATTGACGCCGGAGTAGGCGACCCGAATGAGCACCTCGCCTTCCGACAAATCGTCCAAGCTGAGCGATTGTACGCCTACCGAAAACTGATTCTCCGTTTTGTCCACGACGAGTGCACGAAATCGTTCCATATTTACGTACCCCTTCCGAAAATGGATTTAAAGAGACGGCCTGCCTTGGTTCGTCAAATGCGCCTTCGAGAAGCGGACCCACTCCCGCGCGGCAAACGACAGGTAGCGGTCCTTCCGCCAAATCATGCCCAGATGCCACGGAATGGCCGGGTCGGTCAGCGTGACCGTGGCGACGCGGTTCGGGTCGAGCATGCCGCAGATGCTTTCGGGCAGCAGGGCGACGCCCATTCCCGCGGCGACCATTTCATAGATAAAATCCCACTGCGAGCTTTCGTACCAGATCCGGGGCCGGAAGCCGACGCCGTCGCAAGCCTCGATAATCCGCTCGTGCAGCGCAAAGTCTTCCCGGAACAAAATGAAAGCTTCATCCTGCAGCTCGACCAGCCGGACTTCTTTTTTGCCCGCCAACGGGTGGGCAGGAGGGAGCACGGCCCGCAAGCGTTCGTTTACGAACGAATACGATTCGAAAACGCCCTCGTCTACCGGCAAAAGCACCACGCCGACGTCCAGCGTGCCGTCCTCTACCTTTTCCGCCAGCTTGACCGAGCCGTCCTCCTCCAGTTGGATCGTGAGCCCCGGATACGTGTCGCGAAACCGGCTTAGAATGCCGGGGAAAAATCTCGCCCCCGCCATCGGCGGCAGTCCGATCCGGATATGCCCTTTTTTGAAATTCGTCAAATCGCCGAGCTGCAGCTCCAGATGCTTGAACGAACGGACGACATCCTGCGCCTGACCGGCAATAAGCTGGCCGGCGTCGGTTAGCTCCAGCGTTTTGCCCGAGCGGACGAAGAGCGGGACGCCCAGCTCCTCCTCCAGATTTTTGACCGCTTTGCTGATCGTGGGCTGAGTAATGTGCAGCGCCTCGGCCGCTTTGGTGAAGCTGCTGTGCCGGATGATCTCCAGCACATACTCCAACTGCCGGATATCGATGCCCGCGCACCTCCTTTGCATAGACGATTGGAATGAAAGAAATTCGATATATTCATTTTACCTATGAAAGGAAGGGGTGTAAACTTTGGATGGAAAGGAGCTGTGCAACATGACGGCTTTTGTGAAAACTTTGGGGCAGGTGCTCTTTTTTGTGCTCGTTTCCTGGCTGTTGAACGGGCTGGCGGCTCTGCTTCATTTGCCGATACCGGGGAGCATTCCTGGGATCATTCTTGTATTTGTGCTGTTACAACTGAAAATCATCCGGATCGAATGGATCGATCTGGGGGCCAAATGGCTGTTGGCCGAAATGCTGCTGTTCTTCATCCCTGCGGCGGCCGGGATGATTCAATATCAGTCGCTGCTGCGGGATAACGGCTTACCGATCATGCTCGTGCTGGTGAGCAGCCTGATCGTCGTCATGCTCTCGGCGGGACTTGTGGCGCAAGCGATCGTGAAGCGAAAGGAGCGAACCCCGTCATGACCTGGCTCTCGCTCGTATTGCTGCTGTTCACCATGGCCGTCTATTACGGGATAAAAAGCTTGTATCGCAGGAAGCCTAAAATCTATCTATCTCCGCTGCTGCTGACGCCGGCGGTTGTCATCGTCCTGCTGCTGCAAGCGGACATTCCTTACGAGACCTACAACGCCGGGGCGCACTGGCTGACAGACATGATCGGACCGGCGACCATTGCCTTGGCTGTGCCGCTCTACAAAAATGTCGCCCTGCTGCGCAAATATGCGGTAGAAATCATGGCAAGCGTACTGGTCGGCTCCGCGGCGGGTGTTGCGACTTCGGTATGGATCGCCAAGGGGCTGCACCTCGACGTGAAGATCATCGACGGCCTGGTGCTCCGCTCCACGACAACGCCGATTGCCATCGCCATCACGGATATGATCGGGGGCATCCCGGCCATGACGGCGCTGTTCGTGCTGGTCACGGGCCTACTTGGCACGGTCGTCGGACCGATGCTTATCCGGCTGTTCCGCATCCGCAGCGGGGTGGCGCAGGGCGTGCTGCTCGGGACGAGCGCGCATACGGCCGGAACGACGACGGCGTTCGAATTCGGTGCCGTCTCCGGCACGGTGTCGAGCATTGCCATGCTCGTGACCGCACTTCTGGCGCTGGTTGTTGTCCCTTGGCTAGTCCTGCTCCTGTAAAGCCGCCGAAGATTATTCGCGCCGCTGTGAACATTCGAGGAAGAGCCGCACGCTCTTCCCCGAGCCCCAATTTCAGGATATTCCCCATGATAATCCCAATGATGAATAGGTGAACAAAAGTGGACAAAACGAGACAGCCGTCTCTTTGTGTCCACTTTTTCTGCTTTCTGCGGGCCCGTATTTCTGCGAGAATCCAGCTGTTTTTCCGTTGGCACGAAACTTGCAATACTATCCGGCGTGGGGACATTTTTTACATCCAAAGGAGGAACACGGTATGGTTAACGCCGCGCAGGACAAGGGAACGGCCTTGAGCCGGGAAAAAGCAGGATGGATGTTTCAAAAGATGCTGGAGATCCGCAAGTTCGAGGATAAGGTGCACGAATTGTTCGCCCAAGGCCGGCTTCCGGGCTTCGTTCACCTGTACGCCGGAGAAGAAGCGGTAGCGGTCGGCGTATGCGCCCACCTAGATGACAAAGACAGCATCACCAGCACCCACCGCGGACACGGGCACTGCATCGCCAAAGGCTGCGAGCTGGACGGCATGATGGCGGAGCTGTTCGGGAAAATTACCGGGCTGTGCAAAGGGAAGGGCGGCTCGATGCATATCGCCGACCTGAACAAAGGCATGCTGGGCGCCAACGGCATCGTCGGCGGCGGCTATCCGCTGGCCTGCGGCTCCGCCTTGACCGCCAAATACAAGAAGACGAATGCGGTCAGCGTATGCTTTTTCGGAGACGGCGCGAACAACCAAGGAACGTTCCACGAAGGCATCAATTTGGCCGCGATCTGGAAGCTGCCGGTCATTTTCATTGCTGAAAATAACGGGTACGGTGAAGCGACGACGTTCGAATACGCCTCAAGCTGCAAAACTATCGCCGATCGTGCAATCGCTTACAATATCCCGGGGGTCCGGGTGGACGGCAAAGACGTGCTTGCTGTTTACGAGGCGGCGGAGCAGGCCGTGCAGCGGGCGCGCCGTGGCGAGGGCCCGACGCTGATCGAATGCGTCACCTACCGCAATTACGGACATTTCGAGGGCGATGCCCAGAAATATAAAAAAGACCACGAACGAAAAGAGCATTTGCAGGAAAAAGACGCGATTACCGCGTTCGAATCGTATCTGCTGACCGAGAGCCTGTATACCGAAGCCGAGCTGGCGGACATGAAGGCTTCGGTAGAGCAAGCGGTGGAGAAGGCCGTCGAATTTTCGGAAAACAGCCCGTATCCGGACGCATCCGAGCTGCTGACGGACGTGTACGTATCTTACTAATTTATTAGAGGAGGAACCGGCATGACAAGAAAAATCAGTATGTCCGCGGCGATCAACGAGGCGATGAAGCTGGCGATGCGCAAGGACGAAAACGTCATTTTGATGGGCGAGGACGTGGCTGGCGGGGCGGCCGTAGACCACTTGCAGGACGATGAAGCCTGGGGCGGCGTGCTGGGCGTGACGAAAGGCATCGTGCAAGAGTTCGGCCGCGACCGGGTGCTGGATACGCCGATCACCGAGGCGGGATATATCGGCGCGGCGATGACGGCGGCTGCGACGGGTTTGCGCCCGATTGCGGAGCTGATGTTTAACGATTTTATCGGGAGCTGTCTGGATCAGGTGCTGAACCAAGGGGCCAAATTCCGCTATATGTTCGGAGGCAAGGCGCAGGTGCCGGTGACGATCCGCACGACGCACGGGGCCGGCTTCCGCGCGGCGGCGCAGCATTCGCAGAGCCTATATGCGCTGTTCACCAGCATTCCCGGCATTAAAGTGGTCGTCCCTTCGACCCCTTACGATGCCAAAGGGCTGCTGCTCGCGTCCATCGAGGATAACGACCCCGTCATTTTCTTCGAAGACAAGACGCTGTATAACGCGACCGGCGAGGTGCCCGAAGGGTACTATACGATTCCGCTCGGAAAAGCCGACATTAAGCGGGCCGGTTCGGACCTGACTATCGTGGCGATCGGCAAGCAGGTGCAGACGGCGCTAACGGCCGCCCGGCAGCTGTCGCAAAAAGGCATCGAAGTGGAAGTCGTCGATCCGCGCAGCCTGTCCCCGCTGGACGAGGATACGATACTCGCTTCCGTGGCGAAGACGAACCGCCTGATCGTCATCGACGAAGCGAATCCGCGGTGCAGCATCGCGACGGATATCGCCGCCCTCGTAGCAGATAAAGCGTTCGACAGCCTGGACGCGCCGATCAAGCGGATCACGGCGCCGCATACGCCCGTGCCGTTCTCGCCGCCGCTGGAAGACATTTATTTGCCGACGCCGCAAAAGGTGCTTGAAGTCGTTGCCGAGCTGCTAGGCGACAAATCGCTGCTCGCCGTATAGACGGACCCAGACTAACCCGGATAGGAGAGATCGCCATGGCTGTAGAAGTGGTCATGCCCAAACTGGGCATGGCGATGAAGGAAGGTTCGGTATCCCTCTGGCATAAGAAAGAGGGAGACCCTGTGACTAAAGGGGACATCATCGCCAATATCGGCTCGGAAAAAATTGAAACGGATCTGGAAGCGCCTGCGGACGGCGTTCTGCTGAAGATTGCCGTTCCGGAAGGGGAGGGCGTGGCACCGGGCACGGTCATCGGCTACATCGGCCAGCCCGGCGAGCAAGTCAGCGGCGCGGCTGCGGGGACGGCTGCGGGCGAGGCTGCGCCTAGCGTCGTAGTGCCGGACGCTTCTCCGGCAGGCGGGCAGCCTGCGTCTGCCGAAGCTCCCGCACACGGCAGGGACATCAAAGTCTCCCCGGTCGCCCGCAAAATGGCGGAGGCGGCCGGGCTCGATATCGCGAATCTAACGGGAACGGGTCCGCAGGGACGAATTACGAAGGAGGACGTGGAGCATGCCATCGCCAACGCGACTTCCGCATCGTCTGCTTCTGCTTCTACCGGGGAAGCAGCTGCTTCGTCCGCCGGGACAAATGCGACTGCCGCCCCGTCCGGCTTTACGGAGCATACGGAGCAAATTCCGGTCACCGGCATCCGCAAGGTCATCGCGGTGCGGATGCACGACAGCTTGCAGCAGAGCGCCCAGCTGACGCTGACGCTGCGGGCCGACGTCACCGATCTGCTCGCGCTGCAGAGGCAGATGAGCGAAACCGCGCAGCGCCAGCACGAGGTCAAGCTGACGGTGACCAATTTTATCGCCCGTGCCGTCGTGCTTTCGCTCAAGCGGCATAAGCAGATGAACAGCGCGTATATCGACGACCGCATTCACGTGTTCGATCACGTGCATCTGGGCATCGCCGTCGCTTTGGACAAAGGCTTAGTCGTTCCGGTCATCCGCCATGCCGATCAGTACTCCGTACTGGATTTGTCGCGCCAAATCAAGGCGCTGGCGCAGCAAGCGAGAAACGGTCAGCTCGGAAGCGACGCCCTTCAAGGCTCGACGTTTACGATCACGAACCTCGGCGCTTACGGCATCGATTATTTCACGCCGATTCTGAACACGCCTGAAGCGGGCATTCTTGGCGTCGGCTCCGTGGCGGAGATGCCGGTTTACAAGGGAGACGACTTGCAGCGCCGGAGTCTGCTGCCGCTCAGCCTGACCTTCGACCACCGGGTATTGGACGGCGCGCCGGCCGCCGAGTTCCTGCGTGCAGTGAAGGACGCGCTGGAAGACCCGTACCGGCTTGTTTTGTAGGGAAGGAGAGGCCATACCATGGAGACGATAGCCATTATCGGAGGAGGTCCTGCGGGGTATGTGGCGGCGATTGCCGCCGCCGGGCAGGGCAAGCAGGTGACCTTAATCGAGCAGAAGGAGCTGGGAGGAACGTGTCTGAACGAAGGCTGCATGCCGACCAAATCGCTGCTGGAAAGCGCGGATACGCTGGATAAAGTCAAGCACGCCGACCGGTTCGGCGTAGTGCTGCCCACGGACCGGGTCGAGGTCGATTGGAACGCGGTGCAGAGCTATAAGAACGGGATTGTGAGCAAGCTGGTGCAGGGCATCGGCTTTTTGATGAAAAAAAATAAGATTCGAGTCATTCGGGGACAGGCAAGCTTTGTCACGGACCGTAAGCTGCAAGTCTCGCAGGGAGACAGACATGAGGCCGTGGAAGCGGACCGCTTTATCATCGCCGCAGGCTCGGAGCCCGTCGCTCTGCCCTTTGCGCCGTTCGACGGGGAATGGATCATTCACAGCGGCCAGGCGATGTCGCTGCCTGCGGTTCCGGCTTCCCTGCTTATTATCGGAGGCGGCGTCATCGGCTGCGAGTTTGCGAGCATCTACAGCCGTCTCGGAACCCGGGTGACCGTGGTCGAGATGGCCGACCAGCTGCTTCCGGGCGAAGACGCGGACACGGCGGCCATCCTGCAGCGGGAGCTGGAGAAAGCGGGCGTGAAGGTGTATACGTCCACTGCCGTAAAGCAGTTGCAGCTGGAGGAGAAGCTGGCGGTCTTCGAAACCGAGAGCCGGGTGTTCGAAGGCACCGCCGATCGCGTGCTTGTCGCGATCGGGAGAAAGCCGCGAACGGATGGACTCGGTCTGGAAAAGGCCAGGGTCCGGTATACGAAGCAGGGGATCGAAGTCAATCCGCATATGCAGACCAGCGTTCCTCATATTTATGCCTGCGGCGACATCATCGGCGGCATTCAGCTCGCGCATGTCGCTTTTCACGAGGGCACCGTCGCTGCGCTGCATGCTTCCGGAGCCGAGGCAAAGGTCAATTACCGGGCGGTTCCGCGCTGCATCTATACCTCCCCGGAAATTGCCGGGGTAGGCTTGACCGAGAAGCAGGCCAGAGAACGGTACGGCGACATTCGCGTCGGGGAGTTTCCGTTCGCCGCCAACGGCAAAGCGCTGATCCTGGACGAACCGGTCGGCAGAGTGAAGGTGCTGACGGAGCCGCAGTATCACGAAATTGTCGGCATTTCCATCGTCGGTCCAAAAGCGACGGAGCTGATCGGCCAAGGCGCGGTTCTGCTGCACACCGAGATGACCGCTGATATGATGGAGCATTTTATCGCCGCCCACCCGACGTTGTCCGAAGCGGTTCACGAAGCGATTCTGGGCGCCATCGGCCATGCGGTGCATGTTTAAGGAGGTCCACCGATGAAAGCAGCATTTTGGCATAACATTCGCGATGTGCGTATAGAGAAAACGCCGGAGCCTCCGGTTCGGCCGGGCATGGTCAACATTCGGGTCGAGTGGTGTGGCATATGCGGAACGGATTTGCACGAGTATTTGGCCGGGCCGATCTTCATTCCCGATCAGCCCCACCCGCTGACGAACGAACGGGCCCCGGTCATTCTGGGGCATGAGTTTGCCGGCGAAGTCGTCGCGGTCGGCCCGGGCGTAACGAAGGTGGAGGTCGGGGACCGGGTAACGGTCGAGCCGATTCTCGCGTGCGGGACGTGCCTTCCTTGCCGGCAAGGTCTATACAACGTGTGCGATGAGCTCGGGTTCCACGGACTGAGCGGGGGCGGAGGCGGATTCAGCGAGATCACCTCGGTGAAAGAGAGCATGGTTCATAAGCTCCCGGATGCGATGACCTACGAGCAAGGCGCGATGGTAGAGCCTGCGGCCGTCGCCGTTCATGCCGTCCGGCAAAGCAGGCTTAAGGCCGGCGACACCTGCGTCGTCTACGGGGCGGGTCCTATCGGCCTGCTCGTTATCCAAGCCGCCCGCGCGGCGGGCGCGAGCCGGATTATTGCCGTCGAAATTTCCGAAGCCAGACAACGAACGGCGCTCGCACTGGGTGCTCATCACGTCATCCACCCGTTAAAGGACAACGCGGTCGAAGCGGTACACCGGCTCGTTCCTGGCGGCGCGGACGTCAGCTTCGAAGTCACCGGCATCGAAGTCTGCCTGAACGATGCGATCCGCAGCACGAAAACCGACGGCCAGACGGTCATTGTAAGCATCTGGGAAAAACCGGCGTCGATCGCGCCGAATACCCTCGTGCTTAAGGAGCGAGAGCTGAAAGGCGTGCTCGCATACCGCAATATTTTCCCGGCCGTCATCTCGCTTATCTCGGAAGGTCGGCTGCGGGTCGACGAATTGATTACGAAGAAAATCCGGCTGGACCGTCTAGTCCCGGACGGCTTCGAGGAATTGGTCGGCAGCAAGGAACAGATCAAAATTATTGTCTCTCCCAAGCCCTGACGCTTATCCGTGCGGCGGCTCCTGAGACCGAAGCTTGATTGTAAGCGCTGTCTTAATCGTTTATAATTAATGTGACACGTTTCACGCTCGCACAGCCCTAAGCGGACTTTGAATTATATCGAAAATATACATTCAGGGGAGAGGGTCTTATGCTTGAAACCGCATTGAGTTTAAACATATGGGAGCGTTTCGTCAACGAAGGCGTTCTGGATGCGTCCCGGCTGAACAAACGAATCGTGGAATCCTGGTACCGTTCCCGGGATGCGCGTGTCAATCCTCATCTGGATAAAGGCCGCCTTGTTTTAACCAATGACCGGTTTCATTCCCAGAAAAAAAAGAACGTCCTCCTTCGAGATATGGCGCACCCGCATCTGGAGCGCATGAACGGCTTCATCGACGACCTAGGTATGATCGCGCTTCTCATTGATCCGGAAGGCTACGTACTGTCGATGACGGGGAATCTTCATGTCCGTCAAGAAGCGGGGAAAATCAACTTTGTCGAAGGCGTCCGCTGGACGGAGGGCGAGGTCGGTACGAATGCCATCGGCACCGCCCTGTTGGCCGGAGAGCCCCTGATGGTGACAGGGTCGGAGCATTATTCGATCGCTTCCCACCGCTGGAGCTGCTCGGCGGCCCCGATCCGCGGCGACGACGGTCAAATCATCGGCGTGCTGGACGTTTCTTGTCCAGTGGACCGCGCCCATCCTTACATGCTCGGCATGGTCACTTCGGTTGCGTATGCGATCGAGCGCGATCTCAGCATAAGGCTGCACAAAGACGAGATGGAGCTCGTCCGTCAAACCGCCGACCGGTTGGAAACCGATCAGCCTGTGGTCGTTTGCAGCAGCAAGCAGGCGCTCGTCTGCGCCAGCAGGGCGATCCGGCGGCGCATTCCGGCCTGGGCAGGCTTAAAGGCTGACGAACTGGCCGGATTCGGGCTGGAAGCCCGGATGACCGTTCCGGTCCTGTCGGATTCGCACGGGGGGCTGATCGGTACCTGCGTCTATTTGCAGGAAACACGGTCCGCCGCCTCCAAGCCTGTGTTTTTCCCCCGGCCGGTTCTGGCCTCAGAGGATTCGGAGTCCTTTGCGTTTCAAGGGGAGATTGGCACGAGCGCGGCATTCCGGCAAACGCTCGATGACATGAAGCGGGTCGCGCCTACAGACGCCAGCGTCTGTATTCTGGGGGAGACTGGGACGGGCAAGGAACTGATCGCCCAAGCGATCCACGAGAGCAGCTCCCGCCGGAAGGGGCCATTTTTGACCGTCAACTGCGGCGCGATCCCCAAGGAGCTGATGGAAAGCGAGCTGTTCGGCTATGCGGAAGGTGCGTTTACCGGGGCCCGGCGGAACGGGTATAAAGGGAAGTTCGAACAGGCGAACGGCGGAACGATTTTTCTCGATGAGATCGGGGAAATTCCGCTTTCCATGCAGGCGGCGCTGCTGCGAGTGCTGCAGGAACGAAAAGTGACGCCTGTCGGGGGAACGCAGGAAGTCCCGCTCGATTTTCGGATCATTACGGCGACCCACCGCGATCTGCGCCAACTGGTACAGGAAGGAAAGTTCCGCGAGGACCTGTACTACCGGCTGCACGTTTATCCGGTCAAGGCGCCGCCGCTGCGCGAAAGAAGGGAAGATATTCCGCACCTCGTCCGCTTTTATTGCAGCCGAAAGGCTTGGGCGATATCGCTTCCGCAGCGCTTTTTCGACCAGTTGATGCAGTACGAATGGCCGGGCAATATCCGGGAACTGATGAACGTCCTGGAGCGGCTGCATATTATGACGCAGGGAGCGGCTGCCGATCCGTGTGAAGCGTTAAGTCGGTTCGACGGCTTCCGTCCGCAGCCGGCTCTGCCGGCCGCGACTTCGTCCCCGCCGATGGCGCTGACGCTGCGCGAGCAAATCCAGATGGAGCAAATGACCGAAGCGCTGCAGCGGACCAAGGGTAACGTCACCGCAGCGGCCCAAATGCTGGGCGTTCCTCGGAGCACCTTTTACAAACGGTTGCAAAAATTCAATAAATAGCAGCGCCCGCAAATGCGAGGCGGTCTCCCACGAAGGAATGAAGCTTGGTGCGAGGCCGCTTTTTCGTTTTGCGGCTGTAACCTTTTAATCGCGAAACAAAGACGGTCATCTCTGCGTCTAAGCAGATAACAAAACCTTTGACATCAAAAGGAGTCACCATGATTAGAAAAATAGGTTTTTCGCTGTTGGCTTCCGGGCTGCTGTTTATGGCAGGCCAGCCGTCATCTTACGCCGCGGAAGCTTCAGCCGCCCCGACCGTGAAGGCCCCGGGCTTTCCCGTCACCGTAAACGGGTCGGTCGTCGATAACAAGCACAGCCTGTATCCGCTGCTGCTGTACCGCGATATTACGTATTTTCCGATGACGTGGAACTATACCCGGGCGCTTGGCATGACTACCGCCTGGGACCCGGTGAACGGACTTGCGATCGGGAAGCAAGAATCCTGCGAGCCTGTCGTCCGTCAGGACCTGACTTCTCAGGAGAACAGCGATAAAGGAATGAAGGCGACGCTCGTACCCTTTCCGGTCAGTGTGAACGGCAAGTCGATCTCCAATGCGGAGGAGCAGTACCCGCTTCTGCTTTTCCGGAACATCGTTTATTTTCCGATGATCTGGAGCTATACCCATGATGCGTTCGGTTGGACGACGAGTTGGGACGCGACGAACGGCTTCGGCGTGCAAGCCTGCGAAAAAGCACCGGGCGCCGATGCCCAGCGAACCGCTGCGCTGAACATCGCAAACGGTGGGCAATTAGCCGTGCAGGGCGATTGGATCTATATGAACCCGGCGAACAAATACTATGGGCCGAACAGTCTTGTCAAGATGAAGCTGGACGGCAGCGGGAAGCAGACGTTGTCGGAAGACAATGCGCTATCCGTCAACGTCGTGGATGACTGGATTTATTATACGGTCCGCGATAAGGCAGCCGATAAAAACCTGGGCATTTTCAAAATGAAAACCGACGGCTCGCAGCGGACGCAGATCAGTTCGGCAGGAGCTTACTCCGTTTGGGTCCGGGATGGCTGGATTTATTACGTTGCCGGCAACGGCTTGATGATCAACGGTATTCACAAGATGAAGACCGACGGGTCGGAAGATACGGTTATCGTCTCGGGCGAGGTCGGGGGCCGTTTTTACCTTGACGGGGACCTGATGTATTTCATGATGCCGGACAAGGAGCATGCGCCGAACAGCTTATTCCAGATCAAAACCGACGGCACCGGCAAGAAGAAGCTGCAGGACGAAGTGAATGCCGTAGCGGTGATCGACGGCTGGGTTTATTATTCGACCGTCAGCTCGGCGAAGAAGGGCATTTACAAGATGAGCGCGGACGGCACGGTGAACATCTCACTGTACCCATCGGATCAACCGTTGAACGGATTTCAATACCGCGACGGCTGGATTTACTTTATCCGCGGCTCCTTCGGAATCATGGGCTCGGCATCGATCGAGAAAATGCGCATCGACGGCACCGGACACACCGCTCTGGGCAACGTGCGCGCTACCTCGCTGTATTTTGCAGGCGCCGATCTGTACTATCCGTCCGCTTTCGATGGGGATAACGAGCTTCGTAAGCTGGAGCTCGGCAAGTAACCCATATACCTGATGAAGGAGACAAAACAAAACCTCCAAAATCACGCCTGACCGTGATATTGGAGGTTTTATTTTTCTTTCCGCGCTTACTTATACTTCTTCCAGTCCATGCCGCTGTTGTTCAGCAAATATTCGAAGTTGTTGTCCAGCCGCTTCTGCTCGGCCTTGCGGGCCGCCTCCGCCTGCTTTCGGGCTTCCTCACGCTGAACCTCGGCTTCGGCCTTCATCTGATCCGCCTGCGCTTTCAGCTTGCTCACGACGTCCGGATTCAGCAGATCCTTCAGCGTAGCGGGTTTGTCTTGGGAAGCGGCGCTCGGAGGAGCCGCCGGCTTGTTTTTCTTCGCCATGGCACTCACCTTTCGCTTTAATTTTCGAACAAATACAGCTTGCCGTTCTCCGGCGTGCCGAACTTCGGTCCCCGGAAGCCGCGTGCAAGCAAAGCTTTTCTCATCGTCATCATCAAGGCGGCATGGCTGACGATAAGCACGTTCCCGTCGTCCTGCCGGAAAATCTCGTCCAGGACGGCATCGGCCCGTTTTCGGATATCGGCCATGCTTTCCGGCATCGACCGGGGGGCCGTAAACCACGAGGTTTTGATCAGAATCGCCCATACCATGAGCGGCAGCCGTACCTTCGTCCGGAACGACGGAGGCGGAACCTCACGCAGCATTTTCCATTGCGTAATCTCGCCTTCATAAATGTGCTCGGCCGTGCGGACCGCTCTGGACATATCGCTGGCATAACAGCGATTCCATTCGATGCCGCCCAGGTCGGTCCGACCGAGCTCGATGTCGGATTCATCATACTCGGCGAACCATTGATCGAGCTTTCTGGCCGAGATTAGAAATTGCGACGGATAATCCTTTTTTACTTTATAATGCCGAACCAAACCGACTTTCATTTCTGCTCCAACCATCCTTGCGTGTAGAAGTACGTCTCTTTATCATACCTCGGGATGGACCGGATGTTAAAGGGCCAGTTTGCCTAAACCGATTTTTTCGGCTTCGCCCGTCTGTTACGGCTGGCGACCGGGGGCAGCGGCGCTCCGCTGCGGATCAGACGGACCCCGTCCTTGCAGACGCCGTAACGCTCCCATGGACAGTTCGCGCACAGCAGGCCGATGTCGTCCGGACGCATCGTCGCGGAGACGGCGGCGCAAATGTCCGCCCACGTCATCGAGGCTCCGATGTGCAGTTCGAGCTTGTCCAGCACGCGGGCGTCCCGGTCGTATACGCTATGTCCATCGCAATGCGGGGGCTGGTCCTTGGGAAACGCGCTGCAGATGTCGTCGGGGCCTTCGACCAGCTCGATTCGGGTGTCCGGATGCTTCCGTAGCGTTTCGTACACGGACGTCATATTGTCGCAAAACGATTCGGAGTACCCCATTCCCCGGTACCCGAGCAGGCAAAGCAGATGATGGCCACGAAGCCGGATGCTGTTCATAGGACTTCTCTCCATTCCTGCATCGCGATGCAGCATATTGTTAACTGATTATATCATATTCGGGTTAACGTATCATCCATGCATCAGACGGCAAAAAAACCGGCGGAAGAGTCGATCCTCCTGCTGGTTCCTTCAACGGACGGGCTATAGAACGTGCTTTAATTTGTCCGGATTCACGACGATATAAATGCCATGGACCCGGTCCTCCCGGATATGGAACGAAATGACATTCACCGGCTGCTTGCCGGAATAACAAACAATGCCCGGCTGGCCGTTAACGTCCGCCAAGCGATAGGAAAATGCCTCGGGCAGCTTGGCCATGAGCCCTTCGAAGAAACGCGAGATGCGTTCCGCGCTCTGTACGGGACGAACGGCTGCAGTGACTTTGCCGCCTCCGTCGGAGTACAGCATCGCATCCGCGGACAAAATATCCAGCAATTTCCCGACATTACCCGTGGTCAACGCTTGGACGAACCGTTCGATCAGGTCGCCCGTCTGCTCTTGCGAAGGATGCGGTCCTCCGCGGGCCGGCGGCGCAGCGGATGGTTGTTCGTCTCTGGGATCGGGCAAGCCGCTGACGGCCCGCTTCGCGCGGTGGAAGATTTGCCGGCAGTTCGTGCTGCTTTTGCCGACGATATCGGCGATTTCGTCGTATTCGTACTGCAGCACCTCGCGCAGCAGAAACACCGCCCGCTCCGTCCATGAGAGCTGCTGCAGCAACAGCAGATAAGCGGTGGAAAGCGATTCCTTGTGCAAATAGGAACGAGACGGCTCGCCGTCCGGATCTCTGTCCGCGATTAGCGGCTCCGGCAGCCAAGGACCGACGTAAACCTCGCGCTGCTTGCTGGCCGAACGAAGCCGGTCGATGCAGCGGTGCGTCACCAGCTTGCACAGGTAGGACTTCATATTTTGCACGTGATCCAGCTTCGTTTCGTTCACATACAGAAATGCCTCCTGCACGATGTCCTCCGCATCCATTACGCTTCCCAGCATGCGGTAGGCAAGGGAAAATAACAGGGGCTTGTAGGAAATGTACAGCTCCCCGGCCGATTCGGCAGGTTCCATGTCAAGCGCCTCCCTTCGAAATGTCGTGCGGCCTCTGGCCCTCGGGCGTTCCTGCCGCATAAACCGGTTCGGCACCCGGCCGGTGCAGCTCCGCAAGAACCTGCTGTGCGGCCCTTCTGGCGCTTGCCGCCGCGGCGTCCGCCAGCATCTCCTTGTGACTTGCCCAGTCCCCGGCTACGTAAAGCCCTCGAATATCCGGTACGGCCGGACCCGGGAAACGGTTCGTGCGCCCCAGGTGCATATAGTCGTGGACGACCGGCATATTGGGCAAATACTGCCGCACCACAACTTCCTGCTCCCAGCCCGGGTGGAGGAGACTCATCGTCTGCTCCAGCAGGCGTTCGTCCGCCTTGGGATCGCTCTCGCCGGGGCCGTTATATTTGACCAAATGTACGACTATTGTATCATGCTTGCTTAGTTTAGCGCCTGCCGAATGATTGCTGAAGAACGCAGGCTGATCCAGCCCAATAGCGATATCCCTGCCGGGGACGGGGAGCCGCTTCAGCCCGAGGTCCAGACAAGCGGCCATCGAAGGCCGGGCTTCCTTCGTCCAATGGTACAGCGAGGTATGCTCCGCGTTGCTGATCAACCGGCAGGTGTCCGCCGGCGGCAGCGTGCTGATCACATATGCAAGCTCGAACGCTTCGCCGTCCGCACAGACGACCCGGCTCACGGCTCCGTTCGTTTGCTCGATGGCGCGCACCGCTTTGCCGCACATCGCGCGAACACCGGCGGCCGCACCCATCTTTTCCAAGCGGTCGACGATCGTCTGCCAGCCCCCATTCAAATACAGCACGCCGTCTTTCAGCGAGCGTCGCACCTGCCTGAGCACCGGTCCGGCCAATTGCCTGTCAGGGTCTTGGGTATAGGTGGTCGTTCGGCATAAGGCGTAAAAAATATGCCGCACCATCGGATCACGGACTTCCTTCTCGGCCCAATCCCGGAGGCTGGCGTTCTCCGGCGTGTCCGGTTCGGTCCGCCCAAGCTTCAGCAGAAGCCGCACTAACTCGCCTTTGCCGGACCATGAGAGCAGGCGGGAGGCGAGCAGCTTGACCGGGCTCGCAGGCATGGGGAAGACCCGGTTGCTCCAAATGGCGGATATGTTGGAAGAGGGAGGGCCTCCCTCAATCGGCACGCCCCATTCCTGAAGCAGGGCATGCAGCTCCCCGCCGCGGTACAGCGCGTGGCCTCCGAGATTCAACAGCACGCCGTTCTTGTCGGCCGTTCTCGCCCGTCCGCCCATCCGGTTCGATTTTTCCAGAAGGATGACCGATTTGCCCGCCCGCGCCAGCTCGATGGCAGCGATCCATCCCGCTAGCCCCCCGCCGATCACGGCAGCGTCGAACGCTTTTCGATCCATGGCAATTTCCTCCTTTGAATTCGTTGTTACTTGTTATGGCGAACAAGGCGGGCGCTTTGTGACAGGAACCGGATGCCGGCGAAAAAATTATTTTTCTAGTTAGAGAAAGATTTCCAGTTCCGCAGCGTCATACCTAATGTAACTGCCGCAAAAGGCAGATGCTGCGCAGCGAACCTTTTGGGACAGGGAGGGCAAGGATGGACAATGACATCGAAATCGTTGAGCGGATTCTGAATGGAGACAAGCAGGCGTTCGCTCAAATTATCGATAAATACAAGGGAAGGGTGTTTGCCCTGCTTCGGCGCATGCTGGGTCATTCGCCGGATACGCAGGACATTGCTCAAGAGGTGTTCATTAAGGCGTATAATCATTTGAACGAGTATACGCCGGGGCACAGCTTTTCCGCGTGGCTGTACCGGATCGCGGCCAACCGCTGTATTGATGAGCTGCGCAAGCGCAAGCGCAGACCCGACATCACCGGCTTCGACGCCGAGTTCATGCAGGGAGAAACTCCGGAAACCGCCTATCTGGAAAAGGAACGGAGAGAGGCGTTGGAGCAGCGGATTATGGAGCTCGATCAGAGCCAGCGCGCGGTGTTTGTGATGAGATATGTTCAGCATTTAAGCTATCAGGAAATCGCGGAACGGCTTTCGGTTCCCATAAGCACGGTGCAGATGCGTCTGTACCGCGCCAGGCAGAAGCTGCGGGAGAGCATGTCCAATTCCGGAGTAGAGGGGGAGTTCATCTATGAAGTGCGTCAGAGCTAATCGGCTGGCCGCGGAACTGAACCAAGACCTTTCTCCGTTTGAAGCTAGGCAGTGGGAACGCCATTTGGAGAGCTGCGCCGATTGCCGGAACGAAATGGAACGGCTGTTGGTTTCGCTGGACGACTTTGATCCGGCGCTCGAAGAGGTGCAGCCTGAGGATGGATTTACCCAGGCCATATTGGACCGCTTGGACCCTTACGTGCCGGGCGAGCAGCCGCAAGCGGCCGAAACGCCGGACTCCGCACCCAAACGTATCGATTGGAAAAAGAGGAGTGTGGACATTTTGAAAAAAGTAACCATTGTTGTGGCCGGATTGGCCGTAGCCATATCGCTAGGTACCTTCGTATCGCCGACGTTCGCAGATTATGTGAAAAGCATTTTCAGCAGCAGCAAAGATGTGGATCAAGGGATCAAGGAGGCTGTCAAGCAAGGCTTCGCGAAGCAATTGGATCTCAACGTCACGGATCAGGGCGTCACGCTTAGGATCAAGGAGGTATTGGCGGATACGCTGCGTATTGCGGTCATGTGCGAAGCGATAGACCAGAACGGCAACAAAATTGATTTCGATTTGTTAAAGCCGGGAGAACGGAAAAACAGATTGCAAGAATTCGTCCTTAAGGACAAAAACGGAACGCCTCTCATCAAGCCTGAAGAAGTGGGATGGGGATGGACGATGAGGAAAGAAGGCGAGTATATCATGATTCGCCAAGAATTGACCGGACTGACCGCCACCGGAAGAGAGCTGCCGGACGAACTGACCGCCGAGGTGCACTGGGCGAAGCTCGACGGCAAAGAAGGAACCTGGAAGCTGACGGTTCCGATCGATATGGCCGAAGCGAAGCGGGCGACGAAAACGGTAGCGGTCAACCAGCAGTATACGTCACCGCAAGGGTTGAAGATCGACTTCAAGAAGGTCGATTTTGCGCCTAGCGCTATGCTGCTGTCCCTGGAGACCCAGCTCACTCCCGAAGTCCGCGAGCGGCAGAAGCAAATTATGAAGCAGAACGGTCTGTCCGAGGGGATGAATCCGGGCCCGGGCGGATTCCAGGCATTCCAGCTCAGTCGTGCCATTCAGGAATACAAAATTGCGTACGAGCTTGTAGACGAGCAAGGAAAGGTTGTGGCGGCGCAAGACGACGGCTTGCTGCGCGACAGAGACTTGAGCATTGAAAAAAATACGATTGTAAACGGGATTTCGGGCACGGGGACGGACGAGGTCATGCAATTGTGGCATACGTTTGTGCCGATGAACGGCGACCGGAAGCTTACGTTCAGACTGCACTCTATCTACACCAATGAGCTGTCCGATTTTAGTGCGAAGCTGAAGCCTGCCCAATTGCAGCAAAAGCCGGTTCAGGCGGAGGACCAAGGAACCCGGCTTACCTTCAGCAGCTTTGTCATGAAGACGGACCCCGCGGAAATCAAAATCGGCAATCAGACCGTTAGCGGTACAGGCGGGGTAATCGAGCTTCAAGCGGAGCTGGCCAAGGACGTCGTTGCGCTGGATATGTGGCAGGTCAAGGACGAGACCGGCAAGGAGTATGATGCTTCGCTGCAAAAAACGTCAACCCGCAACGCTGACGGCACGGTCAGCCAACAGGGCGTGCTGGTGATCCCGCAGCTGGAGAAGGAACCGAAGGAATTGACGGTCACGTATAAGGCTGTGCAAAAGCAGCACCGCGATGTGAAGTGGGAAGTGCCGATCGTCGCAAAACCTTAACTTGGTAAATTTCCAAGATAAAGCAATACAGAAGCTCGCCCCCGGTTCGGCCGGGAGCGGGCATTTTGAACGTTATCATGCGTTTCGGGTTGCCTGGGATGGGGCGATGAAAATAAAACGTTAGATTTTTTATAGATAAGGCGTTAAGGATAATGAATCGAATTTTTAGGGGGAATCCGTGTTGAGACCATCCGCCGCAAAAACTGTAATCATGGCCGCGCTTGCGATTGCTCTGGCAATTCCCGGACAAGCTATGGCCGCTCAAACGCCGCCACCGCCGGAAGTTGTCACTTCATTTACCCCGTTTGATCCCAATTATAATTACCTCGAAAACGGTTCTGCCTACATAAGTTACAACGGGAATGGGAAGGCAAGTCTATGGGGGGAAAGCATTGCGACCCGTAGAGTGGATACGGTCGGCATCCAGTTGGTTTTACAGCGTTGGACGGGAAGCGAATGGATGGACGTGTACACAGGGGAGAGAGCGGAGCTGGACAAGGCATCGCGTATGAATACGACCGTCGACAATTTGTCCGTTTCGAGCGGCTATTATTACCGGGTGAAATCGTCCCATTGGATTACTTACGGCAACACAAAGGAAGAAGGTATTCGTTATTCCTCAACCCTGCTCATTCCAGATTAAAAAAAGCGAACAGGGGGATCTTCCCCCTTCGGAGTGTTGAGAAAGTGGGCTTTTACAAAATAGAGATACATACGGAGGTGGGGTATCTACTGGAGGAGCGATAGCGCTCGCCTTTGTCTGCGGGAAATACCCGCCGCTAAGCGGCTTCAATTAAAATTTCCTGCAGACAAGAGTGACCGGAAGTAGATACCCCACCCCCTCGTACACCTCTATTACCTCAATTCACCATTTTTTCAATAAGCTCCAGGGGGATGCTTCCCCCTTGTTCGCTACTCACTGTAACGATGCTCCAACCTTTAAAATCTCCTCTTTGGCAATCGGTCCGGAGATATAGATTTTAATGCGGTCTTTCGTCAGCCATTCCAAGCTCGTTATGCTGCCATTCCGATCCGCGAATAAAACCGCCGGATGTTCTCCCACAAAAACGTCAATAAATTCGCCGGAATCGCTATGAATATCGGTTTTAATTGCCCCCGTTTTTCCTTCGATTTTTCGTTGACTGATCTTTAACAGCTCTCCATGCTCATCGAGGTATTCCAAGTAGACATCATGATACGTTCCATCCGGTTCCTTCGTTATGAATACGGCATCTAACCTGAATTGTTCAGGTACATAGGATGGAGTCGAGAGAGGGAAGGCCAACTTGTTTTTTGCTTCTTCCAAACTAGTCTTCTCTGGAGCGAAGCTGCTGACAGGGTGATTCGAAGCCGGCAGCTTTTCTTCCGGCGGCGCTGTTGTTTTAGCGTGTGTAGAGTCCTGAGCCGGCGGCGCTTCGTAAAAAATTTCAATGATATTGCCCTGAACCTTTTTAAGCAGCGAGGCAATGTTCGCATAGGATGTAGGAAAGTTGTCATTCATAAAAAAGTTAATGACCAAGGAGCAGGCGATAATCGCAGCCGTCAGCTTGACGCGCCGGACGAGCATTTTACGGCGGCCGATCTTTGTTAGCCTGTGCTGTACTTGCTGCCAAGACGCCGCGCCATCGGGGATTTCGACTTGGGCATGGTTTCGTTGTAACAATTCCTTCAGCTTGTGATCATCATGGTCTAAATGATTCATTTTGATCAACCCATTTTCTCGAGAAATAATAAAACAATTTCTTGCGGGCCCTTGTCAGGATTTGAGCGAGGGCTTGTTCCGATATCTGCAATTCCTGCGCGATCTCCCGGTATGATTTTTCTTCGATGTAGAATAAAAGCAATACTTGCCTGTATTTGAAATTCAATTGATTCAGGGCTTCGTGAAGCAGTTCGTCACGGATTTTTTCTTCCACCTGATCGGCCACTGTACGTTCTTCGGTTGGAGAAAAGTGTTCACTGTCTTTAACGAGCTGCAGGTCGGATACATGCCGGTATTTTTTGTTTTTTTTAAAACAATCGTAAGCGGTATTCCGGGCCACTTTTTTGAGCCAAGCTTTCATATTTACAGTGTTTTCAAGTTTTGGCGCCTTCGCTACCACTTTTAAGAATGATTCTTGTACAACATCTTCGGCTAAGGCATGGTCCCTGAACAAAAAGTATATGTCGTGATAGATCAGTTCCCGAAAAGAATGATAGATCAATTCTTGAGATGAGTTGTCCAGGTGATGGAAATTGTTCCGTAAGAACGTGAGCCATTGCTCCATGTATATTCCTCCAACACCATTCTCTTATATACAATTGTTTGAACGAACATGATATGTAATAAGTTTCTTATTATTGTAAAATTTTTCGTCAAATTTGCTCGGGATAGATCGTTATATGTAGTAGAAAGCGTGTCTTTCGCGTCCAGAGAGAAGGCGGTCCATCACTTCTATAACGGAATGGAACTCCGAAAGCTGACGGTGGCATTTTTATCCTTTTCTCTGACGAGGATTCGCACTACTAAGCTTATTCTAGGTTATGGGAGTTCGGGAATCATGAAAAAAACGGGCATTGTCCGACATTTGGATCATCTGGGACGCATTAATCTGCCGATTGAACTGCAACGAACGTTGAATATAGAATTTGGCGATGCGATTGAATTTTTTGCCGATGACGAAAAAAGGCAGGTGCTGATCCGAAAATACCGCGCGGAGGAATGTCTTTTTTGTTCCTCCACCGAACAGCTTGTTTTTTTTCGCGGACATTTTATCTGCAAGGCCTGTTTAAAGGAGTCGGACTGGAATAACGAATCGGTAACCGGAACGAAACGAAGACGAAACAAGGATACGATGCTCCGTCTGGCTGCGGTGATGGAGCAGTATCCGTCCGCTTCGCAAGCCGAATGGGGTAACCTGGTCGGCATATCGCAGGGCTGGGTCAGCCAATTGCTCAAGCAATTGAAATAAGCTTCCCCCTACGGGAAGCTCGTTTCAACACCCTCACGCCTCCTCCGGGCGCCGTCCGGCACCCAGTTCCGCCCGGCTGGATACGTAGGGCGCCGTCCGCGGCACGCACGGCAGCCGGATCGTCACCGACGTTCCGATGCCCAGTTTGCTGTACATGCTCACGCCGTACGGCTTGCCGTAATGCAGCTCGATCCGTTGATGGACGTTGCGGATGCCGTACCCGACTTCCTCGCCGTCGTCGAACTGCGAGATGCGCCGCAGCGTGTCCGGCGTCATCCCGACGCCGTCATCGATGATGCGGAACTCGATATCACCGCCGATCCGGCGCCCGGCTACCCGGATATGCACCCGGTCGCCCGTCCAGGCATGCTTCAGCACATTTTCCAGGAACGGCTGCAAAATCAGCTTGACCATCTCGTAGCGCAGCAGCTCCGGCTCGATCTCGAACAGAACGTCCAGCCGGTCGGTATACTTCACCTTTTGAATATCGAGATAGGCTTTCGCTTGCTCCAGCTCGTTGGCTACCGGAATAATGGTGCGCCCTTCGTTGAGCGAAAGCCGGTAGAACAGCGCCAGATTGCTGACCATCCGGTGCAATTGCTCGACTTGCCCGAACTTGGCCAGCAAGCTGATCGAGGACAGCGTATTGTACAGAAAATGCGGATTGATCTGGGCCTGCAGCGATTCCAGCTCGGCTTCTTTCTTCTTGATGCCGGCTACGTACACCTGTTGAATCAGCCCGTCGATATGCTCCGCCATCGCGTTGATGGATTGCGAGATCGTCGAGAACTCATCCTTTCCCTTGAAGCGTATCCGCTTATGGAAGCTGCCGTGACGGAACGAATCAAGCACCCTCACAATGCGCGACACCCGCTTGGAGAAATAGCGCGACAGGAAGCCGCCTACGCCCAGAAAAAGCAGGAAGCTGGCCGAGCCGATGACCGCGGTCAGCACCTTCACTTTCTTCGCATCCTTCTCGACCCATTCCTTCGGGATGCTGGCTACAAGCTTCCAGTCCAAATCTTGGAACGGCTCGGTAATCGTCAAGTAGTTGCTTTCCCCGACCTGGGCAATTCGTCCCACCGTCCAAGCGCCCCGCTCGAACAAAATCTGTCCTTTCCCGTCCTCAATCCGAACCGACGTGCCTTCCCCGAAATCCGGAGAGACGGTTTCGAACATCTCCGTCAGCTTGACGGTTAGCCGCATGAACCCGAAATCCAATTGGCGTCCGAAGGAAGCCGTATCCACAAGCCGCCGCAGGAGCGAAATATTGCCGAACTCGGCGTCCCGGTCAATCTGCTGCCACTGCATGGTGACCCCGTAACGCTCCGGGGGAAAATCCTTATACCACGAGTTGTCGGCGATCCGCTTCAAATACAGCATGTTATAGCTTTTGCCGGCATAGGTCAGCGGGTCCGAATCGTTATAAAACGAGTAGATTTCAGGCAATGTTTCGTTCCGCAAATAAACGGCGAGCCAGATGCGGTGGTTCGTCGCCTTGATGACGCTATCGAACTTGGGCTCCAAATATTGCGTGACCGATTCGTAACCGTAGTAGCCTTCGTTCAATCTTCGCAGCCGGGAAGCGACCGTCTCGTCGTAATAGATCATATCCGACAGACGAACCGTATCCTTCATCCGGTATTCGATATTGTCCTTCATTTGGCGCAGCGCCGCCTGAACGTTCTCGCTCGTCTGCTTGCGGACCGAATCCACGAAGATCCAATTGGCCAAATACCCGAACAAGATGACGTGAACCAAGGTAAGCAGCATATAGGACAGCATCAGCTTGTACCCAAAGGGTATGTACCGCGCTTCCGGCCCCGAAGCGGCAGCGGTGTTACGACGGGATCGGCGGAGTACGGACCGGAATCGGCTATTGGCCATTGCGGAATTCCAGCGGAGTCATCCGGTACGTTTCTTTGAATTGCTTGCTGAAATAAGGGATATAGCGGTAGCCGACCCGATAAGCCACCTCATAAATGCGCAGCTTCGGATCGCGCAGCAGCTCCCCGGCTTTTTCCATACGCAGCGCGACCAGATATTCATGGAACGTCTGGCCCGTCGCTTCCTTGAAAATTTGCCCGAGGTAATTCGGCGAAAACGAGAATTGATCCGCCACTTCCTTCAGCGTGAGCGGCTGATCCAGTCCGCTGCGCATCATGCCGATGATTTCTTGAATCAGCTTCCCGTTTTTGCCCATCCCGTCTGCGGCCACAGCTGGAGAGGGGGCGGGTTTTGCGCCGCCCGACAGCATCTGCCGGACCTCATGCTCCGCTTGCTCGCGCTTGCGGGCGTCGTCCAGATCCCGCCGGATACGCTCAAGCGATTGAATGAGCTCGTCCTCGTTCATCGGTTTCAGCACGTAGCTGTAAGCTTGCAAGGTCAGGGCTTCCTTCACATATTGAAAATCTCTGTAACCGCTGACAAAAATGATCCGCACGTCGTGGAACCGTTCCTTCACGCGCTTCGCCAGCTCGAGTCCGGACATGTTGGGCATATTGACGTCGGTGACCAGCACATCGATCTTCTGGGTCTCGATCAGCTCGCAAGCGGAGAACCCGTTCGTCACGGCGCCTACAATCTCCATCCCAAGCGACTCCCAAGGAATAAACGTCTTCATTCCTTCCAGATCCAGCGTCTCATCGTCTGCGATCAGCACTTTGTACATGTCGGTCCTCCTCTGCCTTGGATCTTCGATTGAAATGGAAAGCAGGTGCGCCGAGAGCGCACCCTGCCTTGTCCGCATGGACTATTTCTTCTTCATTTTCTTTTCGTTTTCCTTCCAGCGTTTGGTCAAATACTCGTTAAGCTTCTCGATGCCGAGCGTTTGCGCGTCTTTCTCGCCTTTGTCGATGATTTCAATGACTTCTTGCTCGCTTTTGGCGAGAATCGCTTGGGCGCGGACTTTCTTATACAGCTCGATCCAGCGCTCGCGAATGATCCCTTCCGGGCTGTCCTGCGGCGGCTCGATCCCGCGAAGCGCCGTCAGGTCCATATGCGTCTTCCAGGTAATGGCGTCCTGGTATTTCGTTTCCCAAGAACGCTTCTCTTCCGGCAAGGAGAGCTCGGCCTTCACTTTGATTTTGTCGTTGTACGTCGAGTTGCCGACGAATTGCAGGTCGTTCGTCGCGTTCATGTTTTTCGTGCGCTCCGCAGGCTCGCTGAAAAATTTGTCCGTCAAGTTCGGCAAGCCTTCGCTATCCAGACCTTTCCAATACATGCCTTCCGGGCCCCATACGATTTGACGCATGCCGTCCGGGCTTGTCATCCAGTCCAGCACCGCAAAAATTTTCTCGGGGTCCTTGGCCGTCGCCGTGATCGCGGCGGCGTTCCAGCCCAGACGGTCGTAGTGGGCCACCATAATTTTGTTCTTGTCCAGCCCCGGCTTGTGGATCGGCCAGATCATGAAGTAGCCGGCATTCGGATCGGACTTGGAAAGCTCGGCGTCCGCTTTGGAAGCATAGTCGGTAGCCGTAATATCCGCATATACGGCGACACGGCCGGTGTTGAGCTTTTCGCGTACCTGATCGACCGTTTGCGTCAGCGCATCCTGCGTCATCAGCTTCTCGCGGTGCAGCTTGTTGACGAAGATCATCGCTTCCTTGTACACCGGATCGGCGAAGATCGACGTAAATTTGCCGTCCTTCGGCACGGCGCGCAGCGTTCCCGCGTAGCTCGCCGGATTGTTCTCGGCGAAGGCGGAGAACAGCAGATCGACGCCTTTGCCTTCTTTGGCCTGACCGGGTTCGAACGGAATGATGTTCGGATATTTTTCTTTGACGAGCTTCAGATAGTTGTACAGGTCGTCGGTCGTTTCCAGCTTCGGTTTGCCGAGCTCTTCGTAAATTTTCTTGTTGACGACGTAGCCGGCATTGCCTGTCGGCTTGTTCGTGTACCAGTTCGGGAACATGTACAGCTTGCCGTCCTTGGAGCGCAGCATGTTCAGGATTTCGTCGCCTGCCCATTTTTTCAGGTTCGGGTATTTGTCCAGATACGGGTCAAGCGGCACGAGGACGCCGTTCTCGCGCAGCCGCTCGAACTTGTCGCGGTCGCCCCAGATGACGTCGGGCAAGTCCTTGCTCACGATCATCGTGCTCAGCTTGGCTTCCGCGTTGCCCCCGGCGTTAATGGCGGTAATGTTGATTTTGTACTGCTCTTGTACTTGCTTGGAGAATATGTCTTTGCCCCAAGGCGGCATTGTGTACCAGCCGTAGTTGCCGAAGAGCGTGAAGCTGATCGGCTCGCTGCCGATTTTCCACGGTTCCGATGACGAGGCGGCCGGCGTCTGCGTTCCGTTTGGCGCCGCCGCTTTGTCGGCGGGAGCGCTGCCTCCGCCGGAGCATCCGGAGATCACCGTCCCCAGCGCCATGACGGCTGCCAGCGGACCCATCCCTTTTTTGACCCAATTGTTCATTGTCTGTATAGCCCCTTTCCCATTGTCATTTCAAGCTATGCTTAAAGCGGTACGCTTTGAAGCCCGGACTATTCTTTCAGGGAACCGACCAGTACGCCCTTGACGAAAAACCGCTGCAAGAACGGATAGACGAGGATGATCGGAACCGTCGTGACCATCATGGTAGCCATCGTCAACGACTTGGTCGTGTACGATTGCCGCTTGGCGAGGAAGCTTTGGGCCGCCGAGTCCTGGGTTAGCTCGGAAGCGATATTGGAATCGAGCGTCTGCTTCAGCAGCGCCTGCACCGGCAGCAGGTCTTGATTGTTGATATAGATGGAAGCGACGAACCAGTCGTTCCAGTGGGCGATGGCCGTGAACAGCGAGAGCGTGGCGACGACCGGACCGGATAGCGGCAGCACGACGCGAAGGAACGTGCCCCAGTAGCCGCAGCCGTCAATCCGCGCCGCATCTTCGAGACCAGCCGGGATTCCCCGGAAAAACGTGCGGAAGATGATCATGCTCCAGACGCTGATGATCGACGGAATGACGAATACCCAGAACGAATCGAACAGGCCGAGACCGCGAATCAGCAGGTAGGTCGGAATCAAACCGCCGCCAAAATAAAGCGTGATAATGCAGAAGGTCATGTAATAGCCCCGGCCGATCAGCTCCTTGCGGGACATGCCGTAAGCGAAGATGGACGTCGCCGCGATCGTCAGAAAGGTGCCGACGAGCGTACGGGCGATGGAAACGCCGAAGCCTTTCAATATTTTAACGTCCTTTAACACAACTTGGTAATTTTCCAGCGTGAAAGCTCTGGGCCAGAACGTGATGCCGCCGAGACTCGTATCCGAACCGAGGTTGAACGAGATGACCGCGGAATTCCAGAACGGATAAAACGTTACGAAGGCCAGAAAGAGCAGCGCAAAATGGATAACGATGCTAAAGACGCGGTCTTCCAATGCCAACTTCATCAATACACCCTCCTTACCACAAGCTGTTGCCGGTTCGTCTCGCGAGATAGTTCGCAAGAGTCAGCAGACCGACGCTGACGATGGCCTTAAACAAGCCTACGGCTGTCGCGAATGAATAGCGGTTTAACGTAATCCCCATCCGGTACACGTACGTGTCCAGAACCTCCGATACGTCGCGCAGCGCCGGGTTGACGCCCAGTAGCAGCAAGTCCTCGAAGCCCGCGTTCAGCAAGTTGCCGATCGCCAGAATGGAGAAAATCATCACGACCGGCAAAATGCATGGAAACGTTATCAAATAAGTCATGCGAAAACGGCTCGCCCCGTCGATGGCGGCGGATTCGTACAGATGAGGGTCGATGGAAGCGATTGCAGCCAAGTATACGATAGAGGCAAAGCCAATCTCTTTCCATACGTTCGTCGTGACGAGAATGGTCCAGAAATATTCCGTAACCGACAAATAAGGAATCGGTTCGTCGATGACCCCGATCTTTTGGAGAAAAATGTTTACGCTTCCATTATCGGTCGAAAGCAGGGAGATCACGAAGTTGGCGACGATAACCCAAGACAGGAAATACGGCAAGTAGCTGACCGTCTGCACGATGCGCTTGAAGAACATATTTTTCACTTCGTTCAGCAGAATCGCGAGAATGATTGGAGCCGGAAAGCCGATGGCCAGCTTCAGGAAGCTGATGACGATGGTGTTTCGCATCACGACCCCGAGCTCGGGCGCTTGGAAGAAATCGACGAAATGCTTGAAGCCTACCCACGGGCTGGCTGCGAATCCTTTAAACACCGAGTAATCCTGAAATGCGATGATCACGCCGTACATCGGGAAATAGCTGAAAATCAAAATCAAGACGAGCGCGGGCAGCACCATAAGCTGCAAATCCCATTGCTGGAGCCAGGCCGCGACCTTCGTCTTCCCCGGCTTCACCGCCGGACGATCCTCAGGGACCGCTGTCGCGGTTTGTTTCAAAAGGACCACCCTTTCCTGTATATTGTCGATCTGTCTTTATCTTAAAAGGGATACGATGCGTGCGGCTACTTGCCTAATCAATGAAATGTTATATAAATCAATGATCAGGAATTATTTTCTTGCGTTATGAGAGGATTGGGGGAGAGGTCGGCGGGAACAAAAAAACAGCGGTCTCCCCAGGAACCGAATCGTCCCAGTTGGAGACCGCTCAATTGTCGGCTTATGTTTTTGTGCGATCTTACTTGCCGCCCGTAAACGTAATGCCTTTGATGAAGAAGCGGTTGAAAAAGGCGTAAATGAGCAGCGCCGGCAGCGTGAACACCATCGACGCGGCCATGATGTAGTTCCAGTAGCTGATGTACTGGCCTTTGAAGGTGTTCAGGCCGAGCGTCAGCGTAAACATCGACTTGTCGGAAACGAACATGAGCGGCTTTAGGAACTCGTTCCAGGCGCCCATGAACACGAAGATCATCTGCGCGGCGAGTGCCGGAACGGCCAGCGGCAGCGCGATGCGGAAGAAGATGCCGAAGCGGGTCAGCCCGTCGAGCTGCGACGCTTCCTCCAGCTCCTTCGGGAAGTTGATGAAGAACTGGCGCATCATGAACGTGAACGTCGCGTTCGCCATCATCGGCACCGTCAGCGCGGCGTACGAATTCAGCCATCCGAGCTCTTTCATGATCAAGTACGCGGGCACGATCGTGAGCTGGCCCGGAATCATCTGCACGCCCAGAATGATGAGGAACATCACTTTGTTGCCGATAAAATCGATGCGCGCAAGCGCATACCCGGCCATCGAGTTGAACAAAATGTTGCAGATCGTTGCCACGACCGCGATAAAGGCGCTGTTGGACATCCAACGGAGGAACAACGGCTCGCGGACGAAAATATCGTAGTAGTTTTGCAGCGTAAAGTTCTTAGGAATAAAGTTGATGCCTCCGGCGACAATCTCTTCCAGCGTCTTGAACGAGGAGGAGAGTGCCCACAGGAACGGTACCATCGTTACCGCAGCGTACAGGAACAGCAGCGCGTAAATGACGTACTTGACCCACGGTTTCGGCTGTTTAACCATCGTCTCGGCCTCCTCAGTTCAGCTTCTCTTCGGCGAACAGCTTCCGCTGCAGCAGCGTCGCGATCATGATGACCAGAGCCAGCGCGACGGCGAGGGCGGAGGCGTAGCCGAAGTCCAAATTTTTGAATGCGTACTGGTAAATCAGCAGCGCCACGGTCAGGGTGGAGTTGTTCGGCCCCCCGGATCCCGCCGAGAAAATGTACGACTGGTCGAACAGCTGGAACGTTCCGATAATGCCCATGACGACGGTGAAGAAGGTCGCCGGCTTCAGCATCGGCAGTGTGATGGCGGTGAATCGTTTCCACGCGCCCGCTCCGTCCAGCATCGCCGATTCGTAGAGCGCATCCGGAATGTCCTGCAGTGCCGCGAGAAAGACGACCATGAAAAACGGCGCCGTCGACCAGATGTTCATCAGCATGATCCCCTTAAGCGCCACTGCGGGATCACCGAGCCAGTTGTAGCCGGGCAGTCCGATCGCTTGCAGCGCCTTGTTGAGCAGCCCGTTGGAGTTATAGATCCACATGAAAATGAGCGTCAGTACGGCGGACGAGGTCACGGTCGGCATAAAGAAGACGATGCGGAAAAAATTTTGGAATTTCAGCTTCGCATTCAAAATGGACGCGAGTCCGAGCGCTAGCGCCGTTTGCAGCGGCACGACGAAGACGGCGAAGGAGGCGGTGTTTTTCAGCGCGATCCATGCCCGTTCGTCCTGCGCCATCCGTTCGAAGTTGCTGAATCCGACAAACTTGTAGCTGACGTCGCCCAGCAGATTCACTTTATGAAACGACAGGAACAGCGAATAAAAGACGGGTAAAAACAAAAACGTGCCGATAACCAGCAGGGTAGGGAGCAAAAACAAATAGCCGGTTATCGTGCTTCTGAGCTTCCGCTTCCAAACCGAACGGCTTGCCATAGGGAAACCTCCCTTTCAAAAGAGGCAGGGAACTGTGTCAGACTGAACAGGATGACGTCCCCCGCTTTTTAAGTGGATGAAGGGAGGGGCAGCCCCCTCCCGGTTCAGCTTCGTTATTTGCCGGCAGCAATTTCTTTATTGGCAGTTTCCTGCGCTTTTTTCATCGCGTCTTCCAGCGAGGATTTACCCAGGAACGCGTCGAGGAACTGGTTGTTGAAATTGTTCATGACCGTCGGCAGCGTCGGTCCTGCTTGCCATGGCGTCGCATAAGCCGAGCCCGCAACCAGGGCGCCGCGCAGCGGGTCCTTGTCGTAGCCGAGCTCTTTCGCGACGGATTTGCGCGTCGGCAGGGCGAACCCTTTGCTGGTCCACGTTTTCATACCTTCCTTGCCGGTCAGGTACGAAATCAGCTCCCAGGAAGCTTCTTTTTTCTTGGACGCCTTGTTCATGACATAGGCGACCGTGAAGGCCATCGTGCCTTTTTTGCCGTTTACTGTCGGCAGCTCGGCCGTAGCGTATTGAAGATCTTTATAGTTGTTGTTCAGGAACGGAATCGCCCAGTTGCCTTCGAAGACGATGGACGCTTTGCCTTGGCCGAACATCTCGCCGCCCCAGCCTGCGCCGACTTCCTTCGGCTCGCCGGACGATTTGTCCTTGTTGTGCAGGTCAACGACGAGCTGCAGCCCTTTGAGCGCTTCCGGAGAAGCGAAAGCGGCGTTGCCTTTGTCGTCGGACACTTTGCCGCCGAACGCCTGCGCCATGTACATTTGCCGCGCCAGCTCGGGAGCGACGCCGAAGCCGAAGCGGACGGTTTTGCCGCCTTCGGTTTTGGTCAGCTTTTTCGCGGCATCCTGCAGCTCTTCCCACGTGGTCGGCGGCTTGGTAATGCCCGCCTCTTCGAAATGCTTCTTGTTGTAGAACATGGCCAGCGTGGAGGAGTCTTTCGGGAAGCCGTACGTTTTGCCGCCGACCTTGAACGCGTTCAGCAGCGGCTCTTCGAAGTCGGCCACGTCGAATTCAGGCTTCACGTAGCTGTCGAGGGGCTCGATGACACTCTTCTCGATCAGAGCCGGAGCTTCGAACGCATCCAGATAAAACACGTCGGGGCCTTCGCCGCCGATAAGCCGCGTCTTGATGACGTCCATATACTGGTCGGCGATCACTTCGTATTTGACTTTGACGTTCGGATGCTTGCTTTCGAACTCTTGAATTGTCTGCTTGAGCAAATCCTGCTCCTCCGGCGACGATCCCCAACCGGCCAGCGTTACGGTTACAGGTTCGCCGCTTTTCGGCGCATCGCCGGCCGGAGCCGGCTTGGCTTCTTCTTTGGCGCAGCCCGCCAGCACCATGCTGGAAGCCAGACCTACGGAGAGAATGACGGATAGCGATTTTTTCATTTCACAACATCCCCCTCAAATGGTTGAATAAGAACTTGATACCCCGTATAATTCTCTAAAATGTCCACTTGATACGGCGCGGCGACGTCTCCGGTTCTGCTGACCCGTAAATGCAGTGTTCCTTGGCCGATGCGCAGGTTCGTCACTTCCAGCTCGTTCATGCCGGGGAGCAGCAGCGGCCGCAGCCGGATCGTTCCCGACAAGGCGTCTGGACGAATGCCCAGCATCGTCTGCAGGAACGTCAGCGGTGTGCCCGCGGCCCATGCCTGCGGCGAGCAGGCGACCGGATAAGGCACGGGATGCCCAAGCTCATCCGTATAGCCGCAGAACAGCTCCGGCAGTCTGGCATATTCGAAGCCATCCGCCGCTTTCATCAGCCCCTGCATCACCTTCACCGCTTCGGTCTCGAAGCCGCCGAGGCTAAGTCCAAGCAGGCAGAGAGAGTTGTCGTGCGGCCACACGCTGCCGTTATGGTAGCTCATCGGGTTGTACCCGGACGAGCCGGTGCTCATCGTGCGGATGCCGTAGCCGCCGAACATATCGTCCGCGACGAGTCGTGACGCGACGGCGCGAGCCCGCTCCGGCGACGCGATGCCGGACATCAGAATGTGGCCGGTGTTCGAGGTCACCGACTGCACCTGCCGTTTGTCCCGGTCCAGCGCAATGGCGTAATACTGCTCGTCTTCCATCCAGAACGACTGCTCGAAGCGCTCACGAAGCGCGGCTGCTTCTTGTTCCAGACGGTCGGCGTCACCGCTGCGGCCGAGTGTGCGGAAGATCGGAGCCAGGCGCGTTTTCGCCTGATATACGTATCCTTGCACTTCGACAAGCGCGATCGGCGCCTGGCCGTAATCCCCGCTGCGGTGAACGACGGAGTCGGCTGAATCCTTCCAGCCTTGGTTGGCGATGCCCTTGGAAGATTCCTGGAAGTATTCCACGAAGCCGTCGCCATCCCGGTCGCCGTAACGCTCGATCCAGGCGAGCGCCGCTTCGAGGTTCGGCATCAGCTGCTCGATCAGCGCCAGATCGTTCGTCCAGTGGTAATATTCCGCGGCCAGCATCAGGAAGAGCGGCGTCGCGTCTATCGTTCCGTAATACGGGGCGAACGGCACCATCCCGGCGCCGGCCAGCTCGCCGTAGCGGATTTCATGCATGATTTTGCCCGGCGTCTCGTCCTGCCAAGGATCTTCCTTCTGACCTTGGTAGGCGGCCATCGTGAGCAGGGTGCCTTTCGCCGCCTGCGGGTTCAGCGAAAGCATCTGCAGCGCGGCGATCAGGCTGTCGCGTCCGAACGGAACCGAATACCACGGAAGCCCGGCCACCGGGAATGATCCGTAGCCGACATCGGTCAGCAGCACGCGCAGGTCTTGCACCCCACGGTGGAACAGCTTATCAAAAGCGGCGTTGTCGCTGCGGACGGCCGTCGATCCGGCGTTCCAGTCGCCATAGCTCGCTTCGAGCTTCGCCATCGCCACTTGCGGGTCGTAAAACCGGGGGCCTTCTCCGTTCACGAACGGCGCGACGAAGAACGTGATTTCCCGGCTCTCGCGGTGATCGAGGCGAACCCGGAAGCTGACGGTGTTCGTCGTCTCGTCGATGGAGCTTTCCTGCGGCTGCCAAGCGATGCGGGTTTCCCGGGCGACATGGTCCACACCGGCGTAGCCGATCGTCAGCCCGCCGTTCTGTCTCTGCGTTCCTGTCTTATGGCCCGTCTCGCCGTGCTGGAAGCCGCGTACCGTGAACATATCCGCAAAATCGGCGTCGGCCAGCACTGAGAAGTCGAACTCGATCGGCTTCGGATAATAGCTGGTCAGGCGGAAGGTTTCATAGAGCCCGCCTTCGTAAATAAACCGCGTGCGCTCGATCTCGACGGATTCCCGCCACAGAATCAGCTCGCCGCTGCGCTCCATATGCGGATTCGTCAGCCGGATGACGGATATGTAGTTCGCATCCGCTGCGGAGGACAGCAGCACCGGCTTTTGCCCGTTGATGGCGATTTCCAGCCGGCTCAGAAAGCGGGTATCCTTGGTATAAAGCCCGAAGCCGGACGGATGACCTTGCGGAATATCGCCGTCCTTGTCGGAGTAGAGGAAGAGATCGTTTTCTTTGATGATTCGATAATCCAATGCGGTCACCTCACTTATATAAGAGCTATCCGAAACGTTTCGGAAAACCGATAAAAAAATATTTCTTCTCTGCAAAAGAAAGGAAAATTCTCTTTCCAAAACGTTTTGGATACGATATACTTGATTATATTGCAAGCTGAAAGCATTTACAACTGCTTTTTTTAGCAAATATTTTTTTACGGCTGCCAACAACATAAAAATATAGATTCAAAACGTTTCGGAGGAGAGAACATGGTTACGATTAAAGATATCGCCAAGGCGGCCGGCGTGTCCGTCACAACCGTATCGCGGGCGCTGAACGGGTATGACGACGTCAATGCAGTTACGCGCCAGAAGATCAAGGATATTGCGCAAGAGTTCGGGTACAGCCCGAATATGGCCGCCCGCTCGCTGATCTCGAAGAAAACGAAAACGCTCGGTCTGCTGTTGTCCAACGTGACGAGGGCCAGCTCGAAGGATAATATCGCCTTTGAAATATTATGCGGCATGAACGACCGGTCGGGAGAGCTTGATTACGATCTCGTGCTGTTCAGCACAACGCCGCAAAAGCAAAAAATCAAATCATACAAAACGCTGTGTCAGGAGCGCGGCGTGGACGGCGTCATTATTATGGGCATCCGCTTGGACGACGAGTACTTGAAGGAAGTCGTTTCGTCTCAAATTCCTTGCGTGCTCATCGACATTCCGCTGGAGGGGCCGAACGTCGGGTATGTGACCTCCGATAACGTCGGCGGCGCGAATCGTGCCGTCAGCTATTTGCTGGAGGCGGGCCACCGCAAAATCGGTGTCATCAACGGCCATTCCCAGGCGGACGTCAGCGTGCAGCGGCTGTCAGGGTACAAGCAGGCGCTGGAGCGCTTCGGCCTCCCGTTCGACGAGTCGCTCGTCATGGACGGTTCCTTCTCCGAGGCGGGAGCCAAGGAAGCGGTGTACAGGCTGCTGGCGCAGCAGCCCGACATTACGGCGCTGTTCTGCATCAGCGATCTGATGGCGCTCGGGGCTTTACAGGCCGTCCGCGGCTTAGGGCTTCAAGTGCCGGGACAAATTTCCGTCGTCGGCTTCGACAATATCGACGTGACGGCGTACTGCTCGCCAGCGCTCACAACCGTAAACCAGAACAAATACGAGATGGGGTATCAGGCCGCCCAGATGCTGATCGATCTGCTCGAAGGCCGCAAGGTAAGCCACCGGCTCATGCTGGACACCGAGCTGATCGTGCGGGAGAGCGTGAGTCCGCGGTAAGGCAGGGCGATTCTTCGCAGAATCAGGCTGGGGGCTCGACGGTTGAACCTTTTGGACGGAGTCGTGCGGGGGAGATCGATTGCCAATCTTCGCAGAATCGCGCGAACGAATCTCGATTGCCCAATCTTTGTGCAATCAGACGGGGGAAGCCCATCCAATTCCGGCCGGGCCCCGCAGCAAATGCGCAATCGGTGAAGGTCCGAATCATGGGCGGCCTCTGTTCGAGCATAGAGGAACTACGATGCGTAAAGCGGCGTTTTTGGCCCTGGCATCGAAGCATAGCGGAACAAAAGGTGACTTAATCGTGTCGAAAAATGTTCGTGCTGCCTCGGGGGACATCATTAGCGCACCTCAGATCCTCTATGGTCAGAACAAACGGCTGATTGGCTGTAATAGCGCATCACAGTTCCTCTAATTTTTCGGCGCTCCAGATAAATGCATGGCCCCCCAATGTTCGCGCAGCAGCACTAGCAACGGCAGAAATCAAAGAACCTCCGAATCCACCGATATCGTGGAAACGGAGGTTCTTTTCATGCCTGAAGCCGGCTGATGCTCATCATTCATCCCTCATCCCTTGTCCCGTACGTCATCCCACGAGATGGCAAATCCTTTCCGCCAGACCACGACATTCAGCACGACCAGCAGCGCCATATACGCGTAGACCCCGCCGGTGATGAACGTGCTGGCCAGATGCACGCCGGCGAACAGAGCGAGGAGCAGCAGAAGCGGCAAGATCATGAGGCCGTCATTCTGCTTTACCGCCTCGAAGGACTCCGAGAACGGCAGCGCCTTGCGGAAAATCCGGAAGCAAATGACCGTGTACAGCAGCGCGTTCAATGCGACGACGATTAAATCCGGGACGATGCGCACCCCGAACAGCGCGAGAAAAATAACGCTCTCGATCAGGAGCACGGGCATAAACAGCCTGACGAGGAACGCTTTGATCGTTCCGCGGAAAATAGGCGCCGGATTTGGCAAGGGCATCGTTTTATAGAGCCACGAGCCCTTGTGCTTACCCGAATATCGCAGCATCATAACGACGGTCGGAATCAGCAGCGCGCAGAAATAAATGTTCAGATACCATTTGCTCGCTGCGATTTCGCTGAAGGACTGGGTCCGCAGCACGTTGAAAAAGAAAATGAACGGAAACACGATCGAGAAGCCAAGGGATGGATATACCTTGAGCTTGAACTCCCTTTCGTTGCCCATCATTAGGGAGCCGAACCGGAAAAAGGTGCGCTCCTCCCGACCGGAACATACAAACCTGGAAACAACATCCAGCCATCGGCTATGTTCTTTGCCTCTTTTCGAGCCGTCGTTCGCCAGCTTCTGCAAGCTGCGCTCGAAGAAGGGCATCAGGTTCGTGTAGATCAGAATCGAAACGATCGGCGTGACGAACGCCAGCAGCGTAAAGACGATGAAATGCGGGGCCGCCTGACCGCGCAGCAGCCATTCGAACGGCGCGCCAAACCACAGGGGAGGGAGGAAGACCTGCCACCATTTCGGTTCGAACGCGATGTGAAGCTGCATGAGGTCGAATGACCGTCCGACGAATTGGTAACCGACGGTAATCGCGATAGATAGCGCAATTTGCACGTTATTGATCATGTCCTTCAGCTTTTCCCCGTCGAAAAACTTCAGAATCAGCATATACAAAAAGGCCGTCACAGCGACAATCAGCACGTCCGTCAGTACGATTTCGACCACAAACAAGAGAAAAAACAACACGCCATGCTTGACGATTGCCGCAATCATCGGCGCTGCGCAGAGCGCTACGGTCAAAAAGAACAAATAAAGCAAAATATGCAGCGTCTTCGCCATGCCGATCGTCCGCCGGTTGACCGGCTTCGAGGCGATAATGTTCCGGTCCCGGATATCGAGCAGAACGGTAGAAAAGTCCGAGATTAAGGAAGTCATGACCAGGAACATTAACAGGCCGAACACAAAGCTCATCTGAAACATATAGTTGTCGCCCATCACGACGAAAGGAACCATAGTCAGCCCCAGCAAGGCGTACAAGCCGAGGGACTTCACGAAATTGTTCTGATCGGCCGTCTCCTGCCGGTTCTTTTTGGCAGACTGATTGAAAATGGTCGGCATCCGCCGTCCGTCCATCGTCAGCTTGATCTGCAAAATTTTGCGCATCAACGGGTAATCGACGCCGAGCCTCTCGAACAGGGCCCTGAACCGGTCCAGCACCTTAAGCGATACGAATTCCATCATCGCCTACACCTCTTGCACGACGGAGACGAATCGTTCCGCAATCTCTTTATGCTCATGGAAGCCGGTCAGCCGGTTGAAGATCTCTTCGAGCGACCCTTCCCGGCTCTGCGCCTTCAGCTCGTCGAAGCTTCCGTCCGCCACAATTTCGCCGCCGTCCAGCAGGACGATGCGGTTGCTGATCCTTTCGACCACATCCATAATGTGTGAGGAATAGAAGATCGTCTTGCCCTTCGCGGCCAGCTGCGCCAAAATTTCTTTCACCACCATGACGCTGTTGGCATCCAGCCCGCTCAAGGGTTCGTCCAAAAACAAAATGTCCGGGTTGTGCAGCAGGCTGGAGATGAGCAGCACCTTTTGGCGCATGCCTTTGGAATACGAAACGATCCGCGCATTATACGCGTCCTCCAGCCCGAACAGGTCGATCAGCCGTTTGGCTTTCCATTCCGCCTGCTCGTCCTCCAATCCGTACAGATTGCCGATAAAGGTCAAATATTCTTTCGCCGTCAGGGCGTCGTACACTTCGGCCGTTTCGGGCACATACCCGATCCGCTGCTTATAATCCACGCTGCCGTCCGAGATGTCCTTGCCGAAAATACGGATTTCTCCGGTGTAGCCCTCCACGAGGCCGAGCATCGTTTTGATCGTGGTGCTTTTGCCCGCGCCGTTCGGCCCGATATACCCGATGATTTGTCCCGGGTATACGTCAAGATCGATTCCTCTGAGCACGTAGCGGTCTCCATACATCATTCGCAAGCCGCGAATGGACAGGATCGCTTCTCTTGCGGTTTCCATCAGCACACCTCTCATCCCTAAACTAAAAAAAGCATGGCCGCTTCCAGGCTTCGGCCGGTTCGGTCATGCAATCCCATTGTATGCTACGGTCCGTTTCAAGTCAATGAAAGGGAAATCGGTTCAAAATGTGCCTTTCCCCTTATTTACCTGCCCATCCCGGCCGGATGAGTTGGACATAGAATAAGACATACCCGCAGGTTAGATCGGGATTTCCTTAAGGCGGTGGTTTATTCGATGGATTGGGAATATCATCCTGTACGATTTGCCGCGGATCACGCCCCCGAGCTGCCGTTAACCTATATGACGAACGGCGCATGGTCCGGCCACCGGCGTTTCGCTTACGATCTTGTGCGCTTTGCCAAGCCGCGTCTTATAGCGGAACTGGGCACGCTTTACGGCACTTCCTTTTTCAGCTTTTGCCAGGCGGTCAAGGACGGGAATTTGCCCGCCCGCTGCTTCGCTGTCGATACGTGGCAGGGCGATATGCATACCGGGTACTATGGCGGCGATCCTATCTACGAGGCCGTCCAATCCGTGACGCTCCGGGAGTTTCCGGGGATCGGTTATCTGGTTCGCAGCCATTTCGACCAGGCCCTGGCCGGTTTTCCCGACGGTTCGGTCGATCTGCTGCACATTGACGGTTACCATACGTATGATGCGGTGCTGCACGATTATACGACATGGTACCCGAAGCTGGCGGAGAACGGCATCGTTTTGTTTCACGATATCGTGGTCAGGCTGGGCGATTTCGGCGTGTACCGTTTGTGGGAGAAGCTCAGCGGCGGGCATCCGCATCTCCAGTTCCCTCACTCCAACGGCCTCGGCGTCCTCTTCCCGAAGGGGTGCCCCCCGGCTTTCCAGGCGCTGTTGGCGCATAAGGATGAGCTTGTCGCGCATTATATTGACCGGACTTGACGAGCCGCCATCCGCAAAATAACGAGGAATAGGAGGCGGAAATTGATGTACGCAATCCCCGATCAAGTCTACAACAAAACCATCGATTGGGTGATGGACTGCACGGCCTTTGACCGGAGCCTCATGCCGGAATTTTACAAGATCATCCATCCCGGGGAGAAGCTTCATCTTGAGGCTCCTGGCGGATTCGATCCTCCGCGCTGGGCAAGCGAGTGTCATTTCGATCCGGCCTTCGTCGCCGTCGTCCCGAACGGGCGCGTCATGACCGGGAACGGCTACGTGGTTACCTCGAACAACAAGCGGCTGCTCGATGTGGAGCTGTATTGCCCGGATCATGACGGAATGCTGCTGCCGCCTCCGGAATGCACGGCGGAAACGGTGGCTACCTTGATCTGGGGATGGAATATGCCGGAGAAAGGCATCTTTACCCAAGCCGTGTACGGCCATTGGTTCTACGATATCCTGCCGCGCATTCATTTGCTTGAGCAAAGCGGCATCCCGATCGACAAATATTTGATCGGCATGCTGCATCATCCGTTTCAGTACGAGTCTCTCAGCATGCTCGGCTTTCCGATGGATAAGCTGGTTCAAGTCAGCCGCAGCGATTATCACCTGATGGCCAGCAAGCTTGTCGTGCCCGCAGTTCCCTTAATGGTAGGCAAAAGTCCGAGGTGGGCATACCAGTTTCTCCGCCAGCGGCTGGGAGAGGGGCAGCCGGTCGGGCAAGTCGGCGGCTATGAACGGATATATGTCAGCCGGCAGGACGCTGCGGCGCGGTTCGTCGTCAACGAGGATGAAGTGATGCGCGTTCTGAGCGAGAAAGGATTTACGAAGATCGTTCCGACGCCGCTGACGATGCAGGATAAAATTGCGATCTACTCCTCCGCCAGCGTGGTCGTCGCTCCGTTCGGCAGCAGCAATATCAACATTACTTTCTGTCCTCCCGGAGCAAAGCTGATTGAGCTGTCGCCGCGTACGGTCGTGGATAACTATTTTTGGAAAATATGCCACCATGCCGGCGTCGATTATTACGAGGTCGTGTGCGACATCGAATACCCGCCTAAGCCCGCCGTCGGCGCGGACAATATCGTCGTCGATATCGACAAGCTGCTGAACGTGCTCAAGCTGGCCGGAATTTGATCCGCCAGCGGCTAGGGGACCGTATCGCCATAGCGGAAAAAAGCATCCATGTCGCCCGACAGCAGCAAGGGGACGGCCCGTTCGATTTTGTCCAGCGGCCAGTCCCACCATTCGATGCGGAGCAAGCGCTGAATCGTCGCTTCGGGAAACCGGTACTTGATGATCTTAGCCGGGTTTCCCGCCACGATAGCGTAGGGCGGAACGTCCTTGCTGACGACGGCACCCGCTCCGACAACCGCTCCGTGCCCGACCGTAACCCCCGACAAAATCGTCGCCCCCGAGGCAAGCCAGACATCGTGCCCGATGGTCACGTTTCCTTTGCTCTTCGGATGTCCTGTAATGAAGGAGTACTTGGGCATCAAGGAGTTGAACGGATACGTCGTTACCCAATCGGGCCGGTGCTCTCCGCCGAGAAAAATCGTCACTCGGTCCGCAATGGAGCAAAACTTGCCGATGATCAGAATGCTGCTCTCGCCCCAAGACCGGATATCCGGATGACCGTAGGTGAATTCTCCGATGTAAATTTTGTTCTCCACCGTTCGCGAAGGCAGTTGAGTCCGCAGCGACTCGATCGGCGATTGGTTATCCATCTGCTCAGGCATCTCCTTCCGGGTCATGATATGCTAGGATATTCATGCTCCGCTGGCCTTGGCACATTGCCTGAGCTTATTTGGGCGAGTCGTCCCCCGATTTGCCGCCGTTGCCGCTTCCGTTAAACAGCGCCTCCGTCAGTGTCCGCAGCTTATCCATCAGCTTGCCGTAGCCGAAACCGACGAGAAACGCGATGCCGATCTTCGCTTCCATCGAGGCGCCGGTCTGGAGCAGCATAATGCCGCTTTTGAACAGCACGATCGTCATCATGGCCGCTCCGGCGCATTTGATCGGGCGAAGCAGGTACCACCAGTACCAGCGAGGGGTCATGCTATCGTAATATTCGAAGAACAGGCGCATGGCGTACATTGTGCCTCCGATGGCTCCGGCAAGCGCATAGTAAGCGTACTCCGTGACGGGAGGAAGGAGTTTGATCCCAAACCACTGCGTGATACGGCCGCTGCGGATGGCGCCTGTCATCCAGAAGCTTCCGATGAACCAAGCGAGCAGATAAACGAGCACTCCGAGCTTGAACCCATGTTCCCGGGTCATCATGGCTTCCGCCCCTTTCGCTTGCAGACTTGTTCTAGTTCAACCTATGCGCTGTCCGGGAAAATGATGAAATGCGGGGAGGATATAGAAACATTATCCAGATTTGGTGCGTCTAATGAATGGGGGAGAATGGGCCTTCGCCGGCCTTTTCCCATCATACAGACGGAGTTGAATTGTCGTAATGAACACGCCTTATGTTTCAAGAAAGCAGTGGCTGGAAAGCCGGGAGCAGGAAAAAGGATCGCTGCTTTTCTATTCGGTGCTCGGATTCGTCCTGTTGTTTCTGTTCATCGCCCCGTTTCACCAGGGATTGTTTCTGATGTTCTCCTACGAAGCCAAGCCGGGGAACAACATCTTCTACAACTTCCCGCTGTACAGCTCCTATATTTTTATTTACATCGCTTTGTTCCTGACTTCGCTGTTTTTGATGACCTCGTTTAAAGCGACCGGCAAGCGGGACATGCTGCTGTTGGCGGTATGGCTCATTCCGCTCGCTTATCTCATTCCCGTGCTGACCCGTCCGGCGTCCATGTATTTGGCCCTTCAAGGATTGTACGCCGAGCTCATGTATGCATCGTTTTTTGTCATCAGCTGGGTGCTCGCCCGGAACAAAAAAGGGGCGGCCCTCGTTCAGCACGGCATTCTGTACTCGGGGTATGCGCTCGTCATCTACGGGCTGCTGGTCTGGTACGGCAACATTCAGGCCCATGGCGTCATTATCGCCGACAGCAACGGCATGCGTTTAACGTCTTCCTTCACTTACGCCAACTCGTATGCCGCCTATCTGATTGCCATCATTTTGGGCGCCCTGTATATGATCGCTTCTTCCTCCAAATGGGCCGCGGCGGCAGGAAATGCCTTAATTTTGGCGCCGGCGCTGCTGTCGCTCATCTTGACCTTGTCCCGCGGCGGTCTCGTGCTGCTGCCGGTGGTGCTGCTTGCTCTGCTGCCTTTTATCCGCTTGTCCGGGCAAATCGTCATGATCCTCAATCTGGGCATCGCGGCGGTCACCGCCTTCATCCTGTCCGGGCCCAGTACGCGGATCGGAGCGGAATTGTTCCACACCTCGAACGCAGCGCTGTCCGCGCAGGCATGGCTGCAATTGGCGGCCGGATCGGTGGTGGTAGCGCTGCTGTCGGCGGTCATTCACAAGTACGTGCCTCCGGCGGTCGGGAAGCTGGAGGAAAAATTCAAGCTTCGCTATGCCCGGCTCTGGTTCCCGCTGGTAATCCTGCTGGTCGGCGGCATCGGTATCGCGGTCGTGTTGAACAGCCAGTGGGTGCTCAACCTGCTGCCGGAAAATCTCCAGCAGCGGATTGCAAGCATCAACTTCCAGCAGCACAGCGTGCAGGAGCGGGGGTATTTTTACAAGGATGCGATGCAAATCGTAAACGAAGCGCCGTTGTTCGGGAAGGGCGGCGGGACATGGGCCGCGCTGTATCAATCCCACCAAAGCTACGGCTACGCTTCGAATCAGGCCCATAACTTTTTGTTCCAGACCTTGACGGATATCGGTTGGGCCGGCGCGCTGCTGCTGTTTGCTTTTATCGGCTGCATCGTGTACTTTTACGTGCGGCATGTGATCAAGCATCACGAGACGGAGGAGGGAAGACGGCATTTCGTTTATTTCATCGTGTTAGTCGCTATCCTTGCTCACAGCTTTATGGACTTCGACTTAAGCTACGGCTATTTGTCCGCTCTTGTTTTTATCGGCTTGGGAGGACTGCTGGCGGGCGCTGCCTTGCCGGGGACCAAGGAGCAGGAGCTGCCGATCACATCGGGAAAAGCGAAATGGATCTATCCGGGGTTCGTCCTGCTGCTCAGCTTGTGCATGCTCGTCGTATCGATTCGACTGCTGAAAGCGAACACCGAAGCGGGCAAGGCGTATAACGAGCTTTCGCAGGAATCCGTCCAACTGGAGAAGTTTATCGGCTTCATCGATAACGCCATGGCGCTTCATTCGACCAATGCGGACTATGCGCTGCTGAAGATTCGCATCCTGAACGACGTGTACAATCAGACGAAGGACAAGCAATATTTGCAGGAGGCCCAGCAGATTGCCGCCCGGTATATGGACAACGAGCCTAACGCGCACGGCATCCACGAGTACCGGTATCAATGGGCGGTTCAGGACAATGCCCAGCAGGCGTTGGCAATCGCGAGCGAGTCGATCCCGAAATACCCGTGGGACATGATGTGGTACGAACGGGTGATGGTGCTTTCGTACGAGATGGGATACGCTGCGGGAGAGGGGAAGAAGCCGGCGGAACGAGACGCGTATTATCAAAAGGCCGTCGGCATTTACCAGCACGTACAGGAAAAACGGGAGTCGCTAAAATCGATTCCGTCTTCGATCAGCGTACCTCCTTTCGAGATCACGAAGCCGATGTTTCTGGTCTTGGGGAGAATTTCCTACGACCAAGGCAAGTATGCGGAAGCGGCGGACATCCTCCGCCCGGCCTTATCGGATAACCTGGATTCCTCGGTACAGCGGTATATCGCGCGTTGGTACGTGGCGGCGCTGCAGAAGCAGGGCAAGACGGATCAGGCGTGGGTGGACAAGCTGGTCGCCAAAGATCCGAACGAAGCCGAGGAGCTTAAAAAGCTGGCGGGTGCTTAAGGCAGCCGATCCGGTCTGCGATGGAGCATTAACGGGAGAGGAGCCGTGGCGGCATGGAGGATACGCGGCAGAACGCTGCACCGGGAGAAGACGAGTGGCAGGAGAAAGCCGGTTGGGAGCGAGGAGAGCCGTTCGTGCGCTTAAGCTTGGCGGAGCTGAACGGGCTGCTGGAGTCGGCGTTCCCCGGAAGGTCCGTCGAATTCGCGCAGTCGCTCGGAACAGGGCTGAGCAATTCGAATTATAAAATCCGCATGCACGGGGAGGAGAGGTCTTATGTGCTTCGCATTTATCGTGGCGATGCGGACGTTCTTCGCAAGGAGGAGGCCATTGCCCGGCTGGTCCGGTCTGTCGTTCCGGTCCCGGCCTTCCTCTACACGGATGCTTCGTGCGCTCGCTTTCCGCGGCCTTGGGCATTGCTTGAATGGCATGACGGGGAGCTGCTGTCGTCCCTGCGGACGACCGTCTCCCAAGAAGAGCTCGCTTTCGCGGCGGCGGCACTCGGCAGAACGCTGGCACGCGTGCATGCTTTTCCGTTTCAGAAGGCCGGTCTCCTCGGCCCGGAGCTGGAGATCCGCACGCCGATGCGGCTGGATGAAGCGATGTTCACCGGCTTCGCGGAGCAGAGCTTGATGCACGGCGAGGCCGGCCGCTTGCTCGGTTCCTGCCGGACCGAAGCGCTATGGGCGATGTGCAGGCGCCATGCCGGGCTGCTGGAAGAGCAGCCGAAGGTATACTCCTTGATCCATTCCGACTTTAACGGACGGAACGTGCTGCTGGCGCCGGACGGTGCCGGAGGGGCCGAGGTAACGGCTGTGCTGGACTGGGAATTTGCCTTCGCCGGTCCGCCGCTGGTGGACATCGGCAATATGCTTCGCTATGAACCGCCGGGCTCCGAGTTCGGGCGTCATTTTATCCGCGGCTACGTGCAGGGGGGCGGGGCGCTGCCCGAACGGTGGGAGCTGAAGTCCAAGCTGGCCGATCTGATCGCGCTGCTCGACCTGCTGAACGGGGCGGCGGATGCGCCGAACCGGGCTGCCGATCTCGTCCGGTTAATTGACCGCTTGTTGGCGGAGTGGGCCTAGTGCACGTTTTCATGTATGGCTGCCGGGCGGATCGGACACACTACGGGCGATCCCAAATCCCGGAAGGAGGCGTCCTAATGTCCCGAGACAATGCCAACAACAACGGCAAAAAGTCCCAGCCCGGCAATAATCAGGACTCGGAAGTGGCGGAGTCCAAAACGAAAAAATAACGGAATTCGCAGCCAGCCGTTCGCGGCTGGTTTTTTTGGGTTCATTTCGGTATACATCATTTGGTAAAGTGTGGCGTAAAGCGTTATACTGGGAACGTAGGACAACCTTTCATTTGTGGAGGAATTTTAATGAGCACATTTGCCCAAAAAATGGAAAAATATGCAACGCTGGCCGTTCGGGTAGGCGCCAATGTACAACAGGGACAAACGGTGGTTGTCATGGCCCCGGTCGCCGCCGCAGAGCTGGTCCGGCTTGTCGCCGTCAAGGCTTATGAAGCCGGCGCGAAGAACGTCATGGTCGAGTGGAACGACGAGGAGCTGACGCGGATCAAATACAAGATGGCGCCGATGGAAGCGTTTCACGAATATCCGATGTGGAAGGCGCAGGGCTTGCAGGAGCTGGCGGAGAACGATGCGGCCTTTATTCAATTTTACGGGCCGAATCCCGATCTGCTGAAGGACGTCGACCCGGAGCGGGTCTCCACGGCGAACAAAACGGCCTCTACCGCTTTGAAAGGGTACCGCAGCCAGTTGATGGCGCACCGCGCGTCCTGGACGCTGATGGCTTACGCAACCCCGGAATGGGCACTGAAAATATTCCCCGATCTCTCGCCGGAGGCTGCTCTCGACGCATTGTGGGAGCGCATTTTCGAAGCGACCCGCGTGAACGCGGACGATCCGGTCGAAGCCTGGAAGGAGCACAATGCCCGCCTGGCCCGGACCGTGAGCTATTTGAACGAGAAGCGGTACAAGCAGCTCGTCTACGAAGCGTCGGGCACGAGCCTGACCGTGGACCTGCCGGAGAAGCACCTCTGGCTCGGCGGCGCGAAGGAGAATGCCAAGGGCATTTTCTTCAACCCGAACCTGCCGACGGAGGAAGTGTTCACGATGCCCCGGCATGACGGCGTCAACGGCGTTGTCCGCAGCACGAAGCCGCTGAACCACGGAGGTCAGCTGATCGACGGATTCAGCCTGACGTTCAAGGATGGCAAAGTCGTCGATTTCTCGGCGGACAAAGGCTACGAGATGCTGAAGCGGCTGCTTGATACGGACGAGGGAGCTCGCAAGCTTGGCGAAGTCGCCTTGGTTCCGCACGAATCGCCGATCTCCAATACGAATCTGATCTTTTACAACACGCTGTTCGATGAGAACGCATCGAGCCATCTCGCTCTCGGACAAGCGTATCCGGTCAATATGGACGGCGGCACGGAGATGAAGGAAGAGGAATTGTCCCAACACGGGGCGAACAGCAGTCTTGTGCACGTCGATTTCATGATCGGTTCAGCCGACATGAACATCGACGGGATTACGCAGGACGGCGTACGGGAGCCGGTATTTCGCTCCGGCAACTGGGCGCTGCCCGTCTAAAACGCAAAACGGAGCAAGGCGCCGAGGCGCTTTGCTCCGTTTTTTTTATTCATGATGGGGTTGCGTTTGGCTCTTTTGCATGGAGTAGCATTTGCGGCATACCGGCAAATAGCTTTCGTTGCCGCCGATTTGAATCTGTGCGCCCTCAAATACCGGCTTGCCGTCGGCAAGGCGCATATTCATCGTCGCTTTGCGGTCGCAGTACCAGCAGACCGTCTTGATTTCTTCGATTTTGTCCGCCAGCGCAAACAGATGGTAGCTGCCTTCGAACAGCTGGCCGAGAAAATCCGCCCGCAGCCCGTACGCAATGACGGGGATGCCAAGCGTATCCGCAATTTCCGTAAGCTGCAGCACCTGCTGCTTGTTCAGAAACTGCGCTTCGTCGATCAGAATGCAGTTCGGCCGCTCGGCCGCCGCCATCCCGACCATGTCCAGGCTGTCGTCAACGACGATGCCGTCCTTCTGCATCCCGATGCGGGAAGCCACGACGCCGACCCCGTCCCGGTTATCCACCGCAGGGGTAAAGAGCAGCACTTTCTTTCCTTGCTCCTCGTAATTGTGTGCGACGCGCAGTACTTCGATCGACTTGCCGCTGTTCATCGTTCCGTAACGAAAATATAGCTTGGCCACGCCTCTAGTCCGCCTCTCCCTGAGAAATCACGAAGTTTATCATAGCATAAGTTGAGGGGGAGGTACAGGTTATCCCTTTTGGATGGGTAAATATGGTACAATGTGACCAACAAAGCTTGGGGAAGCGGTGATCTTGATGAAAAGCACAGGAAGTCCTGTTCGGAAACCAATGCCGGGTCTTGAAATGCTGGAGCGGCATTCCCTTCCGCCGGAGCCTCTTTATACGCAGCGCCTGGGCAGCTCCAACAAGGCGCGGCAGCTTGCTTCCGTCCCCGCCATCGTCGCTCAAATGCAGCGACGTTTCGGGAATCAGGCGACGATCCGTTACTTGACCGGTTCCCAGCATACTTATACCCGTCCGCCGGTCCAATGCAAAATCAACATGTCCCCCATGATCATCCGATTGGACGACGACTTTAAAGAGCGCATTGCCGAGTACAACAAATTAGCGGAGAACGCCCCTCTTTCTACTAAAATCAACATGCTCTCCGCACTTGAACGGGCTTGCTTCCACTGGTTTGTCCATCGGCAGTCGGACGATCTCCAAGAAGACCCGGAAGCCCCCGAGATGAGAACGCTCATGGATCTGCTTCATGACGAACGTCAAGCTTTGGTTAAGCAATCGGTGACGGGTGGCAGGCCTACAGCCGAAGACAGCGATCTCCCCATAGCCGGATTTGAACAGATGGACAAAGATAGCCAGCGGAAGGTACGCAAGATGTGGGACAAGCTGATCCAAGGCAGCGGAAGTATCCGAATCGCGGAGGAGGAGGGGCACGGAGACTTCAAGATGAAGATGCTGACGGAATTCTCGCGAATATTGGAGAGCCATTTCGGCCGGGAGCTGATGGAACGAATCAACGAATCGGATAAAAAAATTGAAATCTCCCCTTTTTCCATCGCCAGGGATGACGGAGTGACTGCAGCCGCCTCGCCGGTAGGCGATAATAAGGAATACGCCAAGCTGAAAAAGCTGTCCGAACAGCCACGAGAGAGGGACAAATACAAGGAAATCAAACTTGACGGCTTGACCAAGCAGGAACGAATTTCCGCTCTGAACGACATGCGGAGGGAAAGGTCAGATCAGTTGGGTGTGGTGCTGATTTTGCAAGGGCGGCCGGAGCAGTATTACGCTTTTGGGGAAGGCACCGACGTGAAGGTGACGATGCCGTCGGACGTAAAGGAATCGTCTTTTTACTATGGGAATCGGCTAGTCGATACTGCGGGGAAGGAGCTGATTGCTCCCACATTCTCGACGTTAACCCATGAGCTTGGTCATGCTTTTCATATGCAGCAGGGGACGAAAACGGACAATGCCGGCGAATTAATCGAATGGATCGACGATCAGGACAATTTGGATGCATGGTCCAATATGGAGGAGTACATGAATATCCAGGGAACGGAAAATCCGTTTCGAAGCGAGTACGGCTTGGGCGAGCGGCACGGGCACGAGAATATCCCGCTTCTTCTCATGAACAAGCTGCAAGGGCGGCTTTTGGAAGCGGTTCGTTGGTTGGATGGGAACACCGATCTTGACAGCGAGTACAAACAGGGGATGGATAGCGAAATTACGAATCTGTCCGCCTTTGTCTACGCGAATTGGACGGACGAGCATAAATTGAAGCAGGCCAAGCAGCAAGTGGGGAATCTGCCCTTGCTTTTGAAACAAATGCACGCTGAAGCGTTAGAACGGCAGCGTCTTGACCGGGTAGCATCGGACGAAGAGTCGATAGGAATACGTCGATCCGCCCCAATAGCTATCCCGGGGTCGGACGAAAGGGAGCAGGATTCCTTCCGCCCGGGCGGGCTGGTTGAAAGTAACATGGACCGTTATGCCGAACAATTCGAAAGGCAAAAACAGCAGCATAATTTGCGAGCCAAATATTACAATAAACTGGGAATTTAAATTGACTTCCGCACGCTTGCTTTCCTCAAACGTAAAACCGAAAAAACGGCTTATACCCGAATCTTCCCTACGCTTCCGGCGGCATGTCCCGTATGATGGGTCTATAGACCAACGCGAGGAGGAACCGCTTTGAGGAACGCACCGACGGTAAGATTCGAAGCTATTACTGAGGACAATTGGGAAGATTGCGTGAAGCTGGAGGTGAAGGAGGAGCAGCGGAAGATGGTGGCTCCCAACTGGTATTCGATTATTCAAGCCGCCTACGATAAATCGTACACGCCGCTTTCCATTTATCACGAAGACAAGATGATCGGCTTTTTCATGTACGGCAAGGACCCGGAAGACGGGCTGTACTGGATCGTGCGGCTGATGATCGACAAAAGGTTTCAAGGCCGGGGCTACGGTGAGGCTGCGATCCGGCTGGGTCTGGAGCTGATCAAGCGTCAGGAGGATTGCAGTCCCGAGATCGTCATCAGCTATGTGCCGGACAATGAGGCGGCCGGGAAGCTGTACGAGCGTGTCGGCTTTATGACGACCGGTCGGATCATCGATGGGGAAACGGAAGCGAGATACAAGGTTTTGAATTAAGAAATGCGAACGTTCGTGCGCACAAAAAGGCCCCTTTATCGCCATGGTAAAGGGGTCTTTGGCTTGTGGAAGATTCTTACACGCTTTAAACCGGTAACGTTATTGTCACGGTCGTTCCCACGCCGGCTTCGCTTGCGATGGCCATGCGGCCTTTGTGCTCGGTGACGATTTTTTGGCTCACCATCAGACCGAGGCCCGAGCCGTTTTCTTTTGTCGTATAGAAGGGCTCGCTGATCCGCTGAAGCAGCTCGGCGGGAATGCCGTCGCCTTCGTCCCGGAAGGTGATCGAGAGCATGCCCGGCTCGGCCAAGGCCGCCACAATTTCCACGGTTCCGCCCAGCGGCATTGCTTCGACGGCGTTTTTGACGATATTGATGAACAGCTGCTTTAACTGATTCTCTTCACAGCGAACTGCAGGCAGGTCCGGCTTGATCCGCGTCTTGAAACTGACGCTGTTCAGATTTGCTTGCGCTTCCAGAAGGGAGAGGACATCGGCGAGAATGGGGCCGATCCGCTTATAATGAAAGGTGGCCGGTCTTGGCTTGGCCAGCAGCAGCATTTCACTGATGATGTGCTCGATGCGCGTTAGCTCCGACGACATGATGTCCAAGTAATGCTCCTTGTAATGCCCGGCCGCCTTCATAAACTGCGTAAAACCTTTCAGCGAGGTCAGCGGGTTACGAATTTCATGGGCAATGCCGACGGCGAGCTGCCCGGCGACCGACAGCTTCTCCGAGTTGCGCAGCAGCTCCTCGGTAGCCTTGCTCTCGCTGATATCCCGCCCGATAATACAGATCCCGGAAATGTCCTGATCTTTGCCGACAACGGGCGAGATGGTGAGGCTCATATCGAGCGGCGTGCCGTCTTTGCGCTTGCGCTTCGTTTCGAAGCTGGGGATTTGCTTGCCCTGCAGCGCTTTGCGGAACAGCAGCTCCGACTCGATCCACAGCTCCTCCGGTATGTTTGGCGGACGCTCGCCGAGCAGCTCCGCTTCGCTATAGCCGAACAAGTCGATGAACGCTTTGTTCACCTTGGTCAGCCGAAGGTCCGCGTCGAGAATCGCTATGGTGTCCGCGGCATGCTCAATCATGGAATCAAGCTGCTGCTTGGTTGCGCGGAGCGTCTCCTCCTGCTCTTTGTGCCGGGTAACGTCGCGGATAAAGACGGACAAGCCGGGCTTGCCCGGATAGCAGCTGACTTCCAGCCATTTTTTGACCAATGGATAATAATCCTGATAAAAGACGGGAGCCGATTCTTCTATCGCCCTCCAGCATGCTTTGTAAAAGCTTGCGCCAAGCCAATCCGGCACCGTGCCCCGAATGCCGTGTCCGAGCATATCCTCCCGGTTGAGCTGCAGGAGCTGCTCGGCGTTCCGGTTCACATAGACGAGCTGTCCGCTTCGGTTCAGCATAATGTAAGCGTCGGCAAACGTTTCGAGCAGGGAAGTCATGCGGATGAGCGATTCCTGAAGCGCGCTTTCGGCATCTTTTTGCGCGGTGATATCCTGGGTTTGCATGTATATGTAAGCTGGTCCGTCGCCGCTGTCCTTAAGTTCGACCGCATAAACGCTCATCCATAAGGTTTGTCCGTCCGCGCTGAGCCAGCGCATCTCGGTTTCGTAGCGGGAGAGCTGGCCCGATACGAGCTGGCTCATATGATGCATGCACAGGAGAAGCTCCCCGGGATGCACTAAGGTCTGAAGATTCATCCGCTCCAGTTCTTCCGTCCTATAACCGAGCTTCTTGCCGAGCGATTCGCCGGCCATCAGCAGGTTGCAGTCCCGATCGAGCAAGAGGGAGCCGGTGTGGGGGCTGGCGAAGCTTTTCAGCGCCAGATCGACAAACATTCGTGAAAAAGTCCCATCCGCTTTGGTTTTCAATTGCTCCGGGACGAATGGCGATACGAGCAGATCGTTCATGAATGAGACTCCCTCCACTTTTTTAGGCTGAGAGTTAACATTCGTCAAAAATCAACACAATCCCTTTTTTCTGCAGGTCCCGTTTTTTTACGAGCGGCAAAAATGGGACGAAAGTCTCCAAATTTTTGAATTGCTATAATAAGATTGGGATGGTAAGATTAAACATAATATTTGCCAGCAATTTCATGGAATTGCCACACCTGGGGCGTAGGCGGATGAGCTGTGCCCCGTTTTTTGTATACGAAAGTACAAGATCGTGTAACGAAGGTTGCGCGAGGCGGCGGGAGAGGCGGACCGGTATTGGATGAGGTCCGACAATCTGCCATGAAGACAACGAAATAAAGGGCGAACGGCGTCGATGGACGCAGTCGCCCTTTTCGCAGCTTTATGGCAGGTGTCGCTTTGATGTCCGGACATGTCGTTTTTAGTCATTTGCAAGGGTGGGAAATATTCAAGTGTAACTTTCGTTTGGCACGTCACGTCCAAAGGTATAATCGCGTTAAGGTAAATCCAAGGAGGCGGAACCGAAATGGTAGGAAAGGACCTGAAAAGCTTGTTGTCGCCGCAGGAGCTTGAAGCATTGACGCATAACCCCGAAGGAGACGGTTCGGGAAGCAGCGGGCGTGCGGAGCCGGAGAGCGAACTGGAGCCGAAGCTGGAACTGGAGCGGCTTCGGCTTGAGACGGCCAGGCTGGACTTGACGATCGCCCGGCTTATCGAAAGGGTGGAGCAGCTGGAGCTCCGGCTGGAAAGCCGATCCGCCTACGAAGAGGTCGGGGGCATTCCCGAGGCGTTCGCGGCAGGCGAATGGAATGCGCAGGAAACCGCAGCCGCGAAATCCGTTACGGTCCCGCCCGCTCCGGATGAGCCCACACTTTCCCGGGTGAGAACGTACGGCCGCAAAAAGCGGGACCGCTCTTAGGGAAGGCGGACTGCCTTTTCCGGCCGATCCGGAGAGGAGCGTCATCATGACTGCGGCATCCGCGTTGTCAGGAACCGGCCGATTTCTTCCGGCAGCACCTCCGTGTCCGACGGATGGAAGTAGTAGTAGTTGTCGTCGCGGAACAAGCTCTGCTTATGCGCGACCGGCTCGCCGGTTTGAAACACGATGCGGTACTCTTTCGGGTCTCCGCCGGTCATGGCCGGCCAGTAGTTTTCTTTCTTTTGCCCGTGTCCGAGCAGCTCCATGAACAGCCCGGTGTCGGCTCTTTCAAGCGAACGGAACCGCTGCCAGGCGCCCGCTTGCTTGGAGTAGACATACACGTCGATTCGCGTCACCCGCTCGGCCGGAAGGTCCTTGTAGCTCCAGGTATGGGCAAGGTTTCCATCTGCGTTTCTTGCGCTGTACAGCTTGTAACCGCCCACTTCGTTGTCCGCCTTGGCGGCAATCAGCGAGTGGTCCGGGTACCCTTTGACGGCATAAAGGCGCGTGCCTTCCTGTAAAAATGCCGCATCCCCGTCCTTCGTCGCATAGCCCGGGTTGGTGACGGCTCCCTCGACCCTGAATTTCACGATGCCGACGACCTCATCTGTCACGGCGTCCAAGGAGGCGGCCGCCGCTTCATAGACCCCGCTATATTCCTTTCCGTTCAGCTTGACGAAATCCACCCAATCGATAATAGTGTTTTCTGTCTTCAATGGGTCCGTTTTGGCATTGCAGGCAGGCAGTACGAGCAGCAGCAGGCAGAGCAGCAAACGCCAAACCATCGTCGTCACTTCCTTTCGCCGGGTTAACCGGGCAGGGTCTGTGTAACGTAATGGACGCACGTCTTCGTTCGAAAGTTGCGCAGCGGCAAGAACGAAGGGGTCCCCTATGAAACCCTTACCCGGCCGTGACCGCAATAAAACCGGCCGGGACCTCGGAAGGGAGGCGCCGGCCGGCGAGTCGTTCAGTGGCGGTGGGAGGCGGAACGCTTTGTCCCCTTCCGGCAGCGCTGCTTGCCTCGGGGCCCGGTCCGGGCGGTACAAACGTGCTGCGCACGGTAGGGAACCGAGCGGGCCGTGTTCGCCTGAGGCAGGAAGCGGATCGAACCGGCGATGCGGGGAGCGTCCTGATTGACCATTCGCTTGAGCAAGCGGATCGCCGCCCCATACCTTTTGTAATCGTAGTCGTTCGTCTTCGGATCGTAGAAAGCTTCCGGAAGCTCCTCCGGCGTCATATAGGCGAACACGCGGCCGCCGTGCTCCGCAAGGAAGATGAGCGGCGAATCGTCGTAGCCTTCGCGGTTCCATTCCTGGCGCGTCATGTGGAACACCATAATGGCCAGCGCATCGTCATACACTTTGCCTTTGTACCTGAACCGGAAATGCAGCTCGTACTCCGTATCGCTGCTTTGTCTCCGCCGGTCGATGACCGCATACGTCCTCCACCACGCCGGGAAACGGAGGGTAAATCCGTATCTCGCGTTGCGATACACGAAATGGCTCGGCTTCTTCACGTCGCTCGGGTCCCCTTTCGAACCAAAGGTTGTGATACTACTGTCTACTGTATTCGCAGAAGCCCCGGATTATAATCCCGCGTTGTCAAAGCCCCCTAAAGCACCTCGCTATCACGGCTTAAACCAGATGTTTTTGAACTGCACCCAATCCAGCGCATCCAGCGAGATCCCCTTGACGGACTCATGGTAGATCGTTTTCAGCCGTTTGAAATATAAAAAGTGAAGCACCTGTTTGGCGGTCAAATGCGCTTCAATTGCCTGAAGCAGCGCCGAACGGCGGTTGGACGACGGCTCATGCAGTGCCTCCTCCATCAGGGCGGAGACCTTGGCTTTGACCGCGGGCTCCAAATGCCGCTGCATGCTTTTGTACAAGTCGATGAGCCGGAGCTCCGCATCGTTGTCGAGCATAATGGAGAACAGCAGCAGATCGGCGTACAGCCGCTGCTCGCTCTTGAACTCCTCCACGGACAGCAGCTTGAGCTCCACGGCAAAGCCGGCTTCCTGCAGCAGCGCCTGCACATGCAGCGCATCCGGCTCATAGTGCGTGATCGTGCACAGCGTCAGCCGCTGGCCGTCATAGGCGGAGCGCTTGAGCAGCGCGCGGATGCGGGCGGTTTCGTAGGCAAGCGGCTCCGCTTCCGGCGCCATGCTTCCATGCCCGTGGCCGATGAAGCTGTCGGCCGTATAGATGGCGTCGCCGCCGATTCGCTCAAGCAGCTTGCGGCGGTTCAAGGCGGCGCATACCGCGCCCCGCAGTGCAGGGTCGCTGAGCGGCCCCTGCTTCAGCAGGTTGAAGGTCAGGAACCGGCACGTCGACCCCGGCTGCTGCACCTGCTGCCACGTTTCCGAAGCTTCGTCGGGCAGACGATAGTTGTGGATAATCTGAAAGCTTTCCAGCGTCCGCTCGCTGTCCTGCACCTGCATGTCGGGAATATGCCACAGTTCCACACGGTCGAGGTGCGCCCGGCCTTGGAAATAAGCGGGGAAGGCGTCGAGCACGCACATGGACGCATCGAGATGTGTCAGCTTGAACGGACCTGTGCCGACCGGAGCGAGCGCGAACCGGTCTCCCAGCTCCTCGCATAGCTCGGCCGGGACGATGGAGGCACGGTTCGTGCCGGCGTATTGAAGCAGCAGCTCGCAAGGCTCGGATAGCCGGATGCTGACCGTGATCGGGTCCACCGCTTCCACGGTGTCGATTTGCCGGTGTACCCAGCTGTACAGCGCGCCGGCCGCCAGCCGCTTGAGCCTCTCGAACGTGTACTTGACGTCGGCGGCGGTTAACTCTCTTCCGTGGTGAAACTGGATGCCTTTGCGCAGATGAAACGTCCAGACCGTCCGCGCTTCATTTACCTCCCAAGCGTGAGCGATATGCGGCTCGATCGTTTGGGTCAGCCGGTTGTAGCGCACAAGCGGATCGAACAGTTGATGCACGAGGTGCGCTTCCGTTCGGAAATTGGTCGTGGCGGGATCGAGCGACAGCAGCGCCTGGGTGAGCGGGAACCGCAGCGTATCGAAGCGCTTGCTGCCCTGCATTTCGCTGCTGTAGCCGAAATAGCCGGTCAGCCAGCGGTGAAAGCTGTCCCTGAGCGAGCCCTCAGGCGAAGAGACGTTCAACTGCTCCAGCGCGCCCCGCAAATCTTTGCGCTCGACAAGATCTTGCGCAATCGAGAGTATGAGATCCTCGGCAGGTTTGTAGAACGTCAAGGCGGACTTTTGGCCGCGCCCGCGCTTCGGCAGCCAATCGAGCCAGGCTTCGCTTTGCATTTTTTTGAGCAGCAGCACGACATTGCGGTGCGTGCAGCCGAGAACGGCCGCCAGTTCGTCGAGATGGACAAGGTGCGGCTGCTGCTCGGCGATATGCGGGTACTGTTCGCGAAGGCGGATATAGTGGTTTGCCAGCTTCATAGAGCAACCTCCGGGGTTTTTGATAAAATATGAAATTTATATTTCAAAATTTACTCTTTTTATTCGTGTTTTTCAAGTTACAATAAACGTGGATAGGCAATTCGACAAAATTATAACGAAATGGAAAATAGTTCAATTATGAGGAGGAATACGGATGTACTGTCCTTCATGGTCCGATCAAGAGCAAATTCGAGGGGTAAAGCGACTTCCGCTTACGGTCGCCTGGGGCGACCAACTGCTGTCGGAGGCCGAAGCGGCCGTGAACGCGGCGCATACCGACGAGGAAATGCGGAGGGCGGTTTTCGCGCTGGCCCGGCTCGCCTACGGGCGTATTCACGGAAAGGACCTGCTCGACCTGCTGCAAGTCGACGACGAAGACATTTTACGAGACCTCGCGGGGGATATCGATCCTATACACCAAGCAAGTCCTTACGAATTGCGGCAATGGGCTAACCGATGGAGCCGGCAAATCCGGCGGAGCAAGCATGAGGCCGCTCTGCTGCAATAAGCTTAGAGGAGGCTCGGGAAGCTCATGAAGACGGAATCCGTTCCGGTCAGGTACGAAGGAAAGCTGCTGCTTGCCGCGCTTGGCTGCGCAGTCATCCATCACTATTTGTTTTATGGAAAAGCGTGGGGCGTCTCGTTTCCGCTGTTCGTGATATTATTTTACGTTTATTATTACTGGGCTGTCCGGGAGAAGCGGGAGCTCCGGCTGGAGCCGTCCATGGCGCTGGCCGTTCCCGTGCTCTTGCTGTCCTTTACTTATGTAGCGCATTCGAACCTGCTTCTGCTCGTTTTTAACGCTTTGGCGGTACCGCTGCTGATTGTGGCGCACACGACGTGGCATATGGCGGAGGAGCGGCCGAAGACGCCATTCATCCTCCGCCTGTTTGATCAGGTGTTCGTGCAAACGATCAGGTACATGCCTCGGCCGGTCATCGTCGCTTATCGGGCCTTATCGTTCAAAATGAAAGCAGGCCGCTCCCAAGAGCTGATGAAGGTGCTGATCGGTCTGATCGTCTCGATCCCGCTGCTTCTTGCGGTCGTCGCCTTGCTGGCTTCGGCCGATTCCATGTTCGATCGCGCGCTGGCCCGGCTTCCGGAACTGACAAGCGGCCTGAAGCTCGGCCAGACGCTGTTTCGCGCCATATGGATCGCCTGCATCGCGACGGGACTGTTCGCTTACGTACGGGGCTTGCTTCAACCTAAGCGTTGGCCGCCCCGGGCCGCGGAGGAGGATTTTGACACGGGCTCGGTGTCTCCAGAACCCAATCAGGCAACCATACCGGCAACCACTCCCGCGGTAGCCGTCGCGCCATCGGCGGTGCCGCGCATCGATGCGACCGTCGCAGCCACCGTCCTGATTGTGCTGAACGCCGTGTACCTGCTGTTCGCCTTCGTGCAGTTTTCGTACTTCTTCGGAGGCGGAGCCGCCGAGCTGCCGGAGGGCATTACTTACGCATCCTATGCGCGAAAAGGCTTTGCCGAGCTGGTTGTCGTCACGCTGATCAATTTGACCGTTCTGATGACCATGCTGTACGGAGTGAAGCGCCCGGGTCCCGCCGCTTGGCGGTTTCTGCGTTCGCTGCTCGGGGTGCTCGTCGGCTGCACCGGCATTATGCTGAGCTCCGCCTACTTGCGCCTCTCGATGTACGAGGAAGCCTACGGCTATACCGTGGCCCGGCTGCTCGTGCACGCGTTCATGCTCTTTTTGCTTGTGCTGTTTATATTGGCTCTCGTCAAGCTGTGGCGGGAGCGGCTGCCGCTGCTTCGCTGCTATGCGGTCGTCACCGTAATAGCGTACGTCATCATCAATTACTTCGGCATTGATGCGGCGGTAACGCGGGGCAACATTCAGCGCTACGAGGCGACAGGCAGGCTCGACGCCGCCTATTTGGGCAGCCTGGGCTACGAGGTCGTACCGCTGCTGCTGGAGCTGAAACGAAAGCATCCGGACGCCGAAGGGGTAGACGAAGCGCTTCAGAGCTTCCGAAGCCGCATCGAGAGCGGGAAGGCCGCCTCGTGGACGGAATTCAACTGGCCCGAATGGAGAGCCGCGAAGGCGTTGGAAGGAGCATAGGTCTCAGGCCCCGGAGGCGTCGAAATTTATTCGACGAGGCAACAGGAAAGCGAGAACGTTTGTCGAAATTTACACCTATGATGCAGACATCCAACAAAAACGCTCTCAAAGTGAGTGCCGTTATTTTATTGTTCCTGTCCGTTCTCTTTGGCCTTCGCTGGTTTTGGTTTCTGGCCTATGGCTCTCCGGAGCATCCCCGTGCGGTTCAAGGCGTGGTGGATCTGCGGGGCTGGAATCTGGAGCATTCCCGAACCCTTATGCTGGACGGCGAATGGGAATTTTACCCTGGCGCCTTCCTTTCCCATGAAGACCTAAGGAGTCCGTCCGCGGGTCGTCCGAATGTCGTCCAAGTTCCCGGGGATTGGAGCAAAGGGATGTCGGAAGGCACGAAATCGTCGTTCGGCTACGGGACGTACCGGCTTCGCATCCTGATCGATCAGCCGTTACGCCAGCCTTACGGCTTCTGGATTCAGGAGATCATGGCTTCGTCCGTTATCGAAATTAACGGTCGGATTGCAGCCGAAATTGGTCGGCCTGCGGAGAACGCAGAGGCGTACGAACCGAGAAAAGTCTCCTACACCGCAACGTATGAGCAAGACGATGTGAAAGAAATCGAACTGCTCGTACGTACAGCCAATTATGAAAGCCCGCTGAACGGAGGTATTTTAAAGCCGATTCGTTTCGGCTCGCAGGCGGCCATTGACTATGAACGCTGGTATTCCATCGGGTTTCAGCTCGTGGCCTTCATCGTGCTGCTGCTTCACGGCTTGTACGCCATTATTTTGTATTTGTTCAACCCGCGGCATAAGGTGCTTCTGATCTTTTTCCTGCTGCTTGCGGTTGCGGGCATTTCTGTCGTTTCCGATAACGATAACCTGCTGATGATCTGGCTGCCGCTTAACTTCGCTTGGGGTTTGAAAATCAGGCTGCTATCCTACTTGTGGCTGCCCTTCTTCATGGTGCTTCTGGCCAGAAACTTTGACGGCCATGCCTCCGGTACCCGATGGTTTCGCGCTTATGGCGCCTTGCTGGGGCTCTACTCGGTGTTTGTGCTTACCGCCTCCCCGCCGCTCATTTACGAATCGATGTACGTAAGAGTGTTTTCTTTGCTTTATTTGGCTCCCGTAGTCTGGTTTTTGTATTTGCTCGGCCGCAAGGTGGCCAGAAACGATCAAGACGCCTTGTTCCTGCTGTTTGCCGCGATGAGCATTGGCTCCAGCATTGCTTGGGGATATACCGCAGCGGTGAGCGTCTACTATCCTGTCGACATTATCGCCGCCATTATTTGTTTCTCGGCTTACTGGTTCAAGCGGTTTTTCCGCAATGCCGAGGAGAACGCCAGGCTGAACGAGCAGCTGCGGGCGTCCGACAAGTTGAAGGACCAGTTCCTAGCGAATACGTCGCATGAGCTGAGAACGCCGCTGCATGGCATTTTGAATATTGCCCGGACCGTTGCGGCCAAAGAGAAGCATGCCATGGACCGCGCCAGCTTCGAGAACATGGAGCTGCTGATCACGATCAGCCGCCGAATGTCGCAGCTGCTGGACGACCTGCTCGACGTAGCGCAGCTTCAGGATAAGCGCATCGTGCTGCAGAAGGAGCCGCTGCGCATTCAAGCCGTCGCCTCCGGCGTCGTCGGAATGCTGCGGTTTATTACCGATTCCAAGCCCGTTCAGCTAAAGATTGAGATTGCGGATACGGTGCCGCCGGTATGGGCGGATGAAAAAAGACTTGTGCAAATTTTGTTCAACCTGGTGCATAACGCCCTGAAATACACGGACGAAGGAACGGTGGCCATTTCCGCCGAAACCAGCGGCGAGTTGGTAGTTGTTCAAGTCTCCGACAGCGGCATCGGCATGGATGAGGAGACGCAGGCGCGCATCTTTTTGCCGTATGAGCAAGGGCCTCACGGACGAAGTGGCAGCGGGGGAATCGGCCTTGGCCTAAGCATCTGTAAGCAACTGGTGGAATTGCACGGCGGCAAGCTGACGGTCCGTTCCGAACCGGACCGGGGCTCCGTATTCAGCTTTGCGCTCCCGCTGGCCGTTTCGCCGGACGCTCCGCTGAAGCACACTTCGTTATCGCACCATGCTGAAGAGGACAAAGCGGAGGGCGGCTTAAGCCTATCCAAGGACCTAAGCGCCGTGTGGCCTGACTTGCCGTCCACAGCGCCTTCCTTTGCCGGGGACAAAATGAACATTCTCGCGGTCGATGACGATCCGGTCAACCTGAAGGTGCTCGTCGGCATCCTCTCTACGGAGCCCTACCATATCAGGGCCGTCTCGTCGGGCCAGGAGGCATTGGAATTGCTTGACACAGAGCCTTGGGACTTGCTGATTGCCGACGTTATGATGCCGCATATGTCCGGCTACGAGCTGACACGACGGGTGAGGGCTCATTATTCCATTTCGGAGCTGCCGGTGCTGCTGCTGACCGCCCGGAGCCAGCCAGCGGACATTTACACCGGATTTTTGTCTGGGGCCAACGATTACGTGACCAAGCCGGTTGATGCGCTCGAACTGAAATACCGCATCTGGTCGTTAACGACGCTGAAGCAATCCGTCAACGAACGGCTGCGTATGGAAGCCGCTTATTTGCAGGCGCAAATCCATCCTCATTTTCTGTTCAACACGCTGAACTCGATTATTGTGCTGAGCGACATCGATCCGGACAAAATGCGCGATTTAATCGACGCCTTTGCGTCGTATTTACGGATTAGTTTCGATTTTCTTAATTCGGGCAGACTGGTGGGGCTTTCCCACGAGCTGGAGCTTGTTAAGTCCTTCCTGTATATCGAGCAGGAACGTTTTGGCGACAGGTTATCCGTCGTGTGGGAGGTGGAGCCCGATATGGAGTTGATGCTTCCTCCGCTGACGATTCAGCCTCTTGTCGAAAATGCGCTCAAACACGGCCTCCTTCGCCAAGGGAAGGGCGGTATGATAATGATCCGGATTGTCCGCCGCGAGGACTCCGTACTTATTGAAATCAAGGATAACGGTATCGGGATGGAACAAGAACGGGCCGATCAGTTGCTGAATCTGACGATGAAAAGCCAAGGCGGAATCGGGCTGTCCAATACGAACCGGCGGCTGAAGCAGCGATATGGGAAAGGCTTGTCCATCCACAGTAAGCCCGGCGAAGGCACGACGGTATCGTTCGCGATCCCGGAAAAAAGCGGAAAAAGACCCGAAATAGACCAATAGTTCTCTTTTTTTAGGGCCTTTTTCTGAGAAAATAAAGTTTGGAAAATAGTGGGTCAAGTCGGTATTTTCATAGAACATGACATCATGGCCTCGCTTCGGAAGACCGGTCTTGCCTCTGACAACCCGGAGGGAGAATAATCCATATGAACAAGAAGATCACCGCATCGATCGTCGGCCTTTCCCTGCTGCTTACGGCGAGCGCAGGCGTGTACGCTGGAGCGAACCTTCAAGAAATCAAAGCCTACCTGAACGGCGACCTGAAAGTGAAGGTCAACGGCCAGCCGGTACAGCTGAACGACGAGCAGGGCAATGCCATCCTGCCGATTACCTACGAAGGCAACACGTACCTGCCGGTACGGGCTGTAGCCGGCGCTTTGAAAGTCGCCGTCGACTACGACAAGGAAACAAGTACCGTCCTGCTTGGCGAAAAAACCGAGGGCGTGGCGATCAAAACGCAGAGGTTCTCCGATTCGGGCTACTCCAAGGATAAAAAGCAGACGACCTATGCCAACAAAGATTATCAGGAAGTCCTGTACGATGTGCGGGATGCTCTCCGTTCGGGCTCGTTCATGCTGTTCCCGGATAAAAAATATCAAAAGCTGGTTTTACAGATCGGCGCGGTCGGCGCGGATATTCCGAAGATCAAGATCGAGGACAGCCAAACCAAAGCGCTGCTGAAAGAAGAGTCGGTTGCCGTAAAAGACGGCATGAAAACGATCGAAGTCGACATCAGCGGGGTAAAAGAGCTGTTCATTTACTTCGAAAAGCTGCAATCGGATGCCGGCTATGTCGTTCCGTTGACGACGTCGTATTATAAATAAGGCTTGTTCTTTTCCCGAACCCCCGGGTCGCTATTGCGATTCGGGGGTTTTTCACGCTTACCGCCGCCCGGCTTTATAAATTTCTTAGAATTGGCCGCTATGATAAGAGCAAGCCGGTCATCCGGCAGAACGATCGGATTGACGAAAGGAGCCTTATCATGAAACCAACTTCAGCCAACGAACGAATCGTTCTTCTCGATATCGTCCGGGGGATCGCCATTCTCGGCATCCTGTTGGTCAATATGACCTTTTACAGCAGCTCGCTGCAGGCGATTCAAATGCAGATCGAGCAGTGGCCCGGGGTTTGGGACCAAGCGGTGAAGATGCTGGAAAGAATTTTTGTCGACGGAAAATTTATGGCCATGTTTTCCTTCCTGTTCGGGTACGGGATGATGCTGTTTAAGGAACGGGCGGAGCAGAAAGGGAACCGCTTCGGCCGGCTGTACGCTAGAAGGCTGCTGGCGCTTCTTGTTTTCGGGCTGATCCACGCCATCCTGATCTGGTTCGGGGACATTCTGGTGCATTACGCGCTGCTCGGACTTATTTTGCTGCTATTCCATAAACGCCGGCCAAGGACGCTGCTGATCTGGGCCATCGGCCTCCTGCTGCTGCTTCCGGCCGTCTTGGTTGCGACGGGAGCGCCGGCTGCCCCCAAGCTCTCGCCGGAAGTGACCGCACGCGTACAAAAAATGATCGAGCACGATCAACTGGTCTACGGCAGCGGCACGTTTGCCGAAATTAGCAAGCAGCGGCTCGGTGACTGGATCATGAGCTTTTTTAACCAGATTACGTTTTATCCGCAGATTCTCGGTCTGTTTCTGCTCGGCGCTTATTTTGCCAAACGCCGCGTATTTCACGACATTCCGGCTCATGCCGGTTTGCTGCGCAAGCTGTGCTGGTGGGCGGGCGGCTTCGGGCTGATCACGAATATCGGGGCTGTCCTGCTGCCGGATCAAGCCGCCTTCGCCGGGGCGAAAAACTTGTTTGTCTTGCTCGGGGTGCTGCTGGGCTCGCCGCTGCTCGGCTTAGGCTACATCGCTTTGGTCGCTTTATGGTTCAAGCGGTCTCCGCAGCATAGCCCGTTGTCGTTCTTTGCTCCGGTCGGCCGGATGGCGTTTACCAATTATATCCTGCAGTCAGTCGTTTGTACGCTGCTGTTTTACGGGTATGGGCTGGGGTGGTACGGGAAGGTCGGACCCGCAGTAGGCTTGCTGCTGGCATTGGCCGTGTTTGGGGCGCAGATGGTGTGGAGCCGCTTATGGTTCAAGCGGTTCTCGATCGGACCGCTTGAATGGCTCTGGAGAGGATTTACGTATTGGAACAATCCTTCGGCTTCGGTCACGAAATCCGCACGATAACGAAAAAGAGATGGCCCCGCCAGCTTAGGCGAAGGCCATCTCTTTTAGTGTAACGCAAATCCGTGCGCCCCCTTCGGGCCGGTTGGACGCGGCGACATGACCGCCATGCTTCTCCGCCAGTTTCTTCACAATATACAGTCCAAGACCCGCATGGCCTTTTTCTTCGGAGCGGGATGGGTCCCCCTGGTAAAATTGCTCGAACAGATGCGCGAGGTCGTTCACGCTGAAGCCTCGTCCCGTATCCTGCACCTCGAAGTGCAGCCGCCCGTCCCGATAGCCGATCCGCCAACGGATTTCGCCGCCCTCCGGGGTAAAGCGGAGACTGTTGGCCATCAGGTTGTCCATGATTTGCTCCAGCCGGAGGAAATCGATTCGCAGCGGTTGATCGGGCAGCAAGCCTTCGGTGTCCAGGAGCAAGGCAACTTGCTTGCTTTCGCACAGCAGCTTGTAGTCGTCGCGCTTACGCTCGAAGAACGGAAGGGGCTCGAAGGAGACGGGAGATAACGTGAAATCCGGACGTTCGATATCCGATATCGTCGTCAGCTCGTCCAGCAGGCGGGCGGCCCGTTCCGTATTTCCCTGGATCGTCCGCAAATAGCGGGGGAGTCGGTCCGGGCGCTGGGCCGCCCCTTCCAGCAGATTGTCCACGTGCCCCTGAATGATCGTCAGCGGCGTGCGCAGATCGTGCGTGATCGCGGCCACCATGTCGCGGCGCTGCTGCTCCATCTTCCATTGAGCCGTGAGCGAATCGTGCAGCGCGCGCCGCATCTCCTCGAAAGCGGAGGCCAATTCGGCTAATTCCTTGGAGCCGCCGACATCCGCTAACGTAAAATCCAGATCGCCCTGCTGAATCCGGCGGGCTCCGTCGGTCAGCCGGCTGACCGGAGGCTTCAGCCGGGTTCCTAGCCTTCGGGCGAACAGAAACGTGAACAGCATAATAAAGACGAACGGAGCGGCCAAATTGGTAACGATGAGCAAAAACGTTGCCATCGGCTGGTCCGCGTTGCTCGTGACCAGACTTAAATCGTAGCGGAGCACGAACGCGCCGGCCAGTCCGCCTTGGGCATCCGTTACGGGATAGTACAGCACGATTTTCCCGTTGACGCGCTCATTCGTGTTCAGTTTCGATACCAGCTCTTCCTTGGAAGAAATGTAGCTTTTATCCATCGTGCCGTACAGAAGTTTGCCCCGGACATCGAGGACCTGATATTGGATGCCGGCCGCAGGAATGCGTTCCTCCAGAGCGGTTCGGGAGGCGGGAGTCAAGAGCGCTTCCTTTTGCCCGAGGGCGTATTTGGTAATTTCAGGAAGCTGCTTTTCGTAATAGTTTGCCGGGCGAACGGTCTTCTCGTTCGTGAAAATATAATAAGTGCTTGCGCCCCAGACGGCGATGGAGCAGGCGAAGCTCAGGAGCAGCACGAGCAGAAAAGCGACGCCGAATTGACTGCGGAACGTCAGCTTGCTCATGATGCGCCGGCTCCCATTTTATAGCCGACTCCCCAGACCGTGGCGATATACTCCGTATGCGGATCCGCCTCCGCCAGCTTGGAGCGGATCTTCTTGATGTGCTCGGTCACCGTGGCCGAGTCGCCTTCCGCTTCAAGGCCCCAGACCTTCTCGTAGATGCGGTCCCTCGAAAGCACCTGATTCGGATGCATCATCAGCAGCTGCACGATCTCGAACTCCCGGGCGGTTAAAGGAATCGACCGGTTCCGGTAATGAAGTTGGTAGGCGTCCAAATCCAGCATCAGCTCGCCGAAGTGCAGGATCGACCGGCTTGCCCGCGTCTCGCTGCGGCGCTCCCGGCGCAAATGAGCCTGCACGCGCGCTTTCAATTCCCGGATGCTGAACGGCTTCACCAAATAATCGTCCCCGCCGACCATGAGCCCTTGAATGCGGTCCGTTTCGCTTCCGCGTGCGCTCAGAAACAAAATCGGGCACGTCACGAGCGGGCGTATGGAGCGGCATACCTCCCAGCCGTCGAGCCCCGGCATCATTACGTCGAGAATGATCAGATCGGGCTGCTCCTTCAAGAGCGCGAATACTTCTTCGCCGCCCGAAGCGGTCAGCACGGCGTAGCCTTCGTCCGTTAAAGCGTCCTCCATGAACGTCAGAATGTCCCGTTCGTCGTCTGCGATTAGGATTTTTTCCATGATTGCTGTCTCCTGTTCGTTGGCTTTCGTACGGTCAGGACCCGTATTTGCTCCTGTAATGCGCCAGCGCCAGCAGCGGCCAGATCGCGTTGTAGCTGTGATAGCGCGCGTAAAATTCCCCGGCCAATCCCGCTCCGGTCGGATACTTGGCCGGCCAGGAGGCGTCCCCGGCCTCCAGCATGTCCGTCAGCGCACGCGCCGCCCGGTTGATAGCGTCGGTCGGCGCCGGATGTACGGCGATCAGCGCATCGAGCGCCCAGGCGGTTTGCGAGGGCGTGCTGGCGCCCAGCGGGATGTAGATCTTGGCCCGGTCGCTGCGGCACGATTCGCCGAAGCCGCCGTCCGGGTTTTGGACGCTGGCGAGCCACCGCACCGCATGCTGCAGCTCCGGTTGATCCGGCGGAACCCCGGCGGCCGCGAGTCCGGTTACGGCGGCCCATGTGCCGTAAATGTAGCAGATGCCCCAACGGCCGTACCAGGAGCCGTTCCGCTCCTGATGGTCAAGCAGCCACCGGACGGCGCGCCGGATGAACGGCTGCTCCTGGCGGAGTCCCGCCCAAGTGCCCAAATATTCCAGCACGCGTCCGGTCAGGTCTGCGGACGAAGCGTCAACCGCTGCCTCCGCACCGTCGACGGGAAGGGCGGCGAGCAGCGGGGAATTTTTGTTCCGCTCGAAGGCCGGCCACCCGCCGTCGTCGTTCTGCATTGACAGCAGCCAATGAAGGCCACGGCTTCTTGCTTCGCCATACCCGGCCTCGGGCCGACCGGGACTTCGGCGCAGCGCCCGCAGCGCGGCGGTCGTATCGTCCACGTCCGGCACGATCGTATTGACGTCGGAGAACCCCCAGCCGCCGGAAACGGGGTTCGCGACATCGGTGCTCCAATCGCCGAGCTTCGTGTGCTGGCGCGAGAGGAGATAGGCGTCCGCCCGCCGGATCACCGGATGCGAGGCCGGCAGCCCCGCTTCCTGCAGTGCATGGCTAAGGAGCGCCGTATCCCAGACGGTGGAGGGCGAGTTTTGGATGTGAAGCTGCCCGTCAGATTCACAGGCGAGCGAGATCAGCCCTTGTACCGCTTTTGCGATGACGGGATGCCGTTCGTCGTACCCGAGCGCCAGCAGCGCGTACACCATCAGGATCGTGCTGAGCGCATAGCTGTACAGCGTTCCGTTCGGTTCGATCCGCTCCAGCATATAGCGCTCGGTATGCCGGAGGGCCAGCCGGCGGAGCTCCTGCGGCAGATAGGGCAGCTTATGCAGAGCGCGTTGAATGTCGTTCCACCAGCCGGAGAGGCGCCGGTCTTCCCCGACATCCCTTCCCTCGGCATGCGCCGACCAGCGCTCGCGGGCTGGCAGCAGCTCGGACAAATCGGGGCTCCCCGCCGTGTTGACCGTGAACTGCCTGACGCCCAATATCGCAATGGGGGCCAAATGCACGCGTGCGTAACTGGAGAAACGGTAAAAGCTCAGCGGGAACGACCGGGGAAGCAGCAGCAATTCAGGCGGAAAGGGGAACGGCCGCGGCCAAGGATACTGGCCGATGACAGCCAGCATCGCCTTGGTCAGCAAGCCGCTGACGTTCCGCAGGCCGCCTTTGGACAAAATAAACCTTCTCGCCCGGGTCATTGCCTCGTCGGAAGCATGCAGCCCGGCATACCGCAGCGCTGCATAAGCCTCAACCGTCGCCGACAAATGCCCGTCCCCGTCGTCGTAAAACCATTTCCATGCGCCGTCCGCTTCCTGCTTCGATAAAATCCGGTTTGCTAAACGCCGTATAAGGTTTTCGTCCTTTACGTTTAACGATCTTAATAACAGAATCATATATCCGTCCGTCACGATCCCGTTTTCAAAGCAAAAACGCCACGTCCCGTCCTGCGATTGCCGCATCAGCAGCATCTGCATCAAACGATCGGTGGCGGTTTCGACGATCCGGTGGAGGCTGCCCATTCTCATCACCCTTTCCCCAACATTGTATGGGGGCTCCCGGCAAATCATGCGCGGGTTCGGGAAGAGTCGGGACGAGCATGCGGGCCTCCGGTCCGGTATTCGGCGCGGTTAGGAGCCCGCAGTGATTTTCGCGGTCGTATAGTCGCGAATCGTTTCGGGGATGTACCGCAAGGAAGACAGCGTGAAATAAGCGCCAGCAGGCTCAACGTCCACTTCGACCTGATTGTAGGCCCACTCCAGCTCCGCAGGCATGAAAATGGCGTGAATGCCCGCCTTGAGCGCCGGGATAATATCGGTGCGAAGCGAATTGCCGATCATCCAGGTGTTGTTCCGATCGAAGCCGTTCGCGCGGATGAGTCCGTCGAGGTATTCGGCGTTTTTATGGCGCGTGACATAGATCCGGTTGCCGAAGAACCGTTCCAGCTCCGCTTCTTTCACCTTGCGCATCTGCACCGTCGGGTCCCCTCCGGTGTACAAATGAAGCGTATGGCCGTCCTCCTGGAGCATGCGAAGCGTCTCTTCCATGTAAGGATACGGCTCGATGCTGTGACCGTAGACGGAAGCGCCGAGCTCGATCAGCCGTTTGACTTCCGCGTCATTTTTGGACCGGCCGGTCAAATCGGTGTAATATTCGTACGTATCGACGAACGATTGGGGGAAGTGGTCCGGCGCAAATCCGCTCACCAGCACCCGCTCCAGATCGATTTCCGATTGTTTTTTCTTGATTTCCTCGATGGACAAGCGGTAGCCATGAAACCACGCTTCCATTTGGTCCGCGAATTGGTCGATTACCATATCGAAGAACTTGTTGCAATAGAGAAGCGTATCGTCCATATCAAACAGGATCGTCTGCTGCATTTTAGTCATAGCGATTTCCCCTACTCTCTCTATGCTTTTTGTTGTTTTTTTGAATGCCTTATTCTTGCAAAGGCCTAGAGGCCGTAGAGAAAAAGGATTGCCGCGAGTTTTTTTCACGAATCCCATCTGCTTAAAATGGAATCCAAGGATTCGTGAAAAACGTGTCTGAGTGAAGGCGAGCCTTTTTTCTCGCAGGCCGGAACCGGCCTGAACGAAGGCAATCAACCCCAACAACAAAAAGCTTTTCTCTTCATTATAGCACGGCTATGACAAGAGACGCATCCTCCTGCGGCGTTTGGCCCATCTCGCTCTGGCCTTGGAACACGGCCCCGGGCTCGATAATTAGCGTAGCGGCGCGGACGGTGCCGACCAGGCGCCCCGTCGGGGTGATGCGGACGGTGCCCTCCGCCTCGACGCGTCCGTCCATCCTGCCGGCGATGACCACATCGCGGGCGCGCAGATCGGTGGAGCGAACGATCCCTTTCGCTCCGACCGCCACCTCGCCTGCGGCTTGAAGCACGCCTTGGAACTCGCCTTCAATGCGCACATCGGCCTCCGAGCGGAACGTTCCTTCGAGGACGCTTCCTTCGCCGATCAGCGAGACGGAGCGCCCGGAACGCGAAGACCGGCTTCGCCAACCGTTCATTCGAAACATCACTTTTTCCTCTCCTTTTTTCGATTATCGCTTGACATATAGGGGGCAGGATTGGTGCTTTTGCCGCTAAGCAGCACCTCGTAGTGAAGGTGGGGTCCGGTGCTTCGGCCGGTTGTACCCAGTTCGCCGATCGCCTGTCCTTTATCGACCTTATCGCCCTGATTCACCTGTGCGCTGTTCAGATGCATATACCATGTCCGCAGCCCTTTGTCGTGCTCGATAACGACGTTATGCCCATGCAGCTTGTCATAGGCGACCGAGTGAACGACGCCGCTCGCAACCGCATAGACCGGATCACCCAGCTTGCCCGCAATGTCGATGCCGCGATGGAAGCTGAGCTTTTTCGTAAACGGGTCTCTACGGTAGCCGTAAGGGGAGGTAACGACTTTGGATAACGTAGGCCATATATCGGGCGTGCGCTGCCGCTGCTCCTGCTTCTCCTGAAGCTGCCGCTTCGTTTGGCCGAGCCGGGAGGCCAGCTCCTTCATCTCGGCGTGCAGCTCCGTGTAACGGATTCCCGTAGCCGCGGCCAGCTCGTGCGTCTGCTCCTCGGTGACGGGGAACGCTTCGCCGCCCATCCCTCCTGTGCCGGCAGAGACGGCTGCGGATAGCGGCGGTCCGCCGGCTTTCCTGCGCTCGACGCTGGCGGGAGCCAGCTTGTGCAAATCCTGCTCGAGCCGCTTCATCCGCTCCATTTGGCTCCGGACTTCCGCGGCTTGCTTCGAAAGCGCATAAATATCGTTTTGCAGCCGTTCAATGGCTGCGTTTTTCCGGTGTAAATCTTGCTCCAGCATCGCCGTCTGCCCCTTCATTTCCATTGACATCAGCGAAACGGAAACGATGGAGTGCAGGCTGCGAATAGAAAGCATACAGGTCGTCCCGAACAGCAGCAGCATAAGAGAGGCTGTGCACCATAGGGCGGCGCGGGACAGCTTGAGGCGAATCACGCTTCCGTTCGCCTCGGGAATGATGACGAACGTCAGCTTGCTTTGAAACCACGTGAACTTCATGACGGCTCCTTTCGGTAGATCTGCCTTGGTCCAAGGCGGTTATTCGGCGAGGCCGGTCAAGAAATGCCCTCCTTATACATACACATACCTAATAGTAAAAGTATTGTGGATGATGGAGGGATTCGAATGTCGTTTTTACATACAACCCGCATGGACCTGCTGGAACGCCTGACGCTTCATCTGAAGCAGGACATCGCTCTGCAGGCTGAAGACTTCGACAGCGGAGCGGGCGTGCTGAATCAGGTCGGCAAACGGTTTATCCGGATGGGCGAGCGCTACTTCGTGCCCGGCTCTATGCAGGAAATCGTCCTTTTTGATGTCCAGAAGAAGGGATCTGGCCCCCGCGTCAACGTCCAGACAGCGTATGCCGGCACATTCAAGGCGGTTCTGCTCCGCACCGGAACCGATTTTGTCGAGCTGCTTGTAAACCGGACTGAAGAAGAGGAGGAACTGGTTGTATTGATCCCCCTAAGCCGGATCGTTGGGATCGAGCGTGTCAAGTCATGACGACTGCGCCGAATTGGGGGAGCTCCTCGCTGCGAGGTCCTTGGCTTTCCGCATCTCCATGTGCGTGACGAATAGCAATAACGCCAGGACGAATGCATAGCCGAAGCCGGCCAGCTTGCCGATGAGCGCATAGTTCTGGCTGAAGATAAGGCCCGCGCCGACGAAAACAAATCCGAGCGCGAGCAGCATATTGCCGGCTCGCAGCCAGGTCCGGCCAGATATCGCACCCAGACGCGAGCCGAACCGTTTCCCCGGGTGGCGATTTCCCCCTTTAGATGTTCCGTCCCGGTCATGTCCCTGACTTTTCCCCGAAGATTGTTCCGCATGGCGCTCGGGGCTTCGTTTCGGGAATCTTCGCATGAGCAGCAGCAGCGCCGCCAGCAGCGCCGGCTGATAGCTGAGCACTAACACGGGCGAACTGTAATTGCCGAAGCTGAATACCTCCGGCGTGCTCTTGAAAGCGAGAATCGTGGTCAGCAGCAAAAACAGGCTAACCGGGGAATTGATAAGCGTGTAATCCCTTTGCCGGATCAGGCTGGCGATCCCGATCAGGAAGGCGAGATAGATGAAGATGATCTTGTTGACGATAATCGGGAACCAGATGCTCAGAACAAACAAATCCATCCGGTCCAAAAAGTCCGTAATTTGAATGTGCTGCACCAAGCTGTAATCCGGGTAAATCAGGTTGCCGGGAATGTTCGGCCCGAGGACGGCTACCTCCATAAGGAGAAGAAGCGACAGCAGTACCGTAGCCAGCAGCGAACCGTGCCGAAGGGCGGAGTGAATCTGTCTGGAATTCCAGATCATATGCAAAAACGCCCCCACAATGATGATATCCCCGTACCAGCCGATACTGAGAAGGCCTGCGTATCCGAGCTGCTTAGGCGGAGTCGTCAGGATCGGCTGTAGTAAACGGAAGCTCATTTCGTTGGACAACAGGAACGGCAGCATTAACGTGAGGGCGAAGAAAACGGGAAAAAACAAGTCGTTGACCCGGGAAATCACTTCGGCACTGGTTCGGCCGTAAAACATAAGCAAGACGACGAGGAGCAGAACGAGCATTTCCTCGGGGGTGTTCGGGAGAAGAAGCGTGCCGATGAATTTGCCCAACATCCGCAGATCGCGCAGCAGGATGAACCATAGATGGATCAGCAGCACCATGTTCGCGAGCATGCCGAACCAGCGGCCAAACAAAATAAAGTTGATCTCGAAAAGATGCTTTCCCGGAAGCCGCATACTGAGCTGTGTAAACACGTATGCAATGAAAAGGATATAAACGGTGGGCAGCAAATAGACGAACCAGGTATCCATATGCGCGACCCGGACCAGATCATGCTGGATGCTAAGCAGCCCGCCGCCGATCAGCAGCGATCCGACCTGCCAGGAAAGCTGTCTTTGGTTAATGACTTGCGTGTTGACAGGCATGTGTTCACCCGCTTTCCTCCATCGCTTCGTTTATTGAGGATGGATAATTGAGAAAACCCACGGCGATACCCGCTCGATAAAAAAACGTGTCGGCATCGGGGGCTGATAGCCCGACGCCACGCAGAGAAAGAGACCCACCGTTATAATGGTAATAAATGCGTACAGCCGTGCCGTTGCCTTCGGCTGTCTCGCCCAATGCTTCAGGTTCAAAAATAAATGAAACGCCATCAGCACCATAAACCAGATGAGAAACTGGGAGTTCATCGGGTTCGCTTCGCTTTCGTTACGTTTTCGTAAATCAGCCCTGTTTCCGTAAGCACGCTTTTTACCTGTATGCGGAAAGCGGCGTCCTTCATCCCGGCTGGCCAGCGCGATGCGTACTTCTTCTCCCAGAGCCCCGGATGCTCCCGCCACAAATACGATCCGAATTGCGCGGAATCGGTGCGGTTGGTTATCATTTTGCGAATCGCTTTCCGCATCGCTTGTTCGATGTAACGGTTCATCGCTTCCTCCACCTTTTGGACCTTGCCGGTTTGGCTAAGGTCGTACATGCCCAAAACTTCGGTTGCTTTAGCCTTGGCTTTCGTGCGGATATCAAATTGTAGCTTCCCGCGTTCCGTATAGGCCCGAATCTGGCTTTTCGAATCGAAAATGTTCAGCGTAACCGTATGCCGGTTTTCGATTTTTAGGGTAACGGACGATTGCACAGGCATATTTTTCAGCCAGGCAAGCCCGTCTGCCTCCGCATTCTCGAACACGCCGGTCATTTTGTCTCCGCGAAATTGCGCATAGCCGAGGAACTCGATTTCCTTCGATTTCTTCGTGCTCTTGGAGTTTTTCTCCGATTCTTTCACGCCCATATAGACCGTTATGGCATCGCTGCCGGGGCTGCTGAGCGAGAGGGCGACTTGCTTCATATTAATCTGGATAACGTTCCGGGCCTTCACAAGCTCCCGGATCGCTTCCGAGGGGAAACGCTCGAACTGCGGTGTTGCCTGCAGCAGCTTGTAAGCTTTTCCTTTAGTGACGATCATATAAATCGTCATCCGGCTTTCCGGAGAGCGGGGCGTCGTATCGAAGGCGTTCCGAATCCCGCGTTTGGCATAATCCTCACCGATCAACAAGGTTCTGCGGTGCGCGAAGAACATGCGGCGGGACATCCGCCGCTGCAGCTGGGCCTGCGCCTCCCGAAACGTGGTGCCGACTGCGGAATCGATGTAGTAGCTTTTCGTTCCGGCCGTTCCGCCTCCGCCTCCGGAGGCCCCACCCATACTGCCGGGGAGCGGCAGCAGCACGCTGTACCGGATCTTCCCGTCTTGCTCCACATCCACCGCGGTCGTCAAAATAAAGGCAGTATCGTTGATTTCCACCCGGTCCCAGCACCCGGTCAGGCAGAGCAGGGAGAGCAGAACAAGGGATAGGCGGGTCCGGCGCGATCTCATTCTACGGGCTCCTTTCCTTCCTCTATCGTATGATCGATGGTTTTGCCCCGCTGGCCGGATTGCTCCGTAATTTCCTGCGGCAGCGAATCGTCTATCCTTTTGCTGTCCTGCAGGGGCATAAAGGAAGGACGTTGTTCCATCGCCCACCAAGGCGAGCGGAAGAGAATATCCTTCAGGTCGCCGGAGGATAGCGGTCCGATCGGCGATAAGTAAGGAATGCCGAAGGAGCGAAGGTTGGCCAGATGCCCCATGATCAGCATGATCATAATCAAGATGCCGTACATCCCGAACAGTGAAGCAGCGATCAGGATCGGAAAACGCAGCATTCGTATCGCGATCGCTCCATTAAACCGCGGGATCGTGAACGAGGCAATCCCGGTAAGCGATACGACGATCACCATCGGCGCCGATACGATGCCTGCCTGCACCGCCGACTGTCCGACCACGAGCGCGCCCAGAATACTGACCGCCGATCCGATCGCTTTAGGCAGCCGGATGCCCGCTTCCCTCAGCGCCTCGAAGGTCACTTCCATGATCAGCGCTTCGACGACGGCCGGGAACGGGATCGCTTCCCGGGCGGCGGCGACCGACAGCAGCAAGGACGTAGGGAGCAAGTCCTGATGGTAGGTTGTAATAGCGACGTATAAGGCCGGTGTCAGTAGTGACAGCACCATGAACGTATACCTCAGCCAGCGGATCAGCGTGGCTATCTGGTACCGCTCGTAGTAATCCTCGCTGGCCTGCATAATTTCGGCAAAGACGAACGGCACGACCAGCGTAAACGGCGTCCCGTCCACCATAATGCCGACGCGCCCTTGGAGCAGGGCGGCCGCGACGACATCCGGCCGTTCGGTATATTGAAGCTGAGGGAAGGGCGAATACGTCGAATCTTGAATGAGTTCTTCGATATAGCCCGATTCCAGTACGGCATCGATGTTTATTTTTTCGAGACGTTTGACAACTTCATGGACGACGCTCGGGTCGGCCAGATCGTCCAGATAGGTAACGACCACATTGGTATTGCTTTCCCGGCCAAGGATCATCGGCTTCATTTTTAAATGCGGCGTTTTCAGCTTGCGGCGGATCATGGACGTGTTGGTCCGGATATTTTCCACGAAGCCCTCGCGGGGGCCGCGTACGACCGACTCTGTATCGGGCTCGTTGATAGATCTTTTTTCCGCCCCCCTCATGCCGAGCAGCAGCGCCTTGTTATTATGCTCGACGATCAGCCCCGTGTCGCCGCCCAGTACGGAAAGCAGCATATCCGCATAATTGTCCGCCTTCTGAATCTGGGAGACAGGCAGCGTCATATCGGAGATGTTGTCGATAAGCTCCTCTCCGCCCTCCAGAATCATCAGCGATTTCATCGTTTCGTTCACAAGCTCCGTCTTGGTCATGCCATCGACAAAAAACAAAATCGCGGGCAAGCTTTGCTCGATGCGGAACTCGCGAATGACGAAATCGGAGCAGTCCTTGAACAGCTCCTCCAAATAACTTTTGTTTTCTTCGATGCTCATAAAGACAGGCACAGAGCGCAGCTCGTCGATAAAACGGTATTCCGCCTTCCGCAGCGGGTGTTCCGGGGCGTCCTGTCCTTTTTTCTTGCGGTTTTTCGGATGGATCATGACACTCCTTCCTGCCCGCGGCATCTTATCCAAGCATTGCCGGAGCGTGTCTTGTATATTTTCCACCATTTGCGAAATTTTATGACAAATCGTTTGGTGCCTGTGCCATAATGAGGAATAGGCGGGCGGGTAGAGGTAAAAGCTAGGACAGATTGGAAAGCGCCTGTTGTTTCAAAAGGAGGAATGGCGACGTGCTTTGGCTCGTCATCGCACTGACCTTATTCATCATTCAGATTCTCACGATTCTGGTCGGGGAGTTTCGCCGCCCGGCCAAGGCGATGGCGTGGCTTTTCGTTTTGTTTCTCATTCCGGTCATCGGCTTTGTCATGTATTATTTTTTGGCCAAAGAATACACGCAGCGGAAAAAGGTGAAGCGCAAAGGGCTGCGGCTCGTAAACGATATACGGCATCTCGGCAAAAAGCAGCGTTCGGCGGATTTTCAGCCCGAAGAGGACCGGCTGAATGGCTGGCGGCACGAGCCGAGGCTGTTCTCGCTGCTCAATAACATTCCCGGCGCCCTCATTACGATGCATAACGAGGTACGGGTGCTGACCGACGCGACTGCGGCGTATCCGGCGATGCTGGCTGCCATGGAGCAGGCGAAGGGACATATTCATTTTGAGTTTTACACCATTCGTAATGACGGCATCGGCCGACAGTTCCACGAACTGCTGATCCGCAAGGCGCAGGAAGGCGTCAAAGTGCGCTGCATCTTCGACGGCATCGGCAGCTACCAGCTCGACAGCCGGTTCGTTCAAGAGCTGAAGCAGGCCGGGTGCGAGGTGTACTTCTTTTTGCCGGCGGTGATTGCTTTTTTCGACAAGCGGATGAATTACCGGAACCACCGCAAAATCGTCGTCATTGACGGAATCCGCGGCTTTCTTGGGGGAATCAACATCGGAGACGAATATCTGGGGGCGAATCCCAAGCTGGGGTACTGGCGGGATACGCATTTGGAGCTGGAAGGCGATGCGGTGTATTCGCTGCAGTATACGTTTCTGACCGACTGGATGTTTGTGAGCGGAAAGCGGCTGGCGGACTCGGAATTTTTCCCCGAGCACGATTGCCCGGGCCGCAAGCCCGTACAGATTATTTCAAGCGGGCCGGATGAGCATTGGGATGCCGTTCTGGAGATGTTTTTCGCCTCGATCACGGCGGCCAAGCGAAGAATTTACATTACCACCCCTTACTTCATCCCCGATCCGAGTATCACCATGGGGTTGAAGACGGCGGCGATCAGCGGGGTGGACGTCCGGATCATTTTCCCGCAAAAAGCGGATTCGCGCATCGTGAACTATGCTTCCCTGTCGTATTTGGAGGAGCTGATGCAGGCCGGAGTTCGCTTCTATGCCTACCAAAAAGGTTTTATCCACGCCAAGGTCATCCTGATCGACAATCTGCTCGCTTCGGTCGGCTCCGCAAATATGGATATGCGCAGCTTTTACAACAATTTCGAGCTGAACGCCGTAATGTTCGACAAAGAGACGATTCATCGGCTGGAAACCGATTTCATTCTCGATTTGAAGGAAAGCCGCGAGGTCAAGCTGGAGGCGTTCGAGAAGCGCTCCCGCTGGCAGAAGGGAAAGGAAGTCATCGCGCGGCTCCTGTCGCCGCTTTTCTGAAAAGCGGTGCGGTGTTCGTTTCGAGGGTTAGCGAATAAAGGACAGCACGTGATCCAACTGCTGCGGGGGGACTTGAGCGATCAGGTCTCCTTTTTGCTGTAGGCGCTGCATAATGTTCAGCAGGTGGAAGTCCCGGGGATCGGGGCGGAGCGCAACTTCGTCCCAAGTTAGCGGAGTCGACACCGAGGCGTCCTTGCGGGCCCGCGGCGTATAGGGAGCGGACAGCGTTTTGCCGTACCAGTGCTGGAGATAATCGATGTATATCAAGGCACCGCGGTCTTTTTTGAGCCGCTCAACGGTGAACAGCTTCGGGTATTTTTGCACCGCGAACGTGGCGACGAATTGTCCGATCCGCCGGAGCTGCTCGAACGTATAGCCGCGCTCCCGGGCAATCGGGACGTAGATTTGCACGCCGGTGGCGCCGGACGTTTTCGGTACGGACCGGATATTCATGCCGTCGAGAATGCCACCGATAATCTGGGCCGCCTCCATAATGCGCGGCTCGGGATCGACGCTCGGATCAATATCGATCACCCATTCGACGGGCAGCGTCTCGCCGATCCGGTGAAACGACGGATGGAACTCCAGACAGGCCAAATTCCCTAACCACAGCAGCGTCGGCAGGGAATCCAGATGAACGTAGCGGATCGATTCCAGCATCGCCGTCTTGACGAAATCGGGTGTCGGCTCTGGAGCATTTTTCTGATAAAACGACTTGTCGTTCCAGCCATGGGGAAACCGGATGGTCGTCAGGTAGCGGTCGCGGCAATAGGTCAGCAGGTAGGGGGACAGCTCGGCGAGCTTTTGCAAATACATCGCTTTCGTAATCTTTTTCTCCGGCCACAGCGGCTTATCCGGATTCGTCACCGTCAGCTCCCGGCCTTCGACGATTAGTGTGCCTTTCGTTTTCGGATATTTGGCGGGTGCGGGCATCGGCAATCCCTCCTGTTTGTCATGGGGCGCAAGCGTTCAGTGCGCCGATGGTTTTTTAGTTAGTATATCCCGCCCCATCCTTTTTAACATCCGAATGCGGCCTAAACGAGCCGTTTTTCTTTCTTCGTCGCCGCTCCCGGAGAGGATAGGAACATAAAACGCCCGATCGTGAGAAGCCCGACCAAAATGAATGAACCGATATAGATCCAACGGATTGCGGCCATTGCCGAATCCGAGCCGAGAAAAGAGCCATGTACCGCGACCAAAATAAAGATCGGATAAGACAGCAAATGGAGCATATGCCAAAGTTTTTTGCCGATGGCGTTGCGAAGATCCGTCGACAATAAAACGATGAGCAGCCCATAAACGGCCAGCGTGCCGAGTCCGTTGAGGACCGGCTCATGCTGCGCGGCAAAAGGCAGCAGCACTTCCTTCCAGGAAAACGGCATGTAGGTGCTGATCACCGGAAAAACGGCGTGCAAAAGCATAAGTCCGATGCCGGCATGGTTGAAGAACTGGTGCAGCTTGTATAGGTTCACTTTGCTTTTTGCCGGCCATACCGGGTAACTATACATGATACCAAGAGCGATCCCCAGCGACAGGCAAATGAAAGAAACGATGCCTGTCACCCGAATGATCTGCCAAACGGGCCAATCGACGATCCATTGAATCATGTCGGAGCCTCCTTTAATCGTTTTTTCAATGTCTAAGCGTTGCTGTCGGAAGCTGCCAGCGGACGGCCGGCGAGGCGTCGGCTCCAATGAAATGAGTGCGTCCGTCTCTTAAAAAGACAAGCGCTTCACAGCCTGCGGCTTCGGCCCGAAACAGGGACAAGCCATGCTCAAGGCCGGCGATGCATATCGTTTTGGCCCAAATCTCGCATTCGACCGCATCGCTGCCGGCTACGGTGCATTGTACGACGTCGCTCCGGCTCGGGGACATCGTGCGAGGGTCAATCAAATGATGCATGATGCTGTCATGGGTCAGCCACTGCCTGCCCAGTGTACTTGACGTCGCCGCCGCGCCTTCCTTCAAGTGCAGTACCCCTGCGTCTTCACCCGGATTCCACGGATTCTGGATTCCGATAAGCCAGCTTTGTTCCTTATTACGAGGGCCCGCGCCCCAGACGGCCAAGTCGCCTCCGGCGTTGACCATGCCGCACGGTACGGCCCAAGCTTCCCGCATCCAGCGCGCCAAACGGCTGACGGCCCAGCCTTTGACGATGCCGCCCAAATCGATCTCTGCCTGCAGCGGGAGGCGAACGGATTTCATCGCGGGATCGAGCTCCCAGGCTCCATCCATACAGATGGAGTCAGGCTCGGATGTACTCCAGTAACCCGGCCGTTGACGGACTTGGTCGAAGGTAGCATCGTATCCTGCCGCTCTCAAGGCTTTCAAAATAAGCGGATTGAACATGCCGTCCGTTCGTGCACGGTATGAATCCGCCAACCGCAGCACCTCCAGCATCGTCTCCGAAACCATACAGATTCGTCCGGCCGAACGATTGAGATAAGAGAGCTCGCTTTGCGGCCGGAAACGGCTGAACCGCTCTTCTACGAATTCGAACCAATCGCGGACCTGATCTTCCAGATCGAAACGTTCCGAGTCGTTGAAGTACGCTACCTCAATATCGGTATTCATTGCCCGAAAGGCTGTATGATGCAGGTTTTCTTTCACGGAAATCATCTCTTTTCCTTACGAACGTCCCGTTTTCGTTTGCATTCTGCCGCCCGGCGTTGCCGCTTCCGGCGAGCTGGAGGAGCTGCCGCCCAAATTCCCGGTATCCGAACGATTCGAACGGCCGTGGCGTTTGGCGGAACCCGAGTTGGAACCCGAATCGTTGGCCCGGCTCCGGCTTTGGTTTCTCCATTCCTGCATCACAGGGTCCTGCTGCTGCTCTCCTTGAGCGGCGAGCGTCTTGTCTTGCGGTTGATGCTGCTGCGCGGCGAGTGCAAAATTCGGACTATCCTTAATTTCGCGGAACAAAAAAGCGATCCCGACGGCGCCTATCACGCCGAGCTGCCATTTCGTCCATTTCGTTGTTTTCATAGCGTTCACTCCCAAGGAGACGGTTTAACGGAATACGTTTATTGTAAAACCCGTAGATGAAAGGAGCATAAAGATAAACTGAAAGTTCGCTGAATCATCCCGAACGCTTCCATCAATGAGGCGGGATTGGTGTACAATACATAGAGAGGTGACACCATGCAACCAATCAAAGGCGTGAAAATATTAATCGTTGACGACGAACCAAATATTGTCCAGTTTTTGGAACTGGGCCTGCAAAACGAAGGGTTTGAAGTTTTTACCGCGCCGGACGGATTTACAGCCGTCACGCTAGCCAAGCAAGCCCGGCCACATATCGTCATTCTGGACGTCATGATGCCCGGGATGGACGGCTTTGAAGTATGCCGGATGCTGAAGAAAACCGAGCACGTCGCTATTATTATGCTGACGGCCAAGGAAGAAGTGGAAGACCGGGTCAAAGGGCTGACGCTCGGGGCCGATGATTATATGGTTAAGCCGTTCAGCTTCGAGGAACTGTTGGCCCGGATTTATGCGCGGCTGCGCAACCAGTTTCCCCATTTGTTCGCGGAGGTGGCGTACGGGCCGTTCCGCATCGACGACCGCCGCAAAGAAATCCGCTACGAAGACCGGGTGCTGGAGCTTTCGCCGACGGAATACGAGCTGCTGTCTTTTTTGGTCGTCAATCACGGCCTGGTCCTGAGCAAAACGGTCATTTTGGACAAGGTCTGGGGGTACGATTTCGGCGGGGAGGACAATATCGTTGAAGTGTACATCCGCTCACTCCGCGATAAATTGAGCGACAAGGAGCACCGGATCATTCGGACTCTTCGGGGATCGGGCTACCGGGTAGATCTCGGATGATGCGGGGGTGGGAACGTTTCCGGCGTGTCTTTGCGCCCCGTTCGCTTCGCCTTCAGCTCCTCTCCCGTTCCTTGTTTATTTTGGCGGGGCTGCTGCTGTTGATCGGCGTTCTGCAATATGTGTTCATGGAGCAGTTTATGATTAAAAATAAGGTTGCCAGCGTCCAAAGCCAATTTTTTTCCATTCCGCTGGATATCTGGTTGAATCCGAATATCGACAACGGCAGAGTGAGGGGGCCTTTTCTGCCGGAAGCTTCGCTGGCGTTCGTCGGGCCGGGTGACAGCTTCCGGATCGTCACGAACAATCCCCGCGCCGGATCGGTACCGCGGCTTTCCGATGAAGAGTACGGGGAGGCGCTTGCCCGGGAGCAAAAGCAGCCGCACTATCTCATTGTCAAGGACGACAAGGGGATGGAGCAGCTGGTCGTTCTGCAGCGCATAGCTCCGCGCGGGCGTCTGGCGCAGATAAGTACGAGCATGGGGCCGATTCGGGACGTGCTCCTCAGTCAGCTTTGGACCTTCCTGGTTTTGGCTGCGGCCGCTTTGGGAATGGGGGTTGCCGCGTTTCTTCCCGTTCTGCGCAGAACTCTTGTCCCGCTTTCCAACATGATCGAAACTGTGGAACAGATCGATGCGGGAAAGCTGGACGAGCGGCTGCCGGTGCATCAAGGCCAGTTGGAGATCGACCGGCTCTCCCGGTCGTTCAACCGCATGCTGGAGCGGCTGGAAGCTTCGTTCGAAACGGAGAAGGAAGCGAAGGAGCAGATGCGGCGCTTTATTGCGGATGCCTCGCACGAGCTGCGAACGCCGCTTACATCCATCCACGGATTTCTGGAGGTGCTGCTGCGCGGAGCGGCCCAGAAGCCGGATCAACTGGACAAAGCGCTCAGAAGCATGTACGGTGAGTCGGAGCGGCTAAACAAGCTTGTCCGGGACCTGCTGCTCCTGGCCCGCTTGGACCGTCATCCGACCGTAGATCTGAAGGAAGAATCGCTCAGCGATATCGTCGATGAAATGGAGCCGCAGCTCCGGCTGCTGGCAGGCAGGAGGAACGTGGAGTTCTCCGTTCAGCCTGACGTGTCCGCCTGCATCGACAAAGACAAAATCAAGCAGGTGCTGCTCAATTTGTTCCACAACGCGGTCCAGCATACCGATCCCGCTGAGGGAACTGTCCTCGTTTCGCTGGAGCAGACGCGGGAAGAGGCTCTGCTGTCGGTTCAGGATAACGGCAGCGGCATCCCGGAGGAGCATGTGCCGCGTTTATTTGAACGGTTTTACCGGATCGACTCGTCGCGTGCCCGCATTTACGGAGGGGCCGGGTTAGGGCTATCGATTACAAAATCGATCGTGGATCTTCATGACGGAACGATTGAGGTGAGCAGTCGGGTTGGCGAGGGGTCCAGATTTACCATTCGCCTTCCGGTGCCTGCCGAAGGCGGTCAGCAAGCGGACGAGTAAATCATCCGCTTGCTTTTTTACGAGGTGGAGAATTTGCACTCGCTTGGGTTCATCTCGACGAACGCCTGAATACTGGGGTGCCTCATCGTTTGCCCCGGAGTCCATTCCATAAACTGCACCTTCACCACGATTTGCGGATCGATCCAGACCGCGTCTTTGCTCCGCTTGGGTTCGTTTACGAACGGCTTCGCTTTCGTCCTCATGGACGCTACGCGTGCCGTGAGCTCCCGCCATTCCTGCTGCGTTACCTTCCCGGTGCCTGCGTGCCCGATATAGTAGAGGTTACCCTGCCCGTCATACAAGCCGAGCAGCAGCGAATTGACGATATTGTCCCGGTACGTGACGCCTCCTACGACGGCCAGCAGATCGTAAAATATTTTGCGCTTCTGCCACCGTTTATCCTTGCCGCCGATCATATACGTGCTGTTCAGATTTTTACAGACGACGCCCTCCATCTGATGCTTGATCATCACCTGCAGCAGCTCGTCGGGATTGGTGAAGTTTTGCACCGTTTGCACATCGGGCTGCGGGATGACAATCTCCTGCAGAATGCGCTGCCGCTCCGTAAGAGGCTTATCCGTCACCCATTGTCCGCTGCAAAACAAAACGTCGAAGATCATGTACGTGACCGGGGTCTGCGTGACGCCGAGCTCAATGTTTTGCTGCTTTCTTAGACTGTCCCGTTTCATGATCTCGTGAAACGACGGCTTGTGATGGTCAAAGGCGATGAATTCGCCGTCTAATATGAACGAAGTGGCGGAACAGTAGCGGGAAGGGGACAAAAATTCGGGATACTGCAAGGACCGATTGTTCAATCTTCGGTTGACGAGCTGGACCTTGGAGCCGTCGCAGTAGGATAGCATGCGCACGCCGTCCCATTTGATCTGCGCGATCCATTCGCCGCCTTTGGGAAACGAGTCGGTGCTTATCGGTTCGAAGGGAACGATCGGATTCAACATGGTAAAGCCCCCTTATCCATTGGATTTGATTAACAATTGTTCCCACTTGCCGCTTGACATAACGGGCAGCGGCTCGATATAGTTAAAGATGCAACACAGTTAACTTTGAGTATAACGAGGTGGAAAGGAAATGTTTTTCTTGTCGACTGTTCTGAAACGGAATTTGGCTTAAACGGGAGAAGTCTGCCCATTTTTCACCTAAGCCAACCGAGAACAGTAGATAAAGAACTCGATTCCTTTCGTTCAAATGATACAATTTGCAACGGGTCAGGGCGTGTTCGCCTTGCCCGTTTTTTGTTTTCCATCCAACTTAAGCTAATTGAATAGAGCTTTTTGTCCGGCTGTTTCTCCGGTTGGCTTCGAACCTGAAGCGAAAAGGAGAGAGCTTTCATGAGTATGTTGAACGTCGAACAGCTTACCCATACGTATGGGGATAAAAAAATATTCCAAAATATCCAGTTCCGGCTGCTCCGGGGAGAGCATGCGGGGCTCGTCGGCAGTAACGGGGCCGGTAAATCGACCTTGCTGCGCGTCTTGGCGGGGCAGTTGCTTCCCGATGCGGGCAAGATCGAATGGCTACCGCAGGCACGGCTCGGTTATTTGGAGCAGCACGCCGACTTACAGGCGGGAATGACGATTATGGATTACTTGCGGGGTGCTTTCGCTCATCTGTATGAGCTCGAACGGGCCTTGCATCAGGTCGCGGAGCAAATGGCCGCGGCGGACGTCGACCTCGAACCGCTGTTAACCCGGTACGGCGAGCTGCAGAGCCGGCTGGAGCATGCCGATTTTTACGGCATCGATGCCAAGATCGAAGAGGTGGCTGCGGGATTAGGCATTCTTGAGCTCGGCAAAGACCGGGAGGTCGACACGCTGAGCGGGGGGCAGCGTACGAAGCTGCTGCTGGGTAAGCTGCTGCTGGAGGAGCCGCACGTTTTATTGCTCGACGAGCCGACCAACTATTTGGACGACGTGCATATCGAATGGCTGACCGGCTATTTGAAGCGTTACGAGCAGGCGTATCTTGTCGTCTCGCACGACGAGGCCTTCCTGAATGAAATTACAACGACGATCTTTCATTTGGAGCATCAGACGATCAAGCGCTACGCCGGGAACTATGCCGCATTCCTCAAAAGTTATGAACTGAACCGGTTGCAATGGCAGGACGCGTACGAGCGCCAGCAGAAGGAAATCGACCGGCTGGAGAGTTTCATTCAAAAGAACCGGAACCGGAAAGCCAAGCAAGCGAAAAGCCGAGAAAAGGCGCTGGAGCGAATGGAGCGGATCGAGAAGCCGTCGTCCGGGTCCCGGCCCCGCTACAGCTTTCACGTTCATGTGGAACCCGTGAACCGGATCATGGAAGCGAAACAGCTGCAATTTGGCTATGCGGAGCCGCTATCCGTTCCCGTCAACCTGCAAATGAAACGTGGGGAAAAAGTGGCGGTCGTCGGGTACAACGGCATCGGGAAATCGACCATGCTCAAAACGATGCTGGGCCTTCTGCCACCGTTATGCGGCACAGTACAGCTCGGCGAGCGGGTCAAACCGGCTTATTTCGCCCAGGAGCAGCTGCCTTCGGACGAAACGGCGCTGGAGCGGCTCTGGTCGCTGCGCCCGGATAAGACCCAGAAGGAAATCCGGCAGACGCTGGGCATGGCCGGCCTGACCGAAAAGCATATCCGGCAGCCCCTCAGCTCGCTTAGCGGCGGGGAGCAGGCGAAGGTCCGCCTGTGCGAGCTCATGCTGACGGACAGCAATCTTCTCGTGCTGGATGAACCTACGAACCATTTGGATGTCCGGGCGAAGGAAGCGTTCAAGGAAGCGCTGAAGGCGTACAAAGGCACCATTCTGCTCGTTTCCCACGAACCGGAATTCTATGAAGATTGGATTACTCAGGTTTGGCGTTTGCAGGACTGGAGCAAGTAAGCGCGGAGAGGGAACTCTCCCGGCACAAAGAAACGATCGGCGCTCAGCCGATCGTTTCTTTCGTTTTCGCCTTGCCTTTTCTTGGTTTCGCGGCTTTGGCTTTCTCGGTCGTCCCTGGCGTCGGCTCGGTCACGACCGGTTTCACCGCTTCGAGGCTCGCCTGCAGCGCGGCCATCAGATCGATGACGTTCGCTTTATGCGGCTCCGGCGCGATGCGGACCTGCTGGCCGGAAACCTTCGACTCGATCGCTTGCAGCACGGCCGAGCGGTAATCGTCCTTGTATTTTTCCGGCTCGAACGTCGTTGCCAGCTGGCCGATCAGCAGCTTCGCCATTTCGAGCTCCTTCTCGTTTACATTGTTCTGCTCCGGGAGGTTGGGCACGTGCTCCACCGAGCGGATTTCATCCGGGTAAAAAATCGTCTCCATCGCAATGCACCGATCGATAATGCGGATGGCGGCCAAGCTGCTTTTGGACCGGATGGACACTTTGGCTATGCCGATTTTGCCCGTTTGCCGCATCGCTTCGAGTAGCAGACTATAGGCGCCGGCGCCGGTTTCGTTCGGAGCGAGGTAGTATGTTTTCTGAAAATAAACCGGGTCGATGTCCGACAAGTCGACGAAATCGAGAATCTTGATTTCTTTGGTGACTTCGCCGGTCAGCTTCTCCAGCTCGTCCTTCTCGAACAGCACGAACGAGCCCGGCTCGTACTCGTAGCCCCGGACGATTTCCCCCCACTCCACTTCACGATCGCAGTGCTGGCATTTGCGGACGAAATTCAGCGGCGTGTTGCAATCCTTATGAATCATGCGCATCGAGATGTCTTTGTCTTCCGTCGCCGAGAACATCTTAACGGGCACGTGCACCAAGCCGAAGCTGATGGCGCCTTTCCAAACCGTATGCATGGCTGTACCTCCCGGAGGCCTGAGCTGGCCGTCTACTTTCTATACAGTATACGCAAAATGGAAGCGTCCCATTACAACGCGCGCGAATGTCGGCGCAAGAAAATGGGACATGCTACAGAAGAAGGCTGCATGAATCGCCAAAAAGCATCGTCATGCCGGCCCGAACATTTCGATCGGAGGAGGAAAGGAATCATGAGCGAAGCAAATACGTCCGGCGGCAAGTTTACGGATGATGCGGCCCATGAAGGGCGGGACTCCAGTTTTATGGACATCGACCGGATGATCAACGAAGGTCTTGGCGGCGGGCAGGTGACGATCCATAACGGACTGATCGAGGAGTCGACGACCGATACGATGGATCATCCCGAATCGGTTATCAGCGGGGAGGACAACGGGCAATGAAAGTATACCGTGCTCAAGAAATTATGAAATCCGAAGAAAAGGTCGGCGTGGAGTTGAACGGCGTATCCGTATGGATCGACAGCGTAGACCCCAAGCAGGAAACGGCCAAAGTGCACGTGGAAGACCGTCCTGCCGACGCCCGCGTCGTTCCGGTCGACGAGCTGCAGGAAGTCCAATAGCTCCCGCAGGGATCGTACCTTTAGCAAAAGCTTTCCGAAAGCATGCAGGCCGAGAGGGCCCATGGCTGGGGGAAGCTTTTTTTGCTGTGGTAAAGCGGCTTCAGGTCTCCTGCAAGCAGGCAAGCCGATAGTCAGTCATGGGGAATCGGTGGTATGATATACCTGAAAGATCCGGGAGCAACGAGCGTTTCGAACGATATCCGGCGCTCCGAAACAATAGCAAAACGGCATGTTTGTCTAGATACAAAGGAACGGCTATAATAATTGTCAATACGAGAGCGGAGGCGGATAGATGTGAGCTCGGTCGATGAATTTACGCTGATCGACCTGCTGAACGGCGGGCAGCAAACGATCGCTTTTCAACGGGCCGGCGGCGTGGAGACAGGGATCGGCGACGATGCGGCCGTCGTTCGCGCCTCTTCGGATAGCCGGTGGATTCTCACTTGCGATACGATGACGGAAGACATTCATTTCAAGCGAGTGACGATGCGCGATTCGGATATCGGGTACAAAGCGATGGCTTCCGCCGTCAGCGATATCGCTGCGATGGGAGGAACCCCGCGGTACGCCCTCGTGGCGCTCAGCATGCCGAAGTCGACGCCGGTGGAGCGGGTGCGTGCGATGTACGACGGGTTGTACGAATGCGCGAACCGCTACCGGGTCGTTGTTGCAGGCGGAGATACGACTTCGTGTATCGGGGGCGTCACGCTGACCGTAACGGTGATCGGAGAGACGGAACCGGACAGAGCGCTGCTCCGCTCGGCAGCCAGACTGGGAGATGTCGTATTTATTACCGGTTTTACCGGGGATTCGGCGGCCGGATTGGAATGGCTTCTGGGGAAAAATAAGCCGTCGGAGGAATGGGACGACGATCCGGAGCTGAAGCAGTATCCCGGGCTTATTCAGGCACACTGTCGTCCGGAGCCGCAGATCCAGGCCGGTGAGCTGTTGCGGCGGTCCGGCTTCTGCCATGCGCTCAACGACGTCAGCGACGGGATCGCCAGCGAAGCGTGGGAGATTGCCGCGGCGTCGAATATCGGAATCGATCTGATCGAAGATCGGATTCCCGTATCGGGCGAGCTGCTGGACTATGCTTCGAAGCAAGGGAAGGACCCGCTCGATTACATGTTGTACGGCGGCGAGGATTACCAATTAATCGGAACGGCGCCCGCCGAGCACGCCGTCGAGCTGCAGATGAAGTTTAAGGAAGCGGGGCTGCCGCTCTATCTGATCGGATATGTCCACGGGGAGCATTCCGGCGTACGGCTTGTGCGCAGCGACGGCGGTGCGGTACCGCTTGCCAAGCGCGGCTATAATCATTTTACCGGATGAAGGGACGATCCTGCATGGCCACTTATGCATTTCAAGCCCGTCATGTCGCCGATACTTCCGTTTTGGCGGAACGCTTGGCCTCGTTGTTTATCCCGGGAACCGTCATTACGCTCGACGGCGACCTGGGGGCGGGCAAGACGACATTCTCGCAAGCGGTAGCCAAGGCGATAGGCGTCAAGGACATCGTGAACAGTCCTACGTTTACGATCATCAAAGAATATGAAGGTTCCGAGTTCCCTTTCTACCATATGGACGTGTACCGGTTGTCTTTGGAAGAGGCGGATGATTTGGGGCTGGACGAATACTTTTATGGAAACGGCATTACGCTTGTCGAATGGGCTTCGCTGATCGAAGAGATTTTGCCTCCGCAGCGGTTGGAGATTCGGATTGAGACCGACGGAGAAGACGGGCGAAGCTTCACGCTCAAGCCGTCAGGCGACCCTTATGAAGCGTGGTGCGCGAAGCTACAACAGAACGGATGGTTAAAATGATTCAAAATACGGCATCAGATTCGACTTTATATGGCGACGGCAAGCTTATGCTGTCCGTCGATACGTCAACCGTGTCGATGACGACCGCGTTGACCCGGGGACGGGAAATTCTGGGAGAAATTACATCGAAAGCGGAGCGAAACCATTCGCTTTATCTCGTGCCGAACTTGCAGCGGCTCATGGCGGAGTGCGGCGTCCGACCGGACGAGCTGTCGGCGTTTGCCGTCGGCGTCGGGCCCGGCTCTTATACCGGCGTGCGCATCGGCGTAACGGTGGCCAAAACCTTTGCCTGGACGCGGAAGCTGGCCTTGCTCGGCGTCTCTACGCTTGAAGCGTTGGCGCTCGGCGGAGCCGGCTCCGCTTCGGAATTCGGCGCGCTTCAAGACGGGGAAACCGTGCGGGGCGGTGCGCTTCAGGCGATGGATTCGCTGCTTAACGCGGCGCGCGCGACGGGGGAAACGACATGGGTCGTCCCGCTGATCGACGCCCGGAGGGGACAGGCATTTACGGCGCTGTACGCCGTATCGCCCGAGGGCTGGAAGTGCCGGGTACCGGACGGTATTCGTCTGACCGCCTCCTGGACGGACGAGCTCCTTTCCTTGGGCGCAGAGGCGGAAACCGGACCCGGCCGCGTCGTTTTTACGGGCGAGCTGGAGCTGCATCAGGAAGCGATCCGTTCGTTTGCTTCCCGGTGGGGCGGACCGGTAACGGAAGCTCCGCATGAGCTGCGGGCCCGACATGTCGCCGAGCTTGGCCTGGAGCGGTGGAAGCGGGGGGAAACCGAGGATGTTCACGGATTGGTTCCGAACTATACGCAATTGGCGGAAGCGGAAGCCAAGCTTCTCGCCAAGAAATCTTAGGGGAGGCCTGTCCGATATGGAACCTAAACGCGAGGCGCAACCTGTCTTTGACGGAGCCATGTTTTTTCGCCCTATGCACACGGACGACATCCCCGTGATCTGCGAGATCGAGCAGGAATCGTTTGCGACGCCTTGGACGTCCGGGGCGTTTTACAACGAGCTGACAAGCAATAATTTCGCCAAATATCTCGTTTTGGAGTACGAAGGCGAAATTGCGGGCTATGGCGGCATGTGGCTCATTATGGAGGAGGCGCACGTCACCAATATTGCGATTCGCGAAAAATACCGCGGGCGCAAGCTCGGGGAGCGGCTGCTTGTGGAAATGCAGCAGACGGCTGTTTTTTACGGGGCGCTGCGCATGACGTTGGAGGTGCGTCCGTCCAATTTAATTGCCCAAGGCTTGTATGAGAAGATGGGATTTCGTTCCGCCGGTATTCGCCGGGGCTATTATACCGACAATAAAGAAGATGCAATTATTATGTGGGCGGATCTGCCCAAATCGGAACGGCTCTCCAAATAAAAGAAACCGGCTGCCTGCGAGCGGTTCGAGAACAGACGAGAGGTTTATTGATGATGAACGAACAATCGAACGAAGCGGTGTCCGTTCGCCCTAACCGGGACGGCGGACCCGTTTATATATTGGCTGTGGAAACAAGCTGCGACGAGACGTCCGTAGCGATTGTCCGCGATGGCAAAGACATCTTGACGAACGTTGTGTCCAGCCAGATCGAGACACATCAACGATTCGGCGGCGTCGTGCCCGAGGTCGCCTCGCGCAAGCATGTGGAATCCATCACGTGGATTATTGAAGAGGCGCTGGACAAGGCGAACGTGAAGCCGACCGAGCTGGCCGCCGTCGCCGTGACGCAAGGGCCCGGCCTGGTCGGCTCCTTGCTGGTCGGGATGGTGGCGGCGAAGGCGCTGGCCTGTTCGCTGGAGCTGCCTCTGATCGGCGTGCATCATATCGCCGGACATATTTATGCCAATCAGCTCGTGAATGAGCTGGAGTACCCGTTTGTGGCGCTGGTTGTGTCCGGAGGCCACACCGAGCTCGTCTTTGTGGAAGCCGAGGGGCGCTTCCGCATTATCGGACAGACCCGGGACGACGCGGTGGGCGAAGCTTACGACAAGGTCGCGCGGGCGCTGAAGCTGCCGTATCCCGGCGGCCCGCATATTGACCGGCTGGCGCACGAGGCCGGGGAAGCGGTCGCGCTTCCCCGCGCCTGGCTGGAGCCGGATTCGTACGACTTCAGCTTCAGCGGGCTGAAGTCGGCCGTGCTGGCGGCCCTGAATCAGGCCGCCATGAAAGGACAGCCGCTGGCCCCGGAGGCCGTGGCGAAAGGCTTCCAGGACTCGGTCATCGACGTCCTGGTGGAGAAGGCTCTCCGCGCCGTGCGCGCTTACGGCGCGAAACAGCTCATCCTTGCCGGCGGGGTTGCCGCCAACAAGGGCCTGCGCGCGGCGCTCGAGGCTCGCTGTGCGGAAGCGGGAATACCGCTGCTGGCTCCGCCGCTCAGCCTGTGCACGGACAACGCGGCGATGATCGCCGCCGCGGCTTTTTTGAAATACCGACGCGGGCAATTCGCCCCGTTCGACATGAAAGCCGAGCCGCTGCTGAAGCTCGAAGCGTGGTCGGTTTGACGCCAGTTCTTTGCAAAGCCGCTGCCGCCGTTGACCCGGATGGCCGCGGCTTTGTTCTGGCTTAGAGTCGTATTTATCCTAGCGGAAAAAAATTCAATAAAAAAAGGGTTGCATTCTGTTTGCGGATTTGATATATTACTCCTTGTCGCTTCTGCGGCAGGCTTTAAAAACTTGAGACTTTCGAATCTTGAAAAAAATAAAGCTTGCAATGATAGAGCAGATGTGATACATTAAAGAGGTCGCTTCTGAGAGGTTAAATTAACCGATCGGAATGCTGGGAAATGAAATTGCCCTTTGAAAACTGAACATC
>NZ_BIMB01000021.1 GCF_004000865.1 Paenibacillus elgii NBRC 100335 | reverse complement strand
GAAGAAGCATACGAAAAAAGGATTATCCGTTGTTTATGGGCTGGAAGATGTCAGAGGTTCCTATTTGCCTGTAAAGATGATTTTGATTGGCAACAGGATGAAATTAAAAAAGTTAATTTGATCGAAATTGTTGAAGAAAAAGAACAAAATGGGGAGATTATCGGTGTAACTCTAATTTGGGGAGAAAGTGGAGTTGGAGGAGATTTTCTTTTGAACCCCCAAAATAAATAAAATTACTATTAGCTTAAGCATAAATCGTATAGTGTTACAAAATGTAGATGGTTCATGTATTACTGATATAAATTGGTATGTTTCCAAGACAATTCCCGCTTTTGGACGATTCATTGAATCGTATACCTATCAAGAACACGTATAGTAATAAATCGAGCCCTTGAGGATTCTTTCTCAAGGGCTTCTTTTTAACCCACCTAGAGCGAAGCATTAATAAACCGGCAGCCATGGCTGGTGTAATCCATCCGGCTGTGTACATGCCCGAAGCACCATATCTTGTTGTGAATGTGCCCAAAGTACTCCGAGCCGTCAAAATAATAAAAGCTCGGTCTTCCTTCGATTAACGCGGAATCGTTCGAAATGGTTTTCCAATGGTCGTAGATCTGATCCTCATCAGCCTTTAATACTTGGAGACCATACTGGAAATCGTACCACATGCCGCAGCCGCCGAACCGAATCCCGTCGATCTCGATCGAATTTCCATCCAGGATATGCACGTCCGGCAGCGGGTCAAGGAGCCGCTTCATTTCGGCCCATCGGTGGAACGAGTTCTTTTTGTATTTATTTTTAATGGATTTCGATACCAAATAATAGTCGTGGTTGCCTGCTGCGATGATGATATGATGGTAGTGCTCCCTGAGCCTCGTAAGCATCATCGCATTCTGTTTATTGAAATGTCCGAGATCGCCGGCGATGACTAGGGTGCTTGAGGGAGAGGCAGGCAAAAGCAGCTGAAGAAAAGCGTCCAACTGCCGGTTCATTTTCGTCAAATTGCCCGAATGCTCCACCCAAAAGTCCAAATGGATGTCCGATATCAGGTCGAATTTCACCATTCTCCGTTACCTGCTACAGAGTCTTCTTCAAAAAGTATTTCGTGCACCCCTGGACCGGAAAATCCTCCAGAGTCCCGAACACCTCGAAGCCATTCTTTTTATAGAAATCCGGAGCCTGGAAGCTGAAGGTGTCCAAATAAATGAGTTTTACGTCCTGCTGCCTTCCGGCTTGTTCGATCTCTTCAAGCAAGCGCGAACCCAGTCCCAATTTACGCGAGCCTTCATCTACCCACAGCATTTCAACAAAAATACCTTCACCGAACTGACGGCTAAGCAGTCCGCCGATGATCTCATGGTTTTCGTTTTTTACAATGAAGTTGATGAAATCGTAGGAAGCGTCCACGTTCTTGAGATTGTAGGCTATCAGTTGATTCCGAACGAACCCGTATTCGTCCGATTCGCTGTCGACTCTTTCCAATTGGTAGTTCATGTTTTTCTCCTCCATTTCGTGGTTTACCTGTCGCTATTTCCGGGCCTTCATCATACACCTCGCGCTGTTCCGTTTAATGACTCTCTCAAAGATAGTATACCAAAAATTGGATCCCCGCGAAAAAACAATACCGTACTAGCTGCGGTCCGTCATGGACAACCTATCGCTCCGACCTATGAAAAACACATATTCAAAAGGGAGGGGCGAAGGTATACTAAGAATAGAAAATTCGCGGCAAAGCACGATCCGATCAATAATAAGAGGTGGCAGAATGACTATTTATATTGCGCTGCTGCGGGGAATTAACGTGAGCGGACACAATAAGATCAAGATGGCCGAATTGAAACGCACACTGGAAACGATGGGCCTGCATCGGGTCCAAACGTATATTCAAAGTGGCAATGTCCTATTCGAATCGGAAGAGAGCCCGGAGACGCTGCGCCAGCGGATCGAAGAGGAGATTAGAGCGGTTTTTGGCATTTCGATCACCGTTGTCTTAAGAACGGCCGAGGAGCTAGAGCGAATCATTGCGAATTGTCCATATACGGATATCCCCTTGGCGGAAGGCGAGAGCATCCACGTTTCCGTCTTGACCGAAGTGACGCCGCAGAAGGTGGTCGACCTATTGTCTGCCAGTGAACGCGATAACGATGAGTACCACATCCACGGGCGCGAGATTTACTTCTTGTTCCGTCAAAGCATACTGGATTCCAAGCTGGCGAAGCATTTGAACAAGCTGGGCGATACGGTAACCACGCGCAACTGGAATACGATGAATAAATTGGCCGCACTGGCGAAAGCGATGCAGGCTTAACGGGAAAACTGCCGTCCGAAAAAGAATGAATGGCTCATCAGAATGACTGACCGTTTCTGTCAGGGATCTGAAATTATACTCATAATGAGGATGAAAAAAGATCCTGGGAGGAATGGGCATGTTTACGACGATAACGAATTTTGCAACGGAGTGGGAGAAGGAGGCGGAATTGACCGCTCAGGTTTTGAGCGGACTGACCGACGAGTCGTTACAACGGAGGATTGACGCCGATCGCCGCACGTTGGGAGCGCTGGCTTGGCATCTGGTCACGTCGATTGATTTTATGACCTCGTTGGGTCTTGATTTCAAGGGAGTGAGCGAAGGCGCGAAAGCTCCGGAATCGGCGGAAGGCATCGCCGAGGAGTACCGGCGCATCAATCAGGCTTTGCTCGAAGCCGTAACGACGCAATGGACCGATGACACGCTTCGCGAGTCGCGCACGATTGGGGGAGGGAAATGGCCGATCAGCGCTGCTTTGCGGTATTTCCTTATGCACCAGGCCCACCACCGGGGCCAGATGACGGTGCTGATGAGGCAGGCTGGATTGCGTCCCCCTGAAATCTACGGTCCGACTTACGACACTTGGGTGGATAAGGGAAAGGCGCCTTTGGACTGACCGGCGTACAAAAGAATCGATTCCAGACGATTGCGGGAAAGAAGGTTTGGACCATGACGAAAGCGGACAACATGTTATCGATCCTCTGGATGCTTCGCTCGGGCAAGCGGATGACAGCCAAGCAGCTGGCGGACGAGCTGGAGATCCATGTGCGGACAGTCTACCGCTGCATCGATTCTTTGTGCGCCAGTGGAGTGCCTATCGTCGCGGAATCCGGTCCAAACGGCGGCTACAGCATCCTGAGCCGTTTCGCCGATTCCCCGCTCGTTTTCGATGCCGAGGAGCAGAAGGGGCTGATCCATGCCACGATCTTCGCCAAGGAGGCCGGGTATCCGTACTCGGATGCTTTGGCCCGGGCGGTGGACAAGCTGAAGCGCTATGCGAACGAGAAGCAGTTGGACCTGCTTGAGCGCCATGGCGGCGGCTTGTCGGTCATTTATCCGCCCGCCGACGGCAGGGGTCAGGCCTATCTGCAAGTGCTGGAGGAGGCAGCCGGACAGGGGCGGACGCTGGAAATGGAGTATGACCGGGGCAAGGGGGAGACCTCCCCTCCGCGGCTGTTCGACCCTTACGGCATTGTCTTTTGGAAAGGAAGCTGGTATACGGTAGGGCATTGCGGCTACCGGGGAGAGATCCGGAGCTTTCGCGTGGATCGCATACGCGGGATGAGAGAGACCGAGGGACGCTTCGAGCGTCCGGTGGGGTTTTCCGCCAAGGATCACCTGCTCGGCAACCTGCTTCCCGATCCGTCCGGGCCCGCAGAATTCGAGACCGTGCGTATTCAAGGGAAGGAGCAGGTGCTGAACGAGCTATGCCGGCATTGGCTGTTCGGTCATGCGCTTGTGGAGCGTCGGCCTGAAGAAGCCGTATTCCGTTTGGAACGCTCGATGCTGCTGACTCACGTGCCCTGTTTTCTAATGCCGTACAGTACGGCATTGCAGATCGAGTCGGAGCTGCTCGTCCGGAAAATGACGGAGGCCAGCGCCCGCATATACGCGCATTACGAAGCGATGCTATCTAACCACACACGTAGAAAGGAAGATGAACAATGAGTAAATACGCCATGTTCGGAAAGTTAACCGCCCACCCGGGGAAACGGGAAGAGCTTGCGAAGATGATGCTGGAAGCCGATATGCTGAACGATATGGAAGGCTGCATCTATTATATTCTGCATGAGGCCGAAGACGAGCCAGACGTCTTATGGATTACGGAGCTGTGGGAAAGCCAGGAGGCGCATGCCGCGTCGCTGAAGAACGAAAAAGTGCGTGAGCTCATCGGGCGGTGCCGGCATTTGATCGCGGAAGCCGGCGGCGTAAAGGTCCGGCCGATCGGGGGGAAAGGGTTTTGATAAGGTAGTTCTACGCATGGGTAAGCAAAAACCAGGAGTGTGCGTCACAGCGCATCCTGGTTTTTATTATGTCAGTCATGTCGTTACTTATTTTTTATCCGTTGTATGAATCCTAGCACGTATTCCTTATCTTCATCGCTTAAGATGCGAATCGCTTGAAATAGTTTCCGATCCAGCTCATCTAATGCCGGAAACTGGACATGGTCCGATGCTCCGGTTAAATAATCTGTGGTCACTTCAAAGATTTGTGCAAGCTTGACCAACGTTTCGGTATCCGGATCACGTATCCCGTACTCCCAATTGGCGTAAGTGCTGCTGCGTTTGATACCTAATCGTTCGGCTACATAGGTTTGGGACCAGCCTTTATCTTCCTTTAAGTGCCGCAATCGTCCGGCAAGTACGGACATAGGTCGTCACCTCACATTTCATCCCGCACGGTTACTTGATGCAAAAGCCCTCTCGCAGCGCATCGTCTGCAAAAGGGCCGTTCCCCCTATTTCTTACTGATCCACGCCGACACGGATTCCAGCAGCTCGTTCTCCTTATCCTCCGCGCCGCGGTCGAACTGCTCGACCAGCTTGTTCAGCCTGCCGGTTTGGTAACCGTAGTCATACATGGCCGCGGCTACGATCGAGAGGCGCAGGTCGCCGTCGCTGGCATCGACGTACCGGATTATGAGGCTCTTCAGGAAACCATCGTTCTCCACTTCGATAACTGCGGCTTCGGAAATGTTCTCTTTCAGCTTATTCTCGAATTTCAAGAGCACGTGCTCGTGGAACTTGATCAGCTTCTCCAGATGGCGGTCGAATTCCCGGTCGATCTCCGCAGTGCGGTTCGCTTGAAAATAATGCTCCTCCACCGCTGCCAGCACAGCCATCCCTTTATGCAGCGTGTGCAGCATTTGCTTGTAGACGACCAAATGACGGGCCTCGCTGAATCTGGCGCGCTTGAGCTTATGCAGTTCTTCTTCGAACAGGGTGTACTTATCCGTCAGCGACTTGAGGGCTCCCTCGAGCGCCTGCTTTTCGTCGCGGAATACGCTTTCCTTGATTTCGTCCGAAATGACCGTGCGCAGCAGCAGAGACATTTTGAAGAAAATCGATTCGATCTGCTTCACGAACTGTACCCTGGGACGGGGAGGGAAAAACGTAATGTTGATCAAAAAAGCGGAGCCGATCCCGATTAAGCTGAGCAAGAACCGATTAAGCGCGAAATCCCACTGCCCGGACGCTTCCATGACGGCGATGACGGTCACCAGTGTCAGCCCGACGGTTTCTTCCATTTTGAGTTTCAGACAGATCATAATGGCAAGGATACAAACAATACCGACCGCGACCGGGTCGTTCGAGAAAATCATACCGGCGACCAAAGCCAGTACGGCCCCGAGTGTATTCGTTTGCAGCTGTTCGAGAAAATAACGCCACGACCGGTAAATAGACGGCTGCATGGCAAAAATCGCAGCGACTCCGGCGATGACGGGGGGCGTGAAACCGACCAGTACGCTAATATACAGTGCCAGGGTAACCGCAATCCCCGTTTTCAATACGCGGGCTCCGAACGTCACAGTCACCCCTCCTTTAATAATAGTATTTACGACTATCTTACACGGAATCCGGGCTCGTTGGCAAAATGAAAAATAATAGAAAAAAGTGAAACATTTGTCGTACAACTTCCGTCTTACTTATATGAAAATTATTCCACATTTGGAGAGGAGTTTACTAGAATGAAAAAACTCATAGTCGGTCTTACCGTGGGAATGATGCTTGGTTCGGCGGCAACGGCATTTGCGGCGGAAGATATCGGCAAAGAAATCAAGGCGGTCTTTGCCAAGTTCAACTTCAAAATCAACGGTGTGGACACTCCATTGGAAACGACTCCGCTTGTGTATGATGGTACGACTTATTTGCCGGTTCGCGAGGTAGGGAAATTAACCGGATACACCGTGTCGTATAAAGAGGATACCCAAACGATTGAACTCACCAATGTGGCGGGTACGACCTACACACCTCCCGCCAAGGGCGAACAACCGGCCACAGAAACCGTAAAAAAAGTTGATGCGGACGTAAAGAAAGACACGGGGAAAGCGGAGGAATCCGTAAAAAAATCGAATGAAGCCGCAAGTAAAGCGGACGGTGCGGCTTGGGTTGATCTCAGAGACTTGCTGGATGCCCTGGATAAAAAATATAAAGGTACCAGAGGCGGGGCAACAGGCGACGAGGCAACAATCGTGATCAATGAAAAGGAGTATAAATTGAAGCTTATCATCAACGGCATGAATTTTAGTGTGGAGATCACTCCGCTGATCGAAGCGAATGTCATCACCCTGGAAGAAGTAAAAAAGGGCAACAAGTAAGTACCCGTCTGCTACATTATCCACACGGCATGAACGGAAATTATGAATATACCCCGAAGAGGACAATTCAGGTTGGGATTCAACCCGGATTGTCCTTTTTGCTATGCCCGACGCCGAATAAAACCGCTCGCCCCGCCTCCTTCCAATCTGCCGGCATGGTAAAAATTTTGCACAACTCGGTCAGAATCGTCCGCAGCGCGGGGGAGGAGCCTCTTATATAGTAAGAATCAACAATAGTATTGTTCACTTACAGGGGTGATAACGATGGAGACAAACAAGCTTTCGAACCGGACGGCGGGCGCTGCGGCCAAATCCAAATGGAACAATTCCAAAAAGGAGGCGCTGGTCGGTTGGCTGTTTCTGGCTCCCGAATTTGTCGGGATCGTGCTGCTTTACGTATTTCCGGTCGTGTTCTCGCTATATCTCAGCTTCAGCGATTGGAATCTGGTCGGAGGTATTTCTTCCATTAAATTCGTCGGACTCGAGAACTTCGCGAAGCTCTTCGATGACGAGAAAGTGCTGATGGCGCTTAAAAACAACTTGATTTACACGCTGCTCACGGTGCCGGTCGGCATGCTGCTCGCCTTGATTCTCGCCGTGCTTATTCATTCGCGCGTTTACGGGAAAAGCTATTTTAAGGTCGCTTTTTTCATTCCGTACATTTCGTCGCTCGTCGCGCTTGGTGCGGTATGGAGCGCGCTGTACCATCCTTCGAAAGGGCCGATCAACCAGTTTCTGATCAGCCTCGGCATCACGGACCCGCCCAAATGGCTAGCGGATTCGAACTACTCGCTGCTCTCGATCATTATTATTGCGATCTGGGCCGGCATCGGCTACCAGATTGTCATTTACTTGGCGGGCCTGACGAACATTCCCGAAGAAATGTACGAAGCGGCCAGCATCGACGGTGCCTCGCCTTGGCATAAGTTTACGAAGATTACGCTGCCGCTGCTTGGGCCGACGACGTCCTTTTTGTTCATCACGCTTCTGATGTCGTCGTTCAAGGTGTTTGACCTTGTCGCCTTTATGACCGGCGGGGGACCGAACGACTCTTCGACGGTTATCGTCTTCCGGATCTACGAGGAAGGCTTCCGCAACTTCAAGATGGGCTACGCTTCCGCGATTTCCTGGCTCCTGTTCGCGATTGTCGGACTGGCGACGCTGGCCACTTGGCAGCTCCAGAAGCGCAAAGTACATTACTAGAGAGGAGTAGAAGGGTATGCCAGTACGAAAATTCGATCTCACCAAATGGCTCCTGACGATCCTTCTCGGAGCGTTCTCCGTATTGTTCCTGGTTCCGCTGATCTGGATGATCTCGGCCGCGTCGAAGTTCGAGAAGGACGTCATGGAGTTTCCGATCCGCTGGATTCCGAAGGATTGGAACTTTATCGGCAACTTCCAAGAGGTTTGGCTGGGCAAGGTACCGTTTTACCTCTTTTACTTAAATTCGCTCAAGCTGGCGCTAATCATGACGGCCTGCACCATTTTCTTCTCGTCCATGGCGGCGTTTGCGTTCACGAAGCTGCGCTTCAAGGGCCGGGATCTCGCCTTCGGCATGCTGCTGACGTTCATGGTCATTCCCGAGCAGGCGACGCTTGTGCCGCGCTATCTTTTGATGAAATGGCTTCATCTGTACAACACGCACGCGGGCATGGTTCTGATGGGCATGTTCTCCATCTACTTCACGTTTTTGCTTCGGCAGTTTATGATGGGGATTCACAGTGATTTTATCGAGGCGGCCAGAATCGACGGCGCAGGCTATTTCAAAACGTATTGGAGCATCATCCTGCCGCTCTGTAAGCCGATTCTGGCGACGGTCGGCATCATCAAGTTCATCTGGACGTGGAACGATTACCAGACGCCGCTGATTTTCTTGATCAACAAAGGGCTGTATACGATTCCGCTGGGGATGCAAATGTTCAAGGACGAATTCGCCGACAACTACGCGGTGATCATGATGGCTTCGCTATCTGCGATCCTGCCGCTGCTGATTATCTTCGTTGTGCTGCAGAAGCAGGTCATTAACGGCATCTCGCTGGGCGGGGTAAAAGGATAAAGGTCAAAATATTGCACGGGACAGGCAAAAATTAGACACATCGTTTTGGGCGTGAAAGCATTAGAATGCAGCTATAGAGACCTACATCATCATGACCCGAGGGGGAGTTCACATGAAGAAAACAAGCGCGTTGCTGTTGAGCGGGGCGGTACTTGCGGTTTCCGTACTGAGCGGCTGCGGCCAAGGGGCGGAGAAGCAGGAAGCGTCCGGCGAAGGCGGACAGAAGAACGTGACGCTGAAATATTACAACTGGGACAATGAGGTTATGGGCGCGACGACGAAGGCGCTTATCGACCAGTTCCAAGCGAAATATCCGAACATCAAAGTCGAGTCCGTGCCGCTCGTGCCGGGCAACTCGGTAGAGACGCTCAAGAAGCTGGACGTAACGATGTCCTCCGGCGAGCAGATCGACTTGGTACTGTTCCCAAGCATCGACGAGACGCTGGCCCGCGCGGCGCAAGGCGTGTTGGCTCCTCTGGACGATATGTACGCTAAAGAGAACGTGAAGCCGGAGGACGAATATTACGTCAATCCGAAGTACAAAGGCAAAAACTACGCCGCCATGTACCAGCGCAGCAACTGGATCGTTCTGCTGAACCAGAAGGCGCTCGACGAAGCGAACCTGCCGGTGCCGGAGGTCGGCTGGACCTGGGACGACTTCCGCGAATATGCGAAGAAGCTGACCAAAGGCGAAGGCAACAATAAACGGTATGGCGCTTACTTCCATAACTGGGGCGATTACGCCAACCCGATTTTGTTCAACGAGAAGCGGAATCCGTTCCTTAAGGAAGACGGCACGACCCAATTCGACGATCCGTCGATGTTGTCGTTCTTCAATCTCCGCCGCGCGATGGAGAAAGAAGACAAGTCCACGACACCGTTCGCCGACGTTGTAGGCGCGAAGCTGGCGTACCGGACGGAGTTCTTCAACGAAAAAGCGGCCATGCTCGTGACCGGCAGCTGGATGGTTGCCGACTCGGCCGACGTGACGAAGTACCCGCATAACTTCAAAGTGGCGTTCGCGCCGGTGCCGCGCTCTTCGAAAGATGCGGAGCTCGGTCAAACGAGCATCGGCGGACAGTTCATTTCCGTCGCTGCCGGTTCGAAGTATAAAGAAGAAGCGTATCAGTTCATCCGTTTCGTAACGACGAATACGTCGGATGCGAAGAAGGAATTGTCCGGCTGGAAGAAAGCCGACGACAAGAAGATCATCGAAGGCACAATCGCGAAAAGCAAAGATCTCTTCAACACCGACTCGCTTGACAAAGCGCTGTTCGACAAACGCATTCATGCGCCGGCTCCGTCCGAGGTTGTTGCGCCGTATGCGCCGCAGCTGAAGAAAGTGCTCGAAGACGGCTTCAGCTCGTTCATTCTGGACGGCAAGTCTGCCGAGGACGCTCAGAAGCAAATGGTTGAGCAAGCAAACAAAGTCATCAAAGAGAACAGCAAAAAGTAATCAAGGAAAGGGGCGCCGCAGGGCGTCCTTTCTTTGCGCCGGGACGTACCGGGCGTTGGAAAGCAAAGCTTTTCCGGGCCCGGTCAGTCGAAGGTCTTGGGGTAAAAATAGCGCATCGCAGATACGTTAATCGCCATGGATCGGGCCGTAAAGAAGGAATAAAGCATCCTGGATGCGTTATAGGCAGAAAATGAGGAGTACCGAATCAAATTCGACATGGATAACAAACGTGTGTTCCTCTATTCAGTTCTGCCGATTGAGATTGCACAGGATAGCGGCAGATCGGTTCCTTTATTTTAGCTGGGCGAAGCAAATACTTGGGTCTATGCGGGACCGGTGATACAATGGGGACAGGAAAGAGAGGGGAGCTTCTGACACCATGAACAGCATGTTTCAATTTTCCTACTACCGGCGTATTCAGCTCTCGTTTCTGATTCTCATTTTGCTGCCGATCGTCATCGTGTCGGTATTTTTGCTATCCATGACACGGGATGCGGTAATGGACAAAATTCGCCTGACCAACCAGTCGGTCGTCGACGTGATGGCGAAGGATATTACGAAGACGATCGACGATCTGACGTATGCGTCGAATTTTTTCATACAAGACCCGAGCGCGAGGGCTCAGCTTCGCAGCTTCACCGATACCCAGCAAATCGGCAGCTTCGCCGATTACCAGAGACAGCAGCACATTCAGGACTTTTTTGGTCTGGTGCTTGCGAAGACGCTCAATACGGACATCCGGATGTTTCTGGTCAACGGCAAGGGCTTCATCATCCCGTCCAGCGATCCCGATCAGCTGGCTCCGTTCAGGCAGCACTGGGAGCAGCTTCGGTCTCAGGTCGACCTCGATACGCCGAAGCGGCTTCAGTGGCTGAGCCGCGTCCAAACCGAGGGGGGCAAGGGCGAGCCCGTTTATTACGCGGCCAGAGTGATCCGGGACCCGGCGGACAATGCTTATTTGGCTACGCTGTACATCGGCATTACGAACCCGTATTTCGAGAAGCTGTTCCGGCAGGCGGCCTCCGGCACCTTTGCGCTTTATGATGAGGAAGGGCGGCTTATCGCGGGAGACGCTTCGGTTCGTTTCGGCGGCGGAAGTGCGTCCGACCAAACGCTGCGGAGCGAAGCAGTGCTGTCCAAGACCGGCTGGAAAATGATCTACGAGACGTCCGACCAAGAAGTGACCGGGCAAATTTATAAAATCTTTTATATCGCCATACTGTTCGTCGTTCCGTTTTTTGCGCTGTTCTTTATCGTGTCGCTGCTGCTGGCGAAGCGGCTGCACCGGCCGATCCAGAAGCTGGACTTCATGGCCAAGCAATTCAGCCAAGGGAACCGGCTGATCCGGTTTCAGGGCAAGGGCAAGGACGAGATTGCGCAGCTCGGACAGACGTGGAACCGGATGCTCGACGAGATCGAGCAGCTCATTACGAACATCGAGCAGGAGCAGGAGCAGAAGCGAGTGATCGAGCTGCAGGCACTGTTTGCGCAAATCCGGCCGCATTTTTTGATCAATACGCTCAATTCGATCAAATGCAGCCTGATTCTGGGCGGCGACCTTCGGCACAGCCGCCAGATCGATTCGCTGATGAGTCTGCTGCGGGCGTACATGAAGGTGAACGAACCGACCTCCTTGGCCGCGGAATGCAAGCTGCTTGAGCATTATATGGACATTATGCGTTTGCGTAACGAGCTACACGTCGAGTTGAAGGTAACTTTGGCTCCCGAAGCGGCCGAATTCGAGGTTCCGAAGCTGCTGCTGCAGCCGATCGTCGAAAATGCGCTGCTGCACGGGTTTGTCGAGAAGCTGGACGATGCAAAAATCGACATCGAGGCCGAGCGGCTGGATTCGCGCCTCGAGATTCGGGTGACGGATAACGGCGAGGGGATGCCGGACGAGGAGCGGGAGGCGCTGAGCCGGATGCTGGAGGGGCCCGAGACGGACAAGCCGCAGACGTACCGGCGGGTCGGATTGATCAACGTGCTGCAGCGGCTTCGGCTGACGTACGGGCCGGATGCGACGATGAAGCTTCGGGCGAATCCTTCCGGGGGCTTAATCGTTATTTTGAATATGCGAGCCTGACGAGCGACAATGGACAACGGGAGAGGATAGTCATGTACAAAGTCCTGATCATCGACGACGATGTGCCGATGCTGAAATATTTGAAGCAGCTGATCGATTGGAACGCGCTCGACCTGCAAATCGTCGCGGATACGTACTCCAGCGTCAAGGCGCTACGGCTGTTCGATGAGCTCCGGCCGGACCTCGTCGTGTCGGATATCGGCCTGCCTCAAATGGACGGGCTGGAGCTGGCTTCGGAAATGCTGCGGCGGCGGCCGGAGGTGCGGGTTATTTTTTTAACGTGCCATGAAGACTTCCACTATGCGCAAAAGGCACTTAAGCTGAGCGTCGACGATTACCTGATCAAGGACGAACTGACGGCTGACCAGTTGGCGCAAAGCTTGGAGAAATCCGTGAGGCTCCTTCGCGCGGCGAAAGCGCAGACGGAGCAGCTGACGTACCGCGAGGATTGGAGCCGGCATGCCAATGTGCTTCGGGATTCTTTTTTCAAGCAGCTGCTACGCGGCGGAGATGCCGCTTATTTGACCGATTCCGCCGCGCGGCTTGGCCTCGTCTGGGACAAGCCGTCGTTTCTGCTGGCGCTCGGTTATGTGTCGTATTACGATGTGCTCTCGCGCTATGCGCACAAGGACCTGCCGCTGATCCGTTACGGCGTCGCGAACATTGCAGCCGAGCTGGCGGGCGAGTTCGAAGGCATCACGACCTTCAACGACGGCGAAGGGCTGGCCGTGCTGCTCAATTACCGGCCTTCCTTGAAATGGAACGCGCAGGAGCATCTGCTGACCTTTCTGGCGAAGCTTCAAGCCAAATGCAAAGAATTTCTCGGCGTAGGCACGACGTTCTTCGCCAGCTCCAGTGCCGACAAACTGGTGGTTACGGAGATTGGCGCAGCCCATCGCCGCATGGCGGCAGAGCGCTACGTCGCTTTCTACACCGAGCATCCGGTGACCGTGCTGCCCGCGGCCGGCTTGCCGCAAGCGTATCATCCGGGAGCCGGGGGGTTCGAGCAGGAGTACGCCGAATTGTCGCAGGCGGTCCGGGATCACGATGAGGCGCTGCTGGAGAAAGCGCTGGCGGGCATTCGGCGGTCGGCGCTGGAGCTGCAGCCGGAACCGGCGTCGTTCGTGCATCAGTGTGCGGACAGGCTGCGGCTCGTTGAGCTCCAGTACCGGGCGTTCAGCGGCGAGACGCTGTACGCCTGTCTGCAGCAGACGCTGACGCTCGGCGACGCGCTTGGGCTGATGGGGCTGAAGCTGCGGCAGATCATGAACGGCCGACGGCTCGGGGAGCCGCAGGCGAGCAAGGAGCCGAAGCTGCAGACCATCGACCAGTACATTGCGCAGCATTTGGCGGAGACGATCACCTCGATCGATATTGCGACACATTTGTATTTGAACCCAAGCTATTTTTCACGGTACTTTAAGAAGCTCTCCGGCGAAAATTTCACGGACTACGTTCACCGATACAAGATGAAGATCGCCGCCGACCTGCTGGAGAAGACAAAGGATTCCATCGAGGTCGTCGCGCTGCGCTGCGGGTATTCGGACCGGACATACTTCTCCAAGGTGTTCAAAAAATACATCGGTGTCACGCCCGGCGAGTACAAGTCGAGGTCCGGCTTGATGTAACGGGCGCTTACGGAATAAACATCAAACGAGAGGAAGATCGAACGTGACGACTCATGCCGATGACCGGGACTACTGGCTGCAAACGATGCAGCGCATCGCGAAGCCGGTGCTCGAAGCGCTGGCGCAGCGCAAGCTGAAAGAGCGGATGCCGGTGGAGGCGAAGCTGGACGACCGGGAGCTGTACACATATCTGGAGGCGTACGGCCGGCTGCTCGCAGGCATTGCGCCGTGGCTGGAGCACGGCCCGCGGACGGGAGCGGAAGGAGAGCTGCGCGGGGAGTATGTCCGGCTGGCGCAGCTGGCGATGGATGCGGCAACCGATCCGCAGTCGCCGGACCGGATGAACTTCTCGGACGGCTACCAGCCGATCGTGGATGCGGCTTTTCTGGCCCATGCGATTCTGCGGGCGCCGACGGCGTTGTGGAGCGGGCTGGACGACCGCGTTAAGGCGAACGTGAAGGAAGCGCTGAGGGCGACCCGCTCCCGGAAGCCGTGGTTCAACAACTGGCTGCTGTTCGCGGCCATGATCGAAGCGGCGCTCTGCGTGATCGGGGACGACACGTGGGACCCGATGCGGGTCGATTATGCGCTGAAGCAGCATGAGCAGTGGTATCTCGGCGACGGTATGTACGGTGACGGACCTCATTACCATACGGACTACTACAACAGCTTCGTCATTCAGCCGATGCTGCTCGATCTACTGGAGACGGTCGGCGACCGCTATCCCGAATGGGCGGGTCTGCGGGAGCGCGTCCAGCGGAGGGCGGTGCGTTACGCCGCCGTGCAGGAACGGTCCATCTCGCCGGAAGGAACGTTTCCCGTTGTCGGACGTTCGCTCGCTTACCGCTTCGGTGCGTTCCAGTTGCTGGCCCAGATGGCGCTGCGCGAGCAGTTGCCCGACGATGTCGCGCCGGCCCAGGTGCGCTGTGCGCTGACCGCGGTGATGCGCCGCATGATCGAAGCGCCGGGCACGTTCGATGCGGGCGGCTGGCTGACGATCGGCTTTTGCGGGCATCAGCCGGAAATTGGCGAACCGTACATTTCCACCGGCAGCTTGTACTTGTGCGCCACCGGTTTCCTGCCGCTCGGGCTTTCTCCGGATCGCCCATTCTGGCAGGACGAAGCGGCGGACTGGACGTCGCGCAAAGCATGGTCGGGCGGGTATACTCCGGCAGACCATGCGCTGGAATAACTTAGCCATCGCCGAAAGCCGCCCCCGGCGTGGTTGTGAGAACCTAAAAAGCCGTATTCCGCAAGCAGGAGGTTCCCTCCTCTTATGGAATACGGCTTTTCGAATCTACATGGCACGCGAATAGGCTTCTTGGGCTTTGCGGCGGCTCCGTGCTTGAACGGCTTTCTTGGTCAACGCGTTTAGCGGTCTTTCAACCCAGCGGTACACCGCGAGGCACAGGAGCAGTCCCGACAGGAAGCAAAGCGTGACCGTGAGCGCCGGCCCGATCCGCTCCACCGCATGTGCGGCCCGCGCCAGCTTGAAGGTAACCGACATCATCGGCAGACTGGCGAGCAGGATCGAATAGGAGGCGTTCCCGCACAGCGCGAGCGGCTTCAGCGAGCGGTACACCGGGCCTTTCCACGTCGTTACCCCGACCAGCACCAACGCCGACCCGAACGTATGCAGCAGATCCGTATACCGCAGACCGGCCTGCTCGAACCGCAGTACCCAGAGAATCGCGTAGACCGCTCCGCCCCCTGCGATCCACCATAGGCTGTGGCCGAGGGAACGCTTGCGGACGAGATAGGCGACGAGCATCCCGGCGAAAAACTCCAAATGCGCCTCATTAAACAAAAATTGCTCCAGCAGCCCTGACTTCACCTGAATCCACCCGATCTCGTTCAGGGCAATGATCGTCAGCCACCCCGAATAGATCGCGGCGACGGTTTTTTCCTTCAAGAGAAATACTAGCGAGAACATCAGATAAAACCATACGACGTACGTCAGCGACCAAGCGACCTCCAGAATCGGCGGATTAGCCTGCGGCCACAGCAGCATCGATTTAAAAATGACCCCGGGATTACGCTCATAACCGAAGCCGAACGACGGCACCAAAAAATAGATTGGGACGACGGCAGCCGTCACGAGCCAGTATAACGGATAAATACGGTAGAACCGTTTCAGCAGAAACGTTCCGAACAGCTCCGTCCTTCCGAATTGATCGCGATATAGCGTAAACATTAAATAACCGGTTAAAGCGAAAAAAAACGTATAGGCTCCCGAACGTCCCATTTCGCTGATCCCGAGATAATTGTATCCGAAATAATGCTGGCCCGTTTGTGAAGCGTGAAACAGCATCACCAGCAGAACGGCAACGCCGCGGGCCGCTTGAATATAAAAGAAATTGTGTTTCCGCTCCATTCCGTCCAGCCTTTCTTGCATAGTTTGCCTGCTTTTAAAGCATTATGGCAGACAAAGATGAAAAAATCGTGACATGAACCTGAATGCAAGCTGAAAATGAGTATGACAAGTTTATCCTCTCAAAAAAACACCTCCGCCTGCTTCAACCGCAGCGGAGGTGTTCTCTATATCCATGCCTGAGCCAGGCTACTGGACTTTTGCGCGCCCAACCAGCACGGTGAAATCCGCAGTAATCTCCCGGATCGCCAGCTGCAGCGCCTGCTGAAGCTGCTCGTCCCGGGCGCCCCACGATAGCGGCGTCATCCGTACCAGAGGTTCCAGCAGCTCCTTTTGCAAGGTGACGTCGTACCGGATCTGCCGTTCGTCCAACATGTCAAAATGGCGCATGAAGAGCGCCCTTGTCTTTTCGTTAGAATAAGCTTGTCTGGGCGAGCGATCATACAAGACGTGCCGCAGCTGCCGCAAATGCTCGCTGCCCGGGATGACCTTGATCAACATGCCGTCCTTGCTCAGCAAGCGGCTGAATTCCCCATAATTCGAAGCGGATAATACGTTCAGGATGACATCAAACGACTGGTCCCGAAAAGGGCTCCGCGCCAGATCGCCCACGCACCAGATGAAGCCCGCATACTCTCTCGCGGCAATCGCGACACCTTCCTTGGACAGATCGAGCCCAGCGCCGAGGAAGCCGGTAGGCGTTTCGCGCTTCCACACCTCCGCAAGCTGCGCCAGCTGAGAGCCCTCGCCGCATCCGGCATCCAATACGGTGATCGGCTCCAAGCCACCGCCACTTATATTCGTAAGGATCGTCTGACCGATCCGCTCGATCAGAGGCTGAAAGAAGCCGCTTCGGCATACGAGATTTCGTGCTTCGAACATCGTTTTTCCATAATCGCTTTTGACGGCCTTCGTTACTAACGAAATATAGCCCGGCTTTGCGGTATCAAAGCCATGCCGATTCCGGCAAAGCAGCGTCCGGTTTTCGTTCATTTCCATAGCTAGCCCGCAGACGGGACATTGAAACAGAGAGCTGTATCGGCCGATCAATCGGGCGGCCGCATCGATTTTTTTCAACACCAAAAAACACCTCGTTCATTCGTTGTCGTAGAATGAAAAAGGCACAGCACAAAGAAACCCTTCCCATAACTCAAAAAAAATGGGGGGGGCCGCCTGTTCTGCACCTTACATTAACGATAACGAATGAACTGGATGATCATGGGAACTAACTCTCCTTTATAACAAAACAGAGCTTTTCCATAAGCTCTTTAGAAAGTATACCACGGTACACCCGTTCAGTCGAACCAGCCCTTCCGCCTGAACCACCAGAACATCCCCGCTCCGATGCCGAACATGACGCCGAGCACGAAGAAGTACCCGCCATGCCATTTTAGCTCGGGCATGTAATCGAAGTTCATGCCGTAAATGCCGGCGATAAACGTCAACGGCATGAAAATGGTCGTGATGACCGTGAGCGTCTTCATGATCGTGTTCATCCGGTTGGAGTTCATGGAGATGTAGCTGTCGCGCATGTCGGCGGTCACATCCCGGTTCGATTCGATCATCTCCGACAGCTTGAGCAGGTGGTCGTACACGTCCGTAAAATAAAACAGCTGCTCCTTCACCCCTTCGATCCGCTCCGAGTTCACGACCCGGTACAGCAGATCGCGCATCGGCACGATTGTCCGCCGCAATTTCAGCAATCGGCCGCGAATTTCGAAAATATCGTCCATCATTTGCTGTATCGACCGTTTGCGGCTTCCGGCCTCGATTGCGAGCAGTTGATCCTCCAGCTCGTACACCGCCGGAAAATATCCGTCCACCAGCTTGTCTATCACCAGGTAGGCGGCATACAGATGTCCTTTCTGTCGGGAGGAGGACTGCTCTTGCACGCGCAGCCACGCTTCGTCGAGCTCCGGCTGCGGTTCGAAATGAAACGTCACCAGAAAGCGGCTGCCCAGAAACAGGTCCACCTCCTGTGACGACAGCTTTTGGGGATGGAGCGCATGCAGCACGAAAAAATGAACGGTTTCGTAATGATCCACCTTCGGCCGCTGCAGCAAATGGTAGCAATCCTCAATCGCGAGCGGGTGAAAATGAAAATGGCTTTCCAGCAGCTTTGCTTCCTGATCCGTCGGTTGATTGAAGTCGACCCAATACCAGGCGATGTCGGGATCGTCCAGCCTGTCCAGCCCAATATCGGTAAGTAACTCCGCATTATGAGTAACGGCGCATATCCGCAGCAAGTCCGCTCACCTGACCTTATGTTCAATTGGTTCATTCTGTTAGCCAGTATACCGCATTTTAGGGGCGCGGAAAAATCAGGGGATCGATGATGCGCCGTAAGGCAAGGCAGAGAGCCGCGGGCAGGAACCGGGCGAAAAAGCTCCTGCCGTATACGGCAGTTACGGACGGATCGTGACCCGTATGCCGATGGGGACAAAGCGGGCAAGCGCCAGCACGTCTTCGTTGTACATGCGGATGCAGCCATGGGAGACGGCATGGCCGATGGACGCCGGGTTATTCGTGCCGTGGATGCCGTAATGCGGGCGAGACAGTCCCATCCAGAAGGCGCCGAACGGTCCACCCGGATGGGGCACCTTGTTCACAATCCTGTACTCGCCCACGGGCGACTGTGTCAGTATTTTGCCGATGGCGATCGGATACGATCGGATCACGCGGTCGCCTTCCAGCAGATGAAGCGTCCGTTGGGATAAAGCGACGATAATGCGGTATGCCATGGGGAGCAGCTCCTTCGCAGAAGTTTCGCAAGTATGCTACTACCATATGCACGGGAGCCTATCGGGGCGACGGACAGAAATCTCGGTTATGGATGTAAACAAAACCAAAACCAATTAAAAGAATAACAACACAATAACTTAACGTGCATTTAATCTGTATTTTACAAAACTCTCTTATAGTTAGGGTAACGGGCCAAGCCCATGGTGTCATATCCAATTAAAGGAGAGATTATGACGTGAAAAAGTCTTTATCGCTTATGATGATCCTCACGCTGGCGATTTCCATGCTGCTGGCCGCTTGCGGAAAAACGGAGCCTGCACCAAAGGGGGAAGCTGCGGGAGCAGGCAATACCGGAAGCGCCGCCGCCGATGCGGGCATCGATACGAAAAGCAAAGAGCTCACGGTTTATACCGCACTGGAAGACGACCAGATCAAAAAATATTTGGAGACGTATAAAGCGAAGTACCCTGACGTGAAGCTGAATATCGTTCGCGATTCGACGGGCATCATTACGGCGAAGCTGATCGCCGAGAAGGATAACCCGCAAGCGGACGTCGTGTGGGGGCTTGCTGCAACGAGCCTGCTCGTGCTGGATCAGAACGGGATGCTCGAAGGGTATTCGCCGAAGGGCGTCGACCGAGTACAGCCGGACTTCAAGGATAAGAACAACCCGACGCGCTGGGTCGGCATCGACGCTTGGGAAACGGCGTTTATCGTGAACAAGAAAGAGATGGAGAAGCGCGGCCTCTCGGTTCCGCAAAGCTATGCCGATTTGATTAAGCCGGAGTACAAGGGCCTGATTACAATGCCGAATCCTGCTTCCTCCGGAACCGGATTTCTGACCGTGTCGGGGCTCGTGCAGTTGGAAGGCAAGGACAAAGCGTGGGCGTACATGGACAAGCTTCACGACAACATCGCGATATATGTACATTCCGGCTCCAAACCGGCGAAGATGGCCGGAACGGGCGAATATCCGATCGGGATCTCCTTCGGCTACCGCGGGATCCAAGAGAAGAAGACGGGCTCTCCGGTCGAGGTCGTGTTTCCGAAGGAAGGCTCCGGCTGGGATGTGGAAGCTAATGCACTGCTGAAGAAGAAGACCGTCAAGCAGGCGGCCAAAGATTTCCTCGATTGGGCCATCGGCGACGACGCTATGAAGGAATATGGTAAAAACTTTGCGATTTTGGGAGTGAAGAGCGACGGTAGCCAAATTCCGGAAGGCTATGAGCAAGACCCGATCAAGCAATTGATCAAGAACGACTTGAACGAAGCGGCGAAAAACCGTGAAAGCGTCTTGAGCGAGTGGAGCAAACGCTACGATAACAAGAGCGAAGCCAAGAAATAATAGTACGCAAATGAACAAATCGCAACCAAATGAAAGCGCGGAGCCGGAGGTTCTGCGCTTTTTTTGCCAACTTCTCATATAAAAACAACATAAAAACAACAAAAAGAAACAAATAACATAATTTTTACTTGCGTTTTATACTCCGTTAACAAAACCGGCCTATACTTGAATGGAAAGCAAGCAAGCCGGTCCCTTGCGGGCCGCTCTGAAGGAGGCTCTTATGCAACCGTATTTATCGATCCGACAGCTGTCCAAATCATTCGGTTCGTTCACAGCATTGAAACAGGTTAATCTCGATATGTACAAAAACGAATTCGTCTGCCTGCTCGGGCCGAGCGGCTGCGGCAAAACGACGCTGCTGCGCCTGATCGCCGGTCTTGAAAGCCCGACCGATGGACGGATTGCCGTCGACGGGAAGGATATCACCACTCTGCCGCCTGCAAAACGGAACTTCGGCATGGTCTTCCAGTCGTACGCCTTGTTCCCGAACTTGACGGCATACCAGAACGTTGCATACGGGCTGCAGAACAAGAAATGGTCCAAGAAAGACATCGACTTCAAGGTGCGCGAAGCGTTCGCGCTGATTGATCTGGAGCATGTCATGCAGCGCTATCCATCCCAGCTGTCGGGCGGTCAGCAGCAGCGCATCGCTTTGGCCCGCGCCATCGTACTGTCGCCGGACATGCTGCTGTTGGACGAGCCTTTGTCGGCTTTGGATGCGAAGGTGCGCGTGAAGCTGCGGCAGGAAATCCGTGAGCTGCAGACCAAGCTCGGCATCACGACCATCATGGTGACGCACGATCAGGAAGAGGCGCTGACGATGGCCGACCGGATCGTCGTCATGAACAACGCGGAGGTCGTTCAGACCGGCACGCCGCAGGACGTGTACGACCGCCCGAACTCTCCGTTCGTCGCTGATTTTGTCGGGGCGATCAATTTCTTGGAAGACGGAGTATGGCAAGCAGGGCGGCAAGGCAAGCGGGCGTTAGCGGTCCGGCCGGAGCATATCGAGGTCAGAGCGGGCGATGCGGGCGAAGGCATCCCGGCCATCGTCCGGAACGTCGAATTCCGCGGTCCGTTCTATCGGCTGAATCTCCAAATGCTGCACTCCGGCGCAGGCGAGCTGGTAACGGTGGACGTTCCCGCCCAAGCCTCCCGCGAGCTGTCGCTGGCCAAAGACGCCCGCGTCCTGCTGAATGTGCCCGCGGAGAAGCTGCTGTCGTTCCAGGCGGAAGCCTTGGCCCATTGAATCCAAGCGAAGGAGATTTCATCATGTGGACTGCACGAACCCGGGCGCTCAGCCCGAAAGCGGGGGGCGCGGAGCTCTGGCAGATGTCGCTTGTCGTCATCGTCGTCCTGCTGCTGCTCACGTCCGTTTTGTTCCCTCTGGGCGTCTTGTTCGCCAAGGCGTTTCTGGACCGTGAAGGAGCTTTCGTCGGGCTGGCTACCTTTGTGCGTTACTTCTCGACGCCGGCGCTGTCCCAGTCGCTAACGAATACGATCTACGTCTCGGTCGTTTCGACGGTCATCGCCGTCACGCTGGCATTCTTCTACGCGTACGGGGTCATCCGGACGGCGATCCGGGGCAAAGCATTTTTCAAAATGATTGCGCTTGTGCCGTTGTTCGCGCCTACGATGATGCACGGAATCGCGCTGACGTATTTGTTCGGCAACCAAGGGCTTGTCACGAACGGACTGTTCGGACTGGTGCCCGGGTTTAAAATCGAGCTGTACGGCCCGGTCGGCATTATCCTGGCGGAGGTCATCTACTTGTTCCCGCAGGCGTTTCTCATCCTGGCGGCGTCGCTGGCCGTGACCGATTACCGGCTGTACGAAGCGGCGGAGACGCTCGGTGCGGGAAGACTCAAACGGCTGCTCACGGTGACGCTGCCGTCGATCAAGTTCGGGCTGATCAGCGCCATCTTCGTTTGCTTCACTGCATGCTTCACCGATTTCGGAGCGCCGCAGGTCATCGGCGGGAAGTTCAACGTGCTCGCGACGGATATTTATAAGCAGGTGATCGGCCAGCAAAACATGTCCATGGGCGCGGCGGTCGGCATTCTGCTGACGATCCCGGCGGTTGTCGCGTTCGTGGTGGACCGGCTCGTGCAGCGCAAGCAAAACGCGCTGATCACGTCCAAATCGACGCCGTACCGCATTGCGAACGGCCGCCTGCGGGACATGCTATTCACCCTGTTCTGCGCCCTGATGTCTATCGGAATTCTCATTCCGCTGCTGACGATCGTTTATGCTTCCTTGGTGAACGTATGGCCTTACAATCTGACGCTGTCGCTCAAGCATTTTGATTTCTCCGCGATGGCCGCGGCCGGGTTCGAGCCGTTCTGGAACAGCTTGGTTCTCTCGCTGCTGACGGCAGTTCTGGGCACGCTGTTCGCGTTCGTCACGGCGTATTTGATCGAAAAAACGCGGATGCTGCGAAGCGCCCGGCAGCTCGGCTATTTCTTGGCCATCCTGCCGCTGTCGCTGCCCGGCATGGTCATCGGGCTGGCGTACATTTTCTTCTTCAACGCGCCGGACAACCCGCTGCATCCGATGTACGGCACCGTAGCTATTCTCGTGTTGGCAAACGTCGTTCACTTTTTCTCGGTTCCCTTCATCACGGCAATGACGACGCTGAAGAAGCAGGACAAGGAGTTCGAGTTGGTGGCGGAGTCGATGCGAGTGCCGTTCTACCGGACGTTTCTCAAGGTGACGGTGCCGCTGTCGCTGCCAGCCATTATCGAGATGGCGATGTACTTCTTCGTCAACTCCATGGTAACGGTGTCGGCGCTCGTCTTCCTGACTTCGCCGGACTTCAAGCTGGCGGCGGTCTCCATCGTCCATATGGACGATGCGGGCGATACGGCGGCCGCTGCGGCGATGTCGGTGCTAATCTTGGGAACGAATATCGCCGTCCGGCTGCTCTACGAGCTCATTTTGCGGGGCGTGAGGCGGCGGACGGAAGCTTGGCAAGTACACAAATGATACGGGAGGAATAAAAATATGACGGTACAAGGAGTCATTTTGGATTGGGCGGGAACGGCGGTCGACTACGGCTGCTTCGCGCCGGTGGCGGTATTCGTGGAAGTATTCGCGAAGCGGGGAATTACGTTGACGGCCAAGGAAGCGCGCGGGCCGATGGGGATGCTGAAGCGGGACCATCTGCGCGAGCTTTGCCGCCTCGACAGCGTGGCGGAGCAGTGGAAGGCGGCCTTCGGCCGTGCGCCGGAGGAAGCCGATGTCGATTCGCTGTACGCGGATTTTGAGCTGATGCTGTTCAGCATCTTGAAGCAGTATGCGACCCCGATTCCGGGAGCGATCGAGCTGGTGGCCCGACTGCGGTCGCAGGGAATCAAGGTCGGTTCGACCACGGGATATACGACGGAGATGATGGAGATCGTTGCCGCCGAGGCGAAGAAGCAGGGCTATGCGCCAGACGGGCTGGTAACGCCGGACGAAATGCCTGCGGGCCGGCCGTATCCGTGGATGATCTACGAGAACGCAATTCGGCTCGGTATTTATCCGATGAAGCATATCGTCAAAGTTGGAGATACGATCAGCGACATTCGGGAAGGGCTGAACGCCGAGACTTGGACGGTCGGCATTCTGAAGGGCAGCAGCGAGCTAGGCATGAGCGAAGCGGAAGTGAACGCATGCGATCCCGCCGATCTGCAGCGGAAGCTTGAAGAGATCGAGCAGCGCTACCGGTCAGAGGGCGCGCATTATGTGATCGACTCCATCGGGGCGTTGGACCCGGTAATCGCAGATATCAACCGACGCTTGGCGGCAGGGGAATCCCCATGCTCCAAAGCGGCCGCATTGAAAGGATGAACTCTCATGACAGAAACGATGACCATCCCGGCGATGCCGGATAATCCATATTTGTTGCTGACGCCAGGGCCTTTGTCCACGACGAAGCGGGTGAAGGCGGCCATGCTGAAGGACTGGTGCACGTGGGACCGCGAATACAACGACCTGGTACAGGACATTCGCAGCAGACTGGTCCGGCTCGCGACGACGGACACGGACCGGTATACGGCCGTGCTGATGCAGGGAAGCGGCACATTCGTCGTGGAATCGGTGATCGGCTCGGTGATCCCTGCGGACGGCAAGCTGGCCGTCCTCATTAACGGAGCCTACGGCGAGCGGATCGCGCAAATGGCAGAGCGGCTGCGCATTTCGACCGTCCGGATCGCGCTCGGCGAGACGACGCCTGCGGACGCAGCCGCCCTGGAAGCCGTCTTGGCCGCGCAGCCAGACATTACGCATGTGGCCGTCGTCCATACGGAGACGACGACCGGGATGCGCAATCCGCTGGAGGAGATCGCCCGGACGGCGAAGCAGCACGGCAAGACGCTGATCGCTGACGCGATGAGCAGCTTCGGCGGCATCGCTATCGACGTGGCAGCGCTCGGCATCGATTTTTTGATCAGCAGCAGCAACAAGTGCATCCAGGGCGTCCCCGGCTTCGGCTTCGTCATCGCGAAGACGGAGGAGCTGATTGCCTGCGCCGGTCGCGCCCGGTCGCTCTCGCTTGATCTGTACGATCAATGGGAGACGATGGAGCGGCAGCAGGGCAAGTGGCGGTTCACCTCGCCGACCCATGTGGTGCACGCATTCCATGAAGCGCTGCTGGAGCTGGAGGACGAGGGAGGCATCGCGAAGCGGCAGCAGCGGTACGAGAACAACCAGCGTCTGCTGGTGCGGGGGATGGAGGAGCTTGGTTTTCAAGCGCTGCTTCCGGCCTCGTGCCAATCGCCGATCATTACTTCGTTTGTGTATCCGGCGCATCCGCAGTTTTCGTTTGCGGAGTTTTACGCGCGGATGAAGCTCGAAGGCTTCGTTCTGTATCCGGGCAAAATCTCGTCCGCAGACACGTTCCGCATCGGCAACATTGGGGATGTGCATGCAGACGATATCGCGCGGCTATTGGAGGCGATCGGGCGCAACCGATTCTGGTTGTAAGGCGGCGGACCGGAAAATCGTGTAACCGCGGTGCTCGGGTGCTATAATGCAAATATCATACGCAGGGCTGGAGGTTGCACCGGATGTCTTTGGTAGGGGAAGAACGCAAGGATTTCATCTTAAACACGCTCAATCTGGAAGGAAAAGTAAAGACGTTTGAGCTGGTCGAGAAGCTGAAGGTATCCTCGGAGACGGTGCGCCGTTATTTGGAGGAGCTGGAGGCGGAGAACAAGCTGAAGCGGGTCTACGGCGGCGCGGTCAAAATCAACCTGGCGCGGGAAGAGCCGCCGCACCTGAAGCGGGAAGAGCTGTACGCCGACGAGAAGAAGCGGATCGGCCGGGCCGCCGCGTCTCTGGTGGAAGACAACGACGTCATCTTCATCGACGACGGCACGACGACCCAGCAGATGATTCATTTTTTGCTCAACAAGAAAAATATTACGGTGCTGGCCTTTTCGGCTCCGGCGCTGTATCTGCTCATCGATTACAAGAACAAAGAGCTGTTCTCCGGCGACGTATATTTTATCGGAGGCAAGGTCAATGCCTCGCAGGCACGGGTATCCGGCTCGATGGCCGAGCGGATGGTCGAGCAGTTTTACGCGGACAAGGCGTTTATCTCGATCGACGGCCTTATGGTAAACCGCGGAATTACAAGCTTCGACGCCGAACGGGGGCAGCTTGCGCGCAAGCTGATCGAGCATTCCAAGCAATCGATCGTGATGACCGACCGCTCGAAGCTCGGCGAGGGGCAGTTCTACAAGCTGGCCGATCTCAAGGAAATCGACATCATTATCTGCGATGTGAACATGCCGAAGGAATGGGAAGCCGACCTTCAAGCTTCGGGTGTGACGTGGATCCATGCCATGTAAGAAGCAACTGCCTTGCCTTGCGGAACCGTGCAGCCGGCCCGCGCTACCTAAGACAAAAACCGTCTCCCTGAGGGCCACAAGCCCGGGAGCCTATCCGGAAGCCTATGCTTCCGGATTTCGTCGTTTTGCCGAAGGATGAACAGATACAGATAGAAGAGAATGGGATGATGCAGATGGATCGGGATTTATTTGAGGCGATGAATTCAAGTGCGAACAAGCTTAAACGGATCGCGGAAGAAAATAAGGAACCAACGCTTGTCGATAAATTTTTTGCAAATAAGTACGTTAAGGCGGCTCTCAAGACCATGCTTTTTATTATGGCAGCCGTCTTTTGCGTTTTGCTGGTTCTCTACTTGCTGATGGGCGGGATGGTGTTTTTGATGCTGGATGCCATCTTCAAGCAATTCACGTCCGATGAAAAAAGAGTGCAGGAAGAACTGGCCATTCATTTGAAAACCAAATATCAGGAAGAATTCAGGATTGAAAAGGTCGAGTATAACGGTACGATTGATCATTACGATGTTGAAGTGCGTTCTGCTGCAAAGCCCGATTATAAGATCCGCGTGAGTGTTTCGGAGAAAAACAAGCGGTACCTGTTTAAAGACGACTATGTGCAAGCTTTTTGGAACGATGCACTGAAGGAGACGGTTTATCCGAAACTGCAAGAGCTGCTTCCGAAGGAAAAATACCGCATAACCCAAGTGTCGGACTACCATTCTATATACGGGGAATTTCCGGACGAGAACGAACTTATTTTTGGGCCCAATTATATTTCATTTCAAGAAGCGGTTGACCGGCAGCTCCTATATCTGGATATCCGATATGAACGATTGGAAGAAGGGACGGCTGTGGGGGACGAGTTGAAAAATGTACATGAAATGGTTGGTTTGGCGAAAAACTTTCGCATTAACAGGATGTGGATCGAAGTGAGGTCTAATAAAGATAGAAGGGACCTAAGCTGTCGCATCAACGACGCGAATAGCATCACCAGCATGGCCGATCTGGAAAAGGTTTGCGATTAAACGGTTCCCCCCATGGGGGGAGGGATGATTGCCTCCGGTGCGATGCTGTGGGATTCATCCGCTTCCCCGCTCGTCTCCGTTCAGACCTCGCTGCCCCTCTTTGGCCGCGGCCGCTTTTGTAAAATGTGCCTCGATTTTTTTGCTGAGAAACAGCGAACCCCCAATAAACAGCACCACATAGAGCAGCTGAAGCGGCTCGCGGACGAAACGCTCCAGATCGTGCCCGATATACGAGACGGAGAAGATCATGATCGCTTTGCCGGCGGCAACGGCGATCAGAAACGTATGCAACCGCATGCGCGCGGCTGCTGCCGCCATATTGACAAGCACGAACGGACCGACCGGAAACACGCTCAGCAGAAACACGTAGCTGAACCCGTTATGGCGGACCCACCGCATGCTTTTTTCGACTTTGGGCTTGCGCTTCCACCGCTCGAAGTACGGATGGCCGGCGGCTTTGCGAATGATGAGGAAGGTCGTCAGGCATCCGGCGATCATGCCGATCCACGAATATAGAAAGCCGAGCCATAAGCCGTATACCGCCGCGTTGACTCCGACGATGACCAGCGTGGGCAGCGGAGGAACAAACGACTTGGCGAACGTCAGCAGGATGCCGGGAAGCGGCCCCAGGGAGCGGTATTGCTCCAGCCAAAGCTTGATGTTGTCCTCTGTCAAATGCTCGATGATTGAAAAATCCATGCTGATTCGATCACCCGAGTCCGGTTAGATTTTTGTGCCAAGCGGTTTTCACGATTTATTCGGCCTCAGGGCCTTTTCCTTGGATAGTAAACGTTTTGACCGCTACGAGCGAGCCGTCCTTCCAATACTCTCCTCTATATTCTCCGGGCTCCCAACGATCGGAACGCAATCTGGCGGTAAACAAAAAGTCGCCTTGGAGATAAGCTGGCTCCGTCATGACGGGCAGACCGTCGCGAACGCGGATGACCAGAAAGCGGAAGGTGTGCTCCCCATGTACAAGTTCCGGATGCGCCACAAGTACGAGAATGTTTTTGCCGTCGGGGAACACCGTCCGGGGGTCCGCGGAAAACCTTTTCCATCCGGCCTTCGGAGGGAAAAACTTATTCCTGTAGTCGTATAACTCGTACCCGTAAGAAATTTCGTAGTCGCTCGGCAATCGATCTTGCTCATAAAGATCGTAACGCAGTCTCGGGTAGAAGGGAAGGCAAGCCACAATAATGACACAGATGGCGATGATGAACCATACCCATTTTCTCAAATGCTCCGACCCCCAGTCCTGCCGGGCCGCGTTTATTGGAACCGGTTTGTCACGTTTCCAGTAAAACCTTGCCGGTTTCGGTCAAGTCATACCCGCCGATGGAGCGCAGCTCGCCGAGAAAGGCGTCCGATTGCAGAATGCGCCGCACCGCTTCGATCCATTCGCGGTTATCCGGCTTCTTCAGCATCACGAGATCGTAACGCTCCCGGATCAGCGGGATAAAATCGACGCCTCCGACGATTCTTGCCGCTTTCTCGATCCCGATTCCGACATCGGCCTCGCCCGCAGCGACTTTGCCGGCAACGCCCATATGGCTGGATTCCTCCGCCTCATAGCCTGCAATACTGCCCGGAGCGATGCGGTGCAGCCGAAGCTGCTCGTCCAGCAGTACTCGCGCGCCGGAGCCTTTCTCCCGGTTGACGATACGCAGACCGGGCTGCGCAAGGTCGCCCCAGCTCCGCAGTCCTTTCGGATTGCCCTGCGGCACGTAAAGCCCGGCATTTCGGGTCAGCAGATGCACGACGATATACGAAAAGCCGACCAGCAGCTTGCGGATATACGGAATATTGTATTCCCCGGTATCGCCGTCCAGCAGATGCGTGCTCACGATATCCGATTCGCCGCGGTACATCGAGATGAGGCTGTCCAAGCTGCCGACGTACGAGCGCAGCGGGCGGACGCCGGGCGCCTGCTTCTCCAGATGCTTGGCCAGCATGTCGAGGCTGATGTCCTGCCCCGTAATAACGAGCGGACGGCTGCCCGGAGCAAAAACGGCCTCCGGCCTTGAAGAACCGGATGGCGCCAGAGCGGCTGCATGCGGCATACGGCCTTCGCGGGCTCTGGTTTTATAGGCCTCCAGATCCACGGCGTCGATACGCATTTGCTTGCCCACTCGGTAGGCGGGAAGCTCGCCTTTTTTGATCAGGTCATACACCGTCAGCTTGGATATTTTCAAAAGCTTCGCGATTTCTTCGGTTGTATAGGAAACGTCGTTGGTCATGACGCGTGAAACCTCCTGCCTTACATTCGCTTCGTAGGCCGTACCTGCATTTCCGGCTTGGACACGAAGTCGTCACACCTATCATACGATGGAAGTGGCTGCGATTCAAACCGCTGTTTACAGGGTTCCTTTTTTTTGTTTATATTAAGTATGTCTAGTTATATCTAAACATAATTAAATAGATAGGAGAGAGGACGTTTTGCGCAAAATCGCTGCTTCTTGTTTATTCCTGCTGCTTGCTTTATCTCTAGCCATCGGGCTTACCGGATGTGGCGAAGCGAAGCCGACCCCGGCGGACGCGCCGAAAGCCGGCCAAGAAACCAAACAGGCCGCCCCCGCTGAAAAGGTGGAGCTGACCATCTCCGCCGCGGCGAGCTTGACCGACGCGCTCAAGGAAATCCAAACCGCTTACGAAAGCAAGAACGCGGGCATCAAGCTGAACTTCAACTTCGGAGCCTCCGGCGCGCTGCAGCAGCAGATTGAGCAGGGTGCTCCCGCCGACGTGTTCCTGTCTGCCGCCGCCAAAAATATGAAGGCGCTAGTGGACAAGCAGCTTGTCGATGCGGCGCAGCAGAAAAACCTGCTCGTCAACGAACTGGTCGTCGTCGTACCGGAAGGCGGCCAAGCGCAGGTCGGCACGGTGGTCGATTTGGCGAAGCCGGAAGTGAAGCACGTCGCCATCGGAGAGCCGGAATCCGTACCGGCGGGCGGCTATGCCAAGGAAGCGCTGACGAACGCGAAACAGTGGGATGCTTTGCAGCCGAAGCTCGTCATGGCGAAAGACGTGCGGCAGGTGCTGACCTACGTCGAATCGGGCAACGCGGAAGCGGGCTTCGTCTACAAGACGGATGCGCTCACGTCCAAGAAAGTGAAGATCGCTTTCAACGTCGATCCGAAAACCTACAAGCCGGTCGAATATCCGGCTGGTATCGTCAAAGCGACAAAGCACACCAAAGAAGCCGAAGCCTTCTACACGTACCTGCAGAGTAAAGAGGCAACGGACGTGTTCGCGAAGTACGGCTTCACCGTTCCTGCCGGGAAGTAGCCGGTATGCCTGGCATCGATTGGAACGCATTTCTGTCGCCGGTCTTGCTGTCGGTCAAAGTATCGCTGGTTGCTAGCGCGCTGGTGTTCGTCCTCGGGATCGCTGCGGCATGGGGCTTGTCCCGCCGCATGTTTCGGGGCAAAACGCTGCTGGAAACCGCGCTGATGCTGCCGCTGGTGCTTCCTCCGACCGTAATCGGCTTCATCCTGCTGGTGCTTCTCGGCAAGAAGAGCTGGTTCGGCCGCTGGATCGAGGAGTGGTTCGCGGCTCCGCTCATCTTCACGTGGTGGGCCGCCGTCATCGCTGCCGTCGTGGTCGCCTTCCCGCTCGTATACCAAACGATGAAGGTCGGCTTCGCTTCGGTCGACCGCAGCCTGGAGGACGCTGCGCGCTCCGCGGGCGCGGGCGAGTGGCAGGTGCTCCGCTACATTACGCTGCCGCTGGCCTGGCGTTCCCTCGCTACGGCTTACATTTTGGGCTTCGCCCGGGCGCTTGGCGAATTCGGGGCGACGCTAATGATCGCCGGGAACATCCCGGGGAAGACGCAGACCGTTCCGACCGCCATCTACATGGCGGTGGAATCCGGCCGCATGACGCTCGCCTGGTGGTGGACCGGCTCGATCATCGTCATTTCGTTTATGATGATGCTGATTGTGAATAAAAAAAAGTAAGACCACGGAATCGATCCGTGGTCTTCTTGTCGTATGCTTGCTTTATACTCCCATCGGGGCACGGGTGCCGCCGGCGGTTTTGTTAGGATCATGGCCGTCTCCGCCTTTGTTACGGAACATTTTGCGGAGGTAAGGCAGTACGTAGTAGTCGCCACCGAATTTGCCGGTGTTGGCTCCTGCGGCCAAGAGAACGAAGCCGAGGAGGACCATCCAAGGGTTCGTGCTTACGGTTCCGGCGAACAGGAACATGAAGTTCATCACTAATCCGAAGAAGGCGGCTGCCGTCGCGAGTGTCCCGAGAATTAAGCCGAGACCGACGAGAAACTCGCCGAGCGGGATCATGATGTTGATCAGCTTCGCGTTAGGCAAAGCAAAATTTTCGATAAATGCATTGAAGGTTGGGTAAATCAATTCGTTTGTGGCCTTGTCCATTGGCGGTTTGGCAATGGCGCCCTTCAGGAACCCGGTGGCGTCGAACCCGCCGGTAAGTTTGTGGAACCCGGCCGTAAGCCACGTCCATCCGACGTACACGCGTAATATGAGCAGCAAGCCGGCAGCATACACGTTTTCTCTTAACCATTTCATAATCATTATAATCGCTCCCTTTGGGTATCAAATTGTGTCCAAATAGTGACACTTGCCATTCATTATTGCACAACACTAAAGAGATGAAGAGGGATAAATTACCATCATTAAGGGATAATATCCATTTAAACTTACAGGATTAGACGGTTCATCGAATCCATTTGATTTTCCAGCGAGATATCGTGAAAAAATTCACAAATTCTCGTAAGAAAAATCGTTCGCTTACCTTTCAATAAGGTAAGAGACTTTTTTTAAGGCAAGTTTAGCTGCTATAGCAGTGATCGTCGGCCGGAGCGGGAACGAAGCACGGTGTTCATATCGCATGTTCCTTTCCTTTGGTTGATGTCGGGATTTGCTTCCTCCCTACGCCTTTACTATAGCATGTCCGAGAGAAAAGTGATGTGAAAAAAATCACACTGTCGAAAAATGCATCATTCTGTCGCTTCGGCTTTGTTTTGCCGGCATTTCGGGGCGTGCTCCCAGATTTCCTTCGCATTTTAGAGTTGCAACCTTGTGATGTATATCAAATATCGGCTTCCGCTGCGCGGCGGATGCGGAATGAACACTATCGCCGGGGCGCTTCCATGGCTCAGACCAACAGAATGGGTCGTCTGAATCCATGCTCCCCCCTCACTCGTCCATACCGGTTATTCATCTTCCGAATACATTAATATTGCGAATATTCGACATGGGAAGAATGGCGGATATTCAATTTTGTCGAAGGAGTGATCATTGTGGGTGGTTTCGGCGGTTTTACATCGACAGGCGTCATCCTGGTTCTGTTCATTCTGCTCGTGATTGTCAGTTGCAGCGTATTGTTCTTCTAAGCTTTATAAGTGGAAGCAACGGCAAGCCGGGTACCTGTGGGGCCCGGCTCTTTTCAATAGGAAGCCGCGATCTCATTTGCAAAAAATAAATATGGCCGCCGATTTGTTTAATTTGCGGCCTGGACCAGATCCACTGCGAGGTGGCCGTAGCTGGATTGAAATAGTACGCGCTTCGCCTGAAGGGTTCCAGCCGTTCACGGCGTCATAGGCCGCTTGGTCGCCTGCATTAGGAGAAAAGGGGCAACCCATTGACAACGATAATGATAACCATTATCATTTGTGATATACATGTTATTGAGAATCATTATCATACAATAAGAGGAGGAGCCGTCCGTGGGTTTGCTGTATGAGCTGATCAGGCAAAGAAACCTTAGCCGGGCAGGCAGCATTGCGGACCGTTCGATTCCCGTCAGACTACAGACGCAGCCGGAAGAGCGCCGGTACGGTTCATACATACAGAGGATATCGGGTCAAGTGTTCCAAGAGGAAGAAGCTCAGGAGAGCATCGAAAGAGCGCCGGAGCGCAATAACCGGAACGGGAAGGGAGAGCGGCATGGAGCAGGCAAGGAATGAAGCGCTGGCGGAGCAAGGTCTCAGTGAGCTGGAGACGCAGTTTTTTTTCATACGGAAGCTTCCCGACGAGGGGGAGTTGTCGGTCAAGCTGTCGCAGCTGTTCGAACGGCGGCATGCGGACATGCTTCTGGTGAAGTATGGCAAGCATATCCGCGCGTTGGATGGGCAAGCGCCGGCCACTTACTTTAGCAGTTGGCTCAGCATGCTGTGCGCGGCGCAGCAGTATATGATCGGCCGGTATGATGCGGCGTTCGATTTTTCGCCGGGCAATCTGACGGTGAATTTGTATCTGAAGGAAGAGCGCCCGATGTTCGGGTTCCGGCTGCATGATGCCAGAACGTTGTCGGTGCCTGAGGGGGACCGGGCCGAGTGGAGGCGTCAAGTGCTCTCCGCCTTGTATGGAGAGACCCTTCGGCCGCTGCTCGCAGCACTGGCGCAAGCGGCAGGGCTCGATGCGGGGCAGCTGTGGGGACAAATCGCGACACGGATGCACTATGCGCATGAAGCGGCTCTTGCGAAGGCCGATAGCGAAGAGCTTCGGGCCAAGCTGACGGAGGACTTTCAGGCGCTGTTGTCAGACTTGCCGCCGGACGTCTTCGGCCGGCCGCGGCATCCGCTCAATGTGAAGTTCCGCTATGTCGACGACCCGCGGAATCCCGGAGAGCAACTGCGGATGAAAGTCAGCTGCTGTCTCGCTTACAAGACGGATACCAGCCATGGATATTGCTATACCTGTCCGCGGATGAGCAGTGCCGAGCGCGAGGAACGGAAGCTCAAGCTGCTCGCGGACGCGAAATAACGAAGAATCGAAGGCACACACGATAAAAATACATGCACGGAAGGCTCTCTCAGGAGACAGCCCGTTAACGAAAAGGAGGCTCGAAACATGCCGTCGATTTTGGTCGTAGGAGCGGATCATTTGGGCAATATGCCCGATCATCTGGCGAATATCGGTTTTGACGAAGTGATGCATATGTCCGGACGCAAATGCCAAATGGTGAAGAAGGGGATTCCGGAAAAGGTAGACGCGGTGCTTGTGCTGACGGATTACGTCAATCATAATCTGACCAAAGCCATCAAGCAGCAAGCGAAGGAACAGGAAGTGCCGATTTATTATGCGAAGCGTTCGTGGTGCTCGGTGCAGAAGGCGCTCTGCTCCTGCGCGGACGGCTGCGAATGGTTGAAAAAGGGCGGAGGAACCGCTCATTAAACGAGGAAAGCCCGTCGGAATATTGAAGTGCCGGCGGGCTTTTTCATATGCACACGGCCGTATGCCATCAGGCTTCGTAGGTTAAACGGCGGAGCATCTGCTCCACCTTGCGCAAGTGGGAGGCGACGCGTTCCCGGGCAAGGGCAGCGTCCTGCAGCCGGACCGCGTCGACGATGGCCCGGTGCTCTTCGGAGAGCCGGGTCGTCTGGCTCTGCTCCGCGAACAGCCACAGCCGGCGGCTCTCCCGCATCGCCGGACCCATGGTCAGGAACAGCGTCTCCAGCGTGCGTACGAGCAGCTCGTTGCCGGATGCTCCGGCCAGCTTCAGGTGAAACCGGATGTCGCACTGCTCCAGCTTGTCCTCGTCGGTCAGGGAAGCCATCTCGGCGAGGATTCCGTCCAGTTCGCTCAGATGCCCGTTGCCGCGGCGCGCCGCGGCTAGTGCCGCCCCTTCGGTTTCCAGAATGAAGCGCAGCTCAAGCCATTGCCGGAGCTGCTCCACGTTACCGATCTCGGGCGCTTCGATCTGAAGCGCGCCGCTATTGCGGAGTACGAACGTTCCGCCGCCGTGGCGGACGTCCACCCAGCCGTGCGCTTTCAGCGCCATGAGCGCTTCCCGGATTGTGGAGCGGCCGACGCCGAACTTCACGGCGAGCTGCTCGACCGAGTCGATCCGGGACCCGACCGGCCAGACGCCCTGCTCGATCTGCTCGCGAAGGGCGTCGGCGACGATTTCATAGCCTTTGCGGATCATGAATGCTCTTCCTTTCTCATGCGGACAAAATCAATGAAGCGGGTGCCCTGATATGTCAGCTCGCCGAAGTCCCCTTCAACCAGCAGTCCATATTGGGGGCCTTTCAAAGGAAGCTCAACCCGTCCGCCGTCCTCGAATTCGAAGGTCACGAAATATTTCGTAAACGCGCTCGAATCTCCGGACCCGCCCGACACCTGCGTGCGTTTGGCGACCACCCGGCCGGGAACGCTAAGACGTTCGGACGCATTGTTGGCGGACCAGACGGAGACGGAAGAGAAAATCCCGTACAAGACGGCACCTACGATCAGAACCAGAATAAGCACAAAGAAGAAAATGAAGAAGGGCGGAGGCCCGTCGAGAGGACCCCTTGGTGTTGAAAAAAAATCCATGGCATTCCCTCCAGTCGAAACGCAATCAAAATCATGCGGCGTTAAACACACTGCGGCCGCGTGCGGATTTCCCTTATTGTACCATGTTTGCCTGGGCGAATCATGTCGCCTTGCGGGGCAGGGACACTGAAGCATTGACGGGGGAAGCCGGGTCCTTTTATAATTAAGTCATCAGATGACCTGATTAATTTAGGGCATACGGGGGGGAACAATGTGGCTTTGCTGGCTGCAACGGTTTGTCAACAATTAAGAAGCATTGTCGGGGACGTCTGGTTTCGCGACGATACCGAAACGCTCGTTTCGTACAGCTACGATGCGACGCCGCTGTATCAATCGATGCCGGACGGCGTTATTTTTCCCGCTTCGACGGAAGAAGTGGCGGCGGTGATGCGCGTCTGCGCCCAGCACCGGATCCCAGTGGTCACGCGCGGGGCGGGCAGCAATCTGTGCGCGGGCGTCGTGCCGCTGCACGGAGGGCTGATTATGGTCATGACGCGGATGAACCGGCTGCTGGAGATCGATCAGGACAACCTGACGGCAACGTTCCAGACGGGCTTGAATACTAAGCGCTTTCATACGGCTGTTGAGGAAACGGGACTGTTTTATCCGCCGGACCCGAGCAGCATGATTATCTGCACGATGGGCGGCAACATTGCCCTGGGCGCAGGCGGGCTGCGCGGGCTCAAGTACGGCACGACCAAGGACTACGTCATCGGACTTGAGGCGGTGCTGGCGAACGGCGAGGTGCTGCGGACGGGCGGCAAGCTGGTGAAGGATGTCGCGGGCTACGACTTGACGCGACTGCTCGTAGGGTCCGGGGGCACGCTGGCGATTCTGACGGAAGCGACGGTCAAGCTTGTGCCGAAGCCGGCGTACCGGCGGGCGATGATCGCGGTGTTCGCCGATTTGCCTGCGGCGGCGCGGACGGTGTCGCAGATTATCGCGAACCGGATTACGCCCTGTACGCTTGAGTTTATGGACCAGGCGACGATCGAGGTGGTGGAGGCGTTCGCCAAAATCGGCCTTCCGGTCGATGCGCAAGCGATATTGGCGATCGAGCAGGACGGCGACGAGGCGCAGGTGGAGAAGGACCTGGAGCTGATCGAGGTGATTTGCCGCCGCGAAGGGGCGATTCAGGTGAAGGTGGCCGCGACGCCGGAGGAAGGGGCCAAAGTGATGGAAGCGCGGCGCAGCGCGTTGGCGGCGCTCTCCCGGCTACGACCGACAACCATTCTTGAGGACGCGACGGTGCCGCGCTCGAAGATTGCCGACATGGTGCTGGAGGTGCAGCGCATTGCGGCGAAGCACAACGTGCGGATCTGCACGTTCGGCCATGCGGGCGACGGCAACCTGCACCCGACAGCGATGACCGATGCGCGGGATGCGGAGGAGATCCACCGGGTGGAGCTGGCGTTCGAGGAAATTTTCGACGCGGCGATCCGGCTCGGAGGCACGATCACCGGGGAGCACGGCGTCGGGCATGTGAAAGCGCCATATCTCGAATGGAAGGTCGGCGCGTCCGGCATCAGCCTGATGAAGCGGCTGAAGCTTGCGTTCGACCCGGACGGCTTGCTCAATCCCGGCAAGCTGTTCGCAGAGACGCGCAAGCGCGTTGTGTTTACGTCGGAGCCGGGAGCGGGGAACGAAGCGGGCGGAACCGCAGGGCCGGGGCAAACCGGTGCCGGGGAAAGGGGCTTGTCCGGGGACTCGCTTGAGGACGGCCGTGATCCGGCGACGAAAGGCGGTGCGTGAAGCATGAGCACGGAGATCAAACAACTGACCGAGAAGCTGCAGCTCACGCTCGATCCCGATCAGCTGACCAACTGCATGCGCTGCGGCTTTTGCCAGACGGCCTGTCCGACGTTTCAGGAGACGGGATTGGAGGCAGCGTCGCCGCGGGGCCGGATCGCGCTGATGAAGGCCGTCTATGACGGCAAAATGGAGCCGGACGCGGCGTTCCGCTCACAGATGGACCTGTGCCTCGGCTGCCGCGCTTGCGAGCCGGCCTGCCCGTCGGATGTCAAGTACGGGCAGCTCATCGAACAGGCCCGCGAGTCGATCGCGGCGGTAACCGCCGAACGGTGGCCGGTGCGGACGGTGAAGCGGCTGTTCATGGAGCGGCTGTTTCCGCATCACGGCCGGATGCGGCTGCTCGGCTCGTCGCTGAAGCTGTACCAAACGAGCGGATTGCAGAAGCTGGCGCGCGGGCTCGGCGTCATGAAGCTGTTCCCGGCTCATATGCGCGAGATGGAAGCGGTGCTGCCGCAAGCGGCCGGCGACGGCGTCATCCGCCGCTGGGAGAAGCTCGGCCTGCCCGCACGTTGGGAACAGGGCGACGGCGGACAATCGCTGCTCGTGATCCCCGCCGAAGGCGAACGTCTCGGGCGGGTCGGCATGTTCCGCGGCTGTATCATGGATGTGCTGTTCACGGAGACGAACGTGAACACGATCAAGCTGCTGCGCTTGGCGGGCTACGAGGTCGTGGTCCCAGCCTCGCAGACGTGCTGCGGTGCGCTGCACGCCCATGCCGGCGAACGGGAGAGCGCCCGCCGTCTGGCCCGGACCAACATCGCCGCCTTCGGTGCGGCCCACGTAGATGCCGTCGTCAGCAACGCCGGCGGCTGCGGTGCCACCCTGAAGGAGGTGGACCACCTCCTTCACGGCGATCCCCAGGAGGCGGAGGCCCGCCGGTTCGCCGCGCAGGTCCGCGACGTGTCGGAGCTGCTCGCCGAAGGGCGTCCGCTGCCGCTGAAGCCGCTCGGCCAAGGGGCGGAGCAGGTGACGGTCACGTACCAGGACTCATGCCATCTGCGCAACGTGATGCGCGTTGCATCGGCCCCGCGGCAGCTGATCCGGACCGTGCCCGGCGCGAAGCTGCAGGAGCTGCCGGATGCCGACCGCTGCTGTGGCTCCGCTGGAATCTACAATTTGACGCAGCCGGAGATGTCCGCCAGCGTGCTCGATCATAAGATGGAGCAGGTGGAGCGCATCCGGGCGCACGTCATTCTGACGGCGAATCCAGGTTGCCTGCTTCAGATGAAATGGGGCGTTCACCGCCACGGGAAAGACAAGACGATGCAAGCGATGCATCTGGTTGATTTTCTCGCCGAATCGGCGGGGGAGAGCTAGTCCGCAGCGTCCAGAGGATTGAGAAAGTGGTCAAATGAGGTAGTAGAGGTTACGATGGGGGGTATCCACTTTTGGCCGCATCGCTTCTCCAGTGGATACCCCAGCTCCGTATGCATTTCTATTTTTGTAAAAGCCCTCTTTCTCAACAAGCTCGGCATATCCTTTAAGGATATGCCGTTTTTGCTATTGACGCTCTGCATAAGCACCAAAACAGTCTTGTCCCCGGCCTCCCCCTCCAATCGACTCCAGCGCCTCGGATACCTTCACCCTGCTTTTTCCGCCAGCTGCTGCCCTTTTCTTCTCGATAATCTGTCGAAAAAAATAAAAAAAGATGCACCGATCTCCTAAAAATAATGGTTTTAAAGCGGAATGTAAAAAATTGAATCTCAAATTTTTGTCTAAAAATGTCGATAAATATTGTTGAAAAATGTCGAAATAAATCACGATTTCAGGGGGACTGCGGATGAAGATTTCAAGCTGGTTAAAGGTGATGGGCTCACTTTTATTGGTATTATCGCTGCTCAACTGGTTCAGCGTCAGCAAGCTGGAGAACGGGATCGCCCAGGAACGGCTGGCGGTACAACGGCAGGCGCAGTTCAAGCAGCTCGGCTTGGACTTGAAGAACGCCTCCGATTACTTGACTGAAGAGATGAGAAGGTATGTTCAGTTCGGGGACAAGCAGCACTACGATAATTATTGGAAAGAGGTCAACGAGACCAAGTCGCGCGACAAGGTTGTCGAACAGCTGAAAGCGCTTCAAGCGCCGCAGGAAGAACTGGATTTGATCGAGAAAGCGAAGAACAGCTCCGACACCTTGATCAAAACCGAAGAAGCCGCCATGAAGGCCGTGGAGGAGAAAAATTTCGACAGCGCCCGAAAGCTTATGTTCGGCGAACAGTACGATGCCAGCAAAAATGAAATTATGGGCTATATCCAGCAGTTTCAAACCAAGATGAACACCCGGGCCCAGCAGGAAGCGGACTCGGCCCGTCAGACGGCTAACTCCATGATGAACTTCGCGGTGATCCTGCTGGTGGTGACGTTCCTGACCTTGTTCGGCATTTTTATCTTGATCTTTATCAAGCTGCGGCCTTTAAAAACGGTGAATGAGAAAATTGCCGAGCTGGCCGGCAACGGCGGCGATCTGACGGCGAGGCTGACCTCGAATACGAAGGACGAGATTGGCGAAATCGCAGGCTCGCTTAACCGGATGCTGGACAGCCTGCACGGCATGATCAAGGAAATTACCGGCACCTCCGAGAAGGTGTGGGAGACGTCGGAGAAGCTGATTGCCAATACGAAGCAAACCTCTGCCGCAACCGAGGAAATCGGCAAGCGGATGGCGGTGATCGAGCAGGGAGCCGTCATTTCGGTGCAGAACACGCTGGACGGATCGCGGGCCATCGAAGAAATGGCCAAGGGCGTGCAGCGGGTGGCCGAATCGGCTACCGAGCTGTCTGAGGCCGCCGTGGATACGGAGAAAGAAGCTGTGGACGGCTTCGGACAGATGGAGCAGGCCAAGCGGCAAATGGATCAGATCGACGAGTCCGTTCATAGATCCGCCGAGATCGTATCCAAGCTGGACGAACGCTCGTCCTACATCGGGCAAATTGCGGATACGATCGCTACGTTGTCCAAGCAAACGAATCTGCTTGCGCTCAACGCCTCGATCGAAGCGGCCCGGGCGGGCGAGCATGGCCGGGGCTTCGCGGTCGTGGCGGCGGAAATCCGCAAGCTGGCGGAAGGCTCTGCCGCCTCGGCAGGACAGATCGCCGAGTTGCTTCAGGAAATTCGCAGCGATTCCACGGAAACGGTCAAAGCGATGCAGCGGGTAAGCGAAGAAGTGACCCTGGGCAGCAACAAGGTGCGGGCTGCCAGCGATTCGTTCCAAAAAATATTGCAGGCCACCAAAGAGGTCGCCGCCCAAATCCAGGAGGTTTCGGCCATTTCGGAGGAAATGGCGGCAGGCTCGGAAGAAATTGCCGCCTCCGTCTCCGACATGGCCGATGTCGCCAGAGAATCTCTGGACGGCGTACAGATCGTCAATGACAAAACCCAAGCGCAAACCGCTTTGGTGCAGGAGGTTTCCTCCTTGTCCGAAGGACTGAGCCGGGAGGCAGAAAATCTGGAAACGCTGGTCCGCAAGTTTACAATATAAGCATGAACTCTTGTGCGAAATGGAAAAAGGGAGGAAGTCCGCAGTTTACAAGCTGCGGGGGCTTCCTCCCTTTTTTTGGACGCCTGGAGCGCCCCTTACAATTTGAACCGGTTGACCAATTCGGACAAATCCTGCGCCGTCCGGCTTAACGATTCCGCGGACGAAGCAATTTCTTCGGCAGATGCGAGTTGTTCTTCGGTTGTAGCGGCAATCGTCTGCGCCGACTCGGCACCATGTCTGGCAATTTGGCTCATCTCCGAAGCGGATGCGGACACCTGCTCCGAGCTTGCCGCCATTTCTTCCGCTGCCGCCGCCACTTCCTGAATTTTGCCGGATACGTCGTTTGCGGTACGGGTGATTTGCTGGAACGCGTCATCCGCCTCGGTCACGGCTTGGAGGCCGATTCGCACCTCCGCCAAGCTGCGGTTCATCGTGAGCACCGCTTTGGACGTATCGGTTTGAATCTGCGTGATGATGTCCGAGATGCTTTGAACGGCTTCGCCGGACTGCTGGGCAAGCTTCTTCACCTCGTTCGCGACGACGGCGAACCCTTGTCCATGCTCTCCCGCTCTTGCTGCCTCGATGGAGGCATTGAGCGCCAGCAGACCGGTTTGCGAAGCGATGTCGTTGATGATCTGCAGAATGCCGCCGACGTTCACGGAATGCGTCTCCAACGTCTTGATATCGGCGCTCGCTTGTCCGACCGAATCGCTTAGGGCGTTCATTCGGCCCCTGGCCGCTCGAATAGCGTCATTGCCATGCTGCGCTTGGACGGCGGATTCTTGCGACAGCTCGGATACGTCGGACGTCGTCTCGGCAATGCGTTGAATGCCTGCGGCCATCTCTTCCATCGCTCTTCCGGTTTCGTCCGAGCGCATCAACTGACTTTCGGTGCCGGAGGCCATCTCTTGGATGGACAGCGTTACGGTTTTGGTCGCTATCGTATTTTGCTCCGAGCTGGCCTGCAGCTCCTCGGAGGAAGCGGCAACCGTCGTGGATGCCTCTTGAATTTGCACCACAGTCATTTTGAGATGGGCGACCATATCGTTCAAGGAAACAACCAGACTTCCGATCTCGTCCTTTTGCTTGACGGCGAGCGGTTCAACCGTCAAGTCGCCGCCGGCTACCCGGTGCAGCGCTTCGGATACGAGCTTTACAGGTCTGGATATGATGCGGATCATGACGATGACCAAGGCGATTCCGATCAAAACCGAAATGACGATGATCCCGATCGTGAGCCCGATATTGCTTTGGTAGATTTGTCCGCTTTCCTGCGTCGCTATTTTGGCGCCGTCGTTGTTGATTTTGATCATTTTATTCAGCAGCTTCTGCATTTCGTCATAGGTCTGCTGGGATTGTGCCATCATCGCTGTCAGTTCTTTTTCCTGCTTCACTGCGCCTCGAACCAGGTCGATTTGCTTGCCCAACGTTACGGTGCGGTCATAAACTTCTTTATAGCCGTTCCATTTCACCCGAAGCTGCTCCACAGTGATTCGATCTTCGTCGCTTTCAAACGATTCGCTGTACAGATCCAGCTGCTTGTCGATTTCTGCAAACGTGGCATCGGCTTCCTGGATGTATTGTTGTTTTTTGGCAACTTCCGGATTGGTCAAAATTTTATATTGCAAAACAAGAACGTGTTCCGTCAAATAGTTGACGTTGTTGGCAATTCCTACTCCCGAAAGCCAAGTGTCGGTAATTTCCTCCGTCTTCGCTTGCATCTTAGCCCCCCGGCCCAGCGAGGTAAGGCCGAAACCGGCCAGCAGCAAAATCAGGAGCAAAAAAGACAAGAACAATTTCCTCCCGACGGATAGCATAAAGTGATGTTTTCCCATTATGTTTCTCTCCTTTGTTGTGTTCATCTCCTTTTATCGACAAAATTCGATAGAATTATTAGATGCTTTCTGGGTAAAATTTTTGGTTGTTAAAATAAACTGGAAACATATGGGAAGGCTGTGCAGTTTTGTGCTACAATATCATCGAATGGAATGATCTGATGTAGAAAGGAGGCCGTCCTTGTGATCAAAGGATTATATGAAGCTCACTTGCCGGTCGAAGATTTGGAGCGTTCCGTCGAGTTTTATGAATGCATCGGCCTGGAACTGGCCCATCAAGGCCGCGGCCTGACGTTTTTCTGGATTGAGAAAGGAAAGAGCTGGCTCGGTCTATGGGAGACGGAACAGGTGAACGTCCCGTATCATCCGTCGTTGAGGCATATCGCCTTTCAAGTGGAGCTGGAGGATATAAAGCGGGCCAAGCAATGGCTTGCGGACAAGGGGATTGAGGTGAGGGAAGCTTTCGGGTTTGCGCCGACAGGTCCCGTCATGCTGCCCAATCGGCCGCATGCGCACGCAGCCATTTATTTTGAGGACCCGGACGGCAATTCGCTGGAGTTCATTTGCCCGATTGAGCTGGATACGTCTCCCTTGACGCAAATGATCTACTTGGAAGAGTGGGAGAAAAAGCTAAAAGGCTGACCGGACCGAGAGGGTCGGATCAGCTTCCCGGCGAGTCAGCCGGCGGCAATACGGGAATACAGAGCTCCCAGGATTCAGGCGTGCCAAGAGCGTTGGAGGGAAGAGGAACGGAGCAGCCCGGCGTCTAGCGGCGAAAAGCCCGAGCGGCATTAGCTCGCTTGCCCCGAACGTCCAGCGGCGAATAGTTCTGCGAGCGAGGCCAGCTACACATCTGCGCCTGCCAGCTTCTCCCGCTCCACAGCATCCAACCAGAGGCCGACATGATGCTGCACCAGCTTCCGCTGCTCGATCTGCAGCAGATGGCCGGCGCCATCAAGCACGGCAAGGGTTGCCCGAGGGAACGATTCGAGCACGGCCAAATGATCCCTGTACCCGCAGATCGCATCCTGCCGTCCGAGGAGAAACAGCGTCGGCTGCGGAAAACGGCTGTCCTCCGGGATCGGATCGTATTGGAAATGGTACCCTTGCGTACGCCAGTCCGAAGATAGAAACGCGCGGTCGGCGAGCAGACGCCCCGGTTGCCATTCCTCCCGGAAGAGCTCCCAAGTCGCCCGCGATTGCACGGTGGCCAACGTTTCGAATGCCGCCCGCACCTCCGGCTCAAGCTCCGCCAGCAGCGCCTCGTCCCGGACCGGCACGCTTCGCTCGGGGAGGGTGCGGGTTTTCCGGTGCAGCGCTGGGGCAAGAAGAGACAGCCCGTCCGCCCGTCGGTGCTCGGCGCGCCAGATCCCCTGCGCCAAGTAGCCGCCGAACGACATGCCCATGAGCGCGAACCGCTCGTTCTCCCGCAGGATCGTCCGGAGGCCGTCCAGCAGAACCGCCAGCAGGTCGTCGGAGGTTTTCATCCAAGGCTCGACCGTACTCCGTCCGTGAGCCGGAATATCGACATAGATTCGCTTCCAGCCCGGCCGCCGTTCGAACAGCGGTTCCACCCACGCCATCATCGACCGGTGGTCGGTCGCCAGCGCATGCAGCACGATCAGCGGGTATCCTTCGCCACGGGTTTCGTAGTGTAGAGGCGGATTTGTTTTCTCGATAGTCATTTGCCCTAGCCCTCTCTCTTAGTCAGTCGCCGTTAAAATAAATAGAGCACGGCAGATGCGTTAATTGGCCTTAGTATACTGCAATCCGGAGAATAGAGGAACTGCGATGATTTATTGGCGGAAAGACAGGCGAACGGGATAAAATTCGACACAAATAACGAATGTGTATTCCTTTATCTTTTTACCGGGTGCACTCGCTTCCCGGATAACGCATCTGCGTTCCTTTATTTCTCCAAGCCAGGGCCTGCACCCTGTACCCTGCAAGCCCTACCTTCCTACTAAACCGCTCCGCCCCCCATACGAGTCGACTCATCCCTCTCCCCGCGACTCTTTCCGGTACTGCCCCGGAGGCATGCCGACGATCTTCTTGAACGTGCGCGAGAAGTTCTGCGCGTTGCTGTACTGCAGCCGCGAGGCCATCTCGTCAATGCTCGTCTCCGTATGCCGCAGCCAATGCTTCGCTTTGGCGATGCGGCTGGCGAGCAGGTAGTCGGAGAACGTGGCGTCGTGCACTTCCTTCAGTGCCTGCTTGCCCAGCGTGACCGGCAGGCCGAGCGCCTTGCAGCAGCTTTCCAGCCGGACGTCTTCTTCGTTGTGCGCATCGATGAAGACGGTTAGCTGTTCGGCGGCGCGTCGCATATGTCCGCGGTGCTCTTCCTCCAGCTCGCCGATCAGCAGATCGCACGCCCGCGTCTTCAGCCAATCACTCCACTCTTCCAGCGTGGACAGCTCCAGCCATTCCACCGCGACAGGCTCCGCCAGAGGGCGGGACAGCGACTGACCGACCGAGCGGTAGAGAAACAGCGTCAGATCGATCATCCGCGATTGCAGCCACTGGTAGTGAATGGTGCGGACCCCTTCCAATTCGCGCAGCCGATCGATATAGCCGTAAGCCAGCCCGCGATCGAGCGAACGGACGGCGTACAGAATATCGTTTTCCAGCTCGCGGAACGAGAAGGGTACCTCGGGAGACTCTGTTTCGCTGCCGAATTCCTCGATTGGAATCACTTCGTTCTTTCCTGCAACCAGCTTGTGCTTCAGCGCTTCTTCCGCTTCCTGCGAAGCTACGTTCAAATAAGCATAATCCTTACGCAGGCGGCTCACGCCAATGGAGACGGTAAACGGAAAATAGTGCCGGATAAAATCGCGGATCGTTTGCGCTGCTTCCCGCACAGCGGCTCTAGCTTCTTCCGGCGCTGCCGCAGGGAGCGTGAGCGCCGCCATGAAGCGGTCCTCGCCCCAAGCGGCGACCATGCCGCTGCCTTTTGTATCAATGACCTCTTGAATGACGCTGGATATGCCGTATTTGAAGTAGTACAGATCGATTTCGGAATAGAGCGTTTCCAAGCTGCGGTATTGGTCGATCTGGACGGCAAGGCAGCCGAATTCGCCTTCCTCCGCCAGCGGGAGCTGATAGCGCTCGCATTTGTCGCGATCCTGCTGCGACCGGATGCCCTTGAGCAGCAGGCTGCGGAAGATGGTCGCTTTGATTTCCGGTGTCAGCTCCTTGATCCTCTCCTGCAGCTCGTCGCGGGTTGCTTTGATCCGCTGTACCGTATCGTAAACGTGCCGGAATTCGTCCGGGGCCGGACCGGGAGGCTGGACCGGTTCGCCGACGGATGTACTTGTGCGAGTTGGGCCGCTATCCTCCACCAGCGAGACGAGCTCGCTCCAGCCCCGCCACAGCCGCCCCGTTGCCAGCAGGGTCACGAGCACGGCAAGCGCCAGCAAGAGGCCCGCGATGGCAAAGATGACGTTGCGAAGGCTGCCGATTTTGGCAAACAGCACGTGATTCGGAATGGCGAACCCGAATATCCAGTCTTGGTACGACGGGGGCAAATAAGCGACGAACAGGTCGTCCGCCGCCTTCGGCTTGCCTTCCTTGATCAACGGGACGATTTCGTTTTCGAGTGTTGTCCTGCCCAGAGCCCCCCGGGCCTGCAAAATGTCCCGGCGCTCGTTCAATATAAAATACGTGCCCTGTTCCCCGTCAGGCAGCCCGAGAATATGATCGAAAAATTGCTGATTCAAATGAATGATCATATATAAATCCTGCGTCGTCTGGAAAACGGGCAGTCTGCGCACGTACACCGTCGTCGGCGTATCATGGACCGTCAGATTGAGCAGGGCGGCCTTTTTGCCCGTCTGCTCAAAGGCCCCGATCACGTTCCGATAGTCGTCCTGAAACGCCGTCACCTGCCGGTTCGTGCTGAACAGCCGGCCGCTCGATACCCGGTACAGCGCAATGTTGTCCACGTCCTCCAGCGACGTCTGCATGCGAAGCAGCGTTTCCTGCACGCTGATGAGCCCGATCCCGTCCTCTTCCGTCCATGGGGAAGCGAGGCTTTCGACGGCGGGCAGCTTCTCGAATTGCAGAATGGCTTGATCGATTTGTTTAAAATAGCTGGACACCCGGTCCTGCGTCCGCTGCAGCGAGCTGCGGTACGCCTTCTCCACTTCCTCCGACAGGCTTCGGGTGGCGAGGAGATATACCGTAAAACCCATCGCCATAATGCAGAGAGCGCTGAGCAGCAGCATGACGATGACGGTTTGTGCTTTTTTCGAACGCTGCAGCCGCATGCCGGTTCCCCTCCGTTTCTGTCTGAGCTGTCACTGTCGGCGCTTAGGCAGCGCGTGCTCGCATCTTAACATTACAATGAAAAATTATAGCATAGGAAGTGTCATTTCGAGCAAAAAGGACATTTGCGCGTTTTAACACTTGCCGTTCGGCGGGAAATCCTGCATCTGGGGCTAGAATCAGGCGTGGTCATTTGGCCGGAAACCGTGGATATACGTTTTTGACAATTGCTGCGGATGGCGGGCGGGAGTACAGTAAAGGCATGGCAGGCCGGCCGAACTCACAACGGAATCGACAGACCGACATTGGGAAGCAGGGAAAAGGGGTTGGATACATTGGCTAAGCTTAGATGGAAGCGTACGGAAAAACGCATCGGCGCCGCAATGCTGACTGTGGTTTTATTGACGGTAGCCGCAGGCTGCGGAGGCGGTGGGGCTACCACTTCAGACGGGAAAGATTCGCAAGCGGCAGCGCCGTCCGGACCGGTCAAGTTGAAGCTCGCCTACGACAACGGGAATACGATCCCGAGCACGTCGCCGGACAGCAACGAAGCGCTCAAATATTTGCAAACGAAGCTGGGCGTTCAATTCGAACTGAACATCAACTCGTGGGAGATTTATAAAGAGAAGATCCGTGTGCAGATCGCCTCGGGCGACGTCCCGGACGCCTTCGCCTGGCGGACGATGGACGACTTTATCGTCGGCATGATCAAGGCGGGTGAAATCGTCCCGCTCGACGACTATATCGACAAGTATCCGAACCTGAAAAAACAGAAGGACCTCTATATCACGAAGTATCAGAACAAAATTTACGCGATCACGAACGTGCGCAATCCGGTCGCCTCCGGGGACATGCCGATGATCCGCAAGGACTGGCTCGACAGCCTTGGGCTGCAGCCGCCCAAAACGACCGAGGAGCTGTACAACGTAGCCAAAGCGTTCGCGACGGGCGATCCGGACAAGAACGGCAAAAAAGATACGATCGGCATCCAGATCGGCTATGCGAACAATGCGTTCATCGGCGTCAGCGGGCTGCAGCAGCCGTTCGGCATTCAGGACAAATGGGTAAAGCAGGGCGATAAATACGTACCGAATTTTGCGACGCCGCAATTCAAGGAATGGCTCGAGTGGATGCAGAAGGCGTTCAAAGACGGTCTGATTGACCCCGACTTTGCCGTGACGGACGGACGGACCGCCGAATCGAAGGTCGTCAACAAAGGGCAATCCGGTATTTTATTCCAGTATGCATCGCGAATGAACGATTTCGAGGACAACTATAAGAAATCGAATCCGAACGGCAAGCTCGTTCCGTTCGAGCCGGTGAAAGGGCCGTACGGCCAAGGGGCGACCGGACGCGTCAACTACGGCGGGTTGTTCATTACGAAGAAAGCGGCGAAGGACCCGGCCAAAATGCAGAAGCTGATGGAGTGGCTTGACTTCGGTGCCAGCCCGGAAGGCGAGCAGTTCAACCTGTACGGTGTGGAAGGCGTTCACTACACGAAAAAAGACGGCAAAAACGAAGTGAATGCGGAAGCGACCAAGCGCGACATGCCGGGCGCATTCCTGTGGACGCTGCCGGTCGGCAAGACCGAGGAGGTGTTCGTAGGCAAGAAGAACAGCGCCGAGGCGCAGAAGCTTGTGAGTGACGGCAACCTCATGCTGGAGAAATTTTTGAAGCTGCCCGCGCCGCTCGACTTCGCGTTCTCGCCGACACGTTCGAAATACAACGCCGAGGCCGATGCGTTCATCAACGGCAGCATTGTGAAGGTGATTATGGGGAGCCTGAGCGTGAACGATTGGGACGGGATCGTGAAACAGTGGTACGACCGCTTCGAAGGCAGCAAATGGATGGATGAAATCGCCCAGGCCGCCGGCTCCGGCGATACGAAGTAATCCGCAAAATACGGACGGAAACGTCGGCACGCCAAGCCGGCGTATCCGTCATGCGCAAAAACGGGCACCAAAGCCGTACTGCGCGTGACGGAGGAAGCCTCCGCCCGTTCGGATGAGACAATACGAATGATTAGGAAAGGGGGACATCCCATGGCCATCCAGCCAAAGAGCGCGGCGTGGAACGCCCCGGGAACGGGGGCAGCGGCGAAGTCGGGACGATCGCGCCTCGCCAAGAAGCTGTGGGCGGACCGCTACATGTATTTGTTGGCGCTCCCGGGCATGGCGTTTATTCTGCTGTTCGATTACGTGCCGATGTACGGCATCGTGCTGGCGTTTCAAGACTATAACCCGTTTGCGGGCGTGCTGCACAGCGACTGGGTCGGCTTCGCGCATTTCGAGCGGCTGTTCAAGCACCCGGATTTTTGGATGGTGCTGCGCAACACGCTGGTCATCAGCTTTCTGAATTTGGCGCTGTTTTTTCCGACGCCCATCGTACTTGCGCTGCTGCTTAACGAGGTGCGGATCGCCTTTTATAAGAAAACGATTCAGACGATCATCTACTTGCCTCATTTCGTCTCCTGGGTCGTCATTTGCTCGCTGACCGTCACGCTGATGAACTCGGAGGGCTTGATTACGCAAATCGTCAAAGGGCTCGGCTTCGAAAAGGTGCAGCTGCTGCTCGATCAACGGCTTTTCTGGGGCATTATTACAGTGCAGAGCATGTGGAAGGAAGCGGGCTGGGGCACGATCATCTTCCTTGCGGCGCTGGCGGGCATTAACCCGGAGCTGTACGAGGCGGCCCGCGTCGACGGAGCTACGCGCTGGCAGCAGATCCGCTCGATCACGATCCCGGCGCTGATGAACACCGTGGTCGTCCTGCTGCTGCTGCGGATCGGGCATATTATGAGCTTGTCCTTCGATCAACTGTACATGATGGGCAATCCGATGGTCATGCAGGTGGCGGAAGTGTTCGATACGTATGTGTTTAAAGCGGGTGTGCTGCAGGGCAACTTCAGCTTCGCCGCTGCGGTCGGCTTGTTCAAATCGGTCGTCGGGCTTGTGATGATTCTCGGCTCGAACTGGCTCGCGAAGAAGACGAGCGACAATTATCTGTTCTAGGTAGAAAGGAGGCGCAAGCCAGATGAAACCGCAAAAAGGCCGGCTGTTCGAAGCGGTCAACGGAGTCCTGCTCGGGCTCCTGGCGCTGCTGATGATATTTCCATTTTGGAACGTACTGGTCACTTCGCTGTCCTCGCCGCACTTGGTGTTCGAAGGCCAACTGCTGCTGTGGCCGAAGGGGTGGTCGACCATTGCCTACGATACGGTATTTAAAAATCAACAGTTCATTCAAACGTTCAAAAATACGATATTCGTGACCGTCATCGGCACGGCGCTCAGCATGCTGCTGACGACGACGCTGGCTTACCCGCTCTCCAAAAAATCGGTGCACGGCTCGACGGTCATGCTGTTTATCGCCTTCTTCACGATGCTGTTCAGCGGGGGCATCATCCCTTCTTACCTGCTGGTTAAGGAGCTGCATATGCTCAATACGCTCTGGGCGCTGATCGTGCCAAGCGCGCTCAGCGTCTTCAATCTGATGATCATGGTCAGCTTCTTCCGGTCGGTGCCGGCGGAGCTGGAGGAATCGGCGAAGATGGACGGCTGCAACGATATCGGCGTGCTCGCGCGGATTATCGTGCCGATTTCGCTGCCGGTCATTGCGACGCTGACGCTGTTCTACGCGGTGTCGAAGTGGAACATTTTTTTTCAGGCAGTCATGTACAACAGCGCCGTAGATAAAATGACGCTGCAGGTGCTGCTGCGGCAAATTCTCGTGCAGATGACGAACGAGGCCGTTGATGCGGCCATGAGCGGTGATGCGCCAAGGATCGGGGTATCGGTCAAAATGGCGATGATCGTAATCGCGACGGTGCCGATTCTGCTGATTTATCCGTTCCTGCAAAAATATTTTGCCAAAGGAACGATGATCGGGTCGATCAAAGGATAGGAGAGGGGTCAGGCAATCATGGACAATCAACTGCTGCTCGCCAAAGCGCAGCAAATTTATCACTATATGGTGACCGCTCCGGAAAGCGATTGGCAGCGCAACATGTACAACTGGGACTGGAAGCCGGGCGTAGGGCTGATCGCCGCGGTAAAATACGGGCAGGCGATCGGAAGCCCGGAGGTGCGCGACTATCTGTGGCGCTGGATGCGGGACAACCGGCACAAGGCGGCGGAGCTGCGCGTGATCAATTCGACGGCGCCGTTCGCGGCGCTGACGGAGCTGCTGCGAGAGCAGCCCGACGCGGAGGCGGGATGGCTGGAGCTGGCGCAGGAGCACGGCCGCTGGCTGATGGAGGAGGCTCCGCGCACGTCGCAGGGCGGCTTCGAGCATACGGTAACCGAAGGCGTCGACTTCCCGGAGCAAATGTGGGCGGATACGCTCGTGGTCGGCGGTTTGTTCCTCGCCCGGCTCGCTTCGCTGACCGGTGACCGGGCGATGGCGGAAGAGGCGGTCCGCCAAGTGGAAATCCACCTGCGGCTGCTTCAGGACGAGGCGACGGGCGTATTGTTCCACGGCTACGACGGGCAGCGCGGCGATCATATGTCGGAGGCGCGCTGGGGCCGGGCGAATGCGTGGGTGGCCTTCGGCGTACCGGAGATCGTGCGCGAGGTGCGGGGGCTGGCCGAGGTGCCCGCAGTGGTCGGCCGGAGGTATACGCGGCTGCTGGAAGGGCTGCTGCGCTTCCAGACGCCGAACGGGATGTGGCATACCGTGCTGGACCGGGACGATTTTTATTTGGAAACGTCGGCTGCGGCGGGGATCGGCTACGGGATGCTGCTCGCTCTGAAGCACAGGATGGTGGCGGATGCGGCGCTGCGGGCGAAGCTGGAAGAAGCTGTCCGCAAGGCGGCGCAGGCGGTGCTCATCCACGTGGACGTGTACGGAGCGGTGCACGGCGTGTCCGGCGGGACCCCGGTCATGCCGACGGTGGAGGCGTACAACGAGGTAAAAATAACGCCGACGCCGTACGGTCAGGCGCTGGCGCTGCTGCTGGTCAGCGAGCTGCTGACGGAGGGGAGCGGCGGCGGAAGGTGAATGAAGCTCCTTCGCCGCTCCTGCGGGGCAGGCGGAGGAGCTCTTGGTTTGGCAAGGCGAGACCAGTCGGGAGGGACGAGGATGAACAAGGGAAGCAAAGGCAGAGGACGGCTGCGCTGGTTGTCGGCGCTGGTCGCAGGGACGACAGCGTTATCCGCGCTGGCTCCGATAGGGGCGCAGGCGTCCGTCGCTCCGTCGGCGATGACGCCGGACGCGAGCTTGTTTTACGACCGGGTGGATAACGTATTCCCGGACGCGGCTTCCGTAGAGCGGCAGCTGCAATTTTTTCAGCGCAATCTGGTCGGCAACCAGCAGCCGGACGGGCGGACGGACAATTTTCCGCAGAAAGTGGTTGTGAACGCCGCTGCCGGCAGCTTGACGGCAGGAAACGTTGTGGCGAACTTCGGCTTCGAAGAGGGCGCAGGCGCAATACCGGACGGCTGGACGGCAACGGACGGACAAGGAGGCGTGCCGGAGGCGGGGACGGTCCGCTGGGTGAACGATGCAAGCGCCGCGCTGGAAGGCTTGAAGCTGCTGCAAATGGAAGCGGTAACAAGCCGCAGCGCAGCGATTTCGCAAACCATCGCGAACCCGGTCGACGTGTTGGTCGACTATGCGACGCCGGTGAAAGCGGCGGTGGCGCCGAACAGCGTGATGATTCTCAGCGCGTTCTACAAGGCGGAGCAGGTGGTCCCTTCCGAAGGAGGACAAGGGGTCTACGCAAAGGTAACCTTCCTGGACGAGGCGGGAAGTCCGTTGGCACCGCCATTCACAGTGACCAATGCCGTCTATGCCCGCGGCGGCTGGCAGGAGCTTCGCGGACTGGTGACGGCGCCGGGCGTGCGAGCGGCAAGCATCCGGGTCGAAGCGGGGCTCGACCGGGCGAAGGGCACGGTGCAATGGGATGGCATCCGGCTGATGCGCGTCGATACGACGACCGGCAGCGACGGCGTCGTCGCTGCGGCGAAAGGCACGGCCGCCTTCCCGAACGGCGGCTTCGAAGCGGCTTCCCCAGCGTGGACGCTGAAGCTGCTCGGTGGCCCGGCCGTCGAGTCGTGGAGCGGGTCCGCGGCGGGCGGCTATGCCGGCAAAGGCGGCATGGTTACGTCGAAGTCGGCCGACACGGCGGCGGCGCTGACGATGACGGCGAAAGCGTCCTCGAACGGCGCGCGCCAGTTCGGAGGCGACTACCGCATCGCGACGGTCAAGTACAAGACGCAGCCCGGCTTCGCCGCACAAGATGGCCGTGGTGCGGCGATGCGGCTTCGATTTATGGACATGAAGGACCGGGAAATCGGGCAGCAGACCTTTTACGGCGCGTCGACCAACGGGCAGTGGAGCGAGCTCGGCGGCGTGTTTGATACGCCCTATCCAGTGCATTACATCATCTGTGAGCTTATGATCGACAGAGCCGTCGGCACCGTGCAGTTCGACCAAATGTCCTACATCGGTGTGGACCAGCAGAGCAGCAGCACGGAAGCGGGCTTCGGCTCGGCGGGACTGCTTGCGTACATGTGGAGCATCACGGGAAAAACGGACACGGCGCTCGCCAAGCGGGCGAAGGACGCACTTGATTTTTATTTGAACCGGAGGGTGACGACGACCGACAACCCCGCGAATGCGTCCCGCCTGTTGGACGGAAAGGCGAACAGTGGGGAGGCTTACGTGCCATATAGCGTCAGCGGCAGCACGACAAATGCGGATTATCCGACGACGGCATTTGGGCTTCATAATCTGGCGGCGGCATTGACCTACGGACAGGAGCTGTTTACCGAGACCCAACTGGCACAGGCAAAGGACAAAGCGTACTCGATGTGGCGCTGGCTGACCCGGGTGACCAAATTCAGTACGCAAAACTCGATGAACCAGGCGCTTGTCGGTCTGCTCGGCGGGGTGGAGCTGGCGGTGGCAGCGGACGATGCGGCGCTGAAGCGGGAGGTCGCGGATTATTATATCCGGGGACTGGCAGGCACGAATTTGCCGGACAAAGGCATGCGCGTGCAAGCGCGGCAGCTGGTGGACGGACGGAACATTTTTTACGAGGTCAACGGTTTCGACGTCAGCTACGCGGGCGTATCGCTCAGCGATCTGGCGGACATCATCGAATCGATCCCGGACGGAGACGCACCCTTCGGCGAGCTGAAGCAGGTCATTCGGGCGGACGGACTGGAGATGGCCGACTATTTCAATGCGCGGCTGGCGGCAGACGGGTGGATTTTTGCAGGCTCGCGGCACAACGAAGGCGGCGGTTCGGCTTTTAACATGGGGAACTTCTCCGGGCTATCGTACTGGGGCGATGCGCTCAAGGCCGATGTGGGCCGTTTCCTGATCAAATCGTTCGGTTCGACGACACCGTCCTACGGCGATACGGCGAATCTGGGGCACATTGCCGTGCACGGGCCTGTCGCGATGCACCGGATGCTGCAAAAATACCCGTGGAACCGCAGCGAGCAGCAGAAGCTGGAAGAGTACAATTTGCGCAAAGGGCAAGTGTCCGTCTACTTCAAAAAGGACAATAAGCAGCCGTTGAACTTGTCCGTATCCGGCACGGATTTCACCGAGCATCTGCTCGACACGGGTACGGCCGATCCGGATAAGCCCGGCTTTCCGAAGATCGACCGGCTCATCGGTTGGTATGCAACGGATGCGGAGGGCAGGAAGCAGTATAACGACGTGAAGCGGACGACGGACAATTGGTCCACTCCGCGATATGATATCCGCAAGGATACCGGCAGCGCCGGAGGTCCTGGAGACGGGGCGAACCTGACGCAGCAATATTACGTGACGAACGGCACGTCTCTGTACAACGTGCTCGCCGTACGGATGGGCAAGGCGCAAAGCTATACGTCGCTGAACCAACTGATCGGCCTGCCTTACATGTCCGTGCCGAACCGGCCTTACATTCCCGGCGCGCTGGAGCCGGACCGGGTGCGTATCAACGGCTTGTATGCGGTGGACGGCAGCCCGCTGCTTGATCTTAGCGCGGACAGCGGCTCGGCGGCGGCTCCTGCGATGGTGGCGGGCACCGCGAGGGTGAGCGGCTGGCCGCTGCTGAAGGCCGAGAATGCGCCGGGTGGCGGAGCGGCCAAGCCGACATGGCTGTCGAAGGCCGACCTCGACAAGCTGAGCGCGGGCTTTGTGACGGCAAACGGCAAAGTGATGGACGATTTGTATACGAAGGCGCTGTGGGACCCGACGAACGTGCGGACCTCCGACAATAACGGCACGATCGTGCAATTTGCCAACTCCGACAAGCTGATGGTGCAGCTTACGGACGGCGCGGCTGCGCAATACCAAGCGGGAGACTGGGTTTATTTTGTAAGCAAAATCGAACTGAACGCTTCAGCCACCGGCTTCCGCACAAGGCCGATCGCGAAATACGCTGGCCGCACGGACGTGCTGCGCGCTTTGGTTGTCGAGGACGAGGGGATGCTGCTGCTGCTCGCGGAAGGGCGCGCGCTCTTCGTCGATAAAGCGGGCCGCAAGGCTTATATCGACGGGCGTCCGGCGGGAGCGGCTGAGGCGGCTGCGATGCAGGCGATGGCCGGAGAAGCTTCGCAGCCTCATGAGTAACGCCGAAACCATAGGATAGAGAAGGAGAAAGAAACCATGCGTACCTATTCCGATCTGGAACGGAGGCTTTTGCAGCGGTGGCTGCAAAAGCAGGAGTATAACGAGGACCTCCAACTGCTGCGCGTTCCGTTCAGCAGTCCGGGCTATCATACGACGCTGAAGGATGTTCCTTTCGTGCATCCGACACGGGAATCGCTCGGGTATGCTGTCGCCCTGCTGGATGGCGGCGGTGAAGCGGAGCTGGAGCGGGCCTGCGCGATCCTGGACCGCGTTATCGCGCTCCAGGAGACGGACCGCAGCCTGCCGACGTACGGCATCTGGTCGTGGTTTTACGAGGAGCCGCTCGGCGACATGCGCCCGTCCGACTGGAACTGGGCCGACTTCTGCGGCAAGCAGTTGCTGCTGGCCGTGCGCAAGCACGAAGACCGGCTTCCCGAAGCGCTGAAGGAACGACTGCGCGAAGCGGTGTTTCGTGCCTGCGAAGCGATTATCGCGCGCAATGTGGGGCCGGGTTACACCAACATCGCGATCATGGGCGCTTTCGTCACGCTGATCGCCGGCGAAACGTACGGGCAGGAAGCTTTTGTCGTCTACGGCCGGCAGCGGCTGCACGCCTTTTACGAATATACGATGCGTCTTGGGGCATTCGAGGAATACAACAGCCCGACTTATACGAAGGTCGCTCTTGTCGAGTTGTCGGATTTGTACGCCTGGGCGCAATCGCCGGAAATCAAGACGCTTGCCGCGAAGCTGCTCCGTTTGGCGTGGGGGGCGGTTGCCAATCATTTTCATCCGGCAACCTGTCAATGGGGCGGCCCGCATGCCCGCAGCTACGACACGACGTTGTCAGCCTCCGTGCGGTCCTTCCTTCAGATTGCGCTGCAGGGTCGCGTCGAATGGCTGACGGAGGAAGAGCTTGCGTACGATCCGCAGTGGTACGGCAGCCCGATCGGATGCCCGGACGAAGTAGTCCCTCTGTTTACGGAGCCGTCCGTCCGCACTCACGCCCAAGCTTTTTACCGGAACGGAGAAAAAGGCATCGAGAAAACAGCGTCGTTCTATCAAACCGAAACGTTGTGCATCGGCTCGGTCAGCCGCGAGAACATGTGGAATCAACGCCGCAATCTGCTGGCTTACCTGTCCGGCGACCACGGCACGTCCTATGTGTGGCTGCGCTGTCTGCATGACGGTTACGATTATGCCGCCGCCGTCTTTACTTCCGTGCAGCAGGAAAACCGGGTCCTCTTCGGCATCGGCTTCAGCACAAACGGCGGCGACACGCACAACAGTCTGGACCGTATCCGCGGATCGATCGAAGCCAGGGACCTGCGGCTGCGGTTCGAGATCGGCGGGGGCGAAGTGAAAGCGAACGTCGAGCAGGATCTTCAGGGAGAACTGTATGTGACGGTCGGCCGCCATGTGCTTAGCATCCGGCCCGTGTTCGCGTCGCTGGGCGAGACATCGGCCCGCTGGGAGTGGAGCCGAGCGGGAGATAGGCTCTACGTGGATTGCGTGTTCTATAGCGGGGCAAACCGGACGATCGATTTCGAGTCCTTGAGCCAAGCAGGGGCGTTGGCGATTTGTACATTCGCCGAGGAGCGGGTTTCGTGCAGCTACAAGCTAACCTTAAAGGATCAAGCGGCATTCGTGGAATGCCCGGCTCCTTTCAGGGGCGGGCCGCTGCGGCTGAGCATGCGACTGAAGCCGTCTCTGATGGATACGATGCTGTCGGTTTTATAAATGAGCGAAACCCGGACTGCGCTTCTCTTGCGCGCGTTCCGGGTTTTTGCGTATGTTGCCCGGATGCCGCTGGCAAGCACCATCACTTTGCTTTCGCGTCCACAGCCCAAGTCACTTTAAGCTTGCCCTTGATCCGGTCCCCGCTCGCTATAATGACGTACTCGCCGTCGCGGTCGGCGTGGATCGTTCCTCCGAATCCGCGGTCGTCGCCGGAGAGCGGCGGACCCGGCCGGTAGTCGGCGTAATCGCTAGGGCCGCCCGGCCCCCGCACCTGCATGCCGTAGCCGCCGCCCTTGTCCGACTCCCATGTCATGGTAAAGGAAACGATCTGGCCTCTCTTCGCATAAACCGGAATGTTCTGCGTGCCGTTCATATAACGGAATTCGGCTTCGTATAACCCTTCTCCTCTCGTTTCCTTCCAATCTTGCTTCACGCCTTCGGGATACAGCGCTTGGACGCCCAGCACGATGAGCGGTAGGGCGAGGCCAAGCAAGCCCCGGACCCAAGCCGACCGCCGTCCCAAGCGGTTCCCCGCGTAGAAGAAGAGGGCGAAAACCGCCCCGACCGTTCCGGCGATTCCGGTAATGACAAGGCTGCCCGGGAACGGAGCGCGGAACGGTATGACCAAGAAGCACAGAAGTCCGGCAGCCGTATGGAGCAAAGCCTGAACGGCGCTCCTGCGAAAGGCAGGCTTCCAGCGCGCCAGCCCATCGATGGCGAACGTCGCGAGCATGCCGTACGCGTACAGCATCAGCCAAAGAAACATACCGATACCGGCTCCCAATCCCGCATCGGGCCGCAGCGCTTCGAACGGCTCGAAGGCGTCAAAGTCGCTTTTCACCCACATGTAGGCGAGTCCCGCGGCAATGCCCAGTCCCGCTCCCGAAAGCTTGCTCAGCACATAAACCGCCGTCCGTTTCCCATAAGGAAGAAGTCTAGTCTCCATAAGCCACCCTTTCGGTTAACAATTATGCAACCTTTTTCCATGCCAACCACGTCATATCCCTAGTATAATGAATAGGACCGCAACAACGAATCCAAGGAGGTACTTATGAAAAAATTTATACTTGGACTGCTCTGCGGAGCCGTGCTTGCCGCTTCCACTGCCGTTTTCGCCTCGGATGAAATCCGGGCGACGCTGTTTCCCGTAAAGATGAAATTCAATGGAGAGGTTCGCGATACGGGTTCCCGGTTCGCGATTTTGAATTATGACGGCCATACGTATGTGCCGCTTCGCTTCATGGCCGAAAACCTTGCGGCCGGGGCTGTCTATGACGCGGAAGCCCGCACCGTTTCGGTCGTTTCCGAGCCGAAGAACGCCAGCGAGGCGCAGAAAAAAATATGGGCGGCAACGTACCGCCTCGAACGCGGTATGGAGGCCAAAGATGTGAAGAGCGTACTGGGCGAACCGTCCTTCCTGACGCTGATCGATAGCTCCAAGCAGCAGCTGTGGCGCTACGATTTCGGAGCATCGGCCGGCTATAGCAGCGGCGGTCTCAGCGCCGACGCCGACGGCTTGCGCCGCGGCGACTTGGAGGGGCAGCTGTTCATTCGTTGGAACGCAGGCGGGCAAGTCGACCGGTACGAGCTGTGGACGGCGAAAAAAGCTGCGGACGGAACGCGCAGCGTATCCTCCTTCACCGTATACCCCGACGGCTCCACAAGCGGGTCCGCTGCCGCAAACTAGGCTGGAAGCCGGGTCCTTTCGGGGAACCGGCTTATTTTTATTGCGCGATGAGAGGCCGTCGCTCCCAGTTTCTTGTGAAATCTATCACATTAGACGTAGGATAAATGCTATCGGTTGCGGCTGTCTGCAAAATTTTGGATATGTGGTGCATAATCGTTTCCAATCCTTGGACATACTATCGGTGTTCCGAATATCCATTCCAGTTCAGGAGGTTTTTATGCACACGCAGCAACGTTTTGCCGCCCACGAATTTCTGGAAACCCAAGAGGCGGTCCGCACGAAAGCGGCGCACATCGAACTGTACGGCGTTTTGTTCTCGATGGCGCAGGATACGCACTTGAAAGATATTTTGTTCAATCAGCAGCGACGGATGCTGGAGGGCTACGATTACGGCATCGGCCTGCTGCAAGGCAGAGGCATCGCCATGACGCCGCATACGCCGGAGCTGCGCATATATGAAAGGCCGCAAGCCGGACTGCAGCAGCCGTCCATGCCTGGGCCGAATCCGAACGCGACGCAGCTGTCCGATGTGTCCATCGCGACCATCGCGCTGAATCTGCACAAAACCGGCTCGGCCGTCGCCATGCTATGGGCCTGCGAATGCGTAGATCCGCAAATTCGCCAGTACCATGCGACGTCGGCGAACATTTGCCAGGAGATGGCTTGGGAAATGTTCCAATACATGAACTACAAAGGCTTCTACCAAGCACCGCAGCTGGCCGACCATACGATGCGCACCATGATCCAAGCCGTGCAGCCTGCGGAGCCCCAGCAGCCTTACCAGACGCACTTTCAATAATAGCCCCCGCTGTTTTCGGGAAGCCGGTCGTTCTCTTGTTCAGGAGAAACCGGCTTTTTTATTTTAAGACATCCGATTGACGGGCATCCTTTCTCAGGGAAAATAACAACTTTCGGCAAAAAAGTGTACAAATTGTTCCTTAACCTAACAGTTTCTTAATAAAGCTCTGTCATAATAGGGATACAACATTCACCTTAGACGGTTGGGGGTATTGCCTATGGCTAAAGTAATGGTAGTTGATGATGCCGCTTTCATGCGGATGATGCTGCGAACGATGCTGACGGAGGAAGGGCACGAAGTGGTGGCGGAAGCGACGAACGGCATGGAAGCGGTCAACGCTTATTTGTCCGCCCGGCCCGATCTGGTCACGATGGATATTACGATGCCGGAGCTGGACGGGGTTGGGGCGGTCAAAGAAATCCGCAAGCACGACCCGAACGCGAAGATCATCATGTGCTCGGCCATGGGCCAAAAGGGCATGGTGCTGGAAGCCATTACGGCGGGCGCGAAAGATTTTGTCGTCAAGCCGTTTCAAAAAGACCGCGTCATCGAGTCGGTCAACAAGGTGCTAGGCTTGTAACACGCTCCGGCGGCATTCGGGTTGCCGACTGTCGTATCCATAACGGGCTCGAATCGCTTTCCCTTCTTTTTAAATGAAAAACCGGTCGTTTTCGCCGAATGGCGGAACGGCCGGTTTTTTTGCAAGCGGAGCAACCTTTTTGCGGTTCGTCAGGTCTAATGGGTAAATGTTACATAAGACAGGAGGACGAACCGTTGGCTACGATTGTATGTCATAAACCGAGCGGGCGGAAATATCTTTTTCTGGGCACGGGATTCGGCGCTCACAAAGCGCAGAGAGCGGGACTGCCGGGCGACGATTGGTTTCTGCGCAAGAAATCGGGCGAAGTTATGGTGGCGGCGGTGTGCGACAGGAACGGAATCATCCGTTGGTTTCCGTCAGATGAGCTGCAGGTGCTTGAAGTCGACGGCAAACCCGTAAGCAACTGGTTCGAAGGGCTGGCCGATCCGGACGCGCCGCTGCCGCAAGACGACGTATGCTGCGCACAAGCGGGTGCTATGGAGCAGTGTCCAGCTTGTTTGACACGTGTGGCGGCGGAAGAGCGGGAATGCCCGTCCTGCGGACTTACGTTAATGATGGAACCGTGAGCATCCGGGGCAGAAAAGGGCGGCAGGAACGGGAGTGCATCTTTTCCGAAAGAGAAGGGTATGCTAGGAATTGCATTTCCCTTTCAATTTGGAAAAGAAAGGATGTGAAGCGGTCGTGCCATTCGCCAAGATTAACGGAACGACGATGTACTATAAAGTGAAAGGCTCCGGCGTTCCGATCATGTTCATTCATCCTCCGATGCTGACGAGCAGCAACTTTGCGGACCAGATGGAGCATCTTTCGGCCAGATACCAGATTATTGCGTTCGATATTCGCGGCCACGGACAGAGCGGGCAGTCCGCGGAGCGGCTTACATACGGCCTGCTGGCGGAAGACATTTGCGGATTGCTCGACCATTTGGAGCTGAAAAAAGCTTATTTGTGCGGGTATTCGACCGGCGGATCGGTCGCGTTGGAAGCGATGCTCCGCTATCCCGACCGGTTCTACGGGGCGATTCTAATCAGCGCCATGTCGGAGTTAAGCGACTGGTACCGGCGCAGCGAGGTTTGGGCGGCGGTCGGGCTAATGGGGCTTCGGGCCAAACGGATTGTTGCGGCGGTTATCGCTTGGGGCAACGCGAACAAATGGAAGACGTTCCGGCGTCTTTACCGCACGGCCACGGAAGGACAGCTGCGGAACGTGAACGACTACTTCAAGTGCAGCCTGACGTACAACTGCACGGAGAAGCTGGGGCAGATTCAAACGCCGGTCCTGCTTCTCTACGGGGTGAAAGATAAAGAATTTCACCGGTATGCCCATATCCTCCAAAGCAGGTTGTCCGACAGCGAGCTGCATTTCCTGCCCAAGGTCGGCCACCAGCTTCCGACCAAGTCGGCTTCGTTGGTCAATGCGTTAATCCGCCGTTGGATCGATGAGCGCCATCCTTGGAAGACGGCGGACAAATCTCGCCAGCAGGTACCGTCTTTGCCAGCCTTTCTCCCGCCGGATGTACCGGAGGTCGAAGAGACGACAGAGGTGTAAACGCCTAGCTCGATGATTCACGCAGGGATTTCTCACCCGGCGGCAATCCGTGCGATTGCGGCCTTCTTTGCGTGCCGCTCTGAGGCATAGTACAATAGCGAGACGATAGAGAACCCGGAGAGGATGAATACGCTTATGGACCCGATCAAACGAGAAAAACTGCTGGAGCAGGCGGCTGCTTATGCGAGAGCCGAATTGGAACGAGACAGCAGCGGCCACGACTGGTGGCATATTGTCCGGGTGACCCGCACGGCCAAGCGGCTGGCGGCGGTCGAACGGGCGGACACGTTCATCTGCGAGCTGGCAGCACTGCTGCATGACGTAGCGGATGAAAAGCTGAACCCAAGCAAGGAAGCCGGACTGCAAAAGGTGGAGAATTGGCTCGCCGAAGCGGGAACGGACGAAGCGGACCGCGCTCATGTCATGGACATTATTTCGACGATGTCCTTTGGAGGAGGACGCGGCCAGCCGATGCGCACCGCCGAAGGCCGGATCGTGCAGGATGCGGACCGTCTTGATGCGATCGGCGCCATCGGAATCGCCCGGGTGTTCGCTTACGGCGGCTGGAAAGGCCGGCCGATGCACGATCCGGAGCAGCCGGTCCGGGAGAACATGACGCCGGAGGAATATCGCAGCCATCCGGGGACGGCGATCAACCACTTTTACGAGAAGCTGTTGAAGCTCAAGGATTTGATGAACACGGACGCCGCCCGCGCCTTGGCGGAGGAGCGCCACCGCTTTATGGAGCGGTATTTGGAGCAGTTTTATAACGAATGGGACGCCATGGATGGAGCGTTGGATCCCGCCGGGGAGACTGCTTCTCCGACTGAGACGACGTCCCGGTGACCGTCCAGATCGTCTTCGGTGCGGCAGCGGCAGGCTGTTTAAAGGTTGCCATGGGAACCAGGCCCGACAAGTCGGTGCTTCATTGGGAAGACGACTTGATGTCGGGTCCTCCGGTTTGCGCGGCCTCGCAGAATTGGGAGGACGTGCGTCTTCGCTGGCGGGAAACCATCGACAACGAGGAGGCCCGGCAATACTTGCCGTATCTGAAAAGCAACATGGAAGCTTGGCGGGAATGGCTCTCCCGTCTTTCCGCGAATCCGGTTCCTGTCGTGATCTGGGCAGCCGACAACGTTTTTGAACAAACCGGGCTTCGCGCCGTGCTTGCTTCCCTGCCGCCCGACGTTTCCGTATCCGTCATGAACGTCACCGTCGCTTCCGAAGGACGGCTCCGCCATACCGGGGAAGCCGCCCCAGACGAATTGGCTTCGTGGATCGGGAATGCGGAGCCGCTTGCGCCGCGGACCAGAGAGCGGCTTATCCAAGACTGGCGGAGACTGGTAGAAGAAGCGGGCTTGCTTCGTATTTATGAGAATGGTAACCTTCGGACGGCGGATGAAAGCTATTTCGACGAAACGATCGTTCAGGTCGTCCGTACCCTACAGGCAGAGGCCCAGGGCTGGGTTAAAATCGGACTGCTGATCGGGGAAATTCTTTTTCATGCTTTGGACTGTCCGATTTCCCATAGCTGGATCGAATATCGGCTTCGCCGTTTAATCGAACGAGGCATTCTCATCTATACGGGCTCATTGGAAGCCATGCATGATTACGCCGTAAAGCTTGCCACGTCTACGGATTCGGCCGGTTAGCCCAGCGGACTCGTATTACTCGAACTGCTTCAGGAAGCGGCCCATCCGCTCGATCGCCTCGGTCAAATTTTCCACCGAAGAGGCATAGGAGCAGCGGATATGGCCTTCCCCGGCGTTGCCGAGAGCGTTGCCGGGCACGACGGCAACCTTCGTCTCCTCCAGCAGCCGCCAGGCGAACGCCTCCGAGGAAAGGCCCGTGTGCCGGACCGACGGGAAGGCGTAGAAGGCTCCCCGAGGCTCGAAGCAGGGCAGGCCGATCTCTTGGAAGCCTTTCAGCACGAGCCGCCGCCGCTGATTGTACGAGCCGACCATCTCCTTCATTTCCTCCGTGCCGTTCCGGAGCGCTTCGATTGCCGCTTTTTGCACCGTAATGGGCGCGCAGATCATCGTGTATTGATGGATCTTGGTCATCGCGGCGATGACTTCGGGATGCCCGCAAGCGTACCCGAGCCGCCAGCCGGTCATGGCGTACGCCTTGGAGAAGCCGTTCAGCAAAATCGTCCGGTCCCGCATCCCCGGCAGTGACGCAAAGCACGTATGCTCGCCCTCGTAAGTCAGCTTGTCGTACACCTCGTCGGAAATGACGATCAAGTTATGCTTTTCCACGACTTTGGCAATTTCGAGCAGATCCTCCCGGGACATCGTCGCGCCGGTCGGATTGTTCGGATAGTTGAACAGCAGCGCCTTGGTCCGCGGTGTGATCGCGGCTTCCACCTGTGCGGCGGTCAGCCGGAAATCGTTGTCCGCCGTCGTGGTTATCGGAACCGGCACGCCGCCCGCCATCGTGACGCATGGCCCGTACGAGACGTAGCACGGCTCGGCGATCAGCACCTCGTCCCCGGTATGCACGATGGCGCGCAAAGCAAGATCGACCGCTTCGCTGACCCCGACCGTCACCAACACCTCGCTGCGGGGCTCGTAATGCACACCGTAAAATCCATGCAGGTGAGCGGCAATTTCCTCGCGCAGCTCCAGCAAGCCCGCGTTGGACGTATACATCGTGTATCCTTGCCTTAAAGACTGAATCCCTGTTTCCCGGATCGCCCAAGGCGTCACAAAGTCGGGTTCCCCGACGCCTAACGAAATAATGCCGGTCATCTCCGACGCGAGATCGAAAAACCGCCGGATGCCGGACGGCGGCATATCCCGGATGACGGGGGAGAGGCGTTCGGACCAATTCAAAGTCATAACCATTCACCAGCTTTACATGGATTTGTTCGTGCAAATTTGCAAATAAAAAAGCCCCCGTCCCCAAAAAAGGGACGAGAGCTGTTGCTCACGCGGTACCACCCTCGTTGACTCCAATACATACAAAGTCCACTCGGTCCTATAACGGCGGAACACCGGCCAACTCCTACGGCTGCTAGCTTCAGAGGGCGACTCCAGGGTGGCTTTCGGCAGGGCTTCTTTCCCGGGCTCGCACCTTCCCCGGGTCGCTTGGAAATACGCCGTGCTTACTTTCCCCATCGTTGTCTTTCACGAAAAATAAATTAACAGTACTATAGCACGGGTCGTTTTCGGCTGTCAATCGTTCTCTTTAGGCAGCGTCGCCGCGACAACACATTGGACCATCCGAAGTTCAGTCCGCGCCTGTAAGCTCGTTCCAGTTTATGACATGGGTGCAGAGATGGTGGATCAAGCCCGGCTCGTGGCTGACGACGAGCACGCCAAGCTGGCGCTGCCGGGCGATCGCACGCACGGCCTGCCAAATTTGCGCCTGCGTGATCGCATCGAGCATCGTCGTCATCTCGTCGGCGATGAGAAACCGCGTATGCGGTCCGAGCGCCCGCGCGACACAGAACCGCTGCAGCTCGCCGCCGGACAATTCGCCGGGCCGGCGGCGGAGCCACTCCTGCTCGATGCCCAGCGCCTCCAGCAGCGCCGGATCGGGTTCTCCGCCTTCGCGCAGGACACGGTGCATCGGCCACTTCGGATTGACCGCCTTCTCCGGGTGCTGGAAGACGAGCTGCACCGGGTGGTAGCCGGTGCGCGGGAGAGGATTGCCGCCTAACGTAATGCGCCCTTCCGGCGGCTCCTCATACCCGGCCAGCAGCCGCCCGAGCGTCGTCTTGCCGCAGCCGCTCGGACCGACGAGGCCGGTCATTTCCCCCGGCGCAAGCATAAGGTCGACACCCCGGAACAGCCAGGCGTCCCGGCCGCGCCGGTACCCAAGCTCTCGCGCTTCAAGTCGCATGGATGCACCTCACCGTCCCGCCGCGCAGCTCCCGCATCTCCGGGCGTTCGCGGCTGCAATCCGTGCCGGCCGCGGCGCAGCGCGGCGCAAACAAGCAGCCCGGCGGCAGCGCGGACGGATGTGGCTGGACGCCGGGTATCGGCGTGAAGCCGTTCTGCGGCAGCGCCTGCCAAAGCGCCCGGCTGTACGGATGGCGCAGCCGCGCTCCGTCGCCGGAGAAGTCGCCGGCGGGCGCCGTTTCGACCGTCGTCCCAGCATAAAAGACGGCGACGTTGTCGGCGAAGGGCAGCACCGACTCGATGTCGTGAGTGATGAGCAGCACGGCGCAGCCTTCGTCCGCCAGCTCGCGGAAGCGGCTTAGCGTTTCCCGCACCGCCGCGGGGTCGAGACCGGGCGTCGGCTCGTCGGCAATGACGAGCCGCGGGCCGCCGACGGTCGCCGTCGAGACGAGCACCCGCCGCGCCATGCCGCCCGACAGCTGGAACGGGAACCGCCGCTCGGTCCCGGGGGCAAGACGGTAGCGGTCGAAGATGCGGCGAACCTCGGCGTCGGCATCGCCTTCGAGGACCGAGCTCCGCACTTGGTCGCCTACCCGCATCAGCGGGTCAAGGAAATTGACCGATTGCGGCACCAGCGCAATCTCCTTGCCGCGAAGCGCCTCCTGCCGGGCAGGAGTTAGTGGCTCGCCTTCGTACCGCAGCGTCCCGGAGACGGCGGCGTTATCCGGCAGGATGCCGAGGATGGCGTGGGCAAGCAGGCTTTTGCCGGAGCCGCTCGATCCGACGACCGCGAGCAGCTCGCCCCGTCCGACCGTCAGGTGCAGGTTGCGGATGACCTCCACCGTAGATTGCCGCAGTCCGCGGTCGTACCGCGTGAAAGCGACGGATAAGTCATTCACTTCAAGTACAGGGACATGAATAGTTTGTGGCATAGATTCAGGCACGTTGCGCCGAGCCTCCTCTTCGTATCATACTGCGGGGCCGGATGCTTCAGCTCTGCGGGTTCCGCGGATCGAGCAGCAGACGCAGACTTTCCCCGGCCCGGTCGAACGCCCGGACGACGATCAACAGGCAGAGGCCGGGGAAGACGGCCAGCCACCACATGCCGGTCGACAAATACCGCATCGACTCGGACAAAATAATACCGATCGCCGGCTGGTGCGGCGACAGGCCCAAGCCGATAAACGTCACGCCGGCTTCATGCAGAATCGCGTGCGGGAACAACAGAAGCAGCCCGACGAGCAGCTGCGGCAGCAGGTGAGGCAGCATGTGCCGCGTCGCCACCTGCCAGCGGGACTGCCCGAGCCGCCGCGAAATTTGCACAAATTCGGCGCTGCGCAGCTGCAGCACCTCCGCGCGGATGACCCGCGCCAAGCTCGGCCAATGCGTCAGGGCAACGCCGATCACGATGCCGCGCATGCCGCCGCCGCAGACGAACGCGATCAGAATGAGCGTGACGAGATGCGGCACGCTCAAAAACAAGTCGATCAGCCATGCGACGATCCGGTCGGCCGTCCGGCCCATCGTCGCGGCAATGAGCCCCAGCGCCGTCGCGATGACCACGCTGCAAGCGGCGGCGATCAAGCCGACCTGCACGCTTAGCGCAAGGCCTTTGAGAGTGCGGGTAAACATATCCCGCCCGAGCCAATCGGTGCCGAATGGATGCTGCAGCGACGGCGGAAGATTGCGCCACTCCAACCGGGTGGACAGGTTGTCCGGGCTGAGCAGCAGCCCGATGAGCAAGGTTCCCAGAATCAGCACGGCCGCGCCGATCGCCGCGATCAGCGCTCGATGTCTCCGGCCGAGCCGCGTCTGGGAGCGAAAGTGCGCCGAACCGCTGGACGGTTGTAGCTTATTCATAGCGCCCGTCCCTCCCGGATTCGCGGATCGACCAAGCGGTAGAGCAAATCCGCGATCAGATTGCCGGTGAACACGAACAGGGCGCTGAACAGCACGATGCCAAGCAGCAGCGGAACGTCGCCCCGCAGCCCGGCTTCGACGGTGGCTTGTCCGAGGCCGGGATAGGAAAATACCTGCTCGGCCAAGACCGCCCCGCCAAACAGCTCGCTGAACGCGGTGAACTGCAGCGACAGGGCGGGCAGCGCGATATTGCGCAGACCGTGCCGCCGGAACAGCCGGAAGCCGCGCTCGCCGCGGGCCCGGGCGAACAGCACGTAGTCGCTGGCGAGCACGTCGAGCAGCTTTTGCCTCGTATGCAGCGCGATGTTCGAGATGCCGACGATGCTCAAGGTCAGCGCGGGCAGGATCATATGCTGCACCCGGTCACTCCACGTGACCTCCTGAGCCAGCACCCCGGCAGGAACGCCAAGCGCGACCGGAAACCAGCCCAGCCACACCCCGAACAGCAGAAGCAGCAGCAAGCCCATCCAGAACGCGGGCGTGGAGGCCAGCGTATAGCAGTACCATTGGATCAGTCGGTCGATCCACGTATCTTTCTTCATCGCGGCCAAGCTGCCTGCCGTAAAGCCGAGCAGGCCAGACAGCAGCCAGGCGGCGAACATTAGCGCAAGCGAACCTGCGAACCGCTCTCCGATCACCTCCGCCACCGGCCGGCGGTAAATCATGGAGGTGCCCAGGTCACCCTGCAGCAAGGCCGTCCCCCAATTCGCGAATCGTTCGGCCGGCGGCTTATCGAGTCCCCAATGCTCGGCAATCTGCTGCCGCTGCTCCGGGCTCACCCGCATCATGTCGGCCCCGACGTAGGCTTGAATCGGGTCGATGGGGGAGGCGCTGACGAGCACGAAGGAAATCGCGCTGATCGCCGCCAGCAAAGAAACCAGCCGGACCGCTTTCAAGCCTAAAAACGTAAGCAAGCTGCGCATCGTCTCATAACCTCATTTTCCGGGCCTAGTTCGTCCATTTCCATTCTTCGATATTGTCCGTAACCGGCCAGCCGTGGCCGTGCGGATGAATGCGCTGCTTTCCGATATCCAGCTTGTCCTTGACAAGATACAGGTGGTCAATGTTGACCAGCCACGCCCACGGCGCGTCGCCCTGCGCACTGACGCCGGTCGTGCCGTCCCACTGGGCTTTTTTCCAAAACTCCCAGGCGTCTTCTTCCTTCGTGGCCCGGAGCGCTTTGTCCATCCAAGCGTCGACCGTCGGATTGCTATAATACCCGTTGTTGTAATATTCGACGCCGCGGTATTTGCTGCTGTATACGTTGTACATTTCGAGCGGATCGTTGCTGCCCCAGCCCATCATGACGGCGCTGGAATGCATCAGCTTCTTGATATCATCCCAGCTCTTGCCGTCGACGTTGACTTGAATGCCGACCGGCTTCAGCATGTCGGCCACAGCCAGCGCCAACGATTGTCGCGTCACGTCGCCCGAAGGGTAGATGAGCGGGAATTGGGCTTTGAGCGTTCCCTTCTCCAAGATGCCGTCGCCGTCGGCGTCTTTCCAGCCCGCCTCTGCGAGCAGCTTCTTCGCGCCTTCGACATCGGCGTCGGGAGTGACCGTCTGCGGATTCCACCAGGGCAGCCCGTCGTTGATGGTGTAGGCTGGCGTGCCATGCCCTTCCAGCACGCCTTGGACGAGCGCTTTGCGGTCGATCGCCGTGTTGACGGCTTTGCGGATCGCGATATCGGCCGTCACATCGTTGCCGATGGGATTGCCGTCCTTCGTAGTACTCCCGGAACGGGGATAAGGGAACACGATGCCCCGGTTGTCCACGGTATGTACGGCTTCGACCCGCATCCCGGCGACCGGCTGCTTGCTGAAGGCGGCGGGGATGTAAGCGGCGTCCACTTTTCCGGCCTTGGCGGCGGCATAAGCGGCATCCTCGTTCACGAACAGAAACGTCAGCTTTTTGAAAAACGGCTTCGGCCCGTAATAATCGGGATTCGCCTCGACGATGACCTGCTGGCCGCGGTCCCATTGCACGAGCTTGTACGGCCCGGACCCAACCGGCTTCTGGGCGTAGTCTTGGCCGTGGGCGTGCTTCGGTACGATGCCTGTCTGCACGAGCAGCGTCAGGAACGTCGATTGCGGCTCCTTGAGCGTAAACTTGACCGTGGCGTCGTCCGTGGCTTCGACGCTCTTCATATTCGTGAGGTCGATAATGGAGCCGTTTTTGGACGCTGCTTCGAACGTATACTGCACGTCGGCGGCCGTGACCGGCTTACCGTCGGAAAACTTCGCGTCGCTCCGCAGCTTGACGGTCCATACCGTCCCGTCGCCACTCACTTCGTAGCCGGTGGCCAGATCGTTTACAATTTTCATTTCGGCATTGCGCTTCAGCAGCGTGCTTTGGAACAGCGGCGAGCCGTACCGTCCCCAGCCGGTCGTCGGATCGAAGCCGGCTTCCGGCTCGGAGCCGACGGCAAGGATCAGCTCGTCCTTCGTGGCAGCAACCGGGGATTCTTCCTTCTTAGCGGTCGGGGCGCATCCGGTTAAGATAAGGCCAAGGATAAGTCCCCATACGATCACCTTGAACATTGCGGGCTTGTTCACGTTTTCTCAACTCCAAATCCGTAGTTATCTTATCGTCTTTTTTCATCGTGTTACGATTCAATGATATTGTAGCACACGCTATAGGGGGAGTCACTACGAACGGAAAAAAATCGACCGGAAGGGCGCCGCGGTCGAGCTGCGCACCCGTTGGATTTTTCGCAGCTGACTTGGAGGAAGCCATTGTCCCCGAATCAGGGACATGCAGCTTTTTTGCGAGGAGTGGGGGCGGGCGGACGTTCAGGCTTGGTTTAAAATAGCCTAGGAAATGGAAAACTAAAGCCGGACGGCAGCTTGAAAAAAAATGCAATTCACCCGTTGACATAGGGTAGGGGGGTATAGTAATATGAATCCAAGAGGAGGGAACACAATGGATAACATTACGGAGGCGGAACATTGCTGCTCCACCGACAGCGAGAGAAAAAGCCATCATTCCGATAAAGTCAAAGCCAACCTCATCACCCGCTTGAACCGCATCGAAGGCCAGATCCGGGGCGTGAAGGGCTTGATCGAGAAAGACACCTATTGCGACGACGTCCTTAACCAGATCGCCGCGATCCAATCGGCGCTGAACGGCGTCGGCAAGCTGCTGCTCGAAGGCCATATGAAGTCCTGTGTGATCGAACGCATTCAAGCGGGCGAGCACGAAGTCGTTGAAGAACTGCTTACTACCATCCAAAAATTAATGAAATAAGGAGAGATCCCCTATGCAAACTATTACATTGAAAGTTGAAGGCATGTCCTGCAATCATTGCGTGAATTCCATCGAAGGCGCTTTGAAAAACATCGGCGCAACTGGCAAGGTCGACTTGGCCGCAAAATCCGTTCAAGTGCAGTATGAGGAGTCGAAAACGAATCCGGATGCAATCAAAGCCGCGATCGAAGACCAAGGCTACGACGTGGTTTAATCCGGGATTCACCGGTATTGCCGAGATGCGGCTCCGGCCGCTCTCTTTTTTTGATTAAAATATACCCCATACGGGTATATTGGGAAGAGGTGCTAAGCTATGGAACAGCGATTGGAACAACAACAGCAGCCGGATCAGCAGCAAGCCTCGCTTGCCATTACGGGCATGACCTGCGCAGCCTGCGCGAACCGGATCGAGAAAGGCTTGAACAAGCTGCCTGGCGTCGGGAAAGCGACGGTGAATTTTGCACTGGAGACGGCTCACGTCGAATACTCCGGGCAGGCGGTATCGGTGGACGAAATGATCCGGAAGGTCGAGCAGCTCGGCTATAAAGCGGGGCTGAAGGAGGAACGGCAGGACGACGGCGACCACCGGCAAAAAGAAATTGCCGCGCAACGCACGAAGCTGATTTTCTCCGCCATTCTTTCGTTCCCGCTGCTGTGGGCGATGGTCAGCCACTTTTCGTTCACCTCGTGGATTTATTTGCCGGAAGCGCTGATGAATCCATGGGTGCAGCTTGCGCTCGCGACGCCCGTGCAGTTCATCATCGGCTTGCCGTTCTATACCGGCGCTTACAAAGCGCTGCGCAACAAAAGCGCGAATATGGACGTACTCGTCGCGCTGGGCACGTCGGCGGCTTATTTTTACAGCCTGTACCTGACGCTCGAGTGGGCCGCGGCCGGCTCTCCGTCGCACCATGGCATGCCTTCCATGTATTACGAGACGAGCGCCGTGCTGATCACGTTGATCGTGATGGGTAAATGGTTCGAGGCGCTGGCGAAAGGCCGTTCCTCGGAAGCGATCAAGAAGCTGATGGGTCTGCAGGCCAAAACGGCGCTTGTCGTCCGCGACGGCGTCGAGCTGAGCGTGCCGGTGGAAGAGGTGCTGGCCGGAGACGTCGTGCTGGTGAAGCCGGGCGAAAAAATTCCGGTCGACGGCCTCGTCCTTGACGGCATGTCGGCGGTTGACGAATCGATGCTGACCGGCGAAAGCATTCCGGTCGAGAAAAAGCCGGGCGACGCCGTCATCGGCGCGACCGTCAACCGGAATGGCAGTCTGCGGATCCAAGCGACCAAGGTCGGCAAAGAAACGGCGCTGGCGCAAATTATCCGGGTTGTCGAAGACGCGCAGGGCTCGAAGGCGCCGATTCAGCGGGTGGCCGACCGGATCTCCGGCATCTTCGTGCCGATCGTCGTCGGGATTGCGGTGCTTACGTTCTTGATCTGGTATTTTGCGGTTGTTCCGGGCGAATTCGCCAATGCGCTGGAGAAAGCGATCGCCGTCCTTGTCATTGCATGCCCTTGCGCCCTGGGGCTCGCGACGCCGACCTCCATCATGGCCGGATCGGGCCGCGCGGCGGAGTTCGGGATTTTGTTCAAGGGCGGAGAGCATCTTGAGTCGATGCACCGGATCGATACGATCGTGCTGGATAAAACAGGAACGGTCACCAAAGGCAAACCGGAGCTGACCGATGTGAGCATCGAATCTGTGGACGAAGCGGCGGTTCTGCGCTTGGTTGCTGCTGCGGAGAAACAATCCGAGCACCCGCTGGCGGAAGCGATTGTGGAAGGCATCCGCTCGAAAGGCATCGCGTTCTCCGAGGCGGAACGGTTCGAGGCCATACCGGGCTACGGTATCGCCGCCGTCGTCGAAGGCCGCGAGGTGCTGGTCGGCACACGCAAGCTGCTGCGGCGCGAAGGGATCGAATTCGCGCAGGCCGAGGGTACGATGGAGCGGCTGGAATCGGAAGGCAAAACCGCTATGCTGATCGCCGTGGACCGGCAGTATGCCGGCATGGTCGCGGTAGCCGACGCGGTCAAAGAAACATCGCAAGAAGCGATTGCCCGCTTGAAACAGGGGGGCATCGAGGTCATCATGATCACTGGCGACAACCGCCGGACGGCGGAGGCGATTGCCCGCCAGGTAGGCATCGACCGCGTGCTGGCCGAGGTGCTGCCGGAAGGGAAGGCCGCCGAGGTGAGGAAGCTGCAGGCGGAAGGGCGCAAGGTCGCCATGGTCGGCGACGGCATCAACGATGCGCCGGCGCTTGCGACGGCCGACGTCGGCATCGCCGTCGGCACGGGGACGGACATCGCCATTGAAGCGGCCGACGTGACGCTCATGCAGGGCGATCTCATCCGCCTGCCGGACGCCGCGGCGATGAGCCGGAAAACGATGGCCAACATCAAGCAAAATCTGTTCTGGGCGCTTGCGTACAATACGCTCGGTATCCCGATCGCCGCGCTGGGCTTCCTTGCCCCGTGGGTGGCGGGAGCCGCGATGGCGCTAAGCTCGGTGTCGGTGGTGCTCAACGCGCTACGATTGCAGAAGGTGAAGCTCTAAGCGGAGCGGAAGGCGGGTGCCCGGTTGCCGGGCGCCCTTCTTTCGGTGAATACGGCAGGATCGGAAAGGAGCTGCAAAGCCGCGGTGAACAAGACGATTCTCATGGTCGACGACGAGGCGAAAATCAGGGATGTCGTCGCTTCGTATCTGCAAAAGGACGGGTACCGCACGCTGGAGTCCGCCAGCGGCTCGGAAGCGTTGGACGTGCTGGAGCGGGAGGCGGTCGATCTCGTCATTCTGGATCTGATGCTGCCCGATATGTCCGGCGAGGAGGTATGCCGACGTATCCGGCAAAGGTCCTCGCTGCCGGTTCTAATGCTGACGGCCAAGGTGTCCGAGAACGACCGGGTGACCGGACTGTCCATCGGCGCGGACGACTACGTGCTGAAGCCGTTCAGTCCGCGGGAGGTGGCCGCCCGGGTCCGGGCGATCCTGCGCCGCACGCAGGACGACGCTTTGCTGGCGGACCGGATGGCGTTCGGCGGCGGCGAGCTGGTTATTCTCACCTTAAAGCGCGAAGTATACAAGGATGGCAGTCCGGTCGCTCTAACGCCCAACGAATACAAGCTGCTGCTTACGCTTGCCCGCCACCCGGAGCGCTGCTTCACGAGAGACGAGCTGATCGAGAAGGTGCTCGGCTTCGACTTCGAAGGCGACGAGCGCACGATAGATCAACACGTCAAAAACCTGCGGCAGAAGATCGAGCCGGTTCCGAAAGCGCCGCGGTATATCGTAACGGTGTACGGCGCAGGGTATCGGTTTGCCGGAGGGGCTTTGCCGTGAGGGGGCTGTATGCCAGATTCGCGCTCGTATTTGTCGGATTAACGTGCGGAATTCTGATCCTCGCGTTCACGGTACTGCTGGTGCAGGCGCACCGTCATTTTATGATGTATCAGGAGCAGGCGGCAGCGAGCGCAGATTTAGGGATGTTCAACGCGCATCTGGAGCAGGCGATTGTCCAGTCGGTCGCTTGGATTGCCGCCGGAGGCATTGCCTTGGCGGCCTTGGCCGGCTTGTACGCGGCGAAGCGGATGGCTGCGCCGCTCACGTCGATGAAAGCGATGGCGGTCCGCATGGCCGGCGGCGAGCTGGAGGCCCGTACGGAGGTTCGCGGGAACGACGAGCTGGCCGACTTGGCGCAGGCGATTAACGCGTTGGCTGCGCAATTGGAGAAGCAGGAGCGCCTGCGGAAGACGATGACGGCCGACGTCGCCCATGAGCTTCGCACCCCGCTGGCTACCTTGAAGAGCCATATGGAAGCGATGATGGACGGCGTCTGGGAGCCGACGCAGGTCCGGCTCGCGGCTTGTCACGAGGAGGTCGAGCGGCTGAGCCATTTGGTCGGCGATTTGGAACAGCTGACGCAGATGGACTCGCCTCATTTTCGGCTTCGCCTGCAGACGGAAGATTTGTCGGCCATCGCTGCTCAGAGCGTGGAGACCGTTAAAGCCGCATTCGCGCAAAAACAAGTGGCCCTCCGGTTCGTCGCCCCGGAACAACCGGTGCTTGTCCAAGCGGACCGCCGGCGGATCGGGCAAATTTTGGCCAATGTGCTCAGCAACGCTTGGAAGTATACGCCCACCGGGGGCCAGGTCGAGGTGACGGTGGAGCACGCCTATGGCGAGGTGCGGGTCGTTGTCACGGATACCGGGATCGGCATTTCCGCCGAGGAGCTGCCGTATGTGTTCGAGCGGTTCTACCGTACGGACAAGTCGCGGAATCGCAGTACGGGAGGCAGCGGCATCGGGCTGACCATCGCCCGGAGGCTGGCGGAAGCGCACGGCGGACGCATGGAAATCGAGAGCGAGGTCGGCCGGGGAACGGCGGTGCGGATTTGTTTTCCGGGTTAAAGCGCGGCGGAGAGTGATGATCTTCACAAGATCTTCAAAAGCTTCCCTTACACTAAAAACAACCGAGAGAAAACAGGAGGGTATTTATGAAAAAAGCAGCCATAGCGACATTGCTGGGTGCGGCGCTGCTTCTTAGCGCATGCGGCCAGCAGGGGAAACAAGCCTCGGCCCCGAAGGAGGCTCCGAAGGAAGAAGCCGGACACGGCAATCACGGCGACGGGGCGTCGGAAGCGCCGAAGAGCGCCGAGGTCGTCACCTCCTTCAAGCTGACGCCGGAGAAGCCGCAGGCACGAAGCAATACCCCGCTCACGATTCAAATTACGGATAAGAACAACAAGCCGGTGGACAACTTCGACATTACTCACGAGAAGAAGCTGCATTTGATCGTCGTCAGCAAAGACCTATCGTTCTTTAACCACATTCACCCAGACTATAAGGGCGGCGGCCGGTTCGACATCACGACGGAGTTCCCGGGCGGCGGCGATTATAAGCTGATTGCGGACTTCGTGCCGACAGGCCAAGGAGCGGTGACGCAGACGCAGTGGATCAGCGTACAGGGCGATGCGCCCGCAGCCGCGGCGGTCGAACCCGAGTCCACGCTGGTCAAAACGGTGGACGGCAAAGAAGTCACGCTTGCGATCGACCATCTGATGGCGGGAATGGACGCAAATCTGACCTTTACGATTCGCGACGCCGCTTCGAAGCAGCCTGTGACGAATCTTCAGCCTTATCTCGGGGCGGTCGGGCATGTGGTTATTTTGAGTGCCGATGCCGAGCAGTATCTACACGTTCATCCGATGGAGGAGAAGGCTTCCGGGCCGGACGCCAAGTTCATGACGAAATTTCCGAAAAGCGGCGTATACAAGCTGTGGGGCCAGTTCCAGCACGAAGGCAAGGTGTTCACCGTTCCTTTTGTCGTGAAGGTGCCCGCTTGAGCTTGTTGAGAAACCCGCTTTGCGTATAAAACTCTCTGCATACGCCGGTGGGGTATATCCCTTCAGCCGCTCTTGAAACCCGTGAACTTGATTACAATTAGCGGTATTTTCACGGGCTTCAAAGGCGGACGTAAACTCTTACGAGATATACCCCACCTCTATTTGTCTGAGTTTTTCTAAAGCAAAGGCTTCCAAACAATCTCGACGATTCGCAGAAGCTGAGTCGGTCTTATTCTTCATAAGCCAGTTCCTACCGGTTCACATGGGCGTCGGGGGCCTTATCCGACACCAGATTCAAGGCGATGTTGTGCTCAAGAAGCGCCTTCAGCCCGCACAGTACGATCGTAAACCCTTCCGTCGAGCCGATCGCTTGCTTGACGATGTCATCCCCATCTCCCTGAAACCCTGTGTTCGTTACTGTCACGAAGGTTTCGTTATCCGCCCGCCTGGTAAATGTCCATTCGACCGTGGTGAAGCCGTAAGATGCTTCCCATTCGATGAGAATGCGCCTGTTCTCCTCGATTTCTTTGACACGGACGTTGGTAGAAACGCCGTACATTTCCCAATCCCACCGCACGCGTTTTCCGGCTTCCAGCCTTCCGCTGCTTTTGGTGAACCAGAATCGCGTCGTAACCGCCGGTTCGACGAAAGCTTCGAATACCTCTTCCACCGGTCTGCGGATAAGCATTTCCGCTTTTGCGGCCGGTGCTTGATGCAGGGTTGTCATCCTACATTTCTCCTTTCATCGTTTTCCGTTTCTTGTACTATAGCATGTCACATCCGACACAATATTACATCGTTTGCTGTCTGTCGATATCAGATGTCGTCGTTCTTGCCAAGCGCTTGGGGGACAATTGATCCCTGTGCACTATGGACAAAGTACCCAGCTCTTCAATACAATGAATGAAAGCAATGGGTTAATTTTACATGTTATACGGTAATTTCTTCTGGAAAATAGGTAATTTTTGTCACACCAACATTTGTCAAGTGCTTTGAGTATGACGAGATGTAGAAGCGACGTTTTTTTTCTGAAAAAATTGTTGATTCCCAAAAATTTTGACGAAAGCCGCACGTCGTTCAAGCAAGCAACCGTTTCGGGACAACCCCCATCATTCACAAAATTGAGGACTGACGACCGAAGACGGCATCGTCGGACTCCGCGAGAGGTAGCGCCATGGCTCATCACAAGTATGTCGTCGCGTTCCGCATCGGCTTCCAAAGCTCGCTGGAATACCGCTTTAATTTTTTTCTCTCCCTGTTCAGTGCGGTGTTTCCGATCGTCGTGAATTACTACATATGGACGGCGGTGTACGCGAGCGCCGGAGAGAGCGGACTGTTCGGCTATTCCTATCAAGAGATGATCATGTATACGATCATCGCCGCCGTCGTCTCCAAGCTGGTCATTACGAATATGGAGCACGCCATCGCCGAAGATATCAAAAGCGGCGGATTGAATAAATATATCGTCAAGCCGGTCGCGTATTTCGGCTTCCGCATCTGCTCGTTTATCGGGCAGCGCTTGATCTATGTGGCGATTTCCCTGCTCGTCATACTGGCTCTAACCTTCGCATTGAACTCATTCTATAAGCAGCATACCGGACTTGAACGATTGCTGGCTTTTTTCCTCTCCCTGTGCCTGTCTGTCATTCTTAGCTTTCTGATCTCGTACGCCCTTTGCGCGTGCGCCTTCTGGTTGTCGGAAATCTCCTATTTTTTCGTTGTTACCAGCCTGTTGGTCAATATTATGAGCGGCGGCATGTTTCCGCTTGAAATTTTCGGAGAAGGGCTGCAGCAGTTGTTTCGTTACCTGCCCTTCCACTATATGATTTACTTCCCTGTCAACGTCCTGAACGGCAAAATCGCGGGCGGGCTTATATGGCAAGGCATCGCCGGACAAGGCATCTGGATCGGTCTGATGCTGATCGTCTGCCATCTGGCCTGGAAGCGCGGGATGAAACGGTACTTGGGGCTAGGAGGCTGAGCTTTTGAACTTCGTTACCGAACTGCGGCGGCATTTGCACATTCTGGCGTTATTCGCCAAAAACTCGGTCATTTCCCAGATGGAATACCGCTTTAATTTTATAACGGGCATATTCGTCGAAGCGGCGTTCCTGATGGCTAAGCTGCTGTATGCGGTCGTCGTGTACAAAACGAATGTGCGGATCAACGGGCTGTCACCGGATACGATTCTGATGTTTATGGGAACGCATCTATGGCTGACGGGCATTTACATGGGCTTGTTCTTTAACAATTTCCTGCGTCTCAGTGATCATGTCCGCACGGGTAGTCTCGATCTGATGATGGTCAAGCCGATTTCGCTGCAATTTCTCGTGTCCTTGCGGGTTATCGAGGTCGGGATGCCGATCCCGAATATGATTGCGGGTACTGTGATGATCGCGATTGGCTGGAGCGCCGCGGGCATTCCGCTGACGCTGCTCCATGTTGCCGGATTTGTGGCCTTTCTGCTTGCGGCCACCGTCCTTACGTACTGCATTATGATCATCCCTTCGCTGCTCTCGTTCTGGTTCGTGAACACGTCGGCCGCCAGCGAAATTTCGTACTCCGTATGGGATTCCAACAATATGCCCGCATCGATGTACAACAAGTGGATTCAGCGCATAGGAACGTTCGTCGTTCCGGTGTTTTTGATTACGAACTTTGCCCCGATGTTTGTGCTCGGCAAGCTGTCTGCCGCTGAATTGGCTTGGGCCGCTTTGGCGCCGGTCGTCTGCTTCCTGCTGGTCCGCTTCCTGTGGAAGCGGGCGCTGGGCGTGTACAGCAGCTCGAATCTGTAGCGGAACATTCGTCCGAAGCGGCAAATGACGAAAGGGAGGTGATGCCGTCCGGAACAAGCGCAGGCGGGAAGGCTCCGCAGATGAGGCAGTCTAGGCTGAATCGACAGGTCCTATACCGACAATGATTCGAAAATTGGAGGAGGTTAGACGATGTCCGTACAACTTCGCAACGACACGGCTTCACCGATTTCACCGCTCTTGAGTACGTCGGCGCCCCGATGGATTTGGCTGCAGCTTCTGGAGGCCTGTAATCTAAGGTGCAAAATGTGCTACGAATGGGGCGATAACGGCGCCTACAAGGAACGAACGATGTTAACGCAGCTGGATATTAAAGTGGTTAAGCAAATTATCGAGGATTGCAGTCCGGTCAAGCCGTATTACGATCTGTTTGGCGGAGAGCCTCTGATGTATCCGCAGATCGACGAGGTTCTGGCTGCATTAAAATATTACGGAAGCCAAGTCGCCTTCCCGACTAACGGAACGCTGCTGGAGAAGCATGCGGAGATGATTATCGAGAATGAGCCGCACCGCGTATGGGTGTCGATGGACGGTCCGGAGGAAATTAACGACCAGCAGCGCGGCAAGGGCGTGTTCAAGAGAGCGACCGCAGGCATTGAGAAGCTTCATGCGCTCCGGGAGGAGAAGGGCAAGGAGTTTCCGAAAATCGGCACGATCTTCATCATTACCCCGCTGACGTACATGCATGTGGAAGAACTGTTCTTCAAAAGTATGGATATTACGAAGCTGGATCATATCAGCTTGGAGTTTCAGTCGTTTATTACGCCGGAAGATCACGTGAATTACCGGAATATTTTGAAAAATAATTTTGATCTGGACACGAATGCAGCCGTTTCCAAGGGCTTCGTCCGCGAATTATCCGAGTTTAGCGAGATGAATGCAAAGGATATCTCCCGTCAGGTACGCAACATCGAGGAGTACTGCAAGGAGAAGGGCGTTTATTTCAACGCCTACCCGCAAAACATGACCGAAGAGACGGTCGAGCTATATTTCAGCGGAAACAGCCACAAGCTGTCGCATGCCAAGAAGCGCTGCGAGTTCCCTTGGCTCAGCACGGAGATCAATGCGAGAGGTGACGTGACCTCCTGTCATGCCTTCTACGACTTGACGCTCGGTAACGTGAACGAGCAGCGGCTGCTTGATATCTGGAATGGACCGAAGTATAAGCAATACCGCAATTATTTGAAAAAAAATTCTTTCCCGATCTGTCAGGCCTGCTGTCTCAACTTCAAGACGAAGACGGAAAAATAAAGGAAGCACGAGGTTGTGCCCATGAGAAAGAAACGAATCGGTGTGCTCGGCTGCGCTCACATCCTCGACCGGGCGCTGTTCACGCCCCTCAAGAGTCTCGAACACCTCGGCGTTCACGCTATTGCGAGCCGGACGAAGCCTAAGGCCGAGTCCTATGCGGACAAGCACGGCATTCCGCACGCGTTCGGCAGCTATGATGAGCTGCTGGCCTGCGGGGAGGTTGACTTCGTCTATATCGCGCTCAGCAACGAGCTGCATACGGAATGGACGCTTCGAGCGCTGCAGGCCGGGAAGCCGGTGTTGGTGGAGAAGCCGATCTGTCTGAACACGGAGGAGCTTCGGAGGCTGATGGACGCGCAGGCGGCGTCCGGCTTGCCCGTGCTGGAAGGCTTGATGGTGCAGCACCATCCTTGGCAGAGCAAGATCAAGCGGATGGTCGGCGAGAACGCTTACGGCCGCCTTTTGCAGGTACGCTCGCAAATCTCGGTTCCGTTTCAGGACCCGGAGCGGCAAAACTATCGCAGCTTCCCGGAACGCGGCGGCGGTGCCTTCTATGATTTCGGCTGCTATTGGCTGCAATTTCTTCAAGCGGTGCTGGGGCTGGAGCCGTCGGGCTGCGATGCGGAGTCGGATTTTGCGGGGCCGGGCGGCTGTGATTGGACGTTTCGTGCGGCGCTGGAGTATGCGGACGAGGTGCGCGCCGAGCTTGTCGCCTCCTTCGAGCTGCCGGGGATTTCCCGGCATACGCTCGAATTTGAGCGTGCCGTTGTGACCGTAGACGATTTTTTCCGCGCCAGTATGGGAACGTACCGCATTGCGATTCGCATTCAAGATAAGCAGAGCGGGGCGGTGGAGAAGCTGGCCTTCGAGCCGCAAAATTACTTCGTGAATCAATTGGCGTTTTTCAGCGACGTGCTGGACGGGACAAAAGACAATGTGCCGATCGCTCAATCGTACGAGCGCATGGCGATACATGAGCGGCTGCTGGCGCTGGCGAGGGCGAAGCGGCCCGGAAATCCGCTGGCCTCAGGCTAGCCACAGACTGACTTAGATGAGGAGGAGTTTCTTATGATTCTGCAAACCGTGATCAAAATTTTGAGCGAAATCAAGGAGTCTCCGGAGCTGCTGTCCACGTTAAAGCCGGAGACGGATATCATTAACGAGGTCGGACTCGATTCGCTGCAAATGATCAATTTCGTGCTGGCCATCGAAGATGCTTTCGATGTGGAAATCGATTTTGACCATTTCGACATCGACCACTTGGGCTCCGTCCAAGCTTTTGTGACTTTCCTGGAAAAGGAGCGGGCGGCGGTCGCAAACAGCACAGGCGGCCAGGCAGCAGGACAGCCGATCTAGTATCGAACAAGAAAAAACATTCACCGAAGGATAGGAGGAGTGTCCATGCAACCGCAAACAAAGGTCACCTTCGACCAGAGCACGTTTCAAAATATGAAGCGGACGATCCGCAACATGTCCGTGGCAAGCAAAGCGCTAAGGCACGATCCGACGTTCGCGCTGGATATTCCCGAGGATATCGGCATTAAGCTGAACAACGGCTGCAATCTGCGCTGCAAGCACTGCTTCGAATGGGCTAGCGATGGTTTCCATCATGATATGGCGAAGGAAATAAAGAATCAGGAGATCGAGTTTTCCATGCTCGAACGTCTGCTGGAGCAAACCCGCGAGCGAAAATCCCGCTTGTTCGTTTGGGGCGGCGAACCGCTGTATTACAGCCGCTTCGACGACTTCGCCGACCTGCTGGCGCGCGATCCCCGCAACACGACGATTTGCACCAATGCATTGCTGGTTGAGCAGAAGCTGGATTCCGTGCTGAAAATTTCGAAGGACATGACGCTGCTGATCAGTCTCGACGGCTTCGAGGCGGAGAACGATGCCATTCGCGGGAAGGGCACGTACAAGAAAGTCGTCCAAACAGTGAAGCTGCTGCTTGACCTGCAGCGAACCGGCGAGTATCAAGGCCGGATCTCGCTCAGTCTGACCATTAGCGATGCGATGGTCACGAAGCTGTACGATTTCATGGCATACTTCGAGGAGCTAGGCGTCGACACGGTCTACTTCGTGTTTCCGTGGTACATCCCAAGCGAGATTGCCATGAAGATGGACGACTACTATGCGCAGTACTTCCCTTGGCTGGAAGCGGCGCACCAGCAGCAGCGGTACAGTTGGCATTCCTTCACCTTCCGCGTCTCGGAATCGAATATCGAGCCGCTTACCGCCGAGATCGACCGGATCAACGAGCGGGTGTGGAGCAGCCGAATCCGGTTTCAGCCGGCGCTGGAGCGGGATGAGATCAGAGACTTCATTCTTGGCTCCGAGAAGCCGGCGATGAAGCGGGAGCAATGCCTGGCCATTGCCAACCGGGTGGATGTGATGCCGGATGGGAAGGTCAACCCGTGCAAGTTTTTCCCTGAGTTTACGCTCGGCGACTTGAACGGGGCAGACTTGAAGGACGTGTATCATGGCGAAAATTTCCGGCGGCACCGGGAGACGCTCGGCCTCGGCTTGACGCCGATCTGCTCGCGATGCGTGCTGCTCTATAACTACGGCCGATAAATGCCGCAAGCTGGCGGTAACCTATGAAAGAGGGCTGCGCATGTTCCAAGGGCGGTTTCATATGGATGACTTCTTCGTGTATCGGCCCGAGCTAAAGGTGCCGATTGCGGACATCATTTCCAACGCGGTGCAATGCGGGTATCCCCCTGAAACCGATGAGGCTTCTTACCGGGAGCGGGGGTTCGAGACTGTTGCGGTAGAAAGACACCTGTCGATGGAGGAAATGGCGGAGAGGGCACTTGAGCCTGTAGCGGAGCGTTGCAAGCGGGAAGGCATCGAGATTGGGGAAATCTGGTTCGCGCATACGGCTCAGGTAGCTTGGCATGAGTGCAATCTGTTCAAAACGATCCTGCTGCGCTGGGGCTGGGAGCAGGTTCCCTTGTATCCGGTCGAGGAGCATTCCTGCTCGACGTTCCATTGGTTTCTGCATATGGCCGCCTATTCGTTTGCCCGCGATCCGGACAAAGCGGTGCTGTTTGTGACCGCCGATCTCGGTATTCATCCGTTCTACTATATCAATGATTTCATCCTTAGCGGAGACAGTGCCAGCGCCTGCTTACTACGCCGGGAATACGGCGATCATCGAACGCTTGCCGTAAAGTACAAAACGGCAGGCAAGGTCTACGATAACCATCCGTCCCGCCTGCGGCATTTCCATGCGACTTTCTATATGAGCATCCGCAAGATTATGCAGGAGACGCTTAGCGAAGCCGGATTCACCTTTTCCGACATCCGTCTCATCGTGTGCGGCAATACGATCCGGCAGATATGGGAGACGGTAGCCGGTTCACTGCGGATTTCGCCGGATATGTTTTACTACGCCACCATGAACGAAGTCGGACATATTACGAATGCGGACATCCCTTTCAACCTTTGGCGCGCGTTAGCCGACGGGGCGTTGCTGCCGGGGGACTATTATTTAACGGTTACCGTCGGCATGGCCGGCACATTCGGCTGTGCCCTGCACCAATATGTGCCGATCAAGCGGCTCGGAATTCCGGCCAAGGAAGAAGGGAAGCCGTGAGCGCGCATGTTTTAACGGGCGGTACGAAGCTGTATATTAGCGGGCTTCGGTGCATCGTTCCGGAGGCGGAAAGCTCCTTGGAGGCCTATTGCGCAGAGGCGGGACAGCCATGGGAAGATAGCCCGCCCAAATGGCTGTTTGCGCATGCCGGGATGTCCTCGCCGTGGCCTCCCGTGGAACCCAGGCTGCTGGATTCCACGCTTCCTGCGGTTCAGATTCCTGTGTTCGGAAAGCATCCGGTCGAATATTTGTGCGCGGAAGGGAAACGACGCTTCGGAGCGGACCGTAAGTTTGATCTGATCTGTTACTGCCACGAGACCGTACAGCATCCGCTGACGACCTTACCGGGGTTAATGCTGTGCGCCAAGTTCGGGCATCGCCATGCACAGTCGTTCGTGCTCGGACAGCTCGGCAGCCTCGCCTGCATTCGAGCAATCGACTTGTGCAAGCGGGTGCTGGAATATGGAGAAGGAACGGACGGCTTGTTCTGCATGGCGGATCGAACAAACTATCCGTTCAGCCGAATGTCTTGGACAGGCTCGATCAAAGGCGATGCAGCGGTGCTCTGTATGGTGAATGCCGAAGCCGGGGATTACGAGGTAGTGGATTACCGCATACAGCCTGTCTTTCCCGAAGGCTCGATGCGGGCGTGGACGACGCCCGATTACGAGCGGACGACGCTGGCGCTTGCCCGGCAAGCGGAGCAAGCGCTGCGGGAGATGCAAGCGGCGGGAAACGCACCCGATCGGCTGGTGATTCAGAACGTGTCCGATGCCTTCGTTACGGCTGTGTCCGAGGCTGGGAAACGCTGCGGGATTCCTGTTTATGTAAGGCAAACGTGGAAAGCAATAAATTTTTTGGGCAGCGATCCGTTCCTCACTTTGCAGGAAGCGGTATCGAACGGCCAACTAAGGGAGGAACAATCGGTCCTGCTCCTGTTTGCCAGCGCCGACTACGGCATCGGACTGCTGACGCTCCGCTGCGCGGGCGGATAGCCTCCCAAGTTGAATACGTAATATTGCGAAAAGATCGCCTTCGGACTTGAAGTGCGGTCTTTTTGCGATGGGGCCATTTTATCGTTAAGGCTGAGAAGACTCCCTCTTCGATAAGGGGGGATGAATCAGCATCTCTTGTATACGGCATGATGTAAGGCGCGGTCAATCCATTATTTTCAAATGTTATTTTTTGTGGTATTATTTACTTACCGATAGGTAAGTAAGAGGTTCGGCGATCCTAACCCGCCATCTCTTGAATCATCTTAGGAGGTAATATCGTATGAATGCATTGCGGCCGTCGTACCAAAAACCGACCGTAATCGGCTTTTCCGTTGCTATCCGCGTCCTGATTTTTGCAGGGTGTATTATCCTCGGTATTGCGCTCGGGTACTTCATCCCGCTGATTGCCAAGTGGGCTTTGACCTTGCCTTGGGTACCGTTTGAAGGGCCGCTTAAGCTAATCACGTCCTTCTCCGGGATGTGGGTGACTGTCGTCACTTCACTTCTTGGTCTGCTCGCCGGCCTCTGGTTCGCCGAGGAGGTAATCAAGGATACGCTGCGTGTGGTGGTCTCTGGCGAAACGATCCGGTTGGAGAAAGACGGGGTCGTTCAAGATCTCAGTCTTGCAGATATAGGTCTGGTTTTCCTTGATGGCAAGCAGCTTGTAATCCTTGGAAATGCGGGAGAGGAGCTTGCCCGCGAAACCTATGAGTGGGCGAGCGGGCGGATCGCCGTCGCTTTGACGGAGCACGGGTATCCTTGGTCGCCGGGCGGCGACCCGTACCAGGAGCAGTTCCGCCGCTGGGTACTCGATACCCCTGATTTGCCGCCTGCGGTCAACGCGCTGTTGAAAGCACGCGAAATTGCGCTTCAAAAGAAGGAAAAGGGCGAAGCCAAAGAACTGCGCCTCGAGGTAAGCAAGCTCGGCTTCGTCGTCAAGGATGAAGAGACGCGTCAATATTGGCGGGCACAGACAACCGGGGAGTAAAAGGGTGATGCAGCGTACAACGCATATGTCTTAGTAACAGCCGCCATGTTGTAGCTGATAAATCGCTTCATCCAAAAACAAACCTTCGCTTACAAACGTTAACCAGTATCTAGCTGACGCGTGGCGGCCGCATCCGGTCATGGCAGCTGGGGCAGGCTGCCACAGAGCTTCTCATTCGTACAGGGGTTGTTCCCCTGTGCCTCCCCCTCCGTTAAGAAACTCCACTGTTGCTCCAAACCAAATCATAACCCCCACGGCCAAGCGAGTAGAATTTTTCAAGTTTAGCGGCATATTCAGCTTCAAATTCCGCTATGTTCGCCAGTTTCGCGAATGGAGCAATTTTTTCGATGGCAGAAATACCGACAACACGGAGTGAAACTGCGCCACATGGTTGAGTAGGCTCTTGAACTTGTTGGACAGGAATTCGTGCTAAGCTAACTGGCAGATTAAGCCTAACCGATACGATCTTATCTAATCGAAACTTTCCCTATACCCTTGCTAAGGCGGCATGTTACCATGTTACTGCTATCTGAAAATTTTCCAGCGCCGGGGGTACTAAATAGATGAGCATCAACTTGCAAGATTGGATTCGGGAAGCCGATTTGGTGAGCATGCAGAAGGCAATGACTACTGGTGAATGCACTTCCGAAGCCCTCGTTCTTGCATATATCGAACGCATTCATAAGTATAATCCTTTGATCAATGCCGTATTAGAAATCAATCCAGATGCGCTTGAAATCGCAAGGAATCTTGACCTTGAGCGAAATAAAACAGGCTGTAGGGGGCCGCTGCACGGAATTCCTATTCTGCTCAAGGATAACATCGATACGCACGACCGGTTGCATACGAGCGCTGGTTCAATCGCATTAGCCGAGTTGTTTGCTGCCGAAGATGCGTTCGTAGCCGCAAAGCTTCGGGCTGCCGGCGCTGTTCTTCTAGGTAAGGCCAATATGACCGAGTGGTCGAATTTTATGTCCAATCGTATGCCAGCCGGATACAGCTCCAGAGGAGGATATGTATTGAATCCATATGGACCTGGCAAGCTCTTCGTCAGCGGATCAAGTTCAGGATCGGCTGCAGCCGTAGCGGCGAACCTGACAGCGGCAGCGATCGGGACAGAAACTGCGGGTTCGATTATTGGGCCGGCCAGCCAACATTTTCTCGTCGGAATCAAGCCTACTGTAGGGCTTGCGAGTCGCAGAGGCATTATCCCGATCTCTATAAGTCAGGATACGCCGGGACCGATTTCAAAGACAGTCACTGATGCAGCGATTCTACTTGGCGCAATCGTCGGGATTGACGATAACGATAAGGCCACTTGGACTAGCCCGCATCGTATATTTCACGACTACACAGCTTATCTCGACCGAGATTTTCTGCGTAAAGCTCGTATCGGGATTCCCAGACAATACTATCGGTCGTTGGATGAAGAAAGACTTTCCATCATGGAATCCGCCATTCATGTTCTGCGGGAGCAAGGCGCTACAGTTATCGATCCTGTGGACCTCCATATGGAACAGCATCCATGGAACAATGATGTGATCTGCTACGAATTCAAAACAGGCCTGAATCGCTATTTATCGAAGTTGAATTCGGATATGCCCGTGCATTCTCTTCAAGATCTGATAGCTTATAATCAGAAACATGCTGCTTCCGCATTGAAGTTCGGCCAAGACAATCTGATTCGCTCGGAACAAAATGCGCTAAACGAGACAACCTATCAACTTAAACGTCAAGAATATAACCATCCGGCTGTAACGCAAGGGATTGACTATGTACTCGATCAACACGGCCTAGATGCATTAATGTTACCCGGTGACATTGATGGCATGTACATTGCTGCCCGGTTAGGATATCCCCTTATTACGGTGCCTGCCGGTTATTCGACCAAAGGAACAATTGATGCGGATGGCGATTCGACGCAGGGTCCATTTGGAGTTGTCTTTTCCGGGAAGGCTTTTAGTGAACCCACGCTAATCCGTATCGCCTATAGTTTTGAACAGGCAACACTTTTCCGTCGTCCGCCAGATATGGGCTAAGCTAGCGAATACGATTGAATGGACAGTCTACAACTTTATTATTCGATTTTAAAATGACCGTCGGAGAACATTTTTCCCAGGGAGGCAGAACGTATACAATAGACTTACAGAAATTGACTTGAAAGGAGAAGCATAACATGAAGAAGCTGCTCGATAAGCTCTAACCGTATGTTCACGCGCGCTTCGTTTCTTATCATGCACGAGGACCGCCTCTGCCGACTTCCGTAACGGTTTCATCCAATAAAAAAGCGGAGGTCGGTTAAACGATGAGAAACGAACAAGAGGTACTGGCGAAGCTCCTGCAGCTTGCCGAACGGGACGATCGGATTCGATGCATCGTCATGAACGGTTCGCGGGTCAATCCTAACGCCCCGGTCGATTTTATGCAGGATTACGATATTGATTTTTATATGACCAATCTGGGGGACCATCCCTATAATACGGATCGAAGCTGGATTGAGGCGTTCGGCGAGCGAGTCGTCGTGCAATACGAATATTTCGAGGACGGCTCGTCCATCTACATGATGCAGTTCAAAGACAGCGTGCGGATCGACCTCAGCTTCAAGGATATCGGCAGCATTCAAGAGGTGTATCAGGACTCGCTCAGCAAAGTGCTGCTCGACAAAGACAATCTCGATTTGAAGCTGCCGGAGCCGAACGACAGCAGCTATCTGGTCCAAAAGCCTTCCCGCTATTTGTGGAATGTGCATATCATCGAGCTGTGGTGGCTTCAGGTGTGCATTGCCAAGGAGCTGTGGCGCGACGAAATCCCGCGGGCGAAAAATTTGTACGATCAATACTTCATGGAATCGCTTCGCTTTCTGCTGGAATGGCATGTGGGCGCCAACTATGATTGGAAGGTCAATGTCGGCAGCGCCGGCAAGTGGTTCAAGCGGTTTCTGGAGCCCGATATTTACGAGCAAATGTTGTCCTTGTACTGCGGGGCCGATCCCGAAGAACAGTGGGAGAAGCTGTACCAGGCGGGGGAGCTTGTCCGGAGGATCGGGGGGCCGCTTGCGGCAAAGCTCGGCTACGACTACCCGGCGGACGAAGAGCGCAATGTAAGGGAGTATGTGGACAAAGTCAGGCGCCTGCCCCGGGATGCGCAGTCTTTGGACGGGTAATGCAGGATTTTGAACCATAAAACTGGGAAAATCAGAAAAAACCGCTCTTTACGGCGGTTTTTTGCTGATTTTATACAATAAATAATGTCCTCATCCGGCCGCTGTTCTCTAGATTATTTCAAGCTGCGGGCGATTTCCGTAAAGATGACGCCAAGCGCGTGGGCGCCTGCATCCGGATAGCCCAGGCTGCGTTCGCCGACAGTGCCGGCGCGCCCCATTCGGGCGACGATTTGTTTCGTTTTTTCGGCGCCTTCCACCGCAGCTTGCGCCGCCTTTTCAAAGGCGATTTTAAAGTCGTCGCCCGCCACGGCGCTTGCCGTGAACGTATCCGTGAAGGGCACCAGCGCGTCAATCAGCGTTTTGTCGCCAACGACGGCGCCTCTGCCGAAGGAACGCTCCCCAGTTGCCTGAATGCCTTTGACCGCGGCTTGCAGCATTTCCGCATATTCCGCAACAGTCAGTGCCGCTTTATCTGCCGCCGCTTTGCCGGCAGCGCGGAACGCCGAGCCCCAAATCGGTCCGGAAGCGCCGCCGCAATATTCCATAATGACCATCGAGCACGCGTCCAGGAAAGAACCGATCGTGAAAGGCTCTTGGGCCACGATCGCGCTCCACTCCCGCTTTAACTGCTTGAATCCTTTGGAGACGCTCATCCCGAAATCGCCGTCCCCCGCGTGCGAGTCGAGTTCGCAGAACGGAACCTCATTTTCGATAATGATTTCGCTCATTTTATCGACGATGTAGATCATGTTTTGAAGCGTCAGCACGCCGCCTTGAACCACCGCGTCATGTTCCGGCGTTTCCGTTTTGAAGGAAACCGGTCGATCGTCGTCGACTTCCGCGATGTCCGCATACTCGACTTGTGGTACCGGACCGTTCACCCGGAATGCCGGCGCATGACATTCTTTCGATACGAGCGTCTTCAGTTCGTCATCGAGCTTCAAGATCGTCAGCGAAATGCCCGCCATATCAATGCTTGTCATATAGTTGCCGACAAACGTGCGGCAAATCCGGATGTTCCGGCCTGCGAGCTCGCGAACCGTCGCGTTGTTAAACAAGTACAGCTCCTGCAATGGGGTTGCGCCGAAGCCGTTGACGAGCACGGCAACTTCCGCATTGTCCCCGTCTTGGATGCCCAAATCTTTTAACAGTTCAGTTGTCATCCGCTTCGCCAGTTCGTCCGCACTGACGATTTTTTCCCGCCGCTGGCCCGGTTCGCCGTGAATGCCCACGCCGTATTCCATTTCATCTTCACCGAGCTTGAACGTCGGCGACCCGTGTGCAGGAACGGTGCACGAAGTGAGCGCCACGCCGATGCTGCGCACGTGATGCGCCGCTTTTTCCGCGACCGCTTTCACCTGCATCAAATCGCGGCCTTCTTCCGCAGCAGCTCCGGCGATTTTATGGACGAGCACCGTTCCGGCAACGCCGCGGCGTCCGACCGTGTACAAGCTGTCTTCAACGGCAATGTCGTCGTCGACGCGCACATATTCCACTTGGATGCCGTCTTCTGCGGCCAGTTGAGCGCCGTTTTTGAAGTTCATGACGTCGCCGCTGTAGTTTTTGATAATCAGCAGCGTCCCTTTTTGACTTGCTGTTGCTTTCATGGCTTGGTACACCTGAATTTGGGACGGAGATGCAAACACATCGCCGCATACGGCCGCATCCAGCATCCCTTTGCCGACAAATCCGGCGTGAGCCGGTTCGTGCCCGCTGCCGCCGCCGCTGATCAAGGTGACTTTGTTTTCGTTAATTTCTTTTTTCTTGATCACCTTATATTTCTTGATAAACTCCAGCTCCGGATGGGCCATGACGAGTCCGTTGCACATTTCCGCGACCAGCGTCTCCGGTTTGTTGATGATCTTTTTCACTTTGCCCTACCTCCCGCGATCACTAAATTCCAAATTGTTTGATTAATCCCTATGATAGAATGAAAACGTTTTATCGTAAACGGACAAAAACGGCAAACTGTCAAACAACGCTTGCTTCAATAATCATGATGATTTTGTTAAGATGAACAGTAAACCTAGGGTTGGGAAGAGATGATCATGACCAATTCGCTCATTACCAAAAAGATCATAGCGAATTCCTTAAAGAAACTGATGGAAACCAAATCGTTCCATGAAATTTCCGTAAGCGATATCATGCAGTCTTGCCAGATGCGCAGGCAAACGTTTTACTATCATTTCGTGGACAAGTATGAGCTCTTGGGCTGGATTTACAAAGAAGAAACGAAGGAAAACATCGAGGACTTTTTGGATTATGAGAAGTGGGAGAACATTTTCGACTTGCTGATGGACTATTTTTACGAGAATCAGCGGTTTTATCGCAGGGCGTTTAAAGTAACCGATCAAAATTCGTTTAACCAGTATTTATTTGAACATACAAAAAATTTATATATCAAAATCATCGATGAACGGTTGACGGACAAGCCGATCCATATCTCCGAGGCGAACAGAAATATGGTGGCGTCGTTTTACAGTCACGGGTTTGTCGGGACGATCAAAGATTGGATTGAACACCATTGCTCCATTCAACCTTCGGTGTTGTCTTCGCTCATCAAAGAGATGATCCGTAATCAACTGCTGCTGCTCGAGCAGACCGGGAAACAAACCAGAGTAAGGTGGAAAAACAAATGACGAAAATCATCAACGATGTTCAAAATATCGTCTGCCATATGCTGCAAGGATTTTATTTTGAGCATAAAGACCGGGTGTCCTATAACGAGAAATATAATTTGATATTCCGTCAAGACCTTGCGGACATGGGCCAGCAAGTCGTGCTCATCAGCGGGGGAGGAAGCGGCCATGAGCCGGCGGATTTCGGCTATGTGGGCGACGGCATGCTTTCCGTTGCGGTTGTGGGTGAAATTTTCGTGCCGCCGACGCCGGAGCAAGTGTTGGAGGCAATCCGCCTCGTGGACAGGAGCAGAAGCGTGCTGCTCATCGTTAAAAACTTTACCGCGGATGTCGGCAATTTTTTGGCGGCGGAAGCTTTGGCGAAAGAAGAAGGGCGAATGGTCGACCATGTGATCGTTAACGACGATGTGTCGATCGAAGATGACGTGACGTACAACAAAAGAAGAAGGGGCGTCGCGGGTACCGTTTTGGTCCATAAAATATTGGGGGCGGCCGCGCGGGAAGGCTACACGCTGGAGCAACTGAAGGAACTCGGCGAGCAAGTGATCGGCAGGCTGCACACACTAGGCGTGGCGCTGTCGCCGGCTAACGATCCGACGAAGGATGAACCGTCGTTTACGCTGCAAAAAAACGAAGCGTATTACGGCGTCGGTATCCACGGGGAGAAAGGGTACCGCAAAGAGGTGTTTTCTTCTTCGGAAAAGCTCGCGGTCGAGCTGTTCAATAAGCTGAAAAGCGTATACCGTTGGAGAAGGCAAGACCCTTTCGCGATACTGGTTAACGGTTTAGGCGCGACCCCGCTGGTTGAACAGTATGCGTTTGCCAATGACATTCGCCGCTTGTGTGAACTGGAAAGCTTGGATGTCCGGTTCGTCAAAATCGGCACGCATTTGACTTCGCTTGATATGGAAGGAATTTCGCTCAGTTTTCTTAAGATCGAAGATCCGAAGTGGGAAGCGTGGCTGAAAGCGGACGTTAAAGTAGCGAAATGGTAGGATGGCAAAATAGAATAAGCCCCTGGTCTTGAAGCCAGGGGCTACCAAATATTTACCTAGATTTTCCACAAACTGCACAGGTCATAATAAGGTATTCCCGTGAGAAATTTGTTCCACATTCCGGTCAAGCCACTCGCGGATCGCTGCACTCGGAGGCTCGGCGACTGCGTTTTGCAGGAAGATCATGCACATATCGCAGCGGCGTCTTTCCACGAACAGCGGCAGCTGCTTCAGCCAGTGGCTGCTTAGCTCGTGCTCCCGCCGGTATCCGTTCATAAAGCTGTCCAGAAACCGGTTGGCGAATTCGGACACGCGCTTCGGGTCGGCTTCGGGCCGGGCCCAATCCCCCAGTACCGAGGCATAATAAACGGCCATGGCGATATCCTGCACGAAATAGTCGTACCCGCAATCGTCGAAATCGAACGCCGTGATCGTTTCCCCGTGTACAAAAAAGTTTTTGTGATGCAAATCCCGGTGACATAAGCCGAAGCCGTCCGGTTCCGGCTCAAGTGCGTTGATGCGCGCCTCCACCTCGACGTACCGACCGTGGGCCAAGGCAATGTCGGGATGGGACAAATAAGCCGGGTCCAAGGTCAAAATATCTTTGTCCGGCCTGCGGGTCATGTCCGCAGGGACGGTGTACGACCGGGCGAGCTTGTGCATGCGGCCCGTAATTTCGCCCCAGCCTTCGAAGAGGCGGGGACCCCAAGCCGGATGCCCGGCCTGGACGAGACCGCCCGGCGCTTGTTCGAAGCAGGCGAGCGTGAAGTAGCCGTCTTCCGTTTCAACCGTTTCCGTCCGTTCGCCGGAGCAAGACGGCACCGGCCTCGCCGCCCGTACGCCGCCCTCCGCGAGATAGCTCGCAAAGTGCAGCTCCGACTCGATCAGCTCCCGCGAGCGGTGCGAGCTGTGGGTCACGCGCAGAATCAGGTCCCGGCCGTCGCGCCGGAAGCCGTATATGAGATTTTCAAAGCCTCCTACATGGCTCACCGTCTCCGGGGCCACCCCGTAGGCGCGGGCCGCTTGGTTTAACAAATCTTGAGTAAAGCTCTGATGCCAGCTTGTCAATCTAGTCTCTCCTTCCGAACCGGAGCTGTTGTATGGACTGTCCGCTCCGTATCTGCCAAGCATAACATCTTTATCCAAGCCTTGGAAAGGGAAACGTTGAAAAAAAGAGATTCAAATCATCGATGGAATCGGTTACTCTTAAAATGTGGTATTCATGCTGCATGACTCCGGAGGACGGATAGCCGATGTCGGTTTTATTATATGAATGGAAGATGCAGTTTCTCGGGTACAGCCGGAATCTCCGGTTGTTTCTTTGCTTTAATTTCGTATGGAATTTGGGGCTCGGGATGTTCGGCCTCGTCTATAATCTGTATGTCAAAGCGCTCGGCTACGACCAGACGATGGTCGGGCATATTGTGGGAATGGCGGCTATGGCCGCAGCGATCGTGCTGGTGCCGGCCGGCATCATGAACGACAGGTTCGGTCCGAAACGGCTCGTGTCGATTGGGGGCTTTTTGGTGATCGCCGCTCTGACCGCCCGCTCGCTGATCGATGGCGAGCAGGGGCTGCTCGTCTCCGCGTTTCTGGGCGGCATGACGCTGGCGGTCGTGTCGGCGACGGTCATTCCGTTCATGGCGAACCATTCCACCCCGTCGCAGCGGGTGCACCTGTTCAGCCTGAATCTGGCTCTCGTCATGTTTGCAAGCGTTATCGGCAACGTGTTCGGCGGGTTTCTCACCGACACGCTCCAGTTTACCTTCGGTCTCGACGGTGTCCTGAGTCTGCGTCTGACCTTGCTGACGGGCGTCGGCATAGCGGCGCTCGGGCTGATTCCGGTCCTGATGCTGAAGGGGGCCCGGGAGGAACGGCCATCCGGCGGGAAGCTGTCATGGCGGCATGCCGTGCAGCATCACAAAGCGTCGCTTCAAGTGATCGGCCTCTTCGTACTGCTCGGGCTCATGACTTCGACGGCCGGAGGCATGGTGGTGCCTTACTTGAACGTCTATTTCGAAGACCGCTTCGGCGCCTCGAAATCGGTGATCGGCGTCATCGTCTCCTTGGGACAGGGCGCGACCGCGCTCGCGTACTTGATCGGTCCGGTCATCGCCCGGCGGCTCGGGGAAGCGAAAGCGGTCATCGTGCTTCAGCTGTGCTCGATCCCGTTTCTGCTGATTACGGCGTTTTCGACCAATCTGATGATTGCGAGCGGAGGGTACTTGTTCCGGCAAGCTCTGATGAATGCGGCCAATCCGTTCTACAACACGATCAAGATGAAATACGTCGACCGCTCGCTGCGTGGACTTGCCTCCAGCTCCGGAGAAGCGGTGTTCAATCTGGGCTGGTTTCTGGCTTCGCCGGTCAGCACCGGACTTGTCGCTCAATACGGCAGCTACTACGGCTACGTCTACGCGTTCAGCATCACGGCAGTGGTGTATACGGTCGTTTCGGTGTTGTTCTACGTCTTTTTCGGCAAAAGCCGGTTCAAGTCCGTGGAAACGGAAGAGACGGGGTAGGCTGCGGAAGCGAATAAGCCGTAGAAATGAATTCTACGGCTTCGTTTGAACTAATGATTTATTTTGAAGGTCTTAGTTCCCCACTCGCCCAGATATTGGTCGCGATCTTTTCTTTCTTTGTAAAGTTGCATTTCAACTTTAAATTCACCGCTGCTTCCCTTAGATAAGAAATCGTCAATATAAAATTTCGCTTTCGTCCCAACACTCATGTATCCCGTTTTATAGTTTACGAAGTGGAGACCAGTAAGTTCTACGCGATAAAGATAAATTTCATAATAATTAGTTTCCCATCCTTTTTTCTCGGCAGTGACCTCGACATAACTGTCAGCGGGAGAGTAATCTTTTTCGCGATCCGTATAAAGCCTGGCTTCGGCCCCCCATGTTTTGACCCATCCCGTATCTACCGTAGGGCTGATAACATGTCCCGCTTGCAGGGGAACTGCTGGAGCCGGTTCTGCTGATGCCGGTAATGCTCCATACAATAACCCCATGGACAAACACATCGATACGAGAAATGCCGGTTTCTTCATCATACATACCCTCCTATAAAATAATGGATTATATAAATAATATTGTAAAAAATTCGATATATTCCGATAACTTAAATAAGGGACAACCCCATGACATTCCAAGGTTTGACTCCCCTTGCACGTCCAGTCGGACGTTAAGCCTAACAAGAGAGCCGGTACGTTCCATTGGCCGTCTGGCAGTAAAAAATTCCCTTGCCGCCGTCTCCTGTTCTGCTGCGGCAATCATGCTATATTGGATATGAGTTTTTTAACCTGAATAACCATTAGGAGGCTCCCATGAGGCAACATCCGACTCAAGCGACGTTTACCCACCTGCTGATCTCCGGTACGCTGGTTCACGAAGCGACGTTCGCGGAGATGCAGGCGGAGTTCGATATGTACCTCCGGCCCAACCTGGCGATGGTCTTCTCGATGGACCGGTATCCCGATCTGGCGCTCGGGCAGCCCATCCAGTGGCGCATCGATATCGGGCAGAAGCTGATCGACGCTCTGCATGCGGGCATCCAGGCGCCGTTCGTCTGGGTATGGGTGGCCGAAGGCGTGCTGGCCTTGCTCGTCGAGCTGGGGACGAAGGACCGGCGCGATCCCGATCCCGCGAAGACCGCTTTCGCGATGGCGAAGCAGGTGCAGAAGCTGACCGACGCGCAGGGCTTTTCCGTCTCCGTCGGCATAGGCACCTTCTACGATAACCCGTATATGCTCCACTACTCGTACGAGGAAGCGAAGGAGTCGATGATCGACCGCTTTTTCCAGGGCAACCGGCTCATTTTCCAGTACGAAAAGCCAAAGCAGGATGGCGAGCAGCCGCACAAGCCGGTCTCGCAAGCGGAACGGACGGAGCTGATGGCCCGTGTCCGTCTGGGCGACGTGCACGGGGCGGTTTCGTACCTGCACCTGCTGCTGGAGCGCATGGGGCAGACGTACCGCGGCAATGTCGATATGTTCAAATCCGAGGTCATCGACCTCGTCATGCAGCTGACGCGCCTGTCGCTCGATGTGGGCGGTCATGCGCAGAGCATTTTGTCGGAGAACGCCCGGTTTATTCAAGATCTGTACATGACGATCCGCTACGACAAGTTCGTGGCCAAAGTCAGCGAGCACTGGAGCAAGCTGACCGCACGGATCGGCGAGGCGCAGACAGCGGAGGTGTCGCCGGTAATCCGGACGGCCATCGCCTACATGAAACAGCATCATCAGCGCAAGATTCCCCTCGAAGAGATAGCACAATATTGTTACCTTAGTACCTACCATTTCAGTCACCTGTTCCGCAAGGAAACGGGAAGCACCTTCGTCGACTACTTGAACAAGCTCCGAATCGAAAAAGCGGTCTATTACCTTGAAAACACGGATAAACCGGTGCAGGAGATCGCTTCGCTCGCCGGTTTTCAGGATTCCAATTACTTCAGCCGGCTGTTCAAACGTTATCTTCGCTGCAGCCCGAACGAATATCGCGCAGCAAAATTGTGCTAAACTTTCGCAAAATTCACTAGTGCTTTCGAAAGCGTTTACAAGTACGATAGGAGTGCACCGGAAAAGTTCACACTTCATTCACATACAGCAAAAGGGGGCACTTCAAGATGAAACGGTTTTCGATGTTTGCAGCAAGCGTCATGATGACTACATTCCTGCTCAGCGGCTGCGCAAGCGGTGGGGGGGCGACTTCTTCTTCGGCAAATGGAGGCGCTTCCAAAGAAGGGTCGGGCGACGCGATCAAGATCGGCTGGTTCGGTCCGCTGACCGGGCCGACGGCGACGGACGGCACGCACAGCCGCGATGCGGCGATGCTGGCGGTCGAGCAATACAACGCGTCCGGCGGCATCAACGGCAAGAAGGTCGAGCTCGTGGCGGAAGACGATCAGGGCAAGCCGGAGGAAGCGATCAAAGCGGTGCAGAAGCTCGTGAACAACGATAAAGTGACGGCGCTCGTCGGCGGCGCTTACAGCGGCCCGACCAAGACGGCGGCGGCGAAGGTGCAGGAGCTGAAGGTGCCGATGGTCGTCGCTTATGCGGTGCATCCGGATGCGACCAAGGGCGGCGATTACGTGAACCGGGTCATCTATACGGGGCCGGTGCAGGGCCGAGCGATGGCTGAATATGCGGTGAACGATCTGAAGAAGAAAAACATTGCCGTTCTGTACGTCGACAACGACTACGGCAAATCGATCTACACGTCGTTCAAAGAAAACGTCGAGAAGCTCGGCGCGAAAATCGCGATCGACCGCCCACACAAGATGGGCGACAAAGATTTCAGCTCCGTGCTGACGGCGGTCAAAGCGACGAATCCGGACGCCCTGTATGTGGTCGCCTATTACAACGAAGCGGCCGCGATCGTGAAGCAGGCGAAGGAAAGCGGCATTAACGCGCAGCTCCTCGGTGTGGACGGCTTCGATTCGCCGAAATATTTGGAGCTTGGAAAATCGAATACGGAAGGCTCCACCTTCACTACGTCGTTCTACACGACCGACAACCGCCCTGTAGTCCAGAAGTTCGTCAAAGCATGGCACGACAAGTACAAAGGCGAGCCGGACATGCTGTCTTCGCAAAGCTATGACGCCGCGATGGTGATCCTCGAAGCGATGAAGAAAGCAGGTACCGACAAGGAAAAGCTGAAGCAGGCCATCAACGAGACGAGTGAGCTGGAAGGCACCTCGGGCCAAATCCGCTTCCGCACCGACCATGAGGTCATGAAACCGGTCATCTTTATGACCGTGAAGGACGGCAAATTCCAATTCGTGAAATCGCAAATGTACAACTAAGAACAATCAGTTGGTCAAAGGCAAAGGGAGGAGGCCCTTGGGGTCTCCTTTCTTATCCCGCGACCTCCACGGAAAGGAGTGAAGAACGGCTTATGCTGCTGCAACAGCTGCTTAACGGCATATCGCTCGGGTTCATCTACATCTTGATCGCCGTCGGCCTAACGATGGTATACGGCGTCCTGAAGCTGCTGCACTTCGCGCACGGCGTCATCTACATGATCGGCGCGTTCGCGGCGATGATCGGCATCACGTACCTGCACCTGCCGTTCCTGGCGGCCATCGTGTTCGCCATGGTGATCTCGGCTATCGCCGGGATGGCGGTCGAACGGTTCGCCTACCGTCCGCTGCGCGGCGCTCACCCCATCACCACGCTGATCAGCGGGATCGGGGTCGGCATTTTTCTCGAAAACCTGTTCCAAATCGTCTTCACGTCGGATACGCAGGCGTTCCCCGAGACGGGCATCGAAGTATCGGTCGTGAACCTCACCCAATCGATTTCGCTTACGAATACGAAGCTATACATCATCGCGGCCGGCATTGTCGGACTCGGCTTGCTGTACGCCTTCCTGAAGTTTACGAAGATGGGCCTCGCCATTCAGGCAACGGCGCAGGACACGCGGGCCGCTTCGCTGATGGGCGTCAACGTGAACCGCGTCATCTCGGTCACGTTCGTTATCGGCTCGGCGCTGGCAGCCGCCGCAGGCGTGCTCGTCGCGTGGAACTTCAACTCGCTATTCCCGTCGATGGGCGCAATTCCGGGGCTCAAGGCGTTCTGCGTCGTGGTGCTCGGCGGCCTCGGCTCGATTCCCGGCACGATTATCGGCGGCCTGATTCTCGGCGTCGTCGAATCGCTGAGCGACGGGTTCATGACCGGCATGGTGATCGACAAGGACGCCATCGCGTTTATTATTCTGATCGTCATTCTTCTCTTCAAGCCGTCCGGCCTGTTCGGGAAGAACGTCGATAAAGTGTAGGTGATCATATGGATGCGCTCTTCAACCCTTACTACGTCGATATCGTCGTCTTTCTGATCATCTATATTTTGCTCGGCCTCGGCTTGAATCTGATTACCGGCTACGCAGGCCAGGTATCACTGGGCCACGGGGCGTTCTTCGGCATCGGGGCTTACGCTTCGGGGATTTTATCGGTAAAAGCGGGCTTGAACCCGTGGCTGGCGATCGCGCTTGCCATTGTCATTACCTTCGTCATCAGTGCGGTGCTCGGGCTGCCGAGCTTGCGGGTGCGGGAAGATTTTCTCGCCATTACGACGCTTGGCCTCGGACTCATCATCCAATCGTACTTCAAAAACTCCGAGCTGACCGGCGGCGCTTACGGCCTCGACTCGATTCCCGGGCTGTCGTTCTTCGGCATCGAGATGAAAAATGTCGGCTACCTGTTGTTCGTTCTGATTATGCTGCTCGTCGGCATCTATGCGCTGCGCAAAATGACGCGGTCGCGGATCGGCCGCGCCTGGATGGTCATCCGGGAGGACGAGACGGTGGCGGCTTCGATGGGTATCAACACGACGTACTACAAGGTGCTGGTCTTTGCGATCGGCGGAGCTTACGCCGGTGCGGCCGGCGCGCTGTTCGCCCATAAAGTATCGTTCCTCAGCGCCGATTCGTTCGGCTTTACCGTCTCGGCGACGGTGCTCAGCATGGTCGTAATCGGCGGCCTCGGAAGCATCCGCGGCACATTGTTCGGCGTCTCGCTGCTGTACCTGCTCCCGGAGCTGTTCCGGCTGTTCGACCTTCAAATGTTCGATATGAAATACCTCGATATGTACAAAATGATGTTTTACGGTTTGCTGATGGTTCTGGTCATGCGCTATCGTCCGAAGGGGATTTTCGGGCAGACGGGCATCAAGATGAAGCCGCGCGGCAAGGGAGGTGGCGGCCGTGCTTAAGGTGGAAGGCATCACGAAACGGTTCGGCGGCCTGACTGCCGTCAGCGGAGTCAGCCTGGAGGTGAAGCAGGGCGAGATTTTGGGCCTGATCGGCCCGAACGGCGCCGGGAAGACGACGTTCTTCAATATTTTGACCGGACTGTACCAGCCGAACGAAGGATCGATTATGTTCGAAGGCAGGCCGATCCAGGGCATGAAGCCGTTTCGCATCGCGCAGCAAGGGATGACGCGGACGTTCCAGAACATCCGGCTGCTGAAGGACGAGTCGGTGCTGGAAAATGTCAAGGTCGGCATGTTTGGCCGCACGCGGTCGGGGCTCTGGTCGGCGCTACTCGGCCTTGGCTCCGCCAAGCGGGAGGAGCACGAGGTGACGGAGGCCAGCCTGCGGGTACTGGAGCTTGTCGGGTTGCGGGGCTTCGAGCAGGAGCAGGCGGGCAGCCTGTCGTACGGCAACCAGCGGCGGGTGGAAATCGCCCGGGCGCTCGTCTCCGGCCCCAAGCTGCTGCTGCTGGACGAACCGACGGCCGGGATGAACGGGCAGGAGGTTCACGAGATGGAAGCGCTGATCCGTACGATCCGGGGCAGCGGAACGACGCTGATTCTGATCGAGCACAACGTCGGCATGGTATGCAAGCTGTGCGATCGCGTGGCGGTGCTCGACCACGGCGAGAAGATCGCCGACGGCGACCCGCACGAGATCATGAACAGTCCGGCGGTCATCGAGGCGTATATCGGCAAGACGGAGAGCGAGGAGGGGATTCCCGTTGCTTGAGATCCGCAATCTGAACGTATCGTACGGCAGCATTCATGCCGTGAGAAACTTGTCTTTGGAGGTCAAGCAGGGCGAGGTGGTGACGCTGATCGGCTCGAACGGCGCGGGGAAAACGACGACCGTGAACGCCATTTGCGGAGTCATCCCTTCGAAGGGCTCCATTCTGTATCAAGGCAAAAACATCATCGGCCAGCCGACGCATAAACTTGTGGAGGCAGGCATCGTGATGGTGGCCGAAGGCCGGCGCATTTTTCCGAAGCTGACGGTGGAGCAAAATCTCCACATGGGCACTTATTCGCGTAAAGCGAGCAAGGGCGAGCTAAAGCAGGAGATGGACGCCATCTATGCGATGTTTCCGCGGCTGGCGGAGCGCCGGGCCCAGCTCGGCGGCACGATGAGCGGCGGCGAGCAGCAGATGCTCGCGATCGGGCGGGCGCTGATGGCGAAGCCGAAGCTGCTTATCCTCGACGAGCCGTCGATGGGACTGGCCCCGATCGTCGTCAAAGGAATCTTCGAGACGATCAAGACGATCAAGCGTCAGGGGCTGACGATTCTGCTGATCGAGCAGAATGCGGCGATGGCGCTGTCGGTGGCGGACCGCGGCTACGTGCTGGAGCACGGCGAGATCAGCCATCACGACACCGCCGAAAATCTGCGCTCGCAGGATGTCGTCAAGCAGGCTTATTTGGGCCATTAACCGTTAAGGCGGCTAATCTTACTATGCGGTTAATCATACAGGAGGTTAAGCGGCGGGTTCATTGGCGGCAGGGATGCCGGCCGGAATCCGCGCGTTAAGGCAAAAGGAGGCATATGCGTGAAAACGATTGATCTGTTAAATCCACCGGAGCTGGCGCGGCGGTCGAACTGGCGCGACCGGTTCGAGACGAAGGTAGCCCAGTGGCTCACGCCGTGGGACGGCGAAGCGCCGGTCGACTTCGGCTTCATCGGGGTGCCGCTGTCCAAGACGTCGATCAGCGTGTCCGCTGCGTCGATGACGCCGAATGCGCTGCGGGAGCTGTTCGCGAACGTGACGACGTACAGCATCGACCACGACGTCGATCTGCAGGAGCTGAACGCCCGCGATCTCGGCGATATTCAAATGCACGTCACCGACCTGCTGCGCTGCCATGCGAACATCGAGCAGGGGCTGACAAACGTGTACGAGGCGCTGCCGGACTTGTTCCCGATCATTGCCGGGGGCGACCATTCGATCACGTGCCCGTCCGTCAAGGCGTTCCGGAACAAAATCGGCGGACCGGTCGGCATCGTCCAGATCGATTCGCATATGGACGTGCGCAACCTGCAGGACGGCGGACCGTCCAACGGCACGCCGATCCGCGGCCTGATCGAATCCGGCGCCGTGGAAGGCAAGCATATCGCGCAGATCGGCCTGCACAGCTTCGCGAATTCGAAGCCGTACCGCGACTATGCGCGGGAGCAGGGAATTACGCAGTTTACGGCACGTCAGGTCGCGCTGGAGGGCGTGGAGAAGTTCGTCGCGCAGGCGCTTGAAGTGGCCGGCAGCGGCACCGACGCGATCTATGTCACGGTGGATATGGATGTGCTGGATCAGGCCTATGCGCCGGGCGTTCCGGCGATGGTGCCCGCCGGGATGACGAGCTGGCAGCTGCTGGAAGCGGTGTTCATGCTCGGCCGCCATCCGAAGGTGAAGGGCTTCGATGTCGTCTGCGTCGATCCGATGCAGGACCCGCGCCGGGCGACCGTACGTACGACGCTGCACGTCATTCTTAACTTTCTGGCCGGCACGATGAAGCGCGGCTAATGATGAAACCTAAGGGGAGAGATTACGATGGAAAATAAACGTACGATTCGCGCGCCGCGAGGCACGAAGCTGACGGCCAAAGGATGGCAGCAGGAAGCGGTGCTGCGCATGCTGATGAACAACCTGGACCCGGAGGTGGCCGAGCGGCCGGAGGACCTCGTCGTTTACGGCGGGATCGGCAAGGCGGCCCGCAACTGGGAAGCGTACGACAAAATCGTCGAGTGCCTGACGGAGCTCGAAGCGGACGAAACGCTGCTCGTGCAGTCCGGCAAGCCGGTCGGCATTTTCAAAACCCACAGCCAGGCGCCGCGCGTGCTTATCTCCAACTCCGTGATCGTGCCGGCTTTTGCAAACTGGGATACGTTCCATGAGCTGGATAAAAAAGGACTGATGATGTACGGGCAAATGACGGCGGGCAGCTGGATTTACATCGGCACGCAGGGCATTCTGCAGGGCACGTACGAAACGTTCGCCGAAGCGGCGCGGCAGCATGCGAACGGCACGCTGCGCGGGACGCTAACGCTGACCGCGGGTCTCGGCGGCATGGGCGGGGCGCAGCCGCTGGCTGTCACGATGAACGAAGGCGTCGTCATCGGGGTCGACGTCGACGCGACGCGCATTCAGCGCCGGATCGATACACGTTATTGCGACGTGATGGTGCACGATCTGGACGAAGCGCTCAAGCTGGCCCGCGAGGCGCAGGAGCAGGGTCGTCCGCTCGCGATCGGTCTCGTCGGCAACGCGGCGGAAATTTTCCCGGAATTCGTACGCCGAGGCATCGTGCCGGATTTCGTCACCGACCAGACGTCGGCGCACGATCCGCTGAACGGCTACGTGCCTGCGGGCTACTCGCTGGAAGCGGCGACGGAGCTGCGCGCGGGCAATCCGGCGGAATACGTCCGCTTGTCGAAGCAGTCGATGGCGGTCCATGTACAGGCGATGCTCGATCTGCAAAAGCTGGGCTCCGTCGTGTTCGACTACGGCAACAACATCCGTCAGGTCGCTCTCGACGAAGGCGTGAAGGACGCGTTCAACTTCCCGGGCTTCGTGCCGGCGTACATCCGCCCGCTGTTCTGTGAAGGCAAAGGACCGTTCCGCTGGGCCGCGCTGTCCGGCGATCCGGAGGACATCTACAAGACCGACGAGCTTGTGCTCAAGCTGTTCCCGGAAAACGAGCACCTGCGCCGTTGGATCGGAATGGCGCGCGAGAAAGTGGCCTTCCAAGGTTTGCCGTCACGGATCTGCTGGCTTGGCTACGGCGAGCGCGTGAAGATGGGGCTCGCCATCAACGAGATGGTACGCAGCGGCGAGCTGTCCGCGCCGATCGTCATCGGCCGCGACCACCTCGACTGCGGTTCCGTCGCCTCGCCGAACCGCGAGACGGAAGCGATGAAGGACGGCAGCGACGTGGTTGGCGACTGGGCGATCCTGAACGCGCTCGTGAATACGGCGTCCGGCGCAAGCTGGGTCTCGGTGCATCACGGCGGCGGCGTAGGCATGGGCTACTCGCTCCACGCCGGCATGGTCGTCGTCGCGGACGGCTCCCAGGAAGCGGAAGAGCGGTTGTCCCGCGTGCTGAACACGGACCCGGGCATGGGAGTTATCCGTCATGCGGACGCAGGCTACGATCTGGCGATACAGACGGCCAAAGAACGCGGCGTTCGCGTGCCGATGCTGGGGATTTAAGCAGGCGTGGCTGGCGCTACGAGCCAACCGGCTGAATAAAGCGTAGTAAGCTGCGGTCACCGTATCCGCCGGGAAGCCGGCGGACCGTGTGAACCGCATGCTGCCATATTCCGTCCGGCCCGAACGATATCGGTCGGACGACTTTGTCGAGGTGATGAAGGATGGAACAACAACGGATCGATTTGCTCGTGCACCATATCGGCGAGCTGATTACGATGGCGGGAGAAGCGGGGGCGCGCACAGGCAGCCGGATGGCGGACGTGCCCGTTGTAAAAGGAGGCGCCGTAGCCATACACGACGGCGTTATTGTCGCTGCAGGCCTCGAAGCCGACGTGCGCGCGCAGATTGCGGGCCTGCCGGTCGCGCAGGAGCTTGATGCCCGTGGCCGCTTGGTGACGCCGGGTCTGGTCGACCCACACACGCATCTGGTGCACGGCGGCTCGCGCGAACACGAGTTAGCGATGAAGCTGCAGGGCGCGACGTATTTGGAAATTTTGGCGCAGGGTGGCGGCATTCTGAGCACGGTCCGTGCCACGCGGTCGGCGACGGAAGACGAGCTGTACGCCAAGGCGAAGCGCAGCCTCGATACGCTGCTGCTGCAGGGCGTGACGACTTGCGAGGCCAAGAGCGGCTACGGCCTCACGCTGGAGGACGAGCTGAAGCAGCTTCAGGTGACGAAGCGGCTGAACGAAGCGCATCCGGTCGAGCTTGTCTCGACGTTCATGGGCGCGCACATGGTACCCGAGGAATATAAGGGCCGCTCGGCCGATTACGTGAAGCTCGTCATCCACGAAATGCTGCCGGAGGTGAAGCGCCTCGGACTGGCCGAATTCTGCGACGTGTTCTGCGAGCACGGCGTGTTCTCGCCCGAAGAGTCCGAGGAGATTCTCGCAGCGGCCAAGGCGCTCGGCTTCGGCGTGAAAATCCACGCCGACGAGATCGAGCCGCTCGGCGGCGCGGAGCTTGCGGGCAAGCTCGGCTGCATCTCCGCCGAGCATCTGCTGGCCGCGACCGACGCCGGATTCGAGGCGATGCGCGATGCGGGCGTGATCGCCGTCTGCCTGCCGGCGACCTCGTTCAACCTGCGGCTGAAGCAGCATGCCCGCGCGCGCCGCATGATCGAGCTCGGCCTCGCCGTCGCGCTGTCGACCGACTACAACCCCGGCAGCTCGCCGACGGAGTCGATCCAGCTCGTGATGACGCTCGGTTGCCTGAACCTCGGGCTGACGCCAGAAGAAGTGCTGACGGCCGTGACCGTCAACGCGGCGCACGCCATTGGGCGCGGCGACCGGGTCGGCAGCCTGGTGCCGGGCAAGCAGGCCGATCTGGTCATTTTCGATGCGGCCAATCTGGCGTATGTGCCGTATCATTTCGGCATCAACCACGTCGATACGGTCGTCAAAGGCGGGAAGGTCGTCGTCCGGGATGGACGGCTGGCGTTTTAGCTGGCCGGATGAAACGTTTCGCAACTGCATATAGCACGATCAGAATGGGGACATTCCGCGCGCCCGACTTGGGGCGTACGGAAATGTCCCTTTTTTCTTTGGGAGTGGCAGGTGGATTAATTTCATCTGGGATTATTCCATGTTGAAATTTCTTGCAATGAAAGCTACAATGGTTTTGTTTTCCATATAGTGGGATTTTATGGGCGAGGAGGGGACGCACGAATTGATTTGATCAAAGGTTAAATACTTAAATTTATGAAGATTGGAGTGAAGTTGATGAACAGAGGGTTGAAGCGAAAACGATGGCCGATCGTATTGTCTCTGCTTCTGGTGTTCCAGCTGCTGCTTACAGGGGGAGCGGCCCTTGCGGACGAATCCGAAGGCCACGCCGCGCTTTCCGCCGGTCCCGTCACATTGTTGGCCGGAAACGCCACATGGCGCTATTTTGACCGAGGGAAAGATTTGGGCGGCGATTGGAAGAACGTTTCCTACGACGACTCCGCCTGGAGTTCCGGACAAGCGCCTTTCGGCTATCCGGCGGACACCGCAACTGCAGAGTTCGGCGCCGTAAAGAGCGCCGTCAGCTATGGGCCGGACGCCAAAAAGAAATACCCGACCACGTATTTCCGCACAACGGTCCACGTGGCCAAAGCAAGCGACTATCAGCAGATCCAAGGCACCTTCGGGGTGGACGACGGCGTCGTGCTCTATGTCAACGGCGAAGAGGCGTACCGCTTCAATATGCCGGAAGGGGACATCCGCTACGCTACGCTGGCCTCCGAATCGAAAAGCGATCCCCGCACCGTCACGGCCGATCTGACTGCTATTTTGAAAAGCAAGCTCCGCGACGGCGCGAACGTACTCGCGGCCGAGGTGCATCAGGGAAGCGCAAGCAGCTCCGATCTGTATTGGGATATGAAGCTCGTTGCGAATCCGGACGATTCGGGCAGCGGCGGAAATCCTTCGAGCGGCAAGCCGACGGCGATCGCGCTGACGTATTACGACGATCCGAAAACCAGCATGGCGTTCGCCTGGTACACGTCAGACAAGATCACCGGCACCCAACTGCAGGTCGTGGAAGCTTCGAAGCTCAACGGAAATTCGTTTCCGTCTACGGGAGTCCAGACGTATCAAGGCACTTCGCAAGCGATCAGCGTTTATTTGACGCTGGCGGATAAATCCAATCATAAAAACACGAAACTTTCAAGCCATAAAGTCATCGCCGACGGCTTAAAGCCCGGCACCGCCTATGCTTACCGTCTGGGCGACGGGACGCCGGGCAACTGGAGCGAGATCGGCACGTTTACGACGGAGCCTGCAAGCGACAACGGCTTTACTTTCTTGTATACGACGGATTCCCAAGCCAAGACGCAAGCCGACTACACGATCTGGAAAAATACGGTTCAGCAAGGGATTCAAAAATTCCCGGATGCCAAATTTATCGTCAACACGGGCGATCTGGTGGACAATGGCGATGTGGAGGAGCAGTGGATGTGGCTGCTTAATGAGCCGAAGGATATTTTAACGCGCCTTCCGCTGATGCCGATTCTGGGTAACCATGAAACCCAAAATTACAACAACTACGCCTACCACTTCCATCTGCCCAACAAGTCGCAAACGGACGCGACCCCGGAAGGCTCGGTGTACGCTTTTGACTACGGTCCGGCCCATTTCATGGTCTTCAACACGCAGTATTCGGGCGACTCCGACCCTGTCTTCAAGAAGCAAGTGGAGTGGCTTCGAAACGAAGTCGCCAAAACGGACAAAAAATGGAAAATCGTCTTGTTCCACAAGTCGATTTATTCGGTAGCCAGCCATTCCGGCAGCACGGACGTCAAGTTTTTCCGCGAGCATCTGGCGCCTCTGTTCGATGAGCTGGGCATCGACGCTGTCCTGTCGGGACACGACCATACGTACACCCGAAGCTACCAAATGTACGCCGGTCAGCCTCAAGAGGTGACGAAGGACGGCGAAGGCCACGTTCTGAACCCGAAGGGGACGGTATATTTCGTCGGCAATACGGCAGGCCCGAAATTTTATAAGCCCAAAGACGAGGATTTCCCGTACGCGGCCGTATCCGGCCAGCCAAAAAAGCAAATGTTCACCGGGGTCACCGTCAAGGACGATACGCTGTCCTTCCAAGCTTATACGACCACGAAGGGCGGAAGCACGGAACTGTACGACGCATACAGCATGAAGAAAACGGCAGTGAAGCCGAATAAGGTGGAAAATGCCAAAGCGACGCTGACGGCAGACGGGCAAATGAAGCTGACGTGGACCGCTCCCAGCGCGGGTCCGGCTGTGGAGAGCTACCGCATTTACGAGCAAAACGATGCAGTAGGCCCGAATTGGACGGCCAAAGTCCGTCATGCCGACGGAACGACCACCTACAGCTATACCGTAGCGAAAAAGGATTCGTCCCCATCGTACCGGTTCGTGATCAAGGCGGTGAGCGGGAGGCTGAATTCAGATCCGGTCGTAGTCGAGTATACGACGGGGAAATGAGAACGGCGGCGGTCCGTGTACGGCCGCCGGACCGGCCATAGATGCGAGAACCGCTCAAACGTTTCGGCGTTTGGGCGGTCTCTTTTTTTCTAGCCTTTGATCAAAAACGAATTGCCTTCGAAGGTGACGCCGTTCGCTTTCATCGTCTCGTATGTCTTCTCGACATCGTCGCAGACGAATACGATGGATGGCTTCAGCTCGGCCCAGTTTTTCATCATGCTTTTCGGATAAAGCACCAGCGCGGATTCCGCTCCCTTCGGCGCGACCTCAAGCCAGCTCGCTCCCGGCATCATTTGACGTTCGGCTTCGACCTCATCTCCCCCGTCTAGATCCAGTCGACGACCGGGTCCCATTGCAGCGGCGGCTTGCGGTGGCGCGCTTGCCCGATCCAGTCGGCGATGCGGCGGATCGCTTCGTCGATCTGCGCTTCGTTCGCGCGCATGACGCTCAGGCGCAGGCCGTTGTCCTTCGCGAACGTGCGCAGATAGCTTCGCGCGGTCGGCACGGCTGCGACGTTCTGCTGCTTCAGCGCCGCCAGCAGATCGTCGGCCTCCAGCGGCGGCGGCACGAGCAGCCGTGCGAAGACGCCGACGTCTGGTACATGCAGGCGGACCTCCTGCGGCAGGTAGCGGGCAGCCGCCGTGCGAAGCGCCTCCATCCGGATGCGGTAATGCTCGCGCATCCGCGCGGCGTGGCGGTCGAACATGCCGCACGTCAAGTATAGCTCGAGCGCCGCTTGGGACAAGGCGGACGTACTCGAATCGGCGGAGGATTTGAACTGGCGGAACGTCTCCAGCAGCGGCTGCGGCAGGACGGCCGTGCCGAGCCGCAGGCCCGGCAGCGTCACTTTGGAGAAGCTTTTGACATAAATGACGTGGCCGGAGCGGTTCAAGCTGTAGATCGGGTCCGCGCGGCGGTTCGTTTCCAGATCGGCCAAATAGTCGTCCTCCACGATGTAAACGTCATAGCGTTCGGCCAGCCGGGCGATCGCCTGCTTTTGCTCCTGGCTCAGGCTTGTTCCCATCGGGTTGTGATACCGCGGCACGGTATAAAAAAATTTGATCGTGTTCGTCCGAAAATGCCGCTCCAACTCGTCCAGATCGATTCCTTCGTCGGTGCGGGTGATGCCGATGGCCGTGATGCCCAGCAGCTCCAGCGTGCGGAGCATGCCGAAGTAGGTGGGCTGCTCGACGAGAATGGCCGTCTTGCCGTTCGGAAAAGGCATGCCGGCCAGCATATGAATCGCCTGCTGGGAGCCGGATACGACGGCAATCCGCTCCGGCTCGGCGAATACCTGCGCCGTGGTCAGATGCTTTTGCAGCGCCTGCCGGAGCGACATAAAGCCGAGCGGGTCCGAATACGAAAACAGCCGGTCCTGGTACCGCTCGATCGCTTGATTCAAGCAGTGCTGGAAGTCCGCATACGGCATAACCGCCGGGTCCGGGGTTGCGGTGGCGAGGTCGATTCGCTCCAACGGTTCGGCGGAGGAGGGCTGCTCGGAGCGGACGACGGCGTAATAGCCGCTTTTGGGCACCGAATAAATCAAGTGTTCCCGTTCCAGCTCGTCGTACGCGCGTATGGCCGTATTTTTGCTGCATCCGTATTGTACGGATACGTCGCGGATCGAAGGCAGCTTGGCACCCGGCCGGATGGCGCCGGATGCGAGCTTGCGCTGGATGTCCGCTTTGATGGCTTCGAACTTGCAGCCCGTGCTCGTACTTATGCTTATGCTCATACGTAAAGTCCTCCTCAATTTTGTACGGGTACAGATGGGAGAAATAAATAAGTCGGTATCATCTGTATCTATTATACTGAACGACATGAACGAAACCAACATCTACAGGAGGGGTACAGATGGAATGGAAGCATGAGACACTGCCGTACCGCATTAACGATTGCCGGGAAGAGCTGCAGCCGGATGTGATTTATGCGCTTTTGCAGACAAGCTACTGGGCTGCGCACCGAAGCAAGGAGACGGTGCTACGGAGTTTTGAAAACTCGCTCTGCTTCGGTCTTTACCACGGGGAGGCGCAGGTGGGCTTCATGCGGGTGGTGACGGATTACACCACGTTCGCTTGGGTCTGCGACGTTATCGTGCACCCCGATCACCGGGGGCAGGGGCTCGGCAAGTCGCTGATGCAGTTTCTGGTGGAGCATCCGGCGGTGCAAGGTACCCGGATGGTGCTTGGCACCAAGGACGCGCACGGGCTGTACGAGCAGTACGGCTTCGAGCGGCTGGAGCTGATGCGGCGGCCGATCCCGGCTGCGGCGCAGTAAAGGGGCAGGGGAGCAAGCGGCCCTGAACGCCCAGCAACCAAAAAGCTTAATCGGCATGCCGCGGCATCGCTTGATTAAGCTTTTTTGCGGCTATGCCTCTTTTTAAATAAAGCTCTTTATTTACGGCAGTCTCTGCACGATATAGTAAAGGTACTAAATTTTTTTACATCTATAAGAGGTGACGGACAATGAAGAGGAAGGGCAGACAAGCGATGATGCGTTGGATTTCACTTCTAGTAAGCCTGTGGTTGCTTGCCGGTTGCGCGCAACAGGCGGAAAAGACGGCGCAGCGACCCATGAAGATCGGGATTATGCTGTCGGAAGTCGGGTTAGGAGATCAATCTTTTAGCGATGCCGCGTTTCAGGGGCTAATCAAGGCCCGTGACGAGCAAGGCATCGTTTTTGATTATCGGGAGATCGCCAAGACGAAAACGTACGATGCAGGGTTCGAGCAGCTGGCGCAGGATGGCTGCGATCTTGTGATCGGCTTGGGCTTTATGATCAAGGAGAGCTTGGAGAAAGCCGCGAAGCAGCATCCGGACCGGCAGTTTATCATTGTCGACGAGACGTCGGATCTGCCGAACGTGGCTTCGATTACGTTTAAAGAGGAGGAAGGAAGCTTCCTCGCAGGAGCGATTGCCGGGTTGACTACCCGTTCGAACGCGGTCGGTTTTGTAGGCGGGGCGGACGTGCCGCTCATTCACAAATTTCAGAACGGCTTCGAGCAGGGGGTCAAAGCGGTCAATCCGAAAGCTGAGGTCACTGCAGCCTATGCCGGAGATTTTGGCAATGCCGCGCTTGGCGTGCAAATTGCCGGCGGGATGATCGATAAACAAAAGGTCGATGTCCTATATTCGGCAGCGGGGTTTACGGGCGTCGGAGCGCTGCAGGAAGCGGCGAAGCGCGGAAAATATGGGATTGGCGTCGATACGGATCAATTTTTCGTTGCGGAAAAAGCCGTTGTGACTTCGATGCTGAAAAATATTGACGTTGCCATCGATCTGGCAGTGAAATCTTTTGTGCAAAATTCGGGCCATTTTCCACAGAAGCATATGGTATTCGGTCTGAAGGAGAATGGCGTCGGCCTTGCGCCGATCCGCGTCATTTCCTTGCAGCCGGAGCAGCAGCAGAAGGTGGACGACCTGATCCAGAAGCTTGTGTCCGGAAGCATCACGATCCCAACCCCATGATTCGGCAACGGAGGAAGAAACGATGAAACTGCAGGGAAAACTGGTACGCAGCGCGATGATCTCGCTGCTCGCGTCCTTGGCTTTGGTGGCCTATATTATTTTTCAACTGGTAAGCATTAACTCACAAAACAATGAGCTGGTTCCTGCGATGATGAACATCCGGGAGCTGAAGAGCAGCATGATCCAGATCGGTCAGGGGTTGAACAATTACTCGTCCTCCATGACCGAGAGCAACAAGGTGGGAGTGAAAAGTCAACTCGGCCAAGCGGCAAAAACGATCACGGCTTTGTCCGGCGGGAATGCGTTGTCGGAGGAGCAGCAAAAGCTGCTTGCGAGCATCGATACGAAGTTTAAAGAGCTGACGGCGGCCGCCGATCAGGCGTTAAACGAAAAGAATAGCCCAGAGGCGAAACGGCAATCGATTCGCACGCTGGGCATACAGAACGATATTCATATGCTCGACCTCCGGATGCAGGCGCGGTACGACGAATATACCGATCACTTGACGCGAAGCATCCGGTTCACGTGGCAGCTGGCTCTGGCGGGAGGCGTGCTGCTGCTCGTAGCGGTCGGTGCGTACAATACGTTTACGGCCCGGCAGCTCGTCCGGCGAATTCGCCGGTTGAACGACGCTGCGAAGCATCTCTCGCAGGGCAACCTGACGATCGAACTGGCCGAAACGAAGGGACGGGACGAGCTGGACGAACTGAACGGATCGTTCCGGGTAATGATCGACAACCTGCGCGGCATTGTCCGTTCGGTAGATCAAGCTGGCACTCGCGTGGACGACATGGCAAGAGACATTGACCGGAACAACGATACGATGCAGGGGATCGTCGCCCAGGTGGCGACGGCCACGGAGGAATTGGCCATCGGCAGTCAAAAAATCGCGGAAGATTTGACGATGACGGTATCTCTCGTAGACGAGATGCAGCGGAAGTTTGAGGCGAATCTCGCGGAAACCGCGCGGTCGGCGGAGTATGGCGAAGAAGCGGTCCGCGCGATCGAGCTGGGCAGCCGTGCCATGCAGGAACAATTGCAGGTCGTGGCCGACAATCGGAGCGCCATGTTTGTTGTGGACCGGACCGTGCAGGAGCTGGAGGGCAACGCGGCGGAGATTGCCAAAATGACCGTTTACGTCTCCGACCTTGCCCGACAGACGACAATGCTTTCCTTGAACGCTTCGATCGAAGCGGCCCGGGCCGGCGAAGCGGGCAAAGGCTTTGCGGTCGTCGCCGGAGAGGTGAAGAAGCTGGCAGACCAGTCGGTGAGGGCCGCGAAGCAAATTTTTCAGGCGGTCGAAGGCATCGGCTCGGCGATGAATAAGGTGAAGGATTCCGTGTCCGAGAGCATGGAGTTATTCCGCGTACAGGAGGAAGCCGCCTCTTCGACAGGACAATCTTTTGCCGAAATTTCCGAGAAGGTGCAGAAGGTCGCGAGTCATCTGGCCGCGCTATCGGACGACATGAACCTTTCGCAGGAGATGTGTACCCAGGTTCAGCAGGCCATTGAGAGCATCAGCGCGATTACGGAGCAATCGGCGGCTGGCAGCGAAGAGATCATGGCATCGACGGTTGAACAGAAGCGTGCGTTTGACGTGGCGGGAGAGAAGGTGAAGACGCTGCGGCTCATCGCCGAGGAAATGCAGCACGAGTTGAAAAGATTCCGGCTGTAGTAGATCTAAATGTTTGGAAGCCTCTGTGTCCGGTCGCGATCACATCTTAGCATTCTATCGATTAAATTGAATAAAAATGATAAAATAGAATATATATCCAGAACAGGCGCACGGCGGCATGTATAGCATAAACGAATGGCTATTCCTGCCGCCGTTTGTTCTGGTGCTGCAGGCGGCAGCCTGATACCTGATGCGAAAGGGGTCATTAAAACGATGATCACAGCGGAAACCGTACAACGTATGGAAGAAATCACGAACCGTTATATTCAGGAGCTAGATGATTTCAGCATGGAACAGTTGATTCGTAAGCCAAGCGAGAACGAATGGTCGCTGGGACAAATGTATGTCCATCTGATCAACACCGCGCTTAACATGCAGCTTCGGAATATCGAGCTTTGCAGGCATCAGAGCGCCCATGAGGCCGCCGAAGTAGAAGGGAAGACGGAAGCGGGGGAAGCGATTTTTAGGAATGGCTCATTTCCGCCTGTCCGAATTCAAGTTCAGACGGCTATCCCGGACCAGCCGCTAACGAAACAGCAGATCGTCGAAGGGTTGAATACGGTAGTGCGCCGAATGAAAGAGGTGGAGCCCCTGCTTGAGGAAATCTCCCCGCAGCATACCGTTCAGCATCCCAGACTCGGCGGGCTTAACGCGAAAGAATGGTTCGAGCTTGTGGAGATGCATTACCGCCATCATCTTCATCAGAAGGAGCGGCTGAAAGCGTATTTGGAAAGTAGCGAATAAAGGGAAAGCAGGGCATCTTCCGCGAGATGGCCTGCTTTTTTAGGCGAGTGGCGACAGGGGCGGCTTCCAATGCTTTTTGCTACCCCTTCGGTCTTTTTCCTTCCAGCACCATCACTACGGCTTTCGCGATCCGGCTCGCCCGCGTTTCCGGCCGCTTGGCCGATTCGATCCAGTCCACGAACTCTTTCCGGTGCGAATACGCCAGCTTGTCGAATCGGGCTGCGGCTTCTTCCGTCCGGCGCAGAGCGTCGGCCAGGTCGCCGGGCACCTCGACGGTCCGTTCTTCCGTATCAAGCTCCATCGTCACCTGCACCGGATCACCCGGCGCGACCCCGGCCTGATCGCGAATCGCTTTGCCGACGACCATGTAGTGGGTGCCGTTGCCGTGCGGCATCGCCGAGCTGCGGTACGGTACGCCGTTGACCGTTCCTTTTACCTTGACTTGTCCTTTGCTGCCGAAAACGGCCTCCACAGAGAAGGGCAGTGTGAAGTACGTCCACGTCCCTGTCCCTTCGGGCCGGTGCAGCACTGCTTCGAACTGCTGCATCTCGATTTGCTCCTTCGTACGTTCTTTTGCCGCACCTTATAGCATACGCCGTTTGCGGTGAAAAATGAGCCAGGCTGCGGCGGTGAGGGCCATCAGCGCGGCGCAGGCGAAGCCGACGCCGCCGGGGCCGAACGCGCCCAGCAGGACGAAGGAGGCCAGCGGGCCGAGCGCGGCCCCGATATCGACGACGATCGTATACGTCGTCATGTACGCGACGGCGCGGCTGCCCGCGGCGGCGTCGGCGGCGAGCGTGTCCGAGAGCGTGGTGATGGCGGTATTCGCCAGCATCACCGCGAGCAGGACCGCAAGCCAGAGGCCGAAGGGCAGCGGCAGCGCCAGCAGCGCGAAGGCGGCAGCCGCCAGACCGAGCGCGGCGAGGTACAGCGGCAGGCGGCCGCGG